>CAWAXR010000025.1:0-665565 GCA_963786045.1 uncultured Alphaproteobacteria bacterium | reverse complement strand
TGGCTAGAGCAGGTCGCGAATGACCCAAAGGCGACATTCGACTGTTTGGATAGGGGCGGATTGGAGGACTTACTTAGAACTCTCGTTGGCGGGCCAAAGCGTCCGCTCGCTTCACATATTCAGGCCACATCCAAGCGCAAAAGCGACGACTTAGGTACAGCGATAGCGGCAACAAAACCAAGGCGAGGGCCAAGGCAGCGGCTTTTTCGCTGATCCCGAGAGCTTCAAGCATCCAAAGTTCGAAGGCGAATGGAGCGAGAAACAGAACAGCAGCAATAGCGAAGATCACGTTTCTGGTCCACAGTTCTTCTGGGGACCATCTGTACGTGAGTTTATAATCTAACCACCAGAGCGACAGAGATGCAAACTCATCGGTTGGTTCTGGTATACATCCACCCACCCTCTTGGCGGCTGCAGCATCGCCCGCCTGCACAACCCCAGAGAAAATATCGTTAGCGATCCCGCGCGCATATATCAGCGTCAGCACAATGGAAATTGCAATTGATGCGGCCAAACCCTGGGCGGCTCCGAGCCTGAGCACCAGCAACAGGACAAAGGTCGCAATGAGCGAGAAGAGCAAGAGACCGGTAAAAGTGAACGCCAACACTCTGCTCGCGCGACGCTCCTCGGGAGACCACTGCTTTATGTGATCGACCCTAAGCCACCACCACTTCGTCCAAGTATTTCGATTGGTTTGCGACATGGGAGACTTCTTGGCTCTCTGCATGTTTCATCGGCTCGTCTAAGCCGGTCCAACTGGGCCGCTATTGGCAAATGATCTAACCCGTAGAGGTTGATTGTCTCTGAATTTGCACATGAAGGCGACTTTTGCTTTCGAGCGAATTTTCCTAAAAATGTTTGTTTGAGGAGGCCGAGGATCGCTATTCGATCATCCCCTAATGCCAAGCAGGTGCTCACAATTTCCGCCTTTGGCACTTTTCGGACCTCACGCGATGTCCGACTTGAGTCCGGAATGCGCGCCAGACGGACGCATCCATCGCTGAATTTTAGGGTTCATGCCCTGGTTCTTGACTCTTGCGTTCCGTGTTCCGATATGCGCCGCAGCGCGTGATTTGCCCGTCGTGCCAATT
Organism: uncultured Alphaproteobacteria bacterium; assembly: GCA_963786045.1. Lineage (GTDB taxonomy): Bacteria > Pseudomonadota > Alphaproteobacteria > Rhizobiales > Xanthobacteraceae > Bradyrhizobium. The sequence continues at coordinate 664,474 of CAWAXR010000025.1, read as the reverse complement.
GGTCGCAATCCTCCTCATTGATATCACCCCCAAATCACCGGCATCTTTCCGCGTATCCCGTCCTCACCAAGAGGGGCGCTTCGCGATCGTCACGGACGTTGGGTGCGGGATGCGGTGGACGCTGATGCGCTCTTGACGAATGGCGCTTGAGGCGGACGGCGAAGTCGTGTGGTCCTGACGCCCCGACGCTGGCGTCAAGTTGGCGGAAGTCATTCTGCTGGCGACGGTGGCAAGAAAGCCCGGTCACCGGGGAGAGCGCGAAGGAAACCGTAAAACCATCGCGCAGGGAAAGCCGGAGTGTTTTCCGGTTTCGCCTGTGGTCCTACCCCCGTGCTTTTTGTTGCACGGGAGCCATGGGTGCAATCGGCACCCGGCTTTCCCTGCGCCCTCTGAATTCAGAAGGCGAAACGTTCTGGCAAAACTCGCGCGAATGACGCGGCGAGAATGCGGAGGCATGGCTGCTGTTTGAAATTAATTGCCTACCAACGCGCCACACGCAAATCGTCGTCCCGGACAAGCGAGCGCCTTGCAGCGCGTAGCGCTGTCAAGCAGCGAGTGCCGATCCGGGACCCATACGCCGCGGCGGTCGTTCTGAGAGCAGGATGGCTGTCGGCTTTGCTTCAACAACAACGGTCCGTGGCTATGGGTCCCGGCGTTCGCCGGGACGACAAATGGCTACTCCGCCGCCTTGCCGGTCTTCGCGCCGAACATCCGCGTCGGCGCCGGAAAGCCGCAAGGCGTGCCGTCGGTGACCTTGACCTGGTCCTCCCAGGGCAGCCGGAACGTGCCGGCCACCATGTCCTGCATGAAGGTGTAGGGACAATCCATCGCGCCGCCTTTCACCGCGACGTAACCGCGGTGCCAGAGCTGGTAGATATTGTTCTCGACGCCCCAGTGAATCCGCGCCTCGCGCACCAGATCAGGGCGTACCTCCGCCGTGATGATCTCGTCGGGCCGCCCTGTCGTGCCATGGGCGAGGATGCTGCCGTCGAAATTCACGATCATGCCTTCGCCCATCGAGTTGAACGAGCCATCCGATCCGCACATGCAGACGTTCGCCGTCACCATCAGGTTCTGGAACGCGTTGGCCTGGTTGGTGAAGCGCCAGCTCTCGCGGATCGGCGCGGTATAGCCGGCGGTGCGGATCATGATTTCGGCGCCCTTGTAGGCGCACTCCCGCGCCATTTCCGGGAACATGCCGTCATGGCAGATGATCAGCGCGATCCTGGCGCCCTTGGGGCCCTCGATCACGGGAATGCCGATGTCGCCGGGTTCCCACGGTTCGACCGGAATCCACGGATGGAATTTCCGGTAGTACAGTTTGATCTCGCCGTGATCGTCGATGATCAGGCCCGAATTATAGGGATTGCCGTCGGGATTGAACTCCATGATCGAAAAGCAGCCCCAGATCCTGTTATCGATGCAGGCTTTCTTGAACGCCGCGACTTCCGGGCCGTCGAGCCGGCACATGATCGCGGGATTGGTGTCCATCGACAGGCCGTGCAGCGAGTATTCCGGGAAGACCACGAGGTCCATGGTGCCGAGATTGCGGCGCGCCTTGCCGACCATGTAAACGATGCGGTCGGTCTGGCGGGCAAGGTCGGCCTTGGTCGCGACCACCGGCAATTGCAGCTGCACCAGCCCGATCACGACGCCTTCCGGAGATTTGTTAAGTCCGCCAAGTCCGTTCATGTGCCACTCCCTGCAGAGACCCGTATGCCAAATGCCGAGGCGAGCAAACCCGATTTTTGCCGGGATCAAAAGATCATATTTCAGGCGATCGGATGGTCGGTCCGAGGCAGGGCTTTTGACCGGGAACCGGATGGCTAATATGGTTCCCGCGAAAAATTCGGACACAAGCACCGCGAAGGCGCGGTCATTGCAAGATAGAGAAGCCAATACGAATGCCAAATTTGTCGAAAAGCGCAGGCGCTGATCTGCGGGTTGCGATTGCGGGGCTGGGACCGATCGGGAAGAAGGTAGCGGAGGCGCTGGACCGGGGAATCGACGGGCTGGTGCTCAGTGCGGTGTCGGCGCAACACCCCGAGAAGCATCGGGACTGGCTTGGCAACCTGACAACGTCACCCGCCGTGCTGCCGATCGAAAAGCTGTCCGACGTCGCCGACATCGTGATCGAGTGCGCACCGGCGCGGCTTGTAAGATCGATCGTTGCGCCCTTTGTGACCAAGGGAAAAACCGCGATTGTTCTCAGTGTCGGCGCGCTTCTCGAAAACGAGGATCTGATCGAACTTGCGAAGCAGAATGGCGGACAGATCGTGGTGCCGACCGGCGCGCTGATCGGGCTTGACGCGGTGACCGCGGCGGCTGTCGGAGAGATTCATTCGGTCCGGATGGTGACGCGAAAGCCGGTGCAGGGCCTCGCCGGCGCGCCGTACTTGATCGAGAACAACATCGACATCGAGCAGATCAAAGAGCCGCTCAGGATATTCGACGGCACGGCGCGGGAGGCCGCGAAGGGATTTCCGGCAAATCTGAATGTGGCTGTCGCGCTGTCGCTGGCCGGGATAGGCCCCGACCGGACGCGGCTGGAAATCTGGGCCGATCCTGCGCTGACCCGCAATGTTCACCGTGTTGAGGTGGAATCCAACTCGGCCCGGTTTTCCATGTCGATCGAGAACATTCCGTCGGAAAATCCAAAGACCGGGCGCATCACCGCGCTTTCCGTCATCGCGTTTCTTCGCAAGCAGCGCGCGCCGCTTCGCGTCGGGACCTGACCAGCAACGCGTGAGGGGCGACGGCGCGATCTATTTGGTGCCGTAAGCGCGGTCGCCGGCGTCGCCGAGACCCGGCAGAATATAGGCGTGTTCGTCCAGTCCGTCGTCGACCGCGGCAAGCCAGATCGGGACGTCCGGGTGAATGCCGCGCATCCGCTCGATGCCTTCGGGCACGCCGATCAGGCAGACCAGTCGAATGTCGGTCGCGCCGCGCTCCTTCACGCGGTCAACCGCCGCGACCGCGGAGTTCGCCGTCGCCAATACGGGGGAAATGACAATCACCAGCCGCTCGTGCAGATCGCTCGGGGCCTTGAAGAAATACTCCACGGCCACAAAAGTCTCCGGCTCGCGGTAGAGGCCGATATGGGCGACCCGCGCGTTCGGCACCAGGTCCAGCATGCCTTCCGCGAAGGTGACGCCGGCCCGCAGCACCGGCGCCAGCACCAGTTTCTTGCCCGCGATCTGCGGCGACTTCATACGGGCAAGCGGTGTTTCGATATCGACATCCGCCAGCGGCAGATCGCGGGTGATCTCGTAACACAGGAGCATCCCGATCTCCTTGAGGAGTTCGCGAAACGACTTGGTCGAAATATCCTTCTTCCGCAGCAGCGTCAGCTTGTGCTGCACCAGCGGATGACTAACGATCGTGACGCCGTCCATGTTGTTACCCCTTGCCCCTAGAACACGGTGCCGTCGCTGATGACTTTCACGGGAGGTGAAGCGTCAGCACGGCGATCGCGCGCCAGCCGCCGGCCCGCGGCCCAGGTTCCACCTTCCAGAATTTTGGCCAGCGGCAGCGATGTAGCGTCGAGCCCCAACCGTTGCCGCATTGCATCCGCGACGCGGTCGAGCAGCGCTACCGTCAGCGCGCGCCACTCCACCACCAGCGACGAAGCAACCTCATGCTCGCGCCCAGCATCTTCTGGATTGCGAAACGCGAGCACGCCGGCATCGATGAACAGCCCGCCGTTGCGGTATTCGGCAAGGCCCGTGAGGCCATCGATATCGGTGACGCGTATGCCGGCCGTTTGCAGCGGTTCGATCAGGGAATACGCCAGCCATTGCGACAGCTTATGCAGCGGCATCAAGCCGCTGGTCGCATCGTTCGTCGTCAGCGCCGGATGTTTCCAGCAGTCGCCGAGCGCGACGCCGCCCAGCGTCAGCCGTGATGGCCAGATCGGTCCGAGCTGTTGCAAGAGCTCGGAAAGAATCGTCGGGGCGGGAAGCTGCAGATCCTCCGCCAGAATCGCAAATCGATCGAACAGGCCGCCGGGTCGCGGTGTGTCGAGGCGGGCGAATACGTCCGGCTTCGATGCCACCAGCGCGCCGAGACGGCGTAGCAGATCAACGCGGCCCTCAAGGCCGACCAGTGGATTGCCATCGGAGACCTGCAAGCCACGCTTCAGATCGGCAACGGTGAGGTTCGCAAGGACATCGGCATCGGCGCGCAAGGGTTCATGCGGATTGGCCGAGAAGGCACCGCTCTCGAACATGGCGAGGCTGGCCAGTCCCAAGCCCTCCGAGCGGCCGATGGCCGATCCAGTCTTTGGATCGCGGTAGCGCCATGTCGGGCCGGCGCCGGCATCGAGGAAGACGCTGACGATGGCGAGATCGAATTCAGCTCGCGCGCGGGCCGCTCGGTCGGGCCATCTGGTTTGCTCGACGATATCAGCCCAGCGATCGTCGTTGCTGATGACGAAGTGCCGCCAGCGCGAATGAAATGGCACCTCGAACGAAGGATAAGCTTTTCGTGTCGTCTCCAGCACCAGCTCGACCACGCTGTCCATGCGATCGAGGTGGATACGGAAATTTGGAAGCTTGTCCTCAAGGCCGATCGCGAGCATGCGATGCGCGCGCTCGCGAACCGCCTCGGCATTCAACAATGACAGGGCAGCCGACGTCTCGGGATTTGCCAGGGACACCGCCGCCCTCTCTCAGTAATTCTCAAGCGGGCGGCCGACCGAGTTGACCAAGTCCTGCGGCTGTGGCGGTTCGGGGCTGTAGTAGCCAGCCGCCTTCTTTGCCGCGATTTCCACATGCGCGTCGGGCGGGACAAGATCGTCGGGGATCGGTATGCGTTCGACGATCTCGATGCCCTGGCTGGTCAGCGCATCATGCTTCATGTCGCTCATGGAAACGAAGCGGTCGATGCGCTTCAGGCCGAGCCAGTGAATCACGTCCGGCATCAATTGCTGGAATCGCGCGTCCTGCACGCCAGCGACACATTCGGTGCGCTCGAAATACTGGGCCGCGGCATCGCCGCCTTCCTGGCGCTTGCGCGCGTTGTAGACGAGGAATTTTGTGACTTCGCCGAGCGCGCGGCCTTCCTTGCGATTGTAGATGATGATGCCAAGGCCGCCGGTTTGCCCGGCGCGGGCGCATTCCTCGATCCCGTGAAGCAGGTATGGACGGCAGGTGCAGATGTCGGAGCCAAACACGTCGGAGCCATTGCACTCGTCGTGAACACGGCAGGTTATACGGGTGCGGTGGTCCGGCAGTCTGGAAACGTCGCCAAACAGATAGGCCGTCATGCCTCCGATCGGCGGCAGGAAGACCTGCAGGTCGGGCCGCGTCACCAATTCCGGAAACATGCCTGCGGTCTGCTCGAACAATTGCCGGCGCAGATTGTTTTCGGTGGTTGCGAAGCGCTGCGCCAGGCCCGGTAGATACCATACCGGGTCGATCGCGATCTTGACCACGGAGACGCTGCCGTTCTCGTGCACCACCTCGCCGTCATGATCGAGCCGTCCGGCTTCGATCGCGGCCTTCAACTCGGGCAGGTCAAGACGGGCGCGGGTGATCGCGATACTCGGGCGGATATCGATACCCTCAGCGATCTCCGCTGCAAAATTCTCAGCTGCAAGATGTCCCCACGGGTCGAGCGAGACGATCCGCTGCGGATCGGCCCATTGCGGGAACGGCCCGATCGTTTCGGCGGGATGAGTGTTGGTGAGATCCGGGCGCCGGATCGGGTCGAGGGCGCCCGACGAAACTGCAAGCGCGCGGTAGACCGAATAGGAGCCACCATGGCTGCCGATGACGTTGCGATCCTGCGGGCGGGATACGGTGCCAATCACGGGCCCGCGTTCGCGCGCACTGGCCGCACCCCAATGGATCGGGAAGTTGAGCTTGGCACCCGGTGCCGGGTGCGAGGTAATCCGGATATGGTCAACCCGGTTGGAACGAGTCATCGCCACGTATCCTTAAGTCATGGATCCCTTAAACGGCGACGGCCCGCCTAAGCAGACGGGCCTGGTCACCTACACTGAAAATTAACTGCGCGGCCGTGGCCGCATTGACGAAGTATAGCGATATCGCGACCGAATACAACGGCGATTCACGCCCCACCTTCGTTGGGTCCCGTGGCTGTTAACCTCTATGGCGCGCCGCCCGGCCAAGGTTGGCAGGAATTTGCTGCGTATCGCCTAAATTTGATCGATGGATTGCATTGTGCAGTGCGCTCAGCGCGGAGCTGACGAAAAATTCAGACGCATCGAGCCGGCATTCTCGCCCAAATGTGAAGCTTGGCACTGAGTCAAAACCGATCGGTTTTTTTGTCTGTCTGATAATCCGAAAGGGCATGTTCGGACCCGATGGTCGTTCTTGCCCATTAAAACCTCCGCATGCGCAAACATTGAGCGCGCCATTTGCAGCGGCGTTTGCCTATATTTGCCTTATGGCGGGGCAAATCCTGAAAGCATTGAAGCTGGACGGTCCGGGCGTTACGCTGCGGGCGAACGAGCAGGAGCCGCTTGTTGCTCCGATCGGGCCGGTAGCGATGAAGGGTACAACGGATGCCAGCACCGAATTGATTTCTTCGCCGCAGCGGCTGGCGGTGGACGTTCGCAATGTCTCGCTGACGTTTGAGACTGCCGATGGCAAGGTCGATGCGTTGTCAAATGTCAGTCTGCAGATCGCGGACGGCGAATTTGTTTCCTTCATCGGCCCCTCCGGCTGTGGCAAAACCACGATGCTGCGGGTGATTGCCGATCTTCAGCAACCGACATCAGGCACGCTTCTCGTCAACGGCATGAGCGCGGAGCAGGCGCGGCTGGAGCGCAGATACGGCTACGTGTTTCAGGCGCCCGCGTTGTTCCCGTGGCGCACGATCGAGAAGAATATCAAGCTGCCGCTGGAGATCATGGGTTTTTCCGATAGCGAGCAACGGCAGCGCGCGGCGCGGTATCTGGCGCTGGTCAACCTCACCGGCTTCGAGCGCAAATTTCCCTGGCAGTTGTCGGGCGGGATGCAGCAGCGGGTGTCGATCGCCCGCGCGCTCTCATTCGACCCGGAGCTGTTGTTGATGGATGAGCCATTCGGCGCATTGGACGAGATTGTCCGCGATCATCTCAATGAGCAGTTGCTGCAATTGTGGGACAAGACCGGAAAGACGGTCCTGTTTGTGACCCACTCGATTCCCGAAGCGGTGTTCCTGTCGACAAAGATCGTGGTGATGTCGCCACGACCCGGGCGCATCATTGATATCATCGACTGCAATTTTCCGCGCACGCGCACCTTGGAAATTCGCGAGACGCCGGAATTCCTGAAGATCGCGCAGCGCGTGCGCGTCGGCCTTCGGGCGGGGCATTCCTATGACGAGTAGCGCGCTCGCTTTCCCCGTTTCGCGCGCCGTCGCGTGGCGGCAACATCCGGTGGTCGAGCGCTATGCGCCGATTGCGACGATCGTTCTGGTGCTGATTGGAATCTGGTACATCGCGGCTGTCCTAATGAACCTTTCGCTTGTGCGTGACGGATTCGAACGGGAGGAAACACCCTATACCGTGTCGGACCTGCTCGAGGGTACGATGAGCGCGGAGCGACCGCTGCTGCCGGCGCCGCACCAGGTAATTGCTGCCTTCGTCGATTCGGTCTTCGGGTATGCGCCGACCGCGCCACGCAGCCTTGTCTATCATTCGGCCGTGACGCTGTCGGCGACGCTGCTTGGCTTCGTGCTCGGTGCGCTTTTGGGCATAGGTCTGGCGCTGATGATCGTGCACAGCCGCGTGCTGGAAAAGAGCTTGCTGCCCTGGATCATCTGCTCGCAGATGGTTCCGATCCTGGCGCTGGCGCCGATCTTCATCGTGGTGCTCGGCGCGATGGGTTTGCAGGGGCTGCTGCCGAAGTCGATCATTTCGGCCTATCTGTGTTTCTTTCCGATCACGATCGGGATGGTGAAGGGCTTCACCTCGCCCGATCCGATGCAGCTCGATCTGATGCGAACATGGTCCGCAACTCCGCGGCAGGTACTGTCGAAACTGCGCTGGCCGTCCGCTGTCCCCTTTCTCTTCGCCAGCCTGAAGGTCGCCATTACGATTTCGCTGATTGGCGCGATCGTCGCGGAACTTCCGACGGGTGCCGAAGCCGGGATAGGCGCGCGGCTGCTGGCCGGATCCTACTATGGCCAGACCATCCAGATATGGGCGGCTTTGCTGGCGTCGGCGATCCTCGCCTCCGGTTTGATAGGTTTGGTGAGCCTGGCCGAGTGCGGTGTCGTGCGGCAAATGGGGACGCGGCCGTGAACCCACGCAGGCGCCGGTTGGGCTTTATCCTTTCAGCGGCAGGCACGCTCGCGGCGCTGGTCTTGCCGCTTTCAAGCGAAGCTGCGGTCGCCTTGCCGGTGCGGCCGGAGCTGATGGCGGTGACTTTCGCTGCGGCACTGCTGTTTACGGTTGCCGCGTGGACCCGCGGATCATGGGCGGTGCTTCCTGGTTTCATTGGCGCCTTCGGCGGAGCCGCGATAACGCTGGCGTTGCTGCGCGATCCCGGCGTCGCCGGCTCCGCGGCAGCGGGGTTCTGGGCGGTGGTGCTTGCGGTCTGGCTCGGCGCCGCGCTGTGCGTGGTTCAGCTGGCCTCGATGCGCCCGCGGAACGAGATATGGCGCCGTGTTCTCGGATTCACGATTCCGCTGCTGTTCGGCGCGGTGGTTTTCTATCTCTGGGAAGTATCGGTGCGTGGCTTCGGCGTCTCCCCGGTGATCATGCCCGCGCCGAGCGCTGCGGCGGCACGGTTTTTTGCGTCACTGCCGACGCTTGGACGAGATTTCGTGCAAACCTTTATTCGCGGCGTGCTGATCGGCTATGCCATCGGCTGCGGCGCGGGGCTGGCGGTCGCGATTGTCGCGCAGCGCTTTGCCTTTCTCGGACGCGGTCTGCTTCCGCTCGGCAATTTCCTTTCTGCGTTGCCGCTCGTGGGCGTCGCGCCAATCATGGTGATGTGGTTTGGCTTCGACTGGCCGTCGAAGGCCGCAGTCGTTGCTCTCGTGACGTTTTTCCCGATGCTGGTGAATACGCTCGCCGGGTTATCCGCGTCGGGGCAAACGGAACGGGATCTGATGCGATCCTACGGAGCTGACCACAGGCAGACGTTGAAGAAACTTTACCTGCCGGCGGCTCTGCCCTTCATTTTCAACGCCTTGAAGATCAATGCCACGCTGGCATTGATCGGCGCGATCGTGGCCGAATTTTTCGGAACGCCGACGCAAGGCATCGGTTTTCGAATCTCGACGGAGGCGGGGCGAATGGCGATCGACATGGTGTGGGCGGAGATCGCGCTCGCGGCGATCGCGGGAATGGTTTTTTACGGACTTGTCGCGCTCGCCGAGCGCGCGACCACTTTTTGGCATCCATCCTATCGAACCTGACTCGGCGGGGTCTTAAAGCTTCGGAGTATCGCATGAAAAAAGTATTGGCACTCGCGACAGGTATGACGATCGGCTTGTCGTTGGCTACAGCCCAGGCGGCTGACACGGTCACCATCCAGCTAAAATGGGTCGCTCAGGCCCAGTTCGCGGGTTACTTCGTGGCCAAGGAAAAGGGCTTCTACAAGGAAGCCGGGCTCGACGTTACGATCAAGCCGGGTGGTCCGGACGTGGCCCCGCCACAGGTGATCGCCGGCGGCGGTGCGGACGTAGTGGTTGACTGGATGCCCTCGGCGCTGGCGTCGCGCGAAAAGGGCGTACCGCTGGTCAATATCTCGCAGACCTTCAAGAAGTCCGGACTCGAGCTGACCTGCCGCGCTGAAACCGGCATCAAGAAGCCCACCGATTTCAAGGGCAAGACCATCGGAGTTCTGGTACGGTGGCAACGAGTATCCCTTCCTGTCCTGGATGTCGAAGCTTGGCATCAAGACCGACGGGTCTGCGGGGGGCATCAAGATCATCAAGCAGGGCTTCAATGTCGATCCGCTCCTGCAGAAGCAGGCCGATTGCGTTTCAACGATGACCTACAACGAATATTGGCAGGTGATCGACGGCGGCTACAAGCCGAGCCAGCTCGTGGTCTTCAAATATGAGGACGAGGGTGTCGCGACGCTGGAAGACGGTCTCTGGGTGCTGGAAAAGAACCTCAAGGATCCGACGTTCGTGGCCAAGATGGCGAAATTCGTCAAGGCCTCGATGAAGGGCTGGGATTACGCCAAGAACCATCCCGACGAGGCAGTGAAGATCATCCTGGCCGGCGATTCCACCGGCGCAAAAACCGCAAAGGACCAGACGCGGATGATGACGGAAGTCGGCAAGCTGCTCGGCTCCGCCGACGGCAAGCTGGACGTCAAGGATTACGACCGAACGGTTGCGACGTTGATGTCGGGCGGGTCGGATCCTGTCATCACCAGGAAGCCGGAAGGCGCCTACACGTTCGCAATCTACGATGCGATGAAGTAGTCGAAAACCGACCTGTTGATGATGAGCGGGCCGCCGGCTGAGTGCGGCCGTAACCCGTCTTCACCATGCGAACCGGCATCCACCCCCGGATCAAGTCCGAGGGCATGCTTCGCTCGACAGCAGTTCAGTTTACCGGCCGTGGGCGCGTCGCGTCGTCCTGTGGTTGCAGCGAAGAAATCTCGCCGGTCGGGGTCCATCCGCCGCCCAATGCCTGAAACAGGCTGCTTGCCGCCAAGAGCTTGGTCAATCGCACTTGCGCCAACGTGTTCTCGGCCGTGAGGAGCGTTTGCTGGGTCTGCAGGACCGTGATGAGGTTGATCGTGCCGGCGCGCAACTGGGTTTCGGATACCTCAAAAGCCTTGCGGGAGTTGGTCACGGCTTCAATTTGGAGGCGCTCTTGCAACGTGGATTGCGAGAGCGCAACGAGTGCCTTTTCAACATCGGCGAAGGCCGACAGGACCGCCTTGCGGTAGATTTGCAGGTCCTGAAGCTGCACGCCCTTTGCCTGCTTCAGTTGGCTCTCCAGAAGGAAGCCGTCGAACAGCGGCTGGGTCAGCCCCGCGGACAGGGTATAGAACCACGCGCCCGGCCCGAACAGCGAGGCCAGTGCCGCGCTCTGGACGCCGGTTTGAGCGGTCAATTGTATCTGCGGGAAGAATGCGGCGCGCGCCGCTTCGACGCTGAAATTGGAAGACGCAAGCAGGGCTTCGGCCTGGCGGATGTCCGGCCTTTGGTTGAGAAGCTCGGACGGCATTCCCGGCGTTACGCGTGGAATCGCGATTTGCGTCATCGTGCCGCCGTTCACCGTGAAATTCGCCGGCGCGCGCCCGACAAGCACCGCGAGGGCAGCGCTATTCTGCCTCAAGATGATCTCAAGGGGAGGAATTGTGGCGCGTTCGGTCGAGACCAGCGCCTCCTGCTGCGACACGTCAAGTTGCGATGCAGTACCACCGGCAAACTGTTGCTTGATGAGTGCAAGAATACGTTGAGCGGCGGCAAGGTTCCGGCGTGCGACCCGCAGTTGATCCTGTGCGGCGAGAACCTGGAAATAGGTGTTGGCGACGGTCGCGATCGTCGTGAGTGTCACGACTTCGCGATTGTACCGGGCCGCCGTCGCGTTCTCCTCGGCGGAATAAAGCGTGGCGCGGTTCTTGCCCCAAAAATCGATCATGTAACTTGCAGTAAGCCCAAGGCTGTATTGCGGGAACGTCGTCGAAAAGCCATTGCCGCCGCCAAAATTGGAGGACACGCTGCGGATTTGCTCAGCGGTTGTTGTCCCTGTTGCCGACGGCAGCAAGGGAGCACCCGCTATGCCGACTTGGGCATCAGCCTGGACGATCTGGGCAATGGCTACCGCGACGTCGAGATTGTGGATTTGCGCCGCGTCCATCAGCGTCGTCAGCTCGTTGGATCGGAAGCCGCGCCACCAATCCAGGGATGGAACATGGGCGTGGGGCGCACTGTGGCCTGCTTCGCGATACGCCGCGGGCACGTCAAGGTTGAGGTCGGGCCGCTCGGTTCCAAGGATGCAGCCGGACAGAGCCGGACAGAGCAACAGGAGAGAGAGAGCCGCACGCGCATTGCGGCCACGCCGTCCCGGAGCGACAATCGAATTCGGCACCTCCTTGCGCGCGGGTTTCCGCTCAATCTGCCGCAATCCCGATCGTGCCATGGCTGCTTGCAGGAAAGACACCAATTCGAATCCCGAATTGCGCCGGGTTCGTTCGAGAACTTTGCCGATCATGGGTGTGGCTGCGGACATCTACTCACCCGGTTGCAGCGTGCCATCAGGCGCGAGCGGTGTTGTACCGCCGCTCCTGAGGCGTCGGCCCCAGGACCGGAACCGGTCCATATACAGGTAGATGACCGGCGTTGAATAGAGCGTCAGGACCTGACTAAGGATGAGCCCCCCGACAATTGCGATACCGAGCGGTTGTCTGAGTTCACCACCGTCGCCCATGCCGATGGCAAGGGGCAGGGCACCGAGCATGGCCGCCATGGTCGTCATCATGATCGGCCGGAAGCGGAGCATGCAAGCCTCGTGGATGGCATCAAGCGGGCTCAGCCCGCGCCTGCGCTCTGCGTCGAGCGCAAAATCGATCATCATGATTGCGTTTTTCTTCACGATGCCGATCAGCAGAATGACGCCAATGAGCGCCATGATACTGAATTCGGTTCTGAACGCCATCAGGGCGAGAAGAGCGCCCACGCCGGCGGAAGGCAGTGTGGATAAAATCGTCAGGGGATGGACGTAGCTTTCATACAACACGCCGAGCACGATGTAGATCGTGACCAGGGCGGCCAGAATGAGATACGGCTGATTGCTGAGCGAATCCTGAAAGGCCTTCGCGGTCCCCTGGAACGTGCCGCGAATGGTCGCGGGAACGCCGATCCGGTTCATCGCGGCCTCGATCGCGGAGATGGCTTTGCTGAGAGACCCGTTCGGCGGCAAGTTGAAGGATATGGTGTTGGCGACCAGCAGGCCCTGATGATTGACCGCGAGGGGGGTCGCGCCTTGCGTGAAATGCGTGACAGCGGACAACGGAATCATGGTCTCACGGCTTGTGCTGACCGCCGAACCGGTGGAGGCCACTCCTCTACCGGTAGCACCAATCGAATTGGTCGCGAGATTTCGGGCGGCCTGGGCGTTGGCGGAGTTGGCCGGGGAGTTCTTCGCTGCGGCGACGACGGTTCCCACCACCGCGTTCGTCGCCTGCGATCCGCCGACCGAGGCGCCGGATGTGCTGACGTAAACGTCCTTCAGCGTCTCCGGATTTTGCCAGTATTGCGGCGCGACTTCCATGATCACATGATATTGGTTGCGGGCTACGTAAATCGTCGATACTTGGCGCTGGCCGAACGCGTCGTAGAGCGTATTGTCGATCTGGCTGACGGTGATCCCCAATTGGGCGGCGGCGTCCCGGTCGATGACGAGAGCGGACTCGAGCCCCTTGTTTTGCTGATCGCTGTTGACGTCGGCGACATTCGGGTCGCCCTGCAGAGCGGCGGCTATCTTCGGCGTCCATTCATTGAGTTCCTCCAGAGTGGGGCCCTGCAGGGTGAATTGATATTGCGCATTGCTGGCGCGTCCGCCGACCCGGATGTCCTGCACCGCCTGCAGAAACAGGGTTGCTCCCGGAACGACCGCCATTTCACGCCGCAACCGCGCAATAACGCCATCGACGGAAAGCTGGCGTTCGCTGAGCGGCTTCAGCGACATGAACATGAAACCGGAGTTGGTTTGACCGCCGCCGGTGAACCCGACGACGGCTTCGACCGCGGGATCGTTCTTGATGATGGTGACGAATTGGGTCAGCTTCTTTTGCATCAGCTGAAACGAGATGCTTTGATCGGCCTGGATTATGCCAATCATTCGGCCGGTGTCCTGCTGGGGGAAGAATCCCTTCGGGATAACGTCATAGAGGTAGAAATTGAGCCCCAGCACCGTGGCGAGAATCAACATCACCGAGGCAGGATGCTGAAGTGCGGTTGTCAGGGTCCGCCGATAGGCGTTGAGCATTGCATCGAAAAAGCGCTCGCTCGCCCGATAAAGCCGTCCATGTCGCTCGCCGGTATCGCTGCGAAGCAGCACAGCGCACATCATCGGTGTGGTAGCCAGCGAGATCGCGAGCGAAATCATGATCGAAATCGAGATCACCATCGCAAATTCGCGAAACAGGCGACCGACAATGCCGCCCATCAGCAGAATCGGAATAAAGACGGCGATGAGCGAGATGCTCATCGAAAGCACGGTAAAGCCGACCTCGTTTGCCCCCTTGAGGGCCGCTTCCCGCGGGGACAACCCATCCTCGATGTAGCGGGTGATGTTCTCCAGAACGACGATGGCATCATCGACGACAAATCCGGTCGCAACCGTGAGTGCCATGAGTGAGAGATTGTCGAGACTGTAGCCTATCAGATACATGGCCGCGAATGTTGCGATCAACGAAACCGATACCGCCACCATCGGCACCAGCGTCGCGCGCAGGTTTCGCAGGAAAGCGAAAACCACGACGATTACCAGCAGCACGGCGAGAATCAGGGTCCGTTCGACATCGCGTAACGAGGTTCGAATGGTCGTCGAGCGATCGACGGCCAATCCGACGTCGATGGCTGGTGAAATCGATGCCCGCAGCTGGGGCATCAGCGCCTTTACCAGATCAACGGTGCTGATGATGTTCGCGCCCGGCTGGCGGTAGAGGATGATCAGGACAGCCGGCTTGCCGTTTGCGAGACCCGCGTTTCGGAGATTTTCGACCGAGTTGGTCACATCGCCGACATCCGAAAGATGGACCGGAGCGCCGTTTCGATATGCGATGATCAGGGACTTGTAGTCGTCGGCCCTGCTGGCCTGGTCGTTGGCATAGATCTGATAGCGTTGACCTTCAACGTCGATCCCGCCCTTCGGGCTGTGCGCATTGGCACTGGCAAGCGCGGCCCGGACATCCTCAAGACCGATACCGTATTTGTAAAGTGCTTGCGGAATGAGTTCCGCTCTCACAGCCGGAAGCGAACTGCCACCGACAATGACTTCACCAATCCCGTCGACCTGGGACAGCTTCTGCGCCAGGACGGTCGATGCCGCGTCATAAAGACCGCCGCGGGGTATGGTGTCGGAAGTCAAAGTCAGGACCAGGATTGGTGCGTCGGCGGGATTGACCTTGCGGTAGGTCGGATTGGTCCGCAGGCTCGTCGGAAGGTCGGCGCGCGCCGCATTGATGGCGGCCTGCACATCGCGTGCCGCGCCATTGATATCGCGGTTCAGGCCGAATTGCAGGGTGATGCGGACTGCTCCCACCGTGCTCGACGAGGTCATTTCGGTGACGTCGGCGATTTGTCCGAGGTGACGCTCAAGCGGACTGGCGACAGTGGTCGCGACATCCTCGGGGCTCGCGCCCGGCAGGGTCGCCTGCACGGAAATCGTCGGAAAATCGACCTGCGGCAGCGGCGAGACCGGTAACTTGAAGAACGCCACGGCGCCCGCCGCCGCAAGGCCGAAGGTCAGCAACGTCGTTGCAATCGGCCGGCGAATGAAAGGTGTCGACGGGCCCATGGCTCAGTTCAATTCATTCGCTGGGCCGGATTCGCCTGAAGGTCCGGCAAACCGCGTCGCCAGGCGATCAAACCAGAGATAGATCACCGGCGTCGTAAACAGGGTCAGCAGTTGGCTGACCAGGAGGCCGCCGACGATGGATATGCCGAGGGGGTGCCGCAGTTCGGAACCGGCACCGGTCCCGAGCATCAGCGGCAATGCGCCAAGCACGGCGGCCATCGTTGTCATCAGGATCGGCCGGAAACGCAACAGACAGGCCTGATAAATCGCTTCCCGCGGCGGCTTGCCTTCATGGCGCTCGGCGTCCAGCGCGAAGTCGATCATCATGATCGCGTTCTTCTTCACGATGCCGATCAAGAGGATGATTCCGATGATGGCGACGACGGTGAGATCATCGCCGGCTGCCATCAGTGCCAGCAGGGCGCCGATTCCGGCGGATGGCAGCGTCGAAAGGATGGTGACGGGATGGATGAAGCTTTCATAGAGTACACCCAGCACGATATAGACGGTGACGATTGCCGCCAGGATCAGGAAGAGCTGATTTGAGAGGGATGATTGAAACGCCAGCGCGGCGCCCTGAAAGCTGCTGATCACGCTGGGTGGCACGCCGAGATCGGCTTGGGCCTGTTTGATCGCCGTCACCGCCTCGCCGAGAGACGCGCCCGGCGCCAGGTTGAAAGACACCGTGGATGAGGGAAACTGCCCGAGATGGGAGACCTGCAGCGGCGCGGTTTGCTCGCGGAATTTGGCCAACGCGGCGAGCGGCACAAGCGAACTGCCCACGGAGGAGGGAAGATAGATATCCGAAAGCGATTTCAGGGAGTTTTGCAGGCTTGGATCGGCCTCGAGAATGACGCGGTACTGGTTCGAATTGGTGAAGATGGTGGAGACGATGCGCTGGCCGTAGGAGTCGTATAGCGCATTGTCGATTGTCGCCGGCGTAATGCCGAAACGCGCGGCTTGATCGCGATCGATTTCGACGAAGACCGCGAGCCCCTGATTGGAGATATCGCTGGCGACATCTCCAAGCTGCGGAAGCTGCTTCAGCCTGTCGACCAGTTTGGGCGTCCATTCGGCGAGCTGTACCGGATCTGCGTCCTGGATGATGAATTGGTACTGCGTCTTGCTGACGGTACCTTCGATCGTCAAATCCTGAACCGGCTGCATGTAGAGCGTGACGCCGATCAGGGATGCAGTGCTGTTCTTGATGCGCCGCATGACCGCGGCTATGCCGGACTTGCGCGTGTCACGTGGCTTGAGATTGATCAGGATTCGGCCGCTGTTGAGCGTGGTGTTCGTTCCGTCCACGCCGATAAAGGAAGAAAGACTTTCAACGTCGGGATCCCTGAGGATAATGCTGGCGAGTTGCTGTTGGCGTTCCGCCATCGCGGCGTAAGATACGGACTGCGGCGCCTCCGAGATTGCCTGAATGACGCCGGTATCCTGAAGCGGAAAGAAACCCTTGGGGATGACAACGTAGAGCAGGCCGGTCAGGACGAATGTGCCGAGCGCAATCATCAGGACGAAGGTCTGGCGGTCGAGCACCCAGCCGAGCATGCGGCCGTAGATCTCGACGATCCGGTCGAACCCTTCGCGGCTGTAGCGCTGAAACGCGTTTTCATGGGTCTCCGTCCCTGGCTTGAGCAGCCTGGCGCAGGCCATGGGGACCAGTGTGAGCGAAACCACCGCCGAGATAAGAATAGTGACCGAAAGCGTGATGGCGAATTCCCTGAACAGCCGGCCGACCACGTCTCCCATGAACAGCAGTGGGATCAGCACCGCAATCAGCGATACCGTCAGCGAGATGATGGTGAATCCGATTTGTTCGGAGCCGCGAAGCGCGGCCTGCAACGGGGTGTGGCCCTCTTCGAGGTAACGGGAGATGTTCTCGATCACGACGATCGCGTCGTCGACCACGAAGCCGGTGGCGATGGTGAGAGCCATCAGCGACAGATTGTTGAGGCTGAAGCCGAACAGGTACATGGCGCCGAGCGTGCCGACCAGCGACAGCGGAACCGAGAGGCTCGGGATCAAGGTGGCCCGGGCGTTGCGCAGGAACACGAAGATCACCAGCACAACCAGAATGACGGCAAGCGTCAGTTCGAATTCCACATCCTGCACCGACGCACGAATGGTGACGGTTCGGTCGGTCAGAATGTCGAGATCGATCGCGGCTGGCAGCGAGGCCTGCAGTTGCGGCAGCAGCGCCTTGATGCCTTCGACCACCGAGATGACGTTGGCGCCAGGTTGCCGCTGGATGTTCAGGATGATGGCCGGCGTTTCGTTCATCCAGGCGCCGAGCTTGTCGTTCTGGGCGCCGTCGATGACGTCTCCGACGTCGCTGAGCCGCACCGGCGAGCCGTTTTTGTAGGCGACGATCAATGACCTGTAGTCATTGGCGTTCCTGATCTGGTCATTGGCGTTGATCGTGTAGGCGCGCATCGCCCCGTCGAAGTTACCCTTGGGCGTATTGATGTTGGCGTTGCCGAGTGTGGTGCGTAGATCGTCGATGTTGAGTCCGTAGGCGGCGAGCTTGCGGATGTCGGCGCGAATGCGTACCGCCGGCCTCTGACCACCGCTGATGCTGACGAGCCCGACGCCGGGAAGCTGGGAGATCTTTTGCGCCAGACGGGTGTCTACGAAATCCTCCACCTGCGTCAGTGGCATCGTTTTCGACGTCAATCCCAGCGTCAGGATCGGCGCATCGGCGGGGTTCACCTTGGCATAGATCGGCGGTGCGGGCAGGTCAGCGGGAAGCAGATTGCCGGCGGCATTGATGGCAGCCTGAACTTCCTGTTCGGCGACGTCGAGGGAAATGGTCAGCCCGAATTGCAGGGTAATGACGGAAGCTCCCACCGAGCTTACCGAACTCATCTGGTTGAGATTCGGCATTTGTCCGAATTGCACCTCGAGCGGAGCGGTGACGGACGATGTCATCACGTCCGGACTGGCGCCGGGATAAAAAGTCTGGACCTGGATGGTCGGGTAGTCCACTTCCGGCAGTGCGGCGACCGGAAGGAACCGGAACGCCAGCAGGCCGGACAGCATGATGGCGATCATCAGCAGGGTAGTTGCCACGGGCCGTAGAATGAACGGCTGTGACGGGTTCATTGCTTTTGTCCGTTTTCGGAACGTCGTTTCTTGCCGCCCGATTTATCCGCGTCCGGGGCCTTGGCCGGGTCAGTCTCCGACCGCACGTTGATCTTCGCGCCGTCCCTGAGTTTGTCGGCGCCGTCGATGACGATGCGGTCGCCCGGCGTGAGGCCGGAAATAACCTCCACACGATCGCCGTCCGTCACCCCGAGCTTGACCGGGCGGACCGATACCGTGTTGTCGGCATTGACGAGGTAGACGAACGTGCCCGGCACGCCGCGCTGGATACCCGCCGTCGAGATCGTCGTAACGTCCTTGTGGGTGTCGAGCAGCAGCCGGACATTGACGAACTGATTTGGATAGAGAGCCTCGTCTTCGTTCGAAAACTGCGCCCGCAGCTTGATGGTTCCGGTGGTCGGATCAATCTGGCTGTCGAAGGTCTGCAGCGCACCATCGGCGATCTTGGTGGCGGCGCTGCGGTCATAGGCGGCTGCGGGCAGCACGGCGCCGGCCCGTATACGTTTCGAAATCGCCTGCAGGTTATCCTCGGGCACCGGGAACAGAACGCTGATCGGCTTCAACTGTGTGATGACAACCAGGCCGTTGGCGTCACCGGGCGTCACATAGTTGCCCTGGTCGACCAGGCGCAGCCCGACGCGGCCATCGAGCGGTGACACGATTCGACAATATTGCAGGTTCACCTCGGCGGACTTCACCGCTGCCCGGTCGGCTTCGACAGTGCCCTGGTTCTGCGCGACGAGCGCGATTTGGGTGTCCAGCGTCTGATGCGGAACGGCATTCTGCGCCGCCAGGCCCTGGTAGCGGGCCAGATCGACCTGGGCGCCTTTCAGCATTGCTTCGTCGCGCGCCAGTTGCCCCTTGGCTTGCGCCAAGGCGGCTTCATACGGCCGCGAATCGATTTGCGCGAGAAGATCGCCCTTCTTGACCTCGTCGCCTTCCTTGAAGTCGACCTGCATCAAATACCCGCTGATCTGGGTTCTGATGGTCACGGTCGCCAGCGAAGTCACCGTGCCAAGGGCGTTGAGGTTGATCCCGATGTCGCCTTTGCCGACAACCTCCGGAACAATCGTCATCGGTGCGGCATTCCGGCCGCCTCCGCCTTGCTGCGGCGCAGTCCCTTGTCTGCTCCACCAGACGACGCCGGCGACAATCAGCAAAGCCAGGATGGATGTCAGAACAAGCCGTCGGCGGGACGGAGGCTTGGCGATCTTTGAAGGTCCAATTGAGGGCGCTTCCTTGAGAGATTTAATCGGTTGGTTCATGAACCTTCCATCGGATGGCTATTTCGAGTGGTTGCAGCGATTCCCGCCATTTTTCGCTTGGGCTGGCACCGCGACCCTCGGCGAACCGAATTTGAACGCCTCCGCCTGCTGTTGTCGCATTAACAATCGGAAATAATTACACTTTTCGGTTCAGACGAGGGCGCTCGCCAATCAGATTTCGTCCGCGGCGTTTGAGCGTCCGAGGGATCGAGAGGCGCATCTCGGCCAGCTGGCGCATATTTTGGACCTATCCCGGGTCTACCACAAGGCCGCGCCAGAATGCCGAGGCGGGGCCTTGACGCCCGGGTTTGGGCACCTGGGAGGCCGAGAGGGTTTGTAGGGTTAGGTCGGGACGTCCCGAGGCGCGGTATCTGCGAAGTCATCAAATGAACTTCTTGCGATGACCGTTTCGGGGATCAGCGGCGTCCTTCGCGGCGTGCGCGCCATTGTCCGGACCCCCGACAGACAGGTCGATGACAGGAAGAGCCTCTGCGGCGGGTCAACTCGCGGACTTGAGCAACGGCGGGTGCGAGCCAGAACGATACCGGCGGCGACGATGACAGGGCGCATACCTGATGATCCCGCGAACGGGCGTCAGGCCGCGACATCCCATAACCTGGACGATCCTCTGATCAGCACCTTGCGTCCCTTCGGCGTTAGGGCCGGCATATCGTCGCTCATCGTCGCAAGGCCAAGCGCGACAAGATGATGAAGCACGGATTGATTCGACGCCGAGACCCTCGATGCCGGCATGCGAAGTGCCTTGAGCGTTTCCCATTGATCGGATGTGAGGGCGTGGTCGATTTCGTCGTTCATGCTGCCTCAAAGACGTTGGCTTTCGCGGATGTCTTACAGATCGAGCGTGAACGCGATGCGACCACTTTGCGTCGAGAATTCGGTCGCGGGAACAACATTTCTTGAATCGCGGTGCCTTTGAAATGACCAGTAACGCGGCTGTCACATCAACGTGTCAATGGACGGCATCGATCACAACGAATCAGATGGCACGATACTCAGTGTCGTTGCATGAATGGATGGACACGCTGGAAGCAACTGCGCTGCCAAAGCCGCCGGGCAGCGGCACCAGGCTCAAGGGTCTGGGCATCGTCATCAGCGTTGCCATCGCCGCGGGGGCTACTTTCGCGCTGACGCATGCGCTCAAGAACGTCGACTACCAACAAGTGTTCGAGGTTGCCCGGAATACAAACGCCGGGGTCATTGCGCTGGCCGCAATACTGGTGGCCACCTCATACGCCAGCTTGACGCTCTATGACGTGCTGGCGCTCCGGACGATCGGGCGGGCGGACATTCCGTATCGAATCGCGGCTCTTGCGAGTTTTACCAGCTATCCGATTGCGCACGGCGTTGGAGCGGTTTCGCTGATTTCGCCGGTCATCCGTTATCGAATCTATTCGTACAGCGGCCTTGGCGCGTTCGACGTGGCGAATATCTGCTTTCTGACGGGGCTCACCTTCTGGCTGGGCAATCTGACGGCCCTCGGGTTCGGCCTGCTCTGTGCGCCCGACGCCATCAGTCTGATCGATTTTCTGCCGCCGCAGGTCAATCAATGGTTGGCGGCCGCGCTGTTTTTCGGGGTTATCAGCTTCCTTGCCTGGTGTTGGTATTCTCCAAGAAACATCGGGACAAAGCGATGGCCGGTCAGGCTTCCTTCCGGACCGATGGTCCTGCTGCAGATCGTCATCGGAATTTTCGATCTCGGTGCGGCGGCGCTGGCAATGTACGTGCTGATCCCGGCCGGGCCGAATATCGGCATCTTTTCGATCGCCGCCGTCTTCATCGCCGCGACCTTGCTCGGCTTTGCGAGCCACACGCCCGCTGGAATCGGCGTATTCGATGCGACGATTCTGTTCGGGCTTGGCAGCGACGACAAGGAGCCGTTGATTGCGGCGCTCCTCATGTTCCGGCTGTTGTATCATTTCCTCCCCTTCGTGGCCGCGCTTTGCCTTTTCGGCGGCGTGGAGGGGTGGAGAAGTCTGGGCGCGAGGCGAAATACCTGAAGCCGCTCCGGCATCTCATACGGGCGAATTGAGCTTGAGCCCAATCATGCCGGCGACGATCAGCGTGAGGCAAATGATTCGAACCGGATCGGTGGGCTCGCTGAAGATCACCATTCCGACAACGATGCTGCCGGCGGCACCAATGCCTGTCCACACGGCATACGCCGTGCCAAAGGGCAGCGACCGCAGCGCCAGCGCCATCAGAGCGAAGCTGAGCAGGATCGCGACCACGGTTGCGGCGGTTGGCCAGAACCGGGTGAGCCCGTCGGAATATTTCAGGCCGAAAGCCCAGGCGATCTCAAGGAGTCCCGCTGCAAATAATGCAAGCCACGGGCTCACGGCGTTCTCGGCTCCGGCGGCAACGTCAGCACGCCATATTGGGCATAACCACGGAATGGGCGTTCGAACCTGAGTTTCGCGCCGGTGCTGTCAGCCATGGCTGACAGTTCGTGCTCGAGGTCGTCACGCGGCGTGACGTCGAAAGCCGCAAGCCATCGCCGCAGCAGCGTACGGGCTATTCCCGGCAAGGCCTCCTGACGGCCGAAGTCGACGACGTGCAGGCGGCCGCCGGGCTTGAGGTGAGCGGCGGCCGCACGGAGAACCCGACGCCAGTCATGAATCATCGAAAGACTATAGGAAATCATCACATGGTCGAAACGGTGGATGCCGAACAATCTCTGCGGATCAAACGCCGTCGCATCGCCATGCATGACGCGAACGGGGCTGGTGAGGCCGGCACGCGAGATGGCAGTGATGGCGGAGGTCAGCATTTCGGTCGAGACGTCGATGCCGAAGAACCGCGCATCTGGATAAAGCCGGGCTGCCAAGACCAGGTTTCTGCCGGTTCCACAGCCGATTTCCAGCACGCTCGCGCCCGCCGTGGGCTGCAGGCCCGATATCATCTGGTCGCGACCGAGCAGGTAGTAGCGCCGTGTTCCGTCATAGATGTGCCGTTGCCGGCGGTACATCCGGTTCATGCGGCGTGTTGCGTCGACCGGCCATGAGGAGCCTGCGTCGATATCCCGGGAATACGAGGACATCCATACACCTCATCTTGTCTGCGATCGTTCACTCCTTGCGATGTTCGCGCGACAGGGGTGTGACAGACCGATAGCCGGCGGTGGCCGGCCGCGAAAATGCCGGTAGGCCGCAAAGTCGTGGCGATGTCCGCACCCGCCGGCTGTCGCAAAACTGCAGCGAGCCCGCGATATGTTTGTCAGATTGTTGATTCGAGGGATGAATGAACACGCAGCTTATCGCGGACGCAGTCCGCAACAGCAGGGGCGAGGGTGAAGCTACCGTCTGGGACAGGCTTTTCGCGTTCTGGTTTCGTCGTCTGGTCTATACCCAGATCTGGGAAGACCCGGTAGCCGATCTCGCGGCGCTGCAACTGCCGCTGGGATCAACGATCGTTACCATCTCGTCCGGCGGATGCAACGCGTTGTCGTATCTCACCGCGCGACCGGCACAGGTCTATGCGGTCGACCTCAATGAGGCGCACCTTTCACTGCTCAAGCTCAAGCTTGCAGGTATTCGCGCCTTGTCCGGCTACGCCGACTTCTGGCAGTTCTTCGGCGAAGCTGCCTCGCCCTCCAATGCCGGGCTCTATCGCGATCGGCTGCGGCCGCTGCTTGACGCCGAAGCCCGCGCCTACTGGGACAAGCGCAATATTTTTGGGCGTCCGCGACATGCCTTTTTCACGGACGGGTTCTATCGCCACGGCATGCTTGGCCGTTTCATCGGCCTTGCCCATTTGCTGGCGAAAGTCGCGGGGATCGATCTCTCGGCGCTCTTGAACGGCAAGCCGGATTCGCGCCAACGCATCGAGGCCCTGAACCGTCTGGATCGCATGTTTCATTCGCCCCTGGCCCGGCTGATCACAGGCACCCCGGCCTTGTTGTTCAGCCTCGGCATTCCGCCGCAGCAACGCGCGTTGCTGGGCGGCGACGCGCCGCTCAACGAAGTGCTTCACCAGAGGCTGTTGCGCCTGATCAATGGTCACCCCAACGAGACCAATTATTTTGCCTGGCAGGCTCTGCATCGCGCCTACCCCGGTCCCGGTGATCGCTGCCTGCCGCCATATCTGCAAGCTTGCCAGTTCGAGCGCATGCGCAACGGAGCGGGACTGATTATTCCGGTTCACGCCAATCTTCGGCGGTTCCTGGAAAGCCTTCCGGCACGCGAGGTCGATGCAGTTATCCTCCTGGACTCGCAGGATTGGATGGCACCAGAGGAAATACGCGCATTATGGAACGCCATCGATCGAACCGGGAGCGACAACGTTCGCGTGATCTTCCGTACCGCAGGCGCCGAATCTCCGCTGGAGAGCGCGGAACTCGCGTCGTTGCGTCAGATCTGGCATCGAGACGAGGAGCGAAGTGCGGTTGGCTTTGCGCAGGACCGATCGGGAATTTATGGCGGCTTCCACTGCTATGGAAGGCGCTGAACGAGCCTCTTGCCACGCGCCTGAGGTGTGGTTTCGGAGTGGCTCGGCGGCCAACAAAGTCCGCCGTTGTCCTTACCGCCCGCCGGCTCCAAGCCATGCCGCGATCAGTGCCCGCTCTTCGCCGGTCATTTCGGTCACATTGCCTGGCGGCATCGCGCTCGACCACGCGGCGTTACGTCCGATCAGGCGGGCGTTGCGACGGATATGATCGGGTTGGTCCAGCAGTATGGCTTTGGGCGCGGTGACGATCGAAGCCCAGACCGGCTCGGCGCCATGGCACATGCTACAGCGCGACATAACAATCTCTTCAACCTCGGCGAAGCTCGGGGCTATCGAAACCGATCCGGTCTTGATTTCCCGGGGACCGGCCGCGGACAGCAGCGCGATGGCGATCATGCCGGCGCCGGCGACCCCCCACACCCACCACGGCGATTTCCGGTCCGCATGGCGCTCGTTGAAGAAATGCCGAATGATCGGACCAAGCGCGAGAACGATCGCAACGATCAACCAATTATAGCGCGTGGCGAACAGCAGCGGATAATGATTGCTGATCATCAGCACGATCACCGGCAACGTCAGGTAATTGTTGTGAACCGATCGCTGTTTGCCCTGCAGGCCGAGTTTCGGATCCGGCGATTGACCGGCGAGCAGGGCTGTTACGATTTTCTTTTGGTTTGGAATGATCACCACGAACACATTGGCGACCATGATGGTTCCGACCAGCGCCCCGATCTGATTGAACGCGCCGCGTCCGCTCAGGACATGGGTGAATGCATAAGTGAGGCCGACAAGGAACAGGTAACCGCCCAGCGCAAACGGCAGTTCGTGCCGGGCCAGCCCCGATCTGCACGCGCCCTCATATAGAAGCCACGCTAAAACAAGGCTGCATAGGCTGAACATGCCGGCTTGCAGCGGTGTCAGGTTGAGGATTGATTTATCGACGAGGAACAGCTCGGCATCCAGATAGTAGACAACGACCATCAAGGCGAAGCCGGATAGCCAGGTAGTATAGGCTTCCCATTTGAACCATGTCAGTTCGTCGGGCATTTTTGAAGGCGCGACCAGATATTTCATGATCCGGTAGAAGCCGCCGCCATGGACCTGCCAGGCGTCGCCGTAAACACCATCGGGCAGATCGCTGCGCCGTTTCAGGCTAAGGTCCAGATGAATGAAGTAGAACGAACTCCCGATCCAGCCGACGGCGGCCACCACGTGCAACCAGCGCAGGATCAGGCTGGCCCATTCCGTCAGGATCGATTCCCACATCATTGTTTCTTGCTTTCAAAATGCCGCGGTGAGGGATGCCTGTACACTGTCGAAGCAAGCAATCTCGACAGATCGACCGGAGGAATGCTCCGAGTAACGATAAAAGTCCGGCCATTGACATACAATATATTAGTACCTCCGTTCGGCCCGTGATCCCATCCGCATGGCGGATCACGAATTGGGCACGATGCATACCGAACGTGCAATCGTTACGCGGCGACCGGCTCTCGCTGATCGGAGCGGTGTCAGGCAGCGCTGCGATGTACCGTGCGATGACCAGCCTCGGGTTTGCGTCCGGCTCCGGATGCAACGGTCCGATCAAGCTCGACGATGATCCGATGGATGCCTCGCGGACGACCAGATCACTGTCACACGGCTCGATCAGCTGGTCTTGAGCGCGCCGTCCGCGCTGCGCGAGGAGATCATGGGATTGATCGAGAAATTATCGCGGGAATTTTGGCCCGGCGCTGTCGTGCTTCCGCTCGTCAAGCTGTTGTCCGGCGGAGGCTCGTAGCGGCTGGCGACATAAAAAATCTCCAGCCAGCTACGGAGCCGATCCGACGAACCCCCGTTAACCCGCCAGTTCCGAATACTGCGTTGCCGGCACCTGCGACTCGATCGCCTTCTCTTCCTCGACGATCTTCGGCTTGCGCAGCCAGACATAAATCTGGGCGACGATCAGCACGACGCAGATCAAGAGAAAGAACGCGCTGATCGGGCGCTCGATGAAGGTCATCAGGTCGCCGCGGGAGATCAACAGGCTGCGCCGGAAGTTTTCCTCAAAGCGCGGCCCGAGCACGAAGCCGAGCAGGATCGGCGCCGGATGGAAATCGAGACGCAGCAGGATGTAACCCACGACGCCGATCACCAGTGTCTCTCCGACCTGGAACATGTCGTTGCTCGCGGCATAGACCCCGATGCAGACGAAGAACATCGCGCTGGGATAGAGGTAGCGGTACGGAATGCTCAAGAGCTTCACCCAAAGGCCGATCATCGGCACATTGAGAACGACCAGCAGGATATTGCCGATCCAGAAGCTCGCGATCAGGCCCCAGAAGATATCCGCGTGCTGGCTGATCAGCTGCGGGCCGGGAACGATGCCGTGAATGATGAGCGCGCCCAATAGCAACGCCATCACGGTGTCGCCGGGGATGCCGAGACTCATGGTCGGAATGAAGTCTCCCTGTACCGAGGAGTGTGTCGAGGCCTCGGGGCACGCGACGCCCTCGATCGCGCCGTGGCCGAAACGCTCCGGCGTTTTCGAAATCTTCTTCTCGGTGGCGTAGGAGACGAAGGAGGCGATCGTCGGGCCGGTGCCCGGGATCAGCGCGCAGAGGCTGCCGATAAAGGTGCCGCGAATCATCGGCCAGAACGCCAGTTTGAGGTCGGCCTTCGACGGAAACATGTCGGAGATTCCGACTTTGGCGTATTTCATGTCGACGGATTCGGTATTGTTGATGCTGTTCATGAACTCGGCGATGCCGAACATTCCGAGCGCCAGCGCGATGATTTCGACGCCGTCGAACAATTCAGTAATACCGAAAGTGAAACGCGGCTGACCGGTCTCGATGTCGGATCCGACGATGCCGACCAGGAGGCCGAGAACGGTCATCGCGATCCCCTTGAGCGGGGAGCCCTTGGCTAGCGTCGATCCGGCAAGCAATCCCACCAGCATCAGCGAGCATACCTCGGCCGGACCGAATTCGAGCGCCATCTTGACCAGGAATGGGGCGAGGAAAATCATCTCGGTGATGCCGAACGATGCGCCGATGAAAGCGGCGATCACGGTGATGCCGAGCGCCGTGCCGCCCTTGCCCTGCTTTGTCAGTGGAAAGCCGTCCAGACAGGTAACGGCGTGAGGCGGATGACACGGCAGGTTCAGCAGAATCGAGCAGATGGCTCCGCCGTACTGGGCGCCGTAATAGACGCCGGACAGCATCAGGATCGCGGGCACCGGATGCATGCCAAATGTCAGGGGCAGCAAAATCGAAATCGTCGCGACCGGCCCCATGCCCGGCAACACGCCGACCAGATTGCCGACAAGCACGCCGAGGAAACAATACATCAGGTTGTGCGGCTCGAGCGCTACGCCAAAGCCGTACCAGAGATCGGTAATCGCGGTTGAGATCACAGGTTCACCCCGCGCAGCAGCGGAAACGGAATGTTCAGCAGATAATGGAACAGCACCACGCCGAACACGGTGACACCGCTCGCCAGGACAAGCGACGATTTATATGTCGCGGTCTTGTCGCCCAGCGCGCAGACAAAGACGCAGGCGAACACCGCCGGGATCATGCCGCCATAATGCCCAAGGATGATGAAAAGGACGGGGCCGGCGAGAATGCAGAACCAACCAAACCATTGTGGATTGTCGGGGAGGAATTTCTTGTCGTCGGGTTCGGACGACCCCAGGGCGGTGCCCGCGATCAAGAGGCCAAGAAATGCAAGGACGATACCGAGCACGACCGGCATAAAACCGGGGCCCATTCTGGCGAGGCTGCCGAATTTATAGCCGGAGCCGGTCACCGCAGCCCCCACCCCGAGCAGAAGCATCAGGCCGCCGGCATAGTAATCACGCTTCAAGGTGAACTTCTCCAACAACAGCGTTTCTCCGGAACGTTTAACGTTTCTTGGGTTGCGGACCCTACCCGTAGCGGCGAGGCCTGTCGATATAGCCTCGTTTCATTTTTGTGATGGGAAAGGGCCAGCGTTGACCGGAAACCCTATCCCGGTTTATCGAGCGATAAAATCGGCAAAATTGGCGCACCCGGCTATCCATCCCCGGCCCCACCGACCAACGACGTGATCGGCGCGCTCAAGCCGCTTCCATCGGCGGGGCCAGGATGGCCCAGGCCGGGTTTGCGGGTGGAGATGCGGGCGAGAGGGCCTGCCGACGGGTCCCGGACCAGAAGGCGATTACCGATCAATTCCGATAAGAGGTATCGACCCGATCGAGCTTCCTCAGCAGCGCCGGCCAGGCGAGCTCGCCGTTGCGGTTCGGCAGTTCCGGCCGCGGCTTCATCTTGTCGAACGTCTTTTCCAGTATGTCCTGCGGCGGCAAAATCAACTTGGTGTTGCAGGACAGCGCCATTACCTGCACTTCGCAGGCGCGCTCCATGCGGAACAGCAGGTTGAATGTCGCAGGAATGGTGCGACCGACGACCAGCAGTCCGTGGTTGCGAAGGATCATCGCCTCGTGGTGGCCGAGGTCTCGCACCAGCCGCTCGCGCTCGCCGATATCGTCGGCGATGCCTTCAAAGTCGTGGTAGGCGATGTGGAGAAACCGCATCGACGTCTGTGCCAGCGGAAGCAGTCCGCATTCCATCGCCGAGACCGCCATGCCGGCCGGCGTGTGCGTGTGCGCCACGCAGTCGACGTCGGCCCTTGCCATGTGGATCGCGCTGTGAATGACGAAGCCCGCGGCGTTGACGCCATAATCCGTGGCATTGAACAGCGTGTTGCCATCGAGGTCGACCTTGATCAGGCTCGACGCGTCGATCTCCTCGTAGAGCATCCCATAGGGATTGATCAGGAAGTGGTCATGCGAACCGGGAACGCGGCACGAAATGTGGTTGGCGATCATCTCCGTCATGCCGTACATGGCGGTGAGGCGGTAACAGGCCGCGAGATCGACACGGGTCTGCCATTCCTCCGTGCTGACCTGTTCGCGGACCGATTTGACGACCTTGATGGCGGGAGAGTTCACGGGGGGCACGGCGTTCCTCCAATAGAACGAGTTTTTATGAGGATACGCGCAAGCCAGACGGCGCCGCAAGCGGGTGCGGGCAATCCTGTAATGCAGCTCTGCTAATGAGTCTGGAACCGGCCCGCCGTGGTGGCGAACGCGACCGTCATTGGCCGGCTGGCGCGGCCGGCGTTGTCGACGGTCCGGATCGCGAGAAGGACATGCCGAAAATTCCGCTGCGCTGGACTTCCGGCTCGGGCGGCGGCGCGGCTTCAGCCTGCGGAGGCGGTGGCGGCGGCACCGGAAGATTATCGCACTTCATCGAGTAGACCAGTTGGCCGTCTGCCGTGCGGCCGATGGGCGCACAATTGTCGACACGCGCGGTCACGTTCTTGGGCACCAGTTTCGTTTGTGCCCATGCGGGCGACGAGATCAAAAGAATTGCAAATACCAGCTTCTTCATCGGTCTCTCTTGCGAACCATGCGCCGTTCTCCTCTATTGAACCGGACCGGCCCACGGATGTCCATCGCCGTGATCCGACTCCGGGGAGAAAGAACGTCACCGAGCCGGTAGTCCGGTTTTTTGATGAGAATGAGGCGGGATCCCAATCGGCCTTTGCGAGCAGGGCCAAAAGCCCTAAAATTGGTCCATCGGCTGGAATGTTCCTTGCTTTTGACAGGCGCGGTGGCAGGTTCGGCCTCCGTCTCCTCTTTATAAGTCTCTTCCAACGAACAACGGGTATCCTGAATGAGCCAACTCATTGTCCACGCCGGCGACTTCAAGTTCCAGGCTCGCTTCGAAGAACAACTGGCGCCCAAGACCTGCGCGGCCTTCCGTCGGGCAATGCCGTTCGAGAGCCAGGCCATCCATGTACGCTGGAGCGGCGAAGGGGTCTGGATGCCGCTCGGCGATCTCGATTTTGGCGTCGGCTTTGAAAACCACACCAGCTATCCCGCGCCCGGGCAGATCATTCTCTATCCCGGCGGCATCAGCGAAACCGAGATTCTTTTGGCCTATGGCGGCGTGCACTTCGCCAGCAAGGTGGGCCAGCTTGCCGGCAATCATTTCATCACGCTGACCTCAGGTCTGGAGAATTTGCCTGCGCTCGGCAAGGCCGTGCTTTGGAAGGGCGCGCAGAAAGTCCGCTTCGAGGAAGTGTAGATGGCCGAGGCCGGGTATCCGAGGGATCTCCATGGCTATGGCCGCAATCCGCCCGACCCGCGCTGGCCCGGCAATGCACGCATCGCCGTGCAGTTCGTGGTGAATTTCGAGGAAGGCGGCGAAAACAACATTCTGCACGGTGACCGCGCCTCGGAGGCGTTCCTGTCCGACGTGCTGGGCGCGCAACCCTGGCCCGGACAGCGCCACGCCAATATCGAATCGATGTTCGAGTACGGCTCGCGCGCGGGCTTCTGGCGGTTGTGGAGGATTTTCACCGAGCGCGAATTGCCGACCACGGTCTTCGGCGTGGCGACGGCCTTGAAGCGAAATCCGGAAATTGTCGCGGCGATGAAGGAATCCGGTTGGGACATCGCTTGCCACAGCCTGAAGTGGGTCGAGCACAAGGACATGTCCGAACCCGAGGAGCGTGCGGAGATCGCGGACGCGATCCGCGTTCACACCGAGGTCACCGGGCAGCGCCCGCTCGGCTGGTACACCGGGCGGTCGTCGATCAATACCGTGAAGCTCGTGATGGAAGCGGGCGGCTTCCTTTATTCCTGCGACTCCTACGCCGACGATCTGCCTTATTGGATCAAGGGGCCTGCCGGGCCGCATCTGATCATCCCCTACAGCCTCGACGTCAACGACATGCGTTTCGTCAATGCGCAGGGGTTTGGCGGCGGCGACCAGTTCTTTACCTACCTGAAGGACAGTTTCGACGTGTTGTACGCGGAAGGCGAAACCTCGCCCAAG
Source organism: uncultured Alphaproteobacteria bacterium (assembly GCA_963786045.1). Lineage (GTDB taxonomy): Bacteria > Pseudomonadota > Alphaproteobacteria > Rhizobiales > Xanthobacteraceae > Bradyrhizobium. The sequence continues at coordinate 633,320 of CAWAXR010000025.1, read as the reverse complement.
ATGATGTCGGTGGGCCTGCACTGCCGGATCGTCGGGCGCCCGGGCCGCGCCGCGTCGCTGATGCGGTTTCTCGACTACATCATGAGTCATGAGCGGGTCTGGGTGCCGACGCGCTTGCAGATCGCCCGGCATTGGCACGCCCATCTTTCACATCTCGCGGCCGACGCGCCGCACGTCGGATAGTCACTGCCCATGTCTCAGAAAGCGCTTTCCGACCTCAACGCCTCCAGCAAGGACGACTTTGTCGGGGCGCTGGCCAATATCTTCGAATATTCGCCGTGGATCGCCGAGCGTGCCGCCTCGGCGCGGCCGTTCGCGGGCGTGAACCAGCTGTTCGCCGCGATGAAGGCCGCGGTCGATCGTGCGGCGCCGGAACTCCGTCTTGCCCTGATCAAGGCGCATCCTGATCTTGCCAACAAGACCCAGCGCGCCGCGGGCCTCACCATGGAATCCAATGCCGAGCAGAACAGCGCCGGCCTTGATCGGTTGTCGGACGCCGAATATGAGGCCTTCGAGCGAGTCAACAGCGCCTATCGTGCCAAATTCGGATTTCCCTATATCGTTTGCGTTCGCCGCCACACCAGGGATTCGATCCTGCGCGATTTCGAGCGTCGTCTGCCGAACGATGCCGAAACCGAAACGCAGAAATCGATCGAGGAGATCTGCAGGATTGCGGCATTGCGCCTGGATCAGCTGGTGACCTCGGAAGATCGGCTGCAGGTGCACGGTCGTCTTTCGACGCATGTGCTCGACACCCACAGCGGCAAGCCGGCCGCAGGGATAGAAGTCGACCTGGTGGAGTTGTCCGCGCTCGGGGCGAGCCGCGTTGTGAGCCGCGCGGTCACCAATGCCGACGGCCGCACCGATCAACCGCTGATCGGCGGGCGGCCGGTTCCAATTGGGAGATACGAACTGACGTTCAGCGTCGGCGATTATTTTGCGCAGCGACAGGTGCCGATGTCGGATCCGCCGTTCCTCGACCGAATTCCGCTGCGGTTTTCGGTCAGCGAGCCCGAAGGCCACCTCCACGTGCCGCTTCTGGTCACGCCCTGGAGCTATGCGACGTATCGGGGCAGTTGAAGTCTTGCTCCCTGTGGTGAGGTCAGGACCAAGCCTCACACATGCTGCGCCGACGAAGCCGCCGCCGCTGCTTCCGCCTCCGCGGTGACCTTGCCGCCGACGCCGTTGAAAAACGCGTTGAGGATCACGGCAACCAGCGCGCAGAGCAGGATGCCGGATTCCAGCAGCGGCTGCAGATCGTGCGGCAGGTTGCGGAAGAAATTCGGCGCGGCGAGCGGGATCAGGCCGAAGCCGACCGAGATCGCGACCACGAACAGGTTGTAGCGATTGTTCCTGAAGTCGACGGCGGCGAGGATTCTCGCACCGGTGGCGGCGACCATGCCGAACATCACGAGACCGGCGCCGCCGAGCACCACGAGCGGGACCGCTTCGATAAGGGCGGCCATCTTCGGCAGCAGGCCGAGCAGTAGCATGATGATGCCGCCGGTCACGGTCACCCAGCGCGAACGAACCCCGGTGACGCTGACAAGGCCGACATTTTGCGAGAACGATGTGTAGGGAAAAGTGTTGAACAACCCGCCGAGCAACGTGCCGACGCCGTCGGCGCGCAGGCCGCGCGTCAGCGCGTCGCGGTCGATGGTTTTGCCGGTGATTTCGCCCAGCGCCAGAAACATCCCGAGCAATTCGATCATCACCACGATCATGACGATGCACATGGTGATGATCGGCACCAGGTGGAATTGCGGCATTCCGAAATGAAGCGGAAGTACGATGTCACCCCAAGGCGCCGCTGCTACCTTCTCGAAATGCATGACACCGAGCAGGCTGGCCAGGATCGCGCCGGCAATGATGCCGAGCAGCACCGAGACGTTGGCGATGAAGCCGCTTCCCCATTTGATCAGGCCGAGGATGACCAGCAGCACGAAAAGCGCGATGCCCAGCCCCTGCAATTGTCCGTAACCCGGATTTGGAAACGCCCCGGGCACGCCATCGACCACTTTGGTCAAGGTGGGCAATCCGCCACCGGCCCAGTTGATACCCACGCGCATCAGCGAGATGCCGATGACCATGATGATTGTGCCGGTCACGACCGGTGGAAACAGCGGCAAGAGCCGGCTGATGAAAGGAGCGGCAACGATGCCGAAGATTCCGGCAGCAATGACCGAGCCATAGATGCCCAGCAGGCCAATGTCAGGCGCAGCCGCCATCGACAGCATAGGGCCAACGGAAGCGAAGGTGACGCCCATCATCACCGGCAGGCGGATGCCGACGCCGGGAAAGCCAATGCATTGCACCAGCGTGGCAAGTCCGCAGGCGAACAAATCCGCGCTGATCAGGAACGCGACCTCTTCCGGAGCGAGTTTCAGCGCCCGGCCGATGATCAAGGGGACGGCGACCGCGCCCGCATACATCACCAGCACGTGCTGCAAGCCGAGCGCCAGCAGACGCGGTGTTGGCAGGATTTGATCTACCGGGTGGATTTCGGTGGTCATGGACTGGTCCTTGCGGCGCAGGTTGGTGGCCTGGTCATAACAGACCAATACAAGGCCCATGCCAAGCGGCGTCCGCTTTCAACCAGTTGCTTCTGCCTGTAAGAGTCCAGCCAAACCGAAGCCAATTCTTCCACGGGTGAGCCGGTTTTTGAATTGCGGGGATGTCCCGGCTGAATCGCTTCGTGGTTCAGATCTGAAGGAGAAGGCCGGGGATGATGGACCCAAAGCGGGCGATCTGGATCAAGGATCCGTTGGCCATCCTCGCCGATGGTGCCGAGCGTGGCATTGTCGTCCAGAACGGCAAGATCGTCGAGCTGGTTCCGAGGGGCGGTCAGCCGACGACTTCGGCGGCGCTCTTTGAGGCGGGCGACCACGTCGTGCTGCCCGGACTGATCAACACCCATCATCATTTTTTCCAGACGCTGACGCGCGCGCTGCCAGCGGCGCTCGATCGCGAATTGTTTCCATGGCTGCAGGCGCTTTATCCGGTATGGGCGCGGTTGACGCCCGAAGCGCTCGATCTCGGTGTCACGGTGGCGATGTCGGAGTTGTTGCTTTCCGGCTGCACCACCACGACTGACCATCACTACGTTTTTCCGGCCGGGCTTGAGGACGCTGTCGATATCGAAGTGGCCGTCACCCGGCGGCTCGGGTTGCGCGTGCTGCTGACGCGGGGCTCGATGAACCGGTCGCAGCGCGACGGCGGATTGCCGCCGGACAGCGTGGTGCAGGATGAGGACACGATCCTCGCCGATAGCGCGCGCGTGGTGGCAAAACATCATCAGCGCGGCGAGGACGCCATGGTGCAGATTGCGCTGGCGCCTTGTTCGCCGTTTTCGGTGACGACCTCGCTGATGCGCGCGACCGCTACGCTTGCGGAGAGACTCAACGTCCGCCTGCATACCCACCTGGCGGAGACCGAGGACGAGAACACATTCTGCGAGCAGATGTATGGCTGCCGGCCGCTCGACTATCTGGAACAATGCGGTTGGCTGAACGCGCGGACATGGCTGGCTCACGGCATTCATTTCAATCCCCAGGAAATCAGGCGGCTGGGGAAGGCGGGAACGACGATCAGCCATTGCGCGTGCAGCAACCAGGTCCTGGCTTCCGGATGTTGCCCGGTCTGCGACATGGAAGAGGCGGGGGTTGCGATCGGTCTTGGCGTCGATGGCTCGGCCTCAAACGATGAATCCAACCTGATGCAGGAGGTCCGCTCTGCGTTCCTGCTGCAGCGTGCGCGTTACGGTGTCGGTCGCGTCAGCCACATCGACGCGCTTCGCTGGGCCACCCGGGGATCGGCAGCGTGCATCGGCCGCCCCGAGCTCGGCGAGATCGCCGTGGGCAAGGCTGCCGATCTGGCGCTGTTCAAGCTCGACGAGCTGCGCTTTTCCGGCCACGGAGATCCACTGGCGGCGCTGGTTCTGTGCGGCGCCCATCGCGCGGACAGGGTGATGGTCGGCGGCAAATGGGTGGTGCTGGATGGCGCCATCCCCGGGCTCGACGTGCCCGACCTGATCCGGCGCCACAGCGCAGCCGCGCATGCGATGCAGGAAGGGTAGGGTAGGCTCCTGGCAATGAAAAAGGGTTCGGGAGCTGCCCCCCGAACCCCGCCGTCTCGCAAAACGTCCGGCCTTACTTGCCGGGAATCTTGTCGTCGATACCCTTGACGTAGAAGTTCATGCCGAGGACCTGGCCATCGTCGAGATGGTCGCCGCCCTTGCACTCGACGGTCTTGCCGCTCTGGTCCACGATGGGGCATTTGAACGGAAACAGCTTGCCGGCGACGATGGCGGCTTCGGTGTCCATCGCCATCTTCTTCACATCGTCAGGCATGTTGGTGTAGGGCGCCATCACGACCATTTTCGACTTCAGCCCGCCCCATACGTCACTCGAGGTCCACTTGCCGTCGAGTTCGGCCTTGACGCGGTCGATGTAATAGGGGGCCCAGTTGTCGATGATCGACGTCAACTGCGTCTTCGGCCCGAACTTGATCATTTCGAAGTCCTGGCCGAACGCCAGCTTGCCGCGCTCGGCCGCGATCTGCATGGCCGCCGGCGAGTCGGTGTGCTGCATGATCACGTCGGCGCCTTGATCGAGCAGCGCCTTGGCCGCATCGGCTTCCTTGCCGGGATCGAACCAGGTGTTCGCCCAGATGATCTTGACCTTGATGTTGGGATTGACCGTCTGCGCGCCGAGCATCGTGGCATTGATGCCCATGATGACTTCCGGAATCGGGAACGAGGCGATGTAGCCGAGTACGCCGGCCTTCGACATCTTGCCGGCGATAATGCCCTGGATGTAGCGGCCCTCGTAGAAGCGGCCGTTGTAGATCGCCATGTTCTTGTCGCGCTTGAAGCCGGTGGCGTGCTCGAAATGCACGTTGGGATATTTTTTGGCCACTTTCAGCGTCGGGTCCATGTAGCCGAAGGATGTCGTGAAGATCAGCTTGTTGCCCGCGCGCACGAGCTGTTCGATCGAGCGTTCGGCGTCCGGACCTTCGCTGACGTTCTCGAGATAGGTGGTCTCGATCTTGTCGCCGAATTCCTTGACCAGTGCCTGCCGTGCGAGTTCGTGCTGGTAGGTCCAGCCGAAATCGCCGACCGGACCAAGATAGATAAAGCCTACTTTGAGTTTCTCGGCGGCGGATGCGCCGAACAGGCTTGCTCCGGCAGTGAGCACCACTGCCGTCGCCGCGATGAGAATTTTTCTCATGGGTTTCTCCGGTTATTGAGGGGGGACAGTCCATCCCGATGCGCACGCGCCCCATCGCACGCGCTTCGGGTATTTATCGATCGGGCACGAATACCGTCCCCAGGGCCGCGGGCGCGGTCGAGCCGCCGGTTCTCGCTCGCGAAATCAGAACAAGGACGATGACGGTTGACAGGTAAGGCAACGCCGACATGAATTGTGAGGGAATACCGAGGCCGAGGCCCTGCGCATGCAATTGAAGGATGCTTACCGCTCCGAACAGGTAAGCGCCGATCACGAGCCGGCCCGGCCGCCATGACGCGAACACCACGAGCGCAAGCGCGATCCACCCGCGCCCCGCCGTCATGCCCGGAATGAAGAACGGCGTATAGGCCAGCGGAAGGTACGCCCCGGCAAGGCCCGCGCACGCCCCGCCAAACATGACGGCAAACAAGCGTATCCGAAGGACCGGGTATCCCAGTGCGTGAGCCGAAACGTGATTGTCGCCGACTGCCCGCAGCACCAGTCCCTGATGCGTCCGGTAGAGGAACAGCCAGACGCCGATGACCAGCGCCAGCGACAGATAAACGAACGCGTCTTCGCCGAACAGGATACGCCCGACCAGCGGAGTATCGGTGAGGCCGGGAATGTAGAGATGCGGGGCGGGGTTTATTCTCTCGCCCACGAAGCCGGCGCCGATCAGGCCTGACAGTCCGACGCCGAGAATGGTCAGCGCGAGGCCGGTGGCTACCTGGTTGACGGCAAGGCCAAGCGTCATCACGGCAAAGATCAGGGACAGCAAGGTGCCGGCCGCCATGCCGCAGATGCCGCCTACGGTCGTGGATCCGGTGAGCCATGCGCCGCCGAATCCGCAGGCCGCTCCCACGATCATCATGCCCTCGACGCCGAGGTTGAGTACGCCGGCGCGCTCGGTCACGAGTTCGCCGGTGGCGGCGATCAATAACGGCGTCGATGCCGCGAGCACCGACAGGACGATCGCTTCAAGCAGTCCCACTGGGCACCTGTCGGGAAGTGAAGACCAGCCGGAACCGATAGAGAATGAGCGAGTCGCAGGCGAGCACGTAGAACAGCAGGATGCCTTGGAAGACCTTTGTGACATCCAGGGGTATTTTCATTGCAATCTGGGCCTGTTCGCCGCCGATGAAGGTGAGGGCGAGGAAAAGGCCTGCAATTAATATTCCAACTGGGTTCAGGCGCCCGAGAAATGCGACGATGATGGCGGTGAAGCCATAACCGGGTGAAAAGCCAGGCTGAAGGTGCCCGACGGGCCCGGCAACCTCGATGATTCCGGCAAGTCCCGCCAGCGCGCCGGAAATGGCAAAGGTAAGCAGGATCAGCTGATTGGAATTAAATCCGCCGAACCGCGCCGCCCGCGGCGCCGCGCCAACGACGCGGATTTCAAAGCCCTTGATCATGCGGCCGAGCAGCACCGTTGCGGCGACCACAACCAGCAGGACGATGATCGCGCCAAGGTGCAGGCGGCCGCCTTCGATCAGGACCGGCACCGTGGCGACCGGATCGAACTCCGCGGTGGTCGGAAAGTTGAACCCGGCCGGATCGCGCCACGGACCGCGCACGAGGTAATCGAGAAAGAGGTCCGCGACATAGACCAGCATCAGACTGGTCAAAATCTCGCTCGCTCCGAACCGGACCCTGCAAATCGCCGGGATCAGTGCATAGAGCGCGCCTGCCGCGGCTGCGAGCAGCAACATGGCGGGTAAAACCCACGGGCCGGCATCGGTGCCATGGGTTTCAACGGCGAGCCAGCTGCCGGCGACGGCGCCGATCAGGAACTGCCCTTCGGCGCCGATATTCCAGACATTGGCGAGATAGCAGAGCGATAATCCGATCGCGATCATGACGAGCGGCGTGGCCTTCACGGCAATCTCCTGCAGCGAATAGCTGTCGATCAGGGGATCGATGAAGTAGACCCAAAGCGCCAGAACTGGATTCTTGCCCAAAATCGCAAACAAGATGCTCATGGTGACGATCGTCAAGCCGATCGCGATCAGCGGCGAAACGAGGGCGATCGTGTTCGATCGCTCGGCTCGCTTCTCAAGCACTAGCTGCATGAACCGTTTCCTTCTTCGGCAGGCTGCTGCCGCCCATCAACAGGCCGAGTTTCTCGCGGGTAGCGTCGGCGGTTGCCAGGGATTCCGAGAGGCGGCCGTGGAACATCACCGCTATCCGGTCGGTGATCTCGATAAGCTCATCGAGGTCCTGGCTGGTCACGAGTACGGCGGCGCCGCCCGCGGCGAGGTCGAGCAGGGCCTGGCGGATTACGGCCGCGGCGCCGGCGTCGACCCCCCAGGTCGGCTGGTTCACCACAAGGACGGCGGGGTTGCGGAGGATTTCACGGCCGACGATGAATTTTTGCAAATTGCCGCCGGACAGGCTTGCCGCCTCTGGATCGCGCTTGGCCTTGCGCACGTCGAAAGTATCCGTCGCGCGATCGACCGCCTTTAGCGTCGCTGCCGTGTTGACGAAACCACGCCGCACCATGCCGCTGGCGGCATGGCCGGTCAGCAGGGCATTCTCGGAAAGCTTCATGCGCGGTGCCGTGCCGTGGCCGAGGCGTTCTTCGGGCACGAAGGCCGCGCCAAGCTTGCGTCGCCGCGTGATGGAAAGATGTCCCGCCGCATGGCCCTCGATCACAATGGTGCCGGGGTCCCGGGACTGCCGCTCCCCCGAAAGCGCTGCGAACAGCTCATCCTGTCCATTGCCGGCCACCCCGGCGATGCCCAGGATTTCACCACCCTTCAACTCGAGCGAAATGTTTTGGAGTCTCACGCCGTGGGGATCTTCGGGCTCCATGCAGAGATCGTTGATGATGAGGCGTGGCACCGTGGTCTTGCGGCCCGCGGCTGTCTTGACCTCCTTGATGTCGGCGCCGACCATCATTCGGGCCAGCGAGGCCGCGGTCTCCGCTTGCGGATTGCAGGTCGAAACCTTTTTGCCGCCACGCAGGATCGTGGCCGTGTCGCAAAGGCGCTTCACCTCTTCCAGCTTGTGACTGATGTAGAGGATCGCGCGGCCCTCGGCCTTCAGTCGCTCCAGCACGGCGAACAATTGATCGGCTTCCTGCGGGGTCAACACCGCCGTCGGCTCATCCAGGATCAGGAATTTGGGGTTCTGCATCAGCGCCCGGACGATTTCGATACGCTGGCGCTCACCCACCGACAATTGCCAGACCTGGCGCTTGGGATCGAGCGGAAGGCCGTAAACCCTGGACACCTGCTCCAGACGCGCCGACATCTCCTTGAACGATTCCCTGCCGTCGAGGCCGAGCGCCACGTTCTCGGCGACGGTGAGATTGTCGAACAGCGAGAAATGCTGGAACACCATGCCGATGCCGCGCGCACGCGCTTCCGAAGGCCCCGAAAGAACCATCTTCTCGCCTTGCCAGCGCATTTCGCCTTCGCTCGGCTGGATCAATCCGTAGATGGTTTTGACAAGCGTTGATTTTCCCGCGCCGTTCTCGCCGAGAAGGGCATGGATTTGCCTTGGCCAGATGTCGATATCGATCGAATTGTTTGCGAGAAAATCGCCGTAGCGCTTGGTCAACCCAATGGTCTGGAGCAGGGGCGTTCCGCCGGAATGCGGGTCAGTTGGCGGAGGGTCTAACATCCATCTTCACGCATGCGAGGAACGTGTGCCTTCATAGTGGGTTAGTTTGGACTTGAGCGTAAGTGAAGAAAAAGCGCCAGCCTTTGCCCAACTCTTTGGCAGAAGTCTTCCATGATTCTCTCCCGACAGGCGCGTCCGGGAAGGCTCATTTCATGCCTTGTTCGCCGAGACGGTGAAAGCGCTGTTGCATATTTGTGACAGGTTCCAATCAATTCGGAACTCGCGATCGGGGCCTGCCTCGAACATGGGCGGCGCTATTCGATCATCGCGGATGCGCATTCGTGACTGGCTCCGGCACGATTCCATCGCGGGAGGATAACAAGGAAATATAGCTTTTACAGGCATATCCTCTGCTCGATCGGCCACCTTTACCCTTTCGTGAAGCGAAGAGATTCACGGCTTCAGTCCCTGACATGTTCAGGTCAGGGTCGTAACTGATGAATCTTGCGGCATGACATGGAGAAACTTGAGGCTTCTCAGGATTTAAAAAGGGCGCAAGGGTCATTTGCAGGGACCTCGATCATGTCGATCGTCAACTTTGGGGGTATTCCGAAATGTCCTATCGTACCAAGGCATTTGCAGCGGCGTTGCTGTCTTTTGCCACTCTCGCTCCAGTGAGCTTCGCCAGCGCCGCGGACTTGCCCTACAAGGTCAAGGCAAAGCCAATTCCGGATGTTCCGTTCTTCCTCGTGATCGATAACCGGGTCACCTATTCATGGATGCCGAAGGGTACCGATCCCGGTGCCTTCAGCATCCGGCCGGATGGCAGCATCAACGGCACGACTGCAAAGAGTGTCTATTCGTTTACCCACTTCGACGCGTGGGCTTACGGCACCAACTTCTTCACCATCTCGATGTTCAAGTCGGACCACAACGATCCGGCCAGCCCTTGCACGAATGCCGGTGTTCTTATTGGTGGCGGTGCTGGAGGTTACTGCGCCGGAGCAACCGAATTCTACGGCCTGATTCGCAGCACCTTCGGCTGGAACGAACTCTTCGGCACCAAGCAGTTTACCATGGGGCCTCTGCATAACATTTCGTTCGAAGTAGGTGCCGACGGCGAGGCGGAAAACACCTTCCTCGCTCCTGCCAAGCGCGACTTCGTCGCCGGTCTGCAGTTCGCCTTTGATCTTCCTTACAAGGGCTACTTCAACGTCGCGCCCTTGGCCTACAAGGAAATCAACCACAATGCATTCACACAGTGCGGCCTGTTTGGTCCCGGTACTCCGGGCGTAACCTGCCTCGCCGACGGCAATACGGACTACAAGACGACATGGGCACTTGAAATCAACTACTACATGGATCTCGGCTTCCTGCCGGAGAACATGCAGTATTTCGCCATCAGCGGCCGTGCCGGCTTCTATGGACCGAAGGGCAACCAGAACGAGCCGCTGGGCCTCCTTGGTGGTGGAACCGCGACCAAGACCGAAATCAACAGCGAGCCGATCCGTCTGACCTTCGACGCCAGCAAGGCGATCTGGGGCGCGAAGTACTCTCAGTTCGTGACCACCTGGGTCGCCTACCGCTACTGGCAGAACAAGTTCGGCCTCGACCACAACGCCGCTCCGGGCGTCTGCACCCTGAACAACGGCACCGTGAGCACGAACTCCTGCACCGAACAGACCGTCTACGCCGGCGTCACTGTGAAGTTCTGATCGCCTGATCTATCCAGGTAGACGATGGCGCCGCGATGAAATCGCGGCGCCATTTTCGTTTCCAGGATTCTCAACGGCCACAGCCGGTCAGGTCCCGGTTGATTCAGAATCGATTTGGCTGAGCATTGTTTTCTTCGGGTGAAATGGCACCATCCCGCATCAGCCGCTGACTGGCTTCGAAATAGCCTATTTCTCCCAGACGCCGTCGTGCAGCGCTTCCGCCTCGGTCTCCAGCAGGGGGCCGATGACCTCGGTGGCGCGCTGCCCGCGTTTGAATACCTCGCGGCACGGCAAGTCGAGCGTGGGATTTTCCGGGTGATTGCCGGTGAGGGCGCGCAGGCGATGCTCACTCAGGCCGTAGACCACGCGTCCAATGCCCGCCCAGTAGATCGCGCCCGCACACATGGCGCACGGCTCGGCGGACGAATACAGCGTGGCATTCCGGAGCAGGCCGGCATCGAGGGTGGTGCAGGCCTGCGTCGCGAGCAGACGCTCGGCATGGGCGGTCCCGTCATGCGCCGGCATGTAACCGTTCTCGGTCTCGATCAGGACGTTGCGGTTCTCGTCGACCAGGATTGCGCCAAACGGATGATTGCCGCGGGTCGTGGCGCGGCGGGCGACATCGAACGAACGGCGCAGAAAATGTTCGTCGAGCTCTAACCTGTCCGGATTTGAAATGCTGCTCATGGCTGGCCCTCGTTCGGTCCATCATGCGGACGGCAGGTGAGACGCGCAAGCCAGGGCGTTTTCGAACGAAGTGGGCGCCGGTTCGCATAGAGAAAACGCGCCAAAAAACCGCGCAGTGCATCGGTCTGATCCAATCAGAACCGGGGCTCGGGCCGGGATCAGTGGCCAGCCATGTGGCGTCCGATTTCCGTGAGGTCGGCCTCGCTGGCGCGGGCTTCGTAGACGAGTTGGCCGTGAAACATCACCACCAGACGATCCGATAGTTCGAGCAGTTCGTCGAGGTCCTCACTCACCAGCAATACCGCGGCGCCGCGGTTTCTGGCGGCCATGATTTCCGCATGAATTTGCGCCACCGCGGCAAAATCCAGACCGAAACAGGGATTGGCGGCGATCAATACCTCGACGTCGCCGCCGAGTTCGCGCGCCAGCACCGTGCGCTGCACGTTGCCGCCTGACAGTGCCGAGATCGGGGTATCCGGCGTGCGGGTCTTGATCTTGTAGAGCCCGATTTTCTTCTCCGCGTCGCTGCGAAAGGCCGCGCGGTTGAGCCACCAGCCGCCGCTCGCAAACGGCGCGCGGTCGAATTCGCGGAAGGCGATATTATCGGCGACGCTCATGCCTCCGACGCAGGCGTTCTTCAGCGGCTCTTCCGGCAGCAGCGACATCTTGTGCCGGCGCATTTCCTCGCGGGTGGCGTGGTAGAGATCGCCGATGACGCGGATCTCGCCGCTCTCCGCCTGGCGCTGGCCGGCAAGCACCTCGACAAGTTGCCGCTGGCCGTTGCCGGAAACCCCGGCAATGCCGACGATTTCCCCGCCGCGAACCGCGAGCGATACGTCGTGAACCGCAACCGCGCCCGCATCGTCGAGCGCGTTGAGTTTGTCGAGCTCAAGCCTTGTGTCACCCACTTCTCCGACCCGGGGCGGCTGAAGCGCCAATTCTTCCGCACCGATCATCATGCGGGCCATGCTGTCGGGGGTAAGATCGGCAACCCTGCCGTGGCCAGCCAATTTTCCGCGGCGAAGGATCGTCACCTCGTCGGCGAACGCCATCACTTCACGGAATTTGTGGGTGATCATCAGGATCGTCAGGCCGTCGTTGACGACCATGGCGCGCAGCATGCCCAGCACCTCGTCGGCTTCGCCCGGCGTCAGCACCGATGTCGGCTCGTCGAGAATGAGAAACCGCCGCTTCAGGTAGAGCTGCTTGAGGATTTCGCATTTCTGCCGTTCGCCGGCGGAGATGTCGGAAACCCTCGCATCGAGCGACACCTTGAACGGCATGCGTCCCAGAAAGGCTTCCAGTTCCTGCTTTTCTTTCGTCCAGTTTACGACCGCGGGAACATCGTCGCGCGCCAGCACCAGGTTCTCGGCTACCGTCATCGCGGGCACCAGAGTGAAGTGCTGGTACACCATGCCGAGGCCAAGTGCGTGGGCGTCCTTGGGATTGGCGATCGCCTGTTCTCGGCCGCCGACAAGCACACCGCCTTCGGTCGGATGATAATAGCCCATGATGCATTTGACGAGCGTGCTCTTGCCGGCGCCGTTCTCGCCGAGCAGCGCATGGAAGGACCCGGGACGAACTCTCAATTCCACCTTGTCCAGTGCAACGAAGTCGCCAAACCGCATGGTCATGTTGAAGGCGTCGACGCCAAGCGGCCCGCTCGGCAGAGGCGTCTCGCCGATAATCATGTCAAGGCTCCGATCAGGGCTGCGGACGTGGCGACGGCGCCGAACACGCCGCCCTGCATCTTGATCATCTTCAGCGCGTGATCGTGATTGCTCTTGTCGGTGGCCGCACAGCAGTCCTCGATCAGGACGCATTCGAAGCCGCGGTCGTTCGCCTCCCGCATGGTGGTGTGGACGCAGACATCGGTGGTGATGCCTGTCAGTACGAGGTTCTCTATGCCGCGCAGCCGCAGCATCAGTTCCAGATCGGTGGCGCAGAACGATCCCTTGCCGGGCTTGTCGACGATGGGCTCGCCCGGCAGCGGCGCCAGGTCGGGAATGATCTCCCACCCGGCCTCGCCACGGACCAGCACGCGCCCGCACGGCCCGGGGTCGCCGATGCCGGCGCCGATCTGCCGCGACCGCCAGCGTTTGTTCGCGGGCAGGTCCGTGAGATCGGGGCGGTGGCCCTCACGGGTATGGATGATGTGGAAGCCCTGGGCGCGCATGACGGCGAGCAGCCGCTTGATCGGCTCGATCGGGGCGCGCGTCAGCGACAGGTCATACCCCATCTTGTCGACGTAGCCGCCGACACCGCAGAAGTCGGTCTGCATGTCGATGACAATGAGCGCGGTATTCTCCGGCCGCAGATCGCCGTTGTAAGGCCACGCATAGGGCTCGGACTTCAGATAGCGCTCGGCCATGGCTTAAGCCTCGTTGGTCGATGTCGATTCATCGGGTGATCGAAAGTTCGGCCGGAGCCCCGGTCAGGGTACGCTTCGGCGAGCAGGTGATGATCATGATCGCCAGCGTCAGAATGTAGGGGGCGGCGTTGAACAGGTGATATCCCGACGTGACGCCAACCGATTGCAATGCCGGCCCGAGCGCGGCGGCTCCGCCAAAGGCGAGCGATGCCCACATGCACAGCATCGGATCCCATCGCGCGAAAATCACCAGCGCGACCGCGGTAACGCCCTGTCCGCTCGAGAGACCCTCGTTCCAGCTGCCGGGGTAGAACAGCGACAGGAATGAGCCGCCGATTCCCGCGAGAAAGCCGCCGACCATGGTTGCGCGCAAGCGGATGGCGAGGACGGAATATCCCATGGCGCGCGCCGCGTCGGAACTCTCCCCGGCGGTGCGGATCAGCAAACCCCATCGCGTCGTCCGAAAGGCCCAGTACAGGATCGGTGCCAGCGCGACCCCGATCAGAAACAGCACATTGATCCGCAGCGCGGCGCGAACCTGCGCGACGTCGCTCCACCATCCGAAATCGATCGCGGGGAGCCGCGGTGCCGTCGGCTCGATCAGCGGCTTTCCGAGATAGAATGCAAGGCCGGTCCCGAACAGCATCAGCGCGATGCCGACGGCGATGTCATTCACCCGTGGCAGCGAGCAGATTCCGGCGTGGAGCGCGCCGAGCAGGGCGCCGGTGACGCCGGCGGCGAGCACGCCGAGCCAGGGCGATCCCGTGAGATAGGAAATGCCGTAAGCGCTCATCGCGCCCATCACGAGGGTGCCTTCGAGGCCGAGGTTGATGCGGCCCGAGCGTTCGGTGATGCACTCACCGAGACTGACGAACAGAAACGGCGTGGAGACGCGGATGGCGCCGCCAAACACCGCCAGAGGCACGGTCCAGAGTCCGATCGTTCCGTCAGCCATGTCAGGGTTTCCCTTTCAGGAAGCCAATTCGTCCGTAGAGCGCATCGCTCGCCAGAACAAAGACGAAGATAATTCCCTGCAGCACCTGCACGGAGGCGTCGGGCAGCCCGAGCCGGCGCTGCAACAGCCCGCCGCTCGCGCCGATTCCGCCCAGCAGAATGGCGACCGGAATAACGGCGAGCGGATTTTGCCGCGCCAGGAACGCGACGAGAATACCTGTGAAGCCGTAGCCCGCGGCGAGATTGGCATTGGTACGGCCCTGCACGGCGGCGACTTCGACCATTCCCGCAAGCCCGGCCGACGCACCCGCCAGAAAACAGATGGTCATGATCAGCTTGCCGACCCCGAGGCCGACGATTCGGGCGGCGCGAATGTTGCCGCCGGCGACCCGCGCGGCGAAGCCGAATACGGTGTGATAGATCAGGATGTAGGACGCGACGGCAGCGATGATGCCGAACACCAGTCCCCAATGCACGTCGGTGCCGGGTATGGACCCGAGCATGTTGGCCGCGCCGATCTCCCGCGTCGACGGCTTGTTGAGGCTGGTGGGGTCGCGCATCAGTCCCTCGACCAGATGGTTGAGGATCGCAAGCGCGATGTAGACCAAGAGCAGGCTCGAGATCGTTTCATTGACCCCGCGGTATTGGCGAAGCCCGCCCGACAGCATGATCCAGAGCCCGCCGGCGATGATGCCCGCGGCAGCCATGGCCAGTTGTACCGCCAGCGGCGGGGCCCACTGCATGGCCAGCGCCGCGCTGGTGGATGCGAGAGCGCCGATCAAGAGCGCGCCTTCGCCGCCGATGATGACCATTCCGAGTTGGGCGGGCAGCGCGGTGCATAGCGCGGTGAGTATCAGCGGCGCCGCGCGCGTCAGGGTGTTCTGCCATGAGAACCAGGTGCCGAACGCGCCCTGGTACATATAGAAATAGAGGTCGAGCGGGTTCTTGCCGAACAGCGCCACGAAAATCCCGAACACCCCGAGCGCGCCGACCAGCGCCGCGCCCGGAATGAGGACGTATTCGATGGTCCCGCCGTGGCGCTGGAGAAACCCCGGATCTGCGGCCGGGGAAATCGCTATCGCTTCGGCGGGACCAGCAACTTCTGATGTCACGAAGTCGCTCCGATGACGCCTTCCACCAGGTAGTCCATCTTCTCGAGTTCGGGATCTTTCTGGCCGCGCTCGGTTCCGGCCGTAATCACGGTCTTGCCCTTGTTGTCCACGATCGGGCCCTTGAAGATGGTGTAGGTGCCCGCGGTGAGCTTGGCCTTGATATCGTCGGCATGTTTGCGCGCCTGCTCCGAGACCGCCTCGCCATAGGGCGAGACCTTGACGATCTCTTCTTTCAGGCCGCCGCGATAGAAATTCGGAATGGTTTCGCCGGCGGCGATCATCTTGATGAACTTCGGATAGAGCGCTTCCCAGTTCCATTCCGCGCCGGTCAGATACGCTTTCGGTGCGAGCGGGGACTGGTTGACGTGATAGCCGCATACCATCGCGCCGCGCCGCGCCGCGTTCTCGACCATGGTCTTCGGCCCGTCGACGTGGCAGGTCAGGACATCGACGCCCTGATCGATCAGGCTGTTGGTCGCCTCGGCTTCCTTGACCGGCATCGACCAGTCGCCGGTGAAAATCACCTGGGTGGTGGCCTTCGGGTTGGCGAGCCGGGCGCCGAGCGTGAAGGCGTTGATATTGCGCAGAACCTGCGGGATCGGCTTGGCGGCCACGAAGCCGAGTTTGCCGCTCTTGGTCGAATAGCCGGCGACGATGCCGGAGATGTATTGCGCCTCGTCGATGTAGCCGAAATAGCTGCCGGCATTCTTCGGATCCTTGTCGGTCCACAAGCCGCCGCAGTGTTCGAAGCGCAGCTTCGGAAACTTGCTGGCCGTCTTGATCATGTGCGGGTTGTAATATCCGAATGACGTCGGAAACAGCAGCGTGGCGCCATCGAGATTGATCATCGACTCCATCGTCTTTTCGACGGCATCGGTTTCCGGCACCTTTTCCTCTTCGACCACCTTGAGGCCGGGCATTTTCTTGAGGACCGCCGCCCCTGCCGCGTGAGCCTGGTTGTAGCCGTAGTCGTCGCGCGAGCCGACATAGATGAAGCCGATCGTGGTGTCCGCCGCGAAGGCGGCTCGCCCGCCGATGGCTGTGCCGAGCGCCAGCGCCGCGCTTCCCTGCAAAAGATGTCGTCGTGAAATCCTGCCAAAATCCATGTGCCTGCTCCCCTTGGCGGATCGACCGCCGCTAAAACGCGGCTTCGCCGATCCGGCGGAGCCCGACAGGCTGTGTCGCAAGCTTCATGCCAGAGATTTTTTGATAGGCTTTTTCAGATAAGTGATTGAAACAGAATACGTAATATCCCGCTTGGGTTTCGGTTCAAAACTTGGGCAGGAGGCTGACTGACCAAAACTTGGGCGACATTTTTGGATTGTATGCAATGGAGTTAAGCAATCCTGAACCCGGATGGGCCGCCTTCGCCATTGGAATGGGAAGGCAAACCCGATCATTTGCCGGCTGCTCAATCGGGCATAGGCTGCTACCAGTCTCGCGACCCACCCTCGGATTCGCCGGATCGCCGGCGCCGGGCTTTAATCCAGCGGCCGAAGGCGCGTGGCTTGCGGCTCCATCATCTGAAAAGCATGACCGGGATGAATGCGGAAACCGCCGGACGGCAAGCCTCCCCCCTCGGTGATGAAATCGTCGGCCGGATCAACCAGCTGGGGGCGATTTCCGAAACCGCTGGCCATCTCACGCGCATTTTCCTGACGCCGGAGCATCGCGCGGCGGCCGAACTGATACTCACCTGGATGCGCGATGCAGGCATGCGCGCGCGCCTCGATGCGATCGGAAATGTCTGCGGCCGCTACGAAGGCGAACGACCGGGCTTGCCATGTCTGATGCTGGGCTCGCACTACGACACCGTGCGCGACGCGGGCAAATGGGACGGCCCGCTCGGGCTGCTCACGGCGATCTCCTGCGTCGCCGATCTGCACAAACGAGGGCGGCGATTGCCGTTCGCCGTCGAAGTGACGGGTTTCGCCGACGAGGAGGGTGTCCGGTTCGCCTCGACACTGCTGGGCAGCCGGGCGGTCGCAGGAACGTTCAACGAGAGCGTGCTCGCCTCCAAGGACAGCGCCGGAGTTTCGATGCGCGATGCACTGATCCGGTTCGGTCTGGATCCCGACCGTGTCGGCGCGGCCGCGCGCATCAGAAGCGAATTGCTGGCCTATATCGAACTTCACATCGAGCAGGGGCCGGTACTGGAAGGCCAAAACCTGCCGGTGGGCGTGGTCACCGCGATCTCAGGAGCTACCCGTCTGGCCGCGAAACTGACCGGCATGGCCGGCCATGCCGGAACGGTGCCGATGGCGCTGCGGCGCGATGCGCTGGCGGGCGCCGCGGAATGCATCTCCGGGATTGAAGAGTTATGCCGCACCGACGACGGCGGATTGGTCGGCACGGTCGGATATATCCAGGCCATGCCCGGCGCGACCAACGTGATCCCGGGGCAGGTCCACTTTACCATCGACCTTCGCGCGCCGACGGACACGCACCGCAAACGTGCGGTGGCCGATATCGTCCAGCAAATCGAGGCGATCGCAAAGCGCCGCAAGCTCGCGCTGCAGCTCGACGTCACCCATGAAAACCGCACCGTGCCGTGTGCGCCGTGGCTGAAGGCGCAGATGGCGGCTGCCGTGGCGGCGGAAGGCTATCCCGTGTTCGAGCTGCCAAGCGGCGCGGGCCATGACGGCATGGCGATGGTCGACGTTGCCGACGTCGGCATGCTGTTCGTGCGATGCCGCGGCGGCATCAGCCACCACCCGGACGAGCATGTCGATCTGGCCGATGCCGATGCCGGCGCGCGCGTGCTGCTGCGGCTGATCGAGAATTTCCGGCCTGCAACCTGATCCGATTAGATTGAAGCGGGCTGATCGTCAGCCAGCGGTCACGTCCACCAGCTCTTCGCCATCGAGCACGCGCACGGCCTTGGCGCGGTCGAGATCGCCTTCCCATGCGGCGACGACGACGGTGGCGACGCAATTGCCGATCAGGTTGCCGAGCGCGCGCGCCATGCCGATGAACCAGTCGACCGACAGCACCAGCACCAGCCCGATCGCGGGGATGCTCGGCACCGCATTCAGCGTGGCCGCAAGGATCACGATGGCGGAGCCGGGAACGCCGTGCGCGCCTTTCGACGTGATCAGCGAAACCCCGAGCACCAGCATGAGATCGCCGAACGACAGCGGCGTGTTGGTCGCCTGCGCGATGAAGACGACCGCGAGCGTCAGGTAGATCGAGAACGCGTCCAGGTTGAAGGAATAGCCGGTCGGGATCACGAGCCCGACCACCGAGTCCTTCACGCCAAGTCGTTCCAGCTTGCGCATGACCTGCGGCAGCACAGCGTCCGACGACGCGGTCGCCAGCACGATCGTCAGCTCCTCGCGCAGATAGGACAGGAATTTGAAGATGTTCAGTCCGGCGAGCGCCATCACGCCACCGAGCACGCCGAGGACAAAGATCGCGACCGAGACGTAGAACAGGGCGACCAGCGACACCAGTTGCTTGAGCGAACCGACGCCGTATTTCCCGACGGTATAGGCGACCGCGCCGAGTACGCCGAGCGGCGCCACGCGCACGATCAATCCCATCGCGCGGAACAGCACGGTCGATAACGCGTCGATCAGCGACGCGATCTTCTCGCCCTTTTCGCCGCCGACCAAAGCAAGGCTGGTGCCGAACAGGATCGCGAAAAACAGCACCTGCAGCACGTCGTTGCGCGCCAGCGCGTCAAACGAGGTGGTCGGGATGATGTTCAGCAGGAAATTGCCGATGCCGCCGCCCTGCAGTTTATGGGCGTTGTCGGCATAACTATTGAGCGCCTTGGCATCGAGCGTCGATGGATCGATATTCATGCCGTGGCCGGGGCCGAACAAATAGGCGAGCAGAAGGCCGACCACCAGCGCGATCGTGGTCATCACCTCGAAATAGACCAGCGCCTTGACGCCGACCCGCCCGACCTTCTTGAGGTCGCCGGCGCCCGCGATGCCATGCACGACGACGCAGAACACGATCGGCGCCACGATCATCGAGATCAGCTTCAGGAAGGCGTCGCTGAAGATCTTCAGGTTGACGGCAAATTCGGGAGACGCCACGCCCAGCACAATTCCCAGCAGCAGGGCCGCGAGAACCTGAACGAACAGCGAGGTATAGAGCGGCTTTCGTGCAGCCGGCGCGGCGGCAGTGATAGTCGTCATCGAACGTCCCCCATCGCTCCAGGCATCTCAAGCGGCAGACGAGCGGCAAATTCCGCGTTCAGGCAGGGCAGCAAAATAATCTTTCAGGCGACGGGCCGATGGTCAACCTGGCCAAGCTCCGGCCCGGCTCTCGCGGCGTCCTTGGCGAAGCCGGCATCGTCGCCGGTCGCCGCGATGGACGCGGCACCTCGCTCAATGAATAAGCAGGTGCGCATCAGGAGCGCGGCGTTTGGCGATGGCGAAGGCCCCGGCCAAAAAGACAACTAGCTGAAAACAAGGAAGATTCCGAGACGCAGTGTCGTCGAACGGCATTGTACACAATGGCACGCGCCTTGCTTCGTTCGGTCGGAGAGTTCTCTCGCCGGGGGCGTGCAGGTTATGGCGAACTCAAATCAGCAACCAAGCGGTACAGTCGCGGCCGAGCCGGAGCCGATCGAACTCGACTGGTCGGTCACGGCCCTGGTCATCATCGATATGCAGCGCGATTTCATGGAGCCGGGAGGTTTCGGCGAAACGCTCGGCAACGATGTCTCGCAGCTTGCAAAGGCGGTGAAGCCGATCGGATCGGTGCTGAGCGCGGCGCGCGATCTCGGGATGCTGGTCGTGCATACCCGCGAGGGACACTTGCCCGATCTGTCGGACGCGCCGCCGGCGAAGATCGAGCGCGGCGCGCCCAGCCTTCGCATCGGCGATCCCGGTCCGATGGGACGGATCCTGATCCGCGGCGAGGCGGGTCACGACATCATTCCGGAGCTCTATCCGCTCGACAGCGAGATCGTCATCGACAAGCCCGGGAAAGGCGCGTTCTACGCGACCGAACTCGGCGATATCCTGCAGAAATACGGCATCGAGAATTTGCTGGTGTGCGGCGTGACCACCGAGGTCTGCGTCAACACCACCGTGCGCGAGGCCAACGACCGCGGCTATCGCTGCGTCGTGCTGTCCGATGGCTGCGCATCCTATTTCCCTGAATTCCACGAGATGGGCCTGAAGATGATCAAGGCCCAGGGTGGCATCTTCGGCTGGGTCACTGACACAGCCGCTGTCCTCAAGGCCATGACACCGGAGACTTCAAGCATATTGGCATAGCGGGAGCATCGCGATGAGCACGAGCATTTCTGCCGGAAAATCCGGCTTCAAGCCGACGTTGTGGACGCCGGGCGACTGGAACGCCTTCTTCGGTTTCGGAACCAACATTCTGGTCAACATGCTGGTGCTGACAGGGCTCCTGCGTTTCGTGCTGAAGATGCCTGACTCGCTGGTGTTCGGCCGCATCCTGCCGGCGCTCGGCCTGATGATGTGCCTGTCGACGTTTTACTACGCCTGGCTCGCCTATCGGCTGGCGCAGAAGACCGGCCGCGCCGACGTCTGCGCGTTGCCTTCCGGCGTCAGCGTGCCGCATATGTTCATCGTCACCTTCGTCATCATGCTGCCGATCACGATCAAGACCGGCGATCCGATGAAAGGCTGGTCGGCCGGCCTCGTCTGGGTGTTCTTCCAGAGTTTTATCCTGATGATCGGTGGCTTCATCGCGCCGTACATCAGGAAAATCACCCCGCGGGCGGCGTTGCTCGGCACGCTCGCCGGCGTCTCCGTGACATTCATCTCGATGCGGCCGGCGCTGGAAATGTACATGACGCCGCAGATCGGTCTGATCTGCTTTGCGATCATCCTGGTGAGCTGGTTCGGCGGCGTGAAGTATCTCAAGGGGATTCCCGCCGGCCTCGTCGCGATCGCGGCCGGCATGATCATCGCGTGGGGTTCGAACCTGTTCGGTCTCGGGCTTGGCGGGTTGAGCGTTAAGGGCGTCGGCGATGCCTTTGCAAGCTTCGGCTTTTCGGTGCCGCTGCCCGCAGTGGGCCAGGTATTTTCCGGCTTCGAATTCCTCGGCATCATTCTGGTGACCGCGATCCCGTTCGGCATCTACGATCTCGTCGAGGCGATGGACAACGTCGAGAGCGCGGAAGCCGCAGGCGATGAATATCCGACCACGCGCGTTCTGACCGCCGACGGCGTCGTCAGCCTGATCGGCTGCCTGATGGGAAATCCCTTCATCAACGCCGTCTATATCGGCCATCCCGGATGGAAGGCGATGGGCGGCCGGATCGGCTATTCGGCGGCGACCGGAATCATGGTGGTCGTGCTGTCGTGGTTCGGCATTATCTCGGTGATACTGGCGCTGGTGCCGGTGGTGGCGATCTCGCCGATCCTGCTCTACATCGGCATGCTGATCGGCGCACAGGCGTTCCAGACCACGCCGGTCAAGCACGCACCCGCGGTCGTGCTCGCCTTGGCGCCGCATCTCGCCGCATGGGCCAAGCTGCAGATCGACACCATGCTGGGCGCGACCGTCAACGCGGCGCAGGCGGTCGGCGGCCTTGCCGCCGACAAGGTGGCAGCGGTCAAGACCGCGGCGATCGCCTCGCTGCCGCAA
This sequence comes from uncultured Alphaproteobacteria bacterium, assembly GCA_963786045.1. Taxonomy (GTDB): domain Bacteria; phylum Pseudomonadota; class Alphaproteobacteria; order Rhizobiales; family Xanthobacteraceae; genus Bradyrhizobium. Next base: position 611,107 of record CAWAXR010000025.1, on the reverse strand, counting down.
CAGGGCGTGCTCTATCACGGACTGGAAGTGATGGGCGGTGGCTCGATCCTCGCGGGTCTCGTGCTCGGTGCGATCGGCGTGTTCATCATCGAGCGCGATTTCGTGAAGGCTTCCGCCTTTGCCTTCGCCGGCGCGGTGCTGACCTATTTCGGCTTCATGCACGGCGAAGCGGTCGGTATCGGCGGCGGCTTCGGTGTGACGCCCGGCGTCGCGCTGGCCTATGCGGTGGTCGCGGCGGCGTTCCTTGCGGTAGGGAAGCTCGGCACCAGTTCCAGCTATGTTCCGCAACACGATATGCCGCTCGCGGCGCCGGCGGAATGACAGGGGGGCTGACGGCGCATTTGATTCGCACTGTGCGCGGGTAATCCTGGCGACCGGGTCTGGATAAGGGGGCATCTACCTCAATTCAATCCTGGCCTGGTCCGCCACTTCCTTCCAGAGCGCGCTATCCTGCTTGATGAAACCGGCAAAAGCCTCCGGCGAGTTGCCGACGACCTGGATCGCCTGGCTCTCCAGTAGCGTCCTGGTGTCGGGGTCGTTGAGTGCCTTCAGGATCTCGGCGTTGAGCCTGGCGATGATCGCTGGCGGCGTATGGGCCGGCGCCAGGATTCCGTGCCACGCGATCGCATCGAAGCCGGGATAGCCGCTCTCGGCGATCGTCGGCACAGTCGGCGCGACCGGCGAGCGATCCTTGCTGGTCACCGCCAGCGCGACCAGGGCGCCGGATTTCACATATTGCAGCGCCGAAATCGGGTCGGAAAACACCATCTGCACCTGGCCGGCGAGCAGGTCGGTCACCGCAAGCGCGGTGCCGCGATAGGGAATATGCGTCATCTTGATCCCGGCCTTGCCCGCGAACAGCTCGGTGACCAGATGGTTGGACGAACCGACGCCGGTGGTGCCGTAGTTCAGTCCGCCGGGCTTGCTCCTGGCGAGTGCGACGAACTCCTTCAGCGTCTTCACGCCGAGCGCGGCATTGACGACCATGACGTAGGGATAGGTGGTCGTCAGACAGATCGGTGCGAAATCCTTCACCGGGTCGTAGGGCAGGTTCTTATAGACGGCGGGGTTGATCGAAATCGGCCCGGATTGTCCCAGCAGCAGCGTATAGCCGTCCGGCTCCGACTTCTTCACGAATTCGGCGCCGATGATCGCTCCGGCACCGCCGCGGTTCTCGACCACGATGGATTGTCCGAGAGCCTTGCCGATGCGCGAGGCAAGGACGCGCGCCGTTGAATTGGCGGAGCCGCCGGCGGAAAAGGGCACGATCAGATGGATGGAGCGCGACGGATATTCGTCAGCACGCGAACTGCTCGTGGCCAGGACGGCAGCAAATATGAAGGAGAACGCAAGGCACTTCGATCGGAGTGTCATGGTATCAGCCATTTCGGATTGATTGCTCGCCGCCGTACCATAAAGCGTTTTCGAGCGAAGTGGGTACCGGTTCGCGTAAAGAAAATGCGTCAAGACAAAACACTGGAATGACGATTCTGATTCAGTCAGAACCGATCGGGCTTCAGGGCAAATTTTCCTGTCTGGTCCACCGGATGCGCGGTTGCGCTTTTTTGCCACCCTGCGATGCTCCGGCCAAATTTCAGGTGAGGATAACAATGTTGCAGAAACCCGGCGTGACCGAGAGCCTTGCTCAGCACGTTGTTGCAACGCGGTGGGAGGACATTCCCTCGCAAGTGCGGCATCAGGCCAAGCGCTCCCTGATGAATTTCTTCGCTGTCGCCCTCGCCGGGTGCCGCACCGGCCCCGTCGAGATCGCGCTGCGCTCGCTCGCCGAGTTTTCCGGCGGCCGACAGGCGACCGTGATCGGCCGCTCCGAGCGCATCGATGCGCTGAGCGCCGCTTTCCTCAACGCCGCCGGCGCCAATGTCCATGACTTCTGCGACACCCATGTGTCCACGGTGATCCATCCGACCGCGCCGGTGGCGGCGGCGCTGCTGGCGCATGCTGAATTGCGGCAGGCGAGCGGGCCCGATCTGCTGCTTGGCCTTATCCTCGGCAACGAGGTGCAGGCGCGCATCGGGCTTGCGATTTCACCGAGTCATTACAACAGGGGCTGGCACATCACTTCAACCTGCGGCGTGTTCGGTGCCGCCGCCGGCAGCGGCAGGCTGGCGGCACTGAGCGAGCGTCAGATGGTGTGGGCGCTTGGCATCGCGGCCACGCAATCCGCAGGCCTGTGCGAGTGTTTGGGCACGCCGGCGAAAAGCGTAAGCGTCGGCAATGCGGCGCGGAACGGGCTGTGGTCGGCGCTGCTCGCCGGACGAGGATTTGACGGGCCGCCGGAGCCGCTGGCGGGTGTCCAGGGCTTCTACCATGCCCTGGCGGAGACGCCGGATTTGTCTCATGTCACCGACGGCTGGGGCGAACGCTGGGAGATCATGGCCACCTCCTACAAGCCGTACCCCTGCGGCTTCGTGATCCATCCCGTGCTCGATTGCGTGCTGGATTGGCGGCGCGACAATCCGGCCGCGACTGTCACGCGCGTCGTGGTGCGCGGCCATCCGCTGCTCGGCGTCCGCGCCGACCGGCCGGATATTTCGACCGGGCGCGAGGCGCAGGTGAGCGTGCAGCACGCGGTCGCCGCCGCCCTGGTCACGGGAAAGGCCGGGGTCGACCAGTTTACCGACGCCTGCGTGCGCGATCCGAAAGTGCAGGCGATGCGGAGCAAGGTCGAAGTGCTGCGCGACGACGGCTTCTCGACAACAGCGGCGGCGGTCGAGATCACCACCGCCGACGGCAAGGTCCATCAATTGATGCAACCGGCCGCGCGCGGCAGCGACGTCAATCCGCTTTCCGACGATGATCTTGAAGGCAAGCTAAGGACGGCCGCCGCCGGCTGGGATCCGCATTATGACGTCACGCCGCTGATCGATGCGATCTGGACGCTCGACAGGAGTGCGGATGTTTCCGGCGCTGGCGTCGCTGGCGGTGCCGCGATAGCTCACGGTCGCACCGCCGGCGTCTCGATCGGCATTCCCCGCGCGCGTGACATCAGATAGAGCTCGAGCTCGACCAGCTCCGGCGCGCCGTAATCGTAGTTCTGGGCGCGCATGCCGGTGATGCAGTTGCGCAGGCGCCGCTCCAGCGACCCGAGCGATTGCCATTCCAGCCGGTAGATCGGATAGCCGGTTGGCAGCGCCTGGGTCACGGCGGATCCGGCGAGGTGCTTGTCCCAGTTGTCGTCGTGGCAATTCGTGCATCCGAGATTGAGCTGCCCCTGTCGCCGCATGAAGAAGTCGCGGCCCTTCGCGACGAACGGTTCCAGTTCGGGAGTGCTGTCGGGTGCAATCGCGGCGCCGCGCGATTGTTCGGCGACGAAGGCGGTCAGCGCCAGCAGATCGCGGCTCTCAAAGGCGAAAGGTGTGGCCTGCTGGTGCCGCGTGCGGCACAGATTGATGCGTTGCTCGAGATTGACCGGGCGTCCGAGCGCCTTGTCGAAGGCGGGGTAGCGCGCCGCCACGCCCTTCATGCTGGCGCGCGCGTCATTGTGGCAATCGGCACAGGCCTTGCCCACAGCACCTGCCTTGCTCTTCCACAGGGCTTCGCCGTCGAGCGCCCACAACATGCCGGGATTGGCGGTGTCGTCGTCCTGGATGGCCTTTGTATCCGGCGTCATGAAGGTGTATCCGGACCGGCGCTCGGCTGACGGGATTTCGGTCGCGGCGAGGGGAGAGACGGCGATCGCGGCCGCGATCAGCAGCGCCGCGACAATTATCGTAACGGCTGATTTCATTCGACCGAAATGGTCGCCGACGCGGTTTCGGAAAATCCGTTGTCGCCGATCCATTCGAAATCGAACTTTCCGCTTTCATTCGCGACCGTGAAGAACGTGATGAACGGGTTGGCCGCGATCGCCGGGAACAGGTCGGCGCGGAAAATCTCGGTGCCGTTGAAACGGCAGGTGAAGCCGGTGACGATGTCGCGCGGAACCACCTGGCCCGCGGCGGTGTGGCGGTAGCCCGTCTCCATGATATGCGACATCAGCGTCTTGATCTCGATGATGTCGCCGCGCCTGGCCCTCTTGGGGACGTTGATCAGTGCGGAGGCCATCAGAGCACCTCCTCGGTGCAGGCCGCCAGCGTCACCACGACTTCGGCGCTGACCGACCACAACGAGTCGTCGGAGAGCCGCGCGATCGCGATGATCTTTTGACTGTCGGCCATGCGGATTCGGGTGGAAACCTGCGCACGGCCGGCATGCGGCCCGAGATAGAAATTGCCGATATTGGGCTGCGGGTTCTTTTCGTTGAAGACGTGGATGCTCTTGACGTGGTCGTCCGGGGTCATCGGGCTCGCAACGCTCACGGTCATCGGCACGGTGTTGCCATTTTCCACCAGCGGCGGCACGTCGAGTTTGACCTTGCCGGTCCGCACCGCCGCATTGCCGACGACGTTCCTGATCGCGGCGGCCATGGTCTCCGGCGTCGCCGTGGCCGGCCGCAAACTGACGACCGGAGCGACGCCGATCGCAGCCGCGCTGCCGGCGAGGCCGAGGAATCGGCGGCGTGTGGAAGTTTCTGACTTGCGCATCTTCATCGTGCCTTCCTATTCGCGCAGCGTGGCGAGATACGCCACTATATCCTCGATCTGTTCGGCCGAAAGGATCGGCTTGCCGCGCCACGCCGGGGCAACGCGCTCCAACCCGTCCACGCGATAGTAGGACGGCATGATGGTTGCGGGATTGAGGCGAGACGCGCTGACCAGCCGAAGCCGAAGCTGTCCCTCGGACCATCGTCTGCCCGCGCCCGCGAGGTCAGGCGCGAGATCGCCCTGAAACTTTTCCTCCGGGAACGGACCGCTGTGACAAAGAATGCAGGTGCTGGTGCGTTCCAGCACCAGCGCGCGGCCTCGCGCCGCATCGCCGCGCGCGCCGGTCAGAGATTCCGTGATGGCATCGCCGGTGATGGTATATGGCCGCAATGGCTGACCGCCGGCCGCGCCGGGCAGCAAGAGCGCCGCCGCCGCGAGCCAGGGTCCGGCGATCTGGATTGCTGATCTAGCCAAACGTTTCCACCGTGATCGATTTGTACCAGGATTGCGCCTGGTCGGCTTCGCGCTTCCGCGCCTCGCGTGGCGCGTCGACCGGGCTCGTGAAGCCGGTGCCTTCCACCTCGGCGAAAATGTCATCCTTCGGCTGATAGATGCCCGACAGCGAGAAGGTGTAGCCGGGCGCGACGGTGTTGTAGCAGGTGCCCTCCAGCTTCGGCGCCGCCGGCGTGGCGCCGGCGATCAGGCTGGCCACGGCACCGGCGCAGGCCTTGGCCTCGGCGCTCGCGGCCGATGCGGATTTCGGGATGCCGCCACCGAGGCAGGCGTCGCCGATGACATGAATATTCGGCACGAGTTTCGAGGCAAATGTGAGCGGGTCGATCGGACACCAGCCGGTGTGGTCAGTCGCACCGGCAATGGTTGCGATGCGGCCGGCCCACTGGGGCGGGATGACGTTTGCGACCTGCGCATTATAGTCGCCGAAATCGGTGACGAGCGTGTTGGTCGCGGCGTTGACCGAGACGACCCTGCCGCCCTGCGACAGCGATACCCGCTCGATCATGCCGGGGTACAATTCCTTCCAGGCGTTTTCGAACAGCCGCTGCTGCGAGAAGGCATCCTTGGCGTCGAGAATGAGCACCTTGGAGCGCGGCTTCTTCGCCTTCAGATAATGGGCGATCAGGCTGGCGCGTTCATACGGCGCGGGCGGACATCGCGAGGGGGTCGCCGGCACCGCAAGCGCAACCACGCCGCCATCGTCCATCGCCTCGAGTTGCCGGCGCAGCAGAAGGGTCTGCTCGCCCGCCTTCCAGGCATGCGGCATTTTTTCAGCGGTCGCTTCGTCGTAGCCGGGCAACGCGTCGAACCGCAGGTCGATCCCGGGCGCGAGCACCAGGCGGTCGTAGGCGAGCAAGGTCCCGTCGGCCAGACCGACCGTCCGCGCCTGCGGATCGATCTTGACGGCCGCCTGCGCAACGACGCTCACGCCATCGGCGGCAATTCTGTCATAGCCGAATTGTTGCGCTTCGATGTCGCGCAGGCCCGCGATCACCTCGTTGCTGAACGGACACGCCGTGAAGGTCCGGTTCGGCTCGACGAGCGTCACCTGCAGCCTGCCGTCGATCCTTCGCAAGGCGCGCGCGCAGGCCGCGCCGCCGAAGCCGCCGCCGATCACGACGATGCGCGCAGCCGATTGCGCGTGGGACGGGCAGGGGAAAGCCAGCGATGCCGCCGTCGTCGCGATGCCACGAACGACGTTTCTCCGCGTCATCAGGCGCAGCGCGTCCATGAGCACTATCCGGAAAAATGGGGCGGCGGCCGCCAGGGCCGCCGCTTTTCGGGTTCAGGCGAAGGTGATGTTTTGATCCCTCAAGGGTACCGAGCGGATCCGTTTTCCGGTTGCCGCGAAATAGGCATTCAGCACGGCAGGTCCCGCGACGCAGATCGTCGGCTCGCCGACGCCGCCCCAGAAGCCGCCGCTCGGCATGATGATCGATTCCACCTTCGGCATTTCGGCGATCCGCATCGAATTGTAGTTATCGAAATTCGACTGTTCGATGCGGCCGTCCTTGACGGTGCACCCGCCGTAGAACAGTCCCGAGAGGCCATAGACGAACGAACCGGCGATCTGGCGCTCGATCTGCGCCGGATTGACCGCGTAGCCCGGATCGGTGGCGGCGACGATGCGATGCACCTTGATCTTGTTGCCGTCGGTGACCGAGATCTCCGCCGCGCCGGCGACATAGCTGCCGTATCCCATGTGCTGCGCGAGGCCGCGGTAGACGCCTTGCGGCGCCGGCGTTCCCCAGCCGATTTTTTCGGCCACCGCGTTGAGCACGGCAAGATGCTTCGGATGCGTCGCCATCAGCTTGCGCCGGAACTCGAGCGGGTCCTGGCCGGCCGAATGCGCCAGCTCGTCCATGAAACATTCGAGATAGATCGCATTCTGGTTGACGTTGACGCCGCGCCAGAAACCCGGCGGGACGTGGGGATTGCGCATCGAATGCTCGATCAGGAGGTTGGGAACCGAATATCCGATTCCGGCCTCGCCGGTCGCGTTGAGGCCCGCGAAGGTGGCGGGATCCTTGCCGTTGACGAGGGCTTCCGGGCGCAGGCTGAACAGAATCGACTGCCCGGAGATCCGCATATGCAGCGCGGTCAGGTTGTTGTTGGCATCGAAGGCGCCGGTCATCTTGCATTGCGTGACCGGATGATACGCGCCGTGCTGCATGTCCTCTTCGCGCGACCACAACAGTTTGATCGGGGTGCCCGGCATCTGCTTGGCGATGGCCACCGCCTGCCGGACGTAGTCGGTCTGGCCGCGACGGCCGAAGCCGCCGCCGAGCATCTGCTTGTAGACATCGCATTTGTCGGCCGGCAGCCCGGATACTTCCACCGTCGCGGCGAAGGCGGCTTCGCCGTTCTGCGTGCCGCACCAGACCTCGCATTTGTCCGCGGTATAGAGCGCGGTGGCGTTCAGCGGCTCCATCGTGGCGTGGTTCTGGTAGGGATAGTTATAGACGGCCTCGACTTTCTTCGCGGCGCCGGCAATGGCGGCCTTGGCGTCGCCGTTCTCGTTGCCGATATAGGCCGGCTGCGCGGGATCGAACCCTTCCTCGAGCCACTTCGCGATCGAGGCGCTCGAGACCTTGGCGTTGTCGCCCTCGTCCCAAACGATCGGCAGCGCATCCAGCGCGGTCTTGGCGTGCCACCAGGTGTCGGCGACGACGGCGACGGCGTTGTCGCCGACCTTCACCACCTTCTTGACGCCCTTCATGCCGGTGATCTTGGCTTCGTCGTAGCTCTTCACCTTGCCGCCGAACACCGGGCAGGCCTTGATCGCGGCGTTGAGCATTCCCGGCAGCTTGACGTCGACGCTGTAGGTCATCTTGCCGGTGGTCTTGTCGGCGGTATCGAGGCGCTTCACACCCTTGCCGATCAGCTTCCAGTCCTTCGGATCCTTCAGCTTGACGTCGGCCGGCGGCTCGATTTTCGCGGCGGCTTCCGCCACCTTGCCGTAGGTCGTCTTGCGACCGGAGGGCGTGTGGGTGATGACGCTGTTGGCCGCGGTGCATTCCGAAGCCGGCACTTTCCAATCGTTGGCGGCGGCCTGGATCAGCATGACGCGCGCGGTGGCGCCACCCTTGCGCACATAGTCGGTCGAGGTCCGGATGCCGCGGCTGCCGCCGGTCGAGAAGTCGCCCCAGACGCGCTTGCGGGCCACGCTCTGTCCCGGTGTCGGATATTCGGTCGTGACCTTCGACCAGTCGCATTCGAGTTCTTCGGCGACGAGCTGGGCGAGGCCGGTCAGCGTCCCCTGGCCCATTTCCGATCGCGCGATGCGGATAACGACGGTGTCGTCGGGCTTGATCACAACCCAGGCGTTGACTTCGGGCGAGCCGTCGGCGGCGCGCGCCACGGTCGGGCCGCCAAGGGGAATATCGAGGCCGAGCACGAGACCGGAGCCGATGGCGGCGCTGCCGATGACGAAGGCGCGGCGGTTGAGTGTGGGCATATGGTTCATGGCGGCCTCCTCAGGCGTTCGCGACGGCGTGAATCGCCTCACGCACCTGCTGGAAGGTGCCGCAGCGGCAGATATTGGTGATGGCTTCGTCGATGTCCTTGTCGGTCGGCTTCGGCTTCTCCTTGAGAAGGGCCGCCACCGCCATGATCATTCCGCTCTGGCAATAGCCGCATTGCGGGACGTCGTTGGCGATCCAGGCCTGCTGCACCTTGTGCAGGGCGCCGTTGTCGGCCAGTCCCTCGATGGTGGTGATTTTCTTGCCGACGGCTTCGCTGACCAGCATGCCGCAGGAGCGCATCGCGACCCCGTCAACATGGACGGTGCAGGCCCCGCATTGTGCAATGCCGCAACCGTATTTTGTGCCCGTCAGACCGATATTCTCCCGAATCGCCCAAAGCAGCGGCGTATCCGGCTCGACATCCACGTCGACCGATTTTCCATTAATTGTGAGGTTTGCCATCGCGATCCCCTGGTGTGTCCGATCCATCGATCGAGCTTCGGGGGGAATTTGGACCGGAACCTGAAACAGTTCAAATCAATAATCCGGGTTTTGCGATGCGGAATGATTCCGCTTGGGAGGCCTCTTGTTTTGCGCTATGGCCGCGGGCCGGCCTGTTCCGCGCCCCGCGTGGCGCCGGCCTGTCGCGATATCGAGGGTCATCCTGTGGTTGACCGCAATCCTGGGGCGAGGAGTTCATGATGCGCATGGTTGTTCTGCCGGGTGACGGCATCGGCCCGGAGATCGCAGCCGCGACGTCAGCCGTGCTGCGGGCCGCGTCCGAGCGTTTCCAGCTGAACGTGGAGATCGAGGAGCACGCGGTCGGGCATGAAAGCCTGCGGCAATTCGGCGCCACCGTTCGGCCCGGGCTGCTGGAGACCGTGCGCGCCGCCGACGGCCTGATCCTCGGCCCCACCGCCACCTTTGATTTCAAGGACGAGCAGAGCGGGGAAATCAATCCGTCGAAATACTTCCGGAAAAATCTCGATCTGTTTGCGAATGTGCGGCCGGCGCGAACCTATCCGGGTGTGCGCAACAGGTTCGGCGCGTTCGACCTCGTCGTGGTGCGCGAGAACACGGAAGGGTTCTATTCGGATCGCAACATGGAGCAGGGCAACGGCGAACTGCTCGTCACGGCGGATGTCGCCATCTCGCTCCGCCGCATCACGCGGCACTGCTGCGAGCGGATCGCGAAGGCGGCTTGTCAGCTTGCCATGCGCCGGAACAGGCGTCTTACCATCGTTCACAAGGCCAACGTCCTGAAGATCGGCGACGGCATGTTTCTGGATATCTGCCGCGAGACGGCGCGTGGCTTTCCGGGGCTCGCCGTGGATGATATTCTCGTCGACGCCATGATGGCCCATGTGGTGCGGCAGCCGGACCGGTTCGACGTCATCGTGGCGACCAACATGTTCGGAGACATCCTTTCCGACCTGACCGCCGAGCTCTCGGGCAGCCTCGGCCTCGGCGGCTCGCTCAATGTCGGCGCCAGCCATGCCATGGCGCAGGCCGCGCACGGCTCCGCGCCCGATATCGCCGGGCGCGACGTCGCCAATCCGTTCTCGTTGATCCTGTCGATGGCGTTGCTGCTGGGGTGGCATGGCGAGCGTTCGGGTGCCGCGCGGTTTGAGCAGGCGGCTCGCGCCATCGAGAATGCGGTGGCGGCCGCGATACAAGCTGGCCTGGCGACAAAGGATGTCGGCGGCAACCTGGGGACCGCCGCGACCGGTCGGGCCATCGTGGAAATTCTGGCCTCCGGCGACGACAAGCCGGTGTGAGAGTTCTGACTGGAAATGCGGCCCATGGTATTGGGCGTCATTCCGGGATGGTGCGCAGCACCAGACCTCAGATGCGCAATTGCGCATCGGGGAATCTCGAGATTCTCCGATGTGCAATTGCACATCGTAGTTCGATGCTTCGCATCGCCCCGGAATGACTGTCTAGAGGCCTTGTTTTGCTGGCTGCATTTCCAGTCAGACTCTCGAAAACGCTAACGGCGTTGGCCATGCGGCAGTAGACGGCGCGCTTGCCATGCGGCAAGGTGAAGCCGGCTTTAAAAAACAAGAAATATGGGGAGAATGCGATGTCGAAGGACCATTCACCGCGATCGGCAGGCGTCAATCGCCGGACGCTGCTTTCCGGCACCGCCGGTCTCCTGGCCGCGCCTTTCGTGCTTTCTTCGGCGCGCGCGGCGGCTCCGCCGGTCAATGTCGGCGTCATCATGCCGCTGTCGGGGCCGAATGCCCAGTTCGGCATCAATTCGCGCAACGGCATCGAACTCGTCGCTGACGAAATCAACGCGGCCGGCGGCATCGCCGAGCTCGGCGGCGCGAAAATCAATCTGGTCGTGGCGGATGCGACCTCGACGCCGACCACGGCCGGGACGGTGGCCCAGAGGCTCATCACCCAGCAGGACATGACGGCCTTGCTCGGGGCTTTCGTCTCGTCGCTGACGATTGCGATCTCGGAAGTCACCGAGCGGCGCGACATTCCGCTTCTGACGATGTCGTTCGCCGATCAGATCACCGGGCGCGGCTACAGGAACATCTTTCAGGTGGTCGCGAAGGCCTCCGCGATCGGCAAGGCGCAGTTCGAATACACCGCCGCCATCGCGCAGGCCGCGGGCGCAAAGATCGACAAGATCGCCATCATGTACGAGGACACGGCCTACGGCACCGCCCAGTCGAACGGCCTGCGGGCCGGCGCGAAGGCGGCCAACGTCGAGATCGTCATGGATGACGCCTATCCGTTGGGGATCACCGACACGACGCCGTTGATCAACAAGCTGCGGGGATCGGGGGCGCAGGCCGTTTTCCCGGTCTCCTATCTCAACGACAGCCTCCTGATCATCCGCACCATGCGCCAGCAGAAGCTGACCATTCCGGCGATCGGCGGCGCGGCCGGATACGTCATTCCGGATTTCGAAAAGGGGCTCGGCGAATTCGCCGAGAACGTGCTTTCGATCGACACCTCGAACTACGACCTCGCGCCGGAACTGACGGAGCGTTTCCGCAAGCGTTTCGGATATTTCATGGTGCATGAAGCGCTCGAGCACGCCGTCTGCCTCGAGGTGCTGGTGCAGGCCATCAAGAAGGCGAAATCGGCGAAGGCCGAGGACGTCGCCGCGGCGCTTCGCGGCGCCAAATTCACCGGCGGCTGGATCAACGGCATGACCGGCGGCGCGGTCCAGTTCGACCAGACCGGATTGAACGTGCTCTCGGTGCCGCTGATGGTGCAGTGGCGCGGCAAGGACATCGTCACCGTCTGGCCGAAGGACATCGCCAAGAGCGCGCCGGTCTGGCGATCCTGATCGGCGCGGTGTGAATTGAAGTGTCCTTTCTTCAGGCCATTCTCGACGGGCTCCTGATCGGCGGCGTCTATGCGGTGATTTCGATCGGCCTCACGCTGGTCTACGGCGTGATGGGCATCGTGAACTTCGCGCAAGCGGAATTTCTCACCATCGGCATGTTCGTCGCCTGGTTCGCCTGGGCCTTTCTCGGGCTCGATCCGGTGCTTGCCGCGCCGTTGTCGTTCGCGGTCGCGTTCGCCATCGGCTGGGTGGTGCAGGGGCAATTGATCGCGCGGGTCCTGACGGCGCCGTCGGTCGCGCAGATATTCCTGACCGTCGGGGTCTTGATCGTCATCGAAAACGGATCGCTGCTGCTGTTCGGCTCGCAGTTCCGTTCGGTCACGACATCCTACCAGACCATGTCGCTGTCGCTCGGTCCGCTGTTCATCAGCATTCCCTATCTGATCGCGTTTGCGATGTCGCTGGCGTGCGGCGCGGCGCTATGGTGGTTCATGCGCGTGAGCTGGTTCGGCCGCGCGATGCGGGCGACCGCGCAAAATCCGGCGGCCGCGAAGCTGATGGGGGTCGATACCGCGCTGATGTACAAGATGGCTTTTGCGCTGGGAGTGGGACTGACCGCCTTCGGCGGCGCCGTCATCCTGCCCTATGTGACGGTGTTTCCCGGTGTCGGCGGCCAGTTCGTGGTGTTGATGTTCACCGTCGTCGTATTGGGCGGGCTCGGCAGCGTCGCCGGCGCCGTCGTCGGCGGATTGTCGGTCGGCGTGATCCAGGCGCTGTCGTCGCTGTTCTTTCCGATTCAGTTGCAGAACCTCGTGCTGTTCATCGTCTTCATCCTTGTGCTGGCGGTGCGTCCGCAAGGCCTTGTCGGAGCAAGCCGATGAAACGCTGGCTTGCGCTCGCCGCCGTGATCGCCATAGCGGCGTTGTTGCCGCTGTTGCTCGATGCGCGCGGATACTGGATTCGCGTGCTCACCATCACGCTGCTGTTCGCGGCCATGGCGCAGGCCTGGAATATCGTCGGCGGCCTCGCCAACCAGACCTCGCTCGGCCATGCCGCGTTCTTCGGCATCGGCGCCTATACCTCGACCGTGCTGCTGCTCAAGTTCGGCATCAGCCCGTGGCTCGGCATGCTGGCGGGCGGCGTGCTCGGTGGCCTCGCGGCCTTCGTCATCGCCATCCCGACCATGCGGTTGCAGGGACATTATTTCGCGCTGGCGACGCTGGCCTTCGGCGAGGTGATGCGGGTGATTGCGAATGTGTGGACCTCGCTGACAGGCGGTCCGGGCGGGTTGTCCGTGCCATTCGTGCCGCCGAGTTTTGTCGCCTATTCGTTCAAGCTGCTGCGGCCGCACGCTTACATCGCCTTGGTCGCGCTGGTGGTGGTGACGGCGATTTTCGAGATCATCCGGCGCGGCGCGATGGGATACCGGTTGCGCGCGATCAAGCAGAACCCCGCCGCGGCCGAAGTCATCGGCGTGGATACGACGCGGGTCAAGCTTCAGGCCGCGGTGATCTCGGGCGCGCTGATCGCGATGCTTGGAACGCTGTATGCCCAGGTCGCGGTGTTCTTCGACCCCGACACGGTGTTCGGCATCGCCAGCATTTCGATCCGCATCGCGCTGATCGCGATCATCGGCGGCGTCGGAACCGCGGCGGGGCCCATTCTCGGCGCGTTTTTCATCATTCCGCTCGAAGAGATCATGAACGATCTGCTGTCCTCGCGGGCGGCCGGCCTGTCGCAGCTTGTGTTCGGCATCATCCTGATCGCCGTGATCTTGTGGCGGCCGCGCGGCTTCATCACCGTGTTTGACTCCTTGCGGGCGCGGCTGTCGCGCGCGGTGGCGCCATGACGATGCTCGATGTCCGCAGCCTGTCGCGCCGGTTTGGCGGCCTGCAGGCGCTGTCGGAGGTGACGTTTTCCGTCAGCAAGGGCGAGATCGTCGGCGTGATCGGCCCGAATGGCGCGGGCAAGACGACGTTGTTCAGCACGCTGGTGGGCCTCATTCGCCCCGACGCCGGCACGGTGACGCTCGACGGAAAGAACCTCGCCGGCCTGAAGCCGCACGCGGTCGCGGGCCTCGGAATGACAAAAACCTTCCAGAACGTCGCCTTGTTCGCCGAAAGCTCGGTGCTGGATAACGTGCTGACCGCGGGCCTTCTGCACCACGGCGTGGACGCGGCGCGGCGCGAGGCGCTCGGCTGTCTTGACCGCGTCGGCCTGCGGGCCGTGGCGCACAAGGAGGCCGGCAATCTGTCGTTTCCGGAACGGGCCCGGGTCGAGCTGGCCCGCGCGCTCTGCACCGCGCCCAAGGTGCTATTGCTCGACGAGGTCATGGCGGCGCTCAATCCCGCCGAGATGGCCGGGATCATGCAGTTGATCCGCTCGCTGCGCGACGATGGCGTCACGCTTCTGGTGGTCGAGCACCACATGCGCGCGATCATGAATGTCTGCGATCGCATTCTCGTTCTTAACTTCGGCCGGCTGCTGGCGGACGGCACGCCCGAACAGGTCGCCAGCGATCCGAAGGTGATCGAAGCCTATCTGGGCCGGTCGGCCGAGGCGGCGCGCCGATGAGTTCGCCCCTCCTCGAAATCAGGCAGTTGCGCGCCGGTTACGGCGAGGCCGAGGTGCTGCACGGCATCGACCTGACCCTGTCGCAAGGCGAGTTCGTCTGCATCATCGGGGCCAACACCGCGGGGAAGAGCACGATCCTGCGCTCGATCTCGCGGCTGGTGCCGCGATCGAGCGGGATCATGCGTTTCGGCGGCGCCGATCTCACGGCGCTGGCCGCGCATGAAATTCCCGCGCTTGGCATCGCCCATGTTCCCGAAGGGCGTCAGATTTTCCCGGACATGACGGTCGAGGAAAACCTGCTGCTCGGAGCGTTCACCGCCCGCAAGGCCAGCGATTTGCCGGCGCGGATCGAAGACGTGCTCGGCCTGTTTCCGCGCCTGCGCGAGCGCTACGGACAGCTCGCGGGAACGCTGTCGGGCGGCGAACAGCAGATGGTCGCGGTCGGCCGCGCCCTGATGCTGCGGCCAAAGCTGTTGCTGCTGGACGAGCCCAGCCATGGCCTCGCGCCAAAAGTGGTCGAGGAAATGCACGACGCGTTCAAGACCATTCACGAGCGGGGCACCTCGATCCTGCTGGTCGAGCAGAATGTCGAACTCGCGCTCGACGTGGCGACGCGCGGCTATGTCCTGGAAGCCGGCACGGTGACGCTGCAGGGAACGGCGGCGGAGCTTCATGCCAACCCGGCGGTGGTGACGGCGTATCTGGGGCTGTAGCGGCGGGTGCAATGATGAAATCCCAGCATCCGTGGAATCGGCATCGACGGAAAGCCCCGGGTTTTGGTGAGCCATATTTTTTTCTATGTCGATAATCTAGGCCGTGAGCCCATAAGTGTGCCGGGCGGACTGCTTGCCAAAGTCCGCTATGCCCCCCGATAGCCGAAGCAGCGAAACGACGCTATGTGCCATTAACGGAGACTTAGAACTCTACCTCTGGTATTCGCAGCGAGACGTCGCACTGACGCGGCTTCGGAGGATAGATGTGGTTGAGCTAGGCGTTTGGGTGGCCGCTGCTGCTTGCATGACCGTTTCTCTTTTTATTTCGTTTTGGGGTGGCCGCCGGTACACGACGTTCTGGCCCAAGTTTGTTCTCTCCTTGATTGCATCCGTCATCGGTATTTTTCTGTTCCCGCTTTTCGGCGGCCTGTGGGCGGGTGCGGTGCCTCAACAAGAGCATTTGATAGACCCGGCGTTCCGCAAACAGTTTTGGCCCGTCATCGGCGGCGTTGTCGCCATGGCATATTTCGGGGCGTGGCGGCTGCAAGAGATCATCGACAGCAGGCGCACGAAGTAGACTGTCCCAGCCCAAACCGGAGCCTCGAACCATGCGGCATGAACTTGCGGACTTTGCTGTTGCTGGTTGCCCGACGGGCAAATCAAGTGGATTGGCTATCGAGGTGAATTGGCTGTCCAGTCCCATTTGAAAAAATATTCCGCTTCGCCGCCGACGCAAATCAGCAATACATCCCCCGCCGTCCCGTCTCGATACGAGGGGCGGCTCGCGATCGTCACGAACGCGGGGCGGGATGCGGTGGACGCTTTGGCGCCTTTGACGAACGGCGCGTGAAGCGGACGGCGAAGTCGTGTGGTCCTGACGCCCCGACGCTGGCGTCAAGTTGGCGGAAGCGATTCTGCTGATGACGGGGGCAAGAAAGCCCGGTCCCCGGGGAGAGCGCGCTATAAGCCGTAAACCATTGCGCGGGGAATGCCGGGTGTTTCCGGTGTGACCGTGGTGACTTGCTTGCGTGCTTTTTTACTTTGCACGCAAGGCTGCGGGCGCATCGGGCGCCCGGCATTCCCTGCGCCCTCTGTCTTAGGGGGCGAGACTGAAAGCAAAACTCGCGCGAAAATATGCGGCGAGATCGCGAAACTATGACTTTTCCGTCATTGCGAGGAGCGAAGCGACGAAGCAATCCATTCTCTCTTTATGCGGTACGATGGATTGCTTCGCTAACGCTCGCAATGACGAGTTTAATCCATTGCTCCTGGCTGTTTGAAATTTGAATCTGCGAACGCCTCACGGTAGGTGTCGTCCCTGCGAACGCAGGGACCCATAACCACAGGTGTTGGTTGGAGCAGAAGCCGTTAGCCACCGTGCCAAAACGCGAGGCTGCGGCGTATGGGTCCCCGCGTGCGCGGGGACGACGTTGAGAGATTGCCGAAGTCGCGTGTCGTATTGCGGAGCGTCCGCGCTAAATCCCCAGATACGCCGCTTGCACCTGCTTGTTGTCAGCGAGCTCCCGGCTTGTGCCGTGCATGATCACGTTGCCGCTTTCCAGCACATAGGCGCGCTGCACCAGCGACAGCGCGCGGCTGACGTTCTGCTCCACCAGCAGGATCGCGGTGCCCATCTTGTGAATTTCGCCGATCTTCTCGAAGGTCACGTCGGTCATGACGGGGGCGAGGCCGAGCGAGGGCTCGTCGAGCATCAACAGCCGCGGTTTCAGCATCAGGCCGCGGCCGACGGCCAGCATCTGCTGCTCGCCGCCGCTCATGGTGCCGGCGAGCTGCTTCCGGCGTTCGGCCAGTCTCGGAAAGATGCTGTACACGAGATCGAGCGTGCGGGCGCGTTCGGCCTTGGCCTTCGGCACATAGGCGCCGATCTCGAGATTTTCGTTCACCGTCATTTCCGGAAACACCTGACGTCCCTCCGGCACGTGGGCGATGCCCAGTTCCGGAATCCGGTACGGCGGAAACGACTTGAGATCCGTGCCGGCGAAGGTGATCGTGCCGGAGGTGAGTTTGACGAGGCTCGATATGGCGCGCAGCGTCGTGCTCTTGCCGGCGCCGTTCGCGCCCAACAGGCCGACCGCTTCGCCTTCGCCGATCTCGATAGAGACATTCGAGATCGCCGGCACCGAGCCGTAGCTGGCGCTGACTTCTTCCAGCTTGAGCATCAGGCTTCTCCCGCCGCCGGTGGGTGCACGTAGGAGCCGAGATAGGCGCGGATCACTTCCGGGTTTTCCACGATCTCCTTCGGCGCGCCTTCGGCGATCTTCTGTCCGTGATCGAGCACCACGATATGGCGGGCCACCGCCATGATGGCGCGCATCACATGCTCGACAATGACGATGGTCAGGCCGCGCTGCGACAGCTTGCCGACCAGCGCGACCGCCTGATCGATCTCGGCCGGGTTGAGCCCGGCCATGACTTCATCGAGCAGGAGCAGCCGGGGCTCGGTCGCGAGCGCGCGCGCCATTTCCAGCCGGCGCTGATCGATGGTGGTGAGATCCTTCGCGGCCGTCTGCTCCCGGGCCGAAAGGCCGACGAACTCGATCGCCTCGCGGGCCTTGTCGCGCGCCGCGGCGGTGTTCTTGTCGCGCAGGAACGCGCCGGTCATGACGTTGTCGAGCACCGTCATGGCGCCGAACGGCTTTGCCACCTGGAAGGTGCGGGCGAGGCCGTGCGCGCAGATGTCGTGAGGTTTCAGGCCCACGATCTCGCGCCCATAGGCCAGCACCGAACCGGTATCCGGCCGGTGAAACCCGGTGATGAGATTGAAACTGGTGGTCTTGCCGGCGCCGTTCGGCCCGATCAGCGCGACGGTTTCGTTTTCCTTCACGGTGAAGCTGACCTCCTGGACGGCGCGCAGTCCACCGAACCGCTTGCTGAGGCCGCGAATGACGAGCGCGTCTGCCATGATATGTCCTTACGCCCGCGCCGGCTTGCGACGGGCCGAACGATGCCAGACGTCGCTGATCATGCCCATCAGCCCGGTCGGCCGCCACAGGATCACCGCCATCAGGATCAGGCTGTACACGGTGAGCTGCACGCCGCCGATCGAGCTGCCGAGCCAGCTCTGCAGCAGCGTCGACGTCGTCTCCAAGAGGATGGTGCCGATCACCGGGCCCCATAGCGTGCCGATCCCGCCGACGATCGAGACCAGCGCCGCCTCGATCGAGATGTTGAAGGAAAACGCCGTCGCCGGATCGATGAAGTAGATGTATTGCGTGTAGAACGTGCCCGCGAGCGCGGTGAGAAACGAACTGATCAAATAGATGTCGCGCTTCATCCGTGGCGCGTTGACGCCGATCGCTTCGGCGGCGTCCTCATCCTCGCCGATGGCGACGAGGTAATATCCCATCCAGGATCGCTCGATCAGCCAGGTGATGACGAGGCCGACGGCGAGCAGGCCGAGCACGACATAATAATAGGCCGCCTTGGTCTCGAACTGCATCATCAGCGGGGCGCTGCCGAGATTCGGGATGGTCGTGCCCTCGGCGCCCCAGGCGAGGTCGCGAAACTTGAGGAAGATCAGCATCAGCGCCTGCGCGGTCGCGATGGTGGCGATAGTGAAATAGGGGCCGCGCAAGCGGAAGCACAGCCAGCCGATCGGCAGGCTCGCCAGCATCGCGACAATGCCGCCGGCGATCATGCCGATCCAGGGCGAGATGTTGAAATCGATCTGCAGGATCGTCGAGGTGTAGGCGCCCAGTCCGAAATAGGCGGCATGCCCGAGCGAAAGCTGCTTGGCGTAACCGCCCATCAGGTTCCAGGCGGTGCCGATGAAGGAGAACAGCAGGATCCGGATGAAGATGTCGATCGCGAATGAACTCTTTACCACCAGCGGCAACGCGATGAGAACCGCGATCCCGATCGCCAGCAGGACGAGGCCGCGCATGCTCAGGCCGTGCGCCATCATCGGGCCCTTCCTCCGCCAAGGCCGGTCGGCTTGAAGGCGAGCGTGAGAAGCAGCATGGCGAACACCACGATCAGGCCGGAGTCCGCGCCGACATATTGAATGCCGAGCGACTCGGCGACACCCATCATCAGGCTGGCGATCAGGGCGCCCATCACATTGCCAAGTGTCCCCAGCACGACGGCGACAAAGGCCATCAGCACGAACACCTGCCCGACAAACGGATAGGCGGAATAGAACGGCATCAACAGCGAACCGGCGGCGCCCGCGAGCGCCAGCGCAATCCCCAGCGCCACGCAGAACACGCGGTTGGGGTTGATGCCCATCAGCATCGCGACGTCACGGTTCTGCGACGCGGCGCGCATCGCCTTGCCGAGATCGGTGGTGTGCAGAAAAACCCAGAGCAGGCCGCTCAGCACCATGGCGACGACGAAGGCGATCAGTTTCGCCACCGGGATATAGAGCCCGCCGAGATGGAACGCTTCGTCGGAATAGGAGGTGTGCACCGTGCGGTAGTTGGCCGTGAACAGCATCAGGGCCAGGTTCAACAGCAGCAGCGAAAGCGCGAACGTCAGGAAGATCTGGGGCATGTCGTTGGGGCCCAGCACCCTTCGGATCAGAAAATGCTGGACCAGGACGCCGACGACGAACAGCACCGGCATCGACACGACAAGCGACACGAGAGGATCGATGCCGAACTGGTTGGCGAGAAAAAAGCTGATGTACATCCCGATCATCACGAATTCGCCCTGGGCGAAGTTGACGATCTTGACCACGCCGAAGATCAGCGTGACGCCGATACTGACGAGGGCATAGATTCCGCCGATGAGCAGGCCGTTGATGACGGCCTGGGCCACTGTCTCCCACATCTGGCTTGACCGGCTCTAGGTTTTCATCAGCGGCGCGCGGGCATCTTCCTTCGGGAAGACGCTGACGAGGTCGCCGTTTTGCCACTGCACGCCGACCGGGCGGCCATAGACGTTCTTGCCGTCGGGCCCGAATTTGACCTTTCCGCCCGGCGCCATGGCCGCGTAACCGGAGGAGACGTCGAGCGTCGATAGCGCTTCGCGGACCTTTTGCGGATCCGCCGAGCCCGCGCGTTCGAGCGCGTCGGCGATCATGAAGGTCTGCGCGACCAGGCCGCCGGCATATTCGAACAGGAATTCGCCGGTGCGCTTCTTGAATTCGACGTTCACCTTCTGGGCGTCGTCACTGACGTCGTGGTTCCAGTGCGCCACGCCCTGCAGGCCTTCGGCCAGCTTGCCGACATTCTTGTAGAAGTCGGGCATCACGAAGCCCCCGGAACCGCCGTTGATCGAGACATTGAGACCGAATTGCCTGACGGTACGCACGATCAAAATGAGGTCGTTCAGATAGGAGACGGAGAACAGGGCGTTGGCGCCGGATGATTTGACCTTGTTGATCAGCGGACTGGCATCGGTGAAGCCTGCCGAATAGGGTTCGAACATCACGATCTCGACGCCCTCGGATGGCGCGAGTTCCTTCAGGCCGTTCGATGTCGAGGTGCCGAACGCGGTATTCTCGAAGATCACGGCGACCTTCGGTGTATCGCTGACAAGTTTTGCCATCTGCAACTGCGCGCGGGCGAACTGCGAGGCCCGCGCGAACGGCGTGAAGGTGTAGGTGCGGCCCTTGTTGAGCATGTCCGAACTGGAGCCCGTGATGATCGGCACCTTGGCGCGCTCCGCGACTTCGCTGGCGATCAGGGTGAGGGCGCTGGCGTAGCAGCCGTGGATCGCCGACAGCTTGTTGCCGGTGATGAGGCGGTCGGTTTCCGTGCGCGTCACCGTGGTGTCGCTCTGCACATCGGAAACGATCAGATTGAGCTTGGCGCCGCCGAGCGACTTGATGCCGCCGGCATCATTGACCATTTCGACCGCGAGCTTGGCGGCGGCGACACAGCCGACGCCAATCTGCGCCATGCTGCCGGTGGTCGGGTAGAGCGCGCCGATATTGACCGGGTCGGCCGCCCAGCCCCGCAGCGGCACAGCGCCGAACGCGCCGGCTGCAAGTATGCCGCCCGTTTTGATGAGAAAGTCGCGGCGGCCTTGCCGCTTCGACGCGGCCCGATCTGGATCGGCGTTTCCAATGACGGAATTCTTGCGATTTTTTTTCATGTCGTTTGCCCCCTGCACGGCATGGATGTCTCCTGCCGTCTCTTTTTTATTTGGCCGAACCCGAAATCATAAGAACATGTAATTTGTAAAGTTGAAAGCCAAGATCGGCTCTGGTCTTGTGGACCAGCGTCCAATGTGAAGGTTGCGCTGCAATATGTGCCGCGACGCCGATTGTGCTTGTTGCACGTTGTAGCTGACGATACGGCGCAAGCCATCCACAAGCGGGAATCCGCGGTGAAACAGGACACACGTGGAGTCAGGCGCTATTCCGCGCTGCTCACCAGCTTGATGCGCGGCGCGGCGGCTTCCGACAGGCTGCGGTAGGCGGCGAGATAATCGAGCGCCATCCGTCGTGCGGTGAATCGCCCCTCGAACTGTTGCCGTATCGCGCCGCGGTCCAGTTGAGACAGGCGGCCAACCGCGGAAACCGCGCTGGTTTCGTCCTCGACGATAAAGCCTGTCAAACCTTCGTCGATGATCTCGGGAACCGAGCCGCGGTTGTAGGCGATAACCGGAGTGCCGCAGGCCATGGCTTCGATCATGACAAGGCCGAACGGTTCCGGCCAGTCGATGGGAACGAGCAATCCGATCGCGCCGCTGAGGAAGTCCGATTTTTCGTGATCGCCGATCTCCCCGATGTATTCGATCAGGGGATGGTCGATCAGCGGACGGACGATCCCATTATAATAGTCCTGATCGGCCCGATCGACCTTCGCGGCAATTTTCAGGGGGATGCCGCATCGGATGGCGATCTTGATGGCGCGATCCACGCCCTTCTCCGGCGCGATCCGGCCAAGCACCCCCAGATAGCCTGGATTTACCGGCCGCGGCGTCAGCAGTTTTTCGGGCAGGCCGTGGTGGATGGTACGAACCCAGTTAGCCTGCGGCACCGGGCGCCGCTGGGCATTCGAAATCGAAATCACGGGGACAGACGGGAAGGTGGCGAACACCGGTTGGTGCTCGGGCAGATCAAGCCGGCCGTGCAGGGTGGTCACAAAAGGGGTCGGCTGGCGGAAGAACAGCGAAAACGGATAGTAGTCGAGGTGGAAATGCAGAAAATCGAATTCCTCGTCGTCGCACTTTCGCCGGACGCGTTCCAGCATCACCATATGCAGCGCGTTGGGATCACGGACGGATCCGTCGAGGCGGAGCGCCTTCGGCCAGGTTGCGTCAAGTTTCGCTGAGGTTCGGGAATCGCCACTTGCGAACAAAGTGATGTCGTTTCCCAATGCCACGAGTTCCTCGGTCAGCCAATGTACCACCCGCTCGGTCCCGCCATAAAGCCTGGGGGGAACGGCCTCCGTCAGCGGAGCGACCTGCGCGATGCGCATCTATCCATCTCCTCTTGTTGTCATGAGCGAAAAAGACCCCATCCCGCGGCCCGCCCGGCATGCGACGGAGGGAACGTTTCCGCATCTGCGAAGTTCCCAATGATCGCGCATTTCTTCCACAGGATGGTCTTGCTGATGCCATCACGCCCGGTCACGCTTCCGCCGGTGTTGACGCAGCCCAATCGTTGCGCGGCGGCGCGGCGGAAACCTCGTGGCGGTGTATTCGGCATTCGATCAGGCGGAAGATAGTCGGGTAGGGCTTTCCGTTTTCCTCCAACGGGTTTGCAGCCACATGGATAATCTTTCAGGATACGCCAATCGCCCTTTTCCCTTCGTGATACGCTACCTCCGCCGGCGCCTCGGATCGCATATCGTCATTCTGGCATCTGTTGTTGTCGCCGTTGCTTGTTCGGTAGGCACGCAATACGGCGTGAAGTCTCTCGTCGATGGCTTGTCGGCCGGGCCGACCCACGCCGACAGCGTATGGCTAGCATTCGTTTTTCTCATGTCACTGATCGCCGCGGATAATTTTCTGTGGCGCATCGCCAGCTGGACCGCGAGCTTCACCTTCGTTGGCGTTACCGGGGATCTGCGCCGCGACATTTTTCGTCACTTAACCGGCCACGCGCCGAGTTACTTCTCCGACCGGTTGCCGGGAATGCTGACCAGCCGGATTACCGCCACATCCAACGCCGTATTCTCGGTCGAGAACATGTTCGTCTGGAATGTGCTGCCACCATGCATCGCGACCGTCGCGGCGATCGTCCTGATTGGAACCGTTAGCCTGCCGATGTCGGCCGCCTTGATCGTGATCGCCGGTGGAATGGTGGTCGTAATGTTTCGCTTGGCCGCTGCCGGCAAGCCCCTGCACGACGACTTCGCGGACAAGGCCGCGGCCGTCGACGGGGAGATGGTCGATGTCATCAACAATATGCCGCTGGTCCGGGCGTTTTGCGGTCTCAGCCTCGAGCACGACCGTTTCGACGCCACGGTCAACAGGGAACTGACGGCGCGGGGACGCAGCCTGCGTTATCTGGAAAAGCTGCGGCTCACCCACGCCGCAGTGACCGTCGCGCTGACGATCGCGCTACTGGCGTGGGCGATCATGCTTTGGCAGCGGGGCGGCGCAACTACCGGCGATGTCGTGCTGGTCTGTACCCTGGGACTTTCCATCCTGAATGCGACGCGCGATCTCGCCGTGGCGCTGGTCGATGTCACCCAGCATGTTGCCCGCTTGACCGAAGCGATTGCTACCCTGCTGATTCCACACGAACTGCGCGACCACCCGGAGGCCGAGCAGCTGGTAAAGAGCGGCGCAGCGATCGCGTTCAACGACATCTCGTTTCGCTATCCTGGCGGAGTGAGTGTGTTCGAGAAATTCAGCCTTCGGATCCAGCCGGGACAGCGGGTCGGTCTGGTCGGTCACTCCGGCGGAGGGAAGTCGAGCCTGTTTGTTCTTTTGCAGCGGTTCTACGACGTCCAGCACGGCGTCATCGCGATCGATGGCCAGGATATTTCCCGGGTCACGCAACAAAGTCTGCGCGAGGCGATTTCCGTCGTGCCTCAGGACATTTCATTGTTCCATCGATCGATCATGGAAAACATCCGATATGGGCGACCCAGCGCAACCGACGACGAAGTGCTGCGTGCAGCAATTGCCGCGCGCTGCGATTTCGTCGAGACCTTGCCGGAAGGGCTTGAAACCATGGTCGGGGATCGTGGCGTCAAGCTGTCGGGCGGCCAGCGGCAACGTATCGCGATCGCGCGCGCGTTCCTGAAGGATGCGCCGATCCTGCTGCTCGATGAGGCGACCGCCGCACTCGACAGCGAATCCGAGGAGGCGATACGCGAGGCGCTCGGCCGTCTGATGCGTGGACGAACGGTCATTGCAATTGCCCATCGTCTTGCGACGCTGCGTAATTTCGACCGGGTTGTGATGCTCAAAGCCGGCAAGGTTATCGAAGACGGCCCGCCCGATCGCCTGATGCAGGGCCAGGGTCCCTATCGTGAGCTGGTAACGCAGGAGATGAGCCGCCTTGCGAAGCACGCGGCCTGATCTGCGGCAGTGGCGTTGAGTCCTGGTGCGTCATCGCAACGCGGGGAGCCGATCGAGGTCAAATGTCAGCCGAAGCCGTAACACAGATCACAACGGCCCTGGCCATAGAACAGGTCTCGGAATCGCCGTTCTACATTCCGATGACCGGGCCCGCGGCGCGGCCGCGGCGCTCGCTCAAGCATGACGACACGTTTATCGTGCTCGACAGCCATGGCGACATCGGCGCTTCCGCCGGCGGACCCGATGGCCTGTTCAATGCCGATACCCGCTATCTGGCGCGGCTCGAACTCGTGCTGGACGAAGTGCAGCCGCTGCTCCTGGGCTCGAATTTGCGTGACGACAATTCGTCGTTGACGGTGGATCTCACCAATCCGGACGTCTATCGCAACGGGCGGATCGTGCTGCGGAAGGACATGCTGCACGTCGTGCGCACGATCTTTCTGTGGCGCGGAACGGCCTATCAGCGCATCGGCGTGCAAAACCACAGCGAAAATCCGGCGAGCTTCGATCTGACGCTGCTGTTCGACAACGACTTCGCCGATCTGTTTGAGGTGCGAGGCGAGCGCCGTCCGCGCCGGGGCATTGGATCCAGCAAATTGCTTGGTCCTTCCGAGGTGGCGCTCGATTATACAGGGCTCGACGGCAAATCGCGCAGTACCGCGCTTCAGTTCGATCCGCGTCCGACGCGGCTTGCGGTGAACGCCGCGACCTATCATCTTGATCTCGCGCCGCAACAGGTTCGCTCGCTGTTTGCCGTGGTATCCTGCAACAAGCCGGCCGCGCCGAAGCCAGTGCCATTTTTTCGGGGGTTGCTCGCGCATCGCCGCGAGATGCGCCAATCAACCAGAGGCGCCACGAGCATCGAGACGTCAAACAATATCTTCAACGAGATGTTGTGCCAGTCGATGGCTGATCTCAACATGCTGATGACGGATACCGCGCAGGGGCGGTATCCTTATGCGGGCATCCCCTGGTATTCGACGACATTTGGCCGCGACGGAATCATTACCGCGCTGCAGATGTTGTGGATCGACCCGCGGGTCGCGCGCGGCGTGTTGAAACGGCTCGCACTCTATCAGGCCAAAACGGTCGACCCGCTTGCGGATGCGGAGCCAGGGAAGATTCTGCACGAAATGCGCGGCGGCGAGATGGCGGCGCTCCGCGAGGTACCATTTGCGCAATATTATGGCAGTGTCGACGCCACGCCGCTGTTCGTGCTGCTCGCCGGTCTTTACGTCGAACGCACCGGAGACGATGAGACCCTGGTGGAACTATGGCCTTCGATCGAAGCAGCGTTGAGCTGGATCGACGGGCCGGGTGACCCCGACCGGGACGGATTCGTCGAGTACCGGCGCGCGTCGGAACAGGGCCTGGCCAACCAGGGCTGGAAGGATTCTTACGACGCGATTTTTCATGCCGACGGGCGGCTCGCCGAGGGTCATATCGCGCTTGCCGAAGTCCAGGGCTATGTTTTTGCCGGTAAACGGCTGGCGGCGCGTTGCGCGATGCGCATGGGGCTGCCAGAGAGGGCGCGACAGCTCGAAGCCGAAGCGCAACGGCTCGCCGGGCGTTTTGAAGAAGCATTCTGGTGCGACGAGCTTGGTACCTATGCGCTTGCACTCGACGGTGTCAAACAGCCGTGCAGGGTGCGTACCTCCAATGCCGGGCAATTGCTGTTCACGGGGATCGTTCGGGCGGATCGCGCCCGCATGGTGGCCACCGACCTGATGCAGCCGCATTTCTTCACGGGTTGGGGCATTCGCACCGTGGCGCGTGGCGAAGCGCGCTACAATCCGATGTCCTATCACGATGGTTCGATCTGGCCGCACGACAACGCGCTGATCGCGTTGGGGCTGGCGCGTTACGGGATCAAATGTTCGGTCGAGCTAGTGTTCAAAGGCCTGTTCGATGCCGCGACCTACATGGATCTTCGGCGGCTTCCGGAGCTGTTCTGTGGCTTCCGGCGCGAGAAGGGACGCGGTCCGACGCTGTATCCCGTGGCTTGCGCGCCGCAGGCGTGGGCCAGCGCGACCCCGTTCACCTTGCTGGAGGCCGCGCTCGGACTCGAATTCGACGCGCGGCACGGTGAGATTCGCCTTCGCAATCCGCGTCTTCCGGCGTTCCTTAACGAAGTGATCCTTCGCGATCTGCGGCTGGGTTCCTCAAGCGTCGATCTTTGCGTTCGTCGTCACGGCGACGACGTGTCGCTGGAGGTGATGGGCACCCATGGCCGGGTCCAGGTTTCCATCGTTCTGGCGCATTGAGGCCGGCGCTTTGCGCCGACGGCTCCCGTGCCCGGTGCAAGTAACGAAGGAGCTTTCGCGGGGTCCCGGTCGGTTCAGTCAAGGGAGAGCCTATGCGCGTCATACTTCTATTCACGGTCATCGCTGTCAGCTTCGCGACGTTGCCGAGTGCCACGTCCCGGGCGCAAAATGAAGCGAGTGCGCCGCAACCGTCTCAACAGCAGAATGCTGCTCCCCCGGCCACATCGAAAGAGCCGGCCCCGCCGCCCTCGGTCACCATTATCCGTGCCAAGGAGGCACACGGCGTGCTCGGGCGTGATGTTCGCAGTCAGGCGGACGAGGATATGGGACATATCTTCGACGTGATCGTCGATCGGACCGGTTCAGTGCGCGCCGCTGTCATCGATTTCGGCGGCTTTCTCGGCGTCGGTAGCCGGAAAATCGTCGTCGACTGGAATGCACTGCATTTTGGGCTCGTCGCCAACAAGGGCGACAGCATCACGCTCGAATTGACAAAGGATCAGGTGATGGCGGCGCCCGAATACAAGGAAGATGAACCCATTGTGGTCCTCGGCGCATCGGGCAGCCTCCGGCCACTGCAATTTGATCCTTAGTCAGGGAAATCGGAGAGCCGATTGTTGGTGCGCTTGTTCAGACAGCCGCCCGATCCAATTGACGACCACCGCGGCCGGGCGACCGGTCACGGTGAACTGGTGCCGTTGCTGGAGTTGAAGCCGAAGTCGGAGGTGTCCGAGCCGCCGGCGCCATCGCGCGAGAGCTTGCGCGGTCTCGACTGGTTCATTTTTTTTCTCGCGGATGTGCAAACCGGATTTGGTCCGTTCATTGCGGTTTATCTGACGACGCAAAAATGGACCCAGGCCGAGATCGGTCTTGTGCTCACTATCGGCGGCCTGGTCGGCTTGATCGGGCAGATGCCCGGCGGAGCCATCGTCGATTTCGCACGTTCCGAGCGGCTGGTGGCCAGCCTTGCGGTTGCGACGATCGGCACAAGTGCGCTGGCATATGCTGCATGGCCGATCTTGCCGATCGTATTGGCGGCGGCGACGCTGCATGCCGCCGCCAGTTGCGTACTGGGTCCTGCGATTGCCGCGATCAGCCTAGGCCTCGTCGGACCGCTCGGGATCGGCGAGCGGTTCGGGCGAAATGCCCGTTTCGCGGCGCTTGGCAACGGAACAGCCGCCGCCGCGATGGGCACCTGCGGCTATCTACTGTCGAGCCGTTCCGTATTTCTCGTCACAGCCGCTTTGGCAATTCCAACCTTGCTCGCACTCGCGCGCATCCGCGAGCGCGAGATCGACGCGGCCCGAGCCCACGGCGCCGTGCCGCACGCTGCGCCTGATATAAAATCAACCAGCGTTCTCGCTCTGGTGCGCCAGCGTGCCCTGCTGGTCTTCGCCGGCAGCATATTGCTGCTTCAACTCGCCAACGGGGCGATGCTTCCTCTGATGGCCGGGGTCGTAACGACGCGGTCGAGCCAGTGGGCACCAGTATTGATCGCAGCCTGCATTATCGTGCCGCAAGCCATTGTGGCGCTGACGTCCCCGTCCGTGGGACGCAAGGCCCAGCAATGGGGCAGGCGTCCGTTGCTGCTGACGGGGTTTGCCGCACTGGCGATTCGCGGCGTCATGTTTGCAACTGTCCGCGATCCGTATCTACTGGTCGCAGTGCAGGTGCTCGACGGGATCACCGCGGCGGTGCTGAGCGTCATGGTGCCTTTGATCATCGCCGATGTCGCATTCGGAAGCGGTCATTTCAATCTGGCGCAGGGCATTGTCGGCACCGCAACCGGCATCGGTGCTTCCCTTAGCACCGTACTCGCCGGTTACGTCAGCGACAAGTTCGGCAGCAGCGTCGCTTTCACCGGACTTGCAGGCGTTGCGGCACTGGGCCTCGCCACGATCTGGCTTGCCATGCCGGAAACGCGCCGCGGCCCTCGACCGTAGCGTTCATGCGTCCATATTGCGAAGGCGCTGGCGGTTTCGAAGCACGATCTGGCGGGCGCCGGAAAATCCGAGGACGCCCTGGGTGTGGAGCTGCGAGAGCGCTCTCGAGACCGTTTCCAGCGTAAGGCCGAGGTAGTCGCCGATGTCCCGGCGGCACATCGGCAGCGCCATAAGGCCCGCGACCGCAAGCCGACGATCCATTTCCAGCAGGAAGGTGGCTACCCGTTCCATCGCGGTCTTGCGCCCGAGGAGCAGCATATGATCTTCCGCGTGCCTGAGATCGCCGGCGGTCATAGCCCAGAGCTTGCGCGCGACCTGAACGTCGATTCCGGCCGCCTGCTCGAGGCTGCGCCGCTTCACCAGCCGCACGGTGGTATCGATGATGGCCTCCGCGGCCAGCCGATGAGCCGTTCCCGATTCGAGCCCGAATACGTCGCCTGGCAGGTGGAATGCGCCGATCTGGCGCCGTCCGTCCGAGAGCAGTTTGTAGCTGCGAACTGCGCCCGAAATCACCTGGTAGACATATTCGGCAGGCTCATCCTCGCCATAGATTTCCTCATCCTTCCGGTACGAGAACTCCGTGGCGATAAGGCCGGCATGTCCGGTAACCGTGCCAAACTGGTCAGAAACCGGATGGGGACCCGGGCTGAGCTTGTTGCCTAGAATGGAGGGAACGGAAGGGCTGAGCGATTGATTGAGCATGACCATCTCCTTTGCGGCGGGTGGCCAACTACTATCGGGGCTGAGCGGGTCTGGAAATTTCGCGCGATATCTTAGGGAGGTTTACCTACGTATAATACCGGAGGCTGCTGGCCCTATCGCTACGGCCGATGACTGGCGCGATCTTCCTGAATTACCCCTCGAATATGCATGACGAGGCTCTCTTCGAGGAGAGGCTTGCGCAGGACATGCCGAACACCGACCGCTTCGGCCCGTGCCGAGATCTTCTCGTCCGGGTAACCCGTTATGAGGATAACCGGAGCGGAAATGTCACGGTCGCGCAACCGGCTGGTCAGATCGATGCCATTTATGTCAGGCATTTTGTAGTCGATCACAAAGCAGTCGACGCCGGTCGAACGCACCGCACCGAGCAGCGCCGCCCCGGTCCTGAACGTTCGAACATCGAATCCGTCGGTTTCGAGAAGGAACCGCAACGAGCCAAGAACATCGGCGTCGTCGTCGACCACATAGACGGCGGATTTCGCGGCCGACGAAGTCACGACCGCTTGCCGATGGTTTGATTTGAATGATACATTTTTTAAATCTAACACGCATATCGGTATTGTGACTTGATTTAGCTCAATCCTTCAGCAAGCCGGCGCGCAACGCAAGCCGTACCAGCTCCGAGAGGCTGCCGGCCTGCATCTTGGTCATCACGTTTGCCCGATACACTTCGATGGTGCGGGGGCTGATGTCGTAGTCGCGAGCGATCAGCTTGTTGGAAAGCCCCGCGATGAGGCCATCCATGACCTGACGTTCGCGGGGGCTCAGAGTTGCTATCCGCGACACGATATCACGCGTGACTGCCTCGTTCTTTGCGGCCGGCTCTCCCTGCCGGATCGCAGCTTCGATCACCGCGATCAGGCGGTCGTCTTCGAAAGGCTTCTCAAGAAAATCAACCGCTCCGAGCTTTATCGCCTCGACGGCAAGCGGTATGTCGCCGTGCCCGGTCATGATCACAATCGGAAACCTGCTTTGGTCCGACTTCATGCGTTTAAGAAGCTCAATTCCGTCAAGGCCGGGCATGCGCACGTCGGAGACGACGCAGCCAAAGTCAAGACTCGGCAGGACATCGAGAAACTTGAAGGCGGTTTCAAACAGTCTGGCGTCGAAGCCGGCGGCATCGAGCAGGAAGCTGAGCGAGTCCCTCAACGCCGCATCGTCGTCGATGACGTAAACCGTTCCCTTACTCGGCATGTGTCAACTTTCGCTCTGTGCCGCCGGCAGAGTGAAGCGAAAAGTCGCTCCCCCCGACGCATTGGTTTCCGCCCACATCCGGCCGCCATGGGCCTCTATGATAGAGCGGCTGATGGAGAGTCCCACCCCCATTCCGGTCTCCTTGGTCGTAAAAAACGTCTGAAACAGGTTGGATTTGACGTCCTCATGGAAGCCGGACCCGGTATCGGACACCTCGACCTCGATCATGTCGTCTGCGACCCCGGCGTTCGCTACGACAAGCTCCCGCCGCGGCGACTGCGCCATCGCCTCAAGGGCGTTGCGAAACAAGTTTACCAGAACCTGCTGAATCTGGACCCGATCGACCAGCACGAAGTCGAACCCGGGGTTCAGGCCAAAACGAAGCTGAATGTTCTGCTCGCGGGCGCCCGCCAGGCCGAGTGCGCCGGCTTCTTCTATGAGTTTTGACAGACTTTCGACGCGCTTCTCGGATTCGCCTCGTGAAACGAAGTCGCGCAGGCGGCGAATGATCTGGCCGGCACGAAGCGCCTGCTCGGCCGCGCGGTCCATCGCGCTTTCAATTTTCGACGCGTTGGGGTCCACGCTTTCCGCCAGCAGCCGGCGTGAGCCCTTCATGTAGTTGCTTATAGCCGCAAGCGGCTGATTGAGCTCGTGCGCCAGCGCGGAAGCCATCTCTCCCATTGCGGTCAGGCGGGAGACGTGGACCAGTTCCGACTGCAGTTCCTGCAGCCGCGCCTGGGTCTGCTGATGCTCGGTCAGGTCGCGGACGAAGCCGGTGAAATAGGGCTCGCCGCCAGACTGCATCTCGCCGATCGAAAGATGCATCGGGAACGTTGTTCCATCTTTGCGTTTGCCGGTCACGATCCGCCCGATGCCGATGATATGCCGTTCCCCCGTGGAGCGGTAGCGCGCCAGATATCCGTCATGACGCGCCCGATCTGGCATGGGCATCAGCTCACTGACGTTCTTGCCGATCGCCTCCTGTGCGGCATAGCCGAACAGCCTCTCGGCCGCGGTGCTGAAAAATTGCACGATGCCATATCCGTTAATGACGATCATCGCATCCGGCACCGTATCGAGGATCGAGCGGAGGTGACTCTCCTGCGTTCTCAGAGCCTCTTCGAGTTGCTTCTGCTCGTCGATATCGAGAACGATTCCGCTGACATGGCGTGGGATCCCGGTATCGTCCCTGACGAGGCCACCGCGGGCGCGAATCCAGTGACCGGAGTCCGCACTTCCGCCAATCCTGAACGAAACGTCCATTTTTTCGCCGCTCTCGGCAACTTTTTTGATCGCCTCCTCGGTGCGCTCACGATCCACCGGACCGAGCAGAGAAAGAAACAGCCCGTACGTGATTGGCTGATCGCGCGCGACGCCGAAAAGGTCCTTCGTCGTGTCGGACCACTCGAGTTTTTGCGTGGTGAGGTCGAGGTCCCAGGTCCCGACCCCAAAGCCCTCGATTCGGAGCTTCAGATGCTCGTTACGGATCGGGTCGTCGGGCGATGGTCGAATTGTGCCGGGCACGCTCAAGCCTTTACTTCCACCTGATCCAGCCTCACGCCGTGAGGCCTCACCGGCATTCTTCGGGTCCGGTATGCTCCAGGAGACCGGCGTCCATAAAGACGCGAGCCCCAAATTGCTGCGACAGACCTGCAATTTCGCCGAATGGGGAGGCGGATGCAAGTTCCAGGGGGGGCGAAATCCCGGGAGGATTAATTTCCTTTGGGGACGGGGCCAAAGCCCCGTCGGTCCGTGGATTTCACACGGTCGGGGCACTTTGATCTATCTCATCCTGCTCGGCGATTTTGGCTCTAGAAATGGCCTGTGATCATGGAGAGACTGGATGACATACGCGACTGTTATGGTCAGCCTGGCGATTGACCAGCCCAATGAGGCCCGTCTCGCCGTCGCTGGCCAGCTTGCCGAAAGGTTTGATGCCGGAATAATCGGAATTGCGGCCTCGGTATTCAGTCCGCCCCTTTACTATACCACCGGGGAGCAAGCCCAGATTTTGGTTGACCAGGGCGAGGCGTCGATCAAAAAGCGGATGTCGGAACTGGAAGCGCAATTCCGCGGGGCGGTTAAAGATCGCGCCAAGCATGTCGAATGGCGCTGCGCGATCGACCTCCCGGCAAGGTACGTGCTGCAGGCAGCGCGTTCGGCCGATATCATCGTGAGCGGCGGACATAGTGATGCGTTTTCCGATCCGTTCGCAGTGGTCACCCCAAGAGATCTCGTAATGGAGGCGGGACGGCCGCTGCTCGTTGTCCCGGACTCGGTCGATTGGCTCGATTTGCGAAGCGTGCTCGTGGCGTGGAAAGACACACCGGAGGCGAGGCGGGCAATCGTTGCTTCGTTGCCGGTACTTCGCAAGGCCACGGGCGTCACCGTTGCGGAAATTGTCGAAGCAGGCGGAAGCCGCTCTGCTGCCGTCGCGCGGCTCCGCGATGTCGTGACGTGGCTGTCGCGTCATGGAGTTTCCGCCTCCGAGCTGGTGGCGGAACAGAACCATGACCGGAATGCCGCCGCACAACTCGATGCAATGGCAGCCGACGAGGGTGCCGGAGTCGTTGTCGCTGGCGCCTACGGTCATTCCCGGTTCCGTGAATTGGTTCTCGGTGGCGTGACCCAGCATCTAATCACTCAAACCAAGCGTTGCGTGTTGTTGTCGCACTAGAATTCGCTTTGCAAAAAAAGATCGATTGGATCGCTCCTTGTACAGATTTCTCCAGCAGACTGTCGCCGACTTCATGACGCGCGCCGTCAAGACGGTGACACCTGAACTGGCGGTGGGCGAGTTGAACCGGATGTTCGAACGCGACGATTTCAATACCTATCCGGTCGAGGAAGACGGGCAGGTTGTAGGGCTTGTGACCAAGTTCGACTTGCTGAAGTGCTTTGCGTTTACGCCAAGTCAGATGATGCCGCGGTACGACGATCTGATGGACCGCACCGTCGCCGATATCATGACATCGGCATACATTTACGTCGGCGCCGATACCAGATTGACGCGGGTGCTGCAGCTTATGGTCGAGCACCGAATCAGGAGCATTCCCGTGATCGAAAGCGAGCATCGATTGGTGGGCATCATTGCGCGTGAGGATGTCATCAGAGCGCTTGCCGCCTGCGCCGAGCGCACCGCTTAAGCTGGGTGTCACAATCCTGTGCCCACTAGATGTCTTGATGGGCGGCTTCGCAGGAGTAAACGTCCCGTTAAATCATTGATGTTAGTGGTGAAAATGAAACGGTGCCGTCTTTTCGTCTCCGGTGACGAGCTTCCGTTTGAACAAAGTTGATCTCGATCAAATCGCGCTGCGCGAGACTGTGTTTTTTAGATTTGTGTCCCCTCCAGAGAGATTCCGCATGAGCCAGGCCCTTAATTCGAAGTCGATGACCATTGGCGAGAGCGGTTTGGCGGTTTTGTTTGCGGTAACCGCCTTTCTCTGCCTGATCGGTGCGGCCAAAGCCGTCGATGCGCCGTTCGCATTCCATGCCGCCCTCGGCACGGCGGCGAGCCTGGCGTCGGTTTTTGTTATCCTCAACCGGTATTTTGATCGTCCCTCGGCCCTGCCGCCGCAGGAGATCAACGGCCGCCCCAACTACAATCTGGGTCCGGTCAAGTTCTCGGCCATCATGGCGATGTTCTGGGGCATCGCCGGATTCACTGTGGGATTGCTGATCGCCTCCCAGCTCGCCTGGCCGGCGCTCAATTTCGACCTGCAGTGGACCAGCTTCGGCCGGCTGCGGCCGCTGCATACATCGGCCGTGATCTTTGCGTTCGGCGGCAATGTACTTATCGCGACGTCGTTCTACGTGGTCCAAAAGACATCGCGGGTTCGTCTCGCCGGTGATCTCGCGCCCTGGTTCGTCGTGCTCGGCTACAATTTTTTCATTCTGATCGCGGGTACCGGCTACCTTTTTGGGGTAACCCAATCGAAGGAATACGCCGAGCCCGAATGGTATGCCGATCTGTGGCTGACGATCGTCTGGGTCACTTATCTGCTGGTGTTCCTTGCGACGCTCATCAAGCGAAAGGAACCGCACATCTTCGTGGCGAACTGGTTCTATCTTGCCTTCATCGTTACCATCGCGGTTCTCCATCTCGGAAATAACCCCGCAGTGCCGGTATCGGTTTTCGGCTCGAAGTCGTACATCGCCTGGGGCGGCGTTCAGGATGCGATGTTCCAGTGGTGGTACGGCCACAATGCCGTCGGCTTCTTCCTGACCGCCGGTTTCCTCGCCATCATGTACTACTTCATTCCAAAGCGCGCCGAGCGGCCGATCTATTCGTATCGCCTGTCGATCATTCACTTCTGGGCGCTGATCTTTCTCTATATCTGGGCTGGCCCGCACCACCTGCATTACACGGCACTGCCGGATTGGGCCCAGACTCTGGGCATGACCTTCTCCATCATGCTCTGGATGCCGTCCTGGGGCGGCATGATCAACGGCTTGATGACGCTGTCGGGCGCCTGGGACAAGCTTCGCACCGATCCGGTATTGCGCATGCTCGTGGTGTCGGTCGCTTTCTACGGCATGTCGACCTTCGAAGGTCCGATGATGTCGATCAAGGTCGTGAACTCGCTGAGCCACTACACCGACTGGACCATCGGTCATGTTCATTCGGGGGCCTTGGGTTGGGTCGGATTTGTCTCCTTCGGCGCGCTCTATTGCCTGGTGCCCTGGTTATGGAATCGCAAGGGGCTTTACAGTCTCAAGCTCGTCAACTGGCACTTCTGGATCGCGACCATCGGAATCGTCCTCTACATCTCTGCGATGTGGGTGTCCGGAATTCTGCAAGGCCTGATGTGGCGTGCCTACACCTCGCTGGGCTTCCTGGAATATTCCTTCATCGAAACCGTGGAAGCGATGCATCCATTCTACGTGATCCGCGCTGCGGGCGGGGCGTTGTTCCTGATCGGATCCCTGATCATGGCCTATAATCTCTGGATGACGGTGCGCGCCGGTGAGGCGGAAGTGCAGTCGCCAGTCGCTCTTCAGCCGGCGGAATGAGGATCTGACAAATGTCATTCTGGACTCGGCATCAAATTTTCGAAAAGAACTCGATCGTCCTGATCGTCGGAATTTTCGTGGTCATCGCGATCGGCGGTTTGGTCGAAATCACCCCGCTGTTCTACCTGAAGAGCACGATCGAGGTGGTCGACGGGATCAGGCCCTATACGCCGCTGGAACTCACCGGCCGCAATATCTATGTCCGAGAGGGCTGCTATCTGTGCCACTCGCAGATGATCCGGCCCTTGCGCGATGAGGTGGAACGTTACGGTCACTTTTCGCTTGCCGCCGAAAGCATGTACGACCACCCGTTCCAGTGGGGGTCGAAGCGAACGGGACCGGATCTCGCGCGTGTCGGCGCCAAATATTCGGATAACTGGCATGTCACGCATCTGACGAATCCGCGCTCGATCGTTCCGCAGTCGGTGATGCCTGGATATCCGTTTCTGGCCACGACCGAGGTCGATCCTGCGACCATCGCCGATCATCTGCGAACCAGCCGCGTCGTCGGCGTGCCATATACCGATGATCAGATTGCCAACGCTGTCGCCGACCTGAAGGCACAGGCGGACCCGGACGATCCCGGAGCGGACGCATTTGCAAAGCGCTATTCGAAAGCCGTCGTGCGCAACTTTGACGGCAAGGGCGGCCCTCCCACCGAAATGGATGCGCTGATTGCCTATCTGCAGGTGCTCGGCACGCTGGTCGATTTCAAGCTCTACAATGAAAAAGCCAATCTTCGCTGAGAAGGCAGAACGATGCGTGCAATCCTAACGGTTCAGAATTTCACATCGAGTTTTGTCACGACCTTCTGGACCCCGATCTTCGTCGGAATATTCCTGGCAATCGTGATTTACGCGCTTTGGCCTCGCAATCAGAAGGCTTTCGACGAGGCGTCGAAGATTCCGTTGCGGGAGGAATGATAGGATCATGGCTGAGCATAGTGAAATCGACCACGTCTCCGGCAAAACGACCACCGGTCACGAGTGGGATGGCATCAAGGAACTGAACACGCCGCTGCCGCGATGGTGGGTCTTGACCTTCTACGCCTGCATCATCTGGGCGTTCGGGTACTGGATCGTCTATCCGGCGTGGCCGTTGCTGTCGAGCTATTCCACCGGCGTGTTGCATTACTCGTCCCGTGCGGACGTTGCCGTGGAACTCGCAAACCTCGAGAAGATTCGCGGCGAGAAAATGGTCGCGCTTGGAGCGGCGTCTCTGGTGGATATCGAGAAAGACCCGGCGTTGCTTGCGCTGGCGCGTGCCCGCGGCAAGACGGTGTTTGGTGACAATTGCGCGCCATGTCATGGCAGCGGCGCCGCCGGTGCGAAGGGCTATCCCAACCTGAACGATGACGATTGGCTTTGGGGCGGCACTCTCGACCAGATCATGCAGACGATTCAGTTTGGTATACGCTCAGGGCATCCGAAAACCCACGACAGCGCCATGCTGGCCTTCGGCAAGGAGGGAATCCTCAAGCCCGAGCAGATCGTGACGGTGGCCAATTATGTTCGGTCGTTGTCGGGTCTTTCGACCAGCCCGGGATATGACGCAGCTGCAGGCGCAAAAATCTTCTCGGAGAACTGCACGGCCTGTCACGGTGATGCGGGCAAGGGAAATCAGGACCTCGGCGCGCCCAATCTTACCGACAAGATCTGGCTCTATGGTTCGGACGAGGCGACACTCGTCGAAACCATCACCAACGGCCGGTCCGGCGTCATGCCGGCGTGGGTGGAGCGTCTGGATCCCTCCACGATCAAGGCGATGGCGGTTTATGTTCACTCGCTCGGCGGGGGGAAGTGACCGCAGGCGGACAGAGGAACCCGGAAATCCGCATCCTGTTTGAGCTGGATCAACTATGCGCCTAAGCCTGGATCTAGCTTAATCAAGGATGCGAGACGACTGACGCCGATGAACAAGCCTGTGCTCCCAGCTGACGTGGAACTTGACTCGTATGGGCCGCTTTATGCGGCTCGCAAACAAGTCTATCCGCAAAGCGTCTCCGGAACATTCCGCCGTATCAAATGGGGCCTGATGGCCGCCTGCCTCGGCGTCTATTACCTGCTGCCGTTCGTGCGATGGAATCGCGGCCTCGGAGCGCCGAGCCAGGCGGTTTTGGTGGACCTCCCCAACAGCCGCTTCTATTTCTTCTTCATCGAGCTGTGGCCGCAGGAGGTGTATTATTTTACCGGGCTGCTGATCGTCGCCGCCATCACGCTGTTTCTGATGAATTCGGTCGGCGGCCGCATCTGGTGCGGATATCTTTGTCCGCAAACGGTGTGGACGGATCTGTTCTATGCGGTCGAGCGCATGGTCGAAGGTGACCGCCGCGAGCGCATGCTCAAGGCGGCGCGGGGCACGCGGAAGCTGCAGCGTTTCGCCGAGATTGTGCTGAAGCATTCGATCTGGCTGTTGATCGCGTGGTGGACCGGTGGCGCCTGGGTGCTCTACTTCAACGATGCGCCGACGCTGGTGAAGCAGCTTGTGACCTTCCAGGCGCCGATGCTGGCCTATATCTGGATCGCGATATTGACGGCGACCACCTATCTGCTCGCGGGCTTCATGCGGGAGCAAGTCTGCGTCTACATGTGTCCATGGCCGCGTATCCAGGCAGCCCTCACCGATGAGTGGGCGCTCAACGTCACCTACAAATACGATCGCGGCGAAAAGCGCACGTCGCTGAAGAAGGCGAGCGAGTTGCGGGCGCTTGGCCAAGCCGCCGGCGATTGCATCGACTGCTATCAATGCGTGGCCGTGTGCCCGACCGGGATAGACATCCGTGACGGTGCGCAACTCGATTGCATCCAATGCGGCCTGTGCATCGATGCCTGTGATGCCGTGATGAAAAAGATTGGCCGGGAACCCCGCCTGATCGGGTACGACAACGACATCAACATACAGCGGCGCCAGGCCGGCAAGCCGCCGATCTACCGGCTCGTGCGACCGCGCACCATCGTCTACTCCGCGATGATCGCCGGCGTCGGCGCGATCATGCTGTATGCGCTGCTGACGCGCTCGCTGCTCGACGTCAATGTGCTGCACGACCGCAACCCGCTCGCGGTGAGACTGAGTGACGGTTCAATTCGCAACGCCTATACGGTTCGCTTCCTGAACAAGCGGGCTTTTGACCGCGTGGTGGCGATCGATGTCGATGGCCCCATCAATGCAGCCGTCCATGTCGTTGGCGCCGATTCAGTCACGCCGGACCGGCCCATGATTATCCTCGGCCGGGACACCACCACCGAACTGAGGGTTCTCGTCACCGCACCTTCCGAAGACAATCCCGAAAAATCAATCCCGGTGAAATTCCGCATAACCGATATCGGGTTAGGCGAGGTCGCATCGGCGACCGATAACTTCGTCTCTCCGTGAAAACCCCAAGGGAGCTTCCCATGAACAGGTCGCATGTTTCACCGAAGCCGTTGACCGGCCGCATGGTGTTTTTGATGCTGATCGCGTTCTTTGCTGTGGTGTTCGGCGTGAACTTCATCATGATGAAGCTGGCGATCGACACTTTGCCGGGGACCGAGGTGGATAGCGCCTATAGCGCGAGCCTCGGCTATGAGAAGGAGATCGCGGCGGCGCGCGATCAGAACGCGCGGAACTGGCGGATAGATGCGCGCATTCGGCGCGGCCCGGGCGGTGATGCGACGGTGCTGGTCGAGGCGCGGGATAACAGCGGCGTCCTGATGTCGGGCTTGAAATTTCAGGGCCGCCTTGAACGGCCCATCGACCGGCGGGCCGATCGGCCGGTTGAGCTCGTGGAAGTGGGGCGCGGCATTTATCGCGGGAGCGCGCCGGTGGTCGCTGCTGGACAATGGGATCTGGTTCTCGAGGGTGACGCCGCCGGACAGCGGATGTTCCTGTCGAAGAATCGCGTGCTGTTGAATTGAGGACGACATCATGCCCGCGACGCGGGACTTTTCGCACTATGTAAAGGACCTCGGGTCAGGCCTTCAGCACGTCGATCTGGCGGTTGAGGGCGTCAATTGCGCCGGATGCATGTCCAAGATCGAGCGCGGGCTTTCGGCGATGCCGGACGTCACGCTGGCGCGCGTCAATCTCACCGACCGCCGTGTCGCGCTGGAATGGAAAGAGGGGGCGCTCGACCCCGCCCACTTTATCGACCGCCTCGCCGAGCTCGGATACAAGGCCTACCCGTTCGAGACCGCTGATGCGGAGGCCGCCGAGATCGAGCAGTCGCGCTTTCTGTTGCGCTGCCTCGGGGTTGCGGCGTTCGCCACGATGAACGTCATGATGCTTTCCGTTCCGGTATGGTCCGGCAACGTCAGCGATATGCTCCCCGAACAGCGCGACTTTTTCCACTGGCTGTCGGCACTGATCGCGCTGCCGGCTGCGGCCTACGCGGGGCAGCCTTTCTTCCGGTCGGCGTATCGGGCGTTGCGCACGCGCAACGTCAATATGGACGTCCCGATCAGCATCGGCGTTTTGCTGGCACTGGGTATGTCGGTCGTGGAGACGATCAATCATGCCGAGCACACCTATTTCGATGCGGCGATCATGCTGCTTACCTTTCTGCTTGTCGGGCGCTATCTCGATCAAAGCATGCGGCGGCGAACGCGGGCGGTTGCCGGTAATCTCGCGGCGCTGAAGGCTGAAACGGCCACCAAGTTCGTCGGACCCGATGAGATTTCGCAAGTGCCGGTGGCTGCCATCAACCCCGGCGACATCGTCCTGTTGCGGCCGGGCGAGCGTTGCGCGGTCGATGGCACGGTTACCGAAGGCCGATCCGAGATCGACCAAAGCCTGATTACCGGGGAGACCAGCTACGTCACGGCGGAAGCGGGCACCGCGGTCTATGCTGGATCGCTCAACATATCCGGCACGCTGCGTGTTCGGGTCTCCGCAGCGTCGGAAAGTACGCTGTTGGCGGAGATTACCCGGCTTCTCGACAACGCGTTGCAGGCGCGATCCCGCTACGTTCGCCTTGCGGACCGGGCGTCGCGCCTTTACGCGCCGGTCGTGCACGCGACCGCGTTGCTGACGGTGCTTGGCTGGGTTCTTTTGGGTGCGAGCTGGCATGATGCCATCGTCACCGGTGTTGCCGTTCTGATCATTACGTGCCCCTGCGCGCTTGGTCTCGCTATTCCTACGGTTCAGACCGTTGCATCCGGCGCGATGTTCAGGGCCGGTGTGTTGCTCAATTCCGGCGATTCGATAGAACGCCTGGCCGATGTCGATCACGTTATTTTCGACAAGACTGGAACCTTGACCTTACCCGACCTCGAAGTAGTGAGCGGGGCCGATATCCCCGAATTTGTACGGGACATGGCCGGGCAACTCGCGCTCGCGAGCCATCATCCGGTTGCGGCGGCGGTGGCACGGGCTTCAAACGCAAAATCCCCCTTAATGGGCGCGATCGAGGAGTCGGGGCAGGGAGTGCGCGGTCAGATCGGCGGAACAGAGGTGCGGCTTGGACGCCCCTCGTTCTGCGGAGCGGAACGGCTGGCTGCCGATCGCGCGAGCCTGGATCCGGAAGCGTCGCTCGTCGCCTTCAGCTTCGGCGAAGAAAAATACGTGTTTTCAGTCCAGCAGGCGCTGCGTCCCGATGCTCGCGCGATAATTTCGGAACTGAAGAAGCGCAGGATTACGGTTGAAATTCTCTCGGGCGATCGCGAGCCGGCGGTTCGGGCGGCCGCGCGCGCGCTAGAGGTGGAGGAGTGGCGCGCGGGTGTGACGCCGGCCGACAAGATAGCGCGGATCGAAGATCTGAAGCGCCGCGGGGTCAAGGTGATGATGGTCGGCGACGGGCTGAACGACGCGCCCGCGCTGGCCGCGGCGCACGTCTCGATGTCGCCGATCAGTTCGGCGCATTTGAGCCAGGCGACAGCCGATCTGGTGTTCCTCGGCAAGCCGTTGGCCCCGGTGGTTGCGGCCATAGATTTCGCGCGCAAGGCGCTGCATCTGATGCGACAAAACCTCTGGCTTGCGGTCGGGTACAATGTCCTGGCGGTGCCGATCGCCATCAGCGGGATCGTGACGCCCCTGATCGCAGCGGCGGCGATGTCGGGCTCCTCGCTTCTCGTCATGCTGAACGCGCTTCGCGCGCGCCGCGTCGGGAATGGGGGGCTGTCATGGAAGTGATGGTTATCCTGGTGCCACTGGCGCTCGGTCTGGGGCTCGTAGGCCTCCTCGCATTTCTCTGGTCGCTGAAGAGCGGGCAGTATGACGATCTCGAAGGCGCGGCGTGGCGCGCCATCGCGGACGACGAGCCGGCACCGGGCACCCCACCGGACTGAATCGCGCCTCGCGGAAGGACAGTCCGGCTGGCAACGCTGTCTCAGGGCGACACCGTCTTCCGATAAAGCGCGCCGTAACAGGCTGCCGAGATATCCCAGCTAAAGGATCGCGACATCGCGCTGCGGCGCATGGAGTCGAGGCGATCCTGCGCCATGAACGTCGAAAACGCGCGCCGGATGCCGCCGAGAAACGACTCGGTGGATGGTTGAGAGAACAGAAATCCGGTTTCGCCGTCGGTTATGGTTTCCGCCAGCCCGCCGGTTTGATGGCCGATCGGGAGCGATCCGAACTTCTGCGCATACATCTGGCTCAGCCCGCATGGCTCAAAGCGCGAAGGCATCAGCGTAAAATCGCTGCCGGCGAAAATCCGCCGTGCCTGGCCGTCATTGAATCCAATGGTAACGCCGATCGCATCCGGTCTGCGGCGGTGCGCGTCGACCAGTGCCTGTTCGATGCCGGGCTCACCGCTGCCGGTTACGACAATCTGCCCTCCGGCATCGATGATCTCATCCGCGGCCGACAGCACGAGGTCGATGCCCTTCTGGTGAACGAGACGCGCGACAAGGCCGAAGATCGGACCGCGGGACAGGGCCAGACCGAACTGCTGGCGGACGTAATTGGAGTTCGCTCGCTTGCCTTCCCAGTCTCCCGCGCTGAACGGCTGGGCAAGCTGGGCGCAGGCGCGGGGATCCCAGCTCTCGTCGATGCCGTTCAATATCCCGGTCAATTGTTCGGCGTCGGAGCGGCGGCGAAGCAGACCCTCGAGCCCGCAGCCGAGTTCGGGCGTCGTGATCTCCCTGGCATAGGTCTCGCTGACCGTGGTCAGGTGCGAGGCGTAGATGATGCCGCCCTTGAGGAAGGACAGTTTGCCGTAAAACTCCAGGCCGTCGATGTGGAAGGACTCCTCGGGCGCGCCGATCCGCCGCAACGAGTCCTTCGCGAACAGACCCTGATAGGCGAGGTTATGGATAGTCAGGATGGTCGGGATCTTGACCGCGTTCCAGGCGAGGTAGGCAGGCACCAGCGCCGCCTGCCAGTCATTGGCGTGAACGAGGTCGGCTGCCCAATTCTTGTCCAGACTGCCCGCGGCGAGCTGGGCAGCTACTGAGGCAAACCGCCCAAAGCGCACATCGTTGTCGGGCCAGTCGCGGCCTGCCGCATCGCCATAAGGGTTGCCCGGGCGGTCATACAGTTGCGGACAGAGGACGACGTAGACCGGCAGGCCGTCCCTGGTCGATCCCAGCCCGAGCGAGCAGGCCGGCATTTCCGCCAGTGCCGGAGATTGGCCGACAATTTCGAGATGCGTGAATTGTTCGACGACCTCGCTGTACCCCGGCAGCAAGATCCTGACGTCGCTCCAGCGGTGGAGTGCCCGGGGCAGCGCCGCTGAAACGGCAGCCAGCCCGCCCACCCGGACGAAATCGTCCATTTCCGTGGTGACGAACAGGACTTTCAAAGAAACTCCCTTACGCCGCGACCAAGTGACTCTAGACCATGCAAGAACAGTTCCAGTTTTCCGTGGCGAGAAAAAACGATCTCCTCGATGTTGGGCGCCGGCTCAGGCGCTGGGTCCCGGCAGAACGCTTTTCCGGCAGAGCGGCCCAATCTAGGCTGACGCCGCGATCGAAGGTACGCAGGGCCAAAAGGAGTGCAGCAATGACCTTAGTGGGAGTCGATGAGGAGAATGCGACAGCGAGCTTCCATGGCCTTCGCGTACTCGATTTTTCGACCACGATTGCCGGACCGCATTGCACGCGGATGCTCGCCGATATGGGAGCGGAAGTCATCAAGATCGAGTCCGCTGAAGGGGAGACGATGAGAACCCGCCCGCCGGTTCGTGATGGCTTCAGCAGCCTCTTCGGCCAGCTCAACGCCGGCAAGAAAAGCCTCGTCCTCGATTTGAAATCGCCCGATGCGGTCGACGCTATCCGCCGGCTTGTCGTGGGCGCGGACATCGTCGTTGAAAATTTCCGCCCCGGCGTCATGCGAAGGTTGAAGCTCGACTACGCAACCCTCAGGGAGCTCAATCCGAAGCTGATCTATTGTTCGATTTCCGG
Organism: uncultured Alphaproteobacteria bacterium; assembly: GCA_963786045.1. Lineage (GTDB taxonomy): Bacteria > Pseudomonadota > Alphaproteobacteria > Rhizobiales > Xanthobacteraceae > Bradyrhizobium. Next base: position 567,084 of record CAWAXR010000025.1, on the reverse strand, counting down.
ATATGGCCAGACCGGACCGTCGTCGGAACTACCGGCCTATGCGCCGGTCATCCATGCTGCCTCGGGTTACGACATGGCCCATTTGTCTTACCAGCCCGGGCGAAACCGGCCGGACTACTGCGGAATTTATCACGCCGACATCCTCACGGGCGTCTATGCCTTTGGCGCAATTTCGGCGGCCTTGTACCAGCGCGAGCTAAGTCAAAAAGGTCAGCATATCGACGTCTCGATGCTGGAATCGATGCTCAGCCTGACACCGAACGAAGTCCAGTGGTCGCAATTTGCGGTGGCATCTCCGAGCCGCCCCATGTTTGGCCCACTTGAGACCGCGGACGGATATGTGATGGTGGCCGTCGCCAGCGAAAAGACCTTCCAGGGTCTTGTGAGAGCTTCCGGACATCCGGAATGGATCAGCGATCAGCGCTTTGCGAAATATGCCGATCGGCGCAATCACTGGAAGGATCTGATGGACGGCGTCGAGAGCTGGTCGCGTACCGTCACGACCGCGAAATGCCTCGCCGAATTGAACGAACATGGCGTTCCCTGTTCCGCCTATCGCACGGTTGCCGAAGCGATGAACGATCCGCAGATCGCCCATCGCGGCGCGCTGACTGAAGTGGAAGACGGCGGCGGCACATTCAAGGTCCTGAATCTGCCGTTCAGGATGTCCGGAACCAGCATAGCCGCGGGAAAGCGCGCCGCGACGCTGGGGGAACATACGGTCGCGTTGCTCCGGGAGGGCGGCCTTTCCGAAGATCAGATAACGGCAATGGTTGGAAAACCGCCGTTGACGGGGCGCTGCTGAAGGCCTTGCCGGGACGAGCGTTTCCGGCCTATCTAAAAAGCCAAGAGGCTGAAAAGCCAACAATCCAGAAAGCAAGACATCGACGGGAGAGAAGCGCGATGAAGAGTTTCAAGGTCGCCGATTTCAACGCTCCCCTGAAGGAGGTGGATGAGCCGACCCCACCGCCGTCGGGCACGCAGGTCCTGATCAAGGTGAAGGCGGCCGGCGTCTGCCACAGCGATCTGCACATCTGGGAAGGCGGCTACGATCTCGGCCACGGACGAAAGCCGCTCTCACTGAAGGATCGCGGCGTGTCGCTGCCGCGAACCATGGGGCACGAGACTGTCGGCGAAGTGCTGGCGTTCGGGCCCGACGCAAAGGCCGACACGGCCGGTCTCAAGGTCGGCGACGTCGCGCTGGTCTATCCCTGGCTTGGCTGCGGCAAATGCGAGACCTGTCTCGCCGGCGATGAAAACATGTGCCTGAAGCCGGCCTCGCTCGGCGTCTATTGTGACGGCGGCTATGCCGATCATATGATCGTGCCGCACCCAAAATATCTCCTGAACCTGAAGGGCCTCGACCCCGTGACGGCCGCGCCTTACGCTTGCTCCGGCGTCACCACCTACAGCGCCCTGAAGAAAGTGGAGTTCGCCTTCAACACACCCATCGTCATTTTCGGCGCCGGCGGCCTCGGCCTGATGGCGCTGTCGCTGCTCAAGGCCATGGGCGGCAAGGGGGCCATCGTCGTCGATATCGACGCGAAGAAGCGGGAAGCGGCGGAGCAGGCCGGCGCGCTGGCGACCGTCGATGGCTCGGCGCCGGACGCCCTGGAGCAGTTGGCCAAAAAGGCGGGCGGCCCGATTCGGGCCGTGATTGATCTCGTCGGTAATGCCAAGACCACGCAACTCGGCTTCGACTGCCTGACCAAGGGTGGCAAGCTTGTCATCGTCGGCCTGTTCGGGGGCGGCGCGCCATGGGCGTTGCCGCTGATTCCGATCAAGGCCATTACCATTCAGGGGAGCTATGTCGGCAACCTCCGGGAAACCCAGGAACTGCTCGATCTCGTCCGCGCCAAGAAAATCGCGCCCATCCCGGTGACGCCGATGCCGCTCGCCAGGGCCAATGAGGCCCTCGTCGATCTGCAAAAAGGCCGGCTGGTCGGCCGCGCGGTGCTCACGCCGTAGGAGGATCCACGATCAATCCTCGTCATGCCCGGGCTCGTCCCACGGGCATCCACGTCTTACCGCATATCGGCAGAAAAGACGTGGATGGCCGGAGAATCCTGGTCAAGCCCGGCCATGACCAAACCGCTATCAGCTTTCGTATCTACTCAACCCGCTCTAAGGAAATTTCATGTCAGCTAACGATGCGCTCCACATTGCCGTGCTTGCCGGTGACGGCATCGGTCCCGAGGTCATGGCGCCGGCGCTTGAAGTCTTGCGCAAGATCGAGGCGACCACCGATCTGAAGTTTCGCTTCACCGAAGCTCCGGCCGGCGCCAACCACTATCGCGAAACCGGCAAGTCGATGCCGGACTCGACGGTGCGACTGTGCGACGAGGCCGACGCGATCCTGCTCGGCGCCTGCGGCCTGCCGTCGGTGCGCTACCCCGACAATACCGAGATCATGCCGCAGGTGGAGCTGCGCTTCCATTTCGACCTTTACGCCGGCGTGCGTCCGGCGCGGCTCATTCCGGGCGTGCCGAGCCCGATCGTCGGCGCGGATCAGCGCGGCATCGACCTCGTCGTGATCCGGGAATCCACCGAAGGGCTGTTTGCCTCGATGGGAAAAGGCGTTGTCACTCACGACGATGCGCGCGAGACGTTGGTTATCACGCGAAAGACCTCGGAACGGCTGTTCGAGTTTTCCTTCAGGCTGGCCGAACGTCGCAAGGCACGCGGCCGGCCCGGTGCGTTGACCTGCGTCGATAAAGCAAACGTCTTCAAGGCCTTTGCGTTCTTTCGCGAGATGTTCGATGAGGCGGCTAAACGTCATCCGAAGGTGAAGGCTGACCACTTATATGTCGATGCCTGCTCGGCGATGCTGGTCAAGCGGCCCTGGGACTTCGACGTGATGGTGATGGAGAACATGTTCGGCGATATCCTCTCCGACATGACGGCCGGCCTGATCGGCGGCATGGGCATGGCGCCGTCAGCCGACATCGGCGACCGCCATGCGGTGTTTCAGCCGTGCCACGGCACCGCGCCCGACATCATGGGGCAGGGCAAGGCCAACCCGACGGGCATGATCCTCTCGGCCGCGATGATGCTGGACTGGCTCGCGGACAAGCACGGCCTCGAGGCCGCGGCCGAAGCTGGCGAGCGCATCGAGCGCGCCGTCGACAAGGTCTATGCGGATGGCATCAAACCGATGGAGTTCGGCGGCCGAAACGGCACGGCGGATATCGGCAAGGCGGTGCTGGCGGCGCTGTAGCTTTCGCTCAACACACCTTAAATGCCGGCGCTACCGCCCCTTGAACCGCGGCTTGCGCTTTTCCATGAAGGCCTGTCGGCCTTCGCGGAAATCCTCTGAATCCATGCAGGCGGTTCCGATCGCCTTGATTGCCTCCATGTCGCGTTGGTCCGCGTCCTTCAGCACCTGCGCGATGGTGATCTTGGCCGCCTTGATCGCAAGCGGTGCGTTGCCGGAGATCGTGCGGGCGATCTCCGTCGTTGCATTCCACAATTCGGCGTCTGGCACCACGCGATCGACCAGCCCGATCCGCTCGGCCTCGGCGGAATCGATCCGCATGCCGGTGTACATCAGGAGCCGCGCCCATGACGGTCCTACCAGCGAGACCAGGTGCTTGAGGCCGTCATAGCCATAGGCGATGCCGAGTTTCGCGGCCGGGAATGCCGAACTGGCTGTTCTCGGAGGCGATGCGTATATCCGCTGCCATCGCCACCTGCATGCCGCCGCCCAGGCAAAAGCCACGGATACAGGCGATGATCGGTTTCGGGTAATCCGCCAGCAGTGCGCGCTGCGCGGCGCTCTTTTTCGAATATTCTTCCGAGGCTTTCGCGTTATGGCGGGTTTTCTCGAACTGGCTGATATCGGCGCCGGACATGAACGCCTTGTCGCCGGCGCCGGTCAGGATCACGACGCGCACATCGCCGTCATCACGCAATTCGATCAACGCCTGGCCCAACCCCTCCCACATGTCGAGCGACATGGCGTTGCGCTTTTCCGGGTTGTTAAAGGTGATGACGCCGACGCCGTCGGTGATGCCCTTGAGGATCTTGCCGTCGGCGAAGGATTTGTCGCCATCTTCGGGAACGTGGAGCATCGGTAGGGCTTTCAATGGTTTAAGTCCTTGCAATGAAGCATCAGTTTAGTGCCGCGGCAATGGCGGTGTGTTTCGTGCCGCCGAGGCCATTCGACCTCGCCCTGTCGGAGAGGTGGCACCGAATGCGGATCGCAATGACTTCGGCGCTATCGCGGAAAAAGCTGCCTGCGCCGCGCCTACTGCGCCAGATGCGCCGTCAGCGGATGATTGGCTGCCTGATTGAAGAAGGCGGCTTCCTCGGCGGTCGCTTCGAGAAGCTGCTCGTCCTGGTCGTAGATGTCGTTGCGGAACTGGATCGTCTGGTCCCTGGTCATCCATGCCGTGAGATAGATCCAGGCCACCGGAACTTTCTTCGGCAAGGGGACCTCCTGGTGCTGCCCGGTGGCAATGGCCGCGTCGATCGCGGCGCGGTTCCATTTCGGCATCTCCTCCTGCATGAGCCACGCGGCGAGATCGCGCACATTGTCGACCCGCGAACAGCCGTGGGAGTCGAAACGGTAGTCGTCGCTGAACAGATTGCGCTGGTTGGTGTCGTGCATGTAGACCGAATAGGGATTCGGCATGTCGATCTTCACCGCGCCCAGCGCGTTCCAGGCGCCGTTCTGCTGGCGTACGGTGAAATTCGGCGTGCGCGTGCCGGACCAATCCACCGACCCCGGGTCGACCGGATTGTCGTGGGCATCCAGCACTTCCATGTGCATGCGTGCGAGATAGCCGGGATCCTTCCGCATATGCGCCGATATTTCGGTTTTCGCGATCGATGACGGGACGGTCCAGGTCGGGTTGAGAATGACGCCGGTGATTTCGGCGGTCAGCGTCGGCGACGGCTTCTCGGTCTTGCCGACGATCACGCGATAACGCCGCACCACCGTGTCGTTTTCGACAGCCTCGGCGAATGTCGCAGGCAGGTTCACGACCACGTAACGCTGCCCGAACTGGAAGTTCATGTTCTGAATGCGTTCGAGCGAGGCCTCAAGTTGCCTGATCCGCTTCTGAACGGGGACATTGAGGGCGGCGAGGGTGCGCGGTGTAACTGTTCCCGTGGCGGCAAGGCCATGGCGCACCTGGAAGCGCTTGATGGCCTCGGCGACGGCCCCGTCAAACGGTCCCGATGCCTTGTCGGCGGCGAGATCGTCGCCGACCATCAGACGTTGGCGCAAGAGTTCGTCATGGGGGCCTGCGACGCCGAGGGCGAATTTGGCTTCCGCCGGGATCGTCGGCCAGCCGCCGCGCACCGCCAGATCCGAGTAGCTCAGCGCGGCCTCCCTGATCCGCTGTGCCGTGCCTTCATCGAAGGTCGGTTCGTGCGACAGTGCCAAGGCCGCCGCGGAACGTGATTCGGGGGTGGACGCGGACGCAACAGGCTTGGCTGGCTCAATATGCGCTGGATTTGCCCCGCCCGCCTGCGTTGCCGGCCTGGCCCGAGGCGATGCCGTACTGGTGCCGGATTGCCCCGCGGCTTGGCCAAACGCCGGCGCGGCTGCAAGCATCAGGGCAACGGCAAGGATAGTTGTTCTTCGCATGGGCAATATCCCCGGAATGCGCCGGTGATTTTCGTTAAATCAACTGTTTTCGGCCGGTGAAGCCGAAGGATCAGGTTTCCGTAATTGATCCAAACGACGTTGGGGAATTTAGCCTGGGAGGGTTGCGTTCTGATTAAGTTGGGATTGCTGCTGTTGCGCCGCCACAATACGGGGATTGGGATGGCTGCATCCGATATGTCGCTGGGACCGCGGATCTGGTTCGGCAAGGCACGCGCTGATGGAAAATAAAGTACCTCCGGAGGACCCCATGCTGTGGATCTGCCGGGAGGCTGACATGCGAAATCAATGCCCGGCAATGCCGCCTGCGCCGGGTTCAACTTCGACATCAACCACGACCGCAATCTGCCCGCGACGCCACGGGGCCGGAATTCGCGCTGCTCCGGTTCAATTCCGCGGTGGAAGTCGCTGCGCCTGAGCTTACGGCTCGCGGCAGGGGCGTACCGCTGAAGGTGTTCGACGCCGAACGGCCAACCGCTGCCAATTTCTATAGCGGGTCGGTATTGTCGCCGCCGGACCAGCATGGAGTCTGGCGCGGAGATAAACCACCCGTCGATCGGCTAGCATTGATCGATCAAATTCGCGGCGCCTCGAATTAGCCTCGCATGGCCGGCAAGGGCCCGGCACTCTAAATCGACGCCTAATCTTCGTTCGCAGCGATCGATTCCATCAGGGAAACCAGCTGACGCTGTACGGCCTGATCCTTGATCTTGCTGTAGGCGCGCAGCAGTCTCAGGCTGAACGCGCTGTCCAGAAACAGCAGGCTCTCGACCTCGCGGGCCTTGCCGTCACCATCATAGAAGAATGTGACAGGCACATCGAGGGCAGTGGCGATCTGCTGAAGACGGGCTGCACCGACGCGGTTGACGCCCTTCTCGTATTTCTGAACCTGCTGGAAGCTGACGCCGAGCTGCTCGCCGAGTTCCGCCTGGGAGATCCGCTGCTCGACCCGCCGCAGCCGGATTCGCTTGCCGAGTTCAATATCCGGCTTTCCGGCACTGCGCTGCTTCATCTTCTTCGCTATTGATTTGTTCATACTGCTTTTACCGTCCTTCAATCGTGAGAGGCCTGAACATATGGTCAGGGAACTCACCTTATATACCGTTTTAATTAGACTTGCATAACTGGATTAATTCAACTTTAGCCACCGGGAATTTGCAGGGGTAGGGGCCTTCCGCAAGCCGTGCGGCCCAGCCGAAATCGAGAAACGAATGATGGCCGCAATTCGATTTTTGGAGGTACGATGTTCCCGCACACCATTACGAGCGGCGGAAATCACCAGTAAAAATGCTCTTCCCAGAGTATGCCGCTATGGCATCAGCACCGTTTGCCAGTCGCCATCTTTGACGGAAGATTTACCATACTACAACCTTGGCGAGTTCAAGGCGAGACCTTTTGACGCGCCTGCCGGGCTTCGGCACAGGCGCCGGTCGAAGAAATCAGGCATTTCGGCCTGCAAGCGTCCTTCGTTGGAAGGCAGCCGCGCGATGCCGAGCGCAGGTCTTCGGAAATGAGCGATTCTCGCGATATCAGCCGATGCCTCTATCCCCGCGGGTCAACCGACCCGCGTATTCAAATCGCGCGACACCGCGCTTCCCGCTCGACCGGTCTTTTTTTGCATCCTGCAGGGAATGGCATGCGAACCGGCCTCCCGTTGTGCTAGCCTTGATGAGCCTTTCACCGCGTCGGCACGCCGGAAGCAGTGACGATTTTGTGATTGCCGCAATTGCGAACAGCAATGTCACGAATCTGTGTAGCGACGAAAACTATCGTACCGGTCCGGAGTCTTCCGGATTTTTGAGACACCGAGGGGTTTATGAGGCGGCCTGCTGGATCATCACCTCGACTGTGCCCGGCAAGCTCGGTAACGGGAAAATACGTTGGTGACTGATTCAGAAGAAAGATTGCATGCGGTTCTGGCCACCCTTGAGGAGTGCCATGCGGCCCTCGTCCTCGATGGCGACCGGGACACCGCGCAATTGGTGTCTGTGGCGATTCTCGAACTTCGGATCAAGCTTAATCGAATCGGAGATTCGGAATTGAAGGCACTGTGCGATGCGGTGTTGCGGGACGTGGCGGCGACCGAAAGGTCATCACATTCGAAACCGCATCAAGGTTCGCGCGGGCGTCCCGCGGTCTCGTTGAAGCTGGTCAAGTAACAACGCGGCCTCACGAACGCTTGATCTCCGGATTTGCACGGTCCGTCGTCAAGGCGTTTCTTATGTTTCCTTCCGAACAGAAATGCGGCACGACACGCCGGAGCGGCACCTGTCCTCATTGCGCATTCGCGCGTATCAGCTACATGAAGGCGCATCGACCCGGCGTTTTCGATGCAAGGTTCGGCAGGCCGGGAGCCGCAACGATCAAAATAGCGACGATTGCATGATTCTCGACGTCTCGATTCCCGCAGCCCTGTTCGCCGGCCTTGTCAGCTTTTTGTCGCCATGCGTGTTGCCGCTGGTGCCGCCCTATCTGATCTATCTGACCGGTGCGACCATCGAGCACGTCGCCAATGAGGAGACGGTATCGTCCTCGAAGCGTGCGGTGATGATCTCGGCTGTGATGTTTGTGCTCGGCTTTTCCACCGTCTTCGTGGCGCTCGGCGCCAGCGCGTCCCTGATCGGAAGCCTGATCCGCGCCTGGTCGGCCGAACTCTCGATCGTCGCCGGCATCATCATCATCGTCATGGGTCTGCATTTTCTCGGGTTGACGCGGATCGGGCTGTTGATGCGGGAAGGGCGATTGCCAATTCCAAAGCCAGTGGGTCTGTGGGGAGCCTATGTGATGGGGCTTGCCTTTGCGTTCGGCTGGACACCCTGCATCGGCCCGATCCTTGCGGCGATCCTTTCAGTCGCGGCCGCCGAGGCCACGGTGGCAAGGGGCGCAGGACTGCTCGCGGTCTATTCGGCCGGGCTTGGGATTCCGTTTTTGATTGCGGCGTTCATGGTGGAGCAGTTCTCTTCGCTGTTTGCGCGGATGAAGCGGCACCTTGCCAGTGTTGAGCATGCGATGGGTGTGCTTCTGGTGATCACCGGCATCGGTTTTCTCACCGGCAGCGTCTCGGCCGTCAGCATCTGGCTGCTGGAGACGTTCCCGAGCTTGCAGAATATCGGCTAGGTCCCGAGCTCGTTCACGTGAAACGGTATCCACCTCGTCTCGAAAACGCTCCCGGTTCTAGCCTTCGTCCTCAAGCGAACCGGTCACGGTGTAGACCACGCCGCGTGGCAAAAAATCGACGGTGGCTTCACCGCGCAGTTGATCCCGCGCGCTGCGTTCAATCAAGCGCGATCCGAAACCGTGTTTGACCGGTGCGGTCACGGGCGGGCCGCCGGCCTCGGCCCATATCAATCTGAGTTTCGGCTGGGCTGTTTCGGCCAGAATCTCCCAATCCAGCCGGACGGTGCCGGTGTCGTTCGATAGCGCGCCGTATTTCGCGGCGTTGGTGGCGATTTCATGCACGATCATCGAGAGCACCACCGCCAGACGCGGGGACAGCGGAACGGACGGTCCAGACATTCGCACCCGCTCCTGATTATCGAGGAGAAAGGGCCGCAGCACACGACCGATGACATCCCGCAGGTCGGAACCTCGCCACTTTTCCTTGCTCAACAGATTGTGTGCTTCCGCCAGCGCGCCGAGCCGTCCCTCGAACGTCTCGCGTTCGGCCTTGCTGGCGCTCCGGAATGTCTGCACCGCGATCGCCTGCAGGATCGCCAGTGTGTTCTTGACGCGATGATTGAGCTCTTCGATCAGGAGATCATGGAGCATCTCGCCGCGGGCGATCGTTGTGGCCATCCGCACCGCAAAGGCGAGGCCGGTCAGAAGCAGCACGGCGCCAAGCGCGCTGGTGATCGCAAGATTGCGCCACAACGGACCGACCAGGGAGCCCTGCGCAATACCGGCGGCTACGGTCCATCCGGTAAGCGGCGATCGTGCAAATGTCGTGATCTGCGGCGTGCTCTCCAGCGAGACGGCCTGCAGCGTTGCCTCAGCTTCGCGGGACATCGTGGTAAATGGCAATGGCGTCGCACGCTTGCCGACCGTCTCTTTCGGATTGGGAACGCGTGCGAAGTTGATGCCGTCCCGGTCGAAGATCGAGATCGTCCAGTCGTCATTCGGGCGCTGCTTGTCGAGGATGGACTGAAAGATATCGATCGGAGGGCTGAACGAAATGTCGTAGATGACGTCACCGTCGCTGATCACCGGGACCTCGATCGTCACCATCGGTCGTTTGGTCGTCGCGCCGAGGAACAGGTTTGAATATTGCCGAGTTTTGGTCGCGAAGACTTTCTCCACGATTTCACGGTTGTTACGCAGGGGGAGGCTCGGGGTGTCCGTTGTGGTCGAGGAGAACAGCTGACGGCCTTCACGGTCTGCGACCAGCAAGATGCCATCCTTTCCGTATTGGGCGAGAAAGCCCGATGCGGTGTGGCGAAAGCCGTCGAAGTCGCCGTTGCGCAGCGTGTTGGTCAGCGCCAGCACTTCGAGCCCGCCCGTGATGCGCGTAACCTCTGCGTCGAGCACCAGGCGGATGCTGCGTACGGTTTCGAGAACACGCTGCGAAGCGTCCCTGCGGTCGTGTTCGTAGTCTTCGAAGACGATGAAGGCCGCAAAAACGATCAGCGGCAGCGCGGTTCCGGCGACCAGAAGAGCAAGACGTACTGGCAGTGAGGGCTTTGGCACTCAAACTCCGGCACAAGAGGCGTTGGCGCAACGACGCCAGCGCGGAAAAGCATAGGAGAACTGTTGAGCCCCGCCAAAGGATTTTAGGCCCGCGGCCTGATTCCCGCGTTGTTGCCGCGCTGCGGCGTGGAACCGGCGTAAATCCGAGTTTTCGTCTTGACGCGTTTTTCTTTACGTGAAGCGGTTCCCGCTTCGCTCGAAAGCGCTCTGAAGATTGCTGTCGGCAATTCCGGCATAAACCATGGTTCGCAGTTCGCGCCGGATCGGATAGGCGGTCGACGGCAGCACCTGGGTCATGAAAATGGCGATCAGCTCTTCCGCGGGATCGATCCAGAACGATGTCGTCGCGGCGCCGCCCCATGCATATTCGCCGGCACTGCCGGGAATCAGTGTCTGGACCGGATTCATCGTCACCGAAAAGCCAAGGCCGAAGCCGATACCATTGTAGGTCGCTTCGGAGAACAATGATCGCGACATTTCCGGCAGGTCGCGTCCACCGGGCAGGTGATTTGACGTCATCAAGGCCAGCGTCTTCGGACCGATCAGTCTGACGCCGTCGAGTTCGCCGGCGTTGAGCAACGCGCGGCAGAAGGTGAGATAATCGGCGGCGGTCGAGCACAGGCCGCCACCGCCGGAAATGAATGCCGGCGGTGACAGGAAGGAACTGCTGGTCGGGTCGTCCTGCAGGGTCAGGCCGCCCTTGCGATCGGTCGCGTGAAACGTCATGCCGCCTTGTGGGCTTGCCGAATAACAGGCCGCGAAACGGTGGGCTTTGTCGGCGGGCACGAAGAAGTCGGTATCCTTCATCTCAAGCGGGTTGAAGATGCGTTCCTTGAGAAATTGTTCGAACGGCTTGTCGCTGATTTTGCCGACGAGATAGCCAATCACGTCGGTGGAGACGGAATAATTCCAGGCCTCGCCGGGCGAAAATTCCAGCGGAATTTTTGCAAGGTCTTCGATCATCGATTGCAGCGTTCCCGCCTTCTCGACCTCGCCGATCTTCTTTTCGCGATAGGCCGCATCCACGTTGGAGCGTTGCTGGAAGCCGTAGGTCAGGCCGGAGGTGTGACGCAAGAGATCCACGATCAGCATCGGCCGCGACGGCGGCCTGGTCAGAAATGCCGGCGCGGTGCCGGCCTGAAATACACCGAGGTTCGTCCATTCCGGGATGTACTTGTGGACGGGCTCGTCGAGCGCGACGCGGCCTTCCTCGACCAGCATCATGAAGGCGACGCTGGTAATCGGCTTCGTCATCGAATAGATGCGAAAAATGGTGTCGTCCTTCATCGCAATCTTGCGCTCGATGTCGGCAAAACCCTGCACCGCATTATGGACGACCTTGCCGCGGCGATAGACCAGGAGCTGCGTTCCCGGAAAGCGGCCGGCATCGATGTAGCGGTTCTTCAAATGGTCATCGATGCGGTCGAAGGCGGCCTGGGACATGCCGGCGGATTCGGGCGAGGCGGGGGTGGGGGCTAACATCGGATGGTCTCCGGAAGCGGGCGCGGGCCGTCTTGATAGCGGAAAGGGCGTCGCGTTCCAATCGTGGCCCGCTTACCTTGGCCGGGCCGCTGGTGTAGGGTTACCCCGCAATGGCGTAACCCCGCAGGACAAGAACGATGCCCCAATTCAACGACACCGAACTTACCGCCGCCGTTATCCGCAGCTTCGAGGAGACGCCGAACCCGCGTGTCAAGTTTCTCATGGAAGAGCTGGTCAAATCGCTGCACGATTACGTGCGCCGGACCGACCTCACCTTCGGCGAATGGGAATACGCGATCGATTTTCTAACCCGCGTTGGCCAGAAATGTACGCCGAGTCGGCAGGAGTTTATCCTGCTTTCGGACGTACTCGGGGTTTCGATGCTGGTCGATGCCGTGAACCATCGCGAACGCGAAGGCGCAACCGAGACCACCGTGCTGGGTCCGTTCTACGTCGGCGAACACAAGGTGATGCCGCATGGCTCCGACATCTCCCCCAATCTGACTGGAGAGAAGATGTTTGTGCAGAGCCGGGTCACCGATCTCGATGGCAAACCGCTGGCGAACGTTCCGGTGGATGTCTGGCACGCCGACGACGACGGCTATTATGATTTGCAAAAGCCGGATTACGAAACCCAGGGGCCATCGTCTCGGGCGCGGTTCGTCACCGACGCCGATGGCCGGATTTCTTTCCGCACCATCCTGCCCTGCAGCTATCCGATCCCGACCGACGGTCCGGTCGGGCAAATGATCCTGCAGGTCCGCCGTCATCCGATGCGGCCGGCGCATGTCCACTTCCTCGTCAATGCGCAGGGCCACGAGCCCCTGATCACCCACGTCTTCGTCGAGGGCGACAAATATATCGATTCAGACGTCGTGTTTGGGGTGAAGAACGAGCTGATCTCAAAAATCGAAAAACGCACAGAATTGGTGATGCCGGATGGCAGGCCGTCGGGATCGTCGCCTTGGTATCTGATGTCCTACGATTTTCAGGTAAAGCCGGGCCACGGAGTGGCGCCGAAGCCGATGATGGCGGCGGTGGCCGAGGACGCCTGAAAACCCGGTTCGTGCCATCTGCTTAATCCTTGTGCGCCGCACAACAAATGAGCGAATCGCAAATTTTGGCGGCGCCATGCCGCCAACAGGTGCGCGGCCTTAGTTTATAAATCTTTTTAATATCAACATTTTTCTCGTCTCGCTGGCTTGGCACGAAGCTTGAATAGCTTCTGCTGACGCCATCGACGCCGTCGAAACAATCATCCGATTTGTGATCGCCAGACCGGGGCCTTCCCGGAACGCGTACCCATGCCCGGGAGCGCGATAGCGGACGCCTGTTCAGAAAAGGAAATTCTCATGAGCTCGAAAGACCCGACCTGGATTTCAGACTGGAACCCGGAGGATGAGACGTTCTGGAACTCGAAGGGCAAGGTCATCGCCCGTCGCAATCTCATCTGGTCGATCGTTGCGGAGCACATCGGATTTTCCGTCTGGCTGATCTGGAGCATCGTCGCCACCAAATTGCCGGCGGCCGGCTTCCACTACACTACCGACGAACTGTTTCAGCTCGTCGCCATACCCGGACTGATCGGCTCGCTGATGCGATTTCCCTACACCTTCGCGGTGACGATGTTTGGCGGCCGCAACTGGACCATCTTCAGCGCCTGCGTGCTCTTCGTCCCGACATTCGGGCTCGCCTATTTCGTCAGTCAGCCTGACACGCCGTTCTGGCTGATGCTGCTGGTTGCTTCCACGGCAGGTCTCGGCGGCGGCAATTTCGCCTCGAGCATGGCCAATATCTCCTTCTTCTATCCCGACCGCATGAAGGGCTGGGCGCTCGGTCTCAACGCCGCCGGCGGAAATATCGGCGTCAGCAGCGTTCAATTGCTGACGCCGATCCTGATGGGTATTGGCCTCTTCAATCTCTATCAGGCCACGCCGGTCGCGGGCGTCTATCTGCAGAATGCCGGGCTGATGTGGGTGCTGCCGCTCATCGTCGCGGTGCTGGGCGCGACCTTCTTCATGAACAATCTCACTTCGGCGAAGTCCTCGTTCAAGGATCAGCTCGCGATCATCAAGCGCAAGCACACCTGGATCATGTCCTTCATCTACATCGGGACGTTCGGCTCCTTCATCGGCTACTCGGCCGCGTTTCCGTTGTTGATCAAGACGCAATTCCCGGCGATTACGATTGCAATTGCGTTTCTAGGGCCGCTGGTGGGCTCCGTGTCGCGTCCCTTTGGCGGCCTGCTGGCCGACAAGGTCGGCGGCGCGATCGTGACGTTCTGGAATTTCATCGCGATGGCCGCCGCCACGATCGGCGTCCTCTACTTCGTGGGTACCAAGGATTTCACCGGCTTCCTGGCGATGTTCCTGATCCTGTTCGTCACCACCGGGATCGGCAATGGATCGACCTATCGGATGATCCCATCGATCTTCCGCGAGGAAAATCTACGCAAGGCGCGCGGCAAGGGCGAAGCCGGCAAGGCGCTGGCCTTGAAGACCGCCAGCATCGAAAGCGGGGCCGCGCTCGGCTTCATCGGCGCGATCGGCGCCTGCGGCGGCTATCTGATCCCGAGCGGCTTCGGCAAGTCGATCGCGCTCACCGGCGGTCCGCAGTTGGCGCTGGTCATCTATCTGGCGTTCTACGCTGTCTGTCTGGCGATGACGTGGTGGTTCTATCTGCGCAAGAGTCCCGCAGAAGCGGGCGCCACGAGCCTCGCTGAAGCGCGCATTTGATAGGCACAGCGAACCTCACTTCGCTTGCGGGGTGAGGTTCGCGAAAACCGCAGGAGGAACCCATGACACCCGACCAGGTCAAACTCGTGCAGTCGAGCTTTTCCAAGGTGGCGCCGGTTTCGGAACAGGCGGCAGTGATGTTCTATGACCGCCTGTTCGAGGTCGCGCCACAGGTCAAATCGATGTTTCCCGCCGACATGACCGAGCAGCGCAAGAAGCTGATGGCGATGCTTTCAGCCGTGGTCAATGGTCTCGGCAATCTCGAATCGATATTGCCCGCCGCGAGCGCGCTGGCAACGCGCCATGTCAGCTACGGTGCCAAGGCCGAACACTATCCGGTTGTCGGCGGTGCCTTGCTGTGGACGCTGGAAAAGGGACTTGGAGACGGCTGGACGCCCGAAGTCGCGGACGCATGGACCACGGCTTACGCGACGCTGTCCGGCTTCATGATTTCCGAAGCCTACGGCAGCTCTCAAGCGGCCGAGTAAGGATACGCCGTGAGCGAACCTCTGGTTATCGTCGGTAACGGAATGGCCGCGGCGCGCCTGGTCGACGAACTCGCAAAGGCCGCGCTCGGCCGCTATGCCGTCGCCGTCATCGGCGATGAGCCACGGCTGGCCTATAATCGGGTGCTGCTGTCGTCGGTGCTCGCTGGAGAGACCGCCTCTCATGATATCGAGCTCAGACCGGCCGATTGGTGGCGGGACCGCGGCGTTACCCTGAAATATGGATGCGCCGTCACCGACATCGACGTCGGACGTCGCGAACTCAAGATCGCGAATGAGGAGAGCGTCGCATTTTCCAGGCTCGTGCTTGCCACCGGTTCGACACCCCTGCGGCTCAACGTGCCCGGTTCCGAACTCACCGGCGTGCATACTTTTCGCGACAGCCGGGACGTCGATCTGTTGCTGACGCTCGCCGCCTCGAGGAAGCGCGTCGTGGTGGTCGGCGGCGGACTGCTGGGACTGGAAGCCGCCTACGGGCTCGCCAAGGCAGGGGCGCCGGTGACCCTGATTCACCTGATGGAACGGCTGATGGAGCGCCAGCTCGACGCACCGGCGGCGGCACTGCTGAAATCTCTGGTCGAGCCCAAGGGCATCGAAGTTCTGCTCAACGCCAACACTGCGCGTATCCTTGGCGAGAGCCGCGTCGAGGGCATCGAATTGACGGACGGACGCCGGATCGCCACCGACGCGGTTATTTTCGCCGCTGGCATCCGGCCGAATATCGCGCTGGCGAGGGATGCCGGTATTCCGGTCAATCGCGGCATCATCGTCGACGACCACTTGCGAACCGGCGCACCCGACATCTTCGCCCTCGGTGAATGCGCCGAGCATCGCGGCATCTGTTACGGCCTGGTTGAACCAGCCTATGAGCAGGCGCGGGTGTTGGCCCGGCATCTCGCCGGCCGGACCGCGACCTATAGCGGCAGCGTCGTTGCGACCAATCTCAAGGTCTCCGGGGTCAGCGTTTTCTCCGCGGGTGATTTCCAGGGCAGCGAGGGAAGCGAAGCCATCGTGCTCAGCGATTTCAGACGCGGCACCTACAAGAAGCTCGTGATATCGGATGGCCGGCTCAGCGGCGCCGTGCTCGTTGGCGATGTCGGCGATGCGCTGTGGTATCTCGAATTGATCCGCAACCGGCAATCGATTGCGAGAATCCGGAAAGATATGATGTTCGGCCGCTCGGCTTCGATTCTGGCAGACGCGGCATGACCGGATTGCTCCGATGACGGCCGTCGATCCCGCGCTGCGGAGCACCCGTACCACTTGTCCCTATTGCGGCGTCGGCTGCGGCGTATTGGCGAAACCTGACGGTCGTGGCGGCGCGGCGATCTCGGGCGATCCCGAGCACCCCGCCAATTTCGGACGGTTGTGCTCGAAGGGCTCCGCGCTCGGCGAAACCCTCGGCCTCGACAACCGTCTGCTTTATCCGATGATCCGCTGCAGCAAGGGCCCGATGGAGCGGATTGCCTGGACCGACGCGCTCGATCATGTCGCGCACCGCCTTGCGCATATCGTCAAGCGCGACGGCCCCGGCGCGGTGGCGTTCTATCTCTCCGGGCAATTGTTGACCGAGGATTATTACGTCGCCAACAAGCTGATGAAGGGGTTCATCGGCAGCGCCAATGTCGATACCAATTCGCGGCTGTGCATGTCCTCGTCGGTCGCGGGCCATCGCCGCGCGTTCGGGGCCGACACTGTGCCCGGCTGCTATGAAGATATCGACGAGGCCGATCTCCTGGTTCTGGTCGGCTCCAACGCGGCGTGGTGTCATCCGGTTCTGTTCCAGCGCATGCTCGTCAACAAGCAGCGGCGCGGCGCGCGCATCGTCGTGATTGATCCGCGCCGGACCGATACCGCTGTGGACGCCGACCTGTTTCTGGGATTGAAGCCCGGCACCGACACCGCGCTGTTCTCCGGGTTGCTGGCTCATCTTGCCGATGCCGGTGCCCTGGATCGCGACTACATCGAAAATCATACGATCGGCTTCGAGGACGCGCTTGCGCGTGGGCGGAGCATCGCCGGCAGCGCGGCTGCGACCGCGCTGGCGACGGGACTTCACGAGCAAGATGTCTCCGCGTTCTTCCAGATGTTTGCGAATACGCCGCGCGTCGTCACGCTGTATTCGCAGGGCGTCAACCAATCGGCGCAGGGCACCGACAAGGTCAATGCCATCCTCAATTGCCACCTCGCCACCGGGCGGATCGGCAAGCCGGGTGCCTCGCCATTCTCGCTCACCGGGCAGCCCAATGCGATGGGCGGCCGCGAGGTCGGCGGCCTCGCCAATCAACTCGCCGCGCATATGGGGTTCACGCCGCCTGACATCGACCGTGTCCGCCGGTTCTGGAAGGCGCCGGGCATCGCCACGCATGAGGGGCTGAAGGCCGTCCAGATGTTCGAGGCGATCGCACGCGGCGAGATCAAGGCCTTGTGGGTGATGGGCACCAACCCGGCGGTGTCGTTGCCGGACGCTGATTCCGCGCGCGCCGCGCTGAAGAAACTCGAGCTGTTCGTGGTTTCGGAAAACGTCATTTCCAACGACACCGTCAATGCCGGCGTGCATGTGTTGCTGCCGGCACAGGCGTGGGGAGAGAAATCCGGCACCGTGACCAATTCGGAACGGCGCATTTCCCGCCAGCGTGCGTTCCTGACGTCGCCGGGAGAAACCAGGCCGGATTGGTGGATCGTCAGCGAGGTGGCAAAGCGCCTCGGCTTCGGCGCGGCGTTCGATTTCCCTTCAGCGGCGGAGATATTTCGCGAACATGCCGCGCTCTCGGCATTCGAGAATAATGGCGGCCGCGATTTCGATATCGGCGCCCTGAAATTATTGTCGGACGAGGCGTTCGAGACCATGGCGCCGGTGCTGTGGCCGTTACGGCTCGGCGATACCGAGCCGCAGCAGCGGTTTTTCGCCGACGGTGCGTTTTTTGCAAGCGACCACAAGGCGCGCTTCGTCGCGCCCGAAGTTCCGGCGTTACGAACCGAGACCACGGCGGGAAGGCCGCTTCGGTTGAATACCGGCCGTATCCGCGATCAATG
This sequence comes from uncultured Alphaproteobacteria bacterium, assembly GCA_963786045.1. Lineage (GTDB taxonomy): Bacteria > Pseudomonadota > Alphaproteobacteria > Rhizobiales > Xanthobacteraceae > Bradyrhizobium. The sequence goes on along the minus strand of CAWAXR010000025.1, from coordinate 549,031 downwards.
GCACACGATGACCCGCAGCGGCATCAGCCCGCGGCTGGGTCAGCATCTGCCGGAGCCCTTCGTCGAGGTTCATCCCGACGACGCGGCCAGGTGCGGGGTGGTCGATAGCGGATTTGCGCGCGTCGTCACCGATTACGGGCAATGCATTCTGAAAGTCGTGGTCAGTGACCGGCAGCAGCGTGGCATGCTGTTCGCGCCGATCCATTGGAGCGAGGCGACGGCGTCCGCCGCGCGGGTCGGCGCGCTGGTGGCGCCGTTCACCGATCCGTTTTCCGGGCAGCCCGAGAACAAGGCGACGCCGGTATCGATCACGCCTTACGAATTTGTCTTTCGCGGCTTTGCTTTGTCCCGCTCGCAACTGGAGTTGCCCGATCACGTCTGGTGGGCGCGCGTGACGGTCAGCGGCGGTTACGGCTATCTGCTCGCCGACAATGCGGACCTTACGGGATGGTCGTCGTGGTTGCGGTCGGTCGCAGGTCCGGATCTCGCCGAGTATCGCGATTTTGGCGGCGGCATTTACCGCGCGGCATCCTTTGCCGCCGATCAGATCGAAACATCCCTGTTCCTGGGACCCGCGCGGGACGCGGGCGACTGGAATGTCGTGAAAAACCTGTTCGCTGCGGGCGCGCTCAGTGAAGACCAGCGAAGGAGTTTGTTGTCCGGAAAATCGACGGACGGCCTTGCCAGCGCCGGCCCTATCGTCTGCGCCTGTTTCGGCGTCGGCCAAATCACGATTTGCGACGCCATCGCGTCGGGGGCGCGCTCCGCCGCGGAGCTCGGCCAGCAGCTCAAGGCGGGAACGAATTGCGGCTCATGCATTCCCGAATTGAAGCGCCTGATTGCGCTGGAGGATGTCACCCGCGCCGAAGCATTTCAGCTGGCCCGGGCGAACTAGCCGAAGCTGGTTCCTGACGACAACCTTGTTGGTGAACCAGCCCATTCCCCGTTCACCTCTGGGGATATGCTGTGAAGATGTAATCCTTTGCCGCTACCGTCGTATGGCAAGCGTACCCGCACTTGGCATCGCTGCCATGGGGCTCAAACGTGTCGGACGCAGCATCATAAAGAAACTGGGCATATGCCCATCCATTCGTGTCCGGGAATTTCTTGGCATCCTTTTCGATAAACGAAAGCGATTTCAGGGTGTCCGGCACCATCACGAAATAAGGGGACTCGGAGTTTCTTTTCGAAGACCACTCGATCTTTACAATCTTGGAGCCATCGGGAAAAGGCTTGCCGTTGCCGGGGACGCCCTGCCTATAGGCGTCTATCATCGCGTCATTCGCCGCGATCACTTTCAACCCCTTTTCGGTCTGACTGACCGCGACATTCTGCCAAGTTTCGTATCCTCTGAATTCCGAAAACGCGAGCCCGTTCGGAACTTTCACCGTAAATCTGTCCTGGGCCGCAAAGGCCACGCTTCCCACGACAAACAACGTCACGATAATAAAGATCGCCGGGAATGGAGGTTTCTTCACGGCTCGCTCCTGCATTTGCTGTTTGCAATTCGACAAGTTGCGCGACGCGTACGCTTCCACCGCGCACTGTCGGAACGCAAAATGAAGTTTTTAAGGCAACGGCTGCAGTTTCAAACTGGTGGTTGTAATTATTTTCGGGGCTTCGCCCAGTCCGGCACCGGCGAGAGCGTATCACCGTCGACCGGTGCCGTCTCTGTGCGGGACGAAGTTTGCCAATGTTGCGATTGGCGGCCACCGCCTTTATGTGACGGGGTGGGTGACCCGCACCGCACTGGTCGCCGGTATCAGCGAGCTGAGATAACAGATGAAGTTCCGGCAATTCGGCGGCACAGGCCGCCACGTGTCCATGATCGGGCAGGGCACCTGGTACATCGATCGCGGGGATCGCAGAAGCGCGGTTGCTGCGCTGCGCGGCGGCATCGATCTCGGCATGACCCATATCGACACCGCCGAAATGTATGGCGATGCGGAGCTCGTGATCGCGGAAGCCATTGCCGGCCGGCGCGATGACATTTTTCTCGTCTCGAAGGTGCTGCCGAGCAACGCGTCGCGGCGCGGCACTATTGCCGCATGCGAGCGCTCGCTGGCGCGGCTGAAGACCGACCGGCTCGATTGCTATCTGCTGCACTGGCGCGGGTCGTATCCTTTTGCCGAGACCGTCGCGGCATTCGAGCAACTGGTCAGCGCCGGTAAAATCCGTTCGTGGGGCGTCAGCAACTTCGATGCCGACGATCTCGACGAGATGCTGGAAGTCGCGGGCGAAGGCAAGGTCGCCTGCAACCAGGTTCTCTATCACTTGCAGGAACGCGCCATCGAGCATGCGGTGATTCCATGGTGTGCCAAACACGGCGTCGCGGTGGTCGCCTATTCGCCGTTCGGCCACGACGATTTTCCGGACCCGGGCAGCAAGGCGGGCAATCTATTGCAGACCATCGCAAACCGTCATGTCGCTTCACCGCGCCAGGTCGCCTTGAGCTTCCTGACTCGCGAACCCCAGCTGTTTGCGATTCCAAAGGCCTCGACGGCCGAGCATGCCGCCGACAACGCCGCGGCCGGCGAACTTGTGCTGAGCGACGACGAAATCGCCAGCCTCGAGAAGGCCTTTCCGCGCGGAGCAAGACCACGAAGCCTGCCGATGCTGTAATTGTGGCGGCGCGGCATGTCGCCGCGCGCTGTCGAGCATATCGGCTGCCCGTTTTCCGGCCTTGTCGGCATCCGGCAATTATCGTTTTTTAGCCGCTCGCCCGATTCGAGAATATTGCACCTGAGTTCGACCGTGACCCCGCCACCCGCCGCAGCCCACAGGCTGGACAGTACGTCATTGCCTTTGCCCGAGAAGAAGTCGGCTGGTCGTGCCGCGCCCGCGCGCGCCGATCATCCGTTTCGCGGTATCGCGCTGATCCTGGCATCGACGGTGTTCCTCGGGACCTCCGACGTCACCGCGAAATACCTGTCGGCGACGCTGCCCTCGATCGAGATTGCGTGGATCAGGTTTCTGGTGTTCGCGTTGATCATGGTTCCGGCGATGGTGCCGGGTTCGCCGGTCTTTGCCTTGCGATCTCCGAGGCCCGGCTTCCAGCTGTTGCGTGGCGTCGCACTGTTGTCGTCTTCGCTGTTTTTCATTTCCGGTTTGCGGTTTCTTCCCATCGCCGAAGCATCTGCCACCGGCTTCGTCTCGCCGCTGTTCGTTACCGCGCTGTCGATTGTTTTTCTCGGCGAGAGTGTCGGCCTGCGCCGCTGGCTTGCGACCGCAATCGGATTGATCGGCGTGCTGATTATCCTGCGGCCGGGCACAAGCGCGTTTCATCTCGCCGCGTTCTTTCCGCTGGTGTCGGCGCTGGCCTGGGCCTGCACGCTGATCATGACGCGCATGATGAGCGGAAAGGAGCGCGCCGCCACCACCATGACCTTTTCGTCGATCGCGGGCGTTTGCATTTTGTCGGCACTGGTCCCGTTGGTCTGGGTCGCGCCGAGCTGGCACGATATTCTGTTCGGGATCTTGATCGGCGTTGCGTCCACGGCGGGGCAATGGATTGTCGTGCTCGCCTTTCGCTATGCGGACGCCTCTGTGCTCGCGCCGTTTTCGTACAGCCAGCTCCTTTGGGTCAGTATTCTCGGCTACCTGGTGTTCGGCGAAGTGCCTGACATCTGGACGGTGACAGGCGCCGTGTTCATCGTCGGCAGCGGCCTCTACACTGCGCATCGTGAGCGGGTGCGGCGATCGCAGCTTTTGGTGGAGGCCGAGCCTTCTCCGAATGCGTGATTCTGTGAGTGAGAAGGCGGACCGTTCACACCGGTAGCGCGATTGAATATTTCACCTGGCTGAGCGCAAAGCTCGATTCGATCGAGGCGATGCCGTCGAGCCGCGTCAGCTTGTTTTTCAGAAATGCCTCGTACGACGACAGGTCGGCGGCGACGACGCGCAGCAGATAGTCGCGGTTGCCTGTCATCAGATAGCACTCCAGCACCTCGTCCCATTTCGAGATCGCCCTGGCGAAGCGGTTGAGGTCCTCCTCCTTCTGCCGTGCGAGTTTGATGGAGATGAACACGCTGACATGCAGGCCGAGCGATTTCTGGTCGACGGTGGCGATGTAGCGCGTGATCACGCCGCGCTCTTCGAGCAGCTTCACGCGGCGATGGCATGGTGAGACCGACAAGCCGACCTTGTCGGCAAGTTCCTGCATGGTGGTGCGGCTGTCGGCTTGCAGCAGGCCGAGGATCTTGCGGTCGATGGCATCGAGGCTATGCATTGGGATAAACTCAGGTTATTTGGCTTCTGGAGTGGGATTTTATCCTAATATCTTAGGGTATGTCGCCAAAATTTGAGATTTTTAGCGAAACCCGGCGCGGTAACATCCCTGCCTGATCCATGTGCAGGGAATACCGCCATGACGACCGAATCCGCACGACTGGAAATGCTGTCAGCGCTGGCCCGCAAGGTGCTGTGGCTGTCATCGTGGACCATCCATCACGCCAATCACATCCGGCCCAATGTCGATGGATTGAAGGTCGGCGGCCATCAAGCGTCCTCGGCCTCGCTCGCCACCATCATGTCGGCGCTGTATTTCTCGGTGCTGCGGCCGCAGGACCGCGTCGCGGTGAAGCCGCATGCGAGCCCGGTGTTTCACGCGATCCAGTATCTGTTCGGCCACCAGACTCGCGAAAAGCTCGAAAATTTTCGCGGCTTCAAGGGCGCGCAGTCCTATCCGTCGCGCACCAAGGACACCGACGACGTCGATTTCTCCACCGGCTCGGTCGGCCTCGGCGTGGCGCAGACATTGTTTGCCTCGCTGGTGCAGGATTACGTCAAGGCGCATGGCTGGGCGAAGCATCGCCCGGAGGGGCGGATGATTGCGCTCGTCGGCGACGCCGAGATGGATGAGGGTAATATATTCGAGGCATTGCTGGAGGGCTGGAAGCACGGGCTGCGCAATACCTGGTGGGTAGTCGATTACAACCGACAGAGTCTCGATGCTGTTGTGCGCGAAGGGCTGTGGGAAAAATTCGAATCCATGTTCCGCAATTTCGGCTGGGACGTGGTGATCGTGAAATACGGCAAGCTCATGCGGGCCGCCTTCGCCGAGCCGGGCGGCGAGGCGCTCAAGCGCTGGATTGATGCCTGTCCGAACCAGCTCTATGCGGCGCTGTGTTTTCAGGGCGGGGCGGCGTTCCGCAAGCACCTCTCCGACGAGATCGGCGACCAGGGCGCGGTGTCGCAACTGATCGAGCGGCGCGGCGACGACGAACTGCTGGCGTTGATGTCCAACCTGGGCGGACACGACATGGCGAGCATGTGCGAGGCTTTCGAGACCATCGATCACGATCGCCCCGTCTGCTTCATCGCCTACACGATCAAGGGCATCGGCCTGCCGTTCCAGGGCCACAAGGACAACCATGCGGGCTTGATGACGCCAACCCAGATGGAAAAATGGCGCGGCACGCAGAACATTCGGCCCGGCCATGAGTGGGAGAAGTTCGAGGGACTTTCGCAAACGCCGGCGGCGCTGGAGGCGTTCCTCGCGGAGGCGCCGTTCAACCGCGACGGCAGGCGCCGTCTGACCGCGCCGGTGATCGACGTCCCCGATCGGCTTTCGTTCGCGCCGTCGCCACAGATGGCGACCCAGCAGGGTTTCGGCCTGGTGCTGAACGAACTCGCGCGCGGCGATACCGAATTGGCTTCGCGCATCGTGACCGCTTCGCCTGACGTCACGGTGTCGACCAATCTCGGTGCCTGGGTCAACCGCCGGGGCCTGTTCGCGCGTGCCGAGAAGGCGGATTTGTTCCGGAGCGAAAAAATCCCGTCGACCTTCAACTGGGATGCGTCGCCTAAAGGACAGCACATCGAACTCGGCATCGCCGAGATGAATCTCTTCATCCTGATGTCGGCGCTGGGGTTGTCGCACGCCATCAATGGCGAGCGGCTGCTGCCGGTCGCGACCCTGTACGATCCTTTCATCGAGCGCGGCCTCGATGCGCTGAACTACGCCTGCTATCAGGACGCCCGTTTCATGGTGGCCGCGACCCCGTCGGGCGTGACGCTGGCGCCGGAAGGCGGGGCGCATCAATCGATCGCGACGCCCCTGATCGGTATGGCGCAGGATGGTCTGGCTTCCTTCGAGCCGGCCTTCGTCGACGAACTCGCCGTAATCATGGCTTTCGGATTTCGGCATATGCAGCGAGAGGGCGGCGAGGGCGGTTCGGTCTATTTGAGGCTCTCGACCCGCACGCTCGATCAGCCGCAACGGATCATGACCCCCGATCTGCAGGCCTTTATCACGGAGGGAGCCTATTGGCTGCGCAAGCCGGGGCCGAACGCCGAAGTCGTGATCGCTTATACCGGCGCGGTCGCGCCCGAAGCGATCGAGGCCGTCGGGCTATTGGGCGAGAGTCGCCGCGACGTTGGTCTCCTGGCGATCACCTCTGCCGACCGGCTGCATGCGGGGTGGACTGCGGCGCGAAAAGGGCGTCGCGACCGCCGCGGGCTGCCGCACCTCAGCCACATCGAAAAGTTGTTGGCGCCACTGCCGCGCGATTGCGGCCTCGTGTCCGTGATCGACGGTCACCCGGCAGCGCTCGGCTGGCTTGGCAGCGTGCGCGGCCACCGGGTCGAAGCCCTGGGCGTCGAGCATTTCGGCCAGACCGGCACGATCGATGACCTCTACCGCCACCATGGCATCGACGCCAACGCCATCATCGAGGCGGCTGAAAGCCTCACGGCGGGCGCGCCGGTTCGGCATCGGAAAATGGCGGTGTGATTTTTCACCCCCGCCCTCCAGGGAATGGTGAATTGAACCGTCTTGCATCCGTCACACCACCGACTTTATATGTCACGTCCGCTGCAATGCGGCATCCCGTATATGGCGGGTTCATTTTTGCTGGCTTTCGTGCAAGGATGCTTGCCGAACGTCCAGTTCCCCTTCATTGCCCGTGAAATCAAGAGGTTTACGATGGTCAACCGCATGCAATTCTACATCGATGGCGCCTGGGTCGATCCCGTCGTCAAGAAATCCACTCCGGTTGTCAATCCGGCGACCGAAGAGGCGATGTATGAAGTTGCGCTCGGCTCCAAGGCCGATGTTGACAAGGCCGTCGCCGCGGCCAAACGCGCCTTCCAGACCTATTCGCAGACCAGCCGCGAGGAGCGTGTCGCGCTGCTGTCGAAGATCGTCGAAGTCTACAAGACCCGCATGAAGGACATCGGCGCCGCGGTTTCCGACGAAATGGGCGCGCCGCTGCCGATGGCGGAGAAGATGCAGGCCGGCGCCGGCCTCGGCCACATCATGTCCACGCTCGAGGTCTTGAAGAACTATCACTTCGAAGAACCGGTCGGTTCGGCCGTGGTGCTGCGCGAGCCCCTCGGCGTCGTCGGCATGATCACGCCGTGGAACTGGCCGCTGAACCAGATCGCCTGCAAGGTCGCGCCCGCGCTCGCCGCCGGCTGCACCATGATCCTCAAGCCCTCGGAATTCACGCCGTCGTCGGCATTGATCTTCGCCGAGATCCTGCATGAAGCCGGCGTGCCGAAGGGCGTGTTCAACCTGATTAATGGCCTCGGCCCCGAGGTCGGCGCCGCGATGAGCGAGCATCCGGATATCGACATGATCTCGTTCACCGGCTCGACCCGCGCCGGCATCGATGTCGCCAAGCGCGCCGCGCCGACCGTCAAGCGCGTCAGCCAGGAACTCGGCGGCAAGTCGCCGAACGTCATCCTCGAAGGCGCCGACCTCACCAAGGCGGTCACCGGCGGGGTGATGCACATGTTCAACAATTCCGGCCAGTCGTGCAACGCGCCAAGCCGGATGATCGTGCCGCTGTCGAAGATGAAGGAAGTCGCCGCCATCGCCAAGGGCGTGGCCGACAGGACCAAGGCGGGCGATCCGCGCGCCGAGGGCACTACCATCGGTCCTGTGGTGTCGCGCATCCAGTGGGACAAGATCCAGAAGCTGATCCAGAAGGGCATTGAGGAAGGTGCGACCCTCGTTGCCGGCGGCCCCGGCCTGCCGGAAGGCGTCAACAAGGGCTTCTATGTGCGCCCGACCATCTTCGCCGACGTCACGAACGACATGACGATTGCGCGCGAGGAGATCTTTGGCCCCGTGCTCACCATCATCGGCGCCAAGGACGAGGAAGACGCCGTGCGGATCGCCAACGACACGCCCTATGGTCTCGCGGGCTACGTCTCCGCCGACACCGTCGAGCACGCCCGCAAGGTCGGTCGCAGGATTCGCGCCGGCAATGTCAATTTACAGGGCGTGCCGAACGACCGCACCGCGCCGTTCGGCGGCTACAAGCAGTCCGGCAACGGCCGCGAGTGGGGCAAGTTCGGCCTCGAGGAATATCTCGAGGTCAAGGCGGTCGCCGGCTTCAACGCCGCGTGAGCGACTGACGTTATTGAAAACGCCGGGGCGAGATTTTTCTCGCTCCGGCATTTTTGCGTTTTGGAAGTGTTTCCAAAAACTCGATGTCGTCCCTGCGAACGCAGGGACCTATAGCCACAGGATTTTAGTGGTAAGCACGCCGTCGATCCGTGTGCTTAAACTTGGCCGCCGCGGCGTATGGGTCCCTGCGTTCGCAGGGACGACGATAGCGGTGGTCCCGGAGGGACGATTATCCCCCCAACGCGCCCTGCGTGTTCACATACAGCGCATAGATCGACTGGCTGGCGGCCATGAACAGCCGGTTGCGCTTTAGCCCTCCGAAGCAGACGTTGGCGCAGCGCTCGGGCAGCGCGATGCGGCCGATCATCACGCCGTCGGGCGCAAACACCACGACGCCGTCGAGCTCGGGGTCGCCCATGCCCCATCCGCACCACAGATTCCCGTCGATGTCGCAACGCATGCCATCGGGCGTGGCGGGACCGGCGTCGACGAGCACGCGCTTGTTGGAAATCCTGTCGCCGCTGGCGGCGACATCGTAGGCGAGAATTTTGCGGGTCGGCACGCCGCGCGACTCGATGATGTAGAGGATTTTTTCGTCCGGCGAGAAGCAGAGCCCGTTCGGACCAAGAATGCCTTCGGCGACGATGGTGGCCTTTCCGGTCTTGCCGTCGATCCGATAGACGTTCATGTCGATCTCGGACTCCGCCACGTAACCTTCGTAATTGCCGAGCAGACCGAAGATCGGGTCTGTGAACCAGATCGAACCGTCGGATTTCACGACGACGTCGTTCGGAGAGTTCAGCCGCTTGCCTTCGAATGAGTCCATCAGCACCGTGATGGAGCCGTCATATTCGGTTCGAACAACGCGGCGTCCGCCGTGCTCGCAGGTAATCAGGCGTCCCTGGCGATCGCGGGTGTTGCCATTCGCGAAGTTCGACGGCTTGCGGTAGATGCTCACCGCGCCGGTTTCCTCTTCCCATTTGATGATGCGCTGGTTGGGAATGTCGCTGCACAAGAGATAACGCCCGTCACCGACCCACACCGGCCCCTCGGCCCAGCGCAGTCCCGTCGTCAGCCGCTCGACGGCCGACAGCTTGAGCCAGTATTTTTCAAAACGCGGATCGAGCGCGTGGATCGCGGGATCGGGATACTGCGTCGCCGGCTGCCAGCCGGGGCGTGCGGGTTTGTCGGACATTTGCTGTTCTCGTTGCTGTCTTGGAATTCCTCACCAGTCCTCGTCTGCTATCATTGCCGTCTCGCGGCGGCAAGCTTGCCGCACCGCTCGCCCCGCGTCATACTCTTTTCAATATTCCGAGAACGAGGGATGAAATGCCACGCATATTGATGACCGGTGCCGCCGGGGGAATTGGCTCGAGCTTGCGCAAACTGCTGCCGCCGATCTATCCGGACCTGCTGCTGAGCGACGTGAAGACCCCTGCCGATCTCGGCAAAAACGAAAAGTTCAAGGCCGCGGACCTGTCCGATCTCAGCCAGGTCGAGGCGATCTGCGAGGGCGTCGACGGCATCCTGCATTTTGGCGGCTATTCGGTTGAAGGCCCGTGGGACGACATCCTGCAGTCCAACATCATCGGTTGCTACAATCTGTTCGAAGCGGCGCGAAAGAAGGGCGTCAAGCGCATCGTATTCGCGTCGTCCAACCATGCGGTGGGATTCTATCCGCGTTATCACCGGATCGGGACCGACGTGACGGCGCGGCCCGACAGTCGTTATGGCGTCAGCAAGGTGTTCGGCGAAGCGGTCGGTGCGCTCTATGCCGACAAGCATGGCATTAAAGTAACCTGCATCCGGATCGGCAATTTCGGCGAAAAACCGCTCGACCACCGCCGGCTCTCGATCTGGCTGAAGCCGGAAGATCTGGTGCAACTGTGCCGGATCGGGCTTGACCATCCCGACATCCATTTCGAGATTTTCTACGGCGCGTCGCATAACGAACGCTCATGGTGGGATAACCATCGCGCTTACGATCTCGGCTATCGCCCGACCGGCCGCGCCGAGGATTTCCGCGAGCACGCCTTTGCCGAGCAGGCCAAGCTCAAGCCCGATCCGGTCGGCGATTTCTACCAGGGCGGCGCTTTCTGCGGCATGGAGTTCGATGGCGACGCGAGCAGGATCATCGATTTGAAGTGATACACGCACGTCATTCCGGGGCGTGCGTCAGCGCGACCCCGGAATCTCGACATTGTCTTGTTCTTAATCATCTCGAGATTCCGGATATGGTCCTTCGGACCATTCCGGGATGACGGTTTTACTCATCATCCTTTTCTCCACCGATCCGGCCGAGATAATCCGTCTTGCTGAATTGCATGTGATCGACGCAGAGCTGCGCCAAGGCCCAGCTGTCGCGGCCCTTCAAGAGCTCGATCATTAGTTCGTGCTGGCGGCGCGACAGCGCCAGGCCTTCCTTGTCGGCGAGATTCTTGGCTCGCATCGGCAGCGTCAGGTTCATGTAGTCCTGCAGCGAGCGTACGAGATAAGGATTGCCGCAGGCCGAAAACAGCGCGACGTGGAAGGCGTCATTGGCTTCATGGAGGCCACGCAGATCCTGCGCGTCGGCTTTGGCGCAATACCGCCGCTGCAATTCGATCAGGTGTGCGATCAGTTCCGAAGGCGCGGGCAGGGCTATCATCAGGGCCGCCTGCCGTGTCAGCATTTCCCGGACTTCGTAGATCTGCCGCACTTCTTCCGCCGAATAGAACCGCACGGTGGCGCCGATGTTTTTCTCGCGCAGCACGATGCCTTGGCGCTCCAGTTGAAACAGCGCCTGGCGAACGAAATGCCGGCTGGCGCCGTAACGGCTCATCAAGGTGTCCTCGACCAGGCGCGAGCCCGGCGCGAACCGGCCGAAGATGATGTCCTCCTCGAGCCGGCGGATCACCTCGGCCTGTTCTTCCTCGCGTGTAGGGGCGCTCGCATCCGGCGACGTGGTCTGTGGCTTCATCGCGCGGTCTCCCAGCCTGAGAGCCGGTAACAATCCTCCACCAGACGCAGCGTTTCGATATTGTCTTCCGGCGCGGTTTCGAACGGGGTGTTGTCGCGCAGCGACTGCACGAAATGCGCGATCGTCCGGTTGTAGGATCCCTGATATTCGACGGCGAGATCGTAACGCTTCTCGGCGGGCGAGGCGCCCGTGCAGACGAGTTGCGGCCCGTCGAGCCTTATCGAGCCGGTTTCGCCGAGAATGTCGAGCCGGTCGACCTGGGCCGCGGGAAACCCGTGCGCGGCAAAACTGGCAAAGACGGAGACGGTGGCGCCTCGGTCGGCCTTCATCTGGATCACCGCACCGTCTTCGCCTGCCATTTCGGAATAGCTGCGGCTTAATCCGGCCGCGGTGACCCGCAACGGCCCGAGCAGCATGCGCAGCGTGTCGAGGTGATGGATCAAGACCTCCGCAACCAGCATGCGCTTCTCCCCGCGCATGAAGGGCTGCCGCTCCAGCGCCGGGCGCAATCCGTCGGGTCCCGGCAACACGCCCGACGTCAGCAAGATAAGTTGCGCCTGTTTTACCTCGCCGATGCGGCCCTCGCGCAGCCAGGCGGCTGCGTCGCGATAGTATCTTCGGAATCGCCAGTTCTCGTGAACCATCAGCCGGGTCTGGTCTTTGACCTCGGCGGCGAGTTCGATCGCTTGCTGCAAATCCGGCGCGAGCGGTTTTTGACATAGCACCGGCAGGTGCCGTTTCGCGGCGAGCCGCACCAGCGGTGCATGGAATTGGCGGGGCGCTGCGATATCGATGGCGTCGAGTTCGGCCGCAGCGAACATCGCCTCGGCATCGGCGTAAACGTGCGAAATTGCGAATTCATCGGCACGCTGCGCCGCATTTTCGCGGCATGGATCGGCAATCGCTACCACGCGCGCACGGTCAGCGATATCGGCCCACGCGATCAGATGATGGCGGCTCACCATGCCGCCGCCGATCAGGCCAATGCGGAGCGGCTTGCTCATGGGCGTTCAGGTCGGGTCATGGCCCAAAGTCAGCACGCAGGCATTTTATTGTCAATAATATTGCCCGTTATCGTGCCGTTTGGCGTCATTGGGCCTACAGCAATGAAATATTGACAATAATACCATGGGCCTCATAACTGGAACGCTGGAGTTCAGAGGATATTCCCACGATGGCTGACGGGTTGCGCAAGGGACTGACGAGTTATGGCGATGCGGGATTTTCGCTGTTCCTGCGCAAGGTCTTCATCAAGGCGATGGGCTATTCCGATGACGCCCTGAACCGGCCGATTGTCGGCATCACCAATACCTACAGCGACTACAACCCCTGCCACGGCAACGTGCCCCAGATCATCGAAGCGGTGAAGCGCGGCGTGATGCTCTCGGGTGCGATGCCGATGGTGTTCCCGACCATCTCGATCGCGGAAAGCTTTTCCCATCCGACATCGATGTATCTGCGCAATCTGATGGCGATGGATACCGAGGAGATGATCCGCGCCCAGCCGATGGACGCGGTCGTGGTGATCGGCGGCTGCGACAAGACCTTGCCGGCGCAGATCATGGCAGCGGTCTCGGCCGATCTGCCGACGGTCGTTATCCCGGTTGGGCCGATGGTGGTCGGGCATCACAAGGGCGAGGTGCTGGGGGCCTGCACCGATTGCCGCCGCCTGTGGGGGAAATTCCGCGCCGGCGAAATCGACGAGGTCGAGATCGAGGCCGTCAACGGGCGTCTCGCGCCTTCCGTGGGCACCTGCATGGTGATGGGCACCGCGAGCACCATGGCCTGCATCACGGAAGCCTTGGGTCTGTCGCTGCCGACGAGCGCGACCATTCCCGCGCCGCATGCCGAGCGCTTTCGTTTGGCGGAGGCGAGCGGCAAGGTCGCCGCCGAGATGGCCAAGGCCAAGGGACCGAGGCCAAGCGAGTTGCTGACGCCGGCTTCCTTCAGAAATGCCCAGGTGGTGCTGCAGGCGATTGGCGGGTCGACCAACGGTCTCATTCATTTGACGGCGATCGCCAACCGCACCGCGCATCGCATCGAGCTGGAAGCCTTCGACAAGCTCGGGCGCGAGGTGCCGGTGCTGATCGACCTGAAGCCGTCGGGCGCGCATTACATGGAGCATTTCCACCATGCCGGCGGCGTGCCGAAACTGATGGCGCAGCTTGGCGATCTGATCGACCTCGATGCGAAGACCGTCACTGGCAAGAGCTTGCGCGATGTCGTCGCCGCGCCGAAGACGTTCCGGGACAGGATGTCATTCGCGCGCGAAAAAGTCCGATCAAGCCGGAAGGCGCGATGGCCGTGCTGCATGGCAACCTTGCACCGCGCGGCGCCGTGATCAAGCATTCGGCGGCGAGCCCGGGACTGTTGCAGCATACCGGCCGCGCCGTGGTGTTCGAATCCGTGGAAGACATGACGCTGCGGGTCGACGATCCCGCGCTCGATGTGACCGCCGACGACGTGCTGGTGCTGCGCAATGCAGGCCCCAAGGGCGCCCCTGGCATGCCGGAGGCGGGGTACCTGCCGATCCCGATGAAGCTGGCGCGCACAGGCGTCAAGGACATGGTGCGGATTTCGGACGCGCGGATGAGCGGCACCGCGTTCGGTACCATCGTGCTGCACATCACGCCGGAATCCGCCGTTGGCGGGCCGCTGGCGCTGGTCAGGAACGGCGACATGATCCGGCTCGACGTTGCCAAGCGAAGCATCGATCTTTTGGTTGACGCCGCCGAGCTCGAAAAACGCCGCGCGGCGCTGGCGCTGCCGTCGACTCCGGAATGGGCCAGACGCGGCTACGCGCACCTGTTCAACGAGACCATCCTGCAGGCTGACGAAGGCTGCGATTTCGATTTCATGCGCGGCGAGGGACAGGGGTAGTTTTTCGTCATTGCGAGCGTGAGCGGAGCAATCCATCACTCTGCGGGAGCTGGATTGCTAACGCTCCTCGCAATGACGTCCTTTCGGTACTGTCGGCTCATCTCGCACATGCGTTGCGTCCCGATGTTCAATTGACATTTAAACAACCCCGATGGGATGATTGAGAAAATCAAAACAGGGGGAGACAAGATGGGCGGCCCAGGAGGGATGATCGTTACGGCGATTGCCGCCGCGTCGATCTTGTTCACTGCAAGCGCGGATGCGCAGGAAGTGAAGCATTATCGTTTTGCCTACGACCAGCCGAAGACGACGGGTTACGGAATCCTCGGCGATATTTTCGCCGACAAGCTCAAGGCGCTCAGCAAGGGCACGATGCTAATCGAGCAATACCCGGGCGCGCAGCTCGGACAGGAGCCGCAGGTGCTGCAGCTCGTGAAATCCGGAGACGTCGAGTTCTGCATTTCTTCGTCGGCGAATGCCGCGACCCTGTCGCCGCAGGCCGGCGTGATGTCGATGCACTTTCTATTCCGCTCCGAAGCCCACCTCGTCAAGGCGATCGCCGACCCCGAGGTATCGAAGGCGGTCAAGACGATGATTTCGGAAACCGTGCAGGGCGCCCGCGTCATCGCGCTGGCGACGCTTGGTCTTCGCGATATGTATGCCAGGCGCGAGATCAGGAACGTGGCCGATATGAAGGGGCTGAAGGTGCGGGTGCAGGCGACGCCTACCGAGGACACCATGTTTCCTGCCTATGGCGCCCAGATCGTCCACATGCCGTTCGGCAGCGTCTACACCTCGCTGCAGACCGGGGTGGTGGATGTCGCCGAAAACGGCATCAACGTCTACCTCGCCAACAAGCACTTCGAAGTGGCGCCCGTGCTGTCAATCACCGAACACGAGGCGAATAACAGCCTGGTCTGGGTGAGCGACAAATTGTGGAACAGCCTGACGCCGGAGCAGCAGGGTTGGGTGCAGGCCGCGGCCGACGAGGTCAACAGGACGCAGCCGGCGAAAGCGATCGAACTCGAGCACCAATCGCTGGAGAAGCTGAAATCGATGGGGGTGAAGGTCGTGGCCGATATCGACAAATCAGGCTTCACGGCGATCGCCGATCCCTATCTCGACAAACTCGCGAGCGAGCTCGGCCCGCACGCCGAAAAAATCAAGACGCTGGTCAGGGCAATCAACTAGGGCCGTCAGGGCACGAGGGCCCGATTGGCCATCTTGCGCCGACGGGACGAAAGAACAAAATCCTAACAGGGGGAAACGGTGAATAATCCAGCAAGAATCATAGGCCGGTTGTTCGCGGCTGCAACCGTCATGTTCGCGGCGAGCGCAGGCGCACAAGAGGCAAAGCATTACCGATTCGCGCACGACCAGCAGCTCAATTCCGGCTACAGCATCGCCTACGACATATTTTCCGCGAAGCTGAAGGAATTGAGCAAGGGGACGATGCTGGTCGATCAATATCCCGGCGCGCAGCTAGGGCAGGAATCCCAGATTCTGCAATTGGTCAGATCCGGAGATATCGATTTTGCGATCGTGTCCTCGGCGAACACTTCGACGATCTCGCCGCAGGCCGGAGTCATGTCGCTGCACTTCCTGTTTCGCTCCGACCAGCACAATATCAAGGCGCTCGGCGACCAGAAGGTGTTCGAGGCGATACGGGACATGATCGACGACACGGTTCAGGGCATTCACGCGATCGGGCTCGGCACCCAGGGCTTCCGGCACATTTACGGCAGGAAAGAAGTGCACAAGGTCGACGATCTCAAGGGCTACAAGGTTCGCGTGCAGGCGACCGCGACCGAAGACACGATGTTCGCCGCCTATGGCGCGCAAACCGTGCACATGCCGTTCGGCAGCGTCTATACCTCGTTGCAAACCGGCGTGATGGATTTCGGCGAGAACGCGGTCAATGTTTACCTCATCAACAAGCATTACGAAGTCGCGCCGGTGCTTTCGATGACCGAACATGAAGCCAACAACGCTATCCTGTGGATCAGCGACAAGCTTTGGCAGAGCCTCGGCGCCGACCAGAAGCAGTGGGTGCAGGCGGCAGCCAGAGATGTCAGCCTGCAGGAACCCAAGCGCGCTTTCGACCTGGAGCGTGCGGCGGCGGCCAAGCTCGAGAAAATGGGCGTCAAGATCGTCGCCGATGTCGACAAGACAGGCTTCCAGAAAATCGCCGATCCCTATCTCGACAAGCTCGCGAAGGAGCTCGGACCGCATGCCGACAAGATCAAGAACCTGATCCGGGCGATCAACTGAGGTCGGCAGCATGACTCCGCGATTCGTCCCGGCGTCCGCCGGGACGACGTGAGTTTGATCCGGGACGACGGAGAGTCTGAAAATGTCCATCGCCGATAAACTGGTGCTGCAGCGACAGCATCACCTGAAATGGCGAGCATTTGACAGGCTCGAACTGCTGCTGATGATGCTGTGCGGATTGCTGTGCTTCGGCTTCTCGCTCTCGGTGATGTTCGACATCGTCACGCGCACCATCGGCCATCCCTGGCTGTGGCTGCAGGAGGTGACCTCCACCCTGTTCATCTACGCGATCTTCATCGGCGCCGCGGCCGCCACCCGCCGCAACGACCATCTCTATCTGACCGCGATCTCCGAGGCGCTGCATGGAACCCCGCGGCTGATCGTCGAAATCATCATCCGTGTCGTGGTGCTCGGCGTGGCGTTTTGCCTGATCTGGTTCGGCTATATCAATTACCTCCGGGGTTTTGGCAGTTTCCGGCTGCCGTCGGGCACGCCGATCGCCTCGCTCTATGCGGCGATACCGCTCTCCGGGGTGTTGATCGCGCTGTTCACGATCGAACAGCTGGTTAACGGCATCCGCAACGGATTTGACCATCCGGAGCCGCCGGACGAAGAAATCTCGATATCGCCGGTTGAGACCGCCATTCAGACGAGGGCGCGGCCGTGAGTGCACCGGTTGTCCTCGCGCTGATGTCGTTCTGCTTTCTGTTCTTCGGCTATCTCGGCGTGCCCGTGCCGTTTTCGCTGATGGCGGGCGTCTTCGTCGGCGCGCTGCTGACGGACGTTTCGCTGGCCGCGATCATCCAGAAGGTATTCGACGGCGTGGATTCGGAAGCGCTGCTCGCGATCCCGTTCTTCCTCTTGGTCGGCGAACTCATGAGTTCGGCGAACGTCGTGGTGCGGATCGCCAATCTGTCCTTGTCGCTGGTCGGACATATCAGGGGCGGGCTGTCGCAGGTCGTCGTCGTCTTCAGCATGTTCTTCTCGGAGATGTCGGGATCAACGACCGCTGACGTCGCGGTCATGAGCCGTGCGCTGGGCGGGCCGATGAAGCGGGAAGGCTACAGCCCCGCCTTCATCGCCGCGATCATCGCGTCCGCCTCCACCATCGCGGCATTGGTGCCGCCGAGCATCACGGCCGTGGTCTACGGCGCGGTCGGCAACGTCTCGATCGCAGGCCTGTTCATGGCCGGTGTCGTGCCGGGCTTGATGATCGGCTTCGGCCTGATGATCTATTGCTATTTCTTCGGGCCCTCCGGCATGCGCAAGCCGCGGGCGCCGCTGCGCCAGGTGGTGTTCGCCACCGGTGATGCCGCGCTGCCGCTGATGATTCCGGTGATCCTGCTCGGCGGCATTCTCACCGGCTGGTTCACGCCGACGGAAGCCGGCGTTGTCGCGGTGATCTGGATCATCGCGGTCGTGATCCCCGCGCTCAACCGCGGGCACATCAGGAAAATTCCCTACGACTTCTGCCTCGCCGGGTTGATCTTTTCGCTGCCGCTGATCACCATCGGTGCCGCCAATGCCTTCGGCTGGATGCTGGCGTATTTGCGCGGCGCCATCGTGATCGCCGACTGGATCACCTCGATCGCCGGCAGCGATCCGCAGTACATGATGCTGCTCCTGGTGCTGCTGTTCACCGTGGTCGGCGATTTCATCGAGCCGGTGCCGACCATCATCATCTTCATGCCGCTGGTGAACGCGCTCACCCAGGCCGGCGACATCAACGGTGTCCATATGGGCGTCGTGCTGATCGCCACCCTGGCGTTCGGCCTGATCACCCCGCCCTATGGGCTTGTGCTGCTGATGGCCTCGAAATTCGTCGGCGTCAGTTTCGGCAAGGCGCTGCGCGCGGCGCTGCCGATCTACGTCGTGTTCCTGGCGACCATCACCTTTACGATCTATTTCCCGAAGGTGGTGCTGTGGCTGCCCAAGCACGTGATCCCGGAATCGGTCGGCTGCTTCAAGTCGCCGGCGGGGACCGGATATATCTGCCCGAATTGAAGCTTTGCTCTGGCAAAATCCCTCGTCGTCCCTGCGAAAGCAGGGACCCATACCGCGTTGTCTCTCGGTTATGGTTGGCCGGCTGATGTCCTTTTGCAGAAATTTACGCCGGTAGTATATCTTAGCCTTGCTTCCCCTTGCTCGTGAACTTCTTGACCGCGACGCGGAATTCGTCGGTGTGCATGCAATCGATGATGGCGTCGCGCTCGGCGTCGAGCTGTTGCCCGATCGGCGTGATGTGCGCGCGATGGATCAGCGCCTTGGTCGCCGCCAGCGCTGAAGGCGCGTTTTGCGCCAGGCGATGCGCCAGTTCGCGGGTTGCTGCCTTGAGTTCGACTGCAGGAACGACCTTGGCGACCAGGCCCCAGTAAAAGCCTTGAACTGCCGAGAAGCTGTCTTCGGCGAGATAGATCTGCATCGCCCGCCGCGCGCCGACGCTCGCCACCACGCCGACGGTACCGCCGCCGTCCGGCGACACGCCGAGCTTGGCGTAGGCCGGGGTGAAGCGGGCGTCTTCGGCGGCGATGCAGAGGTCTGCGACAAAGGCGAGCGAAAGGCCTGCGCCCGCGGCCGAACCATGGACGCTTGCCAGCACGATCTTCGGCATCCGCCGCAGCGTCCTGATGAAGGCGTGGTAATGCTCCAAAAGCTCGCCGACGACGGGGGCAACGGTGTCGGCGGCGGCAGCCGCGCCGATGGTCTGAAGATCGCCGCCGGCGCAGAACGCGCGGCCTACGCCCTCGATCACGAGCACCCTTATATCGTCGGACGATTCGACTTCCGCGCTAAGCTGCTCAAGCTTCTTCGCGATCGAAAGATCAATGGAGTTGAACGCGGCCGGCCGGTTGAGCGTGATCGTGGCGATCGGACCATCGAAGCTGAGCAGGGCAGGATCGTCAGGTGAAGAGGCGGTAGCTGAGTTCGGCATCTAGCAACGGGCCTCCGGATCGATGGCATCGGCGGGCATTTAAATAGCAGAAGGCGAGAGGTGACAATCCCCGCCGAAGTCTGCAAAATGCCGGCATGTGGCCGGGCGGAAAACCGCAATGCAACAATCGGAAGCGGAGGCGATTTTGACGGTACTTGCCAGGCGCCTTGCGTCGTTGGAAACAACGGCAGAACCGGAGCGACGGTTGGACAACACGCGGCGCGGGTGCGACGCCCTGCCGCTTCGTATCGAGCCGGTCTGACCAATGGCACAGGGAACAGTTTTGATCGTCGGCGCTGGTCACGCGGGCTTCCAGGTCGCGGCGTCGTTGCGGCAGCACGGCTACAGCGAGCGCATCTGCCTGATCAACGATGAGGCGCATCTGCCGTATCAACGGCCGCCTTTGTCAAAGGCCTATCTGAAGGGCGAAGGCCGCCCCGATAGCCTGATGTTCCGGCCGGATAAATTCTATCGCGACCAGAACATCGAGTTGATCAGCGATCGCGCCGCCTTCGTCGATCGCGCCGCGCAGCGACTGCTGCTCGCCTCCGGCTCGTTTCTGGACTACGGGCATCTGGTGCTTGCCACCGGCGCGCGCAATCGGCTGCTCGATCTTCCCAACGCCAATCTCAGCGACGTCCGCTATTTGCGAATTCTCGACGAAAGCGAGGCGCTGCGGCAGCGCATCGGCTCGGCAAGGCACGTCGTGGTGATCGGCGCGGGCTTCATCGGCCTCGAATTCGCCGCGACCGCACGCGCCAAGGGGTTGGAGGTGGATGTGGTCGAACTCGGAACGCGCGTCATGGCGCGCGCGGTCACCGCCGAGATTTCGGATTATTTCCAGGCGCGGCACACCGCGGCCGGCATCCGCATCCACCTCGGCGTGCAGGCCACCAGCATCGAGAGCAAGGGGGCCGATGTCGCTGGCGTCAGCCTCAGCGACGGCCGCCATGTGCCGGCGGATCTGGTGGTGGTCGGCGTCGGTGTCCTGCCCAACGTCGAACTGGCGGCGGAAGCCGGCCTGCCGGTCGCGGCCGGAATCATTGTCAACGAGCAATTGTTGACCGCCGATCCCAATATCTCGGCGATCGGCGATTGCGCGCTGTTCGCGAGCCGGCGCTTCGGCGGCTCGCTGCGGCTGGAGTCCGTGCAGAACGCCACCGATCACGCGCGCTGCGTGGCGGCGCGGCTGACCGGCGACGCCAGGACCTATGACGGTCTGCCGTGGTTCTGGAGCGACCAGGGCGACGACAAGCTTCAGATCGCGGGGCTCACCACCGGATATGACCAGGTGGTGGTGCGCGGCGATCGCCAGGCGCGATCGTTCTCGGCGTTCTGCTACAAATCCGGTGAACTGGTCGGCATCGAATCCGTCAACCGCGCGGCGGATCATGTCTTCGGCCGCAAGATCCTTGGAATGAACCGCTCGATCGAGCCGGAGCAGGCGGCGGATCCCGGCTTCGATTTGAAGGCTGCTTTGGCGTAGGCTGGTTGGCCTTAAACGCCAACCGCGAACTCTTTCCGCACAGCATCGATGTCGGCAAGCGTCGGCAATCCGGCTTCATTGCCGAGACGCTGGATCTTGTAGGTCGATGCCGCGCGCGCGAAATCGAAATGGTCCTGCCAGCTCTTGCCGGGACTGCTCAGGTACGAATAAACATAGGCGCCGTGGAATACGTCTCCAGCACCGTTGGTATCGAGCACGCGTTCGCTCGGAATCGGAAACGCGGGCAGCGTGCGAACGGCACCGGTCTCGTCGTACCAGAGCAAGCCGCGCTCGCCCCGGGTGACGCCGCCGACCCGGCAGCCGCGGCTCTTGAGATAATCCAGCATCTGTTCGGACGTCAGGTCCATCTGCTCGCACAGACGCTCGGCGACGATGGCGACATCGATGAATTCCAGCAGTTCATGGGTGTTGGTGCGCAAACCGCCACCGTCCAGCGATGTCAGGATGCCGGCTTCGCGGCATAGTTTCGCGTAGTGGATCGCGGCGTCCGGCTGGTGGCCGTCGACATGCAGTGCGCGGCAGCCGCCGAGGTTGAGAAGCGGGAACGGATGGATGTGCTCGTCGTCGCGGCAGCGCACGATGGCCCGCTTGCCGTCCCTGGGCATGATGAAGGAGAGCGACGAGGAGTTGACCTTGCGCGGATGGATCGAAATTCCATACTTCGCGCTCATGTCCTGAAACATCCGTCCCAGCCAGTCATTGGCGACGGTGGCGATCAGGTCCGGCACAATTCCGAGCTTGGCGCAGCAGAACGCCGCGGTGACGGCGTTGCCGCCGAACGAGACCGCATAGGCCTTTGCCACATGCTTCTCGTCGCCGGTCGGCATGTGGTCGGTAATGAAGGTCACGTCGATGTAGGTTTGTCCGATGAAGAGGGCCTGCATTCGTTTTCCGTCGTGGCTTGGGGTGGTCCCGGCCGGCATCGTACATTAGCACCGGTTCTGCCGGATCATTCGCTGAAATTATTCGCACGAACACGCTCTTTAAATCACTGGAGATGGCCATGTGGCCGGACTTAAGACCGTTCAGGGGGGCCGTCCGCCGAACCAACGGCCAGCGGCTGTTCCGGGTTCCCAAGGGAGGACAAAGGGAGGCGGCGATGACTGGCTATCCCGGTGTTGGACATGGCAGCGAACCGGATCGGCGTGGAAAAAGTCGGCGCCGACAAGGACACGCGGGGACTTCTCTCGTGATCTCGGGCCTCGATCACGTCGTTGTCCTGATCGAGGATATCGTGGCCGACACCCAGGCCTACGGGCGTGATTCCGGGAAGCATGTCTTACCCAGCCCCTCCAACTGAAACAGCGCGCCGCGTTCATTCTCAAAGCGCGCCGCCCGTGCTACATGCGGTTCTTTCCATGAATGGGCGACAGTTTTGGCCATGACAAAGCGAATTCTGAAATGGCAGCGCGATCCCGAGGGAATGCGGCTTCGCATTCTCGAGGCCGCGAAGCAGGAATTCGCGGCCCATGGCCTCGCTGGCGCGCGCGTCGACCGGATCGCGGCCAAGGCCGGCGCCAACAAGCGCATGCTTTATTACCACGTCGGCAAGAAGGACGAACTCTACCTCGCCGTCCTGGAAGGCGCCTACGAGAAGATAAGAGCCGAAGAGCGCGGGCTTGATCTCGAGCATCTCGATCCGCCGCGCGCGATCGAGCGTCTGATCGATTTCACCTGGAACTATTTTCTGCGCAATCCGGAATTCCTGGCGCTCCTGAACACCGAAAATCTGGTGCGGGCGCGCCATCTCAAGCGCTCCACCAAGGTCAAGTCGATGCATTCGCCCTTCGTCGAGTTGATCCGCAACGTGGTGCGGCGCGGCGTCGAAAGCGGTGATTTTGTCGTCGCGCTCGATCCGGTTCAGCTCTATATCTCCATCGCCGCCCTGTGCTTCTTCTATCTGTCGAACAGCGCGACACTGAGCGTGATCTTCGGCCGCGACCTCCTCAAGGAAGAGGCAAGGGATGAGCGTCTCCGGCATATGGTGGCGCTGGTGCTGGCGGCCCTGACCGGCAAATCACTCGCGGCGTTCGGGAAGGGTAAGGTGCCGAAATTGCCCGCTCCGGCGCATACCGTTTGAACAGGTCTGTCGTCGTCCCTGCGAAAGCAGGGACCCATAACCACCGGCTTCGGTTGTTGCGAAGGACGTCCATTCATCGCGCCCCAAGAAGAGCCGCGGCGTATGGGTCCCTGCTTTCGCAGGGACGACGTGTTCCTTGGGGGCCAGCCCGGCGCTTCACCTTTCAAACAGCCTGCCGCGTCCAGGCACAGCTGCCACGTCCGGACACACCATCGCGATCTCGCCACGCCTTTCGCGCGAGTTTTGCCATCAACGTCCTGCCCTCTGAAATGAGGGCACGGGGAATGCCGGGCGCCCGATGCGCCCGCAGCCGCGCGTGTAGTGGTAGTAAGCACGCGCGTTAGTCACCACGGTCACACCGGAAACACCCGGCATTCCCCGCGCGATGGTTTTAACGGTTTCCTTCGTGATCTCCCTGGTGACCGGGCTTTCTTGCCACCATCGCCTCGCGGATCATCCCGCGAAACTTGACGCCAGCGTCGGGGCGTCAGGACCACACGACTTCGCCGTCCGCTTCACGCACTTTTCGTCTTGAAGCGCCAAAGCGTCCACCGCATCCCGCGCTCTACGTCCGTGACGATCGCGAAACGCCCCTCATGTGAGGCGGGATCAAATCGCTCTATTCCTGTTTCTACCGGGGCGTCAAGTGAAATTCGGAAATTCAGAAATTTTATCTGCGGGGCCGCCCGCCGTAACGTGAAGCGCCTGCCGGCTTCGGACCGGATAAACACTTCGACGGCTTCGGTTTTTTTGGGGAGCCTCTCGGAGGCGACGTGAATGTGCCGCCCGGAAAAGCGCTGGACAGTAATTATCCAACGGGTTAATTTCTCTCCCAAAGCCGAAGTGCAGGGAGAGGGAATTGGCCGAGCCGCAAAGCCACGGGAGCGTGTCGAAAGCGCTGAACGCGGCGTGGATCCGGCCGCTTCTGTTCCTGATCTTCATTGTCGTCGTCTGGGATCTGACCATCCGGCTGTTCAAGATCCCGCCATATCAAATTCCGGCGCCGGTCGATGTCGTCGCAGTGTTGTGGCAGGACTGGCCGGAGCTTGCCCGCCAGGCCTGGCCCACCACCTATGCGACGATCTGTGGCTTCCTGTTGTCAGCCGCGTTCGGCATCCCCGTTGCGATGCTGATCGCGGGATCGAAGACGGTGGAAAGCTACGTCTATCCGCTCCTGGTATTCTCGCAATCGGTGCCCAAGATCGCGATCGCGCCGCTGTTCGTGGTCTGGTTCGGCTTTGGCATCTTTCCAAAAGTGATCTCGGCATTCCTCCTGGGATTTTTTCCGGTAGTGGTCTCCGCCGTGCAGGGGTTCAAGTCGGTCGACCCCGATATGGTCGATCTGGCGCGGGCGATGCAGGGCAGCCGATTCCATGTCTTCTGCGCGGTCAATCTGCCGCACGCGATGCCGGCGATCTTTTCAGGCCTGAAAGTTTCGGTGACGCTGGCTGTCGTCGGCGCCGTGGTCGGCGAATTCGTCGGATCGAATTCAGGGATCGGCTATGTGCTGCAGCGCTCGATCGGCACCTTCGACCTTCCGACCATGTTTGCCGCCCTGGTGATCCTGGCGCTGCTCGGTGTTATCCTGTTCTGGATCGTCGATCGGATCGAGCGCCTTGTGGTTCCCTGGCATGTCAGCCAGCGGGAGGACATCATTTTGGCCGCCTGATCGAGAACAGGTCTAGGCCGTCATTGCGAGCGCAGCGAAGCGATCCATGAAGCCACCAGGGAGAAATGGATTTGCTTCGTCGCTATCGCTGCTCGCAATAACGAAAAATAACGATAGGGGAGGATGACATGGTGCGATGGATGGCAGCGCTTGCAACGGTGCTGATCTGGACGGGGCTCGCGACGATGCCGGCAGCGGCCGCGGACAAGGTCGTGCTGATGCTCAACTGGTATGTCTATGGCGAGCACGCGCCGTTCTATTACGGCAAGGCCAAGGGCATTTACGCTGCCGAAAATATCGATCTCGAAATTCAGGAAGGGCGCGGCTCGGCGGCGACCACGCAAGCCGTTGCGGCCAAGACCGCCGATTTCGGCTATGTCGATGTGCCCACCATGATGCGCGCGGCAGTCAAGGGGGCGCCGGTGGTCGCCGTCGGCGTGCTGCTGCAGACGAGCCCGATGTCGGCGATGGGTTTTATCGACAAAAACATCAGGAAGCCGGAGGATATCAAGGGCAAGACGGTGGCGATCACCCCGGCGGATTCCATGACGCAGATATGGCCGCTGTTCCTGAAGAAGACAGGACTGAAGGAAAGCGACTTCACCACCGTGGCCGGCGATGCCCAGACCAAGCTCAACGCCGTGATCAACGGGCAGGCCGATCTCCTGCTCGGTTACGTCATGGATCAGTCGATGAAGATCAAGGATGCCACCGGCAAGGACGTCTATCCGATCAAGTTCGCCGACTACGGGATCAACATGGTGAGTTCGGGAATTATCGCCAACAGCGACTATGCGAAGGCCAACGCCGATCTGGTAAGGCGCTTCATGGCCGCGACCACCAAGGCCGTCGAGGCCGCCGAGAAGGACCCGAAGGGCGCCGCGCAATCGATCCTCGACGCCAATCCGAAGGGCGGCAAGATCGCGACCCTCACGCAAGGCTTTGAACTGACGATACCGCTCTATCGTACGCCGGAAACCAGGACCAGGCGGCCGTTCCAGGTGACCGACCAGAACATGACCGACACCGTCAATCTGATGGTCGAATATGGCGGGCTCGATGCCAAGGCCAAGGAAAATCCGAAGGCGTTTTACACCAATGATTATCTGCCGAAGGGCGGTTCGTGAGCAGCGATGACGTACCCATCGTCGTCCCTGCGCACGCAGGGACCCATAACCACCGGCCTGAGTTGTTGCAGAAGATCTCTACCGCTGAGCCTGAACGAGTGGGCACGGCGTATGGGTCCCTGCGTGCGCAGGGACGACGGGTGGAGCGGGGCTCTCCAATGAATCCCGCGACCAAACCAACCGAGATCAGTCAACCGGGGGCGCATCTTCGCGTCGTGTCCGATCGCGCGGCCGCCGGCCAGCCGGGAATTCAACTGTCCGGCGTGTCGAAAACCTACAGGTCGCGTGATGGCGACGTGCCGTCGCTGCGTCCGCTGGACTTCCATATCAACGCCGGCGAGTTCTTTGTTGTGGTCGGTCCCTCCGGCTGCGGCAAGTCGACGCTGTTGAAGATGATCTCCGGGCTGCTGCCGCCCTCGACCGGCGAGATTTTCGTCGAGGGCGAGAAAGTCGACAAGCCGCACGGCAATGTCGGCATCGTGTTCCAGAATTCGCTCCTGCTGCCCTGGCGCAACATTGTCAACAACGTGATGCTGCCGATCGATATGAAGCGGCTCTCGCGGGAGGAATATCTGCCGCGCGCCAAGGCGCTGCTGAAGCTGACCGGCCTTGAAGGCTTCGAGCGGAAGCTGCCCTGGCAATTGTCCGGCGGCATGCAGCAGCGCGCCTCGATCTGCCGGGCGCTGGTGCACGATCCCAAGATCATCCTGATGGACGAGCCGTTCGGCGCACTGGACGCCATGACGCGCGAGCGCATGAACGTCGAATTGATGCGGATCCAGCGCGAAACCGGCAAGACCGTGCTGCTCATCACCCATTCGATACCGGAAGCGGTGTTTCTCGCCGATCGCGTGCTGGTCATGACCGAGCGGCCCGGTGGGATTGCCGCGATCTACGACGTGCCGCTGCCGCGCCCGCGCTCGCTCGACGCCATGGCCGATCCCGTGTTCACCGAGCTGGTGCAACGCATCCGCAAGCATTTCTTCACCCAAAGCGCGCTGGATTAGAGCATTATGCCGCTGCGTCTGGCCGTGCGAGACATTGCGCTTTTCGAACGTCAGGTGCGTTTTGTCAGGCCGTTCCGGTTCGGCGCCGTTGTCGTCAACGCCGCATCGCAGGTTTTTGTGCGCGCCGAGGTCGAAATCGAAGGCAAGGGTACTTCGTCCGGCGCCAGCGCCGAGTTGATGGTGCCGAAATGGTTCGACAAGCGTCCAGATCTATCGCCCGAGCAAACCGTCAACGAACTCAGGCGCTCGCTTGAGATCGCGCGTGGGCTTTATCTGACCGGCTCCGGCTTCGACACCGCGTTCGGCCTTCATGCCGCACGGATTGCGGCGCAGGTCGAGGCCTGCGCCAGGGAAAATATCCCGCCGCTTGCCGCGGCCTATGGGCCTGCCGAGATCGACAAGGCGATCATGGATGCGCTGCTGCGCAGCGTGGGCGTGAATTTTTTCGACGGCATGATGGCAAATGCCGCAGGAATCGATGCGCGACTGTCGCCCGATCTTGCGGACGGCGACATCGCCCAATATCTCGCGCAAAGGCGGCGGCTCGATCGCGTCGCGATCCGGCATACCGTCGGCCTCGACGACCAGGTGGAAGGTGCGGGCGGCGTCGCCGATGAGAGCGAAAACGCCGGCGCACGCTATTTCAAGCTCAAGCTCAACGGCGATCCCGGCGCGGACGCCGCCCGGCTGACCCGCATTGGCAACGAGCTTGCAACGCTGCGGCATGGCTACCGCGTCACGCTGGACGCCAATGAGCAATATGCCGACCTTGCGGGCCTGGGCTCGCTGATCGACCGCCTCGATCGCGACAGCGAGCTTTCGCCGATCGTGGCCAAATTGCTCTATATCGAGCAGCCGATGCCGCGGGACATCACCCGTGCATCGCCGCTCGGCGCGCTGTCGGCGCGCGATTTCATCATCGATGAAGCCGACGATTCCTATGACGCGTTCCTTAACGCCCGCGCGCTGGGCTACCGCGGCATCTCCTCGAAATCCTGCAAGGGCATCTACAAGTCGATCGTCAATGCGACCCGCGCCGCCAAATGGAGCGGGACGAGCGTAAAATTCTTTGTCACCGGCGAAGACCTGACCTGTCAGGCCGGACTTGGCGTGCAACAGGATCTCGCGCTCGGTGCGCTGATCGGCGTCACCCATGCCGAGCGCAACGGCCATCATTATGCCGGCGGTTTTGGCGATACGCCGGCCGACGAGGCAGAGTTGTTTCTCGCGGCTCACCCCGATCTCTACAGCCGCGATGGAAACGCCGTCCGGCTTGCGATCCGTGGCGGCAATTTGTCGACGGATTCGCTGACATCGCCGGGCTTTGCAACATCCGTGCACCCGGTGTGGTCGACGATGACGCCACTTCGACAACCAAAAGCAAAAATCCTGCAGGAGCAATCGATATGACGACGCAACGCCTCGGCGTGATCATGAACGGTGTCACCGGCCGCATGGGCCTCAACCAGCATCTGATCCGCTCCATCATCACGATCCGCGACCAGGGCGGCGTGCTGCTCGGCAACGGCGATCGCATCATGCCGGATCCGATCCTGGTCGGCCGCGACGCGAACAAGGTCGAACATCTTGCCAGGCGCTTCAGTATTGCGCGCTGGACCACCGATCTCGACAAGGCGCTGGCGGACAAGAACGACAGCGTGTTCTTCGATGCCGCGACCACGCAGGCGCGGCCCTCGCTGTTGACCAAAGCGATCAATGCCGGCAAGCACGTCTATTGCGAAAAGCCGATCGCGACCAATCTCGAGGAGGCCGTGGCGGCGGTGAAGCTCGCCAACAGCAAGGGCGTCAAGCACGGCACCGTGCAGGACAAGTTGTTCCTGCCGGGCCTGAAGAAGCTGGCCTTCCTGCGCGATTCCGGCTTCTTCGGCAGGATGCTCTCGGTGCGCGGCGAATTCGGCTACTGGGTGTTCGAAGGCGATTGGCAGGAAGCACAGCGCCCGTCGTGGAATTATCGCAGCGAAGACGGTGGCGGCATTATCCTCGACATGGTCTGCCACTGGCGCTACGTGCTCGACAATCTCTTCGGCGAGGTCGAAAGCGTGAGCTGCCTCGGCACTACGGATATTCCGGAGCGCTGGGACGAAAAGGGCAGGAAATACAGGGCGACATCAGATGATTCCGCCTACGCGACCTTCCGCCTCAAGGGCGGCGTGATCGCGCATATCAACATGTCCTGGGTGACGCGGGTCTATCGCGACGATCTCGTCACGTTCCAGGTCGACGGCACGCACGGCTCGGCGGTGGCCGGATTGACCGACTGCATGATCCAGGCGCGGCAGGCGACGCCGCGGCCGGTGTGGAACCCGGACGAAAAGCGCCTGCACGATTTTTACGCCGATTGGCAGAAGCTGCCGGAGAACGCCACCTACGACAATGGCTTCAAGGAGCAATGGGAAATGTTCATTCGCCACGTCTGCGAGGACGCGCCGTACAAATACACGCTGCTGGAAGGCGCCAAGGGCGTGCAGCTCGCCGAATGCGCGCTGCAGAGTTGGCGCGAGCGGCGCTGGATCGACGTCGCGCCGATCAAGGTGTGAGGAGGTTGCGAGCATGAACAAGCCGGTCTTGCCTGTCTCGTCGCTGTCGCTCAAACTGCCAGGCGCCAACCGATCGTTCGAGACCTATCGGCTCGCGGCATCGCGCGCGTTTCCCGCAAAACTTCAAGGCAAGCTGAACCGTGTGGCGTTTTCCGCAGCGCATGTCGTTTCGGATCCGCTCGCCGATGTCGATCCCTGGCTGTCGGCCGCGATCGACTGGGACAAGACGATTGCGTTTCGCGAGCACGTCTGGGACCTCGGCCTCGGTGTTGCGGAGGCCATGGACACCGCGCAACGCGGCATGGGGCTGGACTGGCCGACTTCGCTGGAATTGATCCAGCGCTCGACAAGAGCCGCGAAGGCGAGGGGCAATGCGCTCGTGTTTTCCGGCGCGGGCACCGATCATCTCGCGCCTGAGGACGCCAAAACTCTCGACGACGTGATCGGCGCCTATGAAGAGCAGATTGCGGCCGTCGAAAAGGCTGGCAGCCGTATCATTCTGATGGCGTCGCGGGCGCTTGCCAGGATCGGCCGCGGTCCCGACGATTACGCCAGAGTATACGATCGCGTGCTGTCGCAGGTGGCGGAGCCCGTGATTATACACTGGCTCGGCGAAATGTTCGATCCGGCCCTGGCGAATTACTGGGGCACCTCGAACCTCGAGCGGGCCATGGATGTCGCGGTCGGCGTCGTCAACGCCAATGCGCCGAAGGTGGATGGCGTCAAGGTTTCGCTGCTCGACAAGCAGCGCGAGATCGACATGCGCCGAAGGCTCGATCAACGCGTCAAGATGTATACCGGCGATGATTTCAATTACGCCGAACTGATCGCCGGCGACCAGCAAGGCTTCTCGCATGCGCTGCTCGGTATCTTCGATGCCATCGCACCCGCGGCTTCCTACGCGCTGTCGCGGCTGGCGGCGGGCGATGGAAAAGGATTCCACGACGTGCTGGGGCCGACGGTGCCGCTGTCGCGCCACATCTTCAAGGCGCCGACGCGGTTCTACAAGACCGGCATCGTCTTCATGGCCTATCTCAACGGACATCAGGATCATTTCACGATGGTCGGCGGGCAGGAGAGCACGCGCTCGACGCTGCATCTTGCCGAGCTGTTTCGGCTGGCGGATCAGGCCGGGCTGCTCGCCAATCCGGAAGTCGCGACGCGGCGCATGAAAGCGGTGCTTGCGCTCCGCGGCATCGAGGCGTGATGCGGGACTTTTCGTCGGACCACCGCTGGCTGTCGCTCAATACCGCGACCGTTCGCAAGCAGGGCGATCTCCTGCAAATCATCGACGCCTGCGCGCGGCACGGCATCCGCGCCATCGATCCCTGGCGCGACCAGGTTGCCGCCATAGGTCTCGACCGCGCGGCGCGTGCGGCGCGAGACGCCGGGCTCGAGCTCTCGGGCTATTGCCGGGGCGGCATGTTCACGACCGATGCCGCCCATCGCACCGAGGCGCGCGACGACAACCGCCGGGCGGTCGATGAGGCCAGCGCATTGGGCGCACCCTGTATCGTGCTGGTGGTCGGAGGCTTGCCGCAATATTCGCGGCCGGGAAGCGTGGCCTCGAAGGATATCGCAGCCGCTCGCGTCCAGGTCGAGGATGCCATCGCCGAAATGATGGACTATGCGAAGCAGGCCGGGATGCCGCTGGCGATCGAGCCGTTGCATCCGGCCTATGCCGCCGACCGCGCCTGCGTCAACACCACGAGACAGGCGCTCGATATCTGCGATCGCCTGGACCCGAACCGCAGCGGCGCGCTCGGCGTCGCGCTCGACGTCTATCACATTTGGTGGGACCCGGAATTGCTGCTGCAGATTTCCCGCGCCGGCAAGGATCGCCTGCTGGCGTTTCACGTCTGCGACTGGCTGGTGCCGACCAGGGACATTCTCAACGACCGCGGCATGATGGGTGACGGCGTGATCGACATCAAATCGGTGCGCCGCGCGGTCGAGGCGCAGGGATTTGCCGGCTATTCAGAGATCGAGATCTTCTCCAACGATTGGTGGGCAAAGCCGATCAATGAGGTCTTGCAAACCTGCGTCGCGCGGCATCGTTCGGCGGTATAGGGTGCGCCGTTGAGAAAGGCCGCCTGAAGCTTCGGTCATCGCGTCTCGGGCGTCCGCCCAGGGAGTGATCCGAACTCCCACGGTTAGCCGATCGCGCAGGGAACGCTCAAATACCCGCGAAAGCGGGCGCGCCCACCGCGTGTCGGCCGGCCCTTCAATGCGTAAGATGGAAACCGCGCCAGAAACCTCGAGATAGCGATCGCACCTTCGAGGCGCGCCAGCGCCATGCCCGCGCATTGGTGCGCGCCGGTGCCGAACGCGAGATGCCGGTTCGGCGTACGGCCGATGTCAAGATTCTCCGGATCGTCGAATTGCCTGTCGTCGCGGTTGGCGGCCCCGATGCATAGCGTTACCGAGGTGCCCGCTGGCATCGTCACGCCGCCGAGTTCGACGCGCTCCGTCGTCATGCGATTGCCGAGCTGATTGGAGCTCTCGAACCGCAGAATTTCCTCGACCGCGGTTTTGATCAAGGCGGGATTTTCGATGAGCCGCTTCTTCTCGGCCGGGTGGGCGGACAGCGTCACCAGGCCGTTGCCGATCAGGTTGGTGGTGGTCTCATGGCCCGCGTTGAGCAGGAAGATGCAGTTGTGCAGCAGTTCCTTCTCGGTCAACCGCTCGCCATTGTCCTCGCCGTTGTGCTCACCCTGGATCAGGCGCGTCAGCACGTCACGTTCGGGGTTGCCCGGCTTCCTGCGCCGCCGCTGGACCAGAATTTCCAGGTAGCCGAGAAATTCCTTCACCGCGCCGTTGCCGCGCGCAAACGCGTCGGCCGATATCACGGGCTCGAGCGCCCCCAAAATCGCCAGCGACCAGCCCCGCAGCGGTTCGCGTTCCTCCTCGGGCACGCCGAGCAGATTGCCGATCACCTCGATCGGAATCGCGGCTGCGAAATCCTCGATCAGGTCAACGTCGCCCTTTGCGGCCATCGCATCGAGCAGCCGGTCCACCAATGCGATCAGACCGGGCTCCATCTCGAGAATCGCACGCGGCGACAGCGCGCCCATGATCAGACGCCGCACGCGGGTATGCGCGGGCGGATCGTTGAAGACGAGGCTTGTGGTGTGGTGCTCGTAGAGCAGGGAATCCCCGTATTTCGGCGCGAATTCCTTTTTCTTGTCGGAGCTGAACAGCTTTGTGTTCTTGTAGGCGGCAACCAGATCGTCATAACGCGTCAGAAAATAGGATCCGTTGGGCATGCGCTTGACCGGCTCGTGCTGCCGCAGTGCACGATAGGTCGGGTAGGGATCGGTATAGAACTCGCCCGTCAGTTTCTCGATGTCGAAACTGGCCGCCAGCTCTCGCGCGTTCGTATTCATGCTGCCATACTCTCAGGGGAATACCGATATGTCGTTTTCGCTCTTTCGGAAAGAGCCGATCCCTCTACAGTCGCGATTCGACATGCAGTCCCGCTGATCCAACGGAAATGAAAATGCACGCTCGCAACGATGCCACCCCTGAAACCGCGGCCGAAAGGCCTCTCCCCTGGCCGGAGGAAATTTTCGCGATCTTGCAGCGCTTCGATGTCCGCCAGGTGCCCTACGTGCCGGATGCGGGGCATTCGCAACTGATCGAGCGCGTGCTCGGCACCCCTTCCATGCGTGCGGTGCCGCTGACGACCGAGGAAGAGGGTGTGGCGCTGCTCGCCGGCGCCTGGGCCGGTGGCCAGCGCGGGGTGTTGCTGATGCAGTCGAGCGGCGTCGGCAATTGCGTGAACATGCTGTCGCTGACCCAGATCTTTCGTTTTCCGTTCCTGACGCTGGTGACCATGCGCGGCGAATGGGGGGAATTCAATCCGTGGCAGGTGCCGATGGGGTCGACCACGGCGGGTGTATTCGAATTGTCGGGCATCAAGGTGTTGCGGGCTTCGCACCCGGGCGAGGTGGGCGAGGTGGTCGAGGCCGCCGCCGGACAGGCCTACAATGCCTGCACCCCGACCGCGGTTTTGTTGTCGCAGCGTCTGATCGGCGCAAAGGTTTTCACCAAATGAGCAAAGCAAATCTTCTCGAACGGCGCAGTGTTGTCTCGGGCCTGCTGGCGGGTCGCAAGGATGCCATCGTCGTCGGCGGCCTCGGCGCATCGACCTACGATATCGCGGCGGCCGGCGATCATGACCGAAATTTTTACCTGTGGGGCGCCATGGGCGGGGCCGCCATGATCGGACTGGGCATTGCACTGGCGCAGCCGAAGCTGCCGGTCGTGGTGATAACGGGCGATGGCGAAATGCTGATGGGGATGGGGAGCCTCGCGACTGTCGGTCTGCAAAAGCCGGGGAATCTGACCATCATCGTGCTCGACAATGAGGTCTACGGCGAAACCGGCGGGCAGGCGAGCCACACCGCGGGGACCGCCGACCTTGTCGGCGTGGCCAAGGCTTGCGGGATAGCGGACGCCCGCACCCTTTCGACCATGGCCGAGATTGAGGCCTTCGCCGACTCCATGCAGGACCTCTCGATCGGGCCACGATTCGCCAGTATCAAGATCGATAGTGCCAATCTCGAACGCGTGCTCGCCAGCCGTGACGGCGACTACATCGTGACGCGGATTCGCGGCGCGCTCGGGTTTGCTCCGATTTAAGAGCGTTTTCGAGCGGCGTGGGTGCCGGCTCGCGTGAAGAAAACGCGCCGGCGCAAAAAGAGGCGATACCCCGAGGGGAGTCCGGGTTCTGATTCAATCAGAACCTGCGAACCTCCCGCCGAGCCGTCCGGGCTTGGTGCGCCGCAGCAAAATCCTTGACATTTGCCTGAGGTGAGTGCTTACTCACAATTATGAGCACCCCCCTTCGCATGACCGGTGACCTGCGGCGGCAACTGATATTGAGTGCAGCCAAACGTTGCTTCGCCCGTCACGGCTTTGCCGGCACGACGACCAAAAGCGTCGCGGCGGCTGCCTCGATTTCGGAAGGTCTGCTGTTCAAGCATTTTCCGACGAAATCGGCGCTGTACGCGGAAATACTCGCCGAAGAATGCTCGGCCGATCCTGCGCTGCACCGCCTGCTGGAGCTGGAGCCGTCGACCAAAACGCTGATGGTATTGATCCGTGAAATGATCGGGCATTTCCAGGAGGTCGCAGAAGCGCCCGATCAGCAGGAAGCCCAGCGTCTGCGGTTGATGCTCGCCAGCCATCTCGACGACGGGGAATTTGCGCGGCTGATCTATGAAAAGATCGCTGGGTTGATCGGACATGTCTTCACGGCGTCGCTGGCGCGCGCCGTGGAAGCGGGGGACGCGATACCGGTTGGGCGCGAGCCGTTGAATCTGTTCTGGTTTGCGCATCACACCCTGCTGATGGCAACGCTGACGCGGTTGCCTTCCGCGCCGTGCGTGACCTACGGCGATGCCGACGAATTCGAACGGCAGCTTTGTGAATTCATTCTCCGCGGAATTGGGCTCAACGAAACCGCGATTGCCTCGTGTCGGGACCGCGACGTGTTGCGGGGGGCGGGGCAGACGGTAATTGAAGAAAGTGCATGACATGAACGTTGCAACGGAACCCAAAATCTCCGGCAAGCCGGTCACGGAGCCGCCGCGCAAGCGTCCAGTTCGGATGCTGCGCTGGTTCATCATCGTTGGCTCATTGCTGGCAGTATTGGTGGGTGGCTTCGTCTGGTTCAATTACTTTCGCGGCCAGATGATTGCGCAGTTTTTTGCCAGCATGAAGCCGCCGCCGACGCCGGTCACCGTCGCGGAGGCCAAATCCGAGGTCATTCCGAACCTGTTGACGGCGGTCGGCGATCTCGCCGCCGTGCATCAGGTGAACGTCACCTCCGACGTCTCCGGTCGGATCACCGACATCATGTTTACCGCCGGCGCGGCCGTGAAGGCCGGAAGTCCGCTCGTGCAGCTGTTCGACGCTCCCGAGCAGGGCGATCTCGCGAGCTTCAAGGCGCAGGCTACCGGCGCACAGCTGGCGCTGGATCGCGCCAAGCAACTGGCGGCGCGTCAGTTCGGCCCGCAGTCGACGGTCGACGCCGCGCAGGCCACTTTCGACCAGGCCAACGCGGGTATCGCCAAGACCGAGGCGATCATTTCGCAGAAGCTGGTGCGCGCCCCGTTCGACGGCGAGCTCGGCGTCCGCCATGTCGAGGTCGGCCAGTTCCTCACCGCCGGCACGCAGATCGTGACGTTGACCGATCTGTCGACGTTGTACGCGAACTTCACCGTGACGGAGAAGGACAGCGCGGCGCTCGAGGTCGGCCAGACCGTGCGTGTCGCGGTCGACGCCTATCCCGGCCGGACCTTTGAGGGCAAGATCAACGCGATCGAGCCGCAGATCGCCACCGACACCCGCAACATCCGCGTCCAGGCCACGCTCGACAACCCCGACCACATCCTCAAGCCGGGCATGTTCACGACCACGACGGTGGTGCTGCCGGACAAGCCGCCGGTCGTCACCGTTCCCGAGACGGCTGTCGATTACACGCTTTATGGCGACTCCGTTTTTCTCATCACCGAGAAGAAGGAGGATAACGGCAAGACCAGCCTGGCTGTGGCGCGCACCTTCGTGCGCACCGGCAACCGGATCAACGGCCGTGCCGAAATCGTCAGCGGGCTGAAGGCGGGCGATCGCGTGGTCGCGGTCGGCCAGCTCAAGCTGCAATCGGGTGCGGCGGTTGCGATCTCGACCGATCCGGCGCCGTCGATTCCGGCAACCCCGCCGCGCTACTGAGAATCGGAGCCTATTGAGATGGTCTGGACCGATATTTTCATCAAGCGGCCCGTGTTGTCGGTGGTCGTCAGCCTGCTGATCCTTCTGATCGGCCTGCGGGCGGCGACCGTGCTGCCGATCCGGCAATATCCGAAACTGTCGAATACGGTGGTGAACATCACCACCGTATACCCCGGTGCGTCGCCCGATCTGATTCAGGGGTTCATCACGACGCCGATCGAGCAGGCCGTCGCGTCCGCCGAAGGCGTCGATTACATGACCTCGTCTTCGGTGCTCGGGACCAGCACCATCCAGGTCTACATCAAGCTGAATTTCGATCCGAACCAGGCGTTGACCGAGGTCCTCGCCAAGGTGAACTCGGTCAAATACCTCATCCCCAAGGAATCGAACGACCCGATCGTCACCAAGACGACCGGCCAGACCACCGCGGTGATGTATCTCGGCTTTTCCAGCGAAGTGCTGTCGGGCTCGGCGATATCGGACTATCTGACGCGCGTGGTTCAGCCGGTGTTGTCGACCGTCGACGGCGTCGCGTCGGCCGACATTCTGGGCGGCCAGACTTTCGCGATGCGGGTGTGGCTCGATCCGGTTCGCATGGCCGGACGCAATGTTTCGCCGGGCGACGTGTCCGCCGCGATTGCCGCCAACAATTTCCAGGCGGCCGCGGGACAGTCGAAGGGATTTTTCATCGTCTCCAACGTGTCGGCCAACACCGATCTTCAGAATCTTGACCAGTTCAAGCGCATGATCGTCAAGTCCAAGGACGGCGGCTTTGTCCGGATCGAGGATATCGCCGCCGTCGAGCTCGCGGCGCAGAGCACCGACGCCAGCGTCGCCTTCAACGGCGAGCACGCGATCTTCATCGGCGTGCAGGCGACGCCGCAAGGCAACCCGCTGACGCTGGTCAAAGGCGTTCGCGCGCTGTTTCCGGAACTCGAGCGCAACCTGCCACCGTCGATGAAAATGAAGGTGGCGTATGATTCCACCAAGTTCATTCAATCGTCGATCGACGAGGTCGAGAAGACGCTGGGCGAGGCGGTCATCATCGTGGTCGTGGTGATCTTCCTGTTCCTCGCCTCGTTCCGCTCGGTGCTGATCCCGGTGGTGACGATTCCGCTGTCGCTGATCGGCGTCTGCAGCCTGATGCTGGTCGCGGGATTCAGCTTCAACCTGCTGACCTTGCTGGCCATGGTGCTGGCGATCGGCCTCGTCGTCGACGACGCCATCGTGGTGGTTGAAAACATCCACCGGCATCTGGAGGAAGGAAAGCCTCCTGTGCAGGCCGCCATGCAGGGCGCGCGCGAGATCGTCGGCCCGGTCGTCTCCATGACCATCACGCTGGCCGCGGTTTACGCGCCGATCGGATTCCTCGGCGGACTGACCGGTTCATTGTTCCGGGAATTCGCCTTCACGCTTGCGGGCTCGGTGATCGTGTCCGGCGTGATTGCGCTTACGCTCTCCCCGATGATGTGCTCGGTGTTCCTCAAGAGCGCCGACGAGGGGCGTTTCGCCAAGCTGGTGAACCGGGTGTTCGGCGCGATGACGCGCTGGTATGGCCGTCAGCTCGATCGGTCGCTCGATTATCGCCCGATCACGGGGCTGTTCGCTCTCACGATTCTGGGGCTGGTCGGCTTCCTGTATATGCACACTTCGAAGGAGCTCGCGCCGGAAGAAGATCAGGGCATCGTCTTTGCTGTCACCAAGGCGCCAAAATACGCCAATATCGACTATGTAGATTTTTACGGCGACAAGCTGGACAGGGCCTTTGCCAGTTTTCCGGAAACCGACCTGCGTTTTGTCCTCAACGGCATCAACGGACCGCAGGGCGGCATCGCCGGCATGTTGCTCACGCCGTGGGACGAGCGGAAGCGCTCGTCGATCAAGCTGAAGCCGCTGGTGCAGGCGGAATTGAGCAAAATCGAAGGGGTCAACGCATTTGCGTTCAACCTGCCGCCATTGCCAGGCGGTCCCGGTGGCTTGCCGGTGCAGATGGTGATCAATTCGACCAATGGTTTCCAGGCTGTCTATGAGCAAATGCTCAAACTGAAAGACGCCGCGCGCAAGAGCGGATTGTTCATCGTCTCGGACAGCGATCTCGACTTCAACCAGCCGGTGGTGCGGATCAAGGTTGACCGCTCGAAGGCCAGCGATCTCGGCCTCACCATGGCGAACATCGGCAATACGCTGGCGACAATGCTCGGCGGAAACTATGTCAATCGCTTTAACCTCGAGGGGCGCTCGTATCAGGTCATTCCGCAGGTGCCGCGCGAAAGCCGGCTGTCGCCCGAGGCGCTCGGCCGATATTATCTGTCGACCTCGACCGGCCAGCAGGTGCCGCTTTCGACCGTGGTCTCGATCGAGACCGGTACCGACCCGAACGCGCTGACCCACTACAACCAGCTGAACTCCGCGACCTTCCAGGCGGTGCCGATGCCGGGCGTCACCGTGGGACAGGCGGTGGACTTCCTCGAGGGCGAAGCGAAGAAGCTCCCGGCCGGCTTCAGTCACGATTATCTCGCCGATTCCCGACAGTATGTGCAGGAGGGCAATCAGCTCGCGATCACCTTCGGCTTTGCGCTCATCATCATCTTCCTGGTGCTGGCGGCGCAGTTCGAAAGCCTGCGCGACCCCCTGGTGATCATGATCAGCGTGCCGATGGCGATCGTCGGCGCCTTGATCCCGTTGTTCTTCGGTGCGGCGACGATGAATATCTATACCCAGGTCGGATTGCTGACGCTGGTCGGTCTCATCAGCAAGCACGGAATCCTGATGGTGGAGTTCGCCAACGAGCTGCAGCTCAATGAAGGACTTGACCGCCGTTCCGCCATCGAAATGGCGGCGCGGGTCCGGCTTCGTCCGATCCTGATGACGACCGCGGCGATGGTGACGGGTTTGTTGCCGCTCCTCACGGCCTCAGGCGCGGGTGCCGCGAGCCGGTTCTCGATCGGCTTGGTGGTTGTCGCCGGCATGACGATCGGGACCCTGTTCACGCTGTTCGTGCTGCCCGCGGTCTACGTGGCGATCGCCACCGACCACCGTGCCAGTGCCGAATCCGAGCGTGCCAAGGAGATCGCCGACTTCGATCTCGCTTCGAAGGCGCTCAGGCCCACCTAAGGCTTATCGCAAGGACGCCGGACCGGCGGGCTCTCCCGCCGATCCGGCCGGCCTGGCCGGTCATCAGATCAAGGCTCGCCAAGGCTGCTCATCGGCGCCAACGGGCGTCCGGATGTAGATGGAATGATGCGAGCGGGGGACGTCTGAGATGACACGCGATTTTGCGGCCGGCAATTATCGTTTCATCCCCGCGGTGTTTCAGTATTCGAGCGGCGCTGCGGCCTTCTCTGGCTTTGAGATCGAGCGTGTGCGCTTCGACCGGCTGACTCCGCTGGCAGAAGGATTTGCGCAAGCCGCGAAATACATTCAGGCGGCGGGGCGGCCGCTGACCTCGTTTTGCGCCTGCGAGTTGCGCTCGCCCGCGGCGTTCACGGAGGCAGGCTTTCTGGCCTTCAACCAGCATTACGTCGAGACACTCGCGGATTGGGGCATTTTCGACGGCACGACCAATCCGGTGGCCCGCAGCAATGTTTGCCCTGAGATAGATCCTCCCTCCGAGCCGTCATTTTATGCCTTCTCTTTCACGCGCCGGCGCCAGGGGGCAGGGGTTGCCGCAACACCGGACTTCGTCATCGCCGGCGGGGCCGAGGCGCGCGGCGGGCCCGGCAGCTATCCCGAGCGGATCGTGCGCTACCGCGATCTCAGCGCGGATGGGCTGAAGGAGAAGGTTGGATTTACCGTCCGAGAAATGGAAAGCCGGCTTGCCGCGTTCGGGTTCGGCTGGAAGCAGACGACGGCGGCGCAGGCCTACACCATCCATGACTTCCATCCCGTCCTTGCCGATGAACTGGTTCGCCGTGGCGCCGCGCGCTCTGGCCTGACCTGGCATTTTGCGCGGCCCCCGGTGATCGATCTCGAATTCGAGATGGATTGCCGCCGCGTGACGCGGGAAATCGTGATCTGAGCACGGCCGTCAACCCTGGCCCGCATCGATAATCCTGCGGTCGGTGATCCCGGCCGGATTCTTGCGGCTCGGCAGGTATTTTCGGAAATGCACCCAGCGCTCGCGGCTGACCGCCTCCAGGCGTTCCAGCTCGGTGAGAGGGTCGGTGTGGTCGTCGACGCGCAGGTCGAGATCGGACCATTCCTCCTCGCCATAGATCAGAAGGGCCGCCGATTGCTTGCCGCGCTTGTCGCCGCCCGCGGCCTCGCCCGATCGCATCGCCGCGATCAGGCGCCGCGCGAATGGCATGCTTTCGTTTGCGAGATAGGCTTTCGCGGTATCGTCCAGCACTTGGCCACCCGCCAGCATGTTGCCGGCGATCGAGAAGCCGTTGCCCGCGATATGCCCGCACCAGCCGACACACTCTTCGCCGGTATGCGCGGCGATCCGGCCATTGGCGTCCATGATGTGGACCTGCCGGCTGGCGTGTCCGGCGTCCGCGGCAATCAGGGTCTCGACCGCATCACGCGGCGCGTGCCCCTCCCGCAGCAGCTTCAAACCGTCGATGCCATAATAGGGATTGACCAGCGCCTGGGTCGCGACGCCGCCGACGCCGGCGGCGATATAGGGCACGCGCGCGCCGACCGCGAAAAATCGTGTCGCGACCGCTATTCCGAACTGGCCGGTGTCATTGTCGCGGGCAATGATCGACCAGGTCATGTCAGCTCTCAGCGCCCGGCGGCGTAACCCTGCATGCCGCGGGGATTGGCTGCGGCGCGCCGGCGGCGGCCGACCTTCGATGCGGCAGTCAGGCGGCCCTCCGACCAGTCGGGGCCGGTCTCGACGATGTGGCCGCGGCTCTGCAGCGCGTCGACCGTCGCCTTTGGCACGCGGTTTTCGACCACGAGAACGCCGGGCCGCGCGGTGCGCGGCCAGAACGAGATCGGAAAATGTTCGGAGTGCCAGGCCGGCGCATCGATCGCCTCCTGCAGGTTCAATCTTGGCATGGACGTGCCGCAGGAAAAATTGCGTGGTCCACTGATCCTGCTGGTCGCCGCCGGGCGATCCCCAGGCCAGATACGGCTCGCCGTCGCGCAGCGCCATGGTCGGACTGAGCGTGGTCCGCGGGCGCTTGCCCGGCGCGAGCGAGGCGGGATGGTTTTCCTCGAGCCAGAACATCTGCGCGCGGCTGCC
Source organism: uncultured Alphaproteobacteria bacterium (assembly GCA_963786045.1). Classification (GTDB taxonomy): domain Bacteria; phylum Pseudomonadota; class Alphaproteobacteria; order Rhizobiales; family Xanthobacteraceae; genus Bradyrhizobium. The sequence continues at coordinate 507,759 of CAWAXR010000025.1, read as the reverse complement.
GAGGCAAAAGCCGAGTTCCGGTATCACCGGCGAGGATTGCAGCCAGCCGCCGGAGGGCGTCGCCGAAATCATGTTGCCGGCCTGGTCGATGATGTCGAAATGCACGGTATCGCCGCGTACTTCGCCGAAGCGTCCGACGGTGGGTTCGCCGGCGCCCATGGCGCCGACCGCTTCGCGATGACCCTCCGCGCGGCGCAGCTTTACGAGCGCGCCAAAGCCCTCGACCGAGCCCGGGACGAAATCGAGTGAGGCTTTTTCGGAGATCAGCTTGCGGCGCTCGTCATTATAGGCGTCCGACAACAGGGTGGAGATCGGGATATCGGTGAACTTCGGATCGCCGTAAAACTTCTCTCGGTCGGCAAAGGCGAGCTTGGCACATTCGATCTGCAGGTGGATAAATTCGGGGCCGGCGGGATCGAGCCCGTCGAGCTCAAAGCCTTTGAGCAGGGCAAGCTGCTGCAGCATCACCGGGCCCTGGCTCCAGACGCCGGCCTTGCACACGGTGTAGCGGCCATAGTCATAGGTCAGCGGCGCTTCGATGGTTGGCTGCCAGCGCGCCATGTCGTCGGCGCTGAGCACGCCGCGATGCGGCGCGCCTGAGACGTCCATTACTTCCTGCGTCCGGCAAAATCTGTCGATCGCCTCGGCCACGAAGCCGCGCGACCACGCCTTGCGCGCGCCTTCGATCTGCGCGAGGCGGTCGCCGCCGGAGTTTTCGGCCTCCTTGAGGATGCGCGTATAGGTTTCCGCAAGCTGCTTGTTGGTGAAGAGCGTCCCGGGTTTTGGCACTTCATTGTTGGGCAGGTAGACCGCGGCCGATGTCGTCCAGTGCTTCCGGAACAATTGCTCGACCGTCTGGATGGTTGCTGAGGCGCGCTCCACCAGGGGATAGCCGTCACGGGCATAGGATATGGCCGGTTCCAGCACATCGCGGAGCCGCATGGTGCCGTAGTCGCGCAACAGCAGCATCCAGGATTCGAACGTGCCGGGAACGCAGGCCGCCAATAGCCCGGTGCCGGGCACCATTTCCAGGCCCTCGCTTTTGTAATGTGCGATGGTCGCGCGCGCCGGCGCGGGACCCTGGCCGCAAATCACCTCGGTGCGCCCGCGCTTGATATCGTGGACGATGATCGGCACATCGCCGCCGGGACCGTTCAAATGGGGCTCGACGACCTGCAGCGTAAACGCGGTGGCGACGCCGGCGTCGAATGCGTTTCCGCCCCTCTCCAGGATGCTCATTCCGACCGCGGTGGCGATCCAGTGGGTGGACGTAACCACCCCGAACGTGCCTTCGATTTCGGGCCGGGTGGTGAAAGGATCTGGATTGATATGGCTCATGGGCATCCATTGTTGCGGGCGTTAAAGGCGGCGCACTTGACCACAGCCGGGACGCTCTGCCAACCGGCTCTCATCCCTGTGATTACACGGAAAGGGATGCCTCGGCGGGCTTGTTGACGGCGTGGCATGCGACGCCGTCGATCAGCGCGGGGGCCTTGCGGCGGCAAAGGTCAAAAACCAGCGGACAGCGCGGATTGAATGCGCAGCCGGGCGGCGGGTCGATCGGATTTGGAATTTCGCCCTTCACGGGCGTCCGCTGGCGGCCGGACATTGCGAGATCCGGCACCGCGCCCAGCAGCATCTTCGTGTAGGGCATTCGCGGACGATCGAAAAGCTCGCGACCCTCCGCGATCTCGACGACGCGGCCGAGATACATCACACCGATGCGTTTGGCCATGTGCCGGACCACGGCCAGGTTGTGGCTGATGAAGAGGTAGGTGAGGCCGAATTTGTCCTGCAGATCGCGCATCAGATTGAGAATTTGCGCCTGCACGGAGACGTCGAGGGCCGACGTCGGCTCGTCGCAAACGAGGAATTCGGCCTCCGACGCCAGTGCGCGGGCGATCGCGATGCGTTGCCGCTGACCGCCGGAAAATTCGTGCGGATATTTCCAGCCGTCATCGGGATGCAGGCCGACCAGGCCGAGCAATTCGCCGACCCGCGAGCGGATATGCCGCTCACCCTGGATCAGGTCGAAGGCGCGGATCGGCTCGGCGACAATGGCGTCGACCCGAAGCCGCGGGTTGAGGCTCGCATAGGGATCCTGGAAGATCATCTGGATACGGCGGCGCAATTGCTGGCGCGCCTGCAACTGCCTGGCGTCCGTCATCGAAACTCCGTCGATGACGACTTCGCCTGACGTCGGCGGCAACAGTCCGACCACCATGCGGGCAACAGTCGTTTTTCCCGAGCCGGATTCGCCGACAAGCGCGAAGGTTTCGCCCTTGATGATGTCGAAGGTGACGCCATCGACCGCTTTGAGGAATTCCATGTGCCCGCCTTCGAGCAGACGGTTCAGCCACGGTTTTGAAACATCGAAGACGCGGCGCAGGTTTTTCACCTCGATGAAGGCAGCCGTCGTCATGCCGCGGTATCCTTTGCGGCGTTGTCGTAAAGGTGGCAGGCCACGGCTTGCGTGCCGTGCGTGATCGGTTCCGGCCGCTCGATCCGGCAGCGCTCGAATGCGGAGGCGCAGCGCGGGTTGAACGAGCAGCCCGGCGGGATCGCGGAAAGGCGCGGCATCGATCCCGGGATCTGGACAAGCCGCTCGGCGTCGCTTGCGAGCGTCGGGATCGCGCCCATCAGACCCCTGGCATAGGGATGCAGCGGATTCTGCACGACGTCCCTGACAGGACCGATTTCGGCGATACGGCCGGAATACATCACGGCGACGCGGTCCGAGGTCTCGGCGATCACCCCCATGTCGTGGGTCACGAGCATGACGGCGGTGCCGTGATCGCGCCCGAGGCGTTTGATCAATGCGATGATCTGGGCCTGCACGGATACATCGAGTGCGGTCGTGGGCTCGTCGGCGATGATCAATTCCGGTTCGGCGCAAATCGCGAGCGCGATGACGACCCGCTGGCGCATGCCGCCGGAGAATTCGTGCGGATAGCCGTCGATACGCTTGTCGGGCGCGGGTATGCCGACTTCGGCGAGCAGATCGATGGCGCGTTTGCGCGCGGCCTGCTCCGACAGATTGGTGTGGGTCCGGATGGTCTCGACCAGCTGATCGCCAATCCGGTACAATGGATTGAGGCTGGTGAGGGGGTCCTGAAAGATCATCCCGATCCGTTTTCCCCGAATACGGCGCATCTCTTCCGGCGGCAAATTGTCGATCCGCAGGCCCGACAGATAGATCTCGCCACCCGCAATGCGGCCGGGAGGATCGATCAGGCCGATGACCGCAAGGCCCGTGACGGATTTTCCGGCGCCGGATTCGCCCACCACGCCCAACACCTCTCCCTTGGCGATATCGAAGGAAATGCCGTCGATGGCGCGCAGGACGCTGCGGCGGGTGACGAATTCGACCCTGAGGTTTCGCACTGAAAGAACAGGTTCGGTCATGCTGTCCGATTTCCGGAAGTTACTGCGCTGATCATCGGAGTTTCGGATTGAGCGCGTCGCGCAGCCAGTCGCCGAGCAGATTGATCGAGAGGATCAACGCCGCGAGCGCCAATCCCGGGAAGGCCACGATCCACCATTCGCCGGCAAACAGATAGTTGTTGCCGATCCGGATCAGGGTCCCGAGCGACGGCATGGTGTCGGGCATGCCGGCCCCCAGAAACGACAAGGTCGCTTCCGTGATAATCGCCAGCGCGAGATTGATGGTCGCGATCACCAGGATCGGCCCCATCGCGTTCGGCAATACGTGACGCAGCATGATCACGGGGGCGGGGAGGCCGATCAACTGCGCCGCGGCCACATAGTCCCTGTTCTTTTCCACCATGACCGAGCCGCGCACCGTGCGCGCATACTGCACCCAAAAACTCAAGCCGATCGCAAACACCAGCACGGTGAGCGTGCTCATGGCGTCCAGGCGATTGCCGAACATCGACTTTGCGACGCCATTGATGAGGAGCGCGATCAGGATGGCGGGGAAGGTCAGCTGGACGTCCGCGATGCGCATGATCAGGCTGTCAACGGCTCCGCCAAAATAGCCGGCGATCAGGCCAAGGATGATGCCGAGCGCGCCGGAGAACAATACGCCGAGAACGCCGACGATCAGCGAAATGCGCAAACCGTAGAGAATGGCCGAGAATACATCGCGGCCCTGCTCGTCGGTGCCCAACAGGAACGGGCTTTGGCCGTCGGCCATCCAGAGCGGCGCGATCCGCGAATTCATCAGTTGAAGTTGTGCGGGATCGAACGGGTTCTGCACGGCCAGGATGGGCGCTGCGATCGCGAGTAGAAAGAACAGCAACGTTACCACGGCCGCCGCCATGGTGAGCCGGGAGCGGCGGAATGAATAGAACACGTCGCTTTCGAGCGCACGCCGAAACCAGCCACCCGAATGGTGTCCGGCGTAGGACGCATTCGAGTTGGCCTTGTGCGGGACGGCGGCGTCGGACATGCGTTCTCCCAGGGTCAGGCCGAGCGGCCGATGGTGGAACGCAGGCGCGGGTCGACCACCGTGTAAAGAATATCCACCACGAGATTGATGGTGACGAAGATCAGCGACACCATCAGCAAGTAGGCTGCCATGATCGGGATATCGACATTTTGCACCGCCTGCACGAACAGAAGGCCCATGCCTGGCCACTGGAAAACCGTTTCGGTGATGATTGCGAATGCAATAACCGAGCCAAATTGCAGCCCGGCGACGGTGATGACGGGAACCAGCGTATTCTTCAACGCGTGACCGAAGTGTATCGCGCGCGTGGTCAATCCGCGCGCCCGCGCAAACCGGATATAATCGGTGCGAAGGACCTCAAGCATCTCGGCCCGCACCAGCCGCATGATCAGCGTCATCTGGAACAGGCCTAGCGTAATCGAGGGCAAGATCAGGGCCTTCAGGCCGGAAACCGTGAAGAGGCCCGTGGTCCACCAGCCGATCCGGACGACCTCGCCGCGGCCGAACGAGGGGAGCCAGCCCAGCACCACCGCGAACAGGTAGATCAGGAGAATGCCGATCAGAAAGGTCGGCAGCGAAATTCCGATCAGCGAGACCGCCTGGAATATTTTCGCCAGCAACGTGTCGCGCCTCAGCGCCGAATAGACCCCCATCAGGATGCCAAAGACCATCGCGAGTATCGTGGCGCAGGTGGCAAGCTCCAGCGTTGCCGGCATCCGCTCCCTCAGGAGGTCGGCGACCGGCAGACGGAACTGGTAGGAGACGCCGAACTTGAACTGTGCCGCGTTGACGAAATAGCGCGCGAACTGTACCGGCACGGGATCGTCCAGGCCGAGCGATTTTCGGATCGCCGCGCGTTCGGCGGCCGAAGTGTCGATGGAGACGATCTGGTTGACCGGATCGCCCGCGAAGCGGAACATCGAGAACGAGATGATTCCGACGGCGATCATGACGCCGATGGCCTGGATGGCCCGGCGAAGAGTGAAAGCGAGCATCTTTTCCTTTCACTACTTTTCAGAGGCGGCGTACCCGAGCCGCATTCGGCTCGATCCGAGTTCGGCTGATTTGATGTGCGGGCCAGTAACGGCCGATCTGGATGGCGTAGCCCGAAACGGCAAGTCCCGGAAGCCGGTGCTTCCGGGACCTCAGGTTTGAAGGCACTAATTTTCCTGTTTCGTCGCCCAGTAGAGCAGGACCTCGTTGTCCGCCCGCTGGATCAATTTCACCTTTTTCGAGACGCCCCATGCCAGCGCTTGCTGGTGCAGCGGGATATAGCCGTAATCCTTGATCTCGATTTCGAAGGCCTGCTTGATCAACTGATCGCGCTTGGCGGTGTCGGTTTCCACCAAGACCTTGTCGGTGAGCGCATCCAGTTCCTTGTTGCAATAGCCGCCGAGATTGGCTTCGCCGCGGGTGGGGTCCTTGGGGTCGTTGCGGCAGCCCAGAATATCGTACAGCACGTTGTGGGAATCGGATGAGGCCGGTGTCCAGCCCAGGAGATAGAACGAGGTCTGATAGCCGCCGGGCTTCAGCACCTTGCCGAAATATTGCGCCTTGGGCTGCGCCAGCAGGTTCACCTTGACGCCGATGCGCGCAAGCATGCCGACCACGGCCTGACAGATATCGGCGTCGTTGACGTAGCGGTCATTGGGGCAATCCATCGTGACTTCGAAACCGTCGGGATAGCCCGCCTCGGTCATGAGCTTCTTGGCGCCGTCAGGATCGGGCTTCGGCCGGGTGAAGTCTTTTGACAGAGCGAACAATTGCGGGGCGATCATCAGCGCCGAGGGTGTCGAGAGGCCGCGCATCACGCGATTTTTGATCAACTCGACGTCGATCGCCTTGTAGAAGGCTTCGCGGACGCGGATATCCTTGAACGGGTTCTTGCCCTTGACGTTGGAGTACAGCAGTTCGTCGCGCACCTGGTCCATGCCGAGGAAGATGGTGCGAATTTCCGGCCCGGTCATGACCGTGGCGTTGCCACTCGCATTGACCCTCTGGATATCCTGAGTTGGAACCGGCTCGATCACGTCGACGTCGCCCGACAGCAATGCCGCGACCCGCGTTGCGGCCGATCCGATCGGGGTGAAGATGATCTCCTTGAGGTTGTGCTCGGGCTTGTTCCACCAATTCGGATTGACCTTGAACACGGTCTTCACGCCGGGCTGATGGCTCTCGATCGTGAAGGGGCCGGTGCCGTTTTCGTGCAACGACGCATAGCTAGGCGTGGTTGCGGAGGCCGGCGTCGGGGCGACCGAATTGTTTTCCTCGCACCATTTCCTGTCCATGATGAACCAGCCGTCCCATTGCGAAATCAGAATGGGATTGGGCGAGTCGAGTTTCACGTCGACCGTATGGTCGTCGACTTTGACGAACTTGGCGTCGGCCGGAACGTTGGTCAGGAAATTGGAGCCCTTGCTCCGCACGCGCTCGGCGGAAAAGATCACATCGTCGGCGGTGAAGGGGTCTCCGTTGTGGAATTTCACGTTCTTGCGAAGATGGAAGCGCCAGCGGGTCGGCTCCGGGGTTTCCCAGCTTTCGGCGAGCGCCGGAACGATTTTCAGATCCTTGTCCCGGGTGACCAGGCCCTCGTAGACATGTGCGTGATGGGCAATGGTCGTGGTTTCTTTGAGAGTATAGGGATCGAGCGATTTGAGTTCGCCCTGATTGGCATAGCGCAGGGTCTGGCCTGAAGCCGGCGTCATGGCAAAAGCGACCATCGAGACGGTGGTCGCTGCAAAAAGGGTCTGACGTAACGGCATTTGTTGACGCTCTCCGCTTGGCATGCTGTTTGGGTCTGCAATATCGGCAGCCGGATCGATCCATGTTGCCAGAGTTTAGCCGTCACGCAAGCGTGTTTTCCCTACGGAAACCCGGTTTGCGTGACATTGCCGCGATAACCAGCTTCGACGCTGGCGGCAGCGCAAGCGCATGACGTTCGACAGGAGTGCCGTATGGCGGAAGTGAAGGCCGATGTTCTAGTACTGGGTGCGGGCATGGTCGGCGTCAGCGCCGCCTTGCACCTGCAGCAGCGGGGACGGGACGTCATCCTGGTCGACAGGCACGAGGTCGCCGGCGAAGAGACCAGTTTTGGCAACGCCGGCCTGATCGAATGTGCCTCGGTCTTTCCCTACATGTTCCCCCGGGATTTCGCGCCGCTCCTTCGATACGCATTGAACCGCTCACCGCAGGTACGCTACCGCCTGTCCGATCTGCCTTTCTTCCTGCCCTGGCTGGCGCGTTATTTCCTCGCATCCTCGCCGGAGCGGGCGCTGCACAGCGCGATGGCGGAATTGCCCCTGATCAGGCGCAGCCTGATCGAGCATGAGGCGTTGATCGCGGAGGCCGGCGTTCCGGAACTGCTGCGAAAGACCGGCTGGATCAAGCTGTTTCGATCCGACGCCAGCCTCGCAAGCGCGGCGAGCGAGGTCGAGCGCGCCAGGCAATATGGCGTCGCAGGCGAGGTTCTCGACGGCAAGGCGATCGTCGCGCGCGAGCCCAACCTGACCGGGCAGTTTACCGGCGCGATCTATTTGCCGTCGCCGGGATTCGTTCCAGATCCCGGCGCACTGGCCAAGGCCTATGCAGCGCTTTTCAAGCGCAAGGGTGGGCGCTTTCTTGTGGGCGATGCGAGGACGCTCGAACAAGGAAGGGGCGGCTGGCGCGTGAAAGCTCCAGAGGGCGGGGCGACCGCGCCCGAAGTCGTCGTGGCGCTGGGACCGTGGTCCGATCTGGTGTTTCGTCCGCTCGGATATTCCATTCCGCTCGGCGTCAAGCGGGGCTACCACCTGCATCTGGCGCCGCGCGGCAATGCCGTGCTCCATCACCCGGTCCTCGATTCCGATCTTGGCTTTCTGCTTGCACCGATGAACCGCGGCATTCGGCTCACCACCGGCGTGGAGTTCGCCCGCCGAGATGCGCCGTCCACGCCGATCCAGGTTCAGCAGGCGCTGCCGCGGGCACGCGCTTTGTTCCCGTTGGGAGACGCGATCGACGCCAAACCCTGGAAGGGGGCGCGGCCGTGTTTGCCCGATATGCTGCCGGTGATTGGCAAGGCGCCTCGCCACGCCGGACTATGGTTCGACTTCGGCCACCAGCACCACGGGCTGACGCTGGGTCCGGCGACCGGCCGGCTGCTGGCCGAGATGATGACCGGCGAGCCGCCCTTCGCCGATCCGGGGCCCTTCGACGCCGCGCGCTTTGGTTGACCATGTCCATCGAATGAAGGGTAAGGGGCCGTCTCGTCCCTTATGGCCGCTTGCGCATCGAGGCCACTCGCGGCGATACTGAGGCACGCTGTCAATGCAATCAGGAGTGCACATGAAAGTTAACGTCGAAATAGATTGCACGCCGCTGGAGGCCCGGCAGTTTTTCGGACTTCCCGATGTGCAGCCGATGCAGACGGCAGTCATGGAAAAACTCCAGAGCCAGATGATGGACAATATCCAGAAGGTCTCGCCTGAGGCGCTGATGCAGAGCTGGCTCTCGTTCGACCCGAAGATCGCCGAGCGATTTGGAGATATGTTCGCTGCCATGACCGGCCTCGGCGGCGCGCGCGCGCCCGACAAGAAATGACGCCCGCTGACGGAGGCGAACCACCGGCAACGGGCCGGCTTCGTCCGCCGGGCTTCGGCCTGCTGATGGCCGAAATGAGGGGGATATTCGAGTTCAACGCCAGCCTGATGTTTGCTCCGCTGCTGATGCGCGCGCCGAAGGGCGACGGGCATCCGGTGCTGACGTTGCCGGGCTTCCTCGCCAGCGACCTGTCGATGGCGCCGATGCGCCGATATCTGAGGGAACTCGGATACGATGCCCATGCATGGAACTTGGGCCGCAACACTGGAGGCATCTCGCGCATGCGAGCGGCGTTGCGCGACCGGCTCGTCGGTATTCACGAGAGCTGCGGCCGCAAGGTCAGTATTGTCGGATGGAGCCTGGGCGGCGTCTATGCGCGCGATCTGGCGCTGCGGGCGCCCGAGATGGTGCGATACGTTGTGACGCTGGGAAGTCCGTTCGCCAACGACGTGAAAGCGACCAATGCCACCCGGCTCTATGAAGCGCTGTCGGGCGAAGCGGTCGACGGCGATCCCGGGTTCCGCGAGGCGATCGCAGGTGACTTGCCGGTTCCAGCCACGTCGATCTATTCACGCGCTGACGGCGTCGTGAACTGGCAGACGTGCCTGTTGCGACCCTCCGCGACTTCCGAAAACATCGAAGTGTACCTCGCCAGTCATGTCGGGCTTGGCGTGAACCCGGCTGCCTTGTGGGCTGTCGCCGACCGCCTGGCCCAGGCCGAGGGCCAATTCCGCCAATTCGACCGGTCGGGGCCGTTTGCCATTGCATATGCGCCTCCAGAACATGCACAATCCTGACCGGCATCCCGAAGCAGGGACCGTCTGAACGCCAGAAGCGCTGCCAAGGCGCCGCCTCGTGAGTCGTTTGCGGGAGGAGCGCATGAGTGACGCCAAAAAGCTGTCCTCAATGGATGCGTCGTTTCTGTATCTGGAAACGCCGGAAATGCCGATGCATGTCGGCAGCATGGCCATCTTCCGCCTGGCCGACGATTACAAGGGCGACTTCTTCGAAGACTTCAAGGCGATGATCGCCTCGCGGCTGCACGTCGCGCCGATCCTGAAAGCGCGCCTGGAGAAGGCGCCGCTCGACATCGATCATCCTTCATGGGTCGAGGACGACCAGTTCGATATCGACCGCCATATATTCCGCGGCAGCCTTCCGGCCCCCCACGACCGCGCCACGCTGGAGCGAATCGTTGGCTGGATGCATGCCAAGCTTCTCAATCGCGCCCGTCCGCTCTGGGAGTTCTATGTCTTCGAAGGCATGAAGGACAACGAGATCGGGCTTTATTCCAAGATGCACCACGCCTGCATCGATGGCGGCGCAGGGGCGGCGCTGACCAACATGATCTACGACGTGACGCCGGTGCCAAGGACGATCGAGCCGCCGGCGGCGCAGGCGAAGGTCGGCCAGGAGCCGCGCGACATCGCGGCCAATCTCCTCGATTCCTATCAGCAGCTCTGGCGCCAGCCGTTCGATGCCGCCACCGCCGCCAAGGGAATCGATCTGCCGCGTTCGGGAAAAAGCGATCTCGGGTCGATCCTGTTCGACAATGCGATGTTCCAGATCGAAAACGCGGTGAAGTTTGTCGGCAGCATTCCGACCATGCTGAAGAGCGTTTCCGACGTGGTTGGAAAGATCTCCGACCCCAATTCGCGCGACAGCATTGCCAGCATGGTGTCGCCGCCGACCATCCTGAACAAGTCGATTTCATCGGAACGCAGCTTTGCCGGCGTGTCGATCCCGCTCAGCCGCGCGAAAGCAGTCGCCAGGCAGGCCGGCGGCAAGCTGAACGACGTGGTGCTGGCGGTATCGAGCGGCGTGGTCCGGCGCTATCTTCTGGAGCGCGGCGCGCTGCCCGCGAAATCGATGACGGCGGCGGTGCCGATCTCGTTGCGCGAAGAGGGTAACACCGATGCCAACAACCAGGTGTTCGGCATGATTTGCTCGATCGCCACCAACGTCGATGATCCCAGGACGCGGCTGGAGACGATCATCGCGCAATCCACGAAGTCCAAGGAGCTGTCGCATCCGCTGCGGGCGTTGATGCCGCAGATATCGAACGTCTCGATGCTCGGAGCGCCGATCCTGGTCCAGATCCTGGCGCTTTTGTACAGCCGTTCCAGCCTGTCGGACGTGCTGCCGCCGGCGGCGAATATCACGGTGTCCAACGTTCCCGGGCCGCGCCAGACGCTGTACGCGGCGGGAGCTGAATTGCTGCATATCTTTCCGGTATCGATCTCGACCCACGGGGTTGCGCTCAACATCACCGTGCAGAGTTACCGCGATCAACTGGACTTCGGCTTTATCGCGGGCGCCAATATCATTCCGCATGTCCAGGTTCTCTGCGACACGCTGCCGGCAGAGTTCGAAGCCCTTGAAGCCGCTTTTGCTCCGCCAGCCGATCTCCAGAGCCAGGCTGGCTGATCGCAACTGGAGTGAGACGAAAATGATGGAAATGCCGCCGCTGCAGTTTGCACAGACCAACGGGATTCGCATGGGCTTTTATGAGGCCGGTCCGAAAACCGACAAGCCGCCGGTCATACTTTGCCACGGCTGGCCGGAGATGGCGTTTTCTTGGCGGCATCAGATCAAGGCGTTGAGCGAATCCGGCATTCGCGTGATCGCGCCGGACCAGCGCGGCTACGGCGCCACCGACCGGCCCGAACCGGTCGAGGATTACGACATCGAGCACCTGACCGGCGATCTCGTCGGCCTGCTTGATCACCTCGAGATCGACAAGGCTATCTTCGTCGGCCATGACTGGGGCGGATTTATCGTCTGGCAGATGCCGCTGAGGCATATCGGTCGTGTCGCCGGCGTCGTCGGCGTCAATACACCGCACACCAACCGCGCCTGGGCCGACCCGATCGAGCTGTTGCGCGCGCGCTTCGGCGATCAGATGTATATCGTGCAGTTCCAGGACCCCGCGCGCGAGCCAGATGAAATATTCGGCAGCCGGGTGGAGCAGACTTTTGACGCCTTCATGCGCAAGCCGGTACCGCGTCCCGACACCGCACCGGAGGAGCAGGTGATTGCCGGCGTCGGCGCGTCACCGCGGCTCAATCTGGCGTTTCCGCAGATGATTGCCGGCTATGACGCGAGGCATGATCCGCGCACGCCGATCCTGTCGCCGGAGGAAAAGCAGGTGTTCGTCGATACCTTCAGGAAGACGGGCTTCACCGGCGGCATCAACTGGTACCGAAACATGTCCCGCAACTGGCAGCGTTCGGCCGGCCTCGATCATACCGTGCGCGTACCTTCGCTGATGATCATGGCCGAGAACGACGCGGTGCTGCCGCCGTCCGCCGCCGACGGCATGGAGAAGCTTGTACCCGACCTCGAAAAATACCTGGTCCGCGGCAGCGGTCACTGGACCCAGCAGGAAAAGCCGGAGGAGGTCAGCGCCAAGCTGATCGAATGGCGAAGAAAGCGGTTTGGGTAGGGTGCCGAGCCATCTGCGGCGACGGCGGCAAGATGGAGCTGGACATCAAGGCGGCGTTGGTTACGATCTACCGCGAGCGCAGCGGCGCGGATGCCGATGCTGGATCGACGATTTCGACGCCAAAAACCGATACGTGCTCGACGTTTGGGCGAGTGGATAGCCACAGGACTTAAGACGGAGTCGTCACCGCGAAAGCGAGAATGGCGAGACATCACTATCGCGACTTCGCGTCCGCGAACCGGATGCCTTATCTTTTCGGCAGCCGCTCGAAACTCGGTATCCCTTCCGGGACGGCGTGAAAGGCCTGCTTGTCGATGGTGTAGATCGCCATCTGCGGGTTGCCGAAGAGCGCGGGCTCGTCGAGCGTGCCTGCTTTCAGGATGATGGCGGATAACCCCGGCCGCCGCGTGATCAGATGGGTGCCGCATTCGGCGCAGAATTCACGCGTGACCGCGCTCTCAAGATCGCTTCGCGTGAAGTGCTTGGGCGCTCCCTTGGTGTAGGCAAAACCGTCAACCGGCATCAGCATGAACATGTTGGGAGAGCCGCCTGAGATATATTGGCATTCGCGGCAGTGGCACTGCGCTTTCAACATCGGCTCGCCTTCGGCGACATAACGCACGGCGCCGCAATAACATCCGCCTTCCAGCTTCATGATAATTCCCCTTGTTTTGTTAATGTATCGTTTTCGCGGACGCCGCGTGAGCATGTTTGTCGACGGCGTCGATGATCTGCGGCCACATCGGGATAGGCAGCGCGTGGCCCATGCCTTCGATCATCAACAGTTTGGCGCCGGGGATCGAGGCCGCGGTGTCCTTGCCGCCCATCGGGTGAACCAGGGGATCGACGGTGCCGTGGATCACCAGCGTCGGCGCCTTGACTGTGTGCAGTCGCTCCTTGCGGCTGCCCGAGGCGAGAATGGCGCGGAGTTGCCGTCCAACGCCGGCCGGGTTGAGGCCGCGCGCGAAGGTGCGTTCGGCGCGGGCCTGGTCGAGCGCTTCATCCTCCGGGAAACTCCCGACCCGCAGGACCTTCCAGGTCTTCGCGAAGCGATCGAAAAATTCTTCCCGCGTGGTTGGCGGCGGCGCCATCAGGATGGCCATCGCTTCGCGGGTCGCCGGCGGCACTCTTGGATTACCTGTGGTGGACATGATCGAGGTGAGCGAGCGCACCCGCTGTGGAAACGAGATTGCGATTTCCTGGGCGATCATGCCGCCCATCGACAGGCCGACGATATGCGCCGACTTGATGCCGAGCACGTCCATCAGTCCGATCGTATCCTCCGCCATATCGCGCAGTCCGTAGGGCGCCTCGACCGGGATTTTCAGGAACCGCAGCTTGAGCAGTTCGATCGCCGTCAGGCGCTTGCCGCCCGAGAGATGGCTGGACTTGCCGATATCGCGATTGTCGAAGCGGATGACGCGAAATCCGCGCGCCGCAAGTCGCCGGCAGAAATCATCGTCCCAATGGATCATCTGGGCGCCGAGCCCCATGATCAAGATCATGGGTTCCGCAGTCGCATCGCCGAAGATCTCGTAACAGAGGTCGATGCCGTTGGCGCGGGCGGTCTGCGGCGGCTGATGGGTTGGCGGGTTCACCTTGGCCCTCCCTCTTGAATGATATTTTGAGGACGACTCTATGACACGGTTTATCGTGCGGCAGAAGTTCCCTGATCGGCAGATCGATGTCGTCGGGTTGACCGGCCCGGCGCAACGGTGTGGTATGATTGAAGCGGCGAAGGCTGCGAGAGTAATCCGCGGCAGTGGACCCCGGCTTTTCGATCGACATCCGCGCAGGACAATCTCGCGATCATGCTGGAGGACACCGATGGCAGACACGAGCAATGATCCGGTCGCGCTGTGGCAACACATGATCGGCGAGATGGAGAAGGGCTTCAACGCCTTCGCCAATCAGGCGATAGCGTCGCCGCAGTTCAGCAAGGTCGCCAATCAGGTCGGCGGCGTCGCCGCGGGCGCGCAAAAGCAGCTCGGCGACCTCATGGAGAAATACCTCCTCGGCATGAACCTGCCGAGCCGGACGCAGATGGTCGGCATGGCCGAGCGGTTGGCTTCGATTGAAGCGCAGCTCAACGAGATCAAGGCGTTGTTGCATCAGATGCATGGCAATCCCACCGCGCCGGGCAGCGGGAATCCGGCGGCTCCGCGGCCGCCGCGCACCAGGCGACGGCGTCTGCGGGCGGAGATCAAAAATGAACGCCGGTGCTGGCCTAAGTTCCCGCCGTCGGAGGTTGTTGCGCCGTTATTGACCGGAAGGCCCGCCGGTTCGCCGGACAAAATGCCTAATAATTAAGAATATCACAAATCTGTGATATCGCGATGCAACATATATATTGCATTGCACCATTAACTATGTCATATAGGCGTTGCCCTGGGCCAATCCGGACGGGGTGAGCCCATAGCTCAAATCTGAGGATGGAGAGACCCCAATGACCACTGAAACCAATTCCGTGCTGAACACCGTCAAGGAAGCCTTCGCACCCGTGACCGAGGCTTTCGCCAAGCTCCAGAACCTGGAAGTTCCCGAGGCTGCCCGCGAGTTCGTCAAGAAGCAGGCCGAGACTGCCAAGGAGCGTGCGGCCGACCTTCATGCCGGTTCGGAGAAGGTGACCGCCGTGATCGAGACCGCCGTTACAGGTTCGGTCAGCGAAGCCGCCAAGATCAGCCGCAACATCCAGGACGCGCTCTATCAAGACGCCGAGGCGTTCTTCGCCGGCATCGACAGGCTGGCTTCCGCCAAGTCGCTGAACGAAGCGGTGCAGATCCAGTCCGACATGCTGCGTGCGCGTGGCGAAGTGTTCGTGTCGCGGGCCAGGGCTTCGAGCGAATATCTCGGCAAGCTTGTCGCCGACGGCGCCAAGACTGCCCAGGACAACTTCGCCAAGGTCTATAACAAGACCGCCTGATCGCGATCGGCTGACGGCAACTTATTCGACGGGCCCGCTTCACGCGGGCCTTTTCTTTGATGCGGGCTTCCTTTTGAAGCGGGCTTCCTTTTGATGCAGGCTTCCTTTTGATGATTGTCCCGCATAGACCAACATCGCTACAGCGATGTTTGGCTGTCAGGCGCCACCGCGGCTAGTGGAGAACCTCCTGAGCCAGGAAGCGCTTGCCGGCGGCGTTCTCCAACTGCAGCCCCTTGCTGCTGTAGACGTACCTGTCACAGCGCCGCGCGCCTGACGAGTACGTTACGCAGAGCTTGTTTCCCCGCACGCGCCAGGTGCCGTCAAGTTTCACCGTCCCTTCGAAATGATATTCGCCGCTACGACCGTAAGTGCTTGACGTTTTATCGGGCCAGATGAAGGTCTTGCCCGCGAGGGTCTCGAACAACCTGTCGCCAGACAGATAACCGGCGGCAAGAGCAGGCGTCGCCGCGAGCATGAAAGCCAATACGACTGAACGTTTGAACATCTCAATTCTCCTGATTGCGTAGCTTGCGCCGTGGCAAATTGACGAAGAATTTCAGGATAAGTCTTCCAGGCTGAGATCTGTTGATGTCGATCAAAGAATGGAATCATCCAAAAGATCGCAGCAGATGTTCTATTCCGATCAGCGGACCACCGAATCCGAGCAATGAAGCCGCCCGTCGGAATCCGCCGGGAATCTACCTCATTCCCGCTGCAAACGGCAGCCCTGGCTCGAACGCGAATATGGTGTAAGTCAGTTTGCCCTTCTTGAAAAACGCCTGGATTTTGGCGGGCCCCGGCAGTCGTTCCATTTCGCAAACGATCCGCGTCGGAAGTGCAGCAGACGAGCCCACCGGTACAGTTTCGATCGTTAGTCGACCAGCGGCATCGGCTACCGCCGTGCAGGTGCACATTAGATAAGGGAACGAATGCCTGAGATACTGCATGATTTGCAGTTCTATCCACGATCCGTATCCCTTCGGCGGAAGCGGCACCGGTTCAAGCCAGTTCATGCCGACGACCGCAGCGTATGGTATCGACGGAACAGCTAGCGCGATGAGCTTGAGCAACGGACAGCTGACATCCTGGGCGTCGAGGAGTCGCCACGCATCGATGTCGATATAGGTCACGAGCCGGCCGTTTCCGGTCGACGTGAACAGGTGGCGGCCGGCGTTATCAAGCGTGATGTTGAGGCGCACCGCTGCTCCGGTCGAGTGCCCGCGAAACTGACGCGGGATTTCGCCCTCGGCTTCGACCTGCCACATGGCAGCGCCGGGCGCGATACTGGTCAATGCTGCATGTACGATCGGGTTAGGCTGGGCCGCCGCGATCAGGCTGCCAACTGGAGGTACCGCGGCAGCGTTCCAGCGCAGCAGTTCCGGCGAGCGGTCAGATGCGGAGAGAAAATTGGCAAGCCGGAACGGCATCGTCGGCGCGTTTGGCCTTCTCAGATCTTGCGCCTGCAAATGCAGGTGCGGCGTAGGCGAGCGGCCGGAATTTCCCACCTGTCCAAGATAAGTTCCGGTTTCAACCCGGGAGCCAATCGAGACCGCGATCGTTCCTTCCCGCAAGTGCGCCAACATGGCAGCGCCACCTGCGTCGAGAGCCAGTATGACGTAATTGCCCCAGTTTTCCGCAAAATTCAGAATTCCAAGCGGATTGTCCGGAACATTCTGTCGAACTGCCTCGACGATGCCGGAAGCCGGGGCATAGACGGGAGCCCCCCATATCAAATTTCCAGGCTCCGCCCCGGAGGTTGGGACCAGACGCTGGAAATCCAGCGCGTAGCGCCACGGCCCGACGTGGCTGAGCTGGCCGTCGAAGCCTTGCCCGATTTGAACGGTTCCCGCGACTGGAACGATGAAGAGTGGCTCGCCACGACCGAACCGTTCGCTCCAATACGCCTCCTTCCACCACGTCACTTCGGGGGGGGTGTCGGACTCGGTTTGCAATCGGAACAGCCGGGTATCGTCGCGCAACAATAGCACGCCGATGCCGAGCCAGACCGTCAGGGCGGCCGGCACAGGTAGAAACGCGTAGGATGACCCCGGCAGGAGATACTGGAAATACGCAGAGAGGATCGACGCGCTGAGACCCGCCGTAGCGGCTGTGAGGGCGGTCGTCCATCCCGGAAGATAGAGGAGCGAACCGAGCAGCATCGCCGCCATGAAATAATTGTGAGCCGGAAGCAGCCATAGATGCGTCAGGTAAAGGCGCTCGAGAAGCAGCCCCAGGCCGACGCCGGCGATCCAGCCGATGGTGCCCGTCAGGAACATTGTGCGCGACCATAACAGGATCGCGACGGCCACAAGTACTCCGACCTCCGGCTTCGGATGAAATACCATCATCCCGAGCGACCGGAAGAATGAGGAAATCCAGCCAACAGCATCCTGGGGCCGGGGCCAGTTGATCGTCGCCAGCACCGCACTCTGCGCCCACACCGGGAAAAGAGCGAACAACGCGCCTGCCGAGATGCAATAGCCCCAGCCCAGAGGCGGGAGTACGGTACGCCGCGTTGCCCGGACGATCGCCGCGGTGACGAGGGATGCTCCGATGGCGGCGCCGACCGCGATAATGAGCAGTATGTCGAGCGATTGATACGCCGCCGTGGTAAGCCAGGCTACCGCGAGCGAAACGAAGAGCGCATTGGTACGCAGCGACGCGGCCGGTTTGCCTTCACGGTCCAATCGCAAGGCCCATATCACGACCTCGCCGACCGCGAGGCCGACGATTGCGAAAATCGGATATCGAATATCGCGCATGATCGCCAGCCACAGCAAGCCGCCGATCCACGCGGACCGGATCAGCAGAGCCTCGCCGAATCCGCGCGCGAAAAACCGGGCCACATCAGGCGGAGCATTCCTGATCATCGTGATACCGGAAGTGTATTTTTCTTCCGCGGCGAATCTTGATTGCGCACGGCGTTCCACTCTATTGCCCTAGATGCGCGGGCATCAGCTCGGCCCGGTTTACATCGTCCAGCGTTTCTCTTCGCCGGATCAGCTCCGGCTTCCCATCCTCGCCGATCAGTACGACGGCAGGGCGGTATGAGATGAACTGCATCGATTGCGTGAAATTGTAGGCGCCCACTGGATGCAATGTCAGAATGTCGCCGGCATCCAGGATGGGCAGGTCGACCGTCTCGCGAATGACGTCGATCGCCATGCAGAGATTTCCATAGAGCCGGGTCGGCGTTATTTGCGAGTTGACGAGCCGGGCCGGCCACACGCCTATCTCGAACCAGGCGGCGGTGTACAAGAGGTTGATGCCGGCGTCGATCAGCAGGCCGCGCTTGGCGTCTTCCTGCAGGACCTGCCATTCCTTGGCGGCGCGTGCCGAGAGATCGTCGGCGGCGGGGACCGGGCGATCATGGCCCTTCACGGCAACGACCGTGGTCAGAAGATAGCCGGCCTCGTCGACAAGATGGCGGCCGAGTTCCAGTCGCAGCAGCGGCCGTCGTTTTTCCGGAAGCTTGTTCAACGCGCCAGCGATCGCTTCCGCGTAATCCTCGATCGGCGGGATGAGGTGCTCTGCGGGCCTGATCATGCCGTGCAACAGACTATTGGACGGAATGCCTCCGCCCAGGTTTAGGCAGGGGACGAGATGATGCTCCTCAAGATAAATCTGCTCGCGCAGGGCGACCAGCTTCAGCGCCGCCACCCGATAGGCTTCCGGCGATAAAATATACGTTCCGATGTGGCAATGGATCGTGTGAAGGATCAATTTGCGGTTCCTGGCTATGCGCGTGGCGGCGCGTGCCGCTTCGCCATTTGCAAGGGCAAAACCGAATTTGGTCCAGATCGGGCGAATCCCCGCATCCAGCCATACGCGAATTCCGACCGCCACCGGCTTGGCGGACGCCTCCGCGATCTTTTCGACCAGATCCAGTTCGTCCCAATTGTCGATCTGGACCAGCGCGCCTTCGCTCATCGCCCGCTCGAGAATTTTTCGCGGCTTGTCGGGTCCGTTGAACACGATGTTGGTGCCGGGGACGCCGAGCGCGCGCGCCTTCTCATACTCGAAATCGGAGACGACCTCAGCCAGCCAGCCTTCGCGGTGAAAGATGCGGCAAACGGCGTTGAGATAATTGGTCTTGTATGACCACGCGAAACTGACTTTCTTGTAACGACTGGTGAATGCCTCCTTCGCTCGGCGCGCCTTGGATTTGATGTCGTGCTCGGAGAATACGAACAGCGGAGAGCCGAATTCGCGCAGGAGCCTCGACACCTCAACGCCATCGATCGTCGGGAGCGGTGAAACGAATGCTCCGCGCGAGTAGTAGTTACGATCGATGGCTGCGTCCGTCGATCGGCCAAGGTCGCTCGAAATGATCGGAGATTCGTAGGTCTGTGTCATTTGACAACCCTCAATGTGTAACGGCGAGAGGACCTGCGAGATACTCCCCGTCGCTTGAAAGTTTGGCGAGCTCCGCGATGTTCCCGACCAGATCGATGCTGTGACGAATAAACATCTGGCCCGCATCGCAGGCGCGCAGTTCGGTTTCCGGCTTCCCGAGCATCGTCTCGAGAAGGCGCGCCGGCAGATTGCAGTGAATCTGCGAAGGGAAATCGACCCATGCCGGAAATCGCGGATTGATCTCGAACAGCGAATGAGGCCGACCATGCGTCTTGAGGAATTCAGCCTCGAACGGACCGGTCCAGCGCAGAGCTTTGATGACGTGCCGGGCAACGCGCATCAAGTCAGGATCATCGACGACCATTCCGCCGAAGCCCTTTCCGTTCGACGTGCGCAGCATCTTCCGGATCGTGCAGTACCCGACAATGTTGCTGGCATCATCGGCAAGGCCCAGAACGTCATATTCGTCCCCGATCAACGCCTCCTGGACCAGGACTGGAAGTCCCCAGGTCCTGGCAATCTTTTCGAATTTCTTAGCGAGATCGACCTCGGTGTGAACAAGCCACGCCTCATAATACTTTCCCTTGACGTATAGCGGGTACCCGATCATCTCCGCGTATTGTGCGAGCCGGGTTACATCGTTTGCCGCAAATGTCTTCGGGCCGGGAGTGTCCGTTTGCAGGCAAAATCGCGCGAGGTTTTCCTTTGCGCGCTTCTCAAACGCCGAGCGGGTCGGCAGCATCGCCTTGATTCCGCGCTTCTCCAGCTTCGGATAGATTGTCATGAAGTTGGAGATTTCCGAATCGAGGCAGGGGATCAGGAGCTGAAAGTTTTCCTTCGCATGGATGTTCAGGATCCGCTCGAGCAGCATATCCGGCCCTTTCATCGGAAAAGGGAGCAGATACGCGGCGTCGACCCGATCAATGTCCTGACTGTAAAGTCCGCTCTCCAGTGGGTCGTACGACAAGCCGACGACGCGGATATCGGGAAATTGCCGGCGCAGACTGCGTATGACGGCGGCTCCGGGCTGCGGATTGTCGCCACGGTGTAGTCCGGTAACGGCGACGCTGATCGAGGCTCCCATCGGACTCAATGCCCTGGATTTTCGATGAGGTCGAGCGACCGCAATTCCGACAGGAAGAGTTCGACATCCCTGACTGCTTGCGACCGGCTCGTTCCGAACCGGTTTTGAACCATCTCGGCGAGTTTGCTGTAGTCGGTTCGCTCGATCAGAGCTTTCAGGATGAAACCCGCCGCCGGTGTGAGCCGGTAAAAGCTTCCTGAGACGGTGTCGAGAATAAATTGTTCACCATAAAATCGCAGCCTGGAAATCCGATCCTTGCCAGCCGGATTTTTGACCTTCGCATCGCCCCTGGCGTTTACGCGCATTTCACCGCTCGCTGAATCACTCCGACTGGAGTAATTTATTAATAGATTGGTGCTCCTTCTTATTGACGCAGATCAACCTCTGGCGGCTCGACCCCGTTGTGGAGCCGTTTCCCTATGATGGGGGGCAAGGTGGCGGCTTGGACACTATCTGTACAAAGGATAGCTCGGCTTAGACGAACCGCCGCGCAGTTATTGACGTTGGGAGCGGTGTATCTGGCCGCTGCCCCCGCCGCTGCCGAGATCGTGTCGATCGTGTCAACGGATTCGTCGGGATCGAAAGCGGCCAATCTCAAGGCGGAACTGTTCAAGCCCGCGGGGCATGGTCGGTTTCCCGCGGTCGTGCTGATGCATGGATGTGGCGGTTGGCAGCCCGCGGTATTGGATGCGCTTCACACGCACGCCCAGCGGTTTCTCGACAAGGGCTATGTGGTCCTTAATGTCGACAGTTTCGGTCCGCGCGGAAATTCCGGAGGATCCGTGTGTCAAAGCGATGCGGCGCTTGTGAAGGCGCTCGAATACCGGACCCGCGACGCGTTCGATGCGCTGCGCTATCTGGTGTCGCTGGATTTCGTCGATCCGGACAATGTTTTTCTGATGGGCCAGAGCAATGGCGGGAGTGTCGCCATCAACGCGGCGAAGGCAGGAGGCCGGCCGGGCTTTCGCGCGGTTGCCGCCTATTACCCTTGGTGCGGGTCGCTCGGCGGCTCAACGGTGAAACTCAACGCCCCCCTCATCATCTTCAGCGGAGGCAGGGACGACTGGACGTTGGCGCGGGAATGCCGGAACAGAACCTCGACCGGAAAGCACCTGCAAGTCGTCGAGTACCCTAATGCGGCGCATTCCTTCGATCTCGGCATAACGCCTCAGAGATACCTCGGAAAGCTGGTGGGATTCGATGAGGTCGCCGCCGCCGACAGCCGTGCCAAAATGCTGGCGTTCTTCGGCGATAACGTCGCGCGCAAGGTGAGGCAAGACGAGGCTGGCGATCAGCAGCGATTGCTTGCTCACAGTGCGATCGGCACAGGGCAAGGCAGCGAAGTCGCACGCTCCAGCCGCTCGGATTCGACGCGGAACCCTGATTCGGATTCGGTTTTGAATCTGCAGGAACAGGATTCCTCGAATCCCCTGTCATCTCCTGTGACGCCATAAAGCGTGCTGGCGCCATGGAAAATGTGCCGGTTATCGGACCGGCACATTTTTGCGTAGCGCATTCGCGAACGTTCCGGGGGGCGCTCGCTATTTGCGCCGCGAGACGTCCGTCACCTTGGCTCCACGATTGACGGACATATTCCAGTAGAATTGGACCGGCGAAACGATCACGCCCTCCACGTTCTTCCGGTAGGCGACCGGCAGATAGAATTCGCCCAGATATGCCGACGCTCCGATGGCCCATAGCCGCTCCTGGACGGCGGTGGCAATCTTCTTCTGATTTTCCAGATTGCGTTCGCGCATGAATTCATCTCTGAGCTTTTCAAGCTGCTTGTCGTCGGCCCAGCCGAACCAGCCGTATTCGGGATCTCCCGAGAATGCGACATGCGTCGGGTCATTCAGGTCGGTGGCGGCCCAGAACGTATGGAACATTCCCCAACCCGTGCGCTCGGCCCGCTTCTGCGCCATCGTCGCCCAATCCGTATCCTTGACCTCGACCTTCATGCCGATCTGGCGCAGTTTCGCGGCCGTTACTTTCGTGAAGGCGGCGATCTGGGGGATGTCGACCGCGTTCAGGATTACTACCGGGGTGCCGTCATAGCCGGCGGCCTGCAGCGCTTTCCTCGCGGCATCCAGATTGCCGTTCTTGATGAACTCGCTGCCGGTCTCGGTCGCGAACGGTGATTTGCACGGGAATACCGAATAGCACGCGTGCCAGTATTTACGCGGGCCGATCGCGGCTTCCATGTAGTCGGGCTGCGTCATCGCCATCATCACGGCACGGCGAATCTCCGGTTTGTCGAAAGGCGGTGCCTGATGATTGAATCTCGCCATCCCAATGAAGGGAGCCGGTCCGGTCAAGGCGACCACGATGTCATTGCGTTTCTCCAGCCGTGAGATGAATTTCGGCTCGAGCGATTCGATGTAGTCGACCTTGCCGGCGACGAGCGCATTGACGGCCTTTTCCGAACTCGGGTAGCTGACCCATTCGACACGATCGACGTTCGCCATCTTTCCGCCGGAGGCCAACGAGGGTGGCTCCTGCCGCGGCACGTATGAGCGGTTCTTGAGGTAGACCGATTTAACGCCGGGAACGAATTCGTCCTGCTTGAAGACGAAGGGGCCCGAACCGACATATTCGTGAATCTGGGTGAAGGGATCGGTCTCGGCGATGCGCTTCGGCATCATGAAGGGAACGAAGGAGGAGAGCTGCCCGAGCGCTTCCAGCACGTAGTTATAAGGTGCTTTCATCTTCATGATGATTGTTTTGGAGTCCGCCGCCGAGAGGTCTGCAACCACGTCGAACAGTTGCATTCCGGCGCCATCGCGCTTGGCCCAACGCTTGAGCGAAGCGACGCAATCTTCGGCCGTGACGGGCTGGCCGTCATGCCACTTCAGACCGTCGCGGAGCTTGAAAGTCCACGTCAGTCGGTCAGGCGATTCGCTCCAGGTGTCGACCATTTGCGGACGCGGCTTGCCGCTGCTGTCCAGCGCGAACAATGTGTCATAGATCATGTAGCCGTGATTGCGGGTGATGTAGATCGATGTCCACTCCGGGTCGAGCAGTGTGAGGTTCGCATGCGGGACCACCCGCAGCACTGACTCGGTTGTCGGGGTTGATTTGGCCGTCTGCGATATGCCTGCCGTCGGCGGGAACCATACCGCCGCCGAAAGGAGGATACCCAGCGCTTGGCTCCTCCGAAGCCACTTGATGTCGCTCATAGTGTCGTCCTCCGCTTTGCTATCCGAAGATGCGATGCATTTCCCATTTTGAAATATGCTTGCACTCCTCGGAGCGGTGGTCCTTGATCTAAATCATGAACTTTGGGGACGTCGCGCGGCCAGCGGTCGGGCCGGGACTGCTGGAACCGAATATCACCCAGGTTATTCCGCCTTCCCTCTACAAATGGCGTTTTCGGGGGAGGATAACCACAAGCGGTGCGCGGTTGATCCAGACATCCTCAGACCCGCAAGGGATTTGCGGGTTCCGGTTCTGCGGCGCGCGCCGATTGCGAGGCGTATCGCGTTCGGTAGGCGATGCAGTGCGCCGGTGAGGATGACGGCAGAGTGCGCAGTAGCTATGTAGGCCTACCATTCGCTTCGAAAGCCGCCATGCCGCCTTCCAGCACATTTTCATTCGACACACCTGGCGATGCCGCGCGCGCGGCCGAATTGCGGCGGATCAAGGCGCTGGCGACGCTGGTTCTTGCCGGCACGCTGACATTATTCGTGATTGCGAAGCTGTTGCTGCCGGTGCACCCGGCCTTCGGCTTTGTCGCGGCGTTTGCGGAAGCCGCCACCATCGGCGGCCTGGCCGACTGGTACGCCGTCGTGGCCCTGTTCAGGAGGCCGCTGGGGCTGCCGATCCCGCACACCGCGATCATCCAGGGCAATCAGCACCGCATCGCCGACAAGCTCGGCGAGTTCATCGAGGTGCATTTTCTCGAAGCCGGGCCCGTCGAAGCCAAATTGCGTCAGATCGACTTCGGCTCCTTCATCGCCGACTGGCTGCGCGACCGCAAACGCAGCGCCGATCTGGCCCGCTTCATGCTGCGGCTTTTGCCTGAGGCGGTGACGGCGACGGAAACCTCCGGCCTGATGGCCTTTATTACCCGCCGCATCACCACCCAGTTGCAGGGAATCGACCTTGCGCCGCTCGCCGCCGGAACGCTGCGCGCTTTCGTGGCCGAGGGCCGCCATCAGGGGCTGCTCGACGACATGTTGAGCGCCGTGCACCAAACGCTGACGCAAGCCGAAACCATGGCCATGATCCGAGAGAAAATCCGCGGTGAACTGCCGACGCTCCTGAAGCTCTACCGCGCCGACAAGTTTCTGGTGAAAAAGATCGTGGCCTCCGTGACCGCCTTCTTCGAAGAGGTCCGCAGCGATCCGGATCATCCGTTCCGCGGCGAGTTCGATCGCATGGTGTTGTCGTTCGTCGACCGGCTCGGCAGCGACAGGAGCTTTGCCGATCGCATCGATGGCTTGAAGCGCGACCTGCTTGCGCGTCCCGAACTCGGCGACCTTGCGCGCACGGTCTGGTCGAACGCGCGGGTCTTCATCGAGCGCAGCGCCAGCGGCGAGAGCCAGGTGCTGTTGCAGCATCTTGCCGCAATGTTCGTGAAAGCGGGCGAGACGCTCGCTGTGGATTCGGAGCTGCGCGCCGAAATCAACCAGGGCTTCGTTGCCGTGCTGCGAAGTTTTGTCGCCGATCAGAAGAGCGGCGTCTCCAGCTTCATCTCCGATCAGGTCAAGGCCTGGGACATGCGGCAGTTGATCTCCCTGATCGAAATCAACATCGGCCGGGATCTGCAATATATCCGTTTCAACGGATCATTGATCGGCGGATTGGCAGGCCTGGGCCTCTACAGCGCCGAGTTCCTGCTGCGGCTGTTGTGACTTTTAGATTACGGCGTTGGCTTTAAGTGTTGAGACCTATTGTCCGGTTCGGCGGCAGCCGCTTGAATGAAGGAATCAGGGTCATAGCTCTCCAGAAATTGTTGCACTGCGGAACGAGCTGCGTAAGGCCGGGTTTCCCAAAACTGACTAAATGGCCAGCTTGTCGGGTTGGCCGGGAGGAGCAGATAAGATGTCCGCCACCGCCCAGACACTGCGCCCGCCGTCGAGAGCCCTGATGTTTCTCGAAGGCCGGGCCATCCATGAACTCGGAGCGTTCATCGGCGCATTGCCGCTGCTCAGCCTGGCGCCGAAGGGAGACGGGCATCCGGTGCTGGTCTTGCCCGGACTTGTGGCCTCGGACATGTCGACGCGGCCGTTGCGCGGCTTCTTGAAAAACCGCGGTTATGCGGTCAGCGGCTGGCGGCAGGGTCGCAATCTCGGCCTTCGTCACGGCGTGCAGCAAGCGATGGTCGATCTGGTGCACGAACTCAGCGATACGTACGAGCGCAAGATCAGCATGGTCGGCTGGAGCCTTGGCGGTCTCTATGCGCGGCAGCTCGCAAAGATGATGCCGGATCGCGTGCGCGCGGTCATCACGCTCGGCAGCCCGTTCGCGGGCAGCCCGAAGGCCACCAACGCCTGGCGAGTCTATGAGATGGCAAGCGGCCGCCGTGCCGACGAGGACGATAAGCGGTTTGGTGGATTGCTGGCGGAAACGCCGCCGGTGCCGACCACCGCGATCTTCAGCCGCACCGATGGCATCTGCGCGTGGCAGGGCTGCAAGGAAAAGGCCTCTGCGACGTCCGAAAGTATCGAAGTCGAAAGCAGCCATTGCGGCATGGGCCATCACCCGGCCGTCGTCTACGCGGTGGCCGATCGTCTCGCCCAGCCCGAAGGCCAGTGGAAGCCGTTCGACCGCAGCGGCTGGCGCAGCATCGTCTATCCCGATCCCAACCGGTAGAGCCGGGCGCCAGTACCGAGGCATTTTTCAGTCCGGCGGCTTTCATCCTTCGAGATGCATGGCTTTGCGATGCTCTTCAGGATGAGGTCGGAGTAGGCCGGCGTTTTTGTAAATCCCCAAAACGCGCTATGCGTTGGCCATGCCGCAGCCGCTTGCCCGCATCATCGACCAGCTCAAGCGCGAACCTTCGCGCACCGGCTCCATCGTCATCACCGTGTTCGGTGACGCGATCGTGCCGCGTGGCGGTTCGGTCTGGCTCGGAACGCTGCTGGAATTCTTCGAGGCACTCGACATCGACAGCGGCGTGGTGCGCACCGCGATGTCGCGCCTTGCGGCCGACGGCTGGCTCGAGCGCGAGAAGGTCGGCCGCAACAGCTTTTATCGTCTGGTGAAGAAGGGCCGGCAAACCTTTGATGCTGCAACCAAACATATCTACGATCCGCAGCCGTCGGACTGGACCGGGCGTTTTGAACTGCTGCTGATCGGCAACGGTCTGGACCGCGAAGCCTCGCGCGAGGCGCTCAAAAATGCCGGTTTCGGCAGCCCGCTGCCCGGCGTGTGGGTAGCGCCATCGGGCGTGCCAATTCCGGAAGAGGCCGCATCGGCGATCCGGCTCGAAGTATCCGCCGAGGACGACAGCGGCCGGCGCCTGCTCAGCGAAAGCTGGCCGCTCGACCGCACCGCGGACGCCTACCTGAAATTCATGAAAACTTTCGAACCGTTGCGCGGCTGGATCGGCCGGCGTGCGCGGCTGTCGGAGCTGGATGCATTCACCGCGCGGATTTTGCTGATCCATTACTACCGCCGGGTGGTGCTGCGCGACCCGCTGCTGCCGGCGGTGTTATTGCCCGCGGATTGGCCGGGGCGTGCGGCCCGCCAGCTTTGCGGCGAGATCTATCGCGGACTGTTGCCAGCCTCCGAGCAGTGGCTCGACCGCAACGGGCTGAACGAAAACGGCCCGTTGCCGGCCGCCGGCGCCGGGCTGGCGCGCCGTTTCGGCGGATGATATGTTACAGAATTATATTGCATATTGATATTTGTGTTATATATCTGGCGGAAATAGTCCGGGAGGTCGGCGCGTGTACACCCAGGCGCTCAATACGTCGGAAGCCGAGGATCGCAATGTCGAGGACGCCGCGCGGGCGGCGCAGTTCCAGGCGCGCATCGACGCCGAGGAGCGCATCGAGCCGAACGACTGGATGCCCGCCGCCTACCGCAAGACGCTGACGCGGCAGATTTCGCAACACGCGCATTCCGAAATCGTCGGCATGCTGCCGGAAGGCAACTGGATCACGCGCGCGCCGTCGCTGCGCCGCAAGGCGGCGCTGCTCGCCAAAGTGCAGGACGAATGCGGCCACGGACTTTATCTTTACGCCGCCGCCGAGACGCTCGGTACTTCCCGCGAAGAGCTGGTGGACCAGATGCTGGCCGGGAAGGCGAAGTATTCATCGATCTTCAATTACCCGACGCTGACCTGGGCGGATATCGGTGTGATCGGCTGGCTGGTCGATGGCGCGGCGATCATGAACCAGATTCCGCTGTGCCGCTGTTCCTACGGGCCCTATGCGCGCGCGATGATCCGCGTGTGCAAGGAGGAATCCTTTCATCAGCGGCAGGGTTACGAGATCATGCTGACGCTCGCGCGCGGCTCGCCGGAGCAGAAGGACATGGCGCAGGACGCGCTGAACCGCTGGTGGTGGCCGGTGCTGATGATGTTCGGCCCGCCCGACCAGGCGAGCCAGCACAGCGACACCTCGACAAGATGGAAGATCAAGCGCTTCTCCAATGACGAACTGCGGCAGAAATTCGTCGATGCGACGGTGCCGCAGGCGCAATATCTCGGGCTGGCGATTCCCGATCCCGGCATGAAGCAGAACGAGTCGACCGGACACTGGGAATACAGCGCGATCGACTGGGACGAATTCAAGCAGGTGCTGGCCGGCAACGGTCCGTGCAACCGCGATCGGATGGCGGCGCGGCGCAAGGCGCATGAAGAAGGCGCCTGGGTGCGCGAGGCGGCCGCGGCCTACGCCGAAAAGCGCAAATACCGGCAGGCCGCACAGGCCGCCGAATAGAAATCATGGAGATCACAATGGCCACGCCGAACACACCGCTGTGGGAAGTCTTCATTCGCAGCCGCAATGGCCTGGCGCACAAGCATGTCGGCTCGCTGCACGCCGCCGACGCGACGCTGGCGCTGCAGGCCGCGCGCGACATCTACACTCGCCGCGGCGAGGGATTGTCAATCTGGGTGGTGCCGTCGAGCGCCATCACCGCGTCTGACCCTGCCGAGAAGGGCATGATGTTCGAGCCCGCGGAATCCAAGATCTACCGTCACCCGACATTCTACGACGTTCCGGAAGAAGTCGGGCATATGTGAGTTTTTTATCCCTCATGGTGAGGAGGCGCGTAAGCGTCGTCTCGAACCATGAAGCCCGTGGCCATCCTTCGAGACGCGCTTTCGCGCTCCTCAGGATGAGGAAGAGCAAGTGGTGAACATGGCTGTCGCGTCCATTTCCGTCTCCGAAACGCCGCTGGTGCTGTACACGCTGCGCCGCGCCGACGACGCGCTGATTCTGGGGCACCGGCTGTCGGAATGGTGCGGCCACGCGCCGATGCTCGAAGAGGACATGGCGTTGGCCAATATGGGACTCGATCTGCTCGGTCAGGCGCGCGAACTCTACTCGTATGCCGCCAAAGTCGAGGGCAAGGGCAACGACGAAGATAAATTCGCTTACTTGCGCGACATCAGGCAGTACCGCAATCTTCTCCTCGTAGAGCAGCCGAACGGCGATTTCGCGCGCACGATGGTGCGGCAGTTTTTCTACGCCGTGTTCGCCGATCTCTATTGGCGTGCGATGATGAAATCGCATGATGCGACCCTTGCGGCGATCGCGGCGAAATCCGAGAAGGAAAGCGCCTATCACGTCAGGCATTCCTCGGAGTGGATCGTCCGGCTCGGCGACGGCACCGAGCAGAGCCACGCCCGCGCGCAGGCCGCGATCGACGATCTCTGGGCCTTTACGGGTGAGATGTTTGAGGTTGACGACGGCGAGCGCGCTCTTGTCGATGCGGGTATCGCCGTCGATCCCGCGATCTTGCACGCGCAATGGCTCAAACTGGTTTCCGATATCGTAAGCGAAGCAACGCTCGCTCTGCCCAAGAGCGGCTGGATGCAGCAAGGCGGCCGCAGCGGGCGCCACAGCGAGCATCTCGGGCATCTGCTCAGCGAATTGCAGTCGATGCAGCGGACATTTCCGGGGGCTACATGGTGATCGCCATGTTTGACGATACGGAGCTGCGGCAGCGCGCCTGGGAGGCTGCGGCCGGCGTGGTCGACCCCGAGATTCCGGTTCTGACGATTGCCGATCTCGGTGTGCTGCGTGAGGTCGCGATTAACGAGGGTCGCGCCGTGGTCACGATCACACCGACCTATTCCGGCTGCCCCGCGATGAACATGATCACGCTCGAAATCGAGCTCGCGTTGGAACGTGAGGGCTTTCGCAATTCAAAAGTTCGTACTGTGCTGTCGCCCGCCTGGACCACCGACTGGATGAGCGAAGCCGGCCGCCGCAAGCTCAGGGAATACGGCATTGCGCCGCCGCGGGCCGCCGGCTCCCGGCGGGCGCTGTTCGGTGTGGAGCAGGTGGCCTGCCCGCAATGCGGCTCAAAAAATACCGAAGTGCTCTCCGAGTTCGGTTCCACTTCGTGCAAGGCGCTGTGGCGCTGCAAGGACTGCCGCGAACCGTTCGACTATTTCAAGTGCCACTGAAATCGTAATTCAAGCCGTCATTGCGGGCGAAGCGAAGCAATCCATTTCGCCCGCAAAAAGGAAGAATGGATTGCTTCGTCGTTTTTCTCCTCGCAATGACGGGGAGGGAGAGCTCCAAGATTTACAATGTCCCATGCACCGCGCTTCCATCGCCTGGCTGTGAACGATCTGCGCCGCGAAACCGCCGATGCGGTGTCGCTGACCTTTGCGATCCCTGGGGAGCTTGAAGACGACTACCGCTTTTCCCCGGGCCAATATCTGACCTTGCGAACGACGATGGACGGCGAGGAGGTGCGTCGCTCCTATTCGATCTGCTCCGGCCCTGATGACGGGGAGCTACGCATCGCGGTGAAAAAGGTCGATGGCGGCGCGTTCTCGAGCTGGGCCGCCGATGAGCTCAAGCGCGGCGACGAACTCGACGTCATGACGCCGACCGGCCGCTTTGGTGTTGTGCCTCAACCTTCCGGGGCGCGCGTTCATGTCGGCTTTGCCGCCGGCTCCGGCATCACGCCGATCCTTTCCATCGTGAAGGGGTTGCTGGCGTGCGAACCGAACAGCCGCTTCTTCCTGTTTTACGGCAACCGTTCGACGGGCGGCATGCTGTTTCGGGAGGAACTCGAGGAACTCAAGGACCGCTTTATCGAGCGGCTGTCGGTGTTTCATGTCATCTCGGGTGAAGAGCAGGATATCCCGATCCTGCATGGCCGGCTCGATGGCGAGAAGGTGCGGGTGCTGTTGCGCTCCATGGTGCCGGCGGCAAGCGTTGACCATGTTTTCATCTGCGGCCCTGCCGGCATGAGCGAGGATATCGAGGCGACCTGCCGGGATATCGGCATCGGGGCCGACCGGATTCATGTCGAGCGATTTGTCTCGGAATTCGGCGGCAAGCCGCGCCCGAAAACCGTCGTGCCGGCGAGCGCCCCGCCGAAGGCCATGGCCGCGCTGATCATCGACGGCAAACGCCGCGAAGTGCCCGTCGCCGAAGGCGAAGCCATTTTGGATGCGGCCTTGCGCGCCGGCGTCGACCTGCCATTCGCCTGCAAGGGCGGAATGTGCTCGACCTGCCGCGCCAAGCTCGTCGAGGGAGCGGCGCAGATGGAAGTGAACTATTCGCTGGAGCCGTGGGAACTGGAAAAGGGGTTCATCCTCACCTGTCAGGCACGGCCGACGACCGGCAGGGTCGTGGTGGATTACGACCACGTCTAGCTGTTGCGAGATCGTTGACACCTCGATTACTTCGCCCCAAGACTAAGGCACTTCAAGAGGCTCGTTTCAATGAGTCCCATACCCGGGAGGCCGCAGTGAACGTCAAGGCTACGCTATCGCCGGACGATCTCGCGCGCGCCTGCGCGGATGCGATGTGGAAGGACGACGACGCCAGCAAAGGCCTCGGCATGAAGATCGTCGAGGTCAAGCCGGGCCAGGCGACGCTGACGATGAGGGTCGAGCCGCATATGGTCAACGGCCAGCGGATCGCCCATGGCGGCTTCATCTTTACCCTTGCCGATTCCGCGTTTGCCTTCGCCTGCAACAGCCACAACGAGCGCGTCGTCGCGGCCCAGGGCAACATCACCTTCATCCGGCCGGGCAAGCTCGGCGATCTCCTGGTTGCGACCGCGCGCGAGATTTCGCGCAGCGGGCGCTCCGGCATCTACGATGTGCGGGTCACCGCGGGCGATGCCGTGATAGCCGAGTTTCGCGGTCATTCCCGCAGCGTCGGCGGCACATGGCTGCCGGAGCCGGAAACGGACGCCAAGCATAAATGACAGCTCCAGGGAAACGCGCGATGGAAACTGCCAACCTTCGACCCGGATCGAGCGGCTATATCCCGGAGATGGATGACGCCGAGCGCGCATCCCGCGACGAGATCATGGCGCTGCAGACCAGACGGCTGGCCTGGTCGCTCGCGCACGCCTACGACCATGTCGCGCATTACAGAAGCGCCTTCGACAAGGCCGGCGTGCATCCGTCGGACTTCAGGCAGCTCTCCGATCTCGCCAGATTTCCGTTCACGGCGAAGACGGATCTTCGCGACAATTATCCCTTCGGCATGTTCGCGGTACCGCGCGAAAAGCTGGTTCGTGTCCACGCCTCTTCCGGCACCACCGGCAAGCCAATCGTGGTCGGATACACCAGGGCCGATATCGGAATGTGGTCGGACGTCATGGCCCGCTCGATCCGCGCCGCCGGCGGCCGCAGCGGCATGATCATCCACAATGCGTATGGTTATGGCCTCTTCACCGGCGGTCTGGGCGTGCACTACGGCGCCGAACGGCTCGGCTGCACCGTGGTGCCGATCTCCGGCGGCATGACCGAGCGGCAGGTGCAACTCATCAACGACTTTCGCCCCGACATCATCACGGTGACGCCGAGCTACATGCTGGCGATCCTGGATGAGTTCAAGCGCCAGGGCCTGGACGCGCGAAAATCGTCGCTGAAAATCGGCATCTTCGGCGCCGAGCCATGGACCAACGCGATGCGCGCCGAGATCCAGCAATCCTTCGACATGGACGCCACCGACATCTATGGCCTGTCCGAGGTGATCGGCCCGGGCGTCGCGCAGGAATGTATCGAGACCAAGGATGGCCTGCATATCTGGGAGGATCATTTCTATCCGGAGGTGATCGATCCCGAAACCGGCGCGGTGCTGCCCGACGGCGAAAAGGGCGAGCTTGTTTTCACCTCGCTGACCAAGGAAGCCTTTCCGATCATTCGCTATCGTACCCGCGATCTCACGCGGTTGTTACCGGGCACGGCACGGCCGGGCATGCGACGGATGGAGAAGGTCACCGGGCGTTCCGACGACATGATCATCTTGCGTGGCGTCAATGTATTCCCGACCCAGATCGAGGAAGCGCTGCTTGCGACCGATTGGTGTGGCGGTCATTTTGTGATTGAGCTGACCCGCGAGGGAAGAATGGACGAGATGACGGTGCTTGCCGAAGCGCGACATGAAAGCTGGGACGGCAGCGGGCTCGTCGAGCACGTCGAGCGGGTCGCCCATCACATCAAGAGCACGATCGGGATTTCCGCCCGGGTCAAGGCGGTGGCGCCGGAGACGCTTGAACGTTCGCTTGGCAAGGCGAAGCGTGTTTACGACAAGCGTCCGAAAGGGTAACTGCTGTTTCTCAGGACACCTGAGAAAGCGGAAATATCCATGCCGACAGCCCAGCCAGACAGCCAACCTCTTGAATTCGATGCGCGCTGCGTGCGCCTGCTGACGAAGGCGGAAACGCCGGCGTCGCTGGCGCCGGTGATCGAGCGGCGAACGCTGTCGCGGGCGGCAAACCAGGTGCTGATCGAGGTCAAGGCGGCGGCCGTCAACCCATCCGACGTCAAGGCCGCGACCGGCCTGATGGCTTACGCGGTATTTCCGCGTACGCCCGGCCGCGACTATGCCGGGATCGTGATCGATGGTCCGGCCGGCATGATCGGCCGCGAAGTGTTCGGCTCGTCCGGCGACCTCGGGATCCGGCGCGACGGCACGCACGCCACCCACCTTGCCGTCGAAGCCGACGCCGTGGTGGAGAAGCCGAAAGGCCTCTCGTGGGAGGAGGCCGCGGGGATCGGCGTTCCCTTTGTCACGGCGATCGAAGGCTTTCACCGTGCCGGGATGCCGAAAAAGCACGACACGGTGCTGGTGATGGGCGTCAACGGCAAGGTCGGGCAGGCCGCGGTACAGATCGCGAGCTGGCGCGGCGCGCGCGTGATCGGCGTGGTGCGCAGGAACGAGCGTTACGAAGGTCACGCCAATTCCAGCGTCGAGGTCATTGACGCCTCGGCGGTGGACGTCGCGACGCGTGTCCGCGAGCTTACCGAGGGCAAGGGGGCCGACATCGTGTTCAACACCGTCGGCGATCCCTATTTCCAGGCGGCGCACAAGTCGCTGGCCGTGCGGGGACGTCAGATCCTCATTTCTGCCATCGACCGGATCGTGCAGTTCAATATCCTGGAATTCTACCGCGGTCAGCACACTTATATCGGCATCGATACGCTCGGTCTGTCGTCGACCGCGACCGGGGCGGTGCTGAGCGACCTCGGTCTCGGCTTCGCCGGCGGGCATCTCAAGCCGTTTCCAATCAAGCCAAACGCGATCTATCCGCTGGAGGAGGCCAAGGCCGCTTTTCTGGCGGTCGCGGGTTCCTCGCGGGACCGCATCATCCTGCGGCCCTAGCGTCTATACGCCGTCATTGCGAGCGGAAGCGAAGCAATCCACAGATGGTTCTTCAATCCGCAAGCCGTGTCACGATATGGATCTCCGAGGTCAGGGTGCGGTGTACCGGGCACTTGTCGGCGATTTCCATCAACCTCTTGCGCTGTTCGGCGTCCAGCGCGCCCTCCATGGCAATGACCCGATCGATCTGGTCGAGCATTCCCTCCCTGGTCTCGCATTCGGCGCAATCTCCCGCATGGATCTTGCGGTGACTCAGTGTCACCGTGGTCCGCTCCAGCGGGAGTGATTTGCGGTCGGCATAAAGCCGCATGGTCATCGAGGTGCAGGCGCCAAGGCCGGCCAGCAGCAGGTCATACGGTCCCGGTCCGGTGTCCTCGCCGCCGGCGGTCACGGGCTCATCGGCGAGCAGACGATGCGGCCCGATCGTGACGGTCTGCTGGAACTTGCTGTTGCGGGTCTCCCGAACCACGACATGGCGCGGGATCTCGCCGCGATCGGTTGCTTGCTCCGACACCACGGGCTCGAGGTAACGCGAGGCCCAGGCGGCGATGACGTCGGCGACATAGGCGGAATCCCGCCGGTCGCTCAGCAGATGGTCGGTGCCGGCCAGCGAAACAAAACTCTTGGGATGCCTGGCCGCCACGAAGATGCGGGTCGCGTTGTCGATGCCGACGGTGTCGTCCGTCGGTGAATGCATGACGAGCAAAGCCTTGTGCAAGCTGGCGACATGCGCCATCAGGCCGTGCTCGGCGATGTCGTCGAGGAACTGGCGGGTGATGGTGAACGGCCGGCCCGCGAGCGCGACCTCCGCCTTGCCGCGCGCGTGAATATCCTCGATGCGATCGGCAAAAAGACCGGTGACGTGCGCGGGGTCGGAGGGGGCGGCGATGGTGACGACGGCCCTGGCGTCGGGAATTTGCGCCGAGGCGGCGAGGATCGCGGCGCCGCCGAGGCTGTGTCCGATCAGGATCGCGGGCGCTTTTCGGGTTTCGCGCAGATGGTCGGCGGCCCGCACGAGATCGACGACATTCGAGGAGAATGTGGAATTGGCGAAATCACCTTCGCTGGAGCCAAGACCCGTGAAGTCGAACCGCAGGACCGCGATGCCTTTTGCAGCCAGCGCCACCGCGATCCGCTTTGCCGCCAGCACGTCCTTGCCGCAGGTAAAGCAGTGCGCGAACAGAGCGTAGGCGCGGATCTCGCCTTCCGGCGTGTCCAGCGCGGCGGCCAATTGGTGGCCGTCCGAACCGGTGAATTGAAAGCGTTCGGTCGGCATCGTCGGCCTCCAGAAGGATGATTGCTTCGCTACTCGTGACGATGCATCGCCGATTCATGCTTGGTGTCGCGCATCGTCGTGTAGATAATCAGCGAGAGGAAGATCATGCCGCTGAGATAGTAATAGAACCAGTCCTCGTGTCCGAGGCTCTTGAAATACAGTGCGACCGCGGGCGCGGTACCGCCGAATACCGACACCGTGATGGCGTAGGGCAGGCCGACGCCGAGCGCGCGAACCTTGGTGGGGAACAGCTCGGCCTTCACGATGGCGTTGATCGAGGTGTAGCCGGCGACGAAGATCCAGGCCGCGCAAATCAGCAGGAACGCCATCAGCGGCGACTTGGTCTCCTTCAACGTGGTCAGGATCGGTATCGTTGCAAACGTGCCGACGACGCCGAAAAAGATCAGCAGCGGCTTGCGGCCGATCCGGTCCGACAGCGCGCCGTAAATCGGCTGCAGCAGGGTTG
The DNA here is from genome assembly GCA_963786045.1 of uncultured Alphaproteobacteria bacterium. Classification (GTDB taxonomy): domain Bacteria; phylum Pseudomonadota; class Alphaproteobacteria; order Rhizobiales; family Xanthobacteraceae; genus Bradyrhizobium. The sequence continues at coordinate 471,463 of CAWAXR010000025.1, read as the reverse complement.
CGAAAACCAGCGAGCCGAAGATCACAAAAGTGGTCTGGTCGGCGCTGAGGCCGACCGACAGTTTGACGAAGGTCTGCATATAGGTCGTGAAGGTGTAGAAGGCGGCGGTGCCACCGGCGGTGAGGCCGACGACGAGCAACAGCTCACGCGGATATTTCAGGAGGCCTGTAATCGAGCCGGTCGGTCTGGCGATCTTGCTCGCTTCTTCGAACGCCTCGGTTTCGTGCAGATTGCGCCGCATCACTGCGGCGAAAACCGCCAGCAAGGCGCCGATCACGAAGGGAATGCGCCAGCCCCACGCCTGCAACTCCTGCGGCGTCAGAAACACCTTTTGCAGCAATAGCAGGACAATGATCGCGGTGAGCTGGCCGCCGATCAGGGTGACGTATTGAAAGCTCGAATAGAAGCCGCGGTGCTTGGCGTCGGCGACTTCGCTCAGGTAGGTCGCGCTGGCGCCGTATTCGCCCCCCAGGCTCAACCCCTCGATGACGCGCGCGATCGCCAGGATAGCCGGCGCGGCCATGCCGATCGAGGCGTAGGTCGGCGTCACCGCGATGATCAGCGAGCCGAAGCACATGCAGACCACCGACAGCGTCAGCGACAGCCGGCGGCCGTGACGGTCGGCGATATAGCCGAACAGCCAGCCCCCGAGCGGCCGCATCAGGAAGGTCGCGGCAAAAAGCACGGCGGCGTTGAGCTGCTGAACCACCGGGTCGCTGTTCGGAAAGAAGGCCGGCGCGAAGTAGAGGGCGAACGCCGTGTAGGCGTAAAAATCATACCATTCGACGAGATTGCCGACGGAACCGATGAAGATCGCCTTGACCCGGCGTTCCACGTCGCGGACGTCAAGGCGGTCGTCGGCACTCAGGCTTGCAGCATGATCTATCACGTTTGGTTCCCCGGAAATTGCGAATGGGCGCGTCGTAATACGCTTGTATACGAATGAGCCTTGTAAATGAAAGAGCAGGGGAACGATACTTTAGCCGGTCTTTCCGAGCAGCATCGGGAGCTGCCGCGGTCCGCGCACGGTGCCTTCCGACCAGGTGACCTTGCCGGCCGGGTCGAGCCTGAACTCCGGAATGCGCTTCAGCCATTCCTCGATCGCAGCCGTCATTTCCATGCGCGCGAGATTGGAACCGACGCAGCGGTGAATGCCAAGGCCGAATGCGGCGTGAGGGTTTTGCTTGCGGTCGATCACGACCTTGTCGGCATCCGGAAAGACGGTCGGGTCGCGGTTGGCGGCGGGAAACGACAACAGAACCATGTTGCCGGGCTTGACCGGACAGCCGCTGATTACGGTCTCCTTCATGACCTCGCGCGCCATCGTCACCGGCGAATAGGCACGCAGGAATTCCTCGATCGCGGTCGGCATCAGCCCGGGCTCGGCGATCAGACGTTCGCGATCCGCGGGCGTCCTCGCCAGGTGCCACAGCGACGCGCCGATCGCGCTCCAGGTGGTGTCGATGCCTGCGATCAACAGCAGCCGCAGCGAACCCAGCACGTGCGCCTCGGACAAGGGTTGTCCGTTCCTGTCCCGCGCATTCATCAACGTCGAAATCAGGTCGTCGGTCGGATGTTTCTTGCGTTGCTCGATCTGCGTGACGAAATATCCGCTCATCTCCTGAACCGCCCGCATCAGGACGCTGTCATCCTTGATGCCAAGCTCGAGAATTTCGTGAATCCATTTGATGAAAAGCTCGCTGTCCTTTTTCGGGATGCCGAGCATGTGGGCGATCGCGCGAACCGGAATGTGCTTGCTGTAGCGCGCCGCGGCATCGCATCTTCCCTCGGCGATGAATTCGTCGATCAGTTCGTTGCAGATCGCGCGAACCCGGGGTTCGAGTTTCTTCACGGCGTCGGGCGTGAATGACGGCAACAGCAACTGTTTCGCCGGCTTGTGTTCCGGCGGATCGGACGTAATCGGCGGCGAGGGGTACGGCGGTTCCGGCCGGACGGTGCGCACCACCACACGGCGGGACGAGAAATGTTCGGTGTCGTAGGATATCTGTTTCACCGCCTCGAAGGTGGTCGGCAGGTAGCAGCCGAGAAAGCGCTCGGTATGAACCACGGGGCTTGTCGCGCGGAGTTCGTTCCAGATCGGAAACGGATTCTCGGTCCAGCGCGGATCGGTATGGTCGAAATCGTGAACCCAATCGGTAACGGCGGCTTGATTGGACATCAGGCAATTTCCTCCTGGTTCCGCTCGCCCGATGCATTCCGGATCATTGGCTCAAATCCGGGCGAGGCTGGTTTATTCCTCGGTCACGTCGATCGCGATTTCCGGGCAGTTGGCACGGGCGAGCCACGCCTTGTCTTCAAGCCCTTTGGGGACGAAGCCGTCGCCGATCTCGCGCGCATTGCCGAATTCATCGAGCTCGAACAGTTCGGGCGCCAGCGATTTGCAGCGGGCGTGCCCCTGGCATTTGTCCTGGTCGACGTGAATTCGCAACTTTCCGGACATTCCAGGCGTTCCCCTGTCGTTGCGCGTAAGGTCGCGCCTTCGTGGTCTTTGTCGGACGATTATAGCGGCGCAGGCGCCATTCACCAGCGCCCAAATCGCGGCCTATCCCGGCAGTAATCCCGTACCGGGCCTCTTTCCGAACAGCGCTAATGCGCGGGCCTCGGATCGATCGGGGTCGTGCCGCGCAGACCCAGAACATCTTCCAGCATCCTGGCGCCGGCGAGGAGGCGCGCCTCGCCACGCGGCGCCGCCACCATTTGCAGTCCGACCGGCAGGCCTGAGGCGGTGAACCCGCACGGCAAGGACAGTGCCGGGCAGCAGACCAGCGTGATGGCATACACGATGCCGAGCCACTCGACGTAGTTGTCGAATTTATGCCCTGCGCATTCGGCGACATAACGGTTCTCGACAGGAAATGGCGCGACGATGGTAGCCGGTGTCAGCAGCAGATCGTATGTCGCGAAGAACTCAAGCGTGCGCGCGGTCATCGCGATGCGCTGCGCTTCGGCGCGCTCGAGTTGCTCGACCGAAAGCTTGAGGCCTTCCTCGATGTTCCAGATCACCTCCGGCTTCAGCTGATCGCGCTTGCTGCGCAAGAGCGCCGCCTTGCTGATGGCGAAGTCGAACGCGCGCAGCACATGGAAGCATTCGTGGGCTTCACGCAGGTCGGGATGCGCTTCCTCGACGATCGCCCCGGCTTCGGCGAACCGCGAGGCGGCTTTCCGCGTGATGGCTGCGACTTCGGGATCGACGGGGGTGATGCCGAGATCGGGCGAATAGGCGATGCGCTTGGGCCCTTGGCCTGAGCGCGCGGCGGACAGGAACGATGACGGCAGCGAGGGCAGGGAGAGCGGATCGGCCGGATGCTCGCCGCTCATCGCATCAAGCAACAGCGCCAGATCCTCGACATTGCGCGCCATCGGGCCTTGCACACCCAGATTGCGATCGATCTTCGCCACCGGGGTGTGGGCGACGCGGCCGATGCTCGGCCGCATGCCGACGATGCCGCAGAAGCTTGCGGGGTTGCGCAGCGAGCCGCCCATGTCGGAGCCGTGGGCGAGCCATGCCGTGCCGGTCGCGAGCGCGACGGCGGCGCCGCCCGAGGAGCCGGCGGCGGAGCGCGACAGGTCCCACGGGTTGCGCGTGGCGCCGAATACTTCGTTGAAGGTGTTGGCGCCGGCGCCGAATTCCGGCGTGTTCGATTTGGCGTAGATCACCCCGCCATTGCCTTCGAGATGCTCGACCAGAAGATCGGAGCGCGCGGGGACATTGTCCTTGTAGATCGGCGAGCCTTGTGTGGTCAGCACGCCCTCGACGTTGGTGAGGTCCTTGATCGGGATCGGCATGCCTGCCAGCAGGCCGCGCTCGCCTTTGGGCTTCTGCATCAGCTCCCTGGCCCGCGCCCGGGCGCGATCGAAGCACAGCGTCGGCAAGGCATTCACCTTGCCATCGACCTCCGCGATCCGCCGCTCCAGCACGTCCAGCAGATCGAGCGGCGTGACTTCGCCGGAGTTGAGTTTATCGACGATCGCGCATGCCGTTGACCGCACCAGCGCCTGATCAGATGACATCCAGTTCTCCTATCGTTCCGCTTCTTGATCGCGGATTGTGTAGCCCTGTAGAACATTTTGCGGCAAAGTGGAAACGCGACAACCATCCGGAGATTTGAGCATGACTACGCCGTTCGACGCGCCCGACTGGCGCGCCCTGAGCCAGCAGGATCTGGACCGCGGCCTCAACAACAGCGCAGCCGTGGCCGGAAGCGGCGACATCGTCGCCGGCTGGGACCGGCGTTCGGCGGAAATGCGCGCAACACATTCCGATCATCTCGACCTCCGCTATGGCGCGCGCGAGCGCAACCGCATCGACTTCTTCAAGGCGGCCGCGAACGCGCCGACGCTGATGTTCATCCACGGCGGCTACTGGCAGATGCGCGCCAAGGAGAATTTCGCGCTGTTTGCCGCAGGTCCCATGGCGCATGGCATCAATGTCGCGTTGATCGGCTACACGCTCGCGCCCGATGCGACGCTCGATCAGATCGTCGCAGAGATCGATGCGGGTATAGATTATCTCGCCGGACGCTTGCCCGATCTCGGCGGCGATGCCAGCCGGATCGGGGTTTCCGGATGGTCCGCCGGCGGGCATCTCACGGCGATGGCGCTGTCGAACCCGCAGCGTCGATGGGCGGCGTGGCGATCAGCGGCATCTACGATCTCGAGCCGATCCGCCACAGCTATCTCAACGAAAAGCTCGGCCTCGATGAGGCGATGTCTCGCCGCAACTCGCCGGTGATGCAGGGGCAGGGTGCGATGAAGCCGTTGGCGCTGACGGTGGGGAGTGGAGAGCTGCCGCTGTTGCGAAAGCAGACCGCGGATTTTGCATGTCACCGCGCCAAATACGGATCGCCCGTCAGCTATGAGGAGATCCCCGGCGCCAACCATTTCACCATCATGGACGAGATGCTCGCGCCAACGGGGCGGATTACGATGATGATCCGGCAGATGTTTGAGCGGATGTAGGCGAACCCTAACCTCGTCATGGCCGGGCTTGTCCCGGCCATCCGCGTCTCGGGGTGACAAAGAAAGACGTGGATACCCGCGACGAGCGCGGGCATGACGACTGAGGGTGATTGCAATGACGCGAGATGGCGTGGGCTACCCCCATCCCGCCGCAATACCGCCATCGACCGTAAAGATCACGCCCGACGTGTAGCCGGAGCGGTCGGAGGCGAGGAACGCCATGAGGTCGCCGATCTCGCGCGCATGCGCGGGGCGGCCGAGTGGCAGGCCTTTTTGAAATTCCTTGTAGCGGCTTTCGTCGCCGAACTGGGTTTTGGCGCGGGTCTTGAGCAGCGTGACGTGGCGGTCGGTGCCGACCGGGCCGGGGTTGATCCCGACCACGCGAATGTTGTCGGCCAAACTCTTGCTGCCGAGCGCGCGGGTGAACGACATCAGCGCCGCGTTGCCGGTGCTGCCGCAGATGTAGTTGGCGTCGAACTTTTCACCGGCAACCCCGATATCGTTGACGATGACCCCGTGCCCGCGCGCCTTCATCTGCGCATAGACCGCGCGGGTGATGTTGATATAGCCGAACACCTTCAGCTCCCAGGCGTGGCGCCAGGTCGCCTCGTCGATCTTGTCGATCGAGCCGCCGGGAATGTCGCCGGCATTGTTGACGAGGATGTCGATATCGGAGGCATCCTTCACCAGCCGCGCGATATCCTCAGGCTTGCGCAGGTCGACGACATGGGTCGTGGCGTCGATCTGGTGGGTCGATCGCAGCCGATCCGCCAGGGCCTTCAGTTGATCGCCGCTGCGGGCGGCCAGCCGGAGATGACAGCCTTCTTCGGCAAAGGCTTCGGCGGCCGCCGCGCCAATGCCCTTGGATGCGCCGGTGATCAGGACGCGTTTGCCGCGCAGATGGAGATCCATGGGACTACTCTCTCGATGGGGATATCTGAGGGGGTGGGAGAGGCACGAATTTCAACTGTTAGGCCGCCGCCGTCGAGGCGGTCAACATTGCAGTGCAGCGTTGCACCGCGGCGAAGTTTGGTCCATTGCAATCCCCTCACAAAATGGCTTTACCAGCGCGGGCCTGCCTCTCAAGGAATCTCTCGATGAGCAACGAAAAAAAGCAATATCGGATCGCGGTCATTCCCGGCGACGGGATCGGCAAGGAAGTGGTGCCCGAAGGCTTGCGCGTTCTGGAGGCGGCGGCGAAAAAGCACGGTGTCGCCGTGCATTTTGACCATTTCGATTTCGCCTCCTGGGATTATTACGAAAAGCACGGCGAGATGATGCCGGAGGACTGGAAGGCGAAAATCGGCAAGCACGACGCCATCTATTTCGGCGCGGTCGGCTGGCCCGCAAAAATCCCCGATCACATTTCGTTGTGGGGCTCGCTGATCAAATTCCGCCGGGAATTCGACCAGTACGTCAACCTGCGCCCGGTCCGGCTGATGCCCGGCGTGCCGTCGCCGCTCGCCAACCGCAAGCCCGGCGATATCGATTTCTGGGTGGTGCGGGAGAATACCGAAGGTGAATATTCGTCCGTCGGCGGCCGGATGTTCCCGGATACCGAACGCGAATTCGTCACGCAGCAGACCGTGATGACGCGGGTGGGGGTCGATCGCATTCTCAAATTCGCGTTCGATCTCGCGCAATCGCGGCCCAAGAAGCACCTGACCTCGGCGACGAAATCCAACGGCATCTCGATCACGATGCCCTACTGGGACGAGCGCGTGGAGGCGATGGGCAAGAAATATCCTGGCGTGAAGTGGGACAAGTACCACATCGACATCCTGACCGCGAATTTCGTGCTGCATCCGGACTGGTTCGACGTCGTGGTCGGCTCGAACCTGTTCGGCGACATCCTCAGCGATCTCGGGCCGGCCTGCACCGGCACCATCGGCATCGCGCCGTCCGGCAACATCAACCCGGAAGGGAATTTCCCGTCGGTGTTCGAGCCGGTGCACGGTTCGGCACCGGATATCGCGGGTCAGGGGATTGCCAATCCGATCGGCATGATCTGGTCCGGCGCGATGATGCTGGAACATCTCGGCCAGAAGGATGCCGCGGCCTCCATCGTCACGGCGATCGAGCGCACGCTCGGCGAACGCACGCTGCGTACAAGGGATCTCGGCGGCAACGCCGATACGACGACGTGCGGCAAGGCGGTCGCGGAAATGGTGGAGTAGGGGAGCCGTTCCCTCGTCGTGGTCGTCCCTGCGAAAGCAGGGACCCATAACCACAAACGTCTGTTGTAATTTCACTTGTGGCCATTGCCTTGCGCAGCAAGGCCGGCTGGTGGTTATGGGTCCCGGCTCAAGGCCGGGACGACGATGAGGGGGGCAGTTTGCTTCACCCCGTCGCAATCCTGCGGCAGTGCTCCCACGCCGCATGGATCAGATTTTCGCTGGCTTCCGGCGTGCGGAATGCCGAATGGGCCGACAGCGTCACGTTCGGAAGTCTGGTCAGGGGATGATCCGCCGGCAGCGGCTCGATGTTGAACACGTCCAGCCCGGCGTGGCGGATGTGGCCCGACTTCAAGGCCTCGATCATCGCGGCCTCGTCGACGACGGCGCCGCGCGCGGTGTTGACGAGGATGGAGCCCGGCGTCATCGCCGCGATCCGTTCGCGCGAAAGGAAGCCGCGGGTTTCATCGTTGAGCAACAGATGCAGCGAGACGACGTGGCTCTGCGCCAGTAGCGTATCGAGTGCGATGAAATCGACGCCGGCAAATTTCTTCGGCGACCGGTTCCAGGCGACGACGCGCATGCCGCTGCCGAGTGCGATCCGCGCCACCTCCGCGGCGATGCCGCCAAAGCCGATCAGGCCGAGCGTCTTGCCGGTGAGCTGCACGCCGTCCTCGCGCAGCCAGTTGCCCGCGCGCATTTCGCGGTCCATTTGCGCGATGCCGCGCGCCGCCGCCCACATCAGCGCGATCGCGCATTCGGCGACCGCGGTGTCGCCATAGCCCTTGATCAGATGAACCTCGATGCCGAGTTCAGCGAGTTCTTCCGGATTCATGTAGCTGCGCGCGCCGGTGCCCAGGAAAACGACGTGCTTCAGGCCGTTGCAGCGCCGCGCGACGTCGGTCGGCAACGGCGTGTGATCGATGATGATGATTCCGGCGCCATCGAGCAGCGCGGGGATCTGGTCCGGCTTGATGTCGGCATCGTGGTTGACGCGTATGGCCGGATCGCCGGCCTTGTTCTGCCGTTCGAAAATATCCGCCAGCGATCCGTTGGCATCGACAAACACTCCGCGCACGAAAATCTCCATTGCTCGCGATGAAACCGCGCCGACAGCCGGCTATGAAGCGACGCCGGCGAGCGCCAGCACGGTATGCATCAGCACATTGGCACCTGCCGCGCAGTCGACCTGGGTTGCGTCCTCAAGCTCGTTATGGCTGACGCCATCCTTGCAGGGCACGAATACCATCGCGGCGGGAATTTTCGTATTCAGGTTGCAGGCGTCGTGGCCGGCGCCGGAGGTGATACGGCGATGGGAAAAGCCGAGCGTCCTGGCGGCGTTCTCCACCGCGTCGACCAGCTTCGCATCGAAATGCGTCGGCGGCTTGCGCCAGACCAGATCGAACGTGACGTCGACCTTGCGGCGGCCTGCGATCTCCGCAATGGCGGCGCGCAGATCCCTGTCGAGCGCGTCCATGATCGCCGCATCGGCGCTGCGGCAATCGACGGTGAAGGCGATTTCTCCGGGAATGACGTTGCGCGAGGGGTTTGCGATGACCGCCTCGCCGATGGTGCCGACCGCGTTCGGGCCGTGTTTTTTCGCGATTGCTTCCATCGCCAGCACGATCTCCGACAATGTCGCCAGCGCGTCGCGGCGCAGCAGCATTGGCGTCGAGCCGGCATGACTCTCGAAGCCGGTGATCTTGCCGTCATACCACAACACACCCTGGCCGGAATCGACCACGCCGATGGTCTTGCCTTCGGCTTCGAGGATCGGGCCCTGCTCGATATGCAGTTCGATGAAGCTTGAAAATTTCTGCCGGCCCACCGGGCTGTCGCCGCGATAGCCGATGCTGTCCAGTGCCTCGCCGACCGTGACGCCTTCGGCATCCTTGCGCGACAGGATATCGTCGGTGGTGAAATCGCCGACATAGGCCGCGGAAGCCATCATCGCCGGCGCGAAGCGCGAGCCTTCCTCATTGGTCCAGTTGACGATGCAGATCGGAATTTCGGTTTCGATCCCGGCATCGTTCAGCGTGCGGACGACCTCGAGCGCCGCCAGCGTGCCGAGCACCCCGTCGAACTTGCCGCCGGTCGGCTGGGTATCCAGATGCGAGCCGAGCCCGACCGGTGGCTTTGTCATGTCGCGTCCCTTGCGCAGCCCGAACATCGAGCCGAGCGTATCGACATGCACTTCAAGGCCCGCGGCTTCGCAGGCGTTGCGGAACCAGTCGCGCACCTGCCTGTCCTCGGGCCCGAGCGTCAGCCGCCGCACGCCGCCCTTCGGGGTTGCGCCGAATTTCGCGGTTTCGTGAATCGTCCCCCAAAGTCTTGTGGAATCGATTTGCAGATTGGATGCGACGGGGGTCATGAAGCCATTCCAGCCATCAGAAGATTGCGCGCGATCGTTTCAATGACGTGCCAGCGGCGGCGCGTCAATAACGGCGGTGGAGTCCTGGGCGATCCCGGCGGCGAGATCGGCGACGAGTTCGACCGCGAGCGTATCGGGTGATTCCAGCCAGCTTGCCGAGAACGTCAGCGGCGGAATCCTGAGGTCGGTCGACAAGAGCTGCAGCCGCCCGTCCGCCAGTTCGTTCTCCACGATCGATGTCGGGATCACGGCGATGCCGAGCCCTTCGATCGCCATGTGGATCACGGTTGCAAGCGAGGCGCTGGCGTGCAGCCGGATCGGTGGCAGATCGGGCCGGTTGAACAGCGCGCGCACGATCTCATAAGGCTGGGTCTTGCGCGGAAAGGTGATGATTGGAAACCTCGCCAGATCCTGAACCTTCAGGGGACCGGTTCCGAGGCCAAGTGAAGGGCTGGCCAGAAAGCCGATCGGATAGTCGCACAAGACGCGGTTGCGCACGCCGGAGGCGGACAGCGGCCCGAGCATCAATGCGAGTTCGATTTCCTGCCCCAACAGTCGTGCGCTGAGGTTCGGCGTAATGTCGACTTCGATTTCCAGCGATAGATTGGGATGGGCGGTGTTGACGCTCTTGATCAGCCGCGACAGCCAGGTGTGTACGATGGTTTCGGCGACGCCGAGCCGCAACACGCCGCGCATCGCCGAGCGGTCGCCGACCTCCGCCATCATCTCCGCGCGCAGGCTGATCAGTTTCTCCGCATAGACCATCAATTGCCGGCCGCTCGGCGTTGGCGAGGCGGCGCGGTGGTCGCGGTTCAGGAGTTTGACCCCCATCTCGCGCTCGAGCTGGGCAATCCGCTGCGAGATCGCCGGTTGCGTGGTGTTGAGCTTCTGGCCTGCCCCCCTGAAGCTGCCAAGCGTCACGACCCACAGGAATGTCTCGATCGACTTGAAGTCCACCATTCAACGCCGCCATAGCGATAAATTCAGATGATCGAATCTGATTAGAAAGTAAGATTAGACTTTATAGTATGCTTGGGGTTCACTGCTGTCGAGATAATAGGCAGGGCAGTCCGGTGGCTATTTTTGCGGCAGGTCAGCAATTCCAGGAAGGCCGGGATGTGCTGCCGAGCCGGCAGGCACGCCTAGCCTACCGCGCCGGGATGGCGGCGAGCACCGCCGGCGTCGCCAACGGTTTCGTCCAGGGCAATCTTGCGATCCTGCCGGAAAAGCTCGCGGCTTCGTTTCACCGCTTCTGTCAGCTCAATCCCAAACCATGTCCCATTATCGGCATGTCCGATGTGGGAGACCCGCGCATTCCCTCTCTTGGAATCGATCTCGACATCCGGACCGACCTGCCGCGTTACCGCGTCTGGCGCGACGGCGAGGCGGTGGAGGAACCGACCGATATCATGGCGCATTGGCGCGACGACCTCGTCGCGTTCGTGCTCGGCTGCTCGTTTTCATTCGAAGAAGCGCTGATGGCCGACGACCTGCCGATCCGCCATATCGAGCGCGGGGTTCGTGTGCCGATGTACCGCACCAATATCGCCTGCCAACCGTCGGGGCCTTTCGCCGGTCCGATGGTGGTGTCGATGCGGCCGTTCAAGCCGGCGCAGGCGATCCGCGCGGTGCAGATCACCTCGCGGTTTCCTGCGGTGCATGGCGCTCCGGTTCACCTCGGTCATCCACACTCGATCGGGATCGCGGATATCGCAAAGCCCGACTATGGCGACGCCGTACCGGTGGAAGCGGATGAGATTCCGGTGTTCTGGGCCTGCGGCGTGACGCCGCAGGCGGTGATCGCAGCGGCGAAGCTGCCGTTTGCGATCACGCATGCGCCGGGCCTGATGCTGGTGACGGACTTGCGCAACAAGGAGCTCGCCGTGCTCTAATGGGCAGCTCTTGCCGTTCTTTGAGGCTTTACGGTTCTCTTCAATCGTTTCATCGATAGCCGCCGACACATGAGGATTTTCCGATGACCATCTCCCGCCGGAATGTATTGCTTGGAGCCACCGCAAGCGCCGCGCTGCTGCCGATGGCGGCGCGGGCGCAGACGCCGGAAGTGGTGATCGGCGTGATCTATCCGCTGTCCGGGGCCAGCGCGCAGATCGGCGTCGATGCGCAAAAGTCGTTTCGAGACCGCCGCCGACATCATCAACAAGAAATACGATTTCGATCTGCCGCTGGCGCGCGGCGAGGGACTGCCCGGTCTCGGCGGCGCCAAGGTCCGTCTCGTATTCGCCGATCACCAGGCCGATCCGCAGAAGGGCCGCGCCGAGGCCGAACGTCTCATCACCCAGGAAAAGGTGTGCGCCATCATCGGCACCTATCAGAGCGCGGTCGCGGTCACCGTCAGCCAGATCTGCGAGCGTTACCAGGTTCCGTTCCTCTCGGCCGATAACTCTTCCCCGAGCCTGCATCGCCGCGGCCTGAAGTTCTATTTCCGCGCCGCGCCCCATGACGAGATGTATCTCGGCCGCGATGTTCGACTTCTTCGACGCCATGAAGAAGAAGGGCATCAAGATCGAGACCCTGTCGCTGTTCCATGAGGACACGATCTTCGGCACCGACTCCGGCAATGCGCAGCTCAAGCTGGCCGATGAGCGCGGCTACAAGGTGGTCGCTGACATCAAGTATCGCGCCAATTCGCCGTCGCTATCGGCCGAAGTACAGCAGCTCAAGGCCGCCAATGCCGACGTGCTGATGCCGTCGAGCTACACCACCGACGGCATCCTCCTGGTGAAGACCATGGCCGAACTCGGCTACAAGCCCAACGCCATCGTCGCGCAGGACGCCGGCTTCTCCGAAAAGGCGCTCTATGATGCTGTCGGCGACAAGCTCGAAGGGGTGATCTCGCGCGGTACCTTCTCGCTCGATCTCGCGGCCAAGCGGCCGATGGTCGGCAAGATCAACTCCATGTTCAAGGAAAGGTCGGGCAAGGACTTCAACGACTTCTCGTCGCGGCAGTTCATGGCCCTGATCGTGATGGCGGAAGCCATCAATCGCGCCCGGTCCACCGATGGCGACAAGATTCGCGAAGCCCTGGTCGCCACCGACCTGCCGGGCGAACAGACCATCATGCCCTGGAAGCGCGTAAAATTCGACGAGATGGGCCAGAACAACGATGCCGATCCGGTGCTGCTGCAATATGTTGGCGGCAAGTTCGTCACCATCTTCCCGCCGCAGGCCGCCGTCGCCGAAGCCATCTGGCCGATGAAGTAAAGGGGTAGCTTTTGGAGGCTCACCCCAAGCACGGTGTCGTCCCTGCGAACGCAGGGACCCATACGCCGAGAAGTATCGGTTTTATCGTGGTCTCTCGTCCTTCTTCCAATTGCAATTCCGGTGGTTATGGGTCCCTGCGTTCGCAGGGACGACGTACCACGGCGGGGGTGCATCCGTGACGGCCGAAACCATCATCCAAAGTCTCGCCAGTGGCCTGTTGATGGGGCTGCTCTACGGCCTGATCGCCGTTGGTTTGGCGCTGATCTTCGGTCTCATGGATGTGGTGAATTTCGCCCACGGTGAATTCCTCATGATCGCGATGTACGCGACGTTCTTCCTGTTCGCGTTCTTTGCCATCGATCCGCTGCTGTCGGCGCCGCTGGTCGCGGCCGCGCTGTTCGTCTTCGGCGCGGTGGTTTATCTTTTGGTCGTGCGCTTTGCGGTCAGGGCGAAAGCCAATGCCGGCATGGTGCAGATCTTTTCGACCTTCGGGTTGGCCATCGTGATGCGCGGACTTGCGCAGTTCTTCTTCACGCCCGACTATCGCAGCGTCACGCATTCGTGGCTTGGCGGCAAGACCATCTCGATCGGGGGAATCTTCCTGCCCGTCCCGCAATTGTTCGGCGCGGGGGTAGCGATCGCGGCGTTCGGGGCACTGTATTTCTTCATCAACCGTACCGATTTCGGCCGTGCCCTCGAGGCGACGCGCGAGGATGCCGGCGCGGTGGCACTGGTCGGCATCGACAAGAACCGGGTGTTCGCGCTGGGATGGGGCCTCGGTGCCGCGCTGGTGGGTCTGGCCGGCGCCATCATGGCGATGTTCTTCTATATCTATCCCGATGTCGGCGCGTCGTTCGCGCTGGTCGCCTATGTCACGGTGGCACTCGGCGGCTTCGGCAGCGTGTTCGGGGCCTTTGCCGGCGGCCTCATCGTTGGCCTGGTGGAGGCATCCACGGCGCTGATCCTGCCGCCCTCGCTGAAATCGGTCGGCATCTACGCGGTCTATCTGCTGGTGGTCTTCATCCGGCCGCGCGGCCTGTTCGGGTCGATCTGATGGATACGGGTTTCGCCCAGCGCCGCCGCCGCGATCTCATCGTCGCCGCCTGTCTTGCGGCCATTGCCGCATTGGTGCCGCTGTTCGTGAAGGACGTCTACGTCCAGAACATCATGGTTCTGACGCTGATGTACGCGGCGCTGTCGCAGAGCTGGAACATCCTGAGCGGCTATTGCGGGCAGATCTCGCTCGGACACGCGCTCTATTTCGGGCTCGGCGCCTACACCACAGCACTTCTGTTCACCAAGTTCGGCGTGCTGCCGTGGTTCGGCATGATCGGCGGCGGCATGATATCCGCTGCCATTGCGATGGCGCTTGGCTATCCCTGCTTCCGGCTGCGCGGACATTACTTTGTCATCGCCACCATCGTCATTGCCGAGACCGCGCTCTTGCTGTTCCAGAACTGGGATTGGGCGGGTGCGGCGCTCGGTATCGATATTCCCGTGCGTGGCGACAGCTGGCTCAAATTCCAGTTCACGCGCAGCAAGCTGCCGTATTTCTATTTCGCGCTGGCGCTGGCCTGTGTCGCCTGGTTCGTGACCTGGTGGCTCGAGGATTCCAAGTGGGGCTACTGGTGGCGGGCGGTGAAGGACAATCCGGATGCCGCCGAGAGTCTGGGCGTGGTCGTGTTCAATTCCAAGATGGGAGCGGCGGCGGTCTCGGCGTTTCTCACCGCCGTCGGCGGCAGCTTTTACGCGCAGTTCGTTTCCTACATCGATCCCGAAAGCGTCATGGGCTTCCAGTTCTCGCTGTTGATGGCGCTGCCCGCGGTGCTCGGCGGCATCGGCACCCTGTGGGGACCGGTGCTGGGCGCCGTCATCCTGATCCCGCTCACCGAACTCACGCGCTCCTTCATCGGCGGCTCCGGCCGCGGCGTCGACCTGATCGTCTACGGCACGCTGATCGTGCTGATCTCGCTGGCGCGCCCCGAGGGGCTGGTCGGACTGTTCTCGGGCCGGCGCAAGGAGGCCACCCGATGACGGCGCTGCTGGAAACCAAAGGCGTCTGGCAGCGCTTCGGCGGCCTGATCGCCAACAGCGACGTCTCGATTTCCGTGGGGCGTGGCGAGATCGTCGGATTGATCGGCCCCAACGGCGCCGGCAAGTCGACCCTGTTCAATCTGATCGCGGGCGTGCTGCCGCCGACGCAAGGGTCCATCCTGTTCGACGGCGAGGATGTCACCGCGCTGCCGGCGGCGGAGCGCTGCGAGCGCGGCATCGGGCGCACCTTTCAGGTCGTCAAAAGCTTCGAGACCATGACGGTGATCGACAACGTCATTGTCGGCGCGCTGATCCGCACCACGCATATGCGCGAGGCGCGCCGCAAGGCCCACGACGTGCTGGAATTCTGCGGCCTCGGCCCCCGCGCCGACGTGCTCGCGAGCCAGCTGATCCCGTCGGAGAAACGTCGCCTCGAAGTCGCTCGCGCGCTCGCCACCGAACCGAAACTGCTGCTGCTCGATGAGGTGCTGACGGGGTTGACGCCGATCGAGGCGCAAACCGGCGTCGAACTGGTGCGAAAAGTGCGCGCCACCGGAGTGACCGTGTTGATGGTCGAGCACGTCATGGAGATCGTGATGCCGCTGGTCGACCGCGCCATCGTGCTCGACCTCGGCAAGGTGCTGGTCGAGGGCAAGCCCGCCGACGTGGTTCGGAATCCGAAAGTCATCAGCGCCTACCTTGGGGATCGTCATGCTGTCGGTGCATGAAGTCACCACGGCCTATCAGGGGCTGGTCGCGATCTCGGCGGTCAGCATTGAAGTGGCCAGGGGTGAGATCGTGTGCGTCGCGGGCGCCAATGGCGCCGGCAAATCGACGCTTCTGAAATCCATCGCCGGCGCCGAACGGCCGCGCTCCGGCAGCGTCACCTTCGACGGCACGCGCATCGACGGCATGGCGCAGCACATGATCACCGCGCGCGGCATCGCCTATGTGCCGGAAAACCGCCGGTTGTTTCCGCGGCTGTCGGTGCGCGATAATCTCCGGCTCGGCAGTTATCTTTACCGGGGCAAGTCAGATCGCGATGAGCCCCTGGCGCTGGTGTTCAAGCTGTTTCCGCGGCTGTCCGAGCGGCTCGACCAGCGCGCCGAGACGCTTTCCGGCGGCGAGCAGCAGATGCTCGCGATCGGGCGTGCGCTGATGACGCGGCCGCGGTTGTTGATGCTCGACGAGCCGTCGCAGGGCATCATGCCGAAACTCGTCGACGAGATTTTTCAGGCGGTGAAGCGTATCCGCGACGCCGGCATGACCGTGCTGATCGTCGAACAGCGCATTGCCGAGTGTCTCGACATCGCCGACCGCGCCTACATCCTGCAGACCGGCCGGCTGCAGATGCAGGGCACCTCAAGCGAGATCAAGGGCAATCCCGACGTGAGGAAGGCGTATCTGGGATTGTAGCCGCTGCGGCGTCATTGCGAGGAGCGAGAGCGACGAAGCAATCCATCTTTCTTAGCGTGGCGAGATGGATTGCTTCGCTCCGCTCGCAATGACGAGAACGATTGGCTAGTCGTGCCCATGCTCCGGCAACGCCACCCCAAACACCTTCGCCAGATCCTTGACCTGCGCCGGCGTCAGATAGCGCGGGTTGAGCCCGCGCAGCAGCAGATAGAGTTTTGCCGTTTCCTCCAGCTCCTCGATCGCGAACACCGCGGCCTCCAGCGTCTCGCCCGAGACCACCGGGCCGTGATTGGCGAGCAGCACGGAGGAGTATTTGCCGGCGAGGCCCTTGATCGCGTCGGCGACCGCCGGATCGCCCGGCCGGTAATAGGGCACGAGCGCGGTCGCGCCGCATTTCATCAGGTAATAGGCCGTCATCGGCGGCAGCGCCGCGCGCGGGTCGATTTCCGGCAGCATCGAGAGCGCCACCGAATGCGTCGAATGCAGGTGCACCACCGCGCGCGCGGTGCGGCGGGTCTGGTACAGCGCCGTATGCAGCGGCACTTCCTTGGTCGGGGCATCGCCCGAGGCGAGCTTTCCGTCGGCATCGAGCCGCGACAGCCGCGCCGGGTCCAATGCGCCGAGCGAGGCGTTGGTCGGGGTCACCAGCCAGCCGCCGTCGTCCAGCCTGACGCTGATATTGCCGGAGGAGCCCGGCGTCAGCCCGCGCTCGAACAATGAGCGGCCCAGGCGGCAGATTTCCTCGCGGATCTTTGTCTCGCTCATGGCGGTATCCTTCTTCCGCCTTGTCTCACGCTTTGGCAGCGCGGCCAAGCCGTGATACGCAAGAGGCAAAGCCGCCGCTCAAACCTCGGCTTACGAGGAACCTTTAAGGAAACGCTGCATGTCTCAATCCGCATCGCCAAAACCGCACGTCGCCGTCATCGGGCTGGGCTCGATGGGTTTTGGCATGGCGACCTCGCTCAGGCGCGCCGGTTTCGCCGTCACCGGCTGCGACGTCTCGGCCGATGCCGTGGCGCGTTTCGTCGCCGACGGTGGAGGGGGCGCCAAGACGCCGGCGGAGGCTGCGAAGGGAGCCGAGATCGTCGTCAGTGTGGTCGTCAACGCCGCCCAGACCGAAACCATTCTGTTCGGCAAGGACGGCGTCGCCGAAACGCTGGCCAAGGGCGCGGTATTCGTCTCGTCGGCGACCATGGACCCGGATATCGCCCGGCGGCTCGCCAAACAGCTGGAGGCGACCGGCACGGCACTACCTCGACGCGCCGATTTCCGGCGGCGCGCAGCGCGCGGCGCAGGGCGAATTGACCGTTCTCGCCTCCGGCAGTCCTGCCGCTTTCGCCAAGGCGCGGCCGGCGCTCGATGCGATGGCGGCAAAGCTTTATGAACTCGGCGACGCCGCGGGCCAGGGCGCCGCGTTCAAGATGATCAACCAGCTGCTCGCCGGCGTTCATATCGCCGCGGCCTCCGAAGCCATCGCGTTTGCCGCCAAACAAGGCCTCGATATCCGGAAAGTGTATGAGGTGATCACGGCGTCCGCCGGCAATTCCTGGATGTTCGAAAACCGCATGCCGCATGTGCTCGACGGCGACTATGCGCCGCGCAGTGCCGTGGAGATTTTCGTCAAGGATTTGGGCATCATCCAGGACATGGCGCGGTCGGCAAAATTTCCGGTCCCGGTGGCGGCCGCCGCTTTGCAGATGTTCCTGATGACGGCGGCGTCCGGCATGGGACGCGATGACGATGCCTCGGTGGCGCGGATGTATGCCCGCGTCACCGGCACGCATTTGCCCGGCGAGCCGAAATAAGCGCGAAGAAAGAAGAGGACAGTCGATGCCCCGTTTTGCCGCCAACCTCACCATGATGTTCAATGAAGTGCCGTTCCTCGACCGTTTCGAGGCGGCGGCGAAAGCGGGTTTCACCGCCGTCGAGTTCCTGTTTCCCTATGATCATCCAGCCGAAGAGATCGGCAAGCGCCTGCGCGCCAACGGCCTGACGCAGGCGCTGTTCAACCTGCCGCCCGGCAATTGGGACGCCGGCGAAAAAGGTTTCGCGGCGCTGCCGGAGCGTTTTGCCGACCTGCAGCAAAGCCTGCGCACCGCGCTCCCCTATGCGCAGGCGACAGGCGTCAAGCGCGTGCACCTGATGGCGGGGATGGCGAACAGAGGCGACCGGAAGGCGGTGGAAGCGTTCTACAAATCGGTCGCCTGGGCGGCGGAGTTTTTCGCAGCCCACGGCCTCGATGTCGTGATCGAGCCGATCAACCCGCGCAACGTGCCCGGATACTTTCTCAACGATTTCCTGTTCGCGCGCGACCTGATCGAAGAATTGAAAATTCCGAACCTGAAGCTGCAGTTCGACATCTATCATTGCCAGATCATCCATGGCGACGTGACCATGCGGCTGCGCGAGATGATGCCGATCATCGGCCACATCCAGATCGCCAGCATTCCCTCGCGCAACGAGCCCGACGGCGAGGAGCTGAACTATCCCTTTATCTTCGCCGAGCTCGACCGGCTCGGCTATGGCGGCTTTGTCGGCTGCGAATATAATCCGCGGGGCAAGACCACCGACGGCTTGGCCTGGTTCAAGCCCTATGCCGGAGCAAGGCCGTGACGCTGGCGCTGGGTTGCATCGCCGACGACTACACCGGCGCCTCCGATCTCGCCAACACCCTGACCCGTTGCGGCCTGCGCACGGTGCAGACGATCGGCGTTCCCGCGGATCAGCTCGCGCTGCCCGACGTCGATGCCGTGGTGGTGTCGCTGAAAAGCCGGTCGATCGAGTCAAGCCTGGCGGTGTCGCGCTCGCGCGCCGCGGACAAATGGCTGCGCGGGCGGGGCGCGGGCCATGTGCTGTTCAAGATCTGCTCGACCTTCGATTCCACCGACGCCGGCAATATCGGTCCCGTCATGGACGCGTTGCGCGCCGATGCGGGCGATGCGATCGTGCTGGTGACGCCGGCGTTTCCCGAGACCGGCCGCACGGTCTATCAGGGCAATCTGTTCGTGGGCTCGGTGCCGCTGAACGAAAGCCCGCTGAAGGATCATCCGCTCAACCCGATGCACGATTCCAATCTGGTGCGGGTGCTGGCGCGTCAGAGCGGGACCAAAATCAGTCTCGTCGATCTCGCCGCCGTGGCGCGTGGCCCGGATGCCGTGCGCGCGCGCCTTGCCGACCTCACGGGCAAAGGCGTTGGTGCGGCCATCATCGATGCCGTTTTCGAACGTGATCTCGAGACCATCGGCCAAGTCGCGCTGGACCATCGCCTGTCGGTCGGCGCGTCCGGGTTCGGGCTCGGTCTTGCGCGTGCGCTGGTTGCCTCGGGCCGAGTAAAGGCGGAGGCGTCGAACGCGGTTTCCGGCGCGCCGGTCGGCGGGCCGGCGGCGTGCCTTGCCGGCAGCTGTTCGCAGGCAACCCTGCAGCAGATCGCCAGCGCCGAACGGGTGATGCCGGTGCTGCATCTTGATCCCGAACAGGTTGTCGCGGGCGGGGAGGAGGCCCGTCGCGCGCTGAGCTGGGCCAGGGAAAGGCTCAACGAAGGGCCTGTCCTGATTGCCTCCAGCTCGACGCCGGACGGGGTTGCTGCCTTGCAGGCCCGACATGGCCGCGATGCATCCGGGCATGTCATCGAGCAGGCGATGGCGGACATCGCCGAGGGACTGGTGCAATCGGGCGTACGGCGCCTGGTGGTCGCGGGCGGCGAAACCTCGGGCGCGGTGGTCGATCGCCTGGGAATCCCGGGCTTTCTGGTAGGCGCGGAAATCGCTGCTGGCGTGCCGGTGTTGCGCGCCGTCGGCGCGAAGAACGGTGAGATGCTGCTTGCCCTGAAATCGGGCAATTTCGGCGGTCCGGAATTCTTCTCCGACGCGCTCAAACTGATGCGCTGACAACGGCCGGCCGGCTCCATCGACGGGCTGTCTTTACGCATTATTACGAGAAATCGAATTAACAAAAGTATGGCCCGTCCGGGCTTCGATTTCGTTCTGTCGGTCCACAGCCCGCGCGCGCCGGAAGTCTCAACGCGCTCAGAAAGAGATTCAAACCATGCTCGCCAACGTCTCTATCCGCGCCAAGATTACCGCCGTCGTCGCATTCCTGCTGGTTGCGACCACGGGGATGGGCCTGCTTGCGGTCTGGAATATGCGGACGATCAACGCCAATACGGTGGATATTGCCACGAACTGGCTGCCGAGTGTGCGTGTGTTGGGCGACCTTCGCGCCGGAGTGATTACCTATCGCAACGCGATCCGCGAGCACATGCTGGCCGAAACCGCCGAGGAAAAACAAGCGGCGGAAAAGATTTTGGCGACGGTCGTCGATGGCAACGGCAAGATCCGCCGTGAATACGAGACGCTGATCACCTCTGCGGAAGAACGTGCCCTTTACAACGAATGGGTCGGGTTGTGGGAGCGCTACAAGAAGGGGACCGAAGAAGTCATGGCATTGTCGCGCAAGAGCGTCGGCAAGATGTCCCACGAGGCTCACGAGTTGAATTCGAATACCGTAAACAAGATCGGGGTCGAGGCGGACGCTGTCCTGAAAAAGGACATTGAGCTCAACAACGAAGGCGCCGACAAGGCGGCCAGGGACGCGGCCGACCATTACTCCTCCGCCTTGGTCATGCTCGCGGCCGTCCTGGGCGTCGCCGTGATCATCGGAATTGCCGTCGGTCTTTATATGGTTCGAGATGTCTCGCGCGGTATCGCCTCCATTGTCGCGCCGATGCAGGCGTTGGGCGCAGGCGACCTGAGCGCGCAGGTCCCGCATCAGGGTGAGAAAACCGAGATCGGCTCGATGGCGGACTCGCTGCAGGTTTTCAAGGAAGCGCTGATTGCGAAGAAAGCCGCCGACGAGGCCGCTGCGCGCGACGCCGAGGCCAAGATCGAGCGCGGCCGCCGGGTCGATGGTATCACGCGTGAATTCGAAGCGATGATCGGCGAGATCGTCAATACCGTATCTTCCGCCTCGACGCAGCTCGAGGCCTCGGCCGGCACGCTGACGGCCACCGCCGAACGCTCGCGGGAATTGACCACGGCGGTCGCGGCGGCTTCGGAAGAAGCCTCCACCAATGTGCAGTCGGTGGCTTCGGCGACGGAAGAAATGGCTTCGTCGATCAACGAGATCAGCCGGCAGGTGCAGGACTCGGCCCGCATGGCCGGCGAAGCGGTCGATCAGGCGCGCCAGACCAACGATCGCGTCGGCGAATTGTCGAAGGCGGCAGCCCGCATCGGCGATGTCGTCGAACTGATCAATACCATCGCCGGACAGACCAATCTCCTGGCGCTCAACGCCACCATCGAGGCGGCGCGCGCCGGCGAGGCCGGCCGGGGTTTTGCGGTCGTGGCATCGGAAGTGAAGACGCTGGCCGAGCAGACCGCGAAGGCGACCGGCGAGATCGGCCAGCAGATCAGCGGCATCCAGGCGGCGACGCAGGAGTCGGTGGGAGCGATCCAGCAGATCAGCGGCACCATCGAAAAACTGTCGGAGATATCCTCGACCATCGCGGCGGCGGTGGAAGAGCAGGGCGCGGCGACACAGGAGATTTCCCGCAACGTGCAGCAGGCCGCCCATGGCACCCTGCAGGTCTCCTCCAACATCACCGACGTGCAACGCGGCGCCAGCGAGACCGGCTCGGCCTCCTCGCAGGTTCTCTCGGCGGCGCAGTCGCTGTCCGGCGACTCTAACCGCCTCAAGGTAGAGGTCGGCAAGTTCCTCAACTCGGTAAGGGCGGCCTGAGGCGGGGAGGCCCGGTCCGGACAGGCACAGGGTGTTTGCCTATCCCGGGGGCATTCGACGTCTCGTATTTGTGCCGTTTGCCGAATTAACAGGAATTGGCGTACGTACCGCATCGCGGTATCGCTAAAGTGAAGGCGGATGAGGCGCCCGACGTTGGCCATTTTGTTGCAATTCGGGTAAACGGGCGCGGATATCCCTCTGATCCGCGAGATTGATCCAGGAATGCCCGCTCTATGACTGCACTGGTCCGTATCGCCCTGAGCCGGCCATACACATTCGTCGTGCTCGCGCTGCTTCTCCTGATCATTGGCCCGCTTGCTGCGCTGCGCACGCCGACCGATATCTTTCCGGACATTCGAATCCCGGTGATCGGGGTGGTCTGGCAGTATACGGGCCTGCCGCCGGATCAGATGGCAGGCCGCATCATCACCCAGTACCAGCGAATCCTGACGACGACCGTCAACGATATCGAGCACATCACCGCGAATTCCTATAACGGCATCGGCATCGTCAAGATCTTCTTTCAGCCGAACGCCGACATCCGCACCGCCAACGCCCAGGTCACCGCGGTTTCGCAGACGATCATCAAGCAGATGCCCCCCGGGGCGACGCCGCCGCTGATCCTCAACTACAGCGCCTCGACGGTTCCGATCGTCCAGCTCGCGCTGTCCGGTGAAGGCCTCACCGAACAGATGCTTGCCGATATCGCCATCAATCAGCTGCGCACGCCGCTGGTCACCGTGCCCGGCGCGGCGATCCCGTATCCCTATGGCGGCAAGCAGCGTCAGATCCAGATCGACGTCAATCCGGCTGCGTTGCAGTCGCTGGGACTTTCAGGTCAGGATGTCGCCAACGCGCTTGCGGCGCAGAACCTGATCCAGCCGGCAGGCACCTCGAAGATCGGCGGCTTCGAATACGTCATTCAGGTCAACAATTCGCCGCTGAAGGTCAACGAACTCGGCGATCTCCCGATCAAGGTCGTCAATGGCGCCACGGTCTATATCCGGGACGTCGCTACCGTGCGCGACGGCAATCCGCCGCAAACCAACATCGTCCATGTCAACGGCAATCGTTCCGTTCTGATGATGGTGCTGAAGTCGGGTTACATTTCGACGCTCGACATCATCGCCGGCATCAAGAAGAAGGTCGTCGACTACAAGGACTCGCTTCCAGAGACGCTGAAGGTGGGCTTTGTCGGCGACCAGGGGCTGTTCGTCGCTGCCTCGATCGCCGGCGTGGTGCGCGAAGGTGTGATCGCGGCCCTGCTCACGAGCGTGATGATCCTTCTGTTCCTGGGAAGCTGGCGTTCGACCATCATCATCGCAACGTCAATTCCGCTCGCCGTGTTCGGCTCCATCATCATGCTGGCGGCCTTCGGCGAAACCCTCAACATCATGACGCTCGGCGGCCTGGCGCTCGCGGTTGGCATTCTCGTCGACGAAGCCACGGTGACGATCGAGAACATCAACTGGCATCTGGAGCAGGGCAAGGACGTCCGCCCTGCGATCATGGACGGCGCGCAGCAGATCGTGGTGCCGGCGTTCGTGTCGCTGCTCTGCATCTGCATCGTGTTCGTGCCGATGTTTTTCCTGCAGGGCATTCCGCGCTTCCTGTTCGTTCCGATGGCGGAGGCGGTGATCTTCGCGATGATCTGGTCGTTCATCCTGTCGCGAACGCTGGTGCCGACGATGGCGATGTATCTGTTGAAGCCGCATCGGCACCATGAGGAAGGCGCGCCGCTGCCGCCCACGCGCAATCCGCTGGTCTGGTTTCAACGTGGCTTCGAGGCCGGATTCGAGCGCTTCCGTGCCGGTTATCGCGACCTGTTGACGCTTGCGTTGCGTCACCGCCCGACGTTTGTGGTCGGTTTTCTCGGCTTCGTCGCAGCCTCATTCCTGATGGTGCCGTATCTCGGGCAGAATTTCTTCCCGTCCGTCGATGCCGGCCAGATCCTGATGCATGTTCGCACCCAGATCGGCACCCGCCTGGAGGAAAGCGCCAATCAGTTTGCCGACATCCAGAAGGCGATCCGCAAGATCATCCCGCCGGATCAGATCGAGACCATGGCCGATAACATCGGCATGCCGATCTCCGGCATTAACATGACGTATAACAATACCGGCGTGATCGGACCGCAGGATGGCGATATCCAGATCAAGCTGAAGGAGGACCATCCTCCGACTGAAAATTACGTGAAGGCATTGCGCGAGCAGCTGCCACGTCTCTTCCCTGGAACGACTTTTGCCTTTCTTCCCGCGGACATCGTCAACCAGATCCTGAATTTCGGCGCCCCGGCGCCGATCGACCTGCAGATCCGGGGCAACAATTTGAACGCGAACTACGCCTACGCCACCAGGTTGTTGAATCTCATTCGCCGGATTCCCGGGGTCGCGGACGCACGCATCCAGCAGTCGCCGAGCAACCCGACCTTCAACATCGATGTGGACCGGACGCGGGCACAATATGTCGGTCTGACCGAGCGCGACGTCGTCAACAGCCTCACCGTCAACCTGTCGGGCAGCGGCCAGGTCGCGCCGACCTTCTACCTCAACCCCGATAATGGCGTGAACTACTCGGTCGTGATGCAGACGCCGCAATACCAGATCGATTCCCTCAGCGCGCTGGAGGCGCTGCCGATCACGTCCAGCGTACCGACGGCGGCGCCAATTCTCGGCGGTATCGCCACGATTTCGCGGACGACATCGAGCGCGGTGGTTTCGCAATATGACATCCAGCCGATGGTGCAGATTTTCGCGACGCCACAGGGGCGTGATCTCGGCGGCATCGCAGCCGACGTCCGGAAGGTCATCGCGGATACGGCCAAAGAGGTGCCGAAGGGCTCCACGGTCGCGCTTTCCGGTCAGGTGCAGACCATGAACAGTTCGTTTGCGGGCTTGCTGTTCGGTCTGCTGGGAGCGATCGTCCTGGTCTATTTCCTGATCGTGGTGAACTTCCAGTCATGGTCCGACCCGTTCGTGATCATCACGGCGCTGCCGGCGGCGCTGGCCGGGATCGTATGGATGCTGTTTACGACCCACACCACGATGTCGGTTCCGGCGTTGACCGGGGCGATCATGTGCATGGGCGTCGCCACCGCCAACAGCGTGCTGGTGATCAGCTTTGCCCGCGAGCGTTATGACGAACTGGGCGACCCGATCGCAGCCGCCATCGAAGCCGGTTTTGTGCGAATCCGGCCGGTGTTGATGACCGCGCTCGCCATGATTATCGGCATGCTGCCGATGTCGCTTGGGCTTGGCGAGGGCGGTGAGGCCAACGCGCCGCTTGGCCGGGCGGTGATCGGCGGCCTGACCTTCTCGACGATCGCCACCCTGATGTTTGTTCCGGTGGTTTTCAGTATGATGCACAAGAGGAAAGACGCCAAAGCCGCCGTCTTGTCGGAGACACAGAATGCCCACTGAAACGCGCCTGCCGGTCTCTCGCCGGAAACTGGGCATTTTCGGCGTCGTCGCCGTTGCCGCCGCCTTGACGCTGGTCGTCAGTGGCATCCGCGCC
The DNA here is from genome assembly GCA_963786045.1 of uncultured Alphaproteobacteria bacterium. Lineage (GTDB taxonomy): Bacteria > Pseudomonadota > Alphaproteobacteria > Rhizobiales > Xanthobacteraceae > Bradyrhizobium. The sequence continues at coordinate 446,017 of CAWAXR010000025.1, read as the reverse complement.
CGGGAGGACTCGGGCGTCAAGCTGCGCGAATGGACCGACGACCAGGCGATATCGTCGGTCGCGGTGATCTATGCCGATCCCGGCGCGCTGACGGCGACGATCGAACTGCCCGGTCGGCTGGAAGCCTATAACCGCGCGCCGATCTATGCCCGCGTCAACGGCTATCTGAAAAGCTGGAGCGTCGACATCGGCGCGCGGGTCAAGGCCGGGGATGTCATTGCCGAAATCGATGCGCCGGACCTCGATCAGCAGCTGTTGCAGGCGCGCGCCGATCTCGCCAACCAGCAGGCAAGCGCGAAATTGTCCGAGGTGACGCTGGCTCGCCGGAGAACGTTGATAGCCTCGAATTTCGTCTCGATGCAGGAGATCGACGAGCGCACCGCCGATCTCTCCAACAAGAACGCCGCGGTCAACGCCAGCCAGGCCAATGTCGAGCGGCTCGAGGCGCTGTCCGGTTACAAGAAAATCACCGTGCCGTTCGACGGCATCGTCACCGCGCGCACGACCGACGTCGGCGCCCTTATCAATGCGGGCGGCGGCAGCGGTCCCCCGATGTTCGTGATTTCCGATATCAAGAAGCTGCGCGTCTACGTCAACGTCCCCCAGAGCTATGTGCCCGCGGTCAAGGTCGGCGCCAGGGCCGTGATTTCCGTGCCGGAATATCCAACCCGAACCTTTGATGCGACGGTCGAGGCTTCCTCGCAGGCGGTCGATGTCAATTCCGGCACGACGCAGATGCAGCTCGGGCTCGACAACATGGGCGGCGAACTGATGCCCGGCGGCTTTGCCAATGTGCGGCTGAACCTGCAGCGCGACGGCGTGCCCCTGCACATTCCTTCCAGCGCGCTCGTCTTCGACAAGAAGGGCCTGCGTGTTGCCACGGTGACGGCCGACGACCGGATCCTGTTCAAGTCCGTGACGATTGCGCGGGATCTTGGGCGCGATATCGAGCTCTCCGGCGGTATTTCGCCGGAGGACCGCATCATCAACTCTCCGCCCGACGGCATCGTCGACGGCGATCAGGTCCGCGTTGTCCGCACCAAGGGCCGGCCGGCGACGGTTTCGGCCAAGCAGGACGAAAAGGGATAGGCGAGGCAGAAGAACGCTACTGCGTCATCCCACCCGCCACTCCGGAATTCCATCCTCGGCCGTGACGATCATCTCCGGATGATCCCACCGGCGTGCGGTCCATGTCCAGAAGATGCGCCAGCGTCTGGCGATCGCTGGCGGGCACCCGCGCCAGCGCGCGCGCGTTGGCTGCCGTCCGCAACATCACCACGCCGTGGTCGATCTCGTTGTCGCGGCCATAGATCACGGTGAAACTTTCGACTGAACCTTTGCCGCCGGCCTCGGTGACAAAATCCGGCACCGCGCCGCGATGGCGGTCGGCCTCGCTCTGCACGCTTGTTTCCTGCGCGAGGGGCGCGGGCTGCGCCTGCCGCGACAGCACCAGCGCGTGGTGCTTGGTGACGAAGCCGCCCTGGCCATAGAGCAGGCCGAGCCGGGCGCCGCCGCGCAGCTTCCGCACCATCGCGCAGGCCGCATGCGTCATGTAGGTATTGAGCGGCGCGCCGAAAAACGTAAGCCCCCCCGTCACGGTCGGTTGCACGTCGGGCCCGAGGCCTAGCGTCCGCCGCGCCATCTTCGGCACGCAGGGGAAGCAACTGTAGAGCTCGATCGCATCGAATGCCCCGCCGTCGCCGCCGGCCAGCTCCATGACCGCCTTGAGAACGGCATTCTGCGCATGGCTTTCGAAAAACGCCTCGCGCTCGAGATAGTCGCGCGGCTCTTCCGCCGATGCCCCGCCCCGGATGTGAACGAGACGGTCTTCGGGAATGCCCGCGGCGCGCGCCTTCGCAAGGCTCGTCATCAGGACGGCTCCGCCCATATTGACGGTCGGATTGGCGACCATCAATTTGGTGTAGGGCCAGGCGATCAGCCGGTTGTCCGGCGAAGGCGTGGTGATTTCCTCCGGCGTAAAACGCCGCTTCAGCCAGGCGTTGGGATTTTCGCAAGCGACCTTCGAATAGGCCGACCACAGCGCGCCAGATTCCGCCATCGCCTGGCGCGGGGTCTGGCCCCAATGCGCCGCCGTCGCCGCTTCGTAAAACGGATAAACCGTCACCGGCCTGAACACGCCGAGCTTCACCGCAAGCGGCTTCTGGAACGCGGCGCCGCGTTTGGGCTCGGCGACATCCTGCGCGAACGGCGTCCACGGCGGCGTGACGCCGGCGCGTTCGGCCTTGGTCGCCGTGCTCTGGGCTTCGGCGCCGCAGACCGCGGCGACGCTGCATTCGCCGCGTGCAATGCGCTGCGCCGCTTCATGCAGATAACGGATCGGGCTCTCGCCGCCGACCGGACCGTAATAGGCGTGCTTCGGTTCGATGCCGAGGTGCCTGGCAAGCTGCTTTTCCGGGTCGCGGTAGCGCCAGCTCAGGAAATTGACGATGTCGAGCGATTCAATGTCGCTCAGCAAACGGGCGCCGCTGTCCGCTTCCGCGCGCTTGAGCGCCTCGACCAGCAGGCTAAGGGGCTCCAGTCCCTCGGTGATCTCTTTCGGACGATCGACGATTTCGCCGACGCCGACGATGACGGGGACAAGGTGGTCGGGCAGGGGGGAGGGTGGTTTGCTCATTGCGCTTTGTTTTCACTCTCTCAACACAGGCAGACCTCATCCAGAGGAGCGGCCGCTTGGCCGCGTCTCGAAGGATGGGCCACGGGCCTCATGGTTCGAGACGGCGCTGGCGCGCCTCCTCACCACGAGGGGCTCTCTACTCCGCCACCAGCGCGTTCATGTGCTCGACGGCCTCGGCAAAATCTTCCTTGAATTCCTGCACCACGGCGCCCGCCGATTTCACGCTGTCGATCAGGCCGACGCCTTGTCCCACAAAATAGCTGACGAGGTCGCGCGCCCCCGCATTGCCGGCGGCTGCGGCGCGATCGATGGAGGCGAACGCGTCGCGGCTGATGAGGCTCTGCAACGGCATCGGCAGTGCGCCGGGACTGCCGGGATCGCGGTCCCACGCATCGGTCCAGACCGAGCGCAACTGCCGCGCCGGCTTGCCGGTGCGGCCACGGGAGCGGACGGCGTCGCGCGAGGAGGCCGCGATCATTTTTTCGCGGAAGATTTCGGTGGTTTCCGATTCGACCGTGGCGAGCCAGACCGAGCCGGTCCAGACGCCGGCCGCGCCCATCGCCATGCATGCGGCCATCTGCCGCCCGGTCATGATGCCGCCCGCGGCCAGCACCGGGACGTCGCGGATGGGCTTGATGGCCTTGATCACCTCGGGCACCAGCACCATGGTCGAGACTTCACCGCAATGGCCGCCGGCCTCCGTGCCCTGCACCACGAGCAGATCGACGCCGGCCGCGACCTGGCGCAGCGCATGTTCCCTGGCGCCGACCAAAGCCGCGACGGGGACGCCGTGTTTTTTTCCCATCTCGATCATCGCCTTCGGCGGCACGCCCAGCGCATTGGCGATCAGGCGGACGGGGTGACGGAACGAGGCCTCGAGAACCTCGAGCGCGCGACCCGCGTCGAACGGCTGCGGCTGATCGTCGGCGGTTTCAGTTGCCGTCAGTTCGACGCCGTATTTCTTCAGGAGATTGCGCGTGAAGGCGCGATGCGCGGGCGAGACCCGCGCCTCGAGGCTCTTCCAGGTGACATCCTTCTCGCCTGAGGTCGACGTGTTTTCCGGGATCAGCACGTCGAGCCCATAGGGCTTGCCGTCGACGTGATCGTCGATCCATTTCAATTCCTGCTCGATGGATTCAGGCGAATGCGTGGTGGCGCCGAGCACGCCGAAACCTCCGGCACGGCTCACCGCCGCCACCACGTCGCGGCAATGGCTGAAGGCGACGAGCGGAAATTCGACGCCCAGCATGTCGCAAACAGGCGATTTCATCGTTGTTCCACTCCCCGCGGCAGTCTTTTCGGCTGCTCGTTTCTGGTTTGATTGGCGAAACGCGCTGACGACGCTAGCGCATCAGCGGCGTGCATGCCAAGCGTGTCATCCTCATCCTGAGGAGCGGTCCGAAGGACCGCGTCTCGAAGGATGGCCACGGGCCTCATGGTTCTCCCGGCGATGCGGAGCATCGTCCGGAACGGCGCAAACGCGCCTCCTCACCATGAGGAAATGCGCGTTCCGCGACGCAGAATATCGGAATGGCCGTCTTGCCTCTTGCGCTTTCGCGCCTTGGGTAGAATGCTGGTGCCAACGATAAAAGACCAAAGGGAACGCCAATTGATGTTCGCCTCTCCATCCATGTCGGGCAAAGACGGCGCCGCAGGCCGTGAAGCCTACGATGTCGTCGTGGTCGGCGCGGGTTTTGCCGGCATGTACATGCTGCACCGGCTGCGCGGGCAGGGATTGTCAGTGCGGGTCTTTGAGCAGGGCGGCGACGTCGGCGGCACCTGGTACTGGAACCGTTATCCGGGCGCGCGTTGCGACGTCGAGAGCATGCAGTATTCCTATTCATTCTCGGACGAATTGCAGCAGGAATGGAACTGGAGCGAGCGCTACGCGCCGCAGCCCGAGATTTTGCGATACGCCAACCACGTCGCCGACCGCTTCAACCTGCGGCCGGACATTCAGCTCGACACCCGCGTCGATCGCGCTGAATTCGACGAGGCGGCCGGCACCTGGCAGGTGACGACGTCGGCCGGCAATACCGTGACGGCCAGATTTGTCGTGCTCGCCACCGGCTGCCTGTCGAATGCGAGAGTGCCGGACATCAAGGGCCTGTCGGATTTCAAGGGCAGGGTTTACCACACCGGCCACTGGCCGCATGAGCGGTGGACTTCACCGGCCAGCGCGTGGGTGTGATCGGCACGGGCTCGTCGGCGATTCAGTCGGTGCCGGTGATCGCCGGACAGGCGCGCCATCTCACCGTTTTCCAGCGCACCGCGAATTTTTCGATTCCCGCCCGCAACGCCGGGCTGACGGCGGAGGAACGCGAGGCGTTTCGAAGAAATTACCCGGAAATCAGGCGCTTCGCCCGCGAGGAAGCGCGCAACGGCATCTATGCCGAGATGCCGGATCGCGGCGCGCTCGACGACGGCGACAATGAGCGGCGCGCCAGATACGAGCAGCGCTGGGCCAGCGGCGGCCTGACCTTCATGCTGGCCTACAACAATCTCATCCTCGACAAGGCCGCCAACGATACCGCTGCTGATTTTGTCCGCGAGAAGATCGCCGAGATCGTGCGCGATCCCGAAACCGCAAAGCGGCTGCAGCCCGACAATCACCCGATCGGCTCAAAACGCATCTGCGTCGATACCGACTACTACGCGACGTTCAATCGTCCGAACGTGACGCTGGTCGATATCAAATCCGATCCGATCGAGGAGATATTGCCCAATGCCGTGCGCGCCGGGGGCAGGGAGTACGAGATCGACGCGCTGGTGCTGGCGACCGGCTTTGACGCGATGACGGGTTCGGTGGCGAAAATCGAACTACGCGGCCGGAAGGGACAGACGCTGAACCGGAAATGGGCCGATGGCCCCAGGACCTATCTCGGCCTGATGAGCGAAGGCTTTCCCAATCTCTTCATCATCACCGGACCGGGAAGTCCGTCGGTGCTCTCCAACATGATCGTCTCGATCGAGCAGCATGTCGACTGGATCGCCGATTGCCTCGCCTTCATGCGTGACCGCGGCCTTGACACCATGGAAGCGAGCCGGGAAGCCGAAGACAGATGGGTCGCGCATGTCAATGAAGTGGCGCAGATGACGCTCTATCCGCAGGCCAATTCCTGGTACATGGGCGCCAACATCCCCGGCAAGCCACGCATCTTCATGCCCTATATCGGCGGCGTCGGCGTCTATCGCCGGATCTGCAACGACGTCGCCGCGAAGGGCTATGAGGGGTTTGTGCTGAGTGCGGCTGAGAGGCCGCAGAAAATGGCGGCGTCCTGATCGCCGCCAGCCTCACGCCCTGGCCGCCTTCGCCCCTTGGGCCGCCGGGAATTCCATCCTGTCGTCCGTGCGGCAGTAGCGGTCCGCGAACATGCGGCCGACCGGATGGTATTGCTCCATACGCACGCGCATGGCGTCGTCGTCCCACAGCTCGTCGCGGATGTGGAAATTGATGCCTTCGCCCATGATGAGTTTCCGGTCGCCATTCACGTCGATCGTCCTCCACGTCCTGCACTCCATCGCCCACGGCGCGTCGGCAAGGCGCGGCACCGTCAGCTTCGTCGAGGGCGCCAGCTTGAGCCCGAGGTAGTCGGGCTCGCCGATATCGGGCGGAAAGTCGCCGCTGGAATCGTGCATCGCGCGCGCCAACGGCTCATCGGCGATATTGACCACGAACTCTCCGCTGCGCTGAATATTGACGAGCGTATCCTTGACCCGGCCATCGGGCCGCAGGTTGACGGCGAACATGCAGAGCGGTGGATCCTCGCAGAATACATTGAAGAAGCTGAAGGGCGCAGCGTTGACCACCCCGGTTGGCCCAACCGTCGTCACCCAGGCGATCGGCCGCGGCAAGACAAATGACGTCAGCACCTTGTAACGCTCGCGGGGCGTGAGGTCGTCGGGGACGTATTCCATTGTGCATTCCTGTTTGATCGGGGGGCCTGGCGTGACGCCGGCTTTGGATGGAGAGCCGCCTTCTTGCCTTTGAAGCATAGGGTCTTATTGTGCCCCCTCCAACCGGACCGCGAATTGGTCTGATGCTGGTTCGCGAGGGCAAGGCATGAAAGCGTATTTGGTGCTCGACTTGTCGGTGAATGACTTCGGCGGTTTCAAAAAATACATCGCTGAAATTCCTGCCTTCATTGCCAAACATTCAGGAAAATACATAGTTCGAGGGGTTGAGCCAACGACAATTGAGGGTGACTGGAAACCCGAACGATTGGTCATCATCGAATTTCCAGAGCGCGAAAATGCAGAAGCATTTCTAGGTGATCCTGAAATTCAGGACCTGTTCAAGGTGCGCCACGCGACGACGACGAGTAAGCTGGTACTCGCTGATGGGTGCACGTAACCGCCTGTCTTTCGTTGCGCTCATGTCGGCTACCGCTTCTCTCTCCGAACTACGGCGGACAGGCCAACCGATTTGCCCGACGGGCAATTTCCTGGCAAAGCTGTCCAGCCCCAATTCCAAAAATATTTCGCTTCGCCGCCGGGTAGAAACAGCTTTATTGATTCCAGCGTCCCCGCCCACACAAAGGGGCGTTTCGCGATCGTCACGAACGTAGGGCGCGGGATACGGTGGACGCTGACGGCGCGCAGACGTACGCGCTGGCCAGCGGACGGCGAAGTCGCGTGGTCCTGACGCCCCGACGCTGGCGTCAAGTTGGCGATGATGCGACGCATCACGCCGGCGATGGTGGCAAGAAAGCCCGGTCACCAAGGAGAGCGCGAAGGAAACCGTTAAAACCATTGTGCAGGGAAAGCCGGATGATCCGGCCCCACCTGTGGTGACTACCGTGTGCTTTCTACCCATGCACACGGGCCGCGGGTGCGAGCTGAGCACCCGGCTTTCCCTGCGCCCTTTGCTTCGGGGCGGATGTTTCCTGGCAACACCTCGGGCGTATTGCGCCGCGAGATCGCGGTGGCGTGTCTTGCCTCGGTGTCTTGCCTCATTGCAGGCCGAACACGCTCGTCGCCGACGGGTCGCAAAAAATGCGCGCCCCGCGACAGGCGCGACGAAGCACTCCATTTACTTCGTCGCCGCGCGCTTCATAATGCGTAAAACGACGACAGCCTGCAAGACGGATGAGCGCAAGCGCATTCCGCCGCAAGACGGCCCAAGCCGCATGCAAGGTCGAGATAAAACCCAGGGAGGATTTCCATGCACTTTCTAAAGAGCGTGCTCGCAGCCGGCGTCACAACAGCACTGCTGGCGGGCCCTGTTTTTGCGCAGGGCAAACCCACTGAGCTCAAGATCGGCATCACCACCTTCCTGTCGGGACCGGCCTCCGTCTTCGGCGTGCCCGGCAAGGCCGCGGCCGAGATGATCGCAGACGATATCAACAAGAAGGGTGGAATCGGCGGCGTGCCGGTAAAACTGTCCTTCGTCGACGAAGGTGCCGGCGGCGAGGCGCTCGTCTCGAATTATAGGCGCATGGTGCAGGACGAAAAGGTCGACGCGACGTTCGCGTCGATCTCCTCAGGCAGCTGCAATCAGCTCGTCCCGGTTGCGGAAGACCTGAAGGTGATGAACTTCATGTGGGACTGTGGCGCCGCTTCCATCCTCGAGACGAAGAAGTACCGCTACAATTTTCGCACCCAGGCGAACGGCACGCCGGAGATGCTGGCGGTTCTCGTCTATCTCCTCAAGACGAAACCGGACTTCAAGACCATCGCGGTTGTGAATCAGGACTATGCCTGGGGCCGCGAAAGCTGGGAGCTCTTCTCGACCGCGCTGAAGGCCATGAAACCGGACGTGCAGGTGGTGGCGGAGCTCTTCCCCAAATTCGGTTCTCCGGATTACTCCACCGAGATCTCCCGCCTGCTGGCGCTGCGGCCCGATGTGGTGCTGACCACCAGCTGGGGTGGCGATCTTGATACGCTCGTTCGCCAGGCCGGTCAGCGCGGCCTGTTGCAGCAGTCCGCCTTCGTGCTCGCCATCGGCGAATCGTCAATCCAGCGACTGGGCAAGGATCTGCCCGAAGGCCTGATCGTCGGCGCGCGCGGCGATCACTGGTTCCTGCACCCCGAGAAGAAGAACGATGCCAGCCTTCAAGGCCTTCAACGAGGCATTCAAGGCAAAGACCGGGTCCTGGCCGATTTACCCGGTCTATCACATGGCCCAGGCCTTCTCCGCCCTGCAGGCGGCCTACGACAAGGCCATCAAGGCGAACGGCGGCAACTGGCCGACGCACGAGCAGGTCGTGGATGCGGCTGCCGGTACCGAGTTCGCAACGGGCTTCGGCAGGCCGGTCACGCTGCGGGTAGAGGATAATCAGGGCCTGGAAGCCCAGCTTGTCGGCACCACCAAGGCCATGCCCGGCTATGACTTCAAGGTGCTCGACAACATGATGGTGTTCGATCCCAGGGTGATCACAACTCCGCCGGGTGTGCGGTCGGTCGAGTGGCTCAAGACGCTCAAGCCCGACTTCGTCAAGATCGAAGTGCCGACCTTCAAGCAATGACGCCATGATCGCCGTCCTCCGGATTTTGCTCCGGGGGACGGGCTTTGCCTTGAAGGCTTCCCGATGAACTCGACACTCGCCATCCTGGCCGTTCTCGACGGCATCAGCTACGCCGCGTTGGTGTTTCTGGTCTCGGTCGGGCTCAGCCTCATCTTCGGCGTGCTGCGCGTCGTGAACGTGGCGCACGGCTCTTTCTATGCGTTCGGGGCTTATCTGGCCGCCACGTTCAGCCTCGCCGTCACGCCCCTGTCGCCATGGCTTACCTATCCCGCGCTGGTGGCGGCCTCGATCGTTATCGGCGTGGTGTGCGGCGGGTTCGTCGAGCGCTTTCTGCTGCGGCCGCTGTACGGGCGCGACGATGTGCTGCAGCTTCTGATCACCTTTGCGGCTTTCATGATCATGGACAACCTGCAGCGCCTGATCTGGGGCGTTCAGCCGATTTTCGCCGCCGAGCCGTTGAGGCTGTTGCCCAACATCAGCGTGTTCGGCGTCAATTATACGTCTTACCAGGTCTTGCTGTTGCCCTGCGTGGCCGTGCTGACGCTGATCGGCCTGCGCTACTTTCTGCGTCACACTCTTGCGGGCGCCGTGATCATGGCCGTTACGGAAGATCGCGAGGCCGCCACCGCCATCGGTATCGACGCCAGGCGGGTTTACTTCGTCACCTTCATCATCGGAGCGAGCTTCGCGGCTCTTGGCGGGGCGCTTGCCTTGCCGACCACCTCGCTTGTGCCCGGCATGGGCGCGGACATGATCGTGCTCTCTTTCGCCGTCGCCGCGACGGCTGGCCTCGGGCAGATCGAAGGCACAGCCGTCACCGCGCTCATGATCGGATTGGCGCGCGCCTTCATCATCTACATCCAGCCCGAGTTCGAGGTCCTGGTGCCGTATCTGCTGATGGTGCTGGTCCTTCTGGTGCGGCCGTTCGGCCTGTTCGGCGCCACGCAGTTGAGGAAAATCTGATGGCCGGCCGTTTCAAGCCCATTACGATGGCGGCGGTCGGCTTCTTTCTGGTGGCCGCCATAGCGCCGCTGTTCGTGCCGAGCTGGGCGACGCTGTTCGCGCTGATCCTCGCCAAAAGCATTGTCGTGCTCGGCATCATCCTGCTGCTGCAGGCAGGACAGGTGTCGTTTGGACACGCGATGTTCTTCGCAACCGGCGCCTATGCCGCGGCCTTTTGGGGCAAATTTGTGGGTGGCGGCGACATCGTGCTCTACCTCGCGCTTGGCGCCGTATCGTCCACTGTCCTCGGCTTCATCGTCGGCATGTTTGTGGTGCGCTACCGGGAAATCTTCTTCGGAATGCTCAACCTGGCCTTCTCCATGGTGTTGTGGTCGCTGCTGGAGAAGATGTTCCACTACACCAACGGCGCGGACGGCATTCGCGTGGCGCGTCCAAGCCTGCTGGGATTGGCTTTCACGCCGGAAGCCTTTCAGTACGTCATCCTCTATGTGAGCCTGCTGTTAGCGGTGGCCGCTTTCCTTGGCGTGCAGCGCTACCTCGACAGCCCTCTTGGGCACATGTTGCGGGCAATCAAGTCGAACGAGACCCGGCTGGAGTATTTGGGAACGTCGGCCCGCCGGGTACTTCTTGTCGGCTACGTGATTTCCGCGTTGCTCGGCGGTATTGGCGGCACGCTGGTGGCGATCATCCAGCAGATCGCCACGCCGGAGTTCGGCTACTGGACGAAGTCGGGCGAGTTCGTGTTCATCGCGATCCTCGGCGGCGGCGCGCATGCTTTTGGGGCATTCGCAGGGGCCGCCATGTTCGAGATCGTCCGCTTTTATGCGGCGGCCCAGCTGGCAAACGCGTGGCAGCTCATTCTCGGCGTGGTGCTGATCGTCATCATTCTCTACGCGCCGGGCGGCCTGATCGGCCTCAGGCAGCGCGATCGGCGCTCGAAGCAGGGAGGTCGCTGATGGCCAACGTCCTGCTCTCGGCCAAAGGCATCAAGATCAGCTTCGGCGGGGTCGTCGCGGCTGATGGAATCGACCTCGACGTCCACGAGGGTGAGAATCTCGCCATCATCGGGCCCAACGGTGCCGGAAAGACGACGTTCCTCAACATTTCGACGGGCTACCTCAGGCCGCAGGCAGGCAGTGTGAGCTTTCTTGGCCGCGACATCACCGCGCAGCTGCCGCGTACGATCACCAGGCTCGGCATTGCCCGCGCCTTTCAGATTCCCCAACTGTTCCTCGACCAGACCGTGATGGAGAACATGCTGATCGCCGCCGCTTCGCTCAGGGGGCACCCGTCAGGCTTCAAGGCGCTGTCGAGTTTGCCGGAGCGGCCGGAGATGGAGCGGTTGCTCGATCTCGTGGGTGTCAGGGAATACGGGATGCGCAAGGCGCGGGAATTGCCTGAGGGGCAGCGCAAGCTTGTCGATATCGCTCTTGCGCTGGCCTTGAAGCCAAGGCTGCTGCTCATGGACGAGCCGACCTCGGGCGTCGCGTCGTCCGAGAAGCTCGGCATTATGGACATCCTCACCGCGGCGCTCGCGAAGGAGAAGGTAACTTCGGTCTTTGTCGAACACGATATGGACGTGGTGGAGCGCTACGCCAATCGCGTCGCGGTCTGGAGCATGGGAAAGATTCAAAAAGTCGGTACGCCTGCGGAAGTCCTGGCCGATCCGAAGGTCCGCGAACACGTGATCGGAATTTGATGCCGATGCTGAGCTTCGAGAACATCAACGTCGCGATAGAAGGTGTGCCGGTACTGCGCAACGTCAGTTTCTCTTTGAAGGCCGGTGAAAGCGCCGCTCTCATCGGACGCAACGGCGCCGGCAAGACGACGACGGTACGCACCATCATGGGTTTCACCGAATCGGGTGGCACGGTGCGTCTGGCCGGCCAGGACCTGGGTCCTGTTCCACCGCATCGCCGGCCGTCCCTGGGGATCGGCTATGCGCCCGAGGACCGCCGCCTGTTTTCCGCATTCTCGGTGGAGGAGAACATCCTCCTTCCTTGCCGCGTTGCGAAGCTGAGCAGCGAGGAAACCCGGCGTAGGCTGGATCGCGCTTATTCCGTGCTGCCGGAGCTGAAAGAGCTTGCGAGGCGGCCGGCCGGATCTGTCTCGGGGGGGCAGGGCAAGATGGTGGCACTGGGCCGCGCGCTGATGCTGGGCACCCGCCTCGTCATTCTCGACGAGCCGTTCCAGGGACTGGCTCCCGTGCTGGCGCAGCGGTATGCGGAAGCGCTCCGGCGGCTTCGCGCGCAGGACAAGGACATCACGCTGCTGATAACGGAATCGAACCCAAAACTTCTCGACACCTTCGCCGATGTGACGCTGACCATCGAAAGAGGCGAGATCGAAAGCCGCGCAAGCGGATGAGATGAGTAACCGCCGACGCGCCCGCCAAAAAACACGCGAGGAAAGCAATGCAGTTCAAGCACATCACACTCGATTTCGATGGACCGGTCGCCGTCCTCAAGTTCGACCATCAGGAGGTGATGAACGCGGTTTCGCTGGACATGCTGGGAAGCCTTGGCGAGGCGCTGGACGCGGTCGACGAGAAAAAAGCGGACGTGCGCTGCCTGGTGCTGACGGGCGCGGGGCGCGCCTTCTGCACCGGCGCGAACCTCCAGGGCCGCAACAACCAGAAGCCGGGCAGGAGCAACGCCGGCGCGGCGCTCGAAACCGCGTTTCATCCCTTCCTTCGGCGCCTGCGCAATTTGCATTGCCCGCTCGTGACGTCGGTCAATGGGCCGGCCGCCGGCGCCGGCATGAGCTTTGCCCTGATGGGCGACATGATCCTGTGCGCGCGCTCGGCGTATTTCCTGCAAGCCTTCCGCCGCATCGGGCTGGTGCCGGACTGCGGATCGACCTGGCTGTTGCCGCGGCTGATCGGAAAAGCACGCGCGGTCGAGCTGTCGCTGATGGGCGAGCGGCTGCCGGCCGAGAAGGCGCTGGAGTGGGGGCTCGTCAACCGCGTCCATGACGATGCGGCGCTGTGGGAGGAGACCATGAAGCTCGCCCATGAACTCGCGAGCGGCCCGACGATCGCGCTGTCCTTGATCCGCAAGCTCTATTGGGAGAGCCCGGACAATTCGTTCGAAGACCAGCTCAACCTTGAATTCGAGTCGCAGCGGATGGCCGGCGCGACGGAAGATTTCAAGGAAGGCGTCACCGCGTTCCTCGAAAAACGCCCGGCGAAGTTTGGGGGCCGCTAATTCACCTGCCGGTCTTTCCCCGCCCAGTAGGGATCGCGCAGATGACGGCGCAGGATCTTGCCGGAGGCGTTGCGCGGCAGGGCGTCGATGAAATCGACCGTCTTCGGCGTCTTGAAGCCGGCGATGCGTTCGCGGGTGAAGTTGATGATGTCGGAAGCGGTCGCCTGCTTGCCCGGCTTCATCACCACGATCGCCTTCACCGCTTCGCCCCAGGTGTCGTCGGGCACGCCGACCACGGCGGCCTCGGCGACGTCAGGATGGTCGCAGACCGCGCTTTCGACCTCGGCCGGATAGATGTTTTCGCCGCCCGAGATGATCATGTCCTTGATGCGGTCGTGGATGTAGAGATAGCCGTCCCTGTCCATGTAGCCGGCGTCTCCGGTGCGCAACCAGCCGTCGCGGCCGAGCGTTTTGGCGGTGGCCTCCGGCAAATTCCAGTAGCCCACCATGTTGGAGCCGGAACGGGTCGCGATCTCGCCGACTTCGCCCGGCGGCAACCGGTTGCCGTTTGCGTCGAGGATCGCGAGTTCAACTCCCGGCAAGGCCTTGCCGGCCGAGCGCATCCGCTCCAGCCCCTCGACATGGTCTTCCGGCGCGAGCGCCACGATGCTGCCAGTGGTTTCGGTCATGCCGTACACCTGCACGAAGCCGCAGCCGAACACCTCGATGCACTCCTTGAGAAGAGCCGCGGGGATCGGGGAGGCGCCGTAGAGCATGTATTTCAGCCGCGAAAAATCGACGCTCCGCGCGCGCGGCTGCCGCACCACGAACTGCATCGCGGCCGGGACCATGAACAGCTTCGTGATTCCGGAATGCTCGATGAAATCCAGCACCCTGGTGGGATCGAATTCACGGGCGATCACGCCCTTGGCGCCGTGATAGAGGCCGAGCACGCCCCAGCCGGTACCGCCGATGTGGAAGATCGGCATCGCCACCAGCGAGACATCGTCTTCGGTCCACTTGTTCCAGTCGGGCTTTTCGCCTTCACCCGTTTCCACCAGGTTGAGAAGATTGGCGTGCGACAGCATTGCGCCTTTTGGTTTGCCGGTTGTGCCGGAGGTATAAAGCTGGATTGCAACATCCTGCCGGCCGATCTCGACTTTGGGGTCATCCGCGCTTTGCGCATCGCGCCAGGCCGTGTAGTCCTGCCATTCCGGTGCGCCGCCTTCGGTCGCGATGACGACGCGCAGTTCAGGCAATTGCGGTCGGATAGCACGGACCAACGCCACGCATTCGGGCCCGACGAACAGGACGGGCGCCTTGCAATCCTCAACAATGAAGGCGATCTCGGGCGCGGCCAGTCGCCAGTTCACCGGTGCCATCACCACATTGGCTTTCATCGCGCCGAGCAGCAATTCGAAATAGATATCGCTGTTCTTACCGAGATAGGCGATGCGCTGGTGCGGTTTGACGCCGAGTGCTTTCAGTCCGTTGGCGACACGGTTGGTCAGCCTGTCGAATTCGGCGAAGCTGGTCTTTCGCTCCTCGAACTCATACGCGATGGCATTGCCGCGGGCCTTCGCCTGCGCGCGCACCATGTCGGCAAGGTTTGCCGGCTCCTGCGAAACGGACATATCCTCCTCCCGGTGTATTATTCTTGTTGGCGCAATACTGGCGTCATTGCGCGCCAAAGACAATACGGGGGTGAGGCTGAAAGCGCGTCAATGGCGCCCCTGCGCGTATCATCCCCGCGCGGCGCGGTCCTTGTCGTTCTGGGCCTTGATCTGCTCGCGCGCCTGGGTCCAGTCGGCGTCAGACCAGTCGCGCAGCTGATAGAAGTTGCCGCCCGTCGCCAGCGCTTGGCCGCCGTCCATGGCGATAGTTTCGCCGTTGATCCAGTCGCAGCCCCCGGAAATCAGGAACACCGCGAGGTTCTGCAATTCCTCCATTTTTCCGACGCGGCCCATCGGGTTCATGGCCCTGGTGCGTGCGCCGGCCTCGTCGCCGGGCTTGATGCGCTTGCTCATGCCTTCGGTCGGAATTTCGCCGGGCGCGATGGTGTTGAGCCGGATGCCATGGCGTCCCCATTCGGTGGCGAGCGACATCGTCATGGCATGGACAGCGGACTTGCTCATCGCCGACGGCACCACGTAGGGGCTGCCGTTGCGGACCCAGGTGACGGTAATCGACACCACATTGCCGGGATGCTTGCCCGCGATCCAGCGCCGGCCCACCGCATGGGTGACATAGAATGTGCCGTGCATGACGATGTTGGCGACCGCGTCGAAGCCGCGCGGCGAAAGGTCCTCGGTGCGCGAGATGAAATTGCCGGCGGCGTTGTTGACGAGGTCGGTGAGCGGTCCATCCTTGAAGATCGTCTCGATCATCTCGTCGACGGCGAGCGCATTTCGGATGTCGACGCCGTGGCTCGTCACGCGGCCGCCATGGAGATCCATCAGTTCGGTCGCGGTTTCGTCGCACACGGCCTTGCGGCGGCCGCAGATATGCACCTCGGCGCCGAGCTCAAGAAAGCGCGCCGCCATCGATTTGCCGAGTCCGGTGCCGCCACCCGTGACAAGGATACGCCGGCCTGCGAGGAGATTTTCGCTGAACATGGGAAGTTTCCGCCCTGGAAGAATGTCTGTTAATTGGTTGATCGACTAAATCCTTACAACGCTTTCGTGTAAAGCGGGGCCAGCGAAGAGCTGCAGCGGAGAATTTTGATGGATGAGCGCGTCAAGGTCACGATCTCGGAAGGTGTTGCCGATGTCCGCCTGGTTCGGGCGGACAAGATGAACGCGCTCGATGCCGCGATGTTCGAGGCGCTGGTCGAGACCTCCGAGCGGCTCGCCCGCGAGAAGGGATTGCGGGCGGTAGTATTGTCCGGCGAGGGCCGCGCGTTCTGCGCCGGTCTCGACATGGGCCGCTTTGCCGCGATGAAGCGAAGGCGGCGGTAGACGGAATAGCCGGCGGTGAAAAGCGTGATCTCACGGCGCGAACCCATGGCCTTGCCAATTTTCCGCAGGCAGCTGTTTGGGGATGGCGGCAGCTTCCGGTGCCGGTGATCGCCGCCATCCAGGGCGTGGCGTTCGGCGGCGGGTTTCAGCTCGCGCTCGGGGCCGACATGCGCTTTCTCGCGCCCGATGCGCGGATGTCGATCATGGAGATCAAATGGGGGCTGGTGCCTGACATGGCGGGAACGCCGATCCTGGCTAGCCTGCTGCGCGACGATATCCTGCGCGAACTGACCTACACGGGCCGGATCTTCTCGGCGCAGGAAGCCTTGAGCTACGGGCTGGCGACACGGATCTGCGATGACCCGTGTGCGGCCGCCTTTGACGTCGCGCGCGAGATCGCGGGCAAAAGTCCCGACGCCATCCGTGCCGCCAAGCGCATGCTGAACAATCTTTTCGTCGATCCCGGTCCGGCGTTGTTGGCCGAATCCGTTGAGCAGATGAAGCTGATGGGAAGCGCCAATCAGCTTGAGGCGGTGCGCGCCAATATCGAAAAGCGCGCCCCGCGCTTCGCCGACGACTGAGCCACGGCAGCTTAAGGGGAGGGGAACAGGAGGACGATCGCCCTTTTCTTGGTCTTGCGCTGCACCCAAAAAATTGCGACTCAAGGAGGCGCCGGGCAGCTTCTGGAGCATTTCAGCGATGTCGTCCCAGATCATGCCTTCCGACACCGACCTCAGGTCCAGCCGTGCCGAGGAAGCCTCGGCGCTTGAAGAAGACACCAGGCTGCGCAACGACATCCGGCTGCTTGGACGCATCCTCGGCGACACCGTACGCGATCAGGAAGGCGCCGACGTGTTCGATCTGGTCGAGCGCATCCGGCAGACCTCGATCCGGTTTCACCGGGATGACGACAAGCCGGCGCGGCGCGAGCTCGAGCTCATCCTCGACAGCATGTCGACCAGCCAGACCGTGCGCATCGTGCGCGCCTTCAGCTACTTTTCGCACCTTGCCAATATCGCCGAGGACCAGAACAACATCCGGCAGATGCGGGCGCGCTCCAAGGCCGGGGGAGCGCCGCCTCCGGGAACGCTGGCGCTGACCTTATCGCACGCGCGCGAGGCCGGCTTCAGCTCGGCCGACCTGCGCGAGTTCTTCGCGAGCGCCCTGGTCAGCCCGGTGTTGACCGCGCATCCGACCGAGGTGCGCCGCAAGAGCACCATCGACCGCGAGATGGAGGTCGCAGGGCTCCTGGACCGGCGCGAACGGGTCCAGCTGACGCCGGAAGAACTCGAAGCCAGCGACGAGCAGCTGCGCCGCGCGGTCCTGACATTGTGGAAAACCAATCTCCTGCGCCGCACCAAGCTCACCGTGCTCGACGAGGTCGCCAACGGCCTGTCGTTTTATGACTACACCTTCCTGCACGAAGTGCCCCGGCTGCACTCCGCGCTGGAAGACCGATTGAACGAGGGCAACGGCGCCGCGCCGGGCGAGCTGGCGTCTTTCCTGAGGATGGGAAGCTGGATCGGCGGCGATCGGGACGGCAACCCGTTCGTGACGGCGGAAGTGATGCGCGGCACGCTGAAGATGCAGTCGAGCCGGGTGTTGCGCTTTTATCTCGATGAACTGCATGTGCTCGGTTCCGAATTGTCGCTTGCGGCGCATCTTGCCGATGTCTCGAAGGATTTGCGGGCGCTCGCCGAGCGCTCGCCCGACACTTCGCCGCATCGAAGCGGCGAGCCTTACCGGCTGGCGGTGTCAGGCATCTATGCCCGGCTGGCCGCCACCGCCGCGAGGCTGGACGTGGAGACCACGAGAGCGCCGGTCGGCGAAGCCGCGGCTTATGCCGATGCCGGGGAGTTCAAGGCCGATCTCGATATTCTCTATCGCTCGCTGATATCGAATAATTCGCGTGTGATCGCGCGGGGGCGGCTGCGGCACCTGCGCAGGGCCGTGGATTGTTTCGGCTTTCATCTGGCCAGCCTCGATATCCGGCAGAATTCGGCGGTGCACGAACGCACCGTTGCGGAATTGATCGATGCGGCGATGCCCGGCATGTCCTATCTGGCGCTGAACGAGGAGGCGCGGATCGCGCTGCTCGCGAGCGAATTGCGTAACGCCCGTCCGTTGACGTCAACGTTCGTGAAATACAGCGAGGAAACGCTCGGCGAACTCGCGGTCTTCCATGCGGCCGCCGAAGCCCACGGCAAATTCGGCGCCGACGTCATCCCCCAATGCATCATTTCCATGTGCAAAGGGATGTCCGACATGCTCGAGGTCGCGCTGCTCCTGAAGGAGGCCGGCCTCGTCGATCCTTCCGGCCGCAGCGCCATCAACATCGTGCCGCTGTTCGAGACCATCGAGGATTTGCAGGCCTCCGCCGGCATCATGGACCGGATGCTGTCGCTGCACGATTACCGCAAGCTGGTGGACAGCCGCGGCGCGGTGCAGGAAGTGATGCTCGGCTATTCCGACAGCAACAAGGATGGCGGCTTTGTCACCTCGGGCTGGGAACTCTACAAGGCCGAGATCGGCCTGATCGAGGTGTTCGAGCGGCACCACGTGCGCCTGCGGCTCTTCCACGGCCGCGGCGGTTCGGTCGGGCGCGGCGGGGGGCCGAGCTATGACGCCATCATCGCGCAGCCCGGCGGCGCCGTGAACGGCCAGATCCGGATCACCGAGCAGGGCGAAATCATCTCCAGCAAATATTCCAACAGCGAGGTCGGCTGCTACAATCTGGAAGTTCTTGCCGCGGCGACGCTCGAGGCAAGCCTGCTGCAGCCAAAGCACAGCGCGCCCAGCGCGGAGTATTTGAAGGCGATGGAGCGGTTGTCGGTGCTGGCTTTCAAGGCCTATCGCGGGCTGGTCTATGAAACCGAGGGATTTGCCGATTATTTCTGGGCCTCGACCGTCATCACGGAGATCGCCACGCTCAACATCGGCAGCCGTCCGGCGTCACGCAAGAAAACCCGCGAGATCGAGGACCTCCGCGCCATTCCCTGGGTGTTCAGCTGGGCGCAATGCCGGCTGATGCTGCCGGGATGGTACGGTTTTGGAGGCGCGGTGGAGGCCTGGATCAAGGAGCATCCCGACAAGGGCATGCCGTTCCTGAAGGAGCTTTATCGCGAGTGGCCGTTCTTCCGCACGCTGCTGTCGAACATGGACATGGTGCTGGCCAAGAGCTCGATCGCGATCGCCTCGCGCTACGCCGAACTGGTGCCCGACGTCGCCTTGCGTGAAAGCATTTTCGGACGCATCCGGCGCGAATGGCATACCTCGATCGCGATGCTGCTGGAGATCATGGGGCAGGATCGGCTGTTGCAGAGCAACCCGCTGCTGGAACGTTCGATCCGCAACCGGTTTCCCTATCTCGATCCGCTGAACCATGTGCAGGTGGAACTCCTGAAGGAGCACCGCGCGCAAAACCCGGACGAGCAGGTGCTGCGCGGCATCCAGATAACGATCAACGGCATTTCAGCGGGGTTGCGAAACAGCGGGTGAGAAGACGCGAATGGCGAATAGCGAATGGGAAGGTTTCCATTCGCCATTCGCTACTCCCTATTCGCCCTTTTCAGCAATTATGCGCGCCTTGTGTCTCGACATAGACCGCATACAGCGATTGGCTGGCCGTCATGAACAGGCGGTTTCGCTTCTTGCCGCCAAAGCAGACATTGGCGCAGGTCTCCGGCAAGCGAATCTGGCCGATACGTTCCCCGTCCGGCGCAAAGATCTGGACGCCGTCATATCCATCGCCGACCCAGCCTGCGCCGACCCAGACGTTGCCTTCGGTATCGACCCGCATTCCGTCGGGAAAACCCGACTTGCCGTTGAGGGTCATGTCGATCAGCGTACGGGGGTTCGAGAGCTTGTCGCCGTTGAGATCATATTGCCAGACGATGTTCTTGGCGTTGGGATAGTGCGTGATGCCGGTATCGCAGACATAGACCTTCTTGTAGTCGTGGCTGAAGGCGATCCCGTTCGGCTTGAACGGTTCGTCGGCGACCTTGCTGACCTGACCGGTCTGCGCGTCGAGCCGGTACACCGCTTCCTTCTGATAAGGCTGATTGGTGCCCGTATTGGCTTTCTGTCCTTCATAAATGCTGATCGCGCCGTAGCCGGGGTCGGTGAACCAGATCGACTTGTCGTTGGGGTGAACAACCATGTCGTTGGGTCCGTTGAGCGGCTTGCCATTCGCTTGCTCGGCGAGCACGGTGAGCGCGCCGTTATGCTCGAAGCGGACCAACCGGGTTCGCTCGGCGCTGATCTGCCGGCCCTCGAAATCGAAGGTGTTGCCGTTGGCCTCGTTGGAGGGCTTGTGAAACTGTTCCGAGATGTGACCGTCGTCGTCGAGATAGCGAAGCTGGCGGTTAGCCGGGATGTCGCTCCACACCAGATATTGGCCCTGGGCGTTCCAGGCGGGTCCTTCGGCCCACAGGCATCCTGTATAAAGCCGCTTGATGGCGGTGTTGCCGACCTTGGCCTTGAAGCGCTTGGGGTCGATGACAACGATGTCAGGATCGGGATAGCGCTGGGGCTCGGCGTTGCGGCCGAAATCGCGGGCGAAGGCATCACTTGCGATACCGGCCGTGGCGGCAATTGCTGCAGCGCCGCGCAAAAGATTTCGGCGGTCGACCACGGCCGATGCCGCCTCGGCCTGGTGATCGGATTGTAGTGGATTTGTCATGATTTCCTCCCATATTTTTTCGTTGGGAGGAAATCCTGCGCCGAGATTTCGGCATAAAGCGGGCGAGAATCCAGAGAAGCAACCGGAGGTGGCGGGTAAGACAAAGATAGGCGCGTCGTCCCTGCGAACGCAGGGACCCATACCGCGTGCTGTTTCATTTTAGCGCCGGGCATCGACGCACTTCTAACAACCAATTTCGGTGGTTATGGGTCCCTGCGTTCGCAGGGACGACTGCTGGAGAGATAACGTCGACAGCTAGATCGCATCCCAGCTGAAGATATCTGCCGAGCGATCGAGCTTGTAGAACGATGACTTCAGCGCCGGCATGCCATGCTCGGCGATGGTTTGCGGAGTCCAGCCCTCGCCGCGATGGATCGAGCGCAGGGGGCGCGACTGGCTCATCAGGAAAATCTCGTTCATCCGCACGGCGAATATCTGCCCGGTCACGTCTTTCGCGGCATCGCTGAGAAGGAAAGCCACGATCGGCGCGATCTTCTCCGGTCCCATCTGCTGGATCCTTGCGACGCGCGCTTTCTCCGCTTCGGTTTCGGTCGGAATAGAGCCGATCAGGCGGCTCCACGCGAATGGCGACACGCAGTTCGAGCGCACATTGAAGCGGTTCATGTCGAGGGCGATCGATTTCGACAAGCCCACGATGCCGAGTTTGGCGGCAGCGTAGTTGGCCTGGCCGAAATTGCCGACCAGGCCGGAGGTCGAAGTGAAATGGACGAACGATCCGCTCTCCTGTTCACGGAACAACCGCGCCGCGGCGTGCGAGACGTAGAACGAACCCATCAGATGCACCTTGATGACGGATTCGAAGGCGTCGATGCTCATGCGATGGAAGATCGCATCGCGCAGGATGCCGGCATTGTTGACCACGCCGTCGAGCCTGCCAAAACTGTCGACCGCCATCTTGACGATCCTGCTGGCGGGAACGGCTTCCGCGACGGTCTCGAAATTCGCGACCGCCGTGCCGCCGCGCTTTTTGATTTCCTCGACCACTTCTTCGGCCGGGGAGGCGCTCGAGCCGGAGCCATCGGCGGCGACGCCGGGATCGTTGACCACCACCTTCGCGCCCTCGGCGGCGCACAGCAGCGCGATCTCGCGCCCGATGCCGCGCCCGGCGCCGGTGACGATGATGGATTTGTCCTGGAGTGATTTTGTCTGCGCCATTGGTCGGCTCCCGTTGTCGTTGTCATTCCGGGGCGTGCGAAGCGCGAACCCGGGAATTCTCGTCATTCCGGGTCTGGTCCTGCGGACCATCCCGGAATGGAAGGTTATTGCCTCTCGTTCGTAAAAATAATCGTGCCACTGGCTGCGAACATGCCGCCGACGCCGTGGCAGACCGAAATCTTCGCGCCCGGAACCTGCGCCGGCGCGATGCCGCGCATCTGCCGCACGCTCTCCTGCAGCGCATACATGCCGTACATGCCCGAATGCATGTAGCTGAGGCCGCCGCCATTGGTGTTGAGCGGCAATTTGCCGCCGGGTCTTGTGTTGCCGTCGGCGATGAATTGGCCGGTCTCATCGTGCGGCATGAAACCGAGATCGCCAAGGCCGTAGAGCGGCAGATGCGCGAAAGCGTCGTAAATCATCAGGTGGTCGACATCCTCATGCGTAATGCCGGCCTCCCTGAAAGCCAAGGGCCCGGCGACCTTGAACGCCCGCGAACTGTCGAACGTCCGCATCTGGCTGACCATCGGGGTTTCCACGCTTTCGCCCGTGCCGAGGATATAGACCGGCTTTTTCGGAAAGTCCCTGGCGCGCTCGGCCGAGGTCAGGATCAGCGCGCCGCCACCATCGGTGACGAGGCAGCATTGCAGGATGCGAAACGGATAGGCGATCATCCGCGAGTTCAGCACATCCTCGACCGTGATCGGCGCTTTCATGGTGGCGCGCGGATTCTTCGCAGCCCACTCGCGCTGTACGACGGCGACCATGGCGAGTTGCTCATGGGTGATGCCGTGCGTCTTCATGTAGCGAAGCACCGGGATCGGAAATAGGCTGGCCGGCGTGGAGACGCCGTAAGGAAGCTCGAACTGCCCGTTCAGGCTGTCGGGGCCGATCATGCGCGGGGTGCGGCCGATGTTCGATTTTCCGCTTTCGGCATGGGTAATCAGCACGGTCTTGCACAGCCCGGCCTCGATCGCCGCCGCGGCGTGGCGAACATGCAGCATGAACGAGCAGCCGCCGACCGAGGTGCCATCGACCCAGGTCGGCGTGATCCCGAGGTAATGCGCGATCTGCTGCGGTGTTTCGACCGCCGTCGCAACACCGTCGATATCCGACAGTTTCAGGCCGGCGTCGGCGATGGCGTTCAGTGCCGCATCGGCGTGCAGCTGGATTTGCGACATGTTCGGGATAACGCCGAGTTCGGTGGTTTCGGCGGCGCCGACGACGGCGACCTGGTTCCTGCGCATGATGCCTAACCCTTCGCCGGACGGAACAGGGGCAAGCTGATCGCGTCGTCGAGCTTTTGGAACGTGACCTCGAGCCTCATGTCGAGTTCGAGTGCCTCCGGCGTCTGTGGACAATCGACGATATTGCTCATCATGCGCGGACCTTCTTCCAGCTCCACCACGGCGATGGCGTAAGGCGGCGTGAAGCCCGGGACCGGACGGTGATGGATCACGTAGCTGTAAAGCGTCGCCTTGCCGCTGGCCTTGAACACGCTGACCTTGCGCGAGGCACAGGCCGGGCAAAATGGGCGCGGCGGGAAATAGGCATGGGCGCAGGCGTCGCAGCGCTGCAGGCGCAGTTCGTTCGCTTTGGTGCCGTCCCAGAAATGCTGGGTTTCCGGCGTCGGTTTCGGTCGCGCGCGCGCAGGTTCGGCCATGTCAGCGATCCCTCCCTGAGCGGCTCTCCTTCGACCCGCCGGTTTTGATCTTGATGCGACATTGGATGGCCTGGCGTCAACGGTCCATCTGACCGCCTGCATGTCGTATTTCGATACGTGCTATTGAACCAGTCCGGAGCGCTTGTGTCCCGGCGACCGCCCGCGCTATGGTCTGCCGGAACGAAGAAATGTCGGGAGGATTTCATGCTGAGGGTGATGGGCGCGGTGGTGCTTGCAGGTTTGACCTTTGCCGCGCAGGCACTTGCCGCGGATGCGCCGGCAGAAATCAAGATCGGCACCCTCTATGCCTCATCCGGGCGCTATGCGTCGATTTCGATGCCCGTTTTCAGCGCGCTCAAGCTCTGGGCCGACCAGAAAAATGCCGATGGCGGGGTCTACGTAAAGGCGTTTGACAAGAAGGTGCCGGTCAAGCTCGTTGCTTACGACGATCAGAGCAACACCGCTACCGCGTCCACTCTCTATAATCAGTTGATCACGCAGGACAAGGTCGACCTCCTGGTCGCGGATTCCGGCTCGGTGCTGACCGCGCCCGCGGTGGCGATCGCGCGCGACCGCAAGATGTTCCTGTTCGATCAGACCGGTACCGGCGCCAGCTTTTTCTCCAAGGACAATCCTTATATCGCGCTGATGGCCGACCCGGTCTCGACCGTCTGGCCGAAGCCCGTCGCGGACTTTATTTCCCATGATGGACCGGGTCTCGGGATCAAGAAGATCGCGATTCTCTATTCGACCAACGAGTTCACCGGCACCCAGGCCAACGCCTTCCGCAAATTCGTCAAGGACTCCGGCGCACCGATCGAAATCGTCTACGATCAGGGTATTCCCACCGAGACCACCAACTACACGGTCATCATCAACAACATCAACAACACGCAACCGGACGCGGTGATTCACTTCGGATACGCGCCGAACGATATTGCGTTCTTGCGCAACGTCGCCGATGTCGGCGTCAAGTTCAAGATGCTGTTCGCGATTTATGCGGGCCTCGAGACCGAGCTCCTTGAAAAGAACGTCGGCGAGAAAGGCCTTGAGCACGTTTTCACCTACGTGCCGCCCTCGGAGCTGGAATATCCGGTCAACTTCGGCATGAACATGAAGGATTACAAGGCTGCCTGGGAAAAGAAATATCCCGACGGCAAGATCGAGTTCGGCTTCAACGCGGTTGCCGGATACACTACCGGGCTGATCATCGAGAAAACGCTTTCGGTTGCGACCAGCCTCGATCAGCTCGAGTTGCGCCGCGCCGTTTTCAGCTTGTCCGGCGAGCTCAAGACCCTCGATGGGACCTTCGCGCTCGACGAGATGGGCGGCCAGATCGGCGAGTTGACCCCGCTCGGGCAATTGGCGCTCGACGAACACGGCCATATCAAATTTGTCACGATCTATCCGCACGAAGTTGCTACCGGCAAGCCGGTCTATCCGCGTCCATGAGCGAAGCGCATATCGGAAACCGGCTGCCGGGAGTGGGGCGCAGATGCTGACTTATGCGCTTGTCGCCGGCGTTCTGTTCGGCCTTTATTTCAGCCTGGTCGGTATCGGCCTCAACCTTGTGTTCGGTGTCATGCGCATCGTCAATCTGGCGCATGGCGACTTCCTGATGCTTGGTGCCTTTGTCGCGTTCGGCGTCGTAACGCTTGCGGGGATCGATCCCTTGTTTGCGGCACCGCTGGCTTTCGTGATTTTCCTGATGGTCGGCGTGCTCCTGTATTGGGTGCTGGTGCCGCGACTGCAAGGCTCGGCAAATCCGGAAATGCTGTCGATCATCCTGTTCTTCGGATTGTCGCAGGTGATCGAGGCGGTGACGACGATCTTCTTCGGCACCAGCGAACGCTCGATTCAAAGCCGTGCCCTCGGCACCGTGTTTTCGACCGTCAAGGTCAAATTGTTCGGCGGCAAGCCGGATGCCGGCGGTCCGGTCCAGATCTTCGGTCAGGGATTTCCGGCATCGTGGGTGATAGCCGCCGTCACCAGCCTGGTCGCGATTGCCCTTGTCTACGTTTATTTATACCGCACACGGCTGGGCACGCTCACTCGTGCCGTGATGTCGCGGCGCGACGAGGCCTTCGCGACCGGCATCGACGTCGATCGCGTCTCGGCCGCGGCGTTCGGCATCGGACTGGGGCTTGCTGCGGTCGCCGGTATCTTCGCGCCGTTTATGTTCGGGTCGGTGACGCCGGCGTTCGGCGCCGACGCGACCGTGACGTCGTTTGCGATCGTGGTGCTGGGATCGCTCGGCAACCCTCTCGGTACCGCGCTCGGCGGTGTCGTTTACGGCGTCTGCTACATGCTGGTGCAGACCTATCTCAGCTCGTGGGCGGACCTTTTGCCCTATGTACTCCTGATTTTCATTCTGTTGCTTCGTCCGAGCGGTCTGCTCGGAAGGCGGGTGCGCATTGCCTAGCGCTTTCAAACATACGCTGTTCATCGTCGTGCCGTTGCTTGCTGCTTTCGCGGTGTTGCCGGGCGTCTATCAGAACCATCTACTGCTGTTCAATTTCGTGATCTTTCTGATCCTCGCCCAGGGCGTGAACATCATCTATGGCTTTACCGGATATCTGCCATTCGGTTATGTCGGGTTCTTCGGCGCCGGGGCCTACGGGTTTGCGATCCTGGTGATGCACTATCAGGCGCCGGCGATACTCGCGGTGCTCGTTGCCGGTTTGGTCGGGGTCGCGCTCGGGCTGTTGTTGACGCCGTTATTGCGGCTTTCCGGCGCCTATTTCGCCATCGCCAATCTCGCGGCCTCGCTCGCGGTGCTTCACTTCGTTGCCAATCCGGCGCTTGAGAATATCACGCGCGGACCGTACGGCGTCTCGCTCACGGGCACGTTCAACCCGACGCAAGCCTATACTGCCGCGCTTGTCGTGCTGGCGCTGACGCTCGGCGCGGTCGTGTTCCTGAAGAACTCCCGCTTTGGCCTTGCCTTGCAGGCGGTGCGCGAAGATGCCGTCAGCGCGTCGATGGCTGGCGTCAACGTCGTCCGGATGCGGGTGATCGCGTGGCTCGCCTCTGCGCTGGTGGCGGGTCTCGCAGGCGGCGTCTACGCCTGGTACGTTTCGGTATTCTATCCGGACAATGTGTTCAGTGGCGAGTTCAGCATTTTTGCCATTGTGTTTGCGCTGTTCGGCGGCGTTGCCTCGATCTGCGGTCCGATCGTGGGCGTCATTATTCTCTACGGCATCTACAACCTGATCGGATTCACCACGCCGCAATATTTTCAGCTGATCTATGGCCTCTTGATCATGGGGCTCGTGCTGTTTCTCCCCGCAGGCCTGGTGTCGCTCGCAACCCGCAGGGGCTGGCATGTCCCCTGACAATGCACCTGTTCTCGGCGTATCCAGGCTGGTGAAACGTTTCGGCGGCTTCCATGCGCTCGACGGATTGAGTTTCCATGTCGCTTCCGGCGAAATTCTGGGATTGGTGGGCCCCAACGGCTCGGGCAAGACCACCGCGATCAACGTGATCTCCGGCCTCTACGCCCCTGACGGAGGCGAGATTTTGCTGGACGGTACAGCAATCGGCGGCGTGGCGTCGCACAGGCTGGTTCATCGCGGCGTCAATCGCACTTTCCAGATTCCCAAGCCGTTTCTGTCGCTCACGGTGCGGCAGAATATCGAGGTCGCGCTGGCCTATGGGCGGGCCGCGGTGGCGCCGCCGGCCATGGCGGATTTGCTCGACGAATATCGGCTGACCGAGGTCGCAGACCGGCCGGCGGCTGACCTCAACAACGCGCAGCAGAAGATGCTAGATCTCGTGCGCGCGCTCGCGACGCGTCCGCGGCTGTTGCTGCTCGACGAACTCGCCGCCGGGCTCAATCCGGCGGAACTGGACTGGATCGCCGAACGCATCAAGGCGCTGGCGCGGAGCGGGGTCGCGATCATCGTGGTCGAACATCTCATGGGCTTCATCGAGCACATCACCGATCGCGTCATTGTCATGAATGCGGGCAAGGAGATTTTCGAAGGCAAGCTCGCGGTCGCGGTGCAGGTGCCGCAGGTCATCGAAGTGTTCCTGGGAGGCGAGCATGCCATCTGAAGCCTCGCCGCTCCTGAAGGCGGATGGCGTCGACGCCGGCTACGGCAGCATGCAGGTGCTGTGGGGCGTCGATCTGGATGTCCGCGCCGGCGAAACCGTGCTGCTGTTAGGGGCCAACGGTGCCGGCAAGACGACCTTTCTCAAATCACTCGTCGGGCTGGTCGAGGCGCGGCAGGGCAACATCAAGCTCGGTGGCGAGGACGTGACGCGGATGCGCTCCAGCCAGCGCATGCGGCTTGGCATGACCTACATGTCGGAGCTTGCGGTGTTCCCTGATCTGTCGATCGAAGAAAATATCCGGGTTGGCGCGCAGGCGTTGGGTCATGCCGATTCCAGTTCCCGCGTCGAGGAACTCTATGGCGTATTCCCGGCGCTGCGCGAAAAACGACGCGCGCCGGCGTCGAGCCTTTCCGGCGGCCAGCGCAAGATGCTCGGCATCGCCAAGGCGCTTGCCGCCGAGCCGCGTCTGCTGGTGATGGACGAGCCGTCGGCCGGGCTGTCGCCGCTGTTCGTCAAGGAAGTCATTCGAATCCTGAGCGATCTGCGCGGACGGGGGCTTGCGCTATTGATCGCCGAGCAGAATATCGGCTTCCTCGAAGTGGCGACGCGGGTGTTCGTGCTGGAAGGCGGGCGCATCCGCTTTTCCGGCACGGTCGCGGAAATGACCGACAATGAGGCATTACGGCGCGCGTATTTTGGGCTCAAGTGATGCGAACGATCAGGATCGGATCAGGCGCCGGCTATTCGGGCGATCGCATCGAGCCCGCGATCGAACTCGCCGAAAAGGGTGACATCCAGTATCTGGTGTTCGAGTGCCTCGGTGAACGCACGGTCGCGCTCGCCCAGCAGGCGCGCATGAAAGATCCGGAGAGCGGTTACGATCCGCTGCTGGAGGATCGGATGCGCGCGGTACTGCCGGTCTGCGCCGCCAAGGGCATCAAGATCGTCACCAATATGGGGGCGGCCAATCCGCTCGCCGCGGCCCGCAAGACCGCCGAAATTGCCGGATCGCTCGGACTTTCGTCGCTGAAGATCGCCGCCGTGACCGGCGACGACGTGCTCGATGCCTGTAGGGAACGCGACCTTCCGATCATGGAGTTCGACGGCACCATCAAGCAGCTCGGCAACCGGCTATTGTCGGCCAATGCCTATCTCGGCGCCGAGCCGATCGCGGAGGCGCTGACGCGGTGGCGCCGATGTCGTGATCACCGGGCGCGCTTCCGATCCCGCGCTGTTTCTGGCGCCGATGATTCACGCCTTTGGATGGGCGATGGACGACTGGAATTTGCTGGGGCAGGGCACCGTCGCGGGCCATCTGCTCGAATGCGCCGGCCAGATCACCGGCGGCTACTTCGCCGATCCCGGCTATAAGGATATTCCCGATCTGGCGCGGCTCGGCTTTCCCATCGGCGAGGTCGGCGAGGACGGCAGCCTCGTCATCACCAAGGTCGAAGGCTCCGGCGGAGCGGTGACCGCGCGGACGTGCAAGGAGCAACTGCTCTATGAGGTGCACGACCCCACCCGGTACCTCCAGCCCGATGTGACCGCGGATTTTTCGCAGGTGAAGGTCGAGGAGATCGGGAAACGACCGCGTGCGCGTCAGCGGCGGGCGTGGCAGCCAGCGAACCGGCTCGCTCAAGGTTTCGGTCGGCTATCTCGACGGCTATATCGGCGAGGGCCAGATATCCTATGCCGGTGCGGGCGCATTGGCGCGCGGGCGCCTGGCGCTCGAAATTGTTCGCGAGCGGCTGAAACTCACGGGCGTTGCGGCCAGCGAGTTGCGCTTCGAACTGATCGGCGTCGATTCCCTGCATGGGCCCCAGGTCTCCGCCCATGCCAGCGAGCCCTATGAGGTGCGCGTGCGGGTCGCCGGCCGGACCGAAAACCTGCGCGAGGCGGTCAGAATCGGCAATGAGGTGGAAACGCTCTACACCAATGGTCCGGCCGCCGGTGGCGGGGCTTTCAAATCGGCGCGCGATGTCGTCGCCGTCGCCTCCGTCCTGCTGCCGCGCGAACTGGCGCGGCCGCAGGTTCATTTTGTCGGAGGCGAGCTACGATGAAGCTGCGCGAGATCGCTCATTCCCGCACCGGCGACAAGGGCAACATTTCCAATATTTCCGTGATCGCCTATGACGCGAAGCACTATCCGCTGCTGCTCGCGCAGGTCACGAGCGCGCGGGTGAAGGCGCATTTTGCCGGTGTTGTCGAAGGCGAGGTTGTCCGCTATGAGCTGCCCGGAATCTCGGCGCTGAACTTCGTCATGGACCGGGCGCTGGGTGGCGGAGTGACGCGGTCGCTTGCGCTCGACGCGCATGGCAAATCGCTGAGCTCGGCATTGCTCGATCTGGAGATCGAGGATGACCTTGATCTATAGTCGTCATGCTCGACCTTGCGCAGCGGCCATGACGGAGAGAAACGACGATGAAGAACACCCCGACACTTGCCGCACTGGCCGACGATCTGGAAAGCGGCCGCACGAACGCGCGCCAACTGGTCGAGGAATGCCTCGCGAAAATCGCCGATACTTCGGGCGAGGGCGTACGTACGTTCATCCACGTCGACAGGGAAGCCGCCATCGAAGCGGCGGAAGCGATTGACCGGCTGCGCAAGGTAAAGGCCGCGCCGTCGCCCTTTGCCGGCATTCCCGTCTCGATCAAGGATCTGTTCGACATCAGGGGGCAGGTGACCCGCGCTGGCTCCCGCGCGCTGGAAGATTCGGCGCCGGCGGAAGCCGATGCGCCTGTCGTGGCGAGGCTGCGCCGTGCGGGCTTCATCGTGATCGGCCGTACCAACATGACCGAATTCGCCTATTCGGGAATCGGAATCAACCCGCATTATGGTACGCCAAAAAGCACCTGGCAGCGCAGCGTCGGCCACGTGCCCGGCGGATCGTCCTCGGGTGCGGCGGTGTCGGTCGCCGATGGCATGGCGCATGGCGCGCTCGGCACCGACACCGGCGGATCGTGCCGGATTCCGGCTGCCTATAACGGCATTGTCGGCTTCAAGCCGACGCAGCGGCGCGTGCCGCTCGCGGGGGGCGTGCCGCTGTCATTCACGCTCGACAGCTTCGGGCCGCTCGCGCGCACGGTCGGGTGCTGCGCGGTGCTCGACGCCGTGCTGGCCGACGAGCCCGTGCAACCGCTTCAGCCGCGGCCGATCAAGGGCATGCGCCTCGCCGTGCCGACCACGGTGGCGCTCGACGATCTCGATGATGAGGTGGCGCGTGTCTTCGAAAGAGCACTGGAAACGCTGTCGCGCCAGGGCGCCCTGATCGAGCGGATCGCGGTGCCGGAATTCCTCGACGTCGGGGTGATGAACACCAAGGGCGGCTTTGCCGCGGCGGAAAGCTACGCATGGCACCGCTATCTGATCGCCAGCCATGGCGATGTCTACGATCCCCGCGTATCTTCGCGGATCCTGCGCGGGGAAGCCATCAGCGCCGCGGATTATATCGATCTTCTGGAGGCGCGAAAATCGCTGATCGCGCGCACCACGGTTCGGCTCGCGCCCTATGATGCGCTTGTCATGCCGACATCGGCGATTACGCCGCCGCGGATCGCCGATCTCGCCGACGACAAGGCATTTACCAAAGCAAACCTGTTGTCGCTGCGCAACTGCACGCTGATCAACATGATCGACGGCTGCGCCATCTCGCTGCCCGCCCACCGCGAGGGCGAAGCGCCGGTCGGGCTTATGCTTGCCGCATCCGGCGGATCGGATCGCCGCATCTTCGAACTGGCGGCGGCCATGGAGGCTGTGATCCGTGGTTGATCTGACCTTCACCATCGACGCCCGGGGCGCGACGGCCCCACTGACGCTGGCGATCGACCAGGCCGTGATCGCGGGGTGGACCGGCCGTGATCCGGTGGCGCGCGACAAGCACATCGCCGAGTTGGAGGCGATCGGCATCGCGCGGCCGGCGACGACCCCGATCTATTACCGGGTTTCGGCACGGCGGCTGACCACGGCCGACCGCATCGAGGTCAGCGGCGGCGAATCCAGCGGCGAGGTCGAGTTCGTGCTGATCGGCTGGCAGGGCCGAATTTTCGTAGGTCTCGGATCCGATCACACCGATCGCAAGGTGGAGACCTACAGCGTCACCGTCTCCAAGCAGATGTGCGACAAGCCGATGGCGTCCGTGTTGTGGGAGCTGCAAGACGTCATCGGTCACTGGGACCAAATGATCCTGCGCTCCTATGCCTGGATCGGCGGCAGGCGCGAATTGTACCAGGAGGGCACACTGGACGGCATGCTGCCGGTCTCGGAACTGATCGCGCGCGGCTTCAAAGGTGGAAAAATGCCCGATGGCTGTGCCATGTTCGGCGGCACCTTCGCGGCCAAGGGCGGCATCCGGCTCGCCAGCCGGTTCGAGTATGAGCTTGAGGACCCGGTTCTCAAGCGCAGCATCCGGCACGCCTATGACGTGATCGAGTTGCCGGTGCTGGGCTAGGGCCCGGCGGAAATCGGGTGGCAATAGGTATCCCGATTTGCGAGAGTTGCGGCCATGAAATCCGCAGCACAAAACCTCGCCCCTGCCGCGCTTCCCCCCGTCGCCGCGCGGGTTGCGGCGATCGACTGGACCGAGGCGGGGAGCGATCTCGACGCGCAGGGTTGCGCCGTTCTGAAGGGCTTGCTCTCGGCGGAAGAATGCCGCGCGCTCGCTGCGCTCTATCCCGACGATACGCATTTCCGCAGCCGCGTGGTGATGGGGCGTCACGGCTTTGGGCGCGGTGAGTATAAATATTTTTCCTACCCGCTTCCGCAATTGATCGCGGAATTGCGCCCCGCGCTCTACGCGCCTCTCTGTGGCATCGCCAATCGCTGGAACGAGGCCATGGGCATCGACGCCCGTTACCCAGAGGGCCACGACGCGTTTCTCGGGCGGTGCCACGCCGCGGGTCAGGTCCGGCCCACACCGCTGCTGCTGCAATATGGACCCGGGGACTACAACTGCCTGCATCAGGACCTCTATGGCGAGCACGTATTCCCCTTGCAGGTCGCGATCCTGCTGTCGGAACCTGGCCGCGATTTCACCGGCGGCGAATTCGTGCTGACCGAACAGCGGCCGCGCATGCAGTCGCGGGCGGAGGTGGTGCCGCTCCTGCAGGGCGATGCCGTGGCCTTTGCTGTGCATCACAGGCCGGTGCAAGGGACGCGCGGATTCTATCGCGTCAATCTGCGCCACGGCGTGAGCCGGATCCGATCAGGCCACCGTCACACCGTCGGTGTGATCTTTCACGATGCCAAGTGAGGACAAGCCTCTTTGCCGGTGGATTTGTTCGAAAGCGTTCCCGATGTCCGCCCTCCGCTGGAGACGATGGCGGAGGGCGCGGTGCTGCTGCGCGGTTTCGTCGGTCCGCTGGAAGCCGAACTGATCGCGGGATTGCGCGATGTCGTGGCGCAGGCGCCGTTTCGCCACATGGTAACGCCGGGCGGTCACCCGATGTCGGTAGCGATGACCAATTGCGGAAGCGCCGGATGGATCACCGATCGCACCGGCTATCGCTACGGCGCCCACGACCCCGAAACGGGAAAGCCCTGGCCAGCCATGCCACCGTTGCTTCGGGAACTCGCCGGGCGGGCGGCCGATCGCGCTGGTTTCGCCGGGCTTTCACCGGATGTGTGCCTAATCAATCGCTACGTACCCGGCGCACGGATGTCCCTGCATCAGGACAGGGACGAACTTGATTTCGGCGCGCCGATCGTCTCGGTGTCGCTCGGCCTGCCCGCGATCTTCCTGTTCGGCGGACTGAAGCGCAGCGACAAGCCGCGCCGGTTTCGGCTGGAGCATGGCGACGTCGCTGTCTGGGGCGGGCCGGCGCGGCTTGTCTTTCACGGCGTCGCTCCGCTTGCCGACGGCGAGCATCCCCTGATGGGCCGGCAGCGCATCAACCTGACGTTCCGCAAAGTATCGTGAGTGGACTGCGGCCGCGCCCGGCAACATATCGCGCCGTGGTTCCTGACGCAGCCGCGCCACGCCTTAGTTGGCGCACGCATCCCTCAGGACATGGGCAACGAAGCGCGCGGCGGGTGCTGCGTCAGGCAAACCGATCGGCGAGATGATCTTCAATTCCTTCACGAGTTCGATATTCTTCAGGCGCAGCGCGACAAGCTGTCCTGCTCGAACT
The DNA here is from genome assembly GCA_963786045.1 of uncultured Alphaproteobacteria bacterium. GTDB lineage: Bacteria > Pseudomonadota > Alphaproteobacteria > Rhizobiales > Xanthobacteraceae > Bradyrhizobium. The sequence continues at coordinate 412,145 of CAWAXR010000025.1, read as the reverse complement.
TCGTCCGCGACCGCCGCGGCTACCACCAGCGAAACCCCTCGGCCGGCGCGGACGGCCCGCTTGACTGCCTCCGTATTTCCGAATCCTCCAATGGCCGTCAAACCTTCGGTCAATTGTCCCAGTTCTTTTCTCAGAAGCGTAATCGTTCCCGTCCCGGCTTCGCCCCCCAAAAGGGGTTGGCCTGCGAGTTCGCCTGGCTCGATTGCGTCCCGGGCGGCCCAGGGATGATCGGGGGCGACAATGACCACGAGCGGCTCCTTTCGCCAGGTATGTCCGCAAAAACCGGGCCGATCGCTCCACCACTCCATCAACGCCACGTCGACAGTACCGCTCGCCAGCCGATCAGCGACGTCGGGATTGGGGCCGATCCACAGATCGACGGAACACGGATCGGTCGCCTGAAAGGAAGCAAGCATAGACTGCAACAGATACGTGCCAACGTTGCTCGACGCCGCAATGCGAAGAGGTGCCTGGGCGATCACGGTTCGGCTGCGCTCTGCGGTATCGAGCATCGCGCGGGCAAGCGGCGCGAATGCCGCGCCTTGATAGGTCGGCTCGACAATTCCTCGCCGGCGCAGGAGCAGTGGCGCGGCCAGGTCCTCCTCCAGTTGCTTGATGTGCTCGACGACGGTCGAGGGCGATAGTTTGAGGTCGCGCGCCGCGGCCCGAAATCCGCGTTCGCTCAGAACCGCAAGAAAGGTCTTAGCGTGAACGAGATTGAGCATGGACGAATTGCCTGCCCGGATCGTTGACCGCGCCAAGCGGAATACGGCCGGCCAGAACATCAAGGATGCTGCGTGCAGCGGAAAGCTCGATCTCGCGCCGAACGTCAGTGACGCCTGACCCGATATGCGGGGTGAAAACGGTTGGCGCCGATGCGGCTGTGAGCCGTGGATCGATGCGCGTCGGCCGATCCTCGATCGCCCAATCCTCGCACTCGAACGCGTCCGCGGCATAGCCCGAAAGCTGCCCGCGAGCGATGGCGTCCGCCACGGCGCCTTCGTCGACCAGCGATCCGCGAGCCGGATTCACCAGCCTTGCGCCCGGCTTCATGCTCGCGATGGTCCTCGAATTGAAAATGTGTCTTGTGTCGGTGGTCAACGGCAAAGCGAGCACGACGTAGTCGGAGTTGGCGATCACGTCGTCGAAACTTGTCATCGTGACACACGGCTAGCGCATTCGCCAGCGCCTCGGACGCCGACTGATCGTAAGCTAGCAACCGGCATTGAAAACCAACAAGCCGTTCGGCGATCGCGCGTCCGACAAGGCCAAACCCGACGATGCCCACGGTTGCGCCTGCCAGGCCCGCGCCATAGAGCTCGGCACGCCAGCCGTGAAATCCATGCTTCTTGATGCTTTCATTGCCGGCGACAATGTTCCGGCCTAACGCAAGCATAAGTCCGATCGCCAATTCGGCCGTTGGTACCGTCAGCAGATCGGGGACGATCGTCAACCACACGCCCGCATTTGTTGCGGCCTCGACGTCGATGTTGTCAAAGCCCTTCAACGCCGCACCGATGACGCGAAGCCTGGGGCAGGCGGCCAGGAAGGCGGTGTCGATCCTGTCGTTCATGAACGCCAGCAGTCCGTCGGCGTCCCGGCATCGTTGTCGTACTTCCTCATGCGGCCAGGGTTCTCGTGCCGGATTGACCACAACGGTCGCGTGTTCTTCGAGGAGAGCCCTTGTCTCGGGGAACACGGGGTTGGTCACGACAACTTTGGGTCTTTCAGCCATGGAGCCGGTCTCTTCGCCTATTTCAAATAGTTGCGCAGGGCGGCGCCGATGCCATCCACGATCGTCACGCAAATCAGAATGCAGATCAGGATCGCGGACACCTGGGCATACTCAAGTACACGCAAGGCCGCGATCAGCTCGAATCCGATGCCGCCCGCACCGACAGCGCCGAGGACCGTCGAGGCACGAAAATTATATTCCCAGCGGTAGATCGTCGTATCCGCCAGCTGCGGCATGGCCTGCGGCAATACTGCATGCCAGATGACCTGGAACGGCGAGGCGCCGGCGGCCCGCGCTGCCTCGATCGGCTTGGGATCGACATGCTCGATGCTTTCGGCGAAGAATTTTCCGATCATGCCGACGGAATGCAGGCCGACGGCGAGGACGCCCGGTAGCGCGCCGAAACCGACCATGGCAACGAAGATAATGCCCATGATGAGTTCCGGGATCGATCGGAGCAGATTCAATCCCGCTCGCGTCGCGTGGTAAGCGATTGGATGGGGTGTGGTATTATGGGCGGCGAAAAGAGCGAGCGGCAGCGAGAGTGCGACGGCGAGCGCGGTTCCGGCAACCGACATCGCCAGCGTATCAGCCAGCGGTCTCAGCCAGCTTTGGTACCGTTTGAAATCCGGTGGAAACATTTCACTGGAGAGCTGCTTGATCGCCGGCCAGGCGTCTGCGAAACGCCGTGGGTCGAGCAGACCTGTGAGCGACATCGCGACCACAACCAGCATGACGACAAGGAGAATTGCGACACCGCGCCTGGTCTGCGCAGTGCCTTCCCGGGCCAGGATGGCGTCATAGTTTGCGGGAGCGGGGTAGCTCATCCCTTGAGCTTCGAAAGGTCGAGATCGAGCAATTTTGCGGTCTCGCGCAGGATGTCGTAAGCGCGGTCATCGGTTGCCGCAAATCCTTCCGCCCGGAAGGTCTTCAGTATCTCTTTATCGGCAAGTTCGAGGAATGCCTTCCTGATTGAAGCCTTGAGTTCGGGCGAGAGATACCCCTGCATGACCATCGGATAGTTCGGGATGGGATCGCTTTCCGCCAACACGATCACCTTTTCGCCGTCGATCGAACCCTTGGCGACCAGCGACTTGAATATTTCGTGGCTGAGACCGCCAGCCTGCACCTGGCCGGACTGAACGGCACGCGCGACGGCATCATGTGCGCCCAGCAGGACGTATTTGTAGTCGGTGTCGCCGAAAAGACCGTTGCGGGCCAATAATGCGCGTGGGATCAAATGGCTCGAGGTCGAGGCAAAGTCGCCATATCCCATCATCTTTCCCTTGATGTCGGCGAGTGACTTCACCGGTCCATCCGCACGCGTGATGATGACGCTCTTATACGTCGGTGATCCCTTCGACACGCCGACAGCGAACGGCTCGATGGCCGGGTGCCTTCGACTTGGCCAGCACGTAGGAAAGCGGCCCGAAATACGCCACCTCCAGTCGGCCGAATCGCATCGCCTCGATCATCGAGGAGTAGTCGGTCGTGACGATGAGCTCGATGTCCTTCCTGAGCGCCTGCTCAAGATACTTTTTCAACGGTTGTGCATTTTGGATGATCGTCGAAGCGTTCTCGTCGGGGAGCAGCGCTACGCGTATGGTGGCAGGATTTTGCGCCTGTTGGGCGTTAGCCGGGCCGATGGCAAGACCCAGTCCCCCGATCGTGCAGCCGAGCAGAAAGCTTCTACGTTCCATGACCCTGATCCCTTCGATGACCTGAGATGTGTCGATCAAGCCGCTTCCATGTGGGGTGCCGCGGCGATGTAGATTTGGTCGAGCGTTGATTGGCCCAGCTGCGATGCCGTGCCTTCAAAAACGATCCGGCCATTCACCAGGCCGATCACGCGATCGGCAAATCGACGAGCCAGATCCACCTGGTGGAGGCTGACGATCGCGGTAATCCCGTCTTCGCGGCAAATGCGATGAAGGTCCGCCAGCACTTTCTCGCCGGTCGCTGGATCGAGACTCGCCACCGGCTCATCGGCCAGGACAATCCTTGGCCGCTGCGCCATGGCCCTGGCGATGCCGATACGCTGCTGTTGTCCGCCGGAGAGTTCGTCCGCGCGATTAAGCGCGCGATCGAGCAGTCCGACCCGTTCGAGCGATTGCAACGCGATGAGGCGATCCGCCCGAGGCAGCGGAAACAGGGAACGCAGGGCGCCATGCGCGCCGACGCGGCCGAGCAGAACGTTTTGCAGCGCCGAGAGGCGGCCGATCAGATGATGCTGCTGGAAGATCATTCCCGTTTGACGGCGGTGTTCCCGCAGTGCCCGGCCACTTTGGAAAATCGAACCCAGGCCTTCGACCATGACATCGCCCCGCGTGGGCTTGACCAGTCCATTCAGGCATCGAAGCAGCGTCGACTTGCCTGCCCCTGAGGGCCCAAGCAGCACCAGGAACTGGCCCCTGGGAACGGCGATGCTGGTTGGCATCACCGCCGCAACACCGTTCGGGTAAGTCATTGCAACGTTCTGCAATTGCAGCATCGAAAACTTCCTCGGCGCCAAATCGGACCGCCGCTGCTACGTGATCGATCTTTTCGAACAAATGATGCTGTTGTTCGATAATGCTGACCTAGCAACCGCGAGTGACACACGGATGACAGCACCGACATCGGTCGAGAAGCTACAATCGTCGATTGAAAATTGAAAGTATCGTGCCGAACAACTGCGAGGAGCGTAAGCGCAGCTTCGCGTCGCAAGCGCAGCAAGGCGCTCTGAGAAGTCGAAGGGTTTTGCAGGTCTACGGCTTCGCCGGATGGATGAAGGCCCAGGGGCTGACCTCGGAATCCCTCGGTACCTCGATGTCGATGAGGTAAGGACCGCCTTCGCCTAAGGCTTTCTCCAGCGCCGGCCGAAACGTCGCAGGCGAGGTTACGCGCGCAGCGCCCACGCCAAAGGATTCCGCAAGCTTGACGAAATCCGGATTGACGAGATCCGACGCCACCACGCGGCCCTCGAAACGCTCGCGCTGGTCGCGCCGCACATTGCCGTAGGCATTGTTGTTGAACACCAGGACGACCACGCCGATGTTGAACTGCACGGCGGTGGCCAGTTCCTGCACGCCGAACATGAAGCCGCCATCGCCGGTGATTGCGACAACCGGCCTGTCGGGATGCGCGACCTTGGCGCCCAGCGCCGTCGGAAAGCCCGAGCCGAGCGTGCCCTGATAGCCCGAGGTGATGAAGGTGCGCGGCTCGTAAACCGGAAAGCCATACCAGGAGGCAAAGCCGACCTGCGACAATTCATCCGTCACGATGGCGTTCGATGGCAGGACCTCGCGCAGAATGTTCAGGTAGGCCATCTGCGGCTGAATCTGCTGAATTTCTTCAAGCGCCGCTGCCGAGGCCTCGCGGATCGCGGTACGGCGGCCTGCCGTTTTCTTGTAGCCGTGCTTTCGAACCGCCGTGAGCAATTCGCGGGTGCCGGCCTGTGCATCTGCTATTACGGCAGCGTCCGGCGCGAGCCGGCGCATTTCCGACGGATCGATATCGATGCGAATTGATTTCAGTCCCTCCGGCTGAAATGGCCATCGGAACGAGGAGGCCGGCAACTCCATGCGGGTCCCGATCCCGATCATGAGATCGGTCTGCGGCCACAGCCGATAGGCCGCCGCCATCGTCAGTCCGAGTTCATGGGCGTTGGAGACGATGCCGCGGCCGCTGCGGAACGCCACCACCGGCGCGTCGATCAGTTCCGCAAGCTCGAGAATTTCATCGCGCGCGTCGATCGCGCCGCTGCCGACAAAGATCATCGGGGTCTTGCTGTCGACAATCAAGCTGGCTGCCGATTTGATCCGGTCCGGATCGGGCTGCGGTGCCGGGAACGGATCGAACACCATTGCCGCGCCGGTTTCCGCGCGCTGCGTGAATACGTCCCACGGCATTTCCAGCGAAACCGGGCCGCGTCGCCCCGACAGCATTTCCTGGAATGCGCGGCCGACCATCGCCGGGGCCATTCCCGGATATTCGATGCGTTCGGCCCATTTCACGAAGGTTCGCAGTGTGGCGAGCTGGTCCGGCATCTCGTGCAGATGACCGCGGCCCTTGCCGAGAAATTGGGTGGGCACCTGTCCGGTCAGGCAGAGCACCGGTTCGTTCGACCCGAACGCCGTCAACAAGGCGGCGCCCGCGTTGAGCACGCCCGGGCCGGGCACCACGCTGAAGACGCCGGGCCGGCCGGTGGATCGCGCGTAGCCGAAGGCCATGTAACCGCAGGCCTGCTCATGCCGCGCGCCGATGACCTTCAGCTGCGCTTGCTGGAAGGCATCGAACAGGCCGTAGATCTGCGCGCCGGGCAGGCCGAACACGGTGTCGACGCCGTGCGCGACCAGACCGCTGACGATGGCTTCGCCGCCGGAACTCAAGGTCATTGTTTTGTCCAATCGCTCATCAGCAAGTTAATGTTTTCCAGTGCGGTTCTTGAATTTGAAGCCCCATGATGAAATGTCGCTACCTCCGAAAGGAACTTCCAATTCGCCGCGCTAGCCGGGATTCATACCCTTGGCCTTGATGACAGCAGCGGCGGCAGGGGAGGTGAGGTAGTCGATGAACGCCCTGGCGGCTGCCGCCTCCTTCGAGTTGGCCGCGACGGCCGCCGTGAAAACCAGCTCCTGCTGCAATTCGGCGGGGAATGAACCGGCAATCTCGACGCCCGGTGCGATCAACACGTTGATGACAAACACCCCGAGCTCCGCATCGCCCCTGGCGACGGCTTGGGCGATTTGGGCCGGAGCCGTCTGAGTTATGGTCTTGGCCTTCATCGTCTCGCCGATACCGAGGCGTTCGAACACCTTCGAGATGTAGGCGCCGGCTGCGCTGGCCGGCAGGTAGGTGATGGATTTCGCGTCGAGCAGGGTCTTCTTGAAGGCGTCCGGTGTGCCGACATCGGGCTTGGGAGCGCCCGCGCGGATCGCGAGGCCGTAGCCGACGTGCGCGATGTCGATCGTTGGTCCGGGAGTGAAGCGGGCCTTCGCGGCTGCGTCCTTGAAGACATCGGCGGGAACGACCGCAAGGTCGAACGGATCGCCGGATGTCGCTTGTTTGATCAGGTTGGGGGTGGAGTCGAAGTGAATGACAAGCTTGTGGCCGGAAGCGCGCTCGAATTGGGGGCCAAGTTCGTTCAACACCGAGGTCAATGAGCCGCCCGCCAACACTTTCAGTTCCGCGGCATGACCGCCCATCGGCGACAGGACGGGCGCGAGGCCGAGCATCGAGGCGGCGAGTAATAAAGGCATTTTCATCAGACCCCCGTGACCCTAATCCGCAACAGTGACATCCGCGACAAACAACGGCTCGCGCACGGCCTGGCCCGGAAACGGCGATCCCTGTTCGAACCAGGAACGCGGGGCGGGCGAGCCCCACAGCGTCTGCCGGCGCGGATCCTTCAGAGACCAGCGCATCGGTGCATGGTCGTGATCGCCGGTGAAGTAATCGCTGGTGTAGAGCTCCAGACGGTGGCCGTCGGGATCCCTGACATAGAGAAAAAACGCGTTTGAAATGCCGTGGCGGCCGGGCCCGCGCTCAAGGTTCTTGAGATACCCGCTTGAGGCCATGACGTCGCACAGATGCAGGATGTTCATCGCGGTCGGCACCCAATAGGCGAAGTGGTGCAAACGAGGGCCCTTGCCGTTGGTGATGGCGAGGTCATGCACATTGCCCTTGCGATGCAGCCACGCCGCCGCGATCCGCCCCTGCGGTCCGTCTTCCTCGGCGTACTCGGTCAGCCGGAAACCCAGCCGCGCATAAAAGTCGAGCGTGTCCTGAACCTCGGCGGCGAAAACATTGAAATGGTCGAGCCGCTGCGGGTGGCAGCCCTTGTAGAGGTCGTAGCGGCGCAAGAGATGCGGGCGCTTGTCCATCGACGCATAGAGTTCGATCTGGAAGCCGAAGGGGTCGGCGAATTGCAGGGTGCGGCCCTGAAACGGTTGCTCTGCGAAGACGAAAGCGATGCCGTTTTCCGAAAGGAACGCCGCCGCCTTGTCGAGATCCTGCTCGTTGCCGACCTTGAAGCCGAGGCGATTGCAGGCGGCATTTGCCGCCTTGCGCAGCACCAGCGAGTGATGCTGCTGTTCCTCAACCCCGCGCAAATACACCGCGCTGTCGTCGCGATCCTCGACATGTAGGCCGATGGCATTTTCGTAGAATTCGCGGCTGGCGTTCAGGTCCAGCACGTCAAGCACGGCGTGGCTGCACCTGACGATGTTGAACGGCGGATCAAAGATGTGCGTCGGCACGGGCATGAGTTACTGTTCCAGTCCCAGATCGTTAAACCTCATGGGGAGGATGCGCTTCCTTCCTTAGCGCGACCTTATCCATGCTCGGTCTCTGCTTTAAGGGCTCCGTGGATGTTATTGCGTTTCCAGCTGGTTTCCTTGTCGTTGATCTGCATGTCGAACGACAGCGCGAATTGGCCCGCGGCGAAGACCGGATCGAGGTGATCGGAGAGGGCGCGGAAAATACCGTCGCCGGCTTTCCTTCGGGTCGCGAGGTCGCGCCCTTCGCCAAGCCGCAGCACCATGTCGAGAAAGCCGAAATGCGCGCTGCCATCGGCGATGGCGTAATGCTCGCAACGAATCGCGCGAACCCGAATGCCGCCGAGCGGGAAAATGCCGGTCTCCACCGCCGCCTTGCGGACCACTTCGACAACCTTGCCCATATCGAGACGGGAATCGAGATTGGCGGAGTATTCGATCGTGAAATGCGGCATGTGGGAATCACTCCAACGATTCTGCGGGGCCTATCAAGCGACGGAACGGGTCGATCGCGCCAGGGGACCATAGCCTATGCATATAGTTTGGGCATCTCCGCGGGTGTCTGACGGCCAACCCTGATCTGCCGGTTACGTCTGGAGGGTGCGCGCTGATGCGCATCAACTCTTGCCGCGACACGCCGTAGACACGCTGGCGGATTTTCGCTCAAACTTGCGAACGCAATGAAGGCCGACGCCAAAGTTGGCCTCACGGGAGGACTGGATGAAGCTTACGCGACGTGACTTTGCGGCTGGATTGGCCGTAGGTATTACCGCACCTTACGTGATCGGCAGCGCGCGAGCTCAGGCCGCGACCATCAAGATCGGAATGTGCGTTCCGGTGACCGGCCCGGCGGCCGAGCAGGGGCTCTGGGCGCAGAACGGCGCCAAGCTCGCGCTGGCAGCGGTCAATAAGGCCGGCGGCGTCCTCGGCAAGCAGGTCGAGTTGGTCATCGAGGACGATCAGACCACCAATCCCGGCATCGTGTTGGCATTTTCCAAGCTGGCAGCGCAGCCGGATATCGTTGGATTTCTGGGCTCGATCCGCTCCACGCAGGTGCATGCGATGGCGCCCGACGTGCTCAAGCTCGGCAAGCCCGTGATGATCGGCGGAACCGACCCGACCCTTACGCACATGGGCAATCAATGGCTGTTCCGCTTTCGTCCCAACGACAGCTATTCCGGTCGCGTTATCGCCGACTTCGGCGTGAACACGCTCGGCAAGAAGAAATGGGCAATCGTTCATTCGACCGACGCGTTCGGAACGGCGGGCGGAAAGGCGCTGGCCTCGGCGCTCGAAAAGCTCGGCACTCCGGCGGTGCTCGATCAGGGCTATGCCAACCAGAGCCAGGACTTCACCCCGGTCGTGCTGGCGGTGAAGCAATCGGGCGCGGATGTTCTCGGCACCTACTTCACGTTCGAAAACGACCTCGCCATCTTTGCCCGCCAGCTGCGCCAGCTCGGCGTCAACATTCCCTGGGTGGGTTCGCCCTCGGTGGTCGCGGTGTCGTCGACAAAACTGGCGGGTCCGGCCTTGTACGGCACCTATGGCGTGGCCGATTATGCCGAGGAATCAGGCGACGCGCCGAGGGCATTCGGTAAATCCTATCGCGAGGCTTACAAGACTGCACCCGACATCCAGAGCGCATGGACCTTCGATGCCGTCACTATCCTCTCGGCCGCGATCAACAAGGCGGGCTCGACCGATCCGGCGAAAATCCGCGAGGCCATTCTGTCGCTGAAGAAGTTCCCTGGCGCCGAAGGCGAATATAATTTCGACCAGAATGGCGACGGCCTGCACGGGTATAACGTCGTGCGGAACGAGAAGGGGACGATCGTCTTCGACAAGCACATCGAGTTCAACGATTGATCGCACAACCGGCCTCTCCGGCGACGGAGGGGCCGGCCGTGTCAAAAGCGCATTTGGATGCGCGTATCGTTCTGCCTCGTGCCGGTCGTTCCACCACCTGCGGCAACCACTGACGACAGCAAGGCTATTATTCTCCCCGGGCATTTCCCATGGATCTCGCACTGCAATTGCTCTTCACCGGCATCGGCATCGGCGCCGTCTACGCGCTTGTCGCGCTCGGCTTCGTGTTGATCTTCCGCGCCACCAATGTGGTGAACTTCGCGCAAGGCGAATTCTCGATGGTCGCCGCCTATCTGATGGTGGTGTTCGCGGTCGACCTGGGATGGCCGTACTGGCTGTCGTTCCTGCTGGCGCTGGCCGGCATGGCGCTGCTGGGCGCGATCTTCAATCTCGGGGTCTATTATCCGCTGCGTCACCGTAGCTTCCTGCCCGTCATCATCGCGACCATCGGCGCCTCGATCCTGCTCGCCAATTCCGTGCTGGCGATCTACGGGCCGCAGCCGCAGGTGCTGGAAGGATGGTTCGAGACGCCGGGCATCCAGCTCGGGCCGGTCTATCTCGACAGCCAGTATCTCCTGATCATCGCGGTCACGATCGTGCTGGTGGTATTCAACTACTGGTTCTTTGAGCACACCATGCTCGGCAAGAAACTGCAGGCGACCTCGCAGGACAAGGAGATGGCCTCGCTGCTCGGCATTTCCGTCTCTTCCATGATCATGATCACCTTCATCTATTCGGCGGTGCTCGGCGGCCTTGCGGGCATCCTGGTGGCGCCGATCCTGTTCGTTTCGATTCAGATGGGATCCACGATCGCGCTTAAGGCCTTTGCCGCCACCATCATCGGCGGATTCGGTGACGTCGCCGGCGCGATCATCGGCGGTCTCGCGCTCGGCATCATCGAAACCTTCGGCGCCGCCTACATTTCGGTGCCCTACAAGGACGGCTTCGCCTTCCTCGTGCTGGTGGCGTTTCTGGTGTTCCGGCCCCAGGGCATCTTCGGCGAACGCGTCGCGGAGAAAGCATGAGCGCCCCGAGCGAAAACATGCCGATGGCTGTGGCGGCGGAGCGCGCAAAACCGATGCTGTTGCGTCACCTGCCGTATTTCGCGGGCTCGGCCGTCGTCGTGGCGCTCGCCGCCACGATGCAATTCGACGGCTATATTCACAACATCCTGATGCAGGCGACCACCTTTGCGATCGCGGTGTTCGGGCTTTCTGTCGTGCTCGGCCTTTGCGGGCAGATCAATCTCGCGCAGGCGGCATTTTTCGGTCTGGGCGCCTACGCCGTCGGGCTCGGCACGTCGGACTACCATCTCAGTTACTGGCTGTCCCTTGCCGGCGGATGCGTGATCGCGCTGTTGGCCGGCGCGTTGCTCGGCATGTCGACGCTGCGGCTCGGCGGCCATTACCTTGCGATGGTCACGATCTCGTTTCAGCAGATCGTCACGCTGGTCATGATCAACACCATCTGGCTGACCCATGGCCCGGACGGCGTTTCCAAAATCGGCCGGCCCGATCTGTTCCAGTCCTCGCAATCCTATCTGGCCTTCTGCGTCGGCATGCTGGCGCTGGTTGGCTACGCGGTATGGCATCTCGCGGATACGCGGCTCGGGCGTGCCATGCGCGCGGTGCGCGACAACGAGCTTGCCGCGGGCGTGGTCGGCATCGACGTGTTTCGCACCAAGGTTTCCGCCTTTGCGCTGAGCGCGGTGCTGGGCGGACTGGCCGGCGGCCTTTTCGCGGGCGGCTTCGCCTATGTCAGCCCGGACCAGTTCTCCTTTGCCGAGTCGGTCGTGTTTCTCACCATGTCGCTGCTGGGCGGCGTCGCCTCTCCCATCGGCTCGGCGATCGGCACCGGGTTGTTGATCCTGATTCCGGAATGGCTGCGGTTCCTGAAGAGCGTTCCGGGGCTCTATCTTGCGATCTACGGTTTGTCCGTCATCCTGATTATCCGCTACATGCCGGACGGCATCTGGGGATTCTTCAAGGCCGCGACCGAACGCTGGCACGCCAGGGCCAAGATGCATGCCGCCGGTCCCGCGTTACAGCTCACCCCCGCGACGATTGGCGGCGATATCGTTCTTGCCGTCAAAGGTCTTGCCAAGCATTTCGGTGGCCTCAAGGCCGTCGATGACGTCGATATCGCAGTCACGCGTGGCGGCGTTCATGCGCTGATCGGGCCGAACGGTTCCGGCAAGACCACGACGCTGAACGTGCTCTCCGGCCTCTACAAGGCGACCGCCGGCAAGGTGACCCTCGACGGCACCGACATTACCGACATGCCGCCGCATCAGCGGGCCGCCGCGGGATTGGGGCGGACGTTCCAGAACATCCGCCTGTTCCGCTCGATGACCGCGCTCGAAAATGTCGTGATCGGCGCCGAGCGGCCGGGCAATACGCTGATCGGCGCGGGCGGCGACGACGCGCTGAACCAGCGGGCGATGTCGGCGCTGACCTTTGTCGGCCTTGGCTCCCGCGCCAACGAACAGATCTCCAGTTTTTCCTACGGGCATCAGCGGCTGATCGAGATCGCGCGCGCGCTCGCCGCCAATCCGACCTTGTTGCTGCTTGACGAACCGGCGGCGGGTCTCAATTCCAGCGAGAAGCTCGAGCTCCACGCGCTGCTCAAGCGCATCGCGGCGCAAGGCCTGACCATCCTGATCATCGATCACGACATGACGCTGGTCTCCGAGGCCGCCCAGCACATCACCGTGCTCAATTTCGGACGCCGCATCGCGGACGGCGAGTCCATGGCGGTGCTGCGCCACCCCGACGTCGTCTCCGCCTACCTCGGAACCGAATAATGGCGCTGCTCCAAATCAACGATCTGATGGTGCTCTACGGCGAGATCGAAGCCTTGCGCGGCGTCTCGATCAGTGTCGATGAAGGGCAAGTGGTGACCCTGCTCGGCGCCAATGGCGCGGGCAAATCGACCACGCTGCGCGCGATCTCCGGACTGACCAGGCCGGCTGCGGGCGAAATCCTGTTCGACGGCAAGTCAATCGCGGGCCTCGGGCCGGAAGCGATTGTCCGGCTCGGGATCTCGCACGTGCCGGAGGGGCGGCGGGTCTTCCCGGGTCTCTCGGTCAAGGAAAACATCATGCTCGGCGCGTCGAACCGGCGCATCGGAAAAGCAGAGCTGTCGCGTGAAGCCGACGCCATGTTCGATCTGTTTCCGGATATCCGCACCTTTTCCAATGCGCTCGGCTGGACGTTGTCCGGCGGCCAGTTGCAGATGGTCGCGGTGGCGCGCGGCCTGATGGCGAAGCCGCGTCTGTTGCTGCTGGACGAACCGTCGCTCGGCCTGGCGCCAGTCATTGTGCAGGCGGTATTCCGGATCATCTCGGAAATCCGGCGCAACACGACGGTCTTGCTTGTCGAGCAAAACGCGCGCATGGGACTTTCCGTCGCCGACCACGGCTACGTCCTGGAGACCGGACGCATCGTGCTGGGCGGCAAGCCCGACGAATTGTGGGGCAATGAAGCCATCCGCGCCGCCTATCTCGGCGGTCACGCCAAAGCAAGCGCCTAACCAATAAGAAGAGCGACTGGTCCATGGTCACCCTACAGGTTCCAAATCTGATCAACTTCGTTGCGGAAGTCTTCAACCACGCCGACTCCACGGCGGAGGAAGCCCGCCGCATCGCGACGTATCTCACGACCGCAAACCTTACCGGACACGACAGCCACGGCGTGATCCGGGTGCCGGTCTATATCCGCTGGAAGAAGATGGGCTCCGTCGTTCCCAACCAGACCGCCGAACTCGTGGTCGATACGCCCTCGCTGGCGGTGGTCGACGGCAAGTTCGGTTACGGGCAGACCGTTGCGCCGCAGGCCGTCAGGATCGGCATCGAAAAATGCAAGGCCTCTGGTCTTGCCGCCGTGGCCTTGCGCAATGCCGGCCATATCGGCCGCGTCGGCGACTGGGCCGAAATGGCGGCGGCCGAGGGTCTCGTATCGATCCACTTCGTCAATGCGGCGGGTTCGGTGCTCGTCGCGCCCTATGGTGGCGTCGAGCGGCGGCTGTCCACCGCGCCTTATTGCGTCGGCATTCCGCGCCAGGGGCAGGGGCCGGTCGTTCTGGATTTCGCGACCTCGATCGTCGCCGAAGGCAAGGTACTGGTTGCTAGCCGCGGCGGTAAGAAATTGCCGCAGGGCGCGCTGATCGATCTTGACGGCAATTTGAGCGAAGATCCGGCGGTATTGTACGGACCCTATACGCCGGACGGGGCGCGCGATCACAGTCAGGGCAAAGGCGCGATCCGCGCGTTCGGCGAACACAAGGGCTCCGGACTGGCGCTGATCTGCGAACTGCTCGGTGGCGCGCTGACCGGTACCGGCGCGACCGGGCCGAACCGGCGCTTTGCCAACGGCATGTTTGCGGTTTATGTCGATCCCAAGGTGGTCGATCCCGCCAATTTCTTCGATGGCGAGATTTCGCGGTACGTCAGCTACTTCAAGGACACCAAGCCCGCCGTTGGTGTCGATGCCGTGCTGATCCCTGGCGAGCCGGAGGCAGCGATGCGCGCCGATCGAACCAAAAATGGCGTGCCCTTGCCGGACGATACCTGGGCCGCAATCGTAAACACCGCCCGCGACGTCGGCGTGAGCGAGGCAAGCATACAGAGGGCAGTGGAGTGATAGGCGGTGCAATGATTTTTTCCGTCATTGCGAGGAGCGAAGGCGACGAAGCAATCTACACTTGCTTTGCCGCCGCATGGATTGTTTCGCGGAGCCTGTCGTCGGGCGGCGCTTTGCGCCGACCCGTTGGCTCGCAATGACGGCGTAATCGACAAAGCAAAGGAAAAATAATGGCAAACAAAGTCAAGGAAATATGGGCGTCGGGCAAGGTGGTGGTGAACGCGTGGCTTGCGATACCTTCGGGCTTTTCGGCCGAAGTGATGGCGCAATGCGGCTTCGACAGCGTCACCGTCGACATGCAGCACGGCGTGCAGGATTATCAATCGATGGTGCAATGCTTCCAGGCGATGCACGGCCATCCGGTGACGCCGATGGTGCGGGTGCCGTGGAACGAGCCCGGCATCATCGGCAAGGTGCTCGATGGCGGCGCCTATGGCGTGATCTGTCCCATGGTCAACACCAGGGAGGAGGCCGAAAGGCTCGTCGCCTACAGCAAATACCCGCCGCGCGGCACGCGTTCGAACGGCCCGATCCGTTCCGGCATGTACGGTTCGGCCGGCACCTATCAGCAGACCGCCAACGATGAGATCGTGCTGCTTCCGATGATGGAGACCAGGACCGCCATCGAGAACATGGAATCGATTCTCGATGTCGAAGGCATCAACGGCGTCTATATCGGTCCCTCCGATCTCGGCTTTTCCTATGGCCTGGTGCCGAAGCTCGACCGCGAAGAGCCGGAGATCCTCAAGATCTACGAGAAGATCGTGAAGGAGTGCGGCAAGCGCGGCCTTTATCCGGGTATTCACTGCTCAGGCGCGGTCGGTGCGACCAGGGCGATCAACATGGGCTTCAGGCTCGTGACCCTGTTCAATGACAGCGGGTTGCTGGCGACCTATGCCAAGATGCAGGTCGCGCAGACCCGCAAGGATTCCAACGGCAACGCGTAAGGGGCCGCGAGCAGCGAATGGCGAATAGGGAGTAGCGAGTGGAAATTGCCTACTGGCCATTCGCTATTCGCTACTCGGCCATCTTACAAAGGAGACACCTCCATGACCCCAGCACCCGTCATTCGATTGCACCCCGATGATGGCGTGCTGATCGCGCGATCGAGCCTTCCGCCCGGCATGGTCGTGGCCGATGGCGTGACCACGGCCGAGCGCATTCCCGCCGGCCACAAGGTTGCGATCCGCCCAATCGCGGTAGGCGAGCCGATCCGCCGTTACGGCCAGATCATCGGCTTTGCGACGGCGCCGATTGCGCCGGGCCAGCATGTCCACACCCAGAATTGCGGCATGGGCGATTTCGCCAAGGACTATGCCTTCGGCGTCGACGTCAAGCCGGTGCCGAACTTCGACCTGCCCGCGACCTTCGAGGGCATCCGCCGTCCCGACGGGCGGGTGGCGACCCGCAATTATATCGGCATCCTGACGTCGGTGAATTGCAGCGCGCATGTCGCCGGCATGGTGGCGGATGTCTTCAAGAAGAACCCGTTCACCGGCGACAATCCGCTCGCCGATTTTCCCAATGTCGACGGCGTGGTCGCGCTCACCCACAAGACCGGCTGCGGCATGACCTCGAGCGAGCCGCTGACGATTCTGCGCCGGACGCTCGGCGGCTACGCGCGGCACGTGAATTTCTCCGCGGTCGTCGTGCTGGGTCTGGGCTGCGAGGTCAACCAGATCGGCGGGCTGATGCAGGAGCAGAAGCTCGCCGGCCGCTTGCGCGAACTGGAGATTTAGGAAATCGGCGGCACCCGCAAGACCGTGGAGGCCGGCGTCGCCTTTGTGCGCGAAGCGCTCGCCGACGCCAACAAGGTGAAGCGCGAGAAGGTCGCCGCGAGCGAGTTGACCGTGGCGTTGCAATGCGGCGGCTCCGATGGCTATTCCGGCGTCTCCGCCAACCCGGCGCTGGGAGCGGCGAGTGATCTTCTGGTGCGGCACGGCGGCACCGTCATCCTGTCGGAAACTCCCGAAACCTATGGCGCCGAACATTTGCTGACGCGCCGCGCGGTCAGCCGCGAGGTCGGCGAAAAACTGGTGGCCTTGATGCGCTGGTGGGAAGACTACACCGCACGCGAGGGCGCCGAGATGAATGCCAATCCCAGCCCCGGCAACAAGGCCGGCGGCCTCACCACGATCCTGGAAAAATCGCTCGGCGCGATGGCGAAGGCCGGCAGCACCAATCTCGTCGACGTCCTGAATTACGCCGAGGCGGTGACCAAGAAGGGTTTTGTGTTCATGGATACGCCCGGTTACGACCCCGTGGCGGCGACGGGGCAGGTGGCCGGCGGCGCCAACCTCGTCTGCTTCACGACGGGGCGCGGCAGCGTGTTCGGTTGCAAGCCTTCGCCTTCGATCAAGCTTGCGACCAACTCGGCGATGTACAAGCGCATGGAAGACGACATGGATGTCAATTGCGGCACCATCCTCGACGGCGAGGAGACCGTGCAGCAATGCGGCCAGCGCATTTTCGACCTGATGCTCAAAACCGCGTCGGGCCAGCCGACCAAGAGCGAAAGCTTCGATTTCGGCGGCGCCGAATTCGCGCCCTGGGTGCTTGGCGCAACGATGTAAGCCGTCGTTCCTGCGAAAGCAGCAACCCATAACCACGGGCAGCGGTCTTGAGCACGACGCTAGCCGTTCTGCTTTATTGATAAATCACGCGGTATGGGTCCCCGCCTTCGCGGGGCCGACCCGTTGGTTCCATGGCAACCATTAAAAGCCAGGTGGCATTTTCAGTCCACGGCTTGCCGCGTCTTACCACCAGCCACGTTGCACCGGACGATAGTACTGGCCGCCGCGCCGGCGCGTATTGTCAGTTTGCGGGTCCGGATTGCGCTGAAAAAAGAAGCCGAAGCCGTTGTCGCCCCAGTCGTTCTGGCTCGCAACGGCGACATTGGCCGTAGGCTGGCGCGTCACAAAGCCGCCCTGGGGCTGGTTGTTCAGCACCGCGACGAACTCGGTGCGATAGTTGGTCTCGCGGCTCAGCGGCTCGTCCGAGACGATGATCGAGGATCGCGGCACTGCGGTCGGCGCGATGCGATCGAGCACATCCTGCGGGATGGTGATGCGGTCGAGTGCGTCCTTGGCGTCGTCGGAGTTGTCGATCGTGACCGCGGTCCAGCGCAGGCCTACTTCGTTGCGCGCCATCGCCGTGAACACATGCGTGCCGATCGGCTTGTCGGGATTGCGGATCGCGACCGGAACCTCAATGCTCGCATCGAACACCTCGCCCCCATCTGCCCACGGCTTATGCGTGTTGCGCCGTACGTAAAGCTTCTGCGTCGCGCGGCTGATGTAGACCGAGACCGGCTCGAGCGCGAGCTTTGCCTCGCTCGCCGCTTTGGCGGTGTCGGCCTTCCTCGTCTCGGCCGCCCTGGCGGCGTCCTTTGCGGCGGCGGCTGCGTCGCGCTTCGATTTCGCGTCGGCCTTGGCGGTGTCGAGCTGCGTTCCCAGGTCCGCGGCCTTGGCGGCGGCCTTTTGCTTGAGGTCCTCTGCCCGCGCCTTGGCCCCCTCTGTCTTGGCGGCGGCGAGCGCCTTGTCGGCGTAGGCGAGCTCGGCGTCGGCGCGAGTCTTGAGCCATTCCAGCTTGCGCAGCGAGGCCGTGGCCGATGTGGTCTCGCGCGCAGCCGTCGCGGCGGCTTTCTTCGCCTCGTTGGCCGTTCCGGCAGCCTCCGTGGCTTCGCGGGCGAGCGTCTCGGCACGCGCTGGAGCAGCCGCAAGGGCTTGCGCGTCCGGCACGAAGAGCGCCGGGTGGGAAAACTCGACCGGGGCCGCGTCGTTCGGCGAGATGATCACCCGCATCCCGATCTGCGTCTTGTCGAACAGCTTCTCCGCAAAGCCGTAGGGCATCCGCACGCAACCGTGCGAGGCGGCATAGCCGGGCAGCGGGCCGCCGTGCAGCGCGATGCCGTTCCAGGTGATGCGCTGCATGTTCGGCATCCAGGCATCGTCATAGAGGCTCGAGTGGTGATCCGGGTCCTTCTCGAGGACGGCGAAGACGCCGGCCGGCGTCTCTCGTCCCGTGATGCCGGTCGACACCGGCGCGCGGAAGATCCAGCCGTCGGCATCATAGAAGGTGACCTGTTGGGTTTTGATCGACACGATCGCCATGATCGGCTCGCCCGCATCGCGCGGCGCCGTCGCCTCGGTGGGCGGCGTGGCGCGCGCCTGTCCCGCCGCGGCGTCGGCGCCTAGCGCCGTCAGCGCGGCCATCGCCGCGAGTGTCACGACGGCGGGAGGCCCCCAACGTCGAATCGCCCCGTTGGATTGCGCCGTCGCAAGTCGATTTAACATGCCATGCCCCGGTTGAAATGCCTGTCCGTGCGCGTGTCGATCAGGCGCCAGATTGCGATTTTCTGATTAACTAATCGTCGCCACCATCCACGCCGTCAATTCGCCCCCCGAGACCATCGTCACATTCCGTTGGCAAATCTCTCATATACGACAGCCCGAGCAGGAGGAAGGGCGGCGCGCGGTTGAAATTGGCACATCGCGTCATTTCGCTGCCATGCGGAATTTTGTCGCTATCGCGGAATAGCGGACATAGTAGGGCGGGTTGGTGGCGACTTGTCCGCCGTTGCTCGAAGAGCGAAGGCGGGTGCCGTAACCCGCCATTTCAGAGGACGACGGGCGACGACGTGTAAATTTGGGGATGCACGCGACCTATCGTGTCGGGAGACGGCGGGCTTCGCCGTCGGCTCCAACCGCCGGACCCGTGACGAATACTCTGGATTTACTCCGCTTTCGGCGGCGTAGCAGACACGGGCGCACTCGCTGCCGGGTCGACGCGGTCGCAAATGACCCGATGGCGACATTGGAAAAATGCGCCGTCCCGGTTGAACCGATGACGGCGTTGAGGTGTTCGAGCTAGCGCCTCCAAATCGTGCTGCCGGACCGCTCGAAAAAGGCGCTAGTATTACTTAATTGCCTGCAGGTCTTGCGACGGCGAGCACCGCACGCGCGCCTGCGATGTTACCGGCGCAAGAGCTGCCATCAGAGGCCGTTGTTGTCGGGGTCTCCGCCCAGGCATAACCTCACACCAACCGGAAGTGCAGGTGGGAGATTGAGATGGATGATCGAACCGTGCGGGCGGCGCTGGAGCGTCATTGGGACGCTTCGGACGCGAGCGATTTCAAGATCGAACATGAAATCTACCGTGAGGATGCTGTGCTTGATTATCCGCAATCGGGCGAGCGAATCCGCGGTCGGCACAACATTCAAGAGAGCCGATTCGTCCAGCCCAACAAGAAGCGGTTTACGGTCCGGCGAATTATCGGCAGCGGCGATCTCTGGGTCACCGAATTCGTACTATCCTATGACGGCATACCGTCTTACGCGGTGAGCGTCATGGAATTCCGCGAAGGACTGGTCGCCAGTGAAACGCAATATTTCGCCGATCGGTTTGACCCTGCACCCTCGCGTGCGCATCTTGTTGAGTGACTGGCCCGCAGGGCCGACGGAGCCCTTGCGAAACCGATCGCCTTGCTGCACGTATCGAGGCGCGCTCTCCAAAGCCCCGCAATCGCCATCCTCCCATGAGGACACGATGGGCATCGGTGCGCGCCACCCATCCTGCGGTACAAGCGCTCGTGCGCGACGTTGCCTCGTCGGACAAATCAAATCATCCTCCTCGCGAGTTTCTGTCCGTGCAACCCGAAAAAATCTCCAATCTCGATCCGGCTCAGCCCTGCGTGCAGCTGCCAATCCGGTGGGCTTTGAGATCAGGCAGACGTTAGTGATCAGTAAGGTTGTTCGAAGGTAATCGCCGGGATCGCGTTTGTGGCTTGCGCGACTCCAGTTCTTAACCATGCCTTTACAAGTCCGGCCGACCAAAGGCGCTGCACGGTCTGAGGTAAGACTCTCATAAATGCCGCCATCGTACGATTTGGCCATGCGAGCAGGAGTCATTCGCGCAAAATTCACAGGGATAAAGGTGTAGACCATGTCTAATGCAAGCAAGATGCGCTCGAACGTGGAAGGCAGCCTGTTCAATCAAATCGCGATGTTCAGCGTTACCGGTCTCTCTGCGTCTATGGCGATGGTCATCGTGGGCGGCCTTCGGGTTGTTTATCCCTGGTTCTGATTGTCCGGCAGCCTTGGTTGCCTCAAACGTCCGTCCAGGATGATTGTCGCGTGATCCCGGTGTCTCTGTCGGGATCCGCGCATTTTTTTAAGCCATTGCTCGCCAAGCGCGCGATCCCAAGACGCTCATATTGGCGAGGCAGACTTTTCAATTGGCTGGCCCGGTCCGCGCGGCTCCGCTGCCGGCGCGCAGATTGCGGAGGAATTTGTCGACCTTGCGCGATCCGGTCACCCGGAGTGAAGCCGTCCGGTCCGACGGCGGGATAAATCTATTATATATCAGATAGTTAATAAGAAATCTTGCGGAAGCAAGCGGTGGCGCCTGAAGCGAAAGTCTGGCCACAACGGCAAGCGCGGCTTTCGAGAACGCCTGGTCGCGGGCCACGGCGCAAGGTGATAGGTTTTGCGGCGGTTGTTGGCGCAGGGCGCCGATGATCGGGAGCGGAAATGCGCTATCGGCGTGCCATAGGTACCACCACCTACGTCTTCGACGACCTTCGCGATCTCCTTGCCAAGGCCACGCCGCCGCGCTCCGGTGACCGCTTGGCCGGGATTGCCGCCGATAGCGCCGAACAGATGGTTGCGGCGCGGATTGCGCTCGCCGACGTTCCCCTCACGCAATTCCTGCAAGAATCCGTCATTCCCTACGAAGACGACGAAGTGACCCGCCTGATCGTCGATACCCACGATCGGTCGGCCTTCGCGGCCATCTCCTCGCTGACGGTCGGGTCGTTCCGCGATTGGCTGCTTTCCGGAAAAGTGACGCCGGACGTTCTCAAAAAGCTGTCGCGCGGGATTACTCCGGAAATGGCCGCGGCGGTTTCGAAACTGATGCGCAATCAGGATCTCATCCTTGCGGCGAAAAAATGCGAGGTGGTATCCGCCTTCCGCGACACGATCGGTTTGCGGGGCAGGATGAGTGTGCGGCTGCAGCCCAATCATCCCTTCGATGACGAAAAGGGCATCACCGCATCGATACTGGACGGCATCCTGTTGGGATCCGGCGACGCCTGTATCGGCATCAATCCGGCAAGCGACGATCCGGCTGTGATCGGCGGGTTGCTGCGGTTGCTCGACGACATCATTGCGCGATTGCAGATTCCGACCCAGAGCTGCGTGCTGTCCCATGTAACGACCACGCTCGGATTGATTGAGCGGCGCGTCCCCGTCGATCTGGTGTTCCAATCGATCGCGGGGACAGAGGCGGCCAACCGGAGTTTCGGCATCGATCTCGCGCTGCTGCGGGAAGCTCATCAGGCGGGGCTGTCGCTGCGGCGCGGCACGGTGGGCAACAATGTGATGTACTTCGAGACCGGGCAGGGCTCAGCGCTTTCGGCCAATGCCCACCACGGCGTCGACCAGCAGACCTGCGAGGCGCGCGCCTACGCCGTCGCCCGTGCCTTCGACCCGTTGCTGGTCAATAGCGTGGTTGGCTTCATCGGTCCGGAATATCTCTATGACGGCAAGGAGATCATCCGCGCCGGGCTTGAGGATCACTTTTGCGGCAAGCTGCTTGGTCTGCCGCTCGGGGTGGACGTTTGTTACACCAATCATGCCGAGGCCGACCAGGACGACATGGACAACCTGCTGACGCTGCTTGCCGCCGCCGGCGTGAGTTTCATCATGGGCGTGCCCGGCGCCGATGACGTAATGTTGAACTATCAATCCACATCGTTCCACGACGCGCTTTATGTCCGCGACCTGTTCGGCCTCAGGCGCGCTCCCGAATTCGATGACTGGCTGTTGCGCGCCGGGCTTGCTGATGCCGAGTTTCGCCTGGCCGGCAACAACGGCACGCTACCCGATTTTGCGTCGCGATTGATCGCTTGAGGGCCATTTTCAGCTGCCAGCGACCTTCTTGCAACCATCCGGTCGTCCCCGGGTTATATGGCTGCCACAATGTTGAGGAATTTGTGGTCGAGCCTTCGGGCGCGTGCTTAACTTGTACAGGTTGAATCGCAGAGGAAGTGATGAGAGCTGAGAGCGTTGAGACGGTACGCCGCATATTGTGCGTGTTTCCGCGCTATACGTCTTCGTTCGGTACATTCGAATATTCCTATCCGCTGACCGACGGCGTCCAGGCCTTCATGCCTCCGCAGGGGCTGCTGCTGATCGCGGCCTATCTGCCCGAAAATTGGCCGGTCCGTTTCATTGACGAAAACATCCGCGCCGCCACGACCGAGGACTTCGAATGGGCGGAGGCCGTGCTCGTCAGCGGCATGCATATCCAGCGCCATCAGATGGACGATATCTGCCGCCGCGCGCATGCGTTTGATCTGCCGGTTGCGATCGGCGGGCCTTCGGTCAGCGCCTGTCCGGACTATTACCCTTCGTTTGACTATCTCCATGTCGGCGAGCTCGGTGATGCGACTGACGAGTTGATCGCCCGGCTTGCGCGCGATCCGTCCCGCCCCGAGCAGCAGGTGGTCCTCAAGACCGCCGACCGTCTCGACATGACCAGGTTTCCAATTCCGGCTTACGAGCTTGCCGAGCTCAAACGATACTTCCTAGGCAGTATCCAGTATTCGAGCGGGTGTCCCTATCAGTGCGAGTTCTGCGATATCCCGGGACTCTATGGCCGCAATCCGCGCCTGAAAACGCCACAGCAGATCACCGCCGAACTCGACAAATTGCTCGCATGCGGCATCCGGGGGTCGGTCTACTTCGTCGATGACAACTTCATCGGCAACCGCAAGGCCGCGCTCGATCTGTTGCCGCATCTTGTCGAATGGCAGAAGAAAACCGGCTATGTCCTGCGCTTCTCCTGCGAGGCGACGCTGAACATCGCCAAGCGTCCTGAAATTCTGGCAGGAATGCGCGAGGCATTTTTCTCGACGATCTTCTGCGGCATCGAGACGCCGGATCCTGTGGCGCTAAAGGCTATGCACAAGGATCACAATATGATGGTTCCCATCATGGAGGCGATCCGGACGCTCAACAGCTTCGGCATGGAGGTCGTTTCGGGAATCATCCTCGGACTGGACACCGACAAGCCCGAAACCGGACAGCATCTGCTCGAGTTCATCGGGGCCTCGCAAATCCCGCTCTTGACCATCAACCTGCTGCAGGCGCTTCCAAAGACGCCGCTATGGGACCGGTTGCAGCGAGAGAACCGGCTGATCGAGGACGAGGGGCGGGAATCCAATGTCGATTTTCATTTGCCGTACGAAGACGTCGTGAGGACCTGGCGCGCCTGTATGAGCAGCGCCTATCAGCCCGGCAAGCTCCTGGAGCGCTATGAATATCAGATCCGCGAAACCTATTCGAATCAGATCAAGCGGCCGCGCTCGCGCCAACAGGCTTCGTGGCAGAATATCAAGCTCGGTCTGACGATGCTGCGCAATATCTTCTGGAAAGTCGGCGTTCTCGGCGACTACAGGATCGAATTCTGGAAATTCGCGCTGCGGCGTCTGGCGCGCAGGGAGATTGAATACCTGATCAGTACGATGCTCGTCGCCCATCACCTGATCATGTTTGCACGCGCGGCATCGGTCGGCCAGCATAACGCTTCGAACTACTCGATCCGGCTGCGCGAGGCGTCTGTCCCTGCCGAGTAATCACAGATGAAGACACCGGCGCCGTCGCCCCATTCGCTCGAGCGTCTGCGGGACCTGACCCCCGCGCGCGTCGGGCTCGGCCTCGTCGGGGCAAGCCTGCCGACCAAAGCACTGCTCGAATTCACGCTGGACCACGCCCGCGCGCGCGACGCCGTCCACGCGGGGTTCGATGTGCCCGCCATGATGCAGGGGCTCGGCGAGCTTGGTCTGGAGTGCTCCAGTGTCTCAAGTCGCGCCGGTAACCGGAAGGATTACCTCAGACGCCCGGACCTTGGCCGCACGCTCGATCCGGATTCGCGGCAACGGCTGGCGAGCCGTTCCGGAGATGCGTGTCAGCTGGCGATTGTTGTCGGCGACGGCCTTTCGCCGGCGGCGGTCAATGCGCACGCCATGGTGCTCCTGCGCAGCCTCATTCCCCAATTGGCCACCGATGCAATCGAAATCGGCCATGCCGTGGTTGCATCTGGAGCGCGGGTCGCCTTGGGCGATGAGATCGGAGCCATTCTGGGTGCGCGCATGGTTGTCGTGCTGATTGGCGAGCGGCCCGGTCTTTCCGCCGCCGATAGTCTCGGAGTCTATCTGACTTTCGCCCCCAAGGTTGGCCTCACCGACGAAAGGCGCAATTGCGTTTCCAACATCCATCGCGCCGGGCTCGGCTACGATGAAGCCGCTTTCAGGACCGCATGGTTGATTCGCGAGGGCCTCGCCCGGGAATTGACCGGCGTCGCGCTAAAAGACGAAAGCGGCAGCCGGACGCCCCGCAGTATCGCCGCAACTACAGGCCAGCATGACAAATCCGGGATGTGAGATCCGCGATCGCGGCATGCGCGCCGCTTGCGTGTGCCGGGTGCGCTTGCGAGATGCCGCACAGACCTGCTACACCTCTCGCGGCAAAATTTACCGCATGTTTTCAAGGGCTAGTGCCATTCAGGCAAGTTATTTCAGGCCTGATTCGCCTTTCGGAACTTTGCCGGCTAATTGAGCCGATGTGAGAATTGGACAGGGCATGCTCGAAAAGAACGGCGACAGCGAGGTCCACGTCGAGAAAATCGAGCAGCGGCCGACCGCGAGCATCGCCTTCGGGCTGGAGCGGCTGGGGCTCATCGCGGTTCAGGCGCCGATCCTGTCCTGCATCATTCTCGTGGCGCTGATCATCGGCGCGATCTTCGGGATCGAGCGCATCAAGATTGATGATTCGCTGAGCCAGCTGTTCCGGTCTAATTCCAGGGAATACCGGCAATACGAAGCGGAAACCAAGCGCTTTCCTGCCACCGAATTCGACGTGCTGGTGGTGGTCGAGGGCAAGAAGCTGCTTGAGCGCGACAATCTGGAGAAGCTGCGCGACTTCGTCACCGATCTGCAACTCGTGGAGGGCACGCGCGGCCTGATCTCGCTGTTTTCCGCGCGTCAGGCGCCAGCGCCGGGCAAGCTGCCGGCGGCGCTATTCCCGTCGGAACTGCCGCAAGGCGCCGACTACGACAGGTTCATCGCGACCGTCAAAACCAACGAGATCATCCGTGGCAAGCTGTTGTCGGAGGATGGCACGCTGGCGCTGATCGTGTTGTCGATCGAGCCCGAAGTCGTCGCCAGCAGCAAGCTTGGCAAGACGGTCGGCGATATTCGCAAGCTGATGGCCGATGACCTTGGAGACGCCGGTCTCAACGTGGAACTGTCCGGCGTTCCCGTGATGCAGCTCGAAATCCGCAATGCGGTCGAGCGCGACGGGCTGACCTACAACATTCTCGGCATCCTGGCCGGCTGCATCATCGCCATCATTTTTTTCCGCAAGATATCGTTCATGGTGGTGGCTGCCTTCCCGCCGATCATTGCGATTTTGCTCGCGCTCGGCGCCCTGGGCTGGGCCGATTTCAACCTCAACATGTTCCTGAACGTGATGACGCCGCTGATCATGGTGATCAGCTTCTCGGATTCGATGCAGCTGACGTTTGCGGCGCGCGACCGCCTGATCGCGGGCCAGGATAAATTTACCGCGTTCCGGAACGCCGTGCTGGTGGTGGGGCCCGCCTGCGTGCTCACCCACGGTACTGCCGGCATATCCTTTATCGCCTTGCAATTTTCGGATTCCGACCTGATCCGCAAATTTGGCGAGGCGGGACTTGCCGCCACCATCATCGCGCTGATCGCCGTGCTGTCGCTGGTGCCGGTGTTCGGCGTGCTGTTCGTGCGCAATGAAAGGATTTTTGCCGTAAAATTTCAGGGCGCCGACGCGGGCGTGCAGATGCTACGCAATTTTTGCTATTGGATCGCCGTGCGGATGGTCGGCCGTCCCGGCCTGTTCAGCCTGATCGCGGTGCTGTTCGTTGGTGGTCTGGCTGTGGTCTATGCCAATCTGGAGCCGCGCTACCGGCTGGCGGACCAGGTGCCGGACAAGCAGCAGGCGGTGGCGGCAAGCGGGCGTCTGGATGCGAAGTTGACCGGCGCCAACGCGATCGACATCCTGATCGAATTCCCCAAGGGCGCTTCGTTGTATTCTCCCGAAACGCTGCAAACCATCTCGGATGTTCATGCGCTGGTGGAGAAGCAGGCGGGCGTCGGCAACGTCTGGTCGCTGGAGACGCTGCGGCGCTGGCTCGCTGAAAAGGCCGGCAATTCCGACGTGGCCACCCTGATGGAATATGTCAGCGTGATTCCCGAATATCTGGTGCGGCGCTTTATCTCGGCCGATCAGGATGCGGTGGTGGTGTCGGGCAGGGTGCCGGACCTCGATTCCAGCCGGATTCTCCCCGTGGTCGAGAACCTCGAACAGGCGCTGGACACGGTGCGCAAGGCGCATCCCGGTTACGAGATTGCAGTCACGGGTCTCTCGGCGATCGCCGCGCGCAACAGCGCCAACATGATCGAAAAGCTCAACCGCGGCCTGACGATCGAGTTCGTGCTGGTCGCAGTCTTCATCGGGCTCGCTTTCCGCTCGGTGGTGGTGTTGTTCTCCTGCATTCTGCCCGGAATTTTCCCGGTGGTGCTGTCGGGCACGGTGCTCTGGTTGCTCGGGGAGGGACTGCAATTTGCTAGCGTCGTTGCCCTCACGGTATCGTTTGGATTGGGGCTAAGTGCCACGATCCACTTCCTCAACCGGCTGAGGCTGGAGTCCAAACCGGGCGTCAGTCCCGAACTGGCGGTCGAACGCGCCACGGTGCTGGTCGGACCGGCGCTGATTCTGACCACCGTGGTGCTGGCCTGCGGTCTCGTGGTGACGGTGTTCTCGGACCTGCCG
This sequence comes from uncultured Alphaproteobacteria bacterium, assembly GCA_963786045.1. Classification (GTDB taxonomy): domain Bacteria; phylum Pseudomonadota; class Alphaproteobacteria; order Rhizobiales; family Xanthobacteraceae; genus Bradyrhizobium. The sequence goes on along the minus strand of CAWAXR010000025.1, from coordinate 384,775 downwards.
TCGCTGCGCCTGTTCGGCTGGCTCAGTGCTTTCTCAATGGTCGCAGCGCTGGTGGCGGATCTTTTTATCCTGCGGCCGACGGCGATGTTCCTGATCAACCTGGCGCAGCGACTCCGCGGGTCGGCGGGTCCCGCGAAGCCGGCGCAGCAATCCGGAACGAATGGATAGAGGGGCGTTAGCTCCTGACCATCGTAATCGATACGCCCTTGATGTCGCCCTTGGAACTGATTTGAACGGTCTGCCTGTTGCCATTGGTCCGCAACATCAGGCTTGCGGTGAATCCGGGCGCTTCGACGAGCACGTCGATCTTGCCGCCGCCCGCCGTTCCCTGCAGATTGCCGTAAATATTCCGGCTTGCCTCGGTCCAGTTACCTGAGATTCGCTCACCCTGGCTCGTAACATCGCTGCTCAAGTCGAATTTATAGCTGTCGCTGGCGCAACGAAGATTTTGTTTCAACCCCTGACCGGAACCGTTGACCTTATAATCTGCCCGGCAGCGGATTCGCTCGGTCGATCCGTCGGAAAGAGAAACCGTGCCATTGCCCGACCACGCCCCGTCGAAGCCGGCAAACGGGCGGGACTGGGCATGGCCGGCCGACACCGATGCCAGCAGCGCGGCGCCGACGACAGCAGTCTTGACTGCCTGTCCAAGCAAGCTGGAATAAAACGGTTTCATCTCAAGCATCCCCTTCAAATGTTGACGTTCCCATGCGCGATACGTCTGGCTGTACCGAAGGTTTGGTGTTCCCGCGGCATGTTTGGTTCAAATGATTAATCGACAGTTGCCGGCAATTGCGCTGGCCGGCAGCCACGACTGCATCGGACCTTCCCAAAATGCGCGAGCGGATTGATGCCGCAAATCCGTATTGTTTTTGCTCGCAGAACCGGGCCACTTCCGGTATCGTACGGTCTCCCGCCGGCGCAGTTGATTGCGCGAAATGCCCCTCCAGAAATACCATGTAATACCAATTGGTTATGCGCGCCTCTTGGGTCAACGCGTTAGCGTGTGCGATTAGTGGTCGCACCGCCGTAAATTTGGCCGCATTTGGCAGCGCTTTTGTTCTTCTCGTCGCTGCGGTTCGCGGCATCTGCAATCCGAATAATCTGCCCCGGTGATGCCTTGTGCTATTCGGGCTGGAATTCTCTGCCTTCAGAATAAAGGAACACGATGCGTAAATTTTTCCTGGTAGTCTCCCTGCTGTCGCTGTCGGCTTCCACCGGGGCCATCGCCGAGCCGACACCAACGCAGCAGCGTAGCGGCACCCCAGAGGAGCAAAAGGCCTGTGCTCACGACGTCCAGAAATTTTGCCGTTCCGTCATGGATCAGAACGACCTGACCGTTCTGGCCTGCCTTCAGCAAGTTCGTCCCAAATTGACCATGGCCTGCAACAAGGTTCTGGTGGACCACGGGCAATAGCAATAGGAAGGCTTGCGGACGGCCGCTGCCGAAGGCCCGATATCAGCCCGATTCGGACAAGATTGGAGTCCGCAACAAGCCGCAGATGGCATTGGTTTTGGGATCGTATTCCCCTATATGGGGTCTGCGATCCAAACCCATGCGCGCGCCCATGGGGCCTGCGAAGCCCAGAAGAATGTAGCAAGTTTCTTGATGACCACCGCGAGCGAATTGCGATCCGGCAAGACCCACCGCGACGAAAATTTTCCGGTTGCGTCGTGGATCATTCACCCGCGCCATCGGGCGTTGATTCTCGCGTTCTATAATTTTGTGAGAACTGCCGACGACATCGCCGATCATGCCACGCTGAATGAACGCGAAAAGCTGTCCTATCTCGACCTGCTCGAAGCCGAGCTCCTGGGTCGCGGGGACAGCCAACCCGAGGCAGTCAATCTGCGGCGCGCGCTGGCCGAGCGCTCGATGCCGCCGCGCCACGCCCTTGATGTGCTGATCGCGTTTCGGATGGACGTGACCAAGCTTCGTTATGAGACGTGGGATGAGGTGATCCACTATTGCCGATATTCGGCGATGCCGGTTGGAAGGTTCATGCTTGACGTCCACGGCGAGAGCGGGTCGACCTGGGTTGCCTCGGATGCTCTCTGCGCCGGTTTGCAGATCAACAATCATCTCCAGGACTGCGGCAAAGACTACAAGAATCTCAATCGCGTCTATCTTCCGCGCGATGCGCTCGCAGCTTGCGGGGCCTCGGTCGAATCTCTGGGAGAGGCCCGCGCGCCGGCGCCGCTGTTGCAATGCCTGCATACGCTCGCCGCGCGGACTCGAGACTCTGCTCGAAGAAAGCAAATCGCTCAGTACTGAAGTGAAGGATTTCAGGCTCGCGCTCGAGATCTCCGTGATTCAGGCTTTCGCGGACAAGATCGTTCGTCTTCTGAAAGTGCGCGATCCCCTGAGCGAGAAGGTGCATCTCGGTCCGGTCGAACTGCTTGGTTACAGCCTCGGTGGGGTCGCCGGCGAGCTGGTTCGGCGGGCGACGGGACGTCGGCCTGTTTCAAAACCGGCGGCCGGCGCATGACGCTTGAGACGGCGGCAGCCACTGCGAATTACGGATCCTCGGCGTCCGGCAGTTCTTTCTACGCGGCGATGCGCATTCTCCCGCAGGAGCAGCGCGACGCGATGTTTCAGATCTACAGTTTTTGCCGGCAGGTCGACGACATCGCGGATTCCAACGGCCCGCGGCCGGAGCGGCTGGCCGCGTTGCAGCGATGGCGTGAGGACATCGACGCGCTGTATCAGGGCCATCCGCCGCCGCGGTTGCGGGACTATGCTCCGTCGGTTCAAAAATTCGGCCTGCAGCGCGAGGATTTTCTGGCCATCGTCGACGGCATGGAAATGGATGTGCCGCAGGACATCCGCGCGCCCGACCTCGCGACGCTCGATCTTTACTGCGATCGCGTGGCCAGCGCCGTCGGACGCCTGTCGGTGCGGGTTTTCGGTCTGCCTCGGGATGACGGGATCCTGCTTGCGTTTCATCTTGGCCGTGCCCTGCAACTGACCAATATCCTGCGCGACGTCGATGAAGACGCTGATCTCGGCCGACTCTATCTGCCGCGCGAAGGATTGCTGCATGCCGGCATTACCTCAACCGATCCGCTCAAGGTCGTCGCTGATCCGGCGCTGCCGAAAGTATGCGCGCCGCTGGTAGCGCGGGCGCGGGCGCATTTCGAGAAAGCCGACGAGGTCATGGGTCGCAATCGGCGGCGCGTCGTGCGCGCGCCGAGGATCATGTCGAAATATTATCGGGCAATTCTGGAATTGCTCGTCGCCAGAGGGTTTGCTGCCCCGCGCGCGCCGGTTCGCCTTAACAAGATGGCCCGTATCGCCATTGTGCTTCGCTACGCATTTATCTGATGCAAAAGACAGCCCACATCGTCGGCGCAGGAATCTCGGGCCTCTCGGCAGCCGTCCGGCTGGCGAACGCGAGTTTCAAGGTGCATGTCCATGAGGCCACGCAGCAGGCGGGTGGCCGCTGTCGCTCGTATTTCGATGCGGCGACCAACCTGACCATCGACAACGGCAATCACCTTCTGCTCTCCGGCAACCGCCATGCGGTAGCTTACGCAAGGTCGATCGGGACCGAGGCCGGGTTGGTCGGGCCAAAGCGTGCCCGGTTTCCCTTTGTCGACCTGACGACGGGTCGGCGTTGGCAGCTCGACCTTGGCGACAGCCGGCTGCCGCTTTGGTTGTTCGACAAGGACCGCCGCGTACCCGATACGAATTTGCGCGACTATCTCGCGTTGATGCCCCTGATTTGGGCAGGGCACGAAAAACTGGTCGGCGACGCGATCCCCTGCGATGGCACCCTCTACCAGCGGCTGGTGCAGCCGCTGTTGCTGGCGGCGTTGAATGTCGATCCCCCCGAGGGGTCCGCGGGCCTTGCCGGCGCGGTGGTGCGGGAAACCCTGCTGGCGGGCGGACAGGCCTGCCGGCCGTTGATCGCGCGCGACGGTCTCAGCGCGGTGCTGGTCGAGCCCGCGGTCAGGCTGCTGCAGGGTAAGGGCGCCAGCATCGCGTTCGGCCACGAGTTGCGGGAACTGGGGATAACGGCGGACCGGGTCGGTTCGCTGAAATTCGGTGCCGACGACGTTATTCCGATCGGCCCGGAAGACGCTGTCGTGATGGCCGTTCCGGCGCGTCCCGCCGCGGCGCTCCTCCCGGGCCTGAAAACGCCGACGAAGTTCCGCGCGATCGTGAACGCCCATTTCCGCTTTGACCCGCCAAAGGACTTGCCGCCGATCACGGGCGTCGTTGGAGGACTGGTCGAGTGGCTGTTCGCGTTCCCGCAGCGGCTCTCCGTCACCATCAGCAATGGCGATCGGCTGGTGGATATGCCGCGCGAGGAACTTGCGCGGGCGATCTGGCGGGATGTCTGCAAAGCCTCGGGGGTACAGGGTGAATTGCCGCCCTGGCAGATCGTGCGCGAACGCCGCGCGACGTTTGAAGCCACGCCGGAGCAAAATGCTCTCCGGCCGGGCGCGTCGACGGCCCTTAAAAATCTGTTTCTTGCGGGCGACTGGACTGATACGGGGTTGCCGGCAACCATCGAAGGATCGGTGCGGTCGGGTAACCGCGCCGCCGATCTTGTCCTCGCCATGCGGCGGGCCTGATCGGGTGGCCGGCGAGGCCCAGTTGAGACCGGACCAAGACAGGCGGGGGATGTCGGGCGCGATGCAGTCCGGAAATATCACAGCGGGGATCGATGCCGGTGGCGCCCTTGAGGCGAGCATCGAATCGGCGACGCGAGCGTTGCTGGGATACCGGCAGGCGGACGGACATTGGGTGTTCGAGCTGGAAGCCGACTGTACCATTCCGGCGGAGTATGTGCTGCTTCGCCACTATCTGGGCGAACCGGTTGACACCGCGCTGGAAGCCAAGATCGCAAATTACCTGCGCCGGGTTCAGGGCGCCCATGGTGGCTGGCCGCTTGTGCACGACGGCGATTTCGAGATGAGCGCCAGCGTGAAAGGCTATTTCGCTCTGAAGATGATCGGCGATTCCGTGGACGCACCGCACATGGTTCGTGCGCGCGAGGCGATCCGCTCGCGCGGCGGCGCCGTCAACAGCAACGTCTTTACGCGCTTCTTGCTGGCGATGTTCGGAGTGACGACCTGGCGCAGCGTGCCGGTGCTGCCGGTCGAGATCATGTTGTTGCCGACCTGGTCGCCGTTCCACCTCAACAAGATCTCGTACTGGGCGCGCACCACGATAGTCCCGCTGATGGTGCTGGCGGCGCTCAAGCCGCACGCGAAAAACCCCAGGGGCATCGGTATCGACGAGCTGTTTCTGCAGGACCCGCGCTCTATCGGCATGACGGCCAAGGCGCCGCATCAGAGCTGGGGCTGGTTTCTGCTGTTTCGCGGACTGGACAGGGTGTTGCGGGCGATCGAGCCGCTGTTTCCGAAAAAACTGCGCGCGCGGGCGATCGATGCCGCGGTTGCCTTCATTGAAGAACGGCTGAACGGCGAAGACGGGCTAGGCGCGATCTACCCGCCGATGGCCAACGTCGTGATGATGTACGAGGCGCTCGGCAAACCCGAGGATTACCCGCCCCGCGCCACCACACGAAGGGGGCTCGACAAGCTGCTGGTGATCGGTGAGCACGAGGCCTATTGCCAGCCATGCGTTTCGCCGGTGTGGGATACCTCGCTCACCTGTCATGCCCTGATCGAGGCTGGCAGCGACGAGGCATTGCCGCCGGCCAAACAGGGGCTCGATTGGCTGGTGCCGAAGCAGGTTCTGGACGTCAAGGGCGACTGGGCGGCGAAGAGCCCGGAAGTTCGTCCGGGCGGCTGGGCGTTTCAGTATAACAACGCCCATTATCCGGACCTCGACGACACCGCGGTCGTCGTCATGGCGATGGATCGCGCGCGTCGCGCCGAGCCAAACCCCGCCTATGACGCCGCGATCGACCGCGGTCGCGAGTGGATCGAGGGCATGCAGAGCCGCGATGGCGGGTGGGCCGCCTTCGACGTCAATAATCTCGAATATTACCTCAACAACATCCCGTTTTCCGATCACGGCGCGCTGCTCGATCCGCCGACCGAGGACGTGACCGCCCGTTGCATCTCGATGCTGGCTCAACTCGGAGAGACCGCCCAAAGCAGCAAGTCGGTTGCGGCCGGGGTGGATTATCTCCGCCGGACCCAGCTGGCCGAGGGGTCGTGGTATGGTCGCTGGGGCCTGAATTACATTTACGGCACCTGGTCGGTGTTGTGCGCGCTCAATGCCGCAGGGGTGGATCACCAGGACCCCGCCATCCGCAAGGCGGTGGACTGGTTGGTATCGATCCAGAATGCCGATGGGGGCTGGGGTGAGGATGCCACCAGCTACAGGCTCGACTATAAGGGGTTTGATGGGGCCCCGGCGACCGCCTCGCAAACGGCATGGGCTTTGCTTGGATTGATGGCGGCGGGCGAGGTCGGACATCCGGCGGTCGCCCGTGGCGTGGAGTACCTGATAGCCACACAGACCCAAAAAGGACTGTGGGACGAGCAGCGCTACACGGCGACGGGCTTTCCTCGGGTATTTTACCTGCGCTATCATGGGTATCCGAAGTTCTTTCCGCTCTGGGCGTTGGCGCGGTATCGGAACCTGAGGAAGACCAACAGCAGGGCGGTAGGGGTCGGAATGTGAGATTTGGGGCGAGCGATGGCGCGGCCACGGGCAATCGGATTGACCCGCGGCCGGTATTAATTGTGACTGGTCTGGTGCAGGAGGCCCGCATTGCGGCGGGGCCCGGCATGACTGTCATCTGCAGCAGTAGCGATCCCCAGCAGTTGCGGGCACTGCTTACGGTCTTTGACCCCACGACGATCAGGGGCGTCATCAGTTTCGGCGTAGCCGGCGGATTGGACCCCACGTTGAAATCAGGCGACGTCGTGGTGGCGACAGAGGTCATGGCGGGCGACGCCCGCTGGCTGGCAGGCCTGAAGCTGAACGAAGACCTGATAACCAGTGTCGCGCTCGGGCGCCGACGCATCGTCAGGGGGCGTCTTGCGGGCGCGGAGGAGGTGGTCGTGGCCAAGCACGTCAAGGCCGCGCTGCACTCGGAGACGGGGGCTGCTGCGGTCGACATGGAAAGCCATATCGCCGCCGCCTATGCCGCCGAAGCCGGCCTTCCGTTCGCGGCCTTGCGCGTCATCAGTGACCCCGCCACGCGGGCTTTGCCGCCGCTGGCGATGGCTGCGATCAAGCCGAACGGCGACATCGATCTGCGCAAGGTTCTGCGCAGCGTAGCGCGCAACCCGCTGACGCTGCGCGCGCTGGTCTCGACCGGAATCGATTTCAATCGCGCGCTGCGCAGCCTACGCGGCTGTCGAGGCTTTCTGCTGGGCGGCGAGGGCCTCGTCGCGGCGGATCTCTGACAGGCGCTTCTGCACTTCCGACGAAAAGATGTATTGCGCCGGCCGCTGGTTTTCGAGGCTGATCTCCGGCGCCATTGGTCCCGTTGTCCGCACGCCGCGCAGCGCTACCCACAGTGCCTTGAGCGGATTGACCAGCGCCGCATTCGCCGCGGTCGGCTCGTAACCGCAATGCGCCATGCAGTCGGCGCACTTTTCGTACTTGCCGGTGCCGTAGGTCTCCCAGTCCGTCGTCTCCATCAGCTCGTTGAAGGTCTTGGCATAGCCTTCAGCGAGCAGGTAGCAGGGCTTCTGCCAGCCGAAGATGTTGCGTGCGGGCATGCCCCACGGCGTGCATTCGTAGCTCTGGTTGCCCGCGAGGAAATCCAGGAACAGGCCTGAATGCATGAAATTCCACTTCTTGCCCTTGCCGAGGGCGAATACGTCGCGGAACAGCTTCTTCGTCTTGGTGCGGTTGAGGAAGTGCTCCTGGTCCGGCGCGCGTTCGTAGGCATAGCCCGGCGACATTGAAACGCCGACCCCGAGTTCTGTCGTGAAGTCGAGAAATTTGGCGATGTCCTCCGGAGCGTGCCCGTCGAAGATCGTGGCGTTGACGTTGACCGTGAAACCCCTGGCCTTGGCGGCCTTGATCGCGGAGACCGCGCGATCGAACACGCCCTCCTGGGAGACCGCCTTGTCGTGATGGTCCTTCAAGCCGTCGAGATGCACCGAGAAAAACAGATAGGGCGACGGCTCGAACAAATGGAGTTTTTTCTCCAGCAGGAGCGCGTTGGTGCACAGCGAGACGAATTTCTTGCGCGCCACCAGACCACGCACGATCTCACCGATCTCCTTGTGGATCAGCGGCTCGCCGCCGGGGATCGCCACCATCGGCGCGCCGCATTCGTCCGCGGCATCCCAGCATTCCTGCGCCGACATGCGGCGATTGAGGATCGCGTCGGGATAGTCGATCTTGCCGCAGCCCACGCAAGCGAGGTTGCAGCGAAACAGCGGCTCGAGCATCAGCACCAGCGGATAACGCTTCCGGCCGAGCAATTTCTGCTTCAGAAGATAGCTGCCGATACGCATTTCCTTGAAGAACGGTATTGCCATTTCAAGCTTCTTTCTGGACCAAAGTAGAGGAGTGGATCAGCTCGCCGCCAGCTCAGCCGGAAGCCGAAATTCGATATTTTCTTCGCGGCCGGGAAGCACTGACACCGCGACCGGTCCGATGCGCCTTAGCGCCTCGATTACGTCGTCAACAAGCACTTCCGGCGCCGAGGCGCCGGCGGTGATGCCGACGGCCTTGGCGTCCTTCAACCAATCCGGGTTCAACTCGCTGCCATCAGCGATCAGGTAACTCGCGACGCCGACTTCTGTGCCGATTTCGCGTAGCCTGTTCGAATTGGAGCTGTTGTTGGCCCCCACCACCAAGATAACGTCTACGAGCTTGCTCAGGTCCCTTACCGCAGATTGGCGGTTCTGTGTCGCATAGCAGATATCCCGGATGTCCGGGCCTTGAATATCCGTAAAGCGCTGCTGGAGGGCCGAAATGATGTCCTTGGTGTCGTCCACGCTGAGGGTGGTCTGGGTGATATAGGCCACCGGGGTGTCCGCCGGCATTGTCAAAGCAGCGACATCGTCAACGTTCTGGACCAGCAGTACGGGGCCGGGGACCTGGCCCATGGTTCCCTCGACCTCGGGGTGGCCGGCATGGCCGATCAGGATAAGCGCCCGGCCTTTCGACATATAGCGCTTGCCCTGGTTGTGTACCTTGGTCACCAGCGGGCAGGTCGCATTGAGGACCGGAAGGCCCCGCGCCGCGGCCTCCTCCTCTACGCGCCGCGCCACGCCGTGGGCGCTGAAGACGGTGACGGCGCGCGGCGGCACTTCGGAGAGATCCTCAACGAAGATCGCGCCCTTGTTCTTGAGGCTTTCGACCACGTACTTGTTGTGGACGATCTCGTGCCGCACATAGACGGGTGGGCCATATTTTTCGAGCGCGCGCTCGACAATCTCGATCGCGCGCACGACACCGGCGCAAAATCCGCGGGGTTGCGCAAGATATACTTCCATGGGACGCCCGTTACGCAAGTTGCACCACTCTCATTCCGTGTCTCCGTCTGGCTCAGATTTTTGCAAAATCCGCACCAACCTCCTGACGACGTGGAGGCGCAGCGCTTTGTGTCAAAAAATGATCGGGTAGAAAAGGCGCACCACAAAAAGAAGCCCGCCCTGAGCGCCGAGGCCAGGCGGCGCGGGCGTCTAAATTGGTATTATAGTACAGAAAATAGGTATTATAATACAGATGCCCCCGCGCCGTTGCGGATAAAACCCCCTCTCACTTGTTCGTCAATCTTGCTTGGCCGATCTGCGTCATAGCGCCTCCCCGGCATGGATTCAGCACGATTTGGGCTATTTTTGCGCGTTCCTGAGGAAAAAGAGCTCAAAAACAACATTAGATTGGCTCACGGAACTCCGCTAGATAGCGGGCGTTTCCGGCAAGCGGTTAACATTAGAAAGAAAAAATGTGCTGACAAGTATTGTTGTTTCAATTGTCAAAGCCTGCACACGGTTTGCCGCCACCACTATTCTGATCGCATTCATCCTTGCGATTGCGGCGGGCGTCTATACTGCCCGAAAGTTCGAAATCAACACAGATATCAATACGTTGATTTCCCCAAATCTGGATTGGCGCCAGCGCGATAACCAGTTCGACGCGGCTTTCGATCGGGACAGGACGATTCTTGCCGTGGTGGAAGGGCCGACGCCGGAGTTGACGAGTTCCGCGGCCGCCGCGCTCAACCAGAAATTGGCCGGCGACACCAAACACTTCGAATCGGTCCAGCCGCTTGGCTCGGGGGAGTTCTTTGAGAAGAATGGGCTGCTGTTTCTTCCGGTGGCCGAGGTTGCCAGTTCCACCAGCCAATTCGAATCCGCCGCACCCCTGATCGAAATCATGGCCGGCGATCCCTCCTTGCGGGGATTGACCGGTGCGCTGGAAACCGGATTGGCCGGTATCAAGCGCGGGCAGGTCAAGCTTGATGGCACCGAGCGACCGTTCAACCAGATCGCCCAGACGGTCGAGAACGTGTTGAAAAATGGCAACGCGACTTTCTCCTGGCGCGAACTCGTCAGCGAAAAACCTTTGACCGACGCCGATCGGCGGGCCTTCATCGAGTTCAAGCCCGTTCTCGATTTTAACGCGCTGGAGCCTGGGAAAGCGGCAACCGACGCCATCAGGCAAGCCGCCAGCGAACTTAACCTTGCGGGGGAATATGGCGCGCGGGTCAGGCTGACCGGACCGGTTCCGATCGCCAACGAGGAATTCGCCACAGTTGCGGATGGTGCCGTCGTCAACGGGATCGGCACCGTACTCGTCGTGCTGCTTATCCTCTGGATGGCGCTACATTCGGTGAAGATCATTTCCGCCGTATTTATCAATCTGTTTATCGGCCTTTCGATCACCACGGCGGTCGGGCTGATGATGGTGGGATCGCTTAACCTGCTTTCCATTGCGTTTGCCGTCCTGTTCGTTGGATTGGGCGTGGATTTCGGAATTCAATTCAGCGTCCGCTACCGGTCGGAGCGTTTCAAAAGCAACGATCTGCAGACTGCGCTTGAGAAGGCGGCCGAATATTCGGCGGTCCCGCTGTCGCTCGCCGCGATGGCGACGGCGGCTGGATTCCTCTCGTTCCTGCCGACCGACTACAAAGGCGTTTCGGAACTCGGCAAGATCGCGGGCGTGGGTATGCTGGTTGCTTTCTTCTCCAGCATCACCGTGCTGCCGGCGCTGCTCAGCCTGCTCAATCCTCCCGGGGAAAAGGAGCCCGTTGGCTACGCATTTCTGGCGCCGGTAGATCAATTCCTCGAGAAGCATCGCGTCGGCATCATCGCCGGCACTCTCCTGGTTGCGGTTGCCGGCCTGCCACTGCTGTATTTCCTCAGATTCGATTTCAACCCGATCAACCTGCGCAATCCCAACGTTGAATCGATCGCCACGTTCCTCGATCTGAGAAAGGATCCGAACACCGGCGCCAACGCCATCAATGTGATGACGCATTCGGAAGCCGACGCGAAGAAGATTGAAGCCAGGCTTGCCCAGGTACCGGAAGTCCTCCGTGTGATGTCGCTGGACAGTTTCGTGCCCGACGAACAGCCGGAAAAGCTGAAGCTCATCGCTCAAGGCGCCAAGGTGCTTGATCCCGCGCTCAACCCAGAATCGGTTGATGCCCCGCCGTCGGACGCCGAGAATGTCGAGGCCTTGAAGGGAACTGCGGAAAGGTTGCGCAAGACGGCCGGCGATGCAAAGGGGCCGGGGGCGGCCGCGTCGCGGCGCCTTGCCGACGCCTTGTCAAGGCTCGCGGATTCGAGCGAGGCCGTGCGCGACAAGACTCAAGCCATCTTCGTCACCCCGTTGCAGGTCGTGCTCAATCAACTCAAGAACGCGCTGCAGGCCAAGCCGGTCAGCCTGAAGACATTGCCGGCCGATCTGGTGCGTGGCTGGAAAACCAAGGACGGCCTGATGCGCGTCGAGGCGCAGCCGCGCGGCGACCCCAACGACAACGACACGCTGCGCAAGTTTGCGGGCGCCGTCTTGGCCGCCGAGCCGATGGCGATCGGTGGGCCGGTATCGATCCTCAAATCCGGCGATACCGTCGTCAAGGCGTTCATTCATGCCGGGCTCTGGGCGCTGGTCGTGATCAGTTTTCTGCTCTGGCTTGCCTTGCGGCGCGTCACCGACGTGCTGTTGACGCTGGTCCCGCTGCTGGTGGCGGGCGCGGTGACGATGGAAATCTGCGTGCTGATCGATCTGCCGCTCAACTTCGCCAATATCGTCGCGTTGCCGTTGCTGCTCGGCGTCGGCGTGGCGTTCAAGATCTATTACGTAACGGCGTGGCGCGCGGGCAAAACAAATCTGCTGCAGTCGAGCCTGACGCGCGCGATTTTTTTCAGCGCCCTGACGACCGCGACCGCGTTCGGCAGCCTGTGGCTGTCAAGTCATCCGGGGACTGCGAGCATGGGCAAGCTTCTGGCGCTCTCGCTCGTCACAACGCTGGCCGCGGTGTTGCTGTTTCAGCCCGCGCTAATGGGCAAACCGCGCGATGTCGGGGATTAGGCAGATATCGCCGACCGGATCGGTCGCCGCGGCCATCGCCTGCTTTTGACCGGTGGTTTTCGCCGCCGGATTAGCCGCCCCCGAGGTCTTCGGCGCGCCTTGAAATCTTCGGCGCGCTCTTGGCCATGGTATTTGACGGGCTTGAGGGAATTGGACCCGCGACGCGGGTCCAGGTTTCCCCGCCGCAGAGAAAGCCCAGCACGCAACCCTGAATTTCAAGCTGGTCGGATCCGATCGGCCTGATCGTCGAACTGTAGGTTTGGCCATCCTTGGCGTTATAAACCTGGCCTTCCCATTGATCGACGCCGGCCTTCTTCTGCATGTCGATCAGGATCGGCATGCCCAGCGTGGGCCTGTTCTTTTTTGAAGCATCCGGATTGTTGGTGTCGCGGCCGCCCGGGACCTTCTCCCACGCCACGACGCCCCACATGCTGCCGTTGCATTCCGCGACACGGATGTTGGCGACGCCGTCCGCAACCTGCCAGTCGCCGGTCGGATCCGCGGCCAGGGCGGACGCAAGACCCGTCGTTAAAAATGCTCCCGAAAATATTACTTTGCGCATGAGGTCTCTGGCTTGTCTAAACCGCAGCATGGAAACTCCGTAGTCATCGAATGGGGCCGCTGGTGAGCTGCCTAAACCAAGCCGTTGCCAAAAAAGTGTTGCTATTATGGTTTGAGAGCATAACCGTTTGGGCAGTGCAACATGGCTCGAACCTGTGCTTAAATGCATGTTGTGAATGAGGGCAAAACGCCGCAAGAAGCGTTTTCAGTTGACGGAACTGCCAACAATCGAAGTAAGTAGCTGATGCAATATTCAAATCTAGACGTTTCCGAGATTTTTGCGGACCGGCAGTCGCAGCGCAGTTCCATGCATGCGCGCCATTTGAACGAACAACTGGTGCGGGTCCTGAAAACGATCGGCTATGACGTCGGGTTTCAGAAGGGCCAGGGCCAGTATCTGTTCGATCGCGAGGGCGCTCGCTACCTCGACCTGCTCAGCGGTTTTGGCGTTTTTGCGATTGGGCGGAATCACCCGGCGCTGCGCCAGGCGTTGAAGAGCGTGCTCGACGCCGACCTGCCGAATCTCGTGCAGCTTGACGTGTCGACGCTCGCCGGCGTGCTCGCGGAACGCCTGCTCAAATATGTGCCGTATCTGGACAAGGCATTTTTTGCCAATTCCGGCGCGGAATGTGTCGAAGCCGCGATCAAATTCGCGCGCGGCGCAACCGGCCGGCCCGGCATCGTCTACTGCGCGCATGCCTACCACGGCTTGACCTACGGCGCGCTGTCGCTGACCGACGATCCCAACTTCCGCGGCGGGTTCCAGCCGCTGCTGCCGGGATGCACCTCGGTTCCGTTCAATGATCTTGCCGCGCTCGAGCAGGCACTGTCCTCGCGCGAGGTCGCCGCTTTCATCGTCGAGCCGATCCAGGGCAAGGGCGTCAACATGCCCACCGACGAATTTCTTCCCGGCGCGGCCGCGCTCTGCCGCAAGTATGGCACCTTGATGGTGGCGGACGAGATCCAGACCGGAATGGGTCGAACCGGTCGGTTCCTGGCGGTCGAACACTGGAATGTCGAACCCGATATGGTTCTGCTCTCCAAGGCGCTGTCGGGCGGTCATGTTCCGGTCGGCGCCTTGCTCACCCGCAAGAGCGTCTTCGACAAGATCTTCAGTCAAATGGACCGCGCGGTGGTGCACGGCTCGACCTTCGGGAAAAACGATCTGGCCATGGCTGCCGGGATCGCCACGCTCGAGGTTCTGAAGTCGGAGAAGCTGATCGAGGCCGCCGCCAAGCGGGGCGCGGAGCTTCGGCTGGCGCTGAACCGGATGGTTCCAGGTTATGAACTCCTGAAGGAAGTTCGCGGCAAGGGACTGATGATCGGCCTGGAGTTCGGTTCGCCGAAATCCCTGCGGCTGAAGGCTTCGTGGAACGTGCTCGAAACCGCCAACAAGGGTTTGTTCTGCCAGCTCATCACGGTGCCGCTGTTCAAGGATCACAAGATCCTGACCCAGGTCGCGGGTCATGGCAGCCACACCATCAAGCTGTTGCCGCCGCTGACCATCACCGAAGAGGACTGCAACTGGATCGAGACGGCGTTCGATACGGTCATCGCCGCCAGCCACAAGGTTCCCGGCGCGATCTGGTCGCTCGGCAAGACGCTGGTCGACAACGCCGTGCGCAAGTCCGCCTGACGCCGGGTCGTCCTGTAGTCTTTTCCATTCGTTGCGGATCAGCGTGAATCCTCGAGGATCATCGTTGCGGCTTTCTCGGCGATCATCGCGGTCGGCGTATTGGTGTTGCCCGAGGTGATCGTCGGCATCACGGAGGCGTCGGCCACGCGCAGTCCTGAAATCCCGTAAAAGCGCAGGCGCTGATCGACGACGGCCATCGGATCGCCCGCCGTACCCATCTTCGCCGTACCCACGGGGTGAAAGATCGTGGTGCCGATATCGCCGGCGGCTTTCGCCAGCGACGCGTCGTCGTCGCCGACCGACGGGCCCGGCAGAAATTCCGAAGGCCGATAGGGCGCCAGCGCCGGCTGCTTCATCAGGCGCCGCGTGGTGCGGATGGCGTCGGCGGCGACCTGACGATCCTCGCCGGTCGACAGATAGTTCGGCGCGATCGCGGGCGCCTGATCCGGCAGCGCCGAGCGAATGCGCACGGTGCCGCGCGAGGTCGGCTGCAAATTGCAGGCGCTCACCGTGACGGCGGGGAAGCGGTGCAGGGGATCGCCGAACTTGTCGAGCGAGAGCGGCTGCACGTGGAACTGGATGTTGGCGCGTTCGCGATGCGGATCCGAACGGGTGAAAATGCCGAGCTGCGACGGCGCCATGGTCAGCGGGCCACGGCGGCGGAACAGATAATCGAGGCCCATCAGGCCGCGCCCGAACAGGGAGTAATAGGTTTCGTTGAGCGTGCGCACGCCATGAACCCTGTAAATCGCCCGCTGCTGCAGATGATCCTGCAGATTTCGCCCGACGCCTTGCCGGTCGAGGACGCCAGCGATCCCGAGCGGCGCCAGCCATTCCGCCGGCCCGATGCCGGAACGGTGCAACACCTGCGTCGAGCCGATCGAGCCGGCGCACAGGATCACCTCGCCTTTGGCGCGGGCCTCGATGACTTCGCCGCCGCTGACGAAGCGCACGCCGGCGGCGCGGCCGTTCTCGATGATGAGGCTGTCGACCAGCACGTCCTTCTCCAGGCGCAGATTGGCCCGCTTCAAGGCCGGCTTCAGGAACCCGCGCGCCGAAGACCAGCGGCGCCCGCGCTTCTGGTTGACGTGGAAATAGCCGACGCCCTCATTGTCGCCGGTGTTGAAATCCGGAATTTTCCGAATCCCCATCTGTTCCGCCGCGTCGCCGACCGCGTCCAGAATCGCCCATGACAGGCGGGGGGCTTCGATCCGCCAGCCGCCGCCCGTGCCGTGGTGCTCGCTCTCGCCCAGAAAGTGATCCTCGAGCCGGCGGAACGCGGGCAGCACGTCGTCGTAGCCCCAGCCGGTCAGCCCGAGCTGGCGCCAATGGTCGTAATCGGCGGCCTGTCCGCGCATCGAGATCATGGCGTTGATGGCGGATGAGCCGCCGATCACCTTGCCCCGGGGATAGGCCAGCGAGCGGCCGTTGAGGCCGGCTTCGGGTTCGGTCCGGAACATCCAGTCGGAGCGCGGATTGCCGATGGCGAAGAGGTAGCCGACCGGAATGTGAAACCAGATCCAGTTGTCGCTGCCGCCGGCCTCCAGGATCAGCACCCGGTTTTTGGGATCGGCCGACAGCCGGTTGGCGACGATGCAGCCCGCGGTGCCCGCGCCGACGACGATATAGTCGAAATCACCTTCAAGCCGCTTGGTCATGTCTCGATTTCCGCCTGAAACAAGGTGGATGCCCGGCCATGACGACTTTTGTCAATGCCGGAGGGGGTATTTGGGCCGGCCGCGGCTGCGTGCTAGACAGGGTCATCACCCGAAATCTGGACCGAGCTTTCCCATGCCCATCGTCAATCGCGTCGCCGATCTCCAACCCGATATTCAGGCCTGGCGCCGGGATATCCATGAACATCCCGAACTGCTGTACGACGTTCATCGCACGGCGGCCTTCGTGGCGGAACGGCTTCGGGAGTTCGGCTGCGACGAGGTGGCTACCGGTCTCGGCCGCACCGGCGTCGTCGGTGTCATCCGGGGACGCAAGCCGGCCGGCAAGGGCGATATCAGGGGGATCGGGCTTCGCGCCGACATGGATGCGCTGCCGGTCGCGGAGGCGACCGAGCTGCCTTACGCCTCCAAAACGCCGGGCAAGATGCACGCCTGCGGCCATGACGGGCATACCGCGATGCTGCTTGGCGCGGCGCGGTACCTCGCGGAAACCAGGAATTTCGCCGGCGATGCGGTCGTCATCTTTCAGCCGGCGGAAGAGGGCGGCGCCGGCGCGGCGGCGATGATCAGGGATGGCCTGCTGAACCGCTTCGCCATCGATCAGGTCTACGGCATGCATAACGGTCCGGGCATTCCGGTCGGCTCGTTTGCGATCCGCTCCGGTCCGATCATGGCCTCCACCGATGCCGTCGACATCCGGATCGAGGGGCGCGGCGGGCACGCGGCGCGCCCGCATATCTCCATCGATTCCGTGATGGTGGGCGCGCAGCTGATCACCGCCTTGCAGTCGATCGTGTCGCGCAGCGTCGATCCGCTGGAATCGGCCGTCGTTTCGATGTGCGAGTTCCATGCCGGCAACGCGCGCAACGTGATACCGCAGACCGCCGAGCTGAGAGGCACGGTCCGTACCCTGACGCCCGAAGTGCGCGCGCTGGTCGAGAGGCGCGTGCGCGATGTTGTCGAGGGCGTGGCGCGCATGACGGGCGCGAAGATCGACCTGAAATACGAGCGCGGCTATCCGGTGGTGGTCAACCACGCCTCGCAGACGGATCTCGCGATCCAGGTGGCGAAGGAAGTCGCGGGCGACGCCAACGTTCAGGAGATGCCGCCGATGATGGGCGGGGAGGATTTCGCCTATATGCTGGAGCAGCGGCCGGGCGCGTTTATCTTCTGCGGCAACGGCGACAGCGCGGGCCTCCATCATCCCGCCTATGATTTCAACGACGACGCGATCGTCTTTGGCACGTCGTACTGGATCAGGCTGGTCGAGAACACGCTGGCGGCGTGAAGCTTCTTGGCGAAACATCGATCGGTTTCCCGCGTACCACCGTCATTGCGAGCCAACGGGTCGCGCGAATGCGCGCCCGACGGCAGGCTCCGCGAAGCAATCCATTTCGCCGCAAAAAAAGAATGGATTGCTTCCGCCTTCGCGCAAGGGCGCTTCGGCGGACGCTGTCGTCGCTTTGCTCCTCGCAACGGCGCGGATGCGGCGTTGCTGGGGTAACTCCTCTCTTTCGTCATCCCCGCGAAAGCGGGGATCCATAACCACCGCTCATTGTTGTGGACAGAACTGCGGCCCCGGCATCGCGCGACATACCGGCTTTCGTGGTTATGGATCCCGGATCGCGCTCGCTACGCTCGCTTGTCCGGGACGACATCAATAAAAAGTGTGCGCTCAACGATTCAAATTTTCCGATCGCCAATTGCGTCATTGAGAACACGGCTTCACCTCCCCGCGGCGCGATGCGTCCGGGTGATGCCATTGAACCTTCCGCCCTCAGAGAACAGAGGGCGTGGGGAATGCCGGGTGCCAGCGCACCCGCAGCCGCGCGTGGTGTGTAGGAAGCACGCGCGTTAGTCACCACGAGTACGCCGAAAACACCCGGCATTCCCGCACGCGATGGTTTTAACGGTTTCCTTCGTGATCTCCCTGGTGACCGGGCTTTCTTGCCACCATCGCCAGCGTGATGCGAAGCATCATCGCCGACTTGACGCCAGCGTCGGGGCGTCAGGACCACACGACTTCGCCGTCCGCGAGCCGCGCGCTCGTCGAAAGCGCAGCTCGCGTCCATCGCATCCCGCACCCAACGTTCGTGACGACCGCGAAGCGCCCCTCTGTGATCGAGGCGGGACCCATCCGCTCTATTGCTGTTTCTACCAAATCGAGAAGCGAAATATTTTTCGCTGGAGGGCTGGACACGAAATCGCGAACCCCGCCCGCCGGGCAAATCAGGTCGCTCGGTTCCCGTAACGGACGGGACGGATGCACCATCACCAGCGCCTTGATCCCGTCATCGAGATCGATCAGGCCGCCGCGGCGTTTGTCGATCGGCGTGATCTTTCCGAACACGCTTTGCGCCGATGTCGCGCCGATCGCCACCACGGGGGCCGGCTTGATCGCGGGCCGTGCGGATTTATTGTGCCGAGCGTTCGATGGTCACGACGGGATGCGGCCTCCACTCGCGCGCCAAATTCTCCGCCTCCGTGATTTGCTCGCTGGTCATAAGCGCCATAAGCCTGTCGCGCTGTTCCGGCGCCGTGTATTTCGGCGTATCGACCAGCTTGATGCCAAGCGGTGCGGGCGGCTTTGTATCGCCAAACGCTATCGCCAAGGTGAACCACATCAGCGCCCGGACATGGTCCTGAGCCGTGCCGCGACCTGACGCATACATGGCCCCGATATTGTACTGCGGACTGTGTATCCACGTGCTGCCGGGTCGGTCGTACATCTTGTTCGCCGCACGCCGGTACCATCGAAATGCCTCGGCATCATCCTGTGCAACGTAGAAACCGTGTTCGTAGGCGACGCCGAGAACATTTTCCGCGTAGGAAGAGCTTTGATCCGCGGCGATGCGATACCACTTGAAGGCTTCGCCAAAGTCCTGCGGCACGCCGAGTCCCAGAACATAGCTGTCCGCGAGATTGTTCTGGGCGACGACCAGGCCACCCTGATCCGCAGCAAGGCGAAACCATTTCACCGCCTCGGCCTGGTTTCGCTCGACACCCTGGCCTTGTTGATACAACAACCCAACCTCGTTCTGCGCGTCCGGCACCCCCTTGTCCGCTGCAAGTCGCAGCCACCTCATTGCCAAAGCGTAGTCCTGCGGGACGCCGAGGCCCTTGACGTACATGATCCCGAGAAAGCGTTCGGCCTGGGGGTTGTCCTGATCCGCCAGGGTCCCGAGTAAACGCAGGGCGGTCACGTAGTCCCCGGTAGCGATCGCCGCCTGCGCGTCCTCGAGCTCGCCTGCGTTGACAGGAAGGACAGACGCCAGGATCCATAAAGTGACGGCAAGCGATATCGATCGACTTCTGAACACGGCGGCCATTTCGGGTTTTTATCGGTCGGAAGACTATGTAGGCTGAAAATGGCGCGTCAATAGCCGGCATCCAGGCTGGCTCGGCCCATGGACTTGCTCAAGCATTGCCGCGTCGAAAATGCAACGTGGCATGAGTTCGTTGTTGGCATTTTCGGACGTGGCCGACCGGCCCGACCCTGTCCGTTCATAAGTTCGCGCCGTGAACATTCGCGATGGGGCAGGCGAGCACCGCGCCCGACCCGTCATGGCATGACGACCGGAATTGCGATCGACGGGACGTCACGCCGCGTGCGCCGATTTTCGCAGCAGCGCCGCTGCGATCCTGAGATCATCGACAAAGCGTTGGTATTCCCGCGCCTTGTCGGCTTCATCGGGCAGCCGCAACAGATAGGACGGATGCACCGTCACCAGCGCCTTGATCCCGTCATCGAGATCGATCGGGCGGCCACGGTTCTTGTTGATCGGCGTGATTTTCCCGAACACGCTTTGCGCCGCTGTCGTGCCCATCGCCACCACGAGCACTGGTTTGATCGCGGCCAGTTCGCGTTCATACCATGGCCGGCACGCCTTGATCTCCGTCGTCGTCGGCTTCTGGTGCAGGCGGATTTTTCCGCGAGGTACGAACTTGAAATGTTTGACCGCGTTGGTGACGTAGACTTTCTTGCGGTCGATGCCGGCTTGTTCCAGCGCGCGGTCGAGCATCAGCCCGGCCGGTCCCACGAACGGTTTGCCGGCGATGTCTTCCTTGTCGCCGGGCTGCTCGCCGACCAGCATCGCCTTCGCATGCGGCGGGCCTTCGCCGAACACGGTCTGGGTCGCGTCTTTCCAGAGCGGGCAGGCGCGGCAATGGGCGGCCTCTTCGCGCAGGGTCTGGAGGCTGGGTGAGGCTGTTGCCATGGGGTTTTTCGTCTGTTCTGGAGAATATCGGCGATGTTATACGTGCGGTACCCAGCAGCATGGTGCTACCGTGAGTGGTAACCGGACGACTCAGCGCCGGGGACTAATGAGCCTTTGCGACATGATCAATTTCAATGTTTTTAAATTTAGTTCCGCCCTTCATTTGGTGGAGACTGAGGAATCGTTATCTGCTCTCAAATTTGACAAGGGTGACCTCTCGGATGAAGAGAAAGCTGCTCTTCGCGAGGATTTTTTGAAGTTTGTTGGCGAGCAATGTGCGGAGCTAGAACTGACCGCCTGTAAAGATCGACTGAAACGGATGGGCAATCATCTGGGTCGGAACATCGATTGGAACGAATGGCACACTCTGGTCCGAACGTTGCGCGAAACCATGATTGATAGCCTTAAGGGCATTGCCTGTTATTACTACCCACCAGATCGCGCTGAGATTTATTGGCGATTTATGGATCAATGGGGGCCAATTCTGCGCAAATTTCCGAGTCTTACGGAAGAAGCAATGGCCGCCGTTGATTGCTATGCCTTAGAGTCCAACTCATAATATTTCCAGGGTTGATCATGCTCTGGCGAGTCTGCGTGAGAGCAGCTTGACGCTTGCGATCATGAGCCATGTTTCGGCGCTGGCAATTGTGGCTTCGAAGTCTTTTGCAAGACGACGATTGCGGTTGAGCCATGCGATGGTTCGTTCGACAACCCAGCGGCGTGGCAACAGTTTGAAGCCCTTGGCGGCATCGGATCGTTTGACAATCTCGATTGTCCGGCAGCCGATTGAGGCAAGTGCCTTTTTGAGCTTTTGACCGGCATACCCGCCATCGGCGAAGACATGACGCAACCACGGGAAAGCACTTCGGATCAACTGGAGAAGTGCAGGTGCACCGTCGCGATCTTGTATGCCGGCTTCATGCACGATACCGGCAATCAGAAAACCCGCGGTGTCAGTGAGAAGGTGCCGTTTGCGTCCCTTGATCTTCTTGCCTGCATCGTAGCCACGCGGACCTCCAGCCTCGGTCGTTTTAACCGACTGGCTGTCGATCACTCCCGCGGTGGGACTTGCTTCTCGGCCATCGGCCTCACGTGCCATCATGACAAGATGATGGTTGATCTTCTGCCAGGTGCCATCGTCGCGCCATCGGTAGAAGTACCGCTGCACCGTCGTGTAGGGCGGAAATTCCTTCGGTAGCAACCGCCACTGGCAACCGCTCTGAGCGATGAAAAAGATCGAATTCACCAATGCCCGCATCTCTGTCACACGCGGCCGGCCGCGCCGGTTCTTGCAGGGCATGTATTGGGCGATCATCGCCCACTCTTCGTCCGTCGCATCGCTTGCATAACGTAGGCCATCCCGACAATATTTCGTGCGGGTGATTTCAGTCCAAACCATCTTGTGTCTCCGTCGTAGCTCGCAACCACGACTAAATCACAAGCGACTGAAATCACTCAACTTAATTTCGGGTCAGCCTCTTAGATAAGAATACTGCGAGCGTTTTCCATTCTATGCGCATAGCAGAAGTTGGATTGCGCGCCCTTGCGAAAGAGCGCCGCATAAAGCTCCCCAAAAAACCATTGGAGTGGGCCAATTGGCAAGACATCATCAACGCTATCCGCACCGAAGTGAAACGCATTGCTAATGCCGAAGCCGGCCCAAAACGAGATGCCGCCCTAAACTTCTATCAAGGTGCGCTGGGTGAGTTCGAAGCCTTCAAGGACGTTTACAGGAACCAGGTAATGCACGTGAGGGAAATGTATGAGGAAGAAGCCGCCCTTCATACTTTAAATCACGTACGAGAATTTATGCGCCGACTATCCAATAAGATAGGGGAGGACCCACTTCTGAAACTGAAGTGGGGTCTCAGATGGAAAAAAGCTAAGAGCGCTCGGCCTTATTGACCGACTCGTGAGTGGCAAAAATCTTGCCGATAGTTTTGTACTGATTGGCATTAGAGGCCCAGCACCGGGCAGGTAGAAAGGGCCTCCTCGATCCCATTGGGACCTCATGAAAAACATATCCGGCAAATCCCGATTGACTCTCCGGCCCATGTTAGCTTTATATTAGAACATATCATGAACAAATGGGCCGGCCGCGAGTTCTCCCTGAACTGAACCAACAGGCGGCCCAACCCTTTCTCAGGAGCGGCGCATGACCGGCGCACGCACGAACACGCTTGCGAGTTTGCGCGGCAGTATCGAGCGCATCGAGGCGCAGGGCGAGGCGTATTCGCCGCGCAGGGTGGCGCTCGGGCATGCGGACGCCGACGCGACGCTGCGGGGCGGTCTCGCTTTGGGGGCGATGCACGAAGTGTTCGCGGAGGCCGGCCGGCAGGGCACTGCTGCGACCGGGTTTGTCGCCGGGCTCGCGGGCCGGGTGGCGGCAACGAAACTTCCGCATCGGCCGCTGGTGTGGATACGGCAGGATTTCACCGAGATTGAATCGGGCGCGGTGTCGATGAGCGGATTGAGTGAACTCGGTCTCGATCCGCGCCTGCTCGTGACGGTGCGCGCGGCCGATGTGGACAGCGCGCTGCGGACGGCCGCCGACGCGCTGGCCTGCGATGCGGTCGGCGTCGTCGTGCTCGAAGTCTGGGGCGAGGCGCGGCAGCTCGACCTCGTCGCCAGCCGCAAACTGACGCTGGCGGCGCAGGCCTCGGGCGCGACCGGCCTGGTGCTGCGGATGGCGGCGGAGCCCCAGCCGTCGACCGCCGAGACCAGATGGATCGTGCGCGCGGCGCATTCGCCGCCGGCGGCGCAATCGCCTTGCAGCGCATGGGGCGTGCCGCTGCTCGACGCGCAGCTTGTCCGCAACCGTCATGGCCCTGTCGGCCGCTGGATCATGGAATGGAAATGTGATGAGTGCCTTTTCGGAGAACCGGCGGCGTATCCTCAGCCTGTGGCTGCCGCGCCTGCCCATCGACCGCATCAAGCGCCAGCTCCCGCACGACGCCGCGCTGGATAATCAGCCCAGTATCGTCGTCGCCAGGCAAAACAACGCGCTGCAGATTTTTGCGCTCGACGACGCGGCCGCGCGTCTCGGTCTCGATGTCGGGCTGCCGCTCGCCAATGCCCGCGCCATCTGCCCCGAGGTGCAGGTGCACGATGCCGATGAAGCCGCCGATGCTCACGCGCTGAACGCCATTGCCTGTTGGTGCGACCGCTTCACCCCGCTGGTGGCGCTCGATCCCCCGCACGGCCTGTTTCTCGATATCACCGGCTGCGCGCATCTGTTCGGCGGCGAGGCCGCGATGATGCGGCTGTTGTGCGGCGTCCTGACCGCGCAGGGGTTTGCGGTCAGCGCCGCCATCGCCGGCACGGCCGTATGCGCGCGGACGCTGACCCGTCATGCCCATGGCCGCATCGTCCGTGCCGGCGAGGAAGCCGACGCGGTCCGGCCGCTGCCGGTGTCGGCGCTCGGCGCTGACGCGGCCGTGGTCACGGGCCTGCGCCGCGCCGGCCTGAAAACCATCGGCGATGTGGCCGGCCGCGCGCGGCATGAAATCACCGCGAGATTTGGCGCAGGCTTCACGAGCCTGCTGGAACAGGCGCTGGGGCAAGGCGATGCGCCGATCAGCCCCCGAAAACCGCTGCCGGATTACATCGTGGAAAAGCGGTTCGCCGAGCCGGTGGCGACCGAAGCGGTGATCTCGGCGACCTTGTCCGGGCTTGGCCGCGATGCTGGTCGCGGCGATGGCGCAGCAGGGCAAGGGCGCGCGGCGGCTGGAAGCTTTTTTCTTCCGCACCGACGGCACGGTCCGCACCATCGCGGTCGATACCGGACAGCCCGTGACCAGGGGCGAGGTGATCGACCGGCTGTTTCGCGAGCGGCTCGATGCGTTGAGCGATCCGCTCGATCCCGGTTTCGGATTCGATCTCATTCGTCTTTGCGCCAGCCGCACCGAAATCGTCGTGCAGCAGCAGCGCGATCTCGACGCCCATGTGCACGACAATGACGAGCTGGCCGCCTTGATCGATCGCATCGCCGCGCGCATCGGCGGCAAGCGCGTGGTCGTGCACCTGCCGCAGGACACCCATATTCCGGAGCGCGCGGTATTGGCGGCGCCGGCGCAGCATCATCTGGCCACAGCTGCGCACGCCGTCTGGCCGGCGCGCGCGGCAGGCGAGCCGCCGTTGCGGCCGTTGCGGCTGTTCGAGCGGCCGGAACAGATCAAGGTCGTCGCGCAGGTGCCGGATGGGCCGCCCGCGCGGTTCGTCTGGCGCCGCGCCAGCCACGCCGTGGTCCGCGCCGAAGGTCCCGAGCGCGTCGCCATGGAGTGGTGGCGCGCGGAAGGCGCGACGCTGACGCGGGATTATTTCCGCGTCGAGGACGAGGCGGGCTTGCGGTTCTGGCTCTATCGCGACGGACTTTATGACCGCGAGATCGCGCAGGAAGAGGGCAGGGCCGTGCAGCCGAACTGGTTCATGCATGGATTGTTCGCATGATGACGCTAGAGCATGATGAGATTAGGCTGAGTTGGAGGTGCAGCGGCGGCCGACTTCTTCTCCCTCTCCCCGCTCTTCGCGGGGAGAGGGTTGGGGTGAGGGGCATTTTTCCGCGATATCCACGTCAGCTTGAGACACCTGTACCCCCTCACCCGGAGTCGCGCTACGCGCGACTCCGACCTCTCCCCGCAAGCGGGGCGAGGTGATCGAACTCGTGCATCGACCCATTCAACCAAAAGCCATCCCGTCCTGGTGGTCCGATTCTAACATTTGCATCCCGGTGTGGCAGGCACTTTTGCAAATGTTAGAATCAAAGGACCACTAGCAAATATAGGTTTTCTAGTGGAGTTTTGAATTTTGACATTCGCAACACGAGCGCGGGGTTACGGAAGAGCGAATGTCAAATTCACTCCACTAGCTTACGCCGAAATCGGCATCACGACGAATTTTTCATTTCTGCGCGGCGGCTCGCATCCGCAGGATTACGTGCATCAGGCGAGCGACTTGCGTCTTCCCGTCATCGGCATCGCCGATCACAACACGCTGGCCGGCGTGGTGCGGGCCTACAAGGAGCTCGATAATCCCGCCGTCACACTACAAACCGAGGCTTCTGATCGGATCGCGGCTGGTCTTTATCGACGATACGCCGGATATCCTGGCCTTCCCGCGCGATCGCGCGGCTTACGGCCGGCTATGCCGGTTGCTCACCCGCGGCAAGCGCGGCGACGGCACCACCGCGAAGGGCGAGTGTCACCTCAGGCTCGACGACCTCCTGGAATTTTCCGAAGGGCAGCTTCTTGTGCTGGCGCTGCCGCATCGCTTCGAGGAAGCGACGGCGCTTGAGGTTCTGGACCGGTTGCGGCAAGCCGGCGCCAATGGCGTATGGCTCGCGGCGAGCCTGTTGTACCGGGGCGACGACCGGCGCCGCCTGGCGCGGCTTCATCGCATCGCTGCATCCGCCGGCGTGCCGCTGCTCGCGACCAATGAAGTGCTGTATCACCATCCGTCGCGCCGGCCGTTGCAGGATGTCCTCACCTGCATCCGCGAGAAGACGACCGTCGAGACCATCGGCAAGCGCCTTGAAGCCAATGCCGAGCGTTACCTCAAGCCTGCCGACGAAATGGCGCGGCTGTTTCGCGACGCGCCGGAGGCGATCGCGGAAACCATGCGGTTTGCCGGCCGCATCGCCTTTTCGCTCGATCAGCTCAAATACCAGTATCCCGACGAGCCGGTGCCGCCGGGCAAGACCGCGCAGCGTCATCTGGAAGACCTGACCTGGCAGGGCGCGCACCGAAGATTTCCGGTCCGGATTTCACCCAAGACCAAAAAGGTCTTGCATAAAGAGCTGCGCCTGATCAGGAAGCTCAACTACGCGCATTACTTTCTCACCGTGCACGATATCGTCCGCTATGCGCGCGCGCAGAAAATCCTCTGCCAGGGCCGGGGATCGGCGGCGAATTCGGCCGTCTGCTATGTGCTCGATATAACTTCCGTCGATCCGACCAAGGTCGATCTGTTGTTCGAGCGCTTCATTTCCAAGGAGCGGCTGGAGCCGCCCGACATCGATGTCGATTTCGAGCATTCGCGGCGTGAGGAGGTGATGCAATATGTTTACCGGCGATACGGCCGGCACCGCGCGGCCATCATCGCGACCGTCATCCACTACCGGCCGCGCAGCGCCATCCGCGACGTCGGCAAGGCGCTGGGGCTGACCGAGGATGTGACCGCGGCGCTGGCGGATACGGTGTGGGGGAGCTGGGGCAAGGGCCTCGACGACAAGCAGGTCAAGCAGGCGGGGCTCGATCCGCAAAACCCGATGGTCGAGCGCGCCGTCGAACTCGCCGCCGAGCTGATCGAGTTTCCCCGGCACCTCTCGCAGCATGTCGGCGGCTATGTGCTGACGCAGGACCGGCTCGATACCTACGTGCCGATCGGCAATGCCGCGATGGACGATCGCACCTTCATCGAATGGGACAAGGACGATGTCGACGCGCTGAACATGATGAAGGTCGACGTGCTGGCGCTGGGGATGCTGACCTGCATCCGCAAATGCTTCGACCTGATCGCGGATCACAAGGGCGAGCGCTGGGAGCTGGCGACAATTCCCCAGGACGTGACGCCGGTCTACGACATGCTGTGCCGGGGCGAATCGCTCGGCGTGTTCCAGGTCGAAAGCCGCGCCCAGATGAACATGCTGCCGCGGCTGCGACCGCGGGTGTTTTACGACCTCGTGATCGAGGTCGCCATCGTGCGGCCGGGCCCGATCCAGGGCGACATGGTGCATCCCTATCTGCGCCGGCGCAATGGCCAGGAGAAGGTGGTCTATCCGTCGCCATCACCGGCGCACGGCGACAGGGATGAATTGCGCCGGGTGCTGCACAAGACCCTCGGCGTGCCGCTGTTCCAGGAACAGGCGATGCGGATCGCCATCGAGGCCGCGAGGTTTACCTCCGAGGAGGCCAACGGCCTGCGCCGCGCCATGGCGACGTTCCGCAATGTCGGCACCATCGGCAAATTCGAGGCCAAGATGGTCAACAACATGATCGCGCGCGGTTACGCGCCGGAATTCGCGAAAAACTGTTTCGACCAGATCAAGGGATTCGGCTCTTACGGTTTTCCGGAGAGCCACGCCGCGAGTTTTGCGCAGCTCGTTTATGTCTCGTCCTGGCTGAAGCATTTCCACCCCGATGCGTTTTGCTGCGGCCTTGCTGAATTCGCAGCCGATGGGTTTTTACGCGCCGGCGCAGATCGTCGGCGACGCGCGCAAGAACGGCGTCGAGGTGCGCGAGATCGATGTGTCGTTCAGCCACGCGCAGAATACGCTGGAGGAGAGAAGCGGGCAGTATCACGCCGTGCGGCTCGGCTTTCGCCAGATCGACGGATTCAGATGGAGCGATCCGGACGAGGCGCGGTTGAAGCGAAGCTTGCTGTCATTCCGGGACGCGCCGCTAGCGCGAACCCGAGCGCAATTGCGCATCGGGAATCTCGAGATTCCGGGTTCATCGCTATCGCGATGCCCCGGAATGACAATGACGAAGAAGACTGGGCCGAGCGCATCGTCGCCGCGCGGCAACTTCGTCCCTTTACCTCGCTGGAGGATTTTGCCCGCGACACCGGTTTGCCCAAGCGCGCGCTGATTTTACTGGCGGACGCCGATGCGTTTCGCTCCCTCGGGCTCGACCGCCGCGCGGCGCTTTGGGCGGTGCGGCGTTTGCCCGACGACATCCCGCTGCCGCTGTTCGAGACGGCCGCCGCGCGCGAGCAGCCGGATGAGCACGCGCAACCGCTGCCATCGATGCCGCTGCCGGAGCAGGTGGTGGCGGATTATCAGACCATCCGGTTGTCGCTGAAGGGCCACCCGATGGAATTTCTGCGGCCGAAATTTGAACGCGAACGCGTCATCGCCTGCGCGTCCGTGTCCGATGCCAGGGACCGGCAATATGTCCGCTGCGCCGGCGTGGTGCTGGTGCGCCAGCGTCCGGGCAGCGCCAGGGGCGTCGTCTTCATGACGCTGGAGGATGAAACCGGCATCGCCAATATCGTGGTATGGCCGAAGGTGATGGAACGCTTTCGCAAAGAGGTGATGGGCGCGCGGCTGGTGCTGGTCGAAGGCCATATTCAAAGCAGCCCCGAAAAGGTCGTGCATCTCGTGGCCGAAAAATTGTTCGACCGCTCCCGCGATCTCGTCGGCCTCGCCAACGACGCGCTCGGCCGGAAACATGCGGTGCCGGCCGGTCCGGCGCTGATCGAGCCGCTCAACGACGATCGCCGGGAGCATCCGGACCATCCGGCCCAGAAAATCCGCCATCCCCGCAACGTGCGCATCCTGCCGCCCTCGCGGGATTTTCATTAGAACCGGTCGTCCCCAGCCGTCATTGCGAGCGAAGCGAAGCAATCCATAGTGCAGCAAGCAAGTTTGGATTGCTTCGTCGCTTCGCTCCCTTGCGCAAACGCTTCGCGTTTGTCGCGGGCAATGACGGTTAGAGTAGTCCGCTATGTCATGGCCGGGCTTGACCCGGCCATCCATCAGCTTCAAAAAACGCTTCCGAAGAAGGATGGATACGCGGGTCATCTGGCATGAAGACGCGCTTCGCGCTTTTGCCCGCGTATGACGGCCGAGCAAGCTGAGAAACTCCCCATGCAAACGCCCCGCGAAATTCTGGCCGACCTCTGGACCTCCGCCGGCGGCGAGCCTGCCGCGCTCGATGCCGTCACGCTGACGGGAGAAGAGCCGCAACTGCCGTCGTCGTTTCGCGTCGCCGCCGCGGCGCAGGCCAGCATCGCCGCGGCCGGGCTCGCCGCCGCGCATCTCTGGAAATTGCGCAGCGGGCAAGGCCAGGATGTCGCGGTCGACATGCGTCATGCCGTGGTCGAATGCCGCAGCGAGCGTTACCTGCACGTCGATGGCAAGCCGCCGCCGCCGGCCTGGGATGCCATCGCCGGCGTCTACAAGACCCGCGACCGGCGTTTCGTCCGGCTGCATACCAATTTCCCCCATCACCGTGACGCCGTGTGCCGGGTGCTGAACTGCAAGCCGGAACGCGACGAGGTTCAGGCCGCGCTGATGCGGTGGGACGCCGAGGCTTTCGAGACCGCGGCCTATGCCGCGGGCGGCGTGGTCGCGATGATGCGCTCACACGGCGAATGGTCCGCGTTGCCGCAAGCCGGCGCGCTGGCCGCGTTGCCTTTGATATCGATCGAAAAAATCGGCGAGGCCGCGCCCAAACCATGGCCCGGAGGCGATCGTCCGCTCGCGGGGTTGCGCGTGCTCGATCTGTCGCGGGTGATCGCGGGTCCCGTCGCGGGCCGCACGCTCGCGGCGCATGGCGCCGACGTGCTGCTGATCTCCGGCCCCGACCTGCCGGCAATTCCCTGGCTGACGATCGATACCGGCCGCGGCAAGCTGTCGAGTTTTGTCGAGCTCGAGAGCGAGCAGGGGCGGGCGACCTTGCGCGAGCTGCTGGCGACCGCCGATATTTTCTCCCAGGGCTATCGCCCGGGTTCGCTGGCTCGCCTCGGCTTCTCCCCGGATGAGGCGGCGCGGATCAATCCGGGCATCGTCTTCGTGTCGCTCTCGGCCTACGGCCACGCCGGGCCGTGGGCGGAGCGCCGGGGTTTTGACTCGCTGGTGCAAACATCAACGGGCTTCAACCACGCCGAAGGGCAGGCCGCCGGGGTCGATGGGCCGAAGGAATTGCCGGCCCAGATACTCGATCACGCCACCGGCTATCTGATGGCGTTCGGCGCCATGATGGCGAAGGCACGCCAGTCACGCGAAGGCGGCAGCTGGCATGTCCGCGTGTCGCTGGCGCAGACCGGACGGTGGCTGTGGAATCTCGGCCGTGTCGCCGATGGTCTCGCGACCGAAGACTTGAAGGGCGAGGCCGTCAGCCCCTTTGTGGAAGAGGTAGGCTTCCGGCTTCGGCCCGCTGCGCTCCATCGGCCATTCGGCGAAGCTGACGAAAACGCCCGCATTCTGGGCCCGCCCGGCGATGCCGCTCGGCAGTCATCCGCCGCAATGGCCGGCGCGCCCGTGAGGGGCGGGGCGCGCCTTGGCCTTTCGCTGGCGATCTTTCGGCTGGCCGACGGCTAGAATCCGTAAAGCCGCGCCGGATTGTCGACCAGGATCTTTTTGCGAACGCCTGCGTCCGGCGCCCACACCGCGAGCTGGTTGAGCAGACGGCCGTCGTCGATCTGATACAGCGGCGTCAGGTCGGTCGGCTTCTTGTCCGGCGGCGTCACCGAATTCGGATGCGGCCAATCCGTGCCCCAGACGAGGCGGTCGGCGTTCGCCGCGATCAGGGCCTTCGCGAACGGCACCGCATCGGGATAGTCGGGACCTTTGTTCGACAGGCGGTAAGCGCCGGAGATCTTCACATAGGCCTTGCCGCTCTTCACCGCCTCGACGAGGTCCGCCCAACCCGGCTGTTCGAGGCCGAGCGCTGCATCTGCGCCGCCGAAATGGTCGAACACGACAGGGACGGGGGAGGAGGCAAGCACATCCTTGATGGACGAAAGCAGCGGAAGGTTGGTGTAGACCTGGACGTGCCAGCCGCGTCCCTTGACGCGTTCGATCGCGGCCTCAAGGCGCTTGCGTCCGATGCTCGGATCGTTGACGCCGCTGGTGGCGAGGTTGACGCGGATACCGCGGATGCCTGCTTTGCCCATCGCGTCGAGATCGCTCTCCGGCGTCTTGTCGTCGATCACCGCAACGCCGCGCCCCGTGTCGCCGCGGAATTTGATGCCCTCCAGGGTGGCCCGATTGTCGGTGCCATAGACACTCGGCGTCACGATCACGACGCGTTCAATGTGAAGCGCCTTGTGCAGCGCCGCCATTTCCTCGGGCGAGGCCGGCTCCGGTGTGTAGACGCGGCCGGCGAAGAACGGATATTTTTCGGGCAAGTGAATGTGCGTGTGGCAGTCGCAGGCACCGGCGGGAACGTCGAAGTTCACCGGCGTCGAGGGTTGTGCAGCTTTTGCCAGGGCGGTTCGGTTGGGCATGGCTACTCCGGCGGCAATTGAGGCAAGCAGAAGGTCGCGTCTGTTGAGCATCGGGTCGTCTCCTCTGTTTTCTGGTTGGCTTTATTCGGCGGCGGCTGCGTTGGCGCGCGCCATGGCGGCGGGATCGCCCGCCGCGCGCGCGGCAAGGAAGGTGATGACCGCGCATGCGAGCGAGCAGGCGGCCAGGAAATACAGCCCGGCTTCGAAACTCTTGGTGGAATCCTTGATCCAGCCGACGATGAAGGGACCGAAATAGCCGCCGAGATTGCCGGTGGCGTTGATCAACGCGATCGCGCCCGCCGCCGCCGTGCCGGTGAGGAACAGCGAGGGCATCGGCCAGAAAGCCGCGCGCGAGCCGTAAATGCCGACGGTGGCGGCGGACATTCCGAGCAGCGCCCAATAAGAGGCGCCCGACCAGGCCGCGAAGGCGAGACCGAGGGCGCCGACGATCGAGGCCACGATCAGATGCCAGCGGCGCTCCTTGTTGCGGTCGGACGACCAGCCCCACGCGATCAGGCCGACGGTGCCGACGATGTAGGGCACCGACGACACCAGGCCGGTCATCATGTTGGTGAGGCCGATACCCTTGATGATTTGCGGCATGAAGAACACGATGCCGTAATTCGCGGTGACGCTCATCAGGTAGATCGCCGAAAGCGCAAGGACGCGGGGATCGGACAGCGCCCGCATCAGCGTCAGGCGGCCGGCGCTTTCAACCTGCCGATTTTCGCTGTCGATCCGCGCCTGCAGCCAGGTTTTTTCGTCCGCGGCAAGCCAGTCGGCGCGTCCCGGCCGGTCCGTCATCACCCTGAGTATGACCAAGCCAAGCAGCATGGCGGGCAATGCCTCGATAATGAAGATCCACTGCCAGCCCTTGATCCCGAGCACGCCGTCCATTTCGAGAATGGCGGCGGAAACAATTGACGCCACCGCGTTGGCGACCGGTTGCGCGATAAACAGCGTCGAGATCACCCGGCCGCGATATTCGGAGGGAAACCAATAGGTGAAATACAGGATCATGCCGGGAAAGAACCCGGCCTCCGCCGCCCCGAGCAGGAAGCGAATGACCAGGAAGCTTGTGGGCCCGGTGACGAAGGCGGTGAGACCGGAGATGATTCCCCAGGTGATCATGATCCGCGCGATCCAGATCCGCGCGCCGACCTTATCCAGAATCAGATTGCTCGGAATCTCGAACAGGAAATAGCCAAAGAAGAAGATGCCCGCGCCCCAGCCGTAGATGTAGGCGCTGAAGCCGAGGTCCTTGTTCATGGTCAGCGCGGCGAAAGAAATATTGCTGCGATCGATATAGGCGATGCAGTAGGCCAGCGCGACCAGCGGCAACAGCCGCCAGGACACCTTTGCGATGGTCCGGCGCTCGATTGCCGGCGTACCCTGCGCCGTGGCCATGAAATTTCCTCCCGTTCCGCGCTTATTTCACGTCGGTTGATTGCCGACAGCGTGAACGTTTCCTAACCCGTCCGCAAGGCACTTGTGAAGGACTAGTTGACGCTCCGAACCAACAGCTTCGCATCGTCCTCCAGCAGCATTCTGTCCCGCACCAGTTGTCGCGCCGCTTTCGTAACGGCCGCAGCGCGATCGCCATCGTGCGGATAACGCTCCGCCATCGACAGGCGCGGATCGCTATTCTTCAGCCGCTCCTCGCGGGTTGCGGGGAATGGAATCATGGTGCCGTTGTTGTCGCATAATTCGCCTTCGCCAAAGCCGGACTTGCGCAGGTTCCATCCGGTGTAGGTCGCGACCGGCGCCTCCAGCGTGGGCAGCCGCACGCCGGCGCGGTCTCGGCCATCGGCATCCGTCTTCGGTACGAAGACCGGATAGGCCGCGCCCTTGGCTGGTGGCATCGCATCGGATTTGAGGACGGTCGGTTGCGCAATTCGGGCCGGATAGACGACGCCGGGGATGTGAGGGAAGCCAACCTTGTCGATCGCGGGCGGCACCAGCGTTGCGTTGGCGCGGCTGGGGTAGCGGCTATTCGGCGGCAACACGCCCTTGCTGATCCAGCCATCCATCGCCACCAGCAAGGCTCGCACCGAGGGGCCCGCATTCAGGGGATTGGTGGGATAGGCGCAGGTCTTCGCCATCCCGGATTTGGCGTCGGCGAGCGAATAGTGCTGCAGGTTCGACAGCAAAAAGAGCCGGACATTGCCGGGCATCGTGAGCGCTCTGCCTTGCGTGTCCGTCACGACAAGGGAGGCGCGCTGCTGATAGAATTCGAGCTCGCTGTCGGTCTTGATGATCTTGGGGCAATTGCCGGCCGCGAGGCAGCGCGCCAGGAAGCCGTCTCGCTTTCCCGTGAGCTTGTCGGTGATCACGGGATAGGTGAACGGAAAATCCGCGCCGGGATAAAGCATGTCCGCGTGTTCGTAGGGCGACCGTCCGGGCTGGCTGAAGCGATAATTGGTGAAGGTCTTCTTGCCACCGGAGATATGCGGCATCAGTCCGTCGAAGACGGTGCGGCCGGCCTCGTCGGCATTGAAGCCGAGATAAAGGTAATCGTGCAGGTAGCGGCCGCTCTGCGAAAGCCCGAACCCGATCGCGCGGTCGATCCGGCCGGCAACGGGATTGGGGGTCCCGGCCGTGTCCGCTTTCTCATTGCGAAGGAACGAAACGATGTCGCGGGTGGCGGCGAAACCAAGTCCCATCACCTTGGGATCCCCTGCCGTGTAGATGAATTCATAGATCGCGCCGGCATCAAAACCGTCAGGCCGCTTGATGGATATTCTGGTCGGGCTCTCGAACTTGACTTCAAGCCCTGCGGGCGTTGCGCGCGGATCGGCCTCGCGCTGGCGCACGCTGATTTTGGCATGCGCGGGATCGAGATCCGCCGCCGGATAGCTCAGCGTCGCGCTGGCCGGGTTTTCGCTGTGGTCGAAGATGAAATCCTCGCGCGCGAGCCCGGTTACGCCGGACACGACGGGCGGCGAAAACGTCATGCGGCCGCCACCCGGCGCGACGTCGCCCTGCCAGCCGCTCCACACCACCGTGTAGCCGCGATTGAACAGGAAACCATTGCCGGCATCGGCGGCTTTCACGAGGTCGTTGGTCACCACCGGAATGTCGTTGAAAAGCGCCAGGCCCAGCTTGCTGCCGCGGTTGAGCACTTCGTAGAACAGCCGGCGGTTGCCCCTGGCTGCAACCGTGGGCCGCAATATCTCCACGTCGGTTACGGCTTCGACCTGACCCTGCGCGTTGCGCGGCGCGCGGTCGAGGTCGACGATGATCGTATTGTGTGGATCGCCGGGCGCCACCGCGATGGTCGCGCGCGCGATGATCCGGTCGTAGGTCCCGACCGCGCCGAAGGTTCGTCCCTCGAATGCCGGCGATTCCACGCGCACAATTTCGAATTTTATGACTTTTGCGGCGCAAGGGCTGTCAAGACCACTGCCAAAACCGATGATCCCGGCGATCAGAATGATCGCGCGCCGCAGATTTCCCATGACGTTCTGCCCCCAATGCCTTCGCGGCGTTCCGCCATGGCCTTGAACTTCAGACTACAGAGAGAAGCATCAAGCGGAAAGGGCCTCGCCTTTGGTGCAACGCTGCAGTGCAATTCATGCAATCTCCTCTGCGATGGCCTAGCGGACGGCTGGCCTTTCGGAGATGCACTCGCGGTGATCCCGGATCCAAAATCGTGGATGCCGGGGATGGAAGTATAATAGTTTCATGCCCAGATGCGCGATTCTTCGGATCCGCAGGCCATTTTCGGTCTTGATTGCCTTGGAAGGAAAATTCATGCCGAAATTGTTTTCCGATCCCGACGCCATCGCGGACGATCTCATCCGCGACGTCGGGACCAATCTCGTCGTTGGCCTGCCGCTCGGGCTCGGCAAGGCCAACCATATCGCCAATGCGCTCTATGCGCGCGCGGCCGCGGACCGGTCGATCAATCTGACGTTCTTTACCGCGTTGACGCTGGAAAAGCCGAAACCGAAGAACCTGGTGCAGTGGCGCTTCATCGCGCCGGTGATCGACCGTCTGTTTGGCGGCTATCCTGATTTGGCCTACGCCGACGCGTTGCGTGCCAATGCGCTGCCGCCCAATATCCGGGTGATCGAATTCTTCTTTCTGGCAGGCAGGTGGCTGCACGTGCCGTTCGCACAGCAGCATTACATCTCCGCCAACTATACCCACGCGTCGTCGTATCTGCTCGCGCGCGGGCTGAACGTCGTTGTCCAATTGGTGGCCCGGCGCGTTGTCGATGGCGTTACCCGTTACAGCCTGAGCTGCAACACCGACACCACGCTGGACATTCTGCGCGCGCGCGCCGAGGGCCGCGCCTCTTTCAGATTGATCGGGCAGGTGAATTCCGAACTGCCGTTCATGCCGGGTCCGGGGGACCTGTCCGGCGAGGAATTCAGCGCGGTGCTCGACAGTCCCGCCACCGATTTTCCGCTGTTCGCGCCGCCGTCCGAGCCGATCACCGACACCAGATACGCCATTGGTCTTCACGCCGCGGGCCTGGTGCGCGATGGCGGCACGCTGCAGATCGGCATCGGGCAGGTCGGCGATGCGCTGGCGCAGGGGTTGATCGTGCGGCATCGCGACAATGCGCAGTATCAGGGCATCATGAAGCGGCTGGTGCCCGGCCCGGAGCAACTCGAAGGGGTGCATACCGGATCGTTCGACAAGGGGCTCTATGGCGTCAGCGAGATGCTGTTCGCGGCATTTCTCGGCCTGATCGACGCCGGCATTCTCAGGCGCGAGGTCGATGGCGCCGTGCTGCACGGCGCATTTTTTCTCGGTCCGAAATCGTTCTACCGGCGCTTGCGCGAAATGACGCCGGAGCAGATCGACCGGATCCGGATGATGCCCGTTTCCTTCACCAACGAACTCTATGGCGACGAGGACAACAAGCGCGCGGCGCGCGTCGACGCGCGCTTCGTCAACAGTGTGATGATGGCGACCTTGATGGGGGCTGCGGTTTCCGACGGCCTCGAGAACGGACAGGTCGTGAGCGGTGTGGGCGGTCAGTATAATTTCGTGGCGCAGGCGTTCGCGCTGCACGGCGCGCGCTCGATACTCACGCTCGAAGCGACCCGGCAGGGCGGCGCGAAAGCCCAGTCCAACATCCGCTGGAGCTACGGCCACGAGACCATCCCGCGGCATCTGCGCGACATCGTCGTCACCGAATACGGCGTCGCCGATCTCAGGGGCAAATCCGACGCCGACGTGATCGCGGCCATGCTGCGGGTGGCGGATTCGCGCTTTCAGGATGAACTGATGCGGCAGGCAAAAGACGCCGGCAAGCTGCCGAAGAACCATGAGATTCCGGCGGCGCATCGCGAGAATTACCCCGGCCGGATCGCGAACGCGCTGAAACCGGCGCGCGTGGCCGGCTTGCTGCCGTCGTTTCCGTTCGGCAGTGATTTCACCGACGCCGAGCAGCGCCTGATTCCGGCCTTGCTCGTCCTGCAGGAAGCGGAACACACACTGCCGCGTCTGGCGGGCTTGTTGTGGCAGGGTTTGACGCGCACCCCGAACGCGGCCGACCGTGAATGCCTGGCACGGCTTGGCCTCGACAAGCCGGCGACGTGGCCCGAACGCGCCTGGCGCGCGCTGGTCAGCGCCGCGCTGGCGCGGAGCCGCGAAGGGTAATCTCGCCATCGTCCCGGCGGGCAATGACAGCGTGGAGGCGCCGGCTCAGGCTGGCACCCCTCGGAAGCTTCCTTGCCACCGTCCAATCTTTCCCGCTGACGGGCTTTTCTGCTATACTTCAATTATGAACAGCAGCGAAGCCCTCGAAACCCTGCGTCGATCCGAACCTGATCTGCGCGCGCGCGGCGTGCGGCGTGCGGCAGTGTTCGGCTCGGTGGCGCGCGGCGATAGCCGCCCCGACAGCGATATCGACATCATGGTCGAGATCGATCCGGAGGCGCATCTCACGGTGTTCGACTATGCGGGACTGAAGGATTACATCGCGAGCCTGTTCGATGGTCCGGTCGACGTGGTGAACCGCGACGGCCTCAAACCCTATGTGCGGCCCGCCGCGACGGCTGACGCGATCTATGCCTTCTAAATCGTTCGACACCGTCCTTCGCGATATCCTGCATCACATCGGCCTCGCTGAAAAGTTTTCGGCGGGCTTCGATCGCGCCTCCTTCAGGCACGACGTCAAGACCGTGTACGCCGTCACGCGATGCCTGGAGATCATTTCCGAAGCGTCGCGCCGCCTGCCGGGCGATGTGAAAGCCCGGTATCCGGCCATCGGCTGGAAGCAAATGGCAGGCGCGGGAAACGTTTATCGCCACGATTACGAAGACGTTGCGGCCGAGTTTGTTTGGGAAACAGTGACGCGGGCGCTGCCGCCCTTGCGCACCGCGATCGAAACCGAACTTAGGCACGATGTCTGAACCCGAACCGAAGTTCGCATATCCAGCTGTCGATGCCCCTCCGTTGGGCGGGACGATAACCGATACGGGAACCGCATCGCGGACGCGGCCGTCATTGCGGTGGCCAGTGATGGATCGTAAGCGATCCCTCCGACGAGGCTTACCTGTTCCTGTTTACCGGCTTGCGCTTCTCGATGAACGCCGCCATGCCTTCGGAGCGATCCTCCAGCGCGAAGGTGGAATGGAACAGATCGCGTTCGACGTTGAGCCCCTCGGAGAGCGGCGTCTCGAACGCGCGGTTGACGGCGCTCTTGGCCATCTCCGCCGCGGGGCGCGACATCGCGGCGATTTTTTCCGCCATCGCCAGCGCCTCCGTCATCAGTGTGGCCGCGGGCACGACACGGCTGACGAGGCCACTTCGCTCCGCTTCGGCGGCGTCCATCATTCGCCCCGTTAGGCACAGATCCATCGCCTTGGATTTGCCCACCGCGCGCGTCAGCCGCTGGGTGCCGCCGATGCCGGGAATGGTGCCGAGCGTGATTTCCGGCTGGCCGAATTTGGCGGTGTCGGCCGCGACGATGATGTCGCACATCATCGCCAGTTCGCAGCCGCCGCCGAGCGCGTATCCGCTGACGGCGGCGATGGTCGGCTTGCGGCAGTTGGCGACGCGGTCGCCGCGGATCGTGACGAAATCGCTGGCGAACATGTCGATGAAGCTTTTCGGCTGCATTTCCTTGATGTCGGCGCCCGCGGCGAACGCCTTTTCGCCGCCCGCCAGCAGGATGCATCCGATTGCCTCGTCCGCCTCGAGATCATCGACCGCGGCGGCGATTTCGCGAAACACGCCGAAAGACAGCGCGTTGAGCATCTTCGGGCGGTTGAGTGTGATGATGCCGACCGCGCCTTTGCTTTCGACAATGATGTGTTCGAACGTACTCATGGTTCACCCCGCAGCCTTGCTCTGCCGGCAATGTGCCCGCTGGCGGGGTGGGCTTCAAGTGGGAGATTCCACAAGTACCACGTCAACCCCGAGTGAGCGCAATTGCGCTCATCCGGGGATGACGACTTTACCGGTTCACGCAATGAACATGCGCGCGGCTGAAGCCATCGTCAGCAGGGCGCCGAATCCGATGAAGATTTTCCCGATCAGGGAGGTCTGGTCCCAGGTAGAGCTTTCCTGGCTGTTTACCAGAACGGGCGCGGCCGTCGGATTTGCCGGGCCGCCACCGGGTCGCCACTGGCGCATTGTCCTCGCGCAACGTGCGATCGACGTCGTTGAGCTGGTCCGCCGCGACGAGCTGGGTCCCCTTGTCAGCCTTCGTGTCAGCCGGACTGTCGGACACAGCCTGCGGAAGACCGTTCGTCCACGCCGGCATCGCCCTGGCGTTGCCGCCCGGCTCGCCGGGAGAGGGCAGTTGCGCGTTGGCGTTGGCCACCGATAGCGGAAGCTCCGACGAGGCCGCGCCGTTGTCGGCAACGACATCGCGCGCGGCGGCTTTGGTGTCCTGCTTCGCGTCTTGCTTGGTGTCTTGCTTGGTGTCCTGGGCGGACTTCGACGCAACCTTGCCGGATTTGCTGCGCGTGTAGCTTTTCTGGTGGCGTGAGCCGTGTCTGAGATTTTTGTGGAGGGCAACCGGTGCCCCCGCGGCATTTTCCGATTTCGAATTGGCGGTCGCATCGTCCGCGCGTGGTGCCGCTTGCGATGGACAGGCGAAGCACACAAAAACTCCCGTCGCCAGGATCAAGGCGGAGCGTAAGCTGGTTCTGATCATCATTTGGCCATCTCCCCATTTGCCCGCCCACGGCGCGGAATGAGAACTCAGGGCATGTTCACAGCGGGGCAAAAAAAGGGAATCTTCGGACGAGTCCGGGCGAAAACGGGGCAAGCCGGGTGGTTCGCGGCCGCCCCTTTGTGAAACCCCTTCGGAGCAATGGGCGGGTGCCAGCCGGATCGATCGGTGTTATGAGCCTTCCCGATGAAAAGCCGCTGTTGCGATTCCCGATCCGGATGCCCGCAAAGTCCGGCGTTCCGGAACCGTTGATCACGAATTCGTGATCGGTGTCCGATGGCGTAACAAATTGAAAGATCGACCGAATTGAACCCTGGGAGCGTGCGTGCGCGAAACTGAAGACGAGTGGACCGGCCTGATGCGGCTGGCCATTTCCGGCGATAGCGCGGCGTATCATCGTCTGCTCAAGGCCGTCACGCCGGTGTTGAGGGCCGGGGCGCGCCGCGGGCTGGCGCGGGCCGGCCAGCCGGTCGATCAATCCGAGGACGTCGTGCAGGACATTTTGCTGGCGGTGCATCTGAAGCGGCATACCTGGGACGCCAACGCGCCGTTCGCTCCCTGGCTGTTCGCGATCGCGCGCAACAAGCTGATCGATGCGCTGCGTCGCCGTGGCCGCCGGGTTTTCGTCAACATCGACGATTTCGCCGAAACGATTCCGGACGAACCTGCCGCGGAGACCGCCTCCGCGAGCGAGATCGCGGCCCAGCTCCAGTCGCTTCCTGCCCGCCAGCGCGACGTCCTGCAATCGATCGCCGTCGAAAGCGCGTCGATCAAGGATACGGCCGCGAAATTCGCGATGAGCGAGGGAGCGGTTCGCGTGGCGCTGCATCGCGCGCTCGCGAGCCTCACTGCCAGATTACGGGAACAATAGGAATGGAAACCGAACAGCTCATTCGAACGCTCGCCGCCGATAACGTGCACCGCGCGCGTCCTGTCGGATTTGTGCTGGCATTGGCGTTGCTCGCCGCGGCGCCGGCTTCAATGGCGATGTTCCTGGCGGGGTTGGGCGTTCGGCCGGACATCATGACGGCGATGCACAATCCGTTCTTCGATCTGAAGTTCGTCGTCACGCTGGCGCTGGCGATCTCGGCCATCGTGGTGAGCCTGCATCTGTCACGGCCGGAGGCCTCGCTGAGGGGGTGGGCGTGGTTGCTGATGATTCCGGCCGGGATTCTCGCCGCGGCCATCGCAGGCGAGATGATGATTCCGCAACGCCTGCCGATGATGACGCGCCTCATCGGCAGCAATTCACGGGTTTGCATGACGGCTATTCCGCTGATCTCGCTGCCGTTGCTGGCGGGGGCGCTGATCGGACTGCGTCACGGCGCCCCGGCGCGGCCCGCGGTCGCAGGCGCCATCGCCGGACTGTTGTCGGCGGGACTTGCGGCAACGCTGTACGCTTCGCACTGTACCGATGATTCACCGCTGTTTGTGGCGACCTGGTACACGATCGCCACCGCGCTGGTGACCGCCGTCGGCGCGCTGGCGGGATCGCGGCTATTGAGATTTTAGCACGCGGCCTCTTTCCCTCTCCCCCTTGTGCGAGAGGGAGAGCCTACGTTCCGCGAGGACCAAACCGAGTTGGGACTTTTGCCTGCTCACGCCGCCGGCACGGGTTCCGACATTTGCTGCATGCGATGGAAACGAAGCACCTGCTGCGCGGTCGAGGGCCGCAGCCGTTCATAGGTGGCCTTGCAGACCTGAAGATCGGACGGCTCCTTGCCCGAGAGATCGTCCCGCATGTTGATGATCGCCTTGACGGTCGACCAGGACATCCCGGAAACCTTTGCCAGGATCATCACGCCCTCGGCGCGGGTCTCCACCATCATATTCTCGGCAATCGACACCGGCACGTTGGCAAGCGCCGCGATGGCGGCGTTGGCTTCGTCGAATTTTCCGGCTTCGGCAAATGCCGCCACCTGCTGTTCGTCAAGCCTGCCGTCTTCGTACAGGGATTTTACGAGCCCATGCGCGATGGCGGTTTCCTCGGTGATGGCAGATGGCGCCGAGCGGGCCTTCCGGGTCACTTCCCGCACCACAGTCGATACTTCGCCGGCGAGCGGAGGATTGGCGGCCTCGAGCCGGGCCCGTACCGTCGCGGAGGCCTTTGCAAGCAATTTCAGGTAGAGGTGCCGTGGGATCGTCGGGCGCAGGCCGATGCAGGTCGCCAGCATGTCGTCACCTTCCGCGCGATTGACCAGCCGGGTGAACCCGCGCTCGGAGAATTCCGCGCCGGGATTGTTGACGGTGCTCCGGACCACCTCGTCATTGCCCCGCAGCACCAGCACGTCAGTGACCGCGCCGCTGAGCACCCTGCGCGTCGAAATCGCCATCAAGTGGGCCTGGCTCTTGTTGCGCGCGGTCTCGATCAGCGCTTCGTCGTCGAGCCGTTCCGACCGGGACAGTACCGGTGCTGCGACCTCGATCAGATCGTCGAACGCCAGCGCGCGGATCGTGCGCGTCGGCGCGCGGTCGATCGGAGCCATGCGATTCGAGAGCAGCGCCTTGGCGGAACTCTCGATGTGAAGAATCAGGCACTGGAAGACATCGTCGAACAGCCCGATCTGGTCGTCCGAAAAATCAACCGCGCCGTTGATGAAGAGATCGGTGACGCGGCGCAGGGTTTCGACCCGGCGTGCGACGGTTCCATGAGCGAGCGTGACCTGCAATTCGTCAAGCAGGCTTTCTGAAGTGGAGGCGGATTTCGAACTCATGACTCTGTCCTAGAGTGACTGGCGACGGCTTCTTCGTCCACGGGAAATGTTAGATCGGATCAGGCGCTGGCGATGCAGTTGCGTCCCTGTGCTTTGGCTTCATAGAGCGCGCAGTCGGCGCGCGCGAGGAACGTGTCCGGAGTTTCGGTCGGCTTTAGCGTTGCGACGCCCGCTGAAATAGTCACCCGCATGCCTGGCGAGAACGCGCTCCAGTCCAGATCGGCAATGATCGTCCGCAGCCTGTCAAGGATGCGTGCGGCGGTGTCATGGGAGGTATCAGGAAGCACCAGCAGGAATTCCTCGCCGCCGAAGCGGCCGAAATGGTCGAAGTTGCGGACGTTGGCGAAAACGCTGATGGCGAATGTCCTGAGCACTTCGTCGCCGGTCGGGTGCCCGTAGGTATCGTTGATGCGTTTGAACCAGTCGAGATCGATCAGCGCGATGGAACAGGGTAGCCTGGAGCGGTGGGCGCGGGAGATCTCTTCATCCAGCATCCGCATGATGCAGCGGCGATTGAACGAACCGGTCAGTTCGTCGAGTTCGGCGAGCTCTTCGATGCGCCTGTAAGCCTCGCGTAGCTCCGAA
Source organism: uncultured Alphaproteobacteria bacterium (assembly GCA_963786045.1). Lineage (GTDB taxonomy): Bacteria > Pseudomonadota > Alphaproteobacteria > Rhizobiales > Xanthobacteraceae > Bradyrhizobium. Next base: position 341,863 of record CAWAXR010000025.1, on the reverse strand, counting down.
CTGCGTCTGGAAAGTTTCTTCCGCAGCGCGTCGCCGTACAGTCCGACGAAGGCGCATTGTCCGATCGTGAGAACCAGGCACAACGCCGCGGCAAGGCGCTCGGTCGTCGTGGCGACCGGCATGCCGATTGGTGATTGAGTGAACAGGAAGACCGAAGCCACGCCAGCTGCCGTCAAACTCCACACGATCGCCGCCTGGCGCGGCGTCATCTGCAGCGAGGCTACTCCGAAAATCAGAAACAGGACGTCCAGAAAAGCGTATCCGATCTCGGGCGCGACCAGCACAAACCCGAGCTGGATCGTGGCATGGCCGGCGACCTGAAACACCGTCAGATGGTGATCTTCGAAATGGTCGTTGAAATGCGTTTCGGACAGGACGGCGAAAAGCCCGATCAGGGCGACACCGCACAGGAAGAATGCCGATGGGATGGCCATCGAAATTGTGCCGGTATGCACGTAGACCAGCAGGACAGCCGCGCCGATCGTATAGCTTCCGACCTGCGCCGCCAGCGAATTCCGGCGATGCGCGGCGCGGCGCGACAACACCGCCGCCGTCGGTTTGGAACCGGCGCCTTCCAGTTTGTCGGCAATTGGATTCAGGGAAGGCGACGCCGCGGTGCCCATGATCTCGCCATTGGTGGAAAACATGCCGGAAAAATCTAAGAGCCAAAGCCTTTAGGTTTGGTATCTTTCCAGCCGAATCTTGAGCGTCGGCGGTCGGCTTTGTCCTTGTTTGGTTTTGGAAATTGCCGCTGGCGACGGTGGGAACGGGCGGATCGCCCGGACACTGGATGGCCCGCTAATCCCTGATAGGATTGGGATCGGGCAGTCCGCCTGCCTTGACTGCGGACGGTCAAGATTTTTCTGTACTATGATACCTGGGCCGTGGCTTCGACCGGCCGTGAGCAAGCGCATTCTGTCCGGTAGATCAAAGCTTTAAGCGGTTCATTGCCGTAATCTAAAGAATTTTCCCTTCCATTCGAACCACCCGCCACCCCAATTCGACCAACCCTGCGAGACGGCCATTGAGTGCGACGCAGGCGCCTTCGGACGAAGTCCGGATCGCTCGGATCGCTCGAGGCGACCGATTCGCCATGCAGGTGCTGTGGGGAAGGCACCATGTCAGGGTGTTCCGTTTCGGGCTTCGGCTCGTTCGGGACAAACAGGTTGCGGAAAACCAGCGCGGAAGAAGGATATCGGTGTGGCTTTGCGCAAGTGTCCCGGAGAACACCGTGAAGACGCGCCTGTTCTATTTCTATGCGCGCAGGAAATTGGCCGAACTGCTGAAGGCAGCCGGCGTGGATCGAGGCTGGCCGTGATGGCGACGAGCAAGAAAATGCTGGAGCGAGAGCCCGGTGAAATCGAAATGCTGTTGCCCTGGCATGCGGCCGGGACGTTGAATTCGCGTGATTCCCGCCGCGTGGACGAAGAGATTGCCCGTGATCCCGGGCTTGCCCGGCAATATGCCGTGATCCGGGAAGAATACGCCGAGACCATTCATCTCAATGAGAGCCTCGGCGCGCCGTCCGCCCGCGCCATGCAGAAGCTGTTCGCTGCGATCGACGCCGAGCCGGCGTGCAGCAAGCGGCCGTGATCGGCGCGGTTCTGATGAGTAACCGGCCGACCTCGTTGGAGACCGCATCGTCGAGCGCCGGTGGGTCCGTCACCCGCGACCCGGGAACGGCGGCGCTGGTGCGGTTCCCGCTGGACGCGCGCATCGCCGACGTCATGGCCTTGCGCGACGAATATCACGTATCGATCGTCGACGGTGCCAAGGGCGGTATGTTCCGGCTGCAGTTCGGTACGCGGGCGATGACCAGGGGCGAAGTCGCCGGCCTTCTGGGCAGATCGCAGAATGAGAAGATCGTCAGTCTCGCGGTGGCGACGCCCTGAAGCAGGGGCTTTCGAGTTCGAACGCTGGCGCGCGGCGCAGCAGGTTTTTGATCCAAAACAGCCGGCCAGAAAACTCAAAAAAATCGCAAACGCCTTTGAACGTTTGGCGCGCCTTCCACGACACAATATTTGTGGGAGCGGCAATCCCTCCCCATCGAGGCTGTATCTGGCGCGAGCGCCCATCCACCCCAAGCGCCCATATGGCTTGACCCGTCCGGTTGTCCCCCCGGACGGGTCTTTCGCTTCTGCTGCTGCCTTGCGCAGCTTTGTGTCCGTGCATCCAGATGCGCTTGCAACCTCGCGATAGGGTCGTGCCAGCGCAGCGCCTGACTGCCGATAGACGGCAAGCCCCCGGATTTTCAGGGGCTCCGTCGATAACCGATGTCGGGTAGCGAGGACCGCTGGACAAAATAAAAGTTTTCCACAAAATATCTTCGTCACGTCCGATTGATTCGTACTGGTTGCGTCCGCGTCCGTTTTTCTCTTTGCGGGTTACGGGCTGGTTCATGACACATCAAATCGGCGTGGCGCGTGGCCGCGACATTGTCGCGCGCTGGTGTACCCTTGCCGAGCGGCGTCTCGAATATCTCACCGAATTGTTCGAGACCGGCCGCTGGCGCCGCTTTCACAGTGAAAGCGATTTTCTCGAGAATCTCCAGGAAGCCAAAGCCGCGGTGCAAGCCTGGCGCGATCTTTTATCCCGCGAGGCATCGCGCAACAACACGGTGATCGACGTGTCCTGGCTCGGTCGCGCGAGGACGGCGCAGCCGCCGCGCGGCGGGGGCTGGCGCGGTCTGGTCCGTCTGCGGCAACCGGCGCTGGAGGAGATTCCCGTCGAACTACCACCCAGGAATCCAATCGCTAGTCCAATCGTCAATCCAATCGTCCCGGTATCCGAAACGGCTGGTGCGGAGGATGCGCTTTCCGCGCGGGTGATCGGCAGCAGCGCTGCAAAGCTGGCGCCGGACAAGCCCACGGTCGCGGAACGCTATCCGCTGCTCCGCAACGCGTTGTAGGCACTACCGCCGCACCGCGTTGGTCCCCACCACCACCTGGGCGAAGTGCTGTGCGCCGTCGGCTGACAGATCGGGCGTAATGGGACGTGCGTGATCGAGCCCGACCACGGCACCGCGCGGCGCCTCCGAGATCACGTTGTTGCTGACCAGCGCAGTGCCCGCGCCCGGCGTCACCGACACGCCGACGCCGACGAAGGCGTTGCGGATCACGTTGCCCGAAATCACCACGTCGCGCAGAAATTTGCCCCAGCCGGCGACGATCCCGAACGATGGCGCGTTCTCGATCACATTGCCTGACACGGAGGTATCGGCCTCGACATAGATGCCGATCCCGGCGTCATCATCCGGCGCGGTGCCAATGGGGCGTTTTGGCAAAAGGTTGCGGATGATGTTGCCTTGCACGATCGCAAGGCGTCCGCCCTCGTTGAAATTGCACACGGAAACACCGAGCGCCGCGCCGTCCACGGTGTTGTTGGCGATCACGGCACCCTCGAACGAAAATTCTGAATATAGCGCGACCTCGCGGACATCGCTGACGCTGTTGCCTGTTATCTGGATGTTGGACGCCGAATTGCCGCGCACCGCTGAATAGTCGCAGTTGCGGATCCGGTTTCCGCGCACGATCACATTGCCGGCCCGAAACGCGTTGATGGCGTTGCCGTATTGCCCGGAGCCGCCGGGGCCGGCCTTGATGTCCTCGATGCGGTTGTCCGCGACCAGCGTGCCGTCGTCGCCGATGGCCGTGCGCAGGATTTCGATGCCGTTGTCGTTGGTGCCCTGGATGGTATTGCGCGCGACCTGCAGGCCCTGCGCGTCGAACGACACGATCGCGGTGGTGGCGGACCTGGTGATGATGTTGCCGCTGACCTCGCCGGAGACGTTCTCGAACCAGATGCCGTTGCCGCCGCTGCCCGAGATCTCGCAATCGGTGATGCGGATGTCGCGACCACCGAGGCAATGCACGAGGCCGCGCCGCGTCGGCAGGGGAATGCCGCCACCGTCGAGCGTGATGTTGAGGATCCCAATGCTGCTGGCGCCTTCGCCTGCAAGCATCGACGCGCCGCCGTTGAAGACGAGCCTTGTCGCGCCGCGCACGCCAACGAGCTGGGTGCCGCTTTGCAGGCGAAGCTGGCCTACGCGATAGATGCCGGGCGGCAAGGCCAGCGGCACCTGCGCGCGCGCGGCGTCGTCGATCGCGCGCTGCAGGACTTTGGTCTGGTCGTCGGGGCTGCCGGGCCGGACGCCATACTGCGTGACGTCGCGCCCGAGCGTCGAGGTCAGCTGTGCGGCGCGCGCGGCGGCCGGCGATATCGCAAGCGCGCCGGCAAAGCCTGCCGCGGATGCTCCGATGAGATGGCGGCGAGTGACGTCCATGATCGCGTCTCCGGCGCAAATGTTTTCGTGCGCTTCCGCCATATTGAAGTAACGCAAAAATGCGGTGCCGCGTGGCGATGCGCAGGGCGGAGAGGGGCGATTGTTGGGGGTAGGGTTAATCGGATACGACCTGGCGTGCTCGATCCCGCCCCGACGGCAGCGGGGCGGGGGAGTCAGAGTGTCCCCTGTGCCGTGCCTCGCGTCAGCTTGACCATCTCCAGCAGCATGGCTTCACCGGCATCGACCAGTTCTTCCAGCGTGATGCGGCGCGGCGCGCCCTTGCGTTGGGAAACCCCACCGCGCGCGAGCAGAGGTATGTGCACGAAGGCGGCGAGCCGGGGACCGTTAGCGCCACGGGTCGCCTCGATCGCCCGCCAGCTCAAATAGTTGCAGAGGTAACTTCCGGCGTTGCGTGAAGCCCGGGCATCAATTCCGGTGCCCATGGCTGTGCGCAAAAGTCTGGCGGTGTGCGGGCCGAACATCAGGGCGTCGTCGCGGCCGGATATCGATCGCTTGCGCACCCGCGCGTGCTCGGCGTCGGGCCAGAGCATCGTGACGGAGTTGCGGGCGCGGGTCTCGATCCGGACGTGTCGTGTCCGGGAAGCAAGGCCGAACATCAAAAGCGCATGCGGGCGGTGCGTGGCGAGCAACTCGGGCAATTGGCGATCGACATCCCGATAGGTGACCGGGAAGATATGCCCGGCAAGTTCGACGTCGCTCAAGACGGGGCGGCGCAGCCGCAACAGCCGCGCCACCAGCGGTTCGGTCGGATTAAACGGCGCGCCGGGAAATGGACCGAACCCGGTGATCAGGATGCGCAACTTCTCGTTCATCTCACCTCAGCATGTCCGCGATCTGCTCCGCCGCCAGCGCCGGCGTGATGCGGCCGTCGGCCACCTCGGCCTCGATCCTTTTCACTTTGGCGCGCACCGACGCATCGGCGCGCAGCCGCGCCATCATCCGCTGTTCCAGCATCGACCACATCCATTTCACCTGCTGCTCCCTGCGGCGGCCCGCGAACTCGCCTGACGCGTTCATGGCCGTGCGATGGTCGAGGATCTTTTGCCACAGCGCATCGATGCCGGTGCCCGTCAGGGCCGAATAGGTCACGACCGGTGGATGCCAGTGCGCCGAACGTGGGTTAAGGATATGCAGTGCGCCGCGATATTCCGCGGCGGCGAGGTTGGCGCGTTTGATGTTGTCGCCGTCGGCCTTGTTGATGGCGATCATGTCGGCGAGTTCGACCAGGCCCTTCTTGATGCCCTGCAACTCGTCGCCGGCGCCGGGCAGCATCAGCGCCAGGAAAAAATCGGTCATGTCGCAGACCGCGGTTTCGGATTGCCCGATGCCGACTGTTTCGACCAGCACCACGTCGAAGCCGGCGGCCTCGCATAGCAACATCGCCTCGCGCGTCTTCGCGGCGACGCCGCCGAGCGTGCCCGAGGCCGGCGATGGCCGGATATAGGCATGATCGGCAGCCGAAAGCCGCGCCATCCGGGTCTTGTCGCCGAGGATCGAGCCGCCGGTGCGCGCGGAGGAGGGGTCCACCGCGAGCACCGCGACCTTGTGGCCGCGCTCGATCAGGTACATCCCGAGCGCGTCGATGGTGGTGGATTTGCCCACCCCGGGCGAGCCTGTGATGCCGACCCGGATCGCCTTGCCGGTTTCGGGCAGCAGCGCCTGCACCAGATCGCGCGCCAACGCCTGATGATCCCCACGCCGGCTTTCGATCAGCGTGATCGCGCGCGCCAGCGCGGCGCGATGGCCGGCGCGGAGCTCCTCTGACAGTCTGCCGATATTGGGCTCACTACGGCCGGTCATTGCGTGCCATCATCGTCGCCCCTGGGCCGCGCACCGCCAAAAATCTTCACCCCCTCTGGCGTCAGATAGGGCTTCAGGGTTTCCCACGGCACAAAGGCGACATACTGGCCCTCGGCATAGGGGCCGACCGCGTAGGGCGGATAGTGAAAGGTCAGGCCAGAACTCCTGCCGGCTTCGGTCGAGGGCGCCAGCGTCACCGCGCCGATCTTGAGCAGTTTCGGCTCAAGACCCTTGTACCATTCGGCGGTCGCGGTGTCGGTGGCATCGCGTTTCTTCTTCTCGATGTTCAGCGAGGCGATCACGCCCTTCAGCATCGCCGTCATCGTCGGCCCGTTGTCGGCGGTCTCGGTGAAGAAGGGACGGATACTGATGCGCTTCTTCGCTGTTGTGTCCCACAGGATGGTGTCGACATCCGAATTGGGATGCGCGCCGCCGGTGTTCATGTAGTCGGATCTCACGATGCTGACGTAATGTCCGTCGACCATGGAGCGGACGCTGTATTTGCGTTCAAAAGTCCAGGCGCCGTCGCGAAACATGACCGGATCCTGCTTGCGCGAAGCGGCCGCCTCCGCAGCGTTCTTTTCCATCCATTTCCTGCCCTCCGCGAGACAGTCGGCGGACAGCGCCGGATCGGCCTTGATCTGGTCGTCGAGGAAGACGCTGGCGTCGATGTTCCTGTTTTTGATCGCGGCTTCGAGCCGGGGCTCGGCGGCAAAGGCCGCGGCTCCAGCGACGCAGGCGATCGCACCAAGGAGGCCGATCCTGTGGGCGAACGAGATGGTTGCTGCGGGGCGCAAGGGGAAGCTTTCGAATGAACGGCCGCGCGAAGTTATTCCGCCGCCTCGCTATGCCCCAGCCGGGCGTTGAGCTTGTGGATCAGTTCTTCGGCCGCGTCCGCGATCACGGTGCCCGGCGGGAAGATCGCCTCGGCGCCGGCCTTGTAGAGCGCGTCGTAGTCCTGCGGCGGGACCACGCCGCCGACGATGATCATGATGTCGTCGCGGCCCTGCTTTTTCAGCGCGGCCTTCAGTTCCGGCACCGCCGTCAGATGCGCCGCCGCCAGCGACGACACGCCCAGGATATGGACGTCGTTCTCCACCGCCTGCCGTGCCGCTTCCTCGGCGGTCGCGAACAGGGGGCCGATATCGACGTCGAAACCGACATCGGCAAAGGCGGAAGCGATCACCTTCTGGCCGCGGTCGTGGCCGTCCTGGCCGATCTTGGCGACGAGAATGCGCGGCCGTCGGCCTTCCGCTTCCTCGAACGCATCGATCAGCGCCTGCACCTTTTCGACCCGGTTGGACATGGTGGACGCCTCCCGCTTGTAGACGCCGGTGATGGATTTGATTTCGGCGCGGTGCCGCCCGAACACCTTCTCCATCGCATCGGAAATTTCGCCGACGGTGGCCTTGGCGCGCGCGGCATCGATCGCGAGCGCCAGCAGGTTGCCGTTGCCTTCGCCGGCCGAGCGCGTCAGCGCCTTTAGCGCATCGTCGACGTCCTTCTGGTTGCGCTCGGATCGTAGCCGCTTGAGCTTGTCGATCTGCAGGTGCCGCACAGTGGAATTTTCCACCTTCAGCACGTCGATCGGCGCCTCGTTGACCGGCCTGTATTTGTTGACGCCGATCACCGCCTGCTTGCCGGCGTCGATCCGGGCCTGCGTCTTGGCGGACGCTTCCTCGATCCGCAGTTTCGGGACGCCGGCCTCGATCGCTTTCGCCATGCCGCCGAGCGCCTCGACTTCCTGAATATGGCCCCAGGCTTTCGCCGCGAGATCACGGGTCAGGCGCTCGACATAATACGAGCCGCCCCAGGGATCGATGATGCGGGTGGTGCCGCTTTCCTGCTGCAGGAACAGTTGCGTGTTGCGCGCAATTCTCGCGGAGAAATCGGTCGGCAGCGCCAGCGCTTCGTCGAGCGCGTTGGTGTGGAGCGATTGGGTATGGCCCTGGGTTGCCGCCATCGCCTCGATGGTGGTGCGCATCACATTGTTGAAGACGTCCTGCGCGGTCAGCGACCAGCCCGAAGTCTGGCAATGCGTGCGGAGCGAGAGCGAGCGCGGGTCTTTCGGATCGAACTGGCGGAGCAGCTTGGCCCACAACAGCCGCGCCGCGCGCATCTTGGCGACTTCCATGAAGAAGTTCATGCCGATCGCCCAGAAGAACGACAGCCTCGGCGCGAAGCGGTCGACGTCGAGGCCCGCCTTGAGCCCGGCGCGCAGATATTCGACGCCATCGGCCAGCGTATAGGCGAGCTCGAGGTCCTGCGTCGCGCCCGCTTCCTGCATGTGATAGCCGGAGATCGAGATGGAATTGTATTTCGGCATCTTTTGCGAGGTATAGGCAAAGATGTCGGAGATGATCCGCATCGAAGGCGCCGGCGGATAGATATAGGTGTTGCGCACCATGAACTCTTTCAGAATGTCGTTCTGAATGGTGCCTGAGAGTTTCTCCGGCGGCACGCCCTGTTCCTCGGCGGCTGCCACGAACAGCGCGAGGATCGGCAGCACCGCGCCGTTCATGGTCATCGACACGCTCATCCGGTCGAGCGGGATGCCCGAGAACAGCGTGCGCATGTCGTAGATCGAATCGATCGCGACGCCGGCCATGCCGACGTCGCCGGAGACGCGCGGGTGATCGGAGTCGTAGCCGCGATGGGTGGCGAGATCGAACGCGACCGAGAGGCCCTTCTGGCCGGCGGCGAGGTTGCGGCGGTAGAACGCGTTGGAATCCTCCGCCGTCGAGAAACCCGCATATTGCCGGACAGTCCAGGGCTGGTTGACATACATGGTCGGGTAGGGGCCGCGTAAGTACGGCGCGATGCCCGGCCAGGTCTCGAGGAAATCGATGCCTTCGAGGTCGCTCTCCGAGTAGCGCGGCTTTACAGGAATTCCCTCCGGCGTGAGCCATGGCTCGGCGCCGCCGGCCGGTTGTGCGCTGGCCGCTTTTTCAAACGCGATATTCGCAAAGTTCGGTATGCGGGTCATTGCCTCACCATATCACAAACCAGTCCCAAGGGGCTGCCCCACTCAATCATGGTCCGGATGCTGGTGGCTGACGATGCCGCCCAGCTTCTCCGGCCCGTAGTTCTGCAGCGTGGTCTGGCTCGGCAGGTTGGCGATCGCCACCACCCAGCCGAGCCGGGATTCGCTGCCATATTGCGTCGTCGGCACCACCCGGTCCGGCCGGTCGAAGGCGCCGGTCATGATCTCGATCCGCGGGCCGTCGATGCGGCGAAAGCTGAGCGGCGTGCCGCAATCCCTGCAGAAGTCGCGCTCGGCGATCGAGGAGGAGCGGAACGCGGCGGGCTTGCCGCGGGTCCAGGCGAAATCGCTCTTTTCGATCTCGGCGAAGGAGGCGAACGGCGCGCCGGAGGCTTTCTGGCACATCCGGCAATGGCAGATGCTGACTTTCCCGGGCGGCGCCGACAGCGCGAAGCGAATGGCGCCGCATTGGCAGCCGCCGGTCAGAACGGGTTTCGCTGGGGTCGTCATGCTTGCTCCACCAGGGAATAGGCTTCCTGCAGCGTGGCCAGCGCATCGCCGCCGGCAAAGATGAAATCGTTAACGCCGGCGGCGCGAAGCGTGGCCTCCTGCTCGCCGGCGCGTCCCGCCAGATAGATATGTTTTGCGCCTGCGCTTTTAAGAGCCCTGGCGGCGGCGGCCGCCTGCGCGGCATACACCTTGTCGGATGAGCAGAGGCACGCGAGCGCCGCGCCGGATGCCTTGAAGGCCGTGGTCAACGCCGCGGGATCGGCAAACCCTTCGGTGTCGACGGCTTCGATCCCGCCGGTCTCGAAAAAGCTCTTTGCAAACGTCGCCCGCGCGGTGAAGTCGGCTGACGTGCCGAGATTGGCAAGGAAGACCTTTGGCCGCGCTCCCCCGGCTTTCAGGAGTTCATCCGAGCGGTCGCGCAAGCGTTCGAACGGTACCGCAAGCCGGATCGGCGGCAACGCATCGAATTTGAATTTGGCCTCGCCGTAGGGCGCAAGTGCAACCGGTTTTGCATCGAGCACCGCCACCTGAGCCTCCTGCAGATTTGGAAATTCGCTGGCGCCGGTCAGTACTTCCCTGCGCCTGGCGATATTGGCTTCGCGCACCGCCCGTGTCGCCGCGACTTTGCGCTGGATCAGGTTTTGCTCCAGCGCGGCAAACACGCCACCGGCTTTCTCGGTTTCCTGAAACAGGTGCCACGCGGCCTCGCAAAGCTCGCTTGTCAGGGCTTCGATGCCGCCGGAGCCGGCCGCGGGGTCGGAGACTTTTGCCAGATTGGATTCTTCCAAAAGGATCAATTGCGTGTTGCGCGCCACGCGCCGCGCGAACGGATCGGGCAATCCCAGCGCGAGCGTGTGCGGCATGACATTGATGCTGTTGGCGCCGCCTAGCCCTGCGGCAAACGTCGCCATGGTCGCGCGCAGCATGTTCACGTAGGGATCGCGCCGGGTGAGCATTCGCCACGCGGTATCGGCGGCGATGAACAACGGCTTCGGCTCAAGGCCGCAAGCCTGTTCGACGCGCGCCCATAACAAACGCAGCGCACGAAATTTCGCCATCGTCAGGAACTGATCGGCATCGGCGCTCAGCCGCGCGTAGACCATGTTCCGCGCCTCTTCCAGCGCAATACCCGCCCCCTCGATCGCGCGAAGATAGGCGATGCCGGACGCCAGCACGAACGCCAGTTCCTGGGCTTCCGATCCGCCGGCATCATGGATCACCCGTCCGTCGGCGACCGCGAACGGACCTCTAAAACCCATCGCGGCGAGGCCTTTGATCCCGCCGGTGACCGCCGGCACGATCTCGGGCCAGCTATAAGGACTGGACCCCCAGACCGCGCAGGCCCCGATCGGATCGAGGCCAAAACGGATATCGCAGGCCGCGGGGCTGATCCCCTTGCGCTGCACATATTCGGCCAGGTGGATCGCCGCCATGCGCGACTGCGGGCCGACCTGAAGTTCAATTGAAATACCGGCGTCGATCAGGACGCCATCGAGGACTTTCTCGATCGCTTCGGCGGTTGGATTTATCCCAAAGCCATAGGCGCCATTGGCGCCCGCGAATACCAGTGTCAGACCATTGGCGCCGTTCTCCAGATCGAGCAGCGCCTGCGCGTTTGCCGCTGCGGCATCGGGATGATCGATGCGCTGCATGATCCGCCAGGGCGCGGCCGCGGGCCGGCCGGCTACGGGATCGGCATCGCGGGCGCGCCGGTAGATCGGTTCGATCCGCAGACCGTCAGAGGTTTTGCCGACCAGCTTCTCGAACGGCGCGCCTTTCAACACGCCATCGACCAGCTTGCGCCAGTCGTCATAGGTCGCGGGCGCGAAATCCGCTGCGAGGGGCAGGTCAAAGGTCTCAGATGTCATTCGGGAGGTCGCTCCTGGGCGCCATTATTCCGGGCCGAAATTGCCACGGGCGGACCGCCAAGCCAAACGGTTGTTTTTAGTCTCTTTTGGTCATGCGAGGTCGGGCAACCGCTCGATCCCTTCGGTCGAAAGCTGCGCCAGCGCCGAGGCGACGCCGCGTCCCGCGATCACGCGGTTGGGCGCGATCTCCGCCAGCGGCACCAGCACGAAGGCGCGTTCGAACAGACGGGGGTGCGGCAGCGTCAGTTCCGGCTCTTGCATCGAAACGTCGTCATAGGCGATCAGATCGAGGTCGAGGGTGCGCGGCCCCCAGCGTCTTTCATGGGCGCGATCGCGGCCGAATTTGGTCTCGATCCTGTGCAGCGTGAACAGCAGCGCGTGGGGATCGAGGCTGGTGTCGATTTCGATGCAGGCGTTGACGAAGCGGGCCTGCTGCTCCTCGCCCCAGGGCGGGGTGGCATAGTCCGAGGACCGCGCCAGAAGCGCGGCCTGCGTCATGCCGCAGATATTGGCGATCGCCTTCCGGAAGGTCGCGCGGACGTCGCCGACATTGCCGCCAAGCGCGATCAGGGCGTCAGCCATGGGACGGCGGATACCGGGTGCGCATCAGGACCACCCCCACATCGTCGAAGATCGCGGCGATCGGCGCATGTGGCTTGTGCACGGTGACCTTGACGGCGCTGATTTTCGGAAACGCGGCCAGGATGGCGTCGGCGACCGCGCCGGCCGCGCGCTCCAGCAATTTGTAATTGGCATCCTTGAAGGCCGCAGTCGCGGTTGCGACCACATTGGAATAGGAAACCGTATCGGCGAGACGATCGGTGCGCGAGGATTCCGACAGATCGGCGGAGAGTTCGAGATCGATGACAAAACGCTGCCCGACCTCGGTCTCATGCTCCATGACACCGTGACGGGCATGGATGACGACGCCGGTGATGAAGATCGTATCGCTCATGCCTTGTCCCAAATCGCCGCGGCCACACGCAATGCTTGTACGGTTTCCGGCACATCGTGGGTCCGGATGATCCGTGCGCCGCCCTTTGCCGCTATCAGATGGGCGGCGATCGAGCCACCCAGCCGCTGCTGCGGCTCGGACGGCGACACCGAACTGATGAAGCGCTTGCGCGATGCGCCGACCAGCAGCGGCAGGCCGAATGTGCCGAGTTGGTCCAGCCGGGCCAGCACCGTCATGCTCTGTTCGGGCGTCTTGCCGAAGCCGATGCCGGGGTCGAGCACGATATTCTCACGTGAAATGCCGGCCTTCGCGGCCATCTCCAGCGAGCGCGAAAAAAATCCGGCAATATCCGCGATGATGTCGATGCCGGCGTCGGCGCGGTCGCGGTTGTGCATGATGACGACCGGGCAATGGCGCGCGGCCAGGAGCCCGGCCATGTCGGGGTCGCGCTGCAGGCCCCAGACGTCATTGGCGATGGTCGCCCCCGCATCCAGCGCCCAGGCGACGACGGCGGATTTCATGCTGTCGATGGAAACGGGAATGCCGAGCGAAACGACATCGGCCAGGATCGGCCGCAAACGCTTCAGCTCTTCCTCCGCGGAAACCGGTTCTGCGCCATAGGGCCGGGTGGATTCGGCGCCGATGTCGATGATGTCGGCACCCTCGGCGACCATGCGTCTGGCCTGTGCCAGCGCGCGCTCCGGCGCAGCGAACTGTCCACCGTCTGAAAAGGAGTCCGGCGTGATATTGAGGACCCCCATCACAGCCGGCAAGGGCCTGGACAAGAGCGCCGGCCATGCCGGGCGATCGGCCGCGGGGGCGGTTCTGGACGAGGTCGCGATCATGCCGGTCGCTTTGCGCGGTCGGCGCAGGGGAGTCAAGATGCGAGCCGCGCCGACGTCGCGCCTGGCTGCCGGGGCAGGCCGGAAGCCGATCCCGGTCAGTAGGTGATTTTGGGCTGAAGCTTGCGCGCTTTTTCGATCAGCAGCTCGACCGACCTTGCCGAGGGCAGGACGCGGACGAGTTTGCGCCTGATATTCACTTCTTTCATGTTCTGGGCCAGTCGCGCCGGGTTGCGAAGGGCGAGTTCGCGAACCGTGGTGACGCCGGCGGCGCGCACCAGGCCGACCTTTGCCTTGCCCATGCCGGGAATCCGCATGTAGTCCGAAACGTTCGCCCATTCGAGCAGTTGCTGCTCGCTGATGCCGGTCTTGGTCGCAAGCGCTTTACGGCCCTTTACAGTCCGCGCCGCCTCGAGCAGCCCGTCCGTCGTGCGAATGCCCAGCGATTTCAGTTTGGCAGCGGCGAACGATGGTAAGCCGTCAATCTCGGAGATCGGGTATGTCATGGTACTCGATGTGAAAGGTGCTTTAAGCGAACTGACTGAGGCCCGGGGTCGCTGCGATGATCTCGCCCATTTGATCCGCTCCGATTTTGTCACGGCCGAACCGGAAAAGTTCACGCGCGACGTTCTGAATCTCGTTCATTCCCAAACCAAGTCCCATCAGCTTGGTACCGACCGCCATCAGGCCCCCGCCCATCAACCTTCCGAGACCGCCACCGTTGCCGGAGGCCGAGATCGCGGCTTCTGCTCCGGGAATCCCGTCAATCAAGGCCTGAACCTTGTCGGAAGGGCCCTCGTTGCGAAGGAAACCGAGAATGATGCCGATGGTTTTCTCGGCCACAGCATCACCGATGCCGGCCTTGTCGGCCAGCCGTCCAATCAGTTCGTCCATAGTACCCCGCCCCTCAGCCGGTTACGTGCCGGATCCTTGCTTGTGATTTTATCTTGATCTGATGCGATACGAATTACAAGCGATCACCGCATTCGAACGTGCGATTCAACCTCGATCGCGTCAGGGGTGTTGCAGCAATGCAAGAGCAGATCCGGATTTTCGCGCCGTGGCGGGACGAGTTTCGTTCCAGCTTTCGGCGGCACGGCAAGAAAAATCCGGTCGAAACCCGCGCCGACCAAACGAGTTTCCAATCCGCGGCGAGCGTTGACCGGTTTCAATCGGCTTGCAAGTTGCTGTATAATTCCGGTGCTTGGCGATTGCGAACCTGATGGGCCCGACGAGGCGATGTAATGGCGACGTCCGATACTCCGATGGCCGACACCGGCGAGAGGATTTTTATTGGCAAGGGTGAACAGCCAGCGTGGCTGACGCTTGGGCTTGCCAATCGCCATGGCCTCGTCACCGGCGCGACCGGCACCGGAAAGACTGTCTCGCTGCAGGTGATGGCCGAGGGATTTGCGCGTGCGGGCGTTCCGGTATTCGCAGCCGACATCAAGGGCGACCTTTCGGGTATCTCCGAAGTGGGCGAGCCCAGGGATGCTATCCTGAAGCGGGCCAGCGGTATGGGCCTCGGCTTCCAGCCTGACCGGTTTTCGACGGTGTTTTGGGATGTTTTCGGCGAGCAGGGCCATCCGGTGCGCGCAACCGTCTCCGAAATGGGGCCGCTCTTGCTCTCACGCATGATGGATCTGAACGACGTCCAGGAGGGCGTGCTGAATATCGCGTTCAGGGTAGCGGACGAGCAGGGATGGCTGCTCCTGGACATGAAGGATCTGCGGGCAATCCTGGCTTTCATTGCCGAGCACGCCTCCGAGCTGACCACACAATACGGAAACGTCTCGAAGCAGACGGTAGGAACCATCCAGCGTCAGCTTCTGGTGCTGGAAAATCAGGGAGGCGACAAGTTCTTCGGGGAGCCGGCGCTGGACCTGAAGGATTTCATGCGCACCGATCGCGACGGTCGGGGCATGGTGAACATCCTGGTGGCGGACAGGCTGATGCAGAACCCGCGCCTGTACGCGACCTTCCTGTTATGGATGTTGTCAGAACTGTTCGAACAGCTTCCGGAAGCCGGCGACCCACCAAAACCCAAACTCGTGTTCTTCTTCGACGAGGCGCATCTGTTGTTCGACGACGCGCCCAAGGCGCTGATGGACAAGATCGAACAGGTGGTGCGGCTGATACGCTCGAAGGGAGTCGGCGTCTATTTCGTCACGCAAAACCCGATCGACGTGCCGGACAAGGTGCTCGCCCAACTCGGCAATCGCGTCCAGCACGCGCTGCGCGCGTTTACCCCGCGCGACCAGAAGGCGGTCGCGGCGGCTGCCCAGACGTTCCGGCCCAACCCCGGGCTCGACACCGCCAAGGTGATCACGGAGCTCGGCAAGGGCGAGGCACTGGTATCGTTTCTGGAAGGGAATGGCGTACCGGCGATGGTTGAGCGCGTCATGATCCGGCCGCCGACGGCACGGATCGGACCGATCACGCCCGATGAACGCAAGGCCATCATGGACAACAGCCCCGTGAAGGGCAAATACGATACGACGATCGATTCCGACTCCGCTTACGAGGAACTGCAGAAGCGGGTGGCCGGAACCGCGGCTGGCGCCGCCGGGAGTGGAGGAATTCTCGGGCAAATTGGTGGAATCGTCGGGACGATTTTCGGCACCAATGTGTCCAGAGGCAGATTGTCGACCGGCCAGCTCATCGCGCGAAACGTCACGCGTTCCGTCACCAACAAGGTGGTCGGCGGGGTGGCCGCCGATCTCGGCAAGTCGGTCGGCGGGTCGATTGGCGGTTCGGTCGGCCGCGCCATCGTGCGCGGTGCGCTCGGCGGACTGCTGCGGCGATAGAATTCTTGCTCATTGCGGTGATTTCCCTCTGATTTTCTGGAAAGTGACGTGTGCTGAGATATCCGTCGTTGCGAGCGCCGCTCGATATTCTTTTCCTGGTCTGCTGCATCGCGCTGACCGCCGACGTTCTCGCTCCGGAAATCTTCGGGAACGGAAAGACCAAGGACTATCCGCTCTGGTTCTGGGCCGGGCAGCAGGTCCTGCAGGGAAAGGACCTCTATCCCGGCGATCCCAACGCCTATTTCGATTTCATCTATCCGCCGCTGTCGGCGATCCTGCTCGCGATCCCCAGCTATTTCGGCAAAATTCCACTCTATCTGTGTTTGTCTGTCCTCAACGCGGTCGCGTGGTGGATGACCGCGCAGCTTTCGAACGCGATGACGGGCGCGGGGCGGATTCCGGATCCATGGCTGGCCGCGCTTCCGGCCATCGTCACGATATCTTTTGTTTTTGACATGTTCGATCTCGGCCAGCCGAACCTCATTCTGCTTGCGATGATGCTGTTCGGATTCTGGTTCCTGCAGCACGGCCGCCCATGGGCCTCCGGAAGCATGTTTGCGCTGGCGACCGCGATCAAGGTTTTCCCCGTGGCCGTATTTCCCTACCTGCTTTGGCGAAGGCAGTGGGCGTCGGCGGCGAGCATGGCGGTGTGCCTTGGAATTCTTCTGTTCGTGGTTCCAGCGCCGGTGCGCGGCTTTCAGCACAATGTCTCCGAACTGAAGACCTGGTATCAGGGAATGGTTGGATCGAGCTCGGAGCAGGGTTTTGGGCAGCGTGGCGAGCAGAACTGGTCGTGGGTCAATCAATCCATCATCGCCGTGACGCACCGGCTGACGCGCCCCGTCAACTACAACCAGGACAATCCGGCCAGGCCGCCCGCGTACATGAATCTGGTCGATCTCGATTTCAAGACCGCCAACTGGGTCGTGATTGGAGTTTCGATCGCGATCGGGCTCGGATTCATCAGCGTGATGCCGGCGCGTTCGCGCCGGACGCCGCTGTCTGACGCCGAGGAACTCGGTATCCTGTTCTGCCTGATGACGGTGGCGTCGCCGCTGGCCCGGCAGTATTATTTCATGTGGCTGTTCTTTCCGGTGACCGTCCTGATGCATCGGGCCGCCTACGATCCCCGTGCCGCTGTACGCAAGGGAACGTGGGTCGTCCTTGCGATCTCGGGCTTTCTGATTTGCCTGTCGCTTCCGGTTTTCCCGAATGATCTGCAGGCCTTCGGAAACAACCTCGCGGCTACCGCCGCGATTGCCGGGGCACTGGTGTGGCACATCCTGCACCCGCTTCAGGAAGGCGCGGCCAGCTCCTTGTCTCCCGTGACCGGCACGCTACAACTTGAGATGAAGAATAACCCCTAACCCAACGGAAAATCGGAAATGTCCGACTCGCAACTTCAGACGGTCCTCGACCGCATCGACGCCGATTTCGACACCAGCCTTGAGCGGCTGTTTGCGCTGTTGCGGATCAAGTCGATCTCGGCCGATCCGGCCTTTGCCGGAGATTGCAAGGCGGCGGCAGATCATCTTGCCAGGGATATCGAGACACTCGGATTTGCCAGCGAGGTGCGGCCGACCGCCGGTCATCCCGCCATCGTCGCCAAAAGCCAGGACTCGAACAGCGGCAAGGGAAACGGCGGCGCGCGGCCGCACGTCCTGTTCTATGGACACTATGACGTACAGCCGGTCGATCCGCTCAATCTCTGGCACCGGCCGCCATTTGAGCCTGTCGTCACCGATCATGCCGACGGACGGAAAATCATCGTCGCGCGCGGCGCGGAGGACGATAAGGGCCAGTTGATGACCTTCGTCGAAGCCTGCCGCGCCTGGAAGGCGGTGACGGGTTCGCTGCCGGTCGACGTGACCATCGTCATCGAGGGTGAAGAGGAAATCGGATCGAAGAATTTCGTCCCGTTTCTCGAGAAGAACAAGGATGACCTCAAGGCAGACTACGCGCTCGTCTGCGACACCGGCATGTGGGATCCAAACACGCCGGCGATCACCACCTCGCTGCGTGGACTCGTTTACGACGAGGTGAAGATCAAGGCCGCCAATCGCGACCTGCATTCCGGCGTCTTCGGCGGCGGTGCGCAAAACCCGATCCGGGTACTGACCCGTATCCTCGGCGGCATTTTCGACGAAGACGGGCGCATTACCATTCCCGGCTTCTACGATGGGGTAAGGGATCTGCCGGCCGATATTCTGGCGCAGTGGCAGAAGCTCAATCTGACGGCCGACAGCTTTCTCAGGCCGATCGGACTTTCGATTCCCGCGGGCGAGAAGGACCGTTTGCTGATCGAGCAAATCTCCTCACGCCCGACCTGCGATATCAACGGGATCATCGGGGGGTATACCGGGGAGGGCTCAAAGACGGTTATCCCGGCGGAAGCTTCCGCGAAGGTATCGTTCCGGCTGGTGGAAGGGCAGGACCCGGACAAGATCCGGAATGCGTTCCGCGACTACGTGACCGCGCGGCTTCCCGGGGATTGCAGGGCGGAATTCACCGATCATTCCAATGCGCCGGCGATCACGCTCGACTGGAACATGAAGCCGCTTGCCGCCGCCAGGCGCGCCTTGACGGACGAGTGGGGCAAGGAGGCCGTCCTGATGGGCTCCGGCGCCTCGATACCGATCGTCGCCGACTTCAAGCGCACCCTCGGCCTTGATTCGTTACTGGTGGGTTTCGGACTCGACGACGACAATATCCATTCGCCGAACGAGAAATACGACCTCAAGAGCTTTCACAAGGGCATTCGCTCGTGGGCGCGAATTCTTGCCGCGCTTGCGGAAGCACCAAAGACATAGCCAGCAGGCGCTGGAGCGGATGGCTTTTCCTTAAATCGCCATCCCGCGCCATCTTTTTTTGAGCATGATCTCCGCGCAAACGCCTCGGGTTTGTCGCGAGGGAAAATCGATGCTCACTTTTTCTTTCCGGATCATGCTCTGGAATTGGTGAGCTGCTATTTGCCCAATCGGTCCAGAAGCTCCAAAACGTCCTTCGACGCTGCTTCGACATTCTGTATTTCTTTCAGGGCGCCGGGAAGATCGCCCGCTTCGAACAATTTCGCTGCTTGCTTTCCATGTTGATGGACGAGAGCGTGAGGCTTTTCCAGAAGCGCGAATGCGCCGTGGCTTCGGCAGTCGAGCGAGGCGTCGCCGTAGTACCATTTGCCGAGCCGGCAGGAATGGTGGTCCGCCAATTCGTTGGCCTTTAATTTGACGCGTCCTACCGCCATGTCCGCCAGGCGCTTTTTCCAGATGACGTGATCCGCCTTGGCAAGACGCGGAACCTTGTTCTTGAACGAAAAATTCGAAACATTCTGAAGTTCATCTCCGACCAGAGCATGGACGATATCGAGCTGATCGGAAATGGTGACTACCTGTTCGACGCTCTGTTTCGTCATGGCGGCGATGGAGGAAATGCCTTGCGCGATTTCGCGCGAGGCGTCGGTCTGCTGATTTAGGATGCCGGCGATTTCTGCCATCCCGCTGGTCACGCTGGATACCTGCTTGCTGACGCCGGCCATCGCTCCGCCGAGCGATGCCACAACGTCACCACTTTCCACCGCAGCCTTGGTGCAGTCGGACATTGCCTCGACGATGGTTTGGATATCGACGCGCAGCTGCTCGATTCGGGTCCGAATTTCCACGGTGGCACCGCTCGTCTGCTGCGAAAGGCTTTTGACTTCGGTCGCGACGACGGCAAAGCCCTTGCCTGCCTCACCCGCTCGTGCGGCCTCAATGGTTGCATTCAGCGCCAGAAGGTTGGTCTGTTTTGCGATCGCGTCGATCGCACTTACGATAGTTCCGATCGCCTCGGATGCTTCGCTCAAGGCCGTGATTTTTTCCGATGCCAGATTTGCAGTCGTTCCCACGCGTCCCATTGCCGCCGACGCGGAATCCGCAGTCGACATGCCGTGCTCGGCGCTGGCACGCATTTCCTCGGCGTCTCCGGTTGCCGCCTGTGCGGTTGCCCGGATCTGACCGATCGACGCCACCAGCTCCTCGCTGGCTGCCGCCAGCGACTGGGTGCGCATATCCACCTCGCGCGATGCTTCAAGCAAGCGGGCGGTCGAGATCGCGGTCTCGCTTCCCTGTATGCTGAGATTGACGACACGATCGAGATCGCGGGATGCGCTTGATGCGAGCCGTTCGAGCAGCCTGCCGAGGGCATCAGAGAGGGGATCCTGTGCCGTCGGCCGCGCAACGTCGAGGCGCCCCTCGATGATGCCGTCGATACACGCAACCAGGACGCGGTCGCGCGCCTCAAGTTCGGCCAGCTGGCTCGCCAGCGCCGCGGCATCGGCCGATTTTCCCGGGGCCTGGGCGCGCCGGGCCTTAACGGCGGAAGAAGAAAATGGTGAAGAAAGAATCGACATGCAGTCCCCGTTCGGCGCGAATCGTTTTGGCCACGGGCAAGGTGTGCCGATTAGGTTAATTTAGGGCGAAATTTTCCCGCGAGGCGACCGCCCCAACCGCTCCGCTGAACGTAAAAAACGCCACCCGGAATTGGGCGGCGTTTTGAATTGGCGTGCAGAGGTTGTTGGATGCGAACTCTACACTGAATTCCAGGTTTTTCAATTCTTGTAGCCGGGATCGAGGCGATCGACCTTGCGCAGCAGCGCCGGCCATACCAGCGTGGTCGAGCGCAATTCCTGCCGCTCGGGATTTGCGAGCAGCCTGGTGTTCTTGTCCACCACCGCCGGATCGACCGGATAGGCGGCAGGCCCGAGCATCCGGGTGCGCACCTGCATGGTGCAGGCCCGCTCCAGATGGAACATGCGTTCGAAGGCGGACGCGACGGAACGGCCGACCGTCAGCGTGCCGTGATTGCGCAAGAGCATGTGGTTCTTGTTGCCGAGGTCTCGTTGCAGGCGCGGGCGTTCGTCATGGTCGAGCGCGATGCCCTCATAATCGTGATAGGCGAGATCGTAGGTGACAAGCTGCGCGGTCTGATTCATCGGCAGCAGGCCCTCCATGCAGCTTGCCACCGCGGTGCCGTCGGGCGTGTGCAGGTGAAGCACGCAGCCGGCGTCCTCGCGAACCTCGTGGATTGCCGAATGGATGGTGAAGCCGGCCGGGTTGATGCTGTACGCGCTCTTGGTGAGCTGGTTGCCGTCGAGGTCGACCTTCACCAGGCTGGAAGCGGTGATTTCGTCGAACATCAGCCCATAGGGGTTGATCAGGAAATGATGCTCCGGTCCCGGCACCCGCGCCGAGATGTGGGTGTCGACCAGATCGTCCCAGCCGTAATGCGCGATGAGGCGATAGCAGGCGGCAAGATTGACGCGCTGGCTCCATTCGCCATCCGTCATTTCCGAAGGCACTTCCTTCAGGCGAGCTTCAGCTGGCGACATGACCGGTTTCTCCCGTTGAACTGCCGATTGAGCCTATTCCCGCGACAGGTTGACAGCAAGCCGCTGCGCCGGCGTGGCAGTTATGCTCTTGTATTGACGGTTCCGCTTCAGGGAGCCGGTATAGCCAGCAGGCTGGAGATGCTGCGTCCGCGGATATCGTAGACGCGGGCAAACACGACGTCGTCGCGCTTGATTTCCACCATCACCGGCGCGGTCAGGCCCTTGCAGTAGAATTCGCCAAGGGTCATCGCAAAATCGGCGGCATGGCTATCCCAGCCGATGGTGAAATCGGGGCCGAGCGCGACCTGGGCCGGGCGCTGCGGACCGCATACCGCAACCTTCCATTTGCGCCCGTGCGAGGGGACTTCGTGGCGTTCGGCGAGTTCTTCGCGCAAGCCATCGGAAGCCTGCTTGAAGGCGAGGCCCCAGTAATCCAGCATGTAGAGATCGTCGGCGCCGCGCACCGTGCCGGCGATATGATTGAAATGGGTGTATTGATAAGGGTGCAGCCGGATCATTTCGCCGAGCGGCAACAGCAAGCCGAACGAGAACACGGCGAGGGCAGCAGGTTGCCAGCTGCGGCGGTTCTCCTTGAGCCAATTCATTCCCCAGGCGAATGCGGTGCCTGCGAGCACCGTCATCGGCGGAATGACAAAGACGAAATGACGAATGCCGTTGTAAAGGGCGGGCCGTTTCACGATCGCCACCGCAATCGGCAGCACCGCGGCCAGCGTCAGCATCAAAAGAATGGTTTTGCGGCGGCCCGACACATCGGCGCGCGGCAGCGCAAGCAGTGTGGCTATGAAGGCGGCGATCGACAGGCCAAGCAATACTTCGGGAAGTTGCAGGACGAACAGGGTGGGAAGATACGACCACGGCATGTCCGGCACCGACACCAGCGCGCCGTCGAACATTTCCTTCCACGGTTTTTCGAAGAAGTGCGAGAAATAGGTCGCGGCCTGGAACGGGTTGCCGGGCTCAATGATCGACCACGGCCAGATCAGCCCCATGACGAGGTAGCCGAGGATCAGGCCGGGCAACAGCACATAGACGACGTGCATGAACCGCCGGATGGCTTCACGCGCCCCTTGCGCGCGGATCTCATCGAGCAGCATCGGCACAAAGCCGACCACCGCATAAATCAGGGCCAGCCCGCCGAGAATACGCGAACCGATCGAAAGGCCGGCGCCGAGGCCGACGATCAGGATCGTCCGCGGCGAGGGCGACGGATATTCCTCGGCCAGACGGACCAGGCCAAGCATCAGGATCACCATCGCCACCGCGAACGGCGCATCCTTGGGATTCATGAACATATGCCCGTAGAAGGTCGGGCACAGCGCCAGCAGCAGCAACGCTGCAAGCCCGGCGAGGGGGCCACCGACACGCCGGCCGAGCCGCCATGTGACCGCGAGGCCGATGATGCCGACGGTGGCGCCGAGCAGGCGGCGCGTTTCAAACAGCTCGAGCGGAATCACCTTGTGCAGCAAGGCTGCCGCCATGTCGAAGCCGCCGCCGTACATATAGAGATTGGCGAACGACAGCGCGCCGGTATCCTTGAAACCGGAGCCGTACATCCGCAGCAACAGGTCGGCATATTCGGCGTGGGTGTAATCGTCCCAGCCTAATCCATAGTCGCGAAAGGTGAGGCTCGCGACCAGTCCGACCACAGCCAGCACCACGATCGCGAGATCGTCGCAAGTCCGCTCCACCGAGCGCCGCGATGGCGTATCGATAGCCGAGGTAGTGATGGATGACATGACTATTGGTAATCCGGTCCCCTGTGGCCCAGCTGGCGCTTTTGGGCCTCATCCCCGGCATCCATATAGCGCAGTTCCCTTACCAAGTAATTGGCAATTGTGGCGTAATTTCCCTGATGCAACGCAGCAAAGATATGGTTTTGTTCGGCCCGATCGGTCAAACCGCGTGCTTCCGCGGGAACCTCTCCCGCCATTGCCCGTTGGCGAGGCGCACAATATGACGGTATCGTGGCATTTGCGGCTTGCGAATATTCCGGGCGCGGCCCAGGGGTAAATTTGATGATGGTTGGGATGTTGATTGCCGGGATTGGCTGTCTATTGACGGGCCTCCTGGCGATCGGTTTCGGAATTCCGGTAAAGGAATTCAGCTTCGGCAATACGCTGATCCTCTCAGGCGCCGTCGGGGCCTGCACGGGGCTGATTATCCTGGGCCTGTCGGTCGTCGTTCGCGAGCTGAAAGGCATCGCCGAGCGGCTTGGCCCGGGTCTGACATCGGACTGGGCGGGAACCGCGCCGCAACCGACAGCGCTAGCGCCGCCGCGTCAACCGGCGCCGGAAGGTGGCGGCTTCCTGTTCAGCCGTGATCGATCCGCAACGGAAGCTACGGAAGGTGCGAAATCTGACGCCTACCCGCCGGCGACGCCCTGGGAGGACGAGGCAGCGGCGCGGAACGTACGCGGCGGCCTGCCGCCACGGTCGGAGCCAGCCGAGATCGCACCCGCCGCCAAACCGCGGCGCAATCTGATGTTTTCGTCCTCGTCGCGGAGGGAACGCGAGCGCGCACAGGCGCGCCCGGCCGATGCACCCGCAAACGAACTTGATCTCGGGCCAGCCGCCACGCTGGCGGCTCCTGAAACCAGCGGGCCTGGACCGGTGAAATTCGATGACGGCTGGCCAGGATCCGAACGCTCAAGACCCGTTGAAGCACCTGGCCGGACGCGCAGCGGACGTGCGCCGTCGACGTTCAGCGAGCCAACCTCCGCCGCGGCTGCGGCCGATCGCAAACCTCCCGCCATGCGAAACGAGGATCAGCCGCCGGTGACCGTTCTCAAGTCAGGCGTTGTCGATGGAATGGCCTATTCATTGTATTCCGACGGTTCGATCGAGGCACAAATGCCGGAGGGCATGATGCGGTTTGCTTCAATCGATGAGCTGCGTTCGCACCTCGACCAGCGCCCCTGAGAAGCTCGAATTTCAAGGCGAACCTGGCCCGAAAAATAGCCGCTGTTGTTCTTGTCACCGTCCGAGTAATCAGCTCATACTCGAAAGTAGTGCACGAATCCGGAAGCGTATTGGTACGGCGGGTTGCTGCGCGACGTCTATGATATCTTGCACAATGATGATTTGCAGAAGGTTCAGGCCATGACCGACGGCTCGGGCAAGAATTTCATCGACCTGACAGCGAATATCGTGTCGGCCTATCTCCGCAACAATCCGACGCCGGCGTCGGAGATTCCGGCCCTCATCAGCCAGATCCACGCGGCCTTGCTGCGGGTTTCGACGGGAAGGGCCGAAACGCCTCTGGAACCCGCCAAGCCCGCGGTTTCCGTCAAAAAATCGATGACCCCGGACTATCTGGTTTGTCTTGAGGACGGCAAGCGCTTCAAATCGCTGAAGCGGCATTTGCGCTCGCAATACAACATGACGCCGGAGCAATATCGGGACAAATGGGGTCTTCCGCCGGACTACCCGATGGTTGCGCCGAATTATGCGGTGGCGCGTTCACAGCTCGCCAAGAAAATGGGGCTCGGCCAGCAGCGGCGTCGCCGCAAATAGCCGGGCGTTCTCGCCGATCAGGGGCGCGCGTAGCGCCGCCTCAGGCGCTGAGCAACTTCGTCTCCACTGTTGCATGGCGGCCGATGAGCTCGGAATATTCCATGATCGGATGTGGTCGCCCCAGCAGGTAACCCTGCACTTCATCGCAGGCCTCGGCTGCGAGAAAATCAAGCTGCGCCTTCGTCTCAACGCCCTCCGCCAGCACCGGCAGACCGAGCCCATGTGCCAGTCCGATGACGGCGCGCACAATGGCCGCCGACTGGGGATTGCCCTTCACGTTGGATATGAACGACTGGTCGATCTTGATCTTGTCGAACGGGAACGACTGCAAATAGGAAAGCGAGGAATATCCGGTGCCGAAGTCGTCCATTGCGATGCGAACGCCAAGCGTCTTCAGGCGGCGCAGGATGGAGACGCCGCGGGCGAAATCCTCGACCAGTACCCCCTCGGTGATTTCAAGCTCCAGACGTTTCGGCGCAAGGCCGGTTTCGAGCAGCACCGAATGAACCAATCCCGCGAGGTCGCCGTGGCGGAACTGAATTGGCGACAGATTGACCGCAATTTGCAGCGGCTTTGACCACGATGCCGCTTCGCGGCAGGCCTCACGAAGCACCCATTCGCCAATCTGCGCGATGAGGCCGCTCTCCTCGGCGACCGGAATGAACGTAGCGGGCGAAACCATGCCGCGCTGGGGATTGTACCAGCGAACCAATGCTTCGAATCCGGTTATTGTGCCGTCGATCTTCGCCAGCGGTTGATAGAAAAGACGGAGTTCGTTCCGGGCGATGGCGGAGCCAAGCTCGTGCTGGATGGTGCGCCGCTCGCGCAGCCGATTATCCATTTCGACTTCGAAGAAGCGCGTCTTGCCGCGACCGGCGGTCTTGGCGCGGTAAAGCGCTGCATCGGCATTGTTGAGCAGCGTCGTCGCGTCAGCGCCGTCGGCCGGAAAAATGGCAACGCCAATACTGATGCCGACGCGCAAATGTTGGCCGTTCAGTTCAAGATCGGCAGCGACGCCCGCCTGCAGACGCCGGACAAGAATTTCGGCGAGCGCCGGCTGATCACCGTTCGGTGTGATGAGCGTGAACTCGTCGCCCCCGAGCCGCGCCAGATAAGCGTCGCCGGCGAACGCACGCAGCTGTTGCGACAGCTTGCGGATCACGTCATCGCCGGCCGCGTGGCCGAACATATCGTTGACCTCCTTGAATCCGTCGAGGTCGATGCTCAGCACGGCGAACGATTCCCTGCTCTGCTTCGCAGCATCTATCGTGCGCGTGAGATGCTCCCCGAAGGCGGCGCGATTGGGCAAATCGGTGAGCGCGTCATAATGCGCCAAATGCTCAATTCGGGCCTCGGCCTGCTTGCGCTCGGTAATGTCCTCCGAGAGGCTGAGGAGGTAGCGCGGTTCTCCGGTCTCGTCGGGTATCGAGAGATTCCTGGTTGTCAGGATGCGGGTGCCGTTGTGGCGGGTATGGACGACGTGCTCGTCGATGGTCTGCACGTCGCGGGTGCGCGACGCCTCGTCGGCGAGCGGAAACAGGTCGCTCGCGGCGTCATGGTTGGGCAAGCCATTGACTTTTTTACCGATCAAATTGCCGCGCGCGATTCCGAAAATGGCTTCCGCGGTGCGGTTGATGAGGACGTAGGATCGATTTCGGGCGTCCTTGACGGCAACCGAGACAGGCATGTTCTCGATGATGCTATCGAGGAAATTCTGGGTGCGGCCGAGCTCTGCGGCGGAGGCATTGAGGGCTTCCAGTTGCCGAAAATGAATCAGCGAAATCATCAGGCCGGCAAACGCCAGTGCGAGGAACAGCCCAATTCCGGTGCCGGCGCTCTGCCAGATCACCTTGCGTTGAAAGGGCGACAGGGGCACGTCGACTACAAAAGCGCCGATGACATCATTGAGATGCCACTGCGGTTTGTCGGGCTGCAGCGCATTATGGCAGCTCACGCAACTCTGTTCCTGCGCGATGGTTGGATAAACTGTTCGGAATGTCAGTTCTCCGCCTACGTCGAGCAACTCGGATACGGGCTTTGGATTTGGCATGGTCGCGAAGGCCGCGAGGGTCTCCGCCATTCGGTCGTCGGTCGGCGGTGTTGATATTTCCCGTCCCGGCATGCCGACCGAGCGAAGGCGAAAATCCGAATTATCGCCGTTCCGCTTGTTGAACGCCTCGATCGCGTGAGCCCGAAATGACGCTGGAACCGGGGCGTCCTCTCCAAATTGCGATCGGATTGCCGAATAGTTGGTGACGAAGGCGTCGACCAGTTGGAGCGCCGTGATCTTCTCGCTGCTCTTATGATCCTTGAACCAGCTCAGGCTGAAGTAATAGAACCCGTAACCGACCGCGACAGACAATACCGCACAGATGCTCAAGTGCAGAAGAAAGCCGCGACCCGATCGCGATCGCACGAAACGCCCGATAGTTGGAATTTTAACCATCCGTCAACTCTTGGTTGTCTACGGATGATGCGATCAATGCCTTAAAGACAAGTTGACCGCAGCGGCCGCCACCGCCGCAAACGCAGGCGCGTCCACTTGTTGGTCACTGCTTCGTGAATGTAGAGCGCCGTCCCGGCAGATCCGTGACCTTCAGGAGGTCGTGGCAAGCGTTTCGCGCGCGTCGGCACGAATGCGTTCGACCATCGCGCGCAGGCCGTTGGAGCGTTGCGGCGTGAGATGCTCGCGGAATCCGAATTCGTCGAACACCGCGAGGGCGTCCGTTGCCAGAATTTGCTGCGGCGTGTGGCCAGAATAAAGTGTCAGCAGAATAGCGATCAGCCCGCGCACGATATGGGCATCGCTGTCGCCGCGATACTTCAGCACCGGTTCGTCGCGTCCGTCGCGTTCGAGTTTCCTGGAGAGCCAGACCTGGCTGGCGCAGCCGTGCACCTTGTTCGCGGCGGAATGCTCGGTTTCCGGCATCGGATCGAGTGTCCGGCCGAGTTCGATGACGTACCGGTAACGGTCATCCCAGTCGTCCAGCAGCGCAAAGTTTTCCCTGATTTCGTCGATCGTCATCGTGTCCCGCGCTCAATCCAAGGGTCATATATAGGACGGAAGGCGGCCGAAAGCGATATTGCCCGGTCAAAAAGGGAACCTGTTCCCGGCTTGTTTCAGGGCGACGGCAGGCCTGCCCCCCGCCATTCCAAATGCATGTCGTCGGGTGTCAGGGTGTCGCGCGGCGCCGCTTCCGCCAGCGCCGATTCGGCATTCTCGGTGCCGCCGATCGAGCCGGTATGGTCGGGCGTACGCTTGTCGTCTGTCGAACGCTTGTCGTCGGGTGGACGCTTGTCGATAATGATCTGGTACAGCTTGCGGGCGCCGGCCTGGGCGCGCTGGCCGATCACGGTCGCGGCCTGGCCGCCGACTTCACATGCCGCCGGCTGGCGCTTGCAGAACTGGCTCATGTCCGAGACCGCGGCAGTGGCAGCGGACACCGCTTCGGACGCGCCCAATTGCGGCTGCTTGTCCGATTCCGGGGTTTTGTCTCTGGGCAACAGCACGAGCACCAGCCCGACCCAGAACACCAAGCGAAGCAGAAAAAACATCTCGCGACTCCGGTCGCCTCTTCGATCGTGTTGCCGCCGATCTTGCAGTCACCACGATTAACAATCGTCGATAAATCGCAAGTGTTTGCATTGAGGTTAAATCTTCGACAATTCGTGAAAAATTCGAATGACTTGATTCGGCGTAAATTTTCGATTGATGCCGGTTTGGCGTCCCAGGCCCGTCCACCATTTCGAAACCATATCGGATCATTGCCGGAAACCCGGCGTTCACCATCTGCGTCGATTGAACAGCATTGCGGTGCCGGAAAGCGCCGCGATGGCGCGGTGTTGGGCCGGGATCTTGCGCGCCTTAGCGTTCGCTTAATTTCGCTCTGACACGGTGGGGTAACGATAAGGCGGCGTTCCGGCGCGTCTGTTCCACGCACAAGCTGAGGCGCGAGAGCCGTGACAGTTTTGAGTATCACCCGCGATTGTCTCGATGCGCTGCTGCATCCGTCGGCACGATATGATGCGTTGACCCGCGCGCGACATCGCGCGTTCATGGCGCCGCGACTGCTCGGAAGCCTTGCGGCCTTCGCGGCGTTTCCGGTCTATCTTGCGATACGCGGTGCGCCCACCGCCCTTGAGGTTGCGGCCTTCGCCTGGCTGATCGCTCCCATTCTGCTGTCGTGGTTTCTGTCGCGTACGGGCCGCTACGAGGGAGCCTGTGTTCTCTCGTCGCTGGCGCTCGCCGGTCTCGTCATGACGTTGGCAACGGCCACCGGGGGCATCGAATCCTTCGCCGCGATCTGGCTTGTCGTGGTTCCGCTTGAGGCCGCTCTTTCGGGGTCGCGTCGGGTGGTTACATTCGCGTCGGCGCTGGCGCTGGGCTGTGCTTCCCTGCTGATCGCGCTCGGGCATTTCCAGCTGTTGCCGGCGCCGGAGGCAAATCCGGCCCTGCGCGCCGTATTCGTGGCATTCGGTGTCGCGTCAGCGACGCTCTATGCCGTGGGGCTCGCATTCGGCGCCGAGTCGCTCGCGCGTACCAGCGTCTCGTTGCTTTATGTCGAGGAGGATCGATATCGCCTGCTGGCACGCAACATGAGTGATGTGATTTCGCGCCACTATCGCAACGGCGCGGTGCAGTTCATTTCGCCCGCCGCGGAGACGATGCTGGGAACGCCGGTTCCGCTGCTGCTCGGGCACGGTCTGTTCGACCGCGTCCATGTCGCCGATCGCCCGGCCTATCTCACCGCGCTTTCGGATGCGGCGCGCGGTGGCGAGGCGCGCAGCGTCGAATTTCGACTAAGGCGGGATGCGCCAGCCCGCGAGCGGGGGCAGGGTAGCCAGGTGGATTTCATCTGGGTGGAGATGCGTTGCCGGCCGCTCGAGCAGGTGCTGGAGACGGCGCCCCCGTCCGAAGCCGAGGTGGTCGCGGTGATGCGCGACGTCACCGATCGGAAAAACCAGGAGCAGGCGCTCGACCTGGCGCGGACCGCTGCCGAGCAGGCGGACGTGTCCAAGACCCGCTTCCTTGCCACCATGAGCCACGAACTACGCACTCCGCTTAACGCCATCATCGGCTTCTCGGAGATGATCGCTCAGGAAGACGCGTTGATGCTGGATGCGGCACGCCGCAAGGAATATGCCCAGCTGATCAACGATTCGGGCCAACACCTGTTGTCGGTCGTCAACGGCATTCTCGACATGTCCAAGATGGATTCGGGCAATTTCGAAATTTCGCCGGAGCCGTTCGCGCCGCGGGCGGCGCTTCTCAATTGCTGCAATCTCCTGGCTTTGAAGGCGCGGGAGAATGCGATCGACCTCGTCACCCGCGTGCCGGACAATCTGCCCGTCATGACCGGCGATCCGCGCGCGTTCAAGCAGATTGCGCTTAATCTCATCTCCAATGCCATCAAGTTCACCGAACGCGGCGGCACGGTGACGGTTTCGGCCAGCATCGCCGGATCGCGGCTGGTGCTTTGCGTCGCCGATACCGGCGTCGGCATCGCCGCGGAGGATCTCAAGCGGATCGGCGATCCCTTCTTCCAGGCCGGCAAGACCTACCAGCGGCGGCATGAGGGCACCGGCCTCGGGCTGTCGATCGTGAAAAGCCTGGTGGGGCTCCATGGCGGCGAGATGACCGTGCAAAGCAAGATTGACGAAGGAACCACCGTTACGGTCGCGCTGCCGCTGACGTTCACGCCCCAGGCCGTGCGGCCCCCAAGCAATATCGCGACGCTCACCCCGCCGTCGCGGTCCGCAATCCCAGACCAAGCTCACCAGGTGAAGAGAAGTGCCTAGACAAATTTCCAGGGACGACGACAGACCGCGTCGCCGCCGTGGCGCCAAGGCGATCGCGGTCGATGCTGACAACGAGCGCGGCCTGGCGATGCGAATCCTGCTGCACAGTCCGAAAGACACGGTTGCAGGCGCGCTGGCCTTCGCGGCCGTCGGCGCCATCATCGTCAACGCCGTGTTCCTGCAGGCGGGCCGCCATCCAGCGCCGATGTTCGGCTCGATCACCGTCATGCCCGCGTCGTCGTCTGCCAATCCGCTGCCGCGTCCGCGCCCGGTCGAGGCCGACGCTGCTCAGCCCGAATCCAGGCCCGCGGAGCCGAGAGCCGCCGATCCGCTGGCCAATCTGGTCAAGACGACCAGCGCGGCGCCGGTTATGTCGACCGCCGTCCCGCGGCCGCCCGCGGCTATTCCGATATTCTCCCACAACGACACCGCGGCCATCCCGGGCGGAGGCTCGCGGCGGGTGGCGGCAGTGCAGCGCGCGCTGACGGAGTATGGCTATGGCCAGTTGAAACCTACCGGCATTGCTGGTTCGGACACCCAGGCCGCGATCCAGAAATTCGAGCGGACACGGAAGCTTCCGGTGACGGGTCAGGTGTCTGATCGGCTGGTACGCGAACTAACGGCGGTGATTGGCCATCCGATCGACTAGCGTCAGATAGCCTGCTGGCCTATCGTCCATCCCATGCGATTGAAATCCAGTATATGGGTGGCGGCCTATTTGCGCCGTTGCCAGACCGCGGGCGTCTTTGGCGCCGTGCGCCGGCGTGGCGCGGAGGAAGCAGGTGCCGTGTTCGTCAAGGTGGCGCTGCTTGATGGCAATGCCATGCTGTACGTGCCAGCGCCGCAGACCGTCTATGACGACAGCCGGCCGATCGAACGCTTTTTCATGCCGACGTCGAAGCAGCCTCTCGCGGAACAGTCCGTCGAAGAACGTCTCCAGAAGGAAATCCGATTCGATCCGGACGCCTGGATCGTGGAGACCGAGGACCGGGCAGGGCGGCATTTTCTCGATTTGGCGCGAGACTGAGTTGCTAACGTCCCGAGCCCTGCGAGCCCGTCCGTGGAACGGCGCCAGTGCCAGGCTGTTGCGGCGCCGGGCGGGCCTGGGGAGCCGAAGGCCGTGCTCGATTGCGTTCGTCGTCATACAGCGAGGGGCGGAACCTGGCGCGCGCGACCGCCATCGTCGAGCCGCGCCATGCGGCCAGCATGATCAGGGCGGATCGCTCACTCAATACGTCGAACAGACGCGACAGCCGGTAGACGGTGTGAACCGACGTACCAATT
This sequence comes from uncultured Alphaproteobacteria bacterium, assembly GCA_963786045.1. Taxonomy (GTDB): domain Bacteria; phylum Pseudomonadota; class Alphaproteobacteria; order Rhizobiales; family Xanthobacteraceae; genus Bradyrhizobium. The sequence continues at coordinate 309,817 of CAWAXR010000025.1, read as the reverse complement.
TCCGGCTTGAGAAACAGCAGCACCCGTTGGAAAACCGGGGTCGGCATGCCGAGTGCCTTGGCCGCGCAGGCCAGCGGCTCTCCACCGGGATCGTCGACCACCTGGGTCGAGACTTTCCAGGGCAATATCAGGGCTTCGCCGAGTTCGAGGGTGAAGTTTTCGACATCGGCGGCGAATGCCGCCATCTCCAGGGTCTCGATGGCGCGTGCCGCGCGCGGGGCGGGAATTCGCGGCGAAGCCTTCAATGGCGTATCTGAAAGACTGTGCAGGATCTGGGCGCGCTCGCTGGAGCCGGCGCCGAAAAACATGTCGCAGATTTCGGCGGCATCCGCTGGCTGCAGCGACAAATTCGAGGCGATCCGCAATTGCGCCTCGCTTGATGCCTTGATCGGAGGCGCCGTTGTGGGGCTTGCGGGAATCGGGCTCGCAGGAATTTCCCGGGCAAGCGGCACGGGCTGATCGGGATGAGAGGGTCTCAGCCCGAGTTGTTTCAGGACCGGGACCGGCGTGCCCGGATAGACCGCAAGCCGTGCCCGCACCGCGGCGCGCGTGGCGTCGTCGACCTGATCGATCAGGCGGGAGGTGAGCTCGACGAACTGCCGCGCTTCGTCCTCGCTGTGCGTATTGGCCTGAACGTAGAGGTCGGTGAGCACGCGAAGCAAAGTGGGTCGGATATCGACGCCCTCTCGGCGGGAGAGTGTCATCAATCCGTCGAAGCCAGGGAACGGCGGAGGAGTGGTCATGTCAGGGGTACGCGACTGGGTAATTCTTCAGGCCAGCCTAGTTCACTTGCTTTAACAGCTCGTTAAGGAAAACAATCTGTGAACCGGCATCGTCATTTTCGCGCCGTCGCCGCGCCTGCCTGGATCGGCCGCACGGCATTAAGATTCCGTTAACCACGTCCTGTTCTTAATGATGGCCTGTCGCCGACAAATCGTGTCAGAGCGGCAACCAGAGAGATTTCGGCATGGGCACCATCATTGAATTTCCGGCGGATGCGGCATCGCGGCGGCTGGGCTCAACGATGGATGGCGCCCCGCGCGGAGGAATGGGCACCATCCTGATCCTTCCCGTCGTCCGGATCGAGCGCCAGCCTGAGGAAACCAGCGGTGGCGGCGGACCCGAAGAAGGCACCGCTCCCGGCCGCCGCCGTCGCAGGCGCTGACATCGGACATTCGACATGCCGGAGATGTATCTTCCGATCCGGACCAGGTTACGGGCTCCTGGCTCCGTATCGGTCCTGACGCTGCTCGCGATCGGCCTGGCGCTCGGGGGGTGCAGCGGCGGCGATCTCGGCCGTACCCGGCAGGATTTCCTCAACGACGACATGCATCGCTGGATCGGCGCCGAGGCGACGGGAAGCGTCGGCCTGCCGGCCTCGCAATTCCAGCTCACCGAGAACGAACGACAGCTTCGCGATCTGGCCTATCCCCTGATCGAACCGCCGCATTCGCGTCCCGCCTGGAAGAGCGTGTTCGGCGATTATCAGGCGCTGCCTTCGCCGTGGCGGCAGAGGGTTGTGTTCGATCGCTCCGCCTATGGGCGCATGTTGATCGACGAGCCGCACCGTTCGCATACGTCGCGCTATGCGCAGCTGATTGACGACGTGCGTGACGACATTTCCCGCTTCGAGCCGTTCTACGCCAATGCCGTGCGTGTGCTCGATCTCGACAGGAAGCGCAACGCCAGTCTCGCGCACGTCTCGCAACTATCGCCGCGCGAACGCGCCGACGCCGTTGCCCGCATGGAAGAGAATACCCTGATCGTGCAGTGGGTCCAGCAATGCCTGGAGCGCCGAATCTCGTCATACCGCTGGGCTCTTGAACGGCTGGTGATGCAGGCGCCCGATAACATGGCCGCCGACGCCGATCGATTGATCGGCGAACTCGCAGCCCAGACCGCCAACCCTCCGGTTGCGGCCCAGCCCGTCATCGGACATCGGCTCAGCTCGCGCGACTAGAGCAAGGCCGGTTCTGATTCTATTTGGAAGAGCAGGAGCGTCAGCGCCTGGCGGGCGTCGGCTCCGTCTGCACCTTGCAACTCGATCCGGCCAGGGAAGCCTGGGCCTGCGGCATCAGGCCGGGTTCCGGCGCGAGCGCCTTCATCACGATCAACCCGGCCGTGGTTGGAGAATCGATGATCAGCCGGTCGGCCGCCGTCACGTCCTCGTCCTCAGGCAGTTCGGCGTGCTGAGCTTCGGTCATGAGATCGAGCTCGATCACCTTGCGCCCGGCGGATCGGTCGTTGATGGCGTAATAGGCGACTTCATTGCGCGTATAGAACGACACCGACGTATAGGCCTGGCTGACGGGGACCGCGAGCTTGATGGGTCCTCCGGACAGGTCGTAGCGGCAGATTGCGACAGCAAACGCCGGGTCCATGAACGGCAGCGGCGCATTGGCCGGATCCGGCAACGGCAGCGCAGTGACGGCGTTCAGTTTTGTGATCGGCGCAAGACGCGAATAGGCGTCCTGGGTAGCAATGCGCGGCAACGCCAGCACGCTGACAAGATGCACGATGCCGCCGAGCAGCACGCCTGCGATAATCGTGAATACCACGCAAATCATGGGCAGCCCGCGGTCGCAATTGACGGCATCGGCGCATCGCGCTGGGTTCGCGTCGCCACGCCAACCGGCGTATCGTAAAGCCGAAGCACCAGCGCATAGCGCTCGATTCCGCCGGTGGGCAGCCAGTTGCCGGCGCGCGATCTTGACGCCACCCGTACTTCAAACGCGCCGTCCGAGCCGCGGATGATTTCCTGGCTGGTGAAGCCGTAACGCTGCAGCGAATTGGCAACCAGCCGTCCCTTTAAATCGTAGAGCGTCAGCGTCCAGAATCGTGCCGCGGGTGTGACGCCGCTCACCACGACGTCGCACCGGCCATCGAGCGGTCGCTTGCGATCGTCGGCCGTTGCCGAGAACGCCACGCCGTCGCCGGTGCCGACCGGGAGTTCGCCGCTGCGGGCAATGGATGCGCGTGAATAGGGATCGACGTCGGCGGTGCCGGTTTTCGGCCGGGCGGTCCATGCGCCGATCGTGAGGGTTCCGAGATCGGTGCCGCGCGTCGCCGTCATCCATGTCGCGCCGAGGCCGACGACAGTGGCGAGGATGAGCGCCAGCAAGGTGATGAAGATCAGCCGCATGGGAACTTCAAATTCGCCGCACTAGTTCTTGCGTGCCGCGGGCAAAGCCGGGTTGTCGGGCACGGCCGAGGCAAAGCTATCCGTAAATCCCACAGCGCCGGAGGACAACGGCTTGACCGGTTTCACCGGGTCGCCGGCGGTCCTGGCCGCGTCGTCGAGCAGCTTTTCCACGTGCACCAGGATGTCCGCACCGCGTCTGGTAAGGACCGGCGGCGGCTTGACGTCCGCGGGCTTCGGAGCGCCGTTGGCCGCGATAAACGCAGACGCGGCTGGCGCTGGCAATTTGGTGCCCATCCCGATCCCCGGAATTTCCTTGATTTCGACGCCCTGATGGGCGGCGACCATGATGTCGTGCCAGGTCTGCGCCGGCAGCGAGCCGCCCGTCATGCGGTTGGTCGGGGAGTAGTCGTCGTTGCCGTACCAGACGGCGCAGGTGAAGTTGCCCGTATATCCGACAAACCACGCGTCACGATAGGCATTGGTGGTGCCGGTTTTCCCCGCGGTCGGGATGCCATCGAGCGCCGCGCGCCGCGCGGTGCCTTCGCTGACCACGTGGCTCATCATTTCCGCCATGTCGGCGGCAACCGATGCCGGAATCGCCTGGAGCGGCTTCTTGCCGTCGCGGTCGAAACGCCAGACCAGATCGCCGGCGCCGGTGCGAACTTCCAATACCGCGTGCGGGGTGACCGACTTGCCCTTGTTGGGGAACGTCGCATAGGCCACCGCGTGCTCGATCACCGTGACTTCGTCGGCGCCGATCGGCAACGAAGGGGTGTCCGGCAGCGGCGCCTTGATGCCGAAGCGGCGCGCGACCTCCACGATCTTGACGCGGCCGGCCTTGGCCGGATTTGGCGACTTGCCGCCGAGCGCGATCGACAGTTTCACGGGAACGACGTTGATGGAGCGGGTGATCGCCTGTGTCAGGGTCACCGGGCCCGAATAGGAGTGGCCGTAGTTCTGCGGACACCAGTTGCCGATGCACACCGGGCCGTCGACGATGATCGAGGTCGGCTTGAAGCCGTTGAGCAGGGCCGTCGTATAGACATACGGCTTGAACGACGAACCGGGTTGCCGGTAGGCATCGGTTGCGCGGTTGAACTGGCTGGCGCCATAGTCGCGGCCTCCGACCATCGCGCGTACGCCGCCGTCGAGATCGGAGACCACGGTGGCGGCCTGCGTCGCGTGATAGTCGCGCCCGAACTGGCGCAACTGGTTCTCGATGGCCTCTTCGGCGGCGCGCTGCACATTCATGTCGATCGCCGTGCGGACGACGAAGACCCGCTCGTTATAGGATTTGGGAAAAGTCTCGACGAGCTTGCGCATCTCGTCGAACGCCCAGTCGAGATAATAGTTCGGGGAATTTTCGTCGCGGCGATCGACGGCGGTGGCCGGATTGCGCCGCGCGCCGAACACCTGACCTTCGGTCATGAAGCCGGCGTCGACGAGGTTATCCAGCACCACGTTGGCGCGCGCACGCGCGGCGGGCAGGTTGATGTGGGGCGCATATTTGGTCGGCGCCTTGAACAATCCGGCGAGCATCGCGGCTTCGGCGAGATTGACGTCGCGCGCCGACTTGTTGAAGTAGAAATGCGCCGCGCCGTCGACGCCGAATGTGCCGCCGCCCATATAGGCGCGATCGAGATAGAGCTTGAGAATCTCATTCTTGGTGAGCCGGGTCTCAAGCCAGACCGCAAGAAACGCCTCGTTGACCTTGCGCTCGATGGTGCGCTCGTTGCTCAGAAACAGGTTCTTGGCAAGCTGCTGGGTGATCGACGAGCCGCCCTGGCGCACCCCGCCGGCCTGCGCATTGGTCAACAGCGCGCGGGCGGTGCCGGCGATGTCGATGCCGAAATGGTCGTAGAATCGCCGGTCCTCGGTCGCCAGCGTTGCCTTGATCAGATTGTCAGGAAAATCCTCGAGCGGAATGGAATCGTTGTGTTTAATGCCGCGGCTGCCGATCGGATTGCCGTAGCGATCGAGGAAACTCACCGCGAGATCGGATTTCTTCAGCCAGTCGTCGTCGGCCGTTTCGCGGAAGGCGGGCACCGCCAGCGCCAGCATCAGGATCAGACCGCCGAGCCCGATCGTGGCGGCTTCCGACAGCGGCTCGATGAAGACCCAGCGCTTCCAGCGGCCGACATAAAAGCGGTCCATGAAGGTGGAGTACCGCTCGTAGAGTTCGCGCAAGCCCTTGCCGGACGAGAACAGCGTCGAATCGATGCGCGCGTCCAGGTCCAGCATCCAGTGCCGGATTTTCTTCTTCCATCCATTTGGCACGATCGTGCGCACTGGTGCCCGTCTTCCGAAGTTCGTAACCTGCGCCGCTTCAAGCGCCCGGCTGGGCGCCTTCGAGACGTCTTGCGGGAATGTTACGGCAAACCCAAGGCGCATTTGCGCCCGTGGCGACTCCATCCTTATCTAAACGAGCGGGGGCCATAAACCAATGGTCGGGCTCACGATTTCCGTGGGCAGCGATAACGTCGTCCCGGCCTTGGGTAGCGCGATACATGCCACTTGCTCCTGTGCCGCCGTAGCCCCTAGAAGGGCCAACCCTTAAGCCTTCCGGAGAAACCCAGGACTCATGACAACCAGGTCCAAGTCGCCTTCCGACCAAGAGGGATTCTTTTGGAAAACCAAGACGTTGGAAGAAATGTCCAACGCGGAATGGGAGAGCCTGTGCGACGGCTGCGCGCGCTGTTGCCTGGAAAAGCTTGAGGATGAGGATACCGGCAAGATCTATTTCACCCACGTTTCCTGCACATTGCTCGATGCCGGGCTGTGCGCCTGCAAGGACTATGCGCACCGGTCCGAACGGGTTCCGGACTGTGTCAGGCTCACGCCTGACAACGTCCGTACCCTGAACTGGCTGCCGCCCAGTTGCGGTTACAAGCTCGTCGCCGAAGGCCGCGATCTTTATTGGTGGCACCCGCTGATCTCGGGCGATCCCAACACGGTTCACGAGGCTGGCGTCTCGGTGCGCGGGCGAGTGCAGGGAACCGAGGATGAGATCGCGGACGCCGACCTCGAAGACCACATCGTGCAGTGGCCGGCGCTGTTGCCGAAGCGGGCCCGACTCAAGAAACGGCCACAAACCTGAAGGCGGGTCGCGGCGTCTTCTCAAGCGGTCAGGTTGGTACTCCCGCGGGACGCACCCATGCACACGGCCCGCTGCCGTAACGTCGATTCGCGGCTTATACTGGCAACAAATGTTAGGCGGCCTCCCGTCGCCTTGCCCAAATACCGCTTCACATGAACAAGTTCGAACGGCAGAGCCGTCAACCGGCCGATCAACAGACATTGCCCGAAGCGATCGCGGGCAAGCTCGCGGATGTCAGTACGGAGGTCATCGACGTCAGCGACGCGCCGTCAATTCAGCCGCGTGCGCCGCTGACACCGGGCGAAGTCCGGACCATCCTGATGAGCCTGATGCTGACGATGTTTCTGGCTGCCCTCGACCAAACCATCGTCGCCACGGCGTTGCCGACCATCGGTCGGCAATTCCGGGACGTCTCCAGCCTGTCGTGGGTGATCACGGCCTATCTCCTGGCGTCGACCGCGGTCGCGCCGGTGTTCGGAACGCTGAGCGACATCTATGGCCGCCGCGCCATGATCATCACAGCCATGAGCCTGTTCATCTCGGGCTCGATATTGTGCGCACTCGCGCCGAACATGCCGGTGCTGATCGTGGCGCGCGGGCTGCAGGGGCTCGGCGGCGGCGGCATTTTGCCGATCGTGCAGACCGTGATTGCGGACGTTGTGACGCCGCGCGAGCGTGGCCAGTACCAGGCCTATTTCAGCGGCGTGTGGATGGCGGCGGGTATCGGCGGACCTGTCCTCGGCGGCGTCTTCGCCGAACACCTGCATTGGTCGATGATCTTCTGGATCAACGTGCCGCTCGGGCTCGCATCGCTGGCCATGCTGCTGCCCAAAATGGGCAAAATCCCGGTATTCCACAGAAAGCGCAAGGTCGACTGGCTCGGCGGCGTGCTGCTGATGGCCGCTGCCGTGGTGTTCATGCTGGTGCTGACATGGGGCGGCAACCGCTATCTCTGGCTGTCACCCGTGATTGTCGCGATGATCGGTTCCTCTGTCGCGCTCACGCTGGCGTTCGTGCGGCATGTCGGGAATGCCGAAGAGCCTTTCCTGCCGCTACCGCTGATGGGCGGAACCGTCGTGCCCTACGCGATGGCTTGCGGCAGCTTCGCGATGGGCGCGATGCTTGGACTGACCGTGCATCTGCCGCTCTACTACGAGGTGGTCTATCATCTCAGTGCCAGCGAGGCAGGGCTTGCGCTGATCCCGCTGGCGGCCGTTTCAACCGGCGGCGCCGCGATAGCCGGCCGCACCATGGCGCGCGCAAAACATTATAAGCGGGTAGCGTTCGTCGGGACCTTATGCGCGGCGCTGGCGGGTGGCGCGCTTGCGCTTTTTGCCCTGCCGCTGTGGGTGTTGCTGGTTCTGCTGTCGCTGTTCGCGCTGGGCCTGGGCACCGCGTTTCCGGTCAGCACGGTTTCGGCGCAGAATGCGGTGGCGCGCGCGCAGGTCGGCACCATTACGGGAGCGGTAAATTTCTTCCGCGCCCTGATGGCGTCGTTTACGGTGGCCGTCTTCAGCGCGATCCTGCTGATGGCGCTTGGCGCGGATATCTCGCTTGCCGGCGAGCATCGCGGTCCGGTGAGTTCGATTCCGGTCGCCGACATGGTCGCTGCATTCCGCTACGTCTTCGGTGCCGCCGCGGCGCTGATGGCCGGTGCATCGCTGTGCATGGTCCTGATGGAGGAAAAGCCGCTCGCCGGTCCCGCCAGGCCAGTCGAAATGGCGGAGTAGAGCACGCCAACGGGAAGTTTTACCCGTTCCTTCCGCGCACGGCCTATCAATCGGCCCGAAATTGATCTAACTGCGGCCTGAGCCCAGTCTGACATCGAAATCCGCAAGGAGCCGGCCATGAGCAAACCCAACGTTGAGCAGATCCGGCTGGGCACCGAAGGCATTGCCTTCTGCATCGCGCGGACCCTGATCGAGCGCGATCCCTCGTTGAAGGCGCCGATGCGCGCCAATCTGCGCAAGATGTGGGAGCTGCTGGAGCAGCGCGAGGATCACGGCGCCGCCGACATGGTGGACACCATGATCAAGGCGCTGAACGATCCCGCTTTCTTCAAGCCATAAGCCTCCTGATTCAACCGGCCTGTTTCGGGCAAACTGTCATGTGTCAGGCCACAGGTTTACTCAGATCCCTCGAGCGCCCGTCGCAGCCGGCGGATAATGACGCCGCGGGCGCGGTCATCGGCCGCGGCCCCGATCTGGTCGTTGATATCGAGCACAAGTCTTGACATCTCGTTGTGCCAATCGAGGTGAGTGACCGCCTCGGGAGCGAGGCGGCGCCGATGCGCGACGTCCAGCAGCGTGGGCGCCGGCGTTGAAAGCTCGTAGATGTCGTCCAGCACCGGTTGAAACAGCTTTGCCGCCGGAACGATCCGCTCGGCGAGGCGCTCGGCAAGACCGGCGATCGCTTGCTCCTCGCCATGGACGAGGAATACGCCCCTTTGAATCGGGCGGCGCGCGGCGATCCAGCGCGTAATTTCACTGCCATCGGCATGACCTGAATATTCATCCATCATGCGGATGCGCGCGGCCACCCTGATCTCATCGCCCTGGATCCGGACGGCTTTGGCGCCCTCCTGAAGAAACCGGCCAAGCGTGCCGTGCGCCTGATAACCGACCAGTAGTACGGTGCCACGGTTGTTCCAGAGCCAGTGCTTGAGGTGGTGCCGGATGCGCCCGGCGTCGCACATGCCGCTCGCGGCGATGATGATATGAAAGCCGGTGAGTTTCGCGATCGCTTTGCTTTCGTCGACGGTCTCGGTAAATCGCAGATGCGACGAGTTGAACAGCCGATTGACGTCGATATTCACGTCGAGGCTCGCGGCGTGTTTCCGGAACACTTCGGTGGCGTGGATCGCCAGCGGTGAATCGAGAAATATCGGCGCCGACGGGATCTCGCCACGTTCCATCAGATCAACGAGATCGACGATCAATTCCTGGGTGCGTTCAACCGCGAAGGCGGGGATGAGCAGGGCGCCTTTGGTCGCCGCGGCGTCCCGGACCTCCGCGGCGAGGCGCTGACGGCGCTGTTGCGGCGTCGTCGCGGCGCGAATCCGGTCGCCATAGGTCGATTCCGAAATGACATAGTCGAACCCCGCTGGCGCCTTCGGATCGGGCTCAAGCAGTTTGGCGTCGGGGCCGATATCGCCTGACGCGAGCAGACGCAGCGGTTGACCGGCGGAGCCCTCGCCATCGAACTCAAGTTCGATCGAGGCCGAGCCGAGCAGGTGACCGGCATTCCAGTAGCGTGCACGAACGCCTCGTATTACCTCGACCCACGTCTCGTATTCGACCGGCTGGAACGATTGCAGCGACGCGATCGCGTCGGCTTGCGTGTAGATGGGGCTGACCTCGGGTCTCCCACGCGCCGAATTGCGCCGGTTGAGGGCGACGACTTCCGATTCCTGAATGCTTCCGGCATCCGGCAGCATATAGGAGCACAGGTCGATCGTTCCTCTTGTCGCCAGGATCCTGCCATCGAACCCGTCGCGCACGAGTTTCGGCAACAATCCGCTGTGGTCGATATGGGCGTGCGTCAAAAGCACGGCATCGATATCGGCGGGCCGGAACGGAAAGGCGTGATAGTTGAGTTCCTTCAGGGTCTTTTGCCCCTGGAACAGGCCGCATTCGATCAGGAAACGCCCGGACCGCGTTTGGACGAGGTAGCATGCGCCGGTCACGGTGCGAGCCGCGCCGCAAAATCGAATGCTCACGCTCATGTTGCCATCTCCGGGAAAGTCCTGCCGTTGACTTCGCCGCGCAGGGACGCGGCGAAAATATCGTCGAGCAGGATCGCATTACTCGGGTGCGGCACGCTGGATGTCGAGCGGATGGAACGAATGCCGGCATTCGCAAACTCGGTTGCCATCTCGGATGGAAACAGCGCGTGTGTGACGACCGCATCGATTGTCGCGGCCCCTGCCGCGGTGAGCGCCCTGGCGCCGGCAATCAGGGTGCCGCCGGACGAAACGATATCATCAACGAGCAGCACCGGCCGGCCAGCGATCGGTGCCGGGTCGGCGAACCCGATCTCGACCGAGCGGTCGCCGCGCCGGACCTTCCGCGCGACCCGGTGCGCCAGCCCGAGCCGCCCGGCGAGATCGCTCACCCAGGGGCCGGATTCCGCGTCGGGACCGACCACGATCGTGGCGGGATCGATCCCGGCCAAGCGCAGCGAATTCGCGATCGCCGGCATGGCAGACAGGTTTTCAGCCTCGATACCGGGAAAGACCTCGCTGATGTCGGGCGTACGATGAAGGTGAGCATCCACCGTGATCACGCGATCAACAATCCCTGCGACGAGCCGGCCGATCACCTTCTGGCTGATCGCTTCGCCCTCGCCGAAGGCTGCGTCCTGGCGCATATAGCAGAGATAGGGCGCGAGCAGCACGAGCCGCTTCGTCCCCGCCCGCCGCAGCGCTTCCGCGGCGAACAGTATGGCTATCAGTTTGTCATTCGGCCGGTCGAGCGGAGCATAGATGATCGTCGTCGCGGCGGCAGGGCCGACCGTCACGCGCATTTCCCCGTCGGGAAACCGGTGCAGTGCGATTTCCCGCAAAGGAAGGCCAAGCAGCGAAGCCAGCCGCCTTGCATCGCCGGCACCGGATGGCAGGCTCTGAATGGCGAGGTTACTCATGGCTTCGCCTGGCTTTGAAGCAATGTCTGATTTTCGATCGCGTAGCCGGTATCGAGTGTCGCGCCTGCGGCGGCAAGATCCCGCTCCGACGGATCGAAGGCGTATATCCGATAGAGCGGCTCGCCGCTTTCGACGCGGTCACCAATTTTCTTGAACAGCCGGATTCCGGCTCCCTTGTCGAGCGGAGCGCCCGCGGTCCGGGCCAGGCGGTTCATCTGCAGACAGTCGATGCCGGAGACGACGCCATCGCTGCCGGCCAGAACATCGAAGGTCAAATGCCCCAGTCCGGTGCGGCAGTTCGGCGGCCCCTGCGCATCGATGATCTTCTGCATTTGTTTGAGGGCCGCCCCACTATCGAGCAGTTCGCGGGCCCGAGCGTAGCCGGCACCGCCTCGCAGCCTCGGATCGTATTCGAGCAGATGGGCGGCGAGCCGCAGCGACTTTTCCCGCAGGTCCATCGGCGCTGCGGGGTCGTTCGCCAGCACGGCCATGACGTCCTGGGCTTCGAGCACGGGACCGATCCCGCTCCCGATCGGCTGGCGGCCATCGGTCGTGATCACTTCTACCGATATGCCGAAGCGGTCGGCAACGAACTCGAACAGTTTGCGAAGCCGCATGGCTTCCGTGCCGCTGGTGAGCTTGGCGGTCGGGCCGACCGGCAGGTCGATCAACAGATGGGTCGAGCCGGCGGCGAGTTTCTTCGACATGATCGAAGCCACCATCTGCTCGCGGGTGTCGAGGCTGAGCGGCCGCTCTACCGAGATCAGGATATCGTCCGCCGGCGACAGGTTGACGTGCCCGCCCCAAACCAGACAGCCGTTGCAGGCCGCGACGATGGCCTTCATCTCGTCGGCGCCGACATTGACCCGGGCCAGCACCTCCATCGTATCGGCGGTGCCGGCGGGAGAGGTGATGGCGCGAGAGGAGGTTTTCGGGATCGGCAGGCCGTGAGCGGCCACGATCGGCACCACGACCATGGAAGTTCGGTTACCCGGAATGCCGCCGATGCAATGCTTGTCGACCACGATCGGGTCGGTCCATTTCAGCCGTGTTCCCGCCTCGGCCATGGCCCGGGTCAGGGCGATCAACTCGTCGCTCGTCATGAAACTGGCGGAGCCGATCAGGAACGCCGCGATCTCCATGTCGGAGTACCGATAGTGCGTGAGATCGTCGACGACGGCGGTCATGTCCAGAGCGCTCAGGGGCTGGCCGCGAATCTTGGCTCGCACCGCCTCGAGACTTTGCGGTGGAGCGGCCGGTGTCACCGTCACCAGATTGCCGGCGGGTTCGGCGAAGCGTCGAAATGCCGGCTCGGAAAGCCCGATCTGATCGGGGCCTACCAGGGCGTCGTCGTCCGTGATGAGGAGTGTGGCGAGCAGAACTTTGGAGTCGCAGCGCAACTCGACGCGGCTAAATCCGCGAAAGATTTCCGCACGCAGCGCCTTCGACTGCCGCGAAATGACGACCACGTTCTCCCGCCCGGTATCGAGATTGACGTTTCGAATCTTCAGCTGCGGGCGGATTGTGTCGGCTAGGTGCATTGGCAAAACCGGTGAGTGAGATCATTCGAACCATATTGGACGCTTTTGCTTCAATGCCTTTGACCCAAATCATGATTTTCAGATCGGACCGAGCTTTCAAGCGGTCCCGGCGACCGACCACCAGCGCCACCGGGCACCCCCGGCAACCCCGATCATGCGATCCTGATCCGTAGCGCAAAATCGGCAAAAGATTCGTGAATTGCGACCCGTTTGGTTAACCCATCTTTCAGCGTGTTCATCAATAAACTCACAACCAATGATATCTAGATTTCGGCCTGGCGCAGCGACGGGTATAAGACTTCTATTGGCGCCAAAGGAGTTTTGAATGATGCAGCTATTTTCAAGATTCCTCGGCGACGAATCCGGCGCGACGGCCATCGAATATTGCCTGATCGCGGCCGGTCTCAGCATCGTGATTGTCACCGCCGTCAACGGCATTGGCAGCACGCTCAATACCAAATTCTCGTCGATGAATTCATCGCTGAAATAGCGGCCTCGTATCTCTGCTCGTTGGGCGCCCGCATCACCGCGACCCGCGCGAACATCATGTCGATCCGTCGCCAGGTTTCCGCGGCCTTGATCAGGGGCTCGACGGCGACTAGCCGGCGCGCCTCTGCTGCTCTTCCGGGAGTTTCATGACGCAATCCGACGCGTTTGCGGGGCGGACGGTGTGCGGCCGCCACGCGGGGGGACGGTTCGCCGAAGGGCGCCGGCCACGGCATCTCAAGTCAGAAATTGCGCTGGAAGCGAGGTCAGATTGCGTTCGCCGAAAGTGGTTGGGCGATGTCAGTGCGGGTGCACTAACTGGCCCTTTTCGATCGAACGGGCGCGCGCACCGGTTTGGCGGCCTTTTTTGGTCCCTGCGTCTTCGCTTCCTCCCTGGGGGCACCCTTGCCGCTGATCGGCAGCAGCATTTCGCGCTGACCTTCGATGCGCTTCTTCGGCTTCTTTCCCTTGACCCTGGCGGGGGGAGGAGTCTGCCGTTCGCTGGCGAGGCTGCGTTTCAGCGCATCCATCAGATTGATGACGTTGCCGCCTGTTTTGGGTGCGGCTTTCGCCGTGGTGCGAATGCCGCTGCGTTTTCTGTTGATGAGATCAATCAGCGCGGATTCGTAGTGATCCTCGAACTTGTCGGGCTCGAACGATCCGGACTTCTTCTCGACGATGTGCTTGGCGAGATCCAGCATATCCCTGGTGACCTTCACGTCCTGGATGTCGTCGAAATACTCCTTTTCGCTGCGTACCTCGTAAGGGTAGCGCAGCAGCGAGCCCATCAGGCCCTTGCCGAGCGGCTCCAGCGCGATGATGTGTTCGCGGTTGGTCAGCACCACGCGCCCGATCGCGACCTTGTTCATGCCGCGAATGGTTTCGCGGATCACCGCGAAGGCGTCATGGCCGACCTTGCCGTCGGGCACGAGATAATAGGGACGGATCAGATAGCGGATGTCGATATCGGTTCTTGGCACAAACTCGTCGATCTCGATTGTGTGCGTCGACTCCAGCGCGATGTCGTCGAGTTCCTCCTTCGACACCTCGATGTAGGTGTCGGTGTCGACCTTGTAGCCTTTCATGATGTCTTCGGAGGCGACTTCCTCGCCGGTGTCGGCATCGACCTTGGCATATTTGATGCGATGACCGGTCTTGCGGTTGATCTGGTTGAAGCTGACCTTTTCGGTGTCGGACGTCGCCGGATACAGGGCGACCGGACAGGTCACGAGCGAGAGGCGCAGGAAACCCTTCCAATTGGCACGGGGGGCCATGGGATACTCCCAGAACGCAACAGACGAAGAACCAAGGATATCACCGCAGAACCCGGTTTCAAGCTAGCCAAGCGGGGAATCTCCAAATGGCGTTAACCGTGGCGGGATCCCGGTTTGCCTTATCGCGGGCGGAGCCATATTCCAAACCGGAATGGCCTGGAAGACCGCTACATGCTTCCTCATGCGACACGGGAAGAGGCCGCAGCAAAACCTGGAACATCATCTGAAATCAAGCGTTGCCCCGAATCTCGCCCCAAGAATCGGGAGCGACACCCAGACAATCGAGGCCAGCATGGCAACGCGACAGGAACATCAGACCGTCGAAACCCCGACCGAAGCGCGGCAGGCCGAGCCCGGGCCGTCGGTGCTCGCCCTGCTCACAGTCTCGACCGGCCTTGCGGTCTTGATCCTGGGAGTGCTCTGGTTCGTGTTCTTCCGGACCTGAGGCGGAAATGCGGTCCGCGACATCGAGATCTTCGTCTCGCGAGAAGGGGATTCTGTTCCGCTGCGAAAACCGAGAAATTGCTTCTGAGTTCCGCGCGAAGCGCAAAGCCCGACCGCGCACCTCGGCGTTCGGGCATGCTCGCCCAGCATTTTGAGTTTGCGGCGAGCAGCTTCCGGCGGGACGTTTGTTCGGCCGGAAAGCGAGTTCTTTGTCGTCAAGCGTGAGCGGTCATCAGCGAAAGGGATGTCCAGCGGCAGCTTCTCGAGCAACCGGCACGGGCCAGAGAGCGTCCCTCGCAGGCTGTTGCGGACGTTTAAGATATCTTAACCAAGATAGCGTGACGTGGAGTATCTTGCGCCTAGGACCGCCGCTTGGACCGGACATACATTCATGTTTCAGCTTTTTTTGCGGGCCCGCGCGCACAGCTTCCTCAGAGCCCGGCGGGAAGATCAGAATTTTAGAGCCCGCTCAGCCGACCGGGATGCTGAAACCGACCGGTCGCGCATCGGGCCCATTCTGCAGGCCATCGAGCATGCTCTGCACGAAGCAGAGCAGGAGCAATCGGGCCTTGGCCGGCGGGTTGAAGATGTGCTGGCACGCGCCGCGGTGACTCTGGGAAACGGAACCGACGAGTACCTGGAACGCGAGGCGCTCGATAGCCATCATCAGGACTTGTTCAGTTCCGAGATCGCCAACGGACAACGTCGCCTCAACGAGCTCGCGACCGCTATCACGCATTTCAAATTTCTGAAGGCCGCAACGTTGAGCAGATTTCCGGACTTCAAGCCCGTGGCCACCAACCCTTGACACTTGAAGTGCCGATCACGGTAGCTGTAAATGCCCCTGATCGGTCGCTCGGTGCCCGCCGCTCAAATGCACGGCAATCAATTTTATATCAATTCAATAGACGGCTGTAGCCGGAAAAATTTTGGTGAATGAAATGGCGCGCGATCTATCAATTCTTGTCACGGGGGGAGCAGGGTATATCGGTGCTCACTGCTGCAAGGCGCTGTCGGAAGCCGGTTATGTGCCGGTTTGCATCGACGACCTTTCGACTGGAAGCCGTGACTTTGTGAAATGGGGCCCGCTCGTTGTCGGCAATGTTCGTGACACCGCGCTGGTCGCAGAAACCATCAGGAGCCATCGTATCGCCGCGGTGATGCATTTTGCCGCTTTCAGTCAGGTGGGCGAATCCGTCGTCGATCCCCAGAAATACTATTCGAACAATGTAGGTGGCACGCTTTCCCTTCTGGCGGCAATGCGGGAGACAGGTTGCAGCCGTCTTGTCTTTTCCAGCACCGGCGCGGTCTATGGCAATGCTGGGCGCGATCCCATTTCGGAGGAGGCCGCCGGTTCGCCGGTCAATCCCTACGGCGTTTCGAAGTGGATGATCGAGCAGATTTTGGCCGACTTCCGCACCGCCTATCGATTGAATTCAGTCTGCCTGCGTTACTTCAACGCCAGCGGCGCGGAAAAATCCGCCTCGATCGGCGAGTTCCGAGACCCGGAGACGCACCTTATCCCCCGCGCGATGATGGCCCTGCAAGGGTATGTCAATGATTTCGCGATTTTCGGAGATGACTACGATACGCCCGACGGAACAGCGGTCCGCGATTACATTCATGTCGAGGATCTGGCCGCGGCCCATATTCTGGCGGTCGAGTCGCTTTTGAACGGATCAATCGGCGGCAGGTTCAACCTTGGCACCGGTTCGGGTTATTCGGTGCGTGAGGTGATTGCCGCAATTGAGGCGGCAACCGGCCGAAAGTTTCCCCTGGTCGTCAAGCCTCGTCGTGCCGGCGATCCACCGTTCCTCGTCGCCGATCCGTCATCCGCCCGCAATTCTCTGGGGTTCCGCCCGTTGGTTTCCGACCTCGCCACGATCGTGACTTCGGCATGGGCGTGGCACCAAAAGGCGCATCCACAACGCTGACGTGCGGCGAGTTCACCTGGCGGCGTGAGAAGTGTCTTGGAATGCGATCCGCGCGGGTGTCCTAATTCCACGTTCGTCGGACGGACGATCAACGATGCTTAACAAATCGCCTTCCGCGAATGGGGTTTTTGATCCAACTGAGGATCAGATTGGAAATTCGTTGGCGCTATCTTCGTTCTCAACAGGACGGAGAGAGCCATGAAAAACAACATTTCCATCGTGACGGCAGCTATCGCAGCACTATGGATGGGATTGCATCCGGCAAGCGCAAACCTGCTCGGAATGCCGCTCAATTTGAAGGCCGCGATCGCACTCCGCGACGTCAACGCTCCGGCCTGTCAATTGTATACCGACGACGTCTTCGCAGGTCCGCTGCTGGTCAAGGGCTGCTGACAGCCTTTGAATATGTTCCGATCAGATTCGACCGGATCACGATGCGGGGGAAGCTTCGCGTATCGAAATCAACATGGTCAATCTGACCGGGCCGTTTTGAGCCGCAACAGAAACGACGCCATCTGACCGACACTGATCCCGCAGATGCCGCCCAGCGCCTTTACCAGCGCATCGATGACGCGGCCATGGCGATCCGGCGTCAGCAATTGCAGCGCCTCCAGCCCAAATGCCGCTCCCGCGACGATGACCACAACAAGCAAAACTCGATTGGGGTAAGCCAGGCCGAACGCAAGTCCCATCAACGCAAATGCCGCGAAATGTTCAAGGTGAGGGCCGGCAACTACCGGACGGTCACTGATGGGAGACAGTGTCGCAAAGACGATAAAAGCGAGCACTAGCCAGCCCGCGATATTGGATATTCTTTGAATCATGCGTTGTAGGTAAGCTACAATCGATTTGATCTCAACCTGTTCGCCACGGCACAGGTTGGTTCCGTAGATGATTGGTTGAACATCGTTAACCCCCGGAGATCCGGGCCGGTACTGCGGCAGCCCCATGAGTTTGACTTACGTTATACCGGACATCCACGGCCGATACGATCTGCTTTGTGCCGGTCTGGTTGAAATCGCCGCGTATTCCCGAGGCGGGGCCGGCGTCGTTGTCACGATAGGCGACTACGTCGACAAGGGACCGGAAAGCAAAGCGGTCGTCGACCGGCTGCTGTCGGGCATTGGCGAGGGGTTTACCCTGGTTGCGCTGAAGGGTAACCATGACGCCTTGATGGTGGATGCGTTGCGGGATCCCTCGAAGATGGCGCCGTGGATCGCGAAGGGCGGCGATGCTGCGCTGGCATCCTATGGTGGAGATCCCGCCGCCGTACCGCAAACCCACATCGACTGGCTCGACGGACTGCGACTGATGCACGTCGACGCGCATCGCCTTTACGTTCATGCCGGCGTCGAATCCGAAATTCCCCTGGATCGGCAGGACGAAGCGACGCTTTTATCGAAGCGTTATCCGAAGGGATTTCCTTGCGGCTTCGGGAGGCTCCATGTCGTCCACGGCCACGATAATTGCCCGGACGGCCCACTGTTGTACGAAGGCCGTACCAACCTGGATACCCTCGCCTGGCGGACGGGACGGCTGACGATCGGCGTTTTCGACGATGATAGATCGGGTGGTCCCGTCGATTTTATTGTGATCAAGGGAGCTCCGGCGGGACATTAGCCGGAGGTAGCAGCCGCTCCTGTTTGGGGCTTGCGGTTCGGCGTGTTAGGCCTTTGGTGCCGCGGCTGGAATGTTCTTGAAGTCTGGGCGGTCGCCGGCCAGATTCAGTGTGACGGCGAAGTGGGGTAAACCCGGTTGTGAAGAAAAAGTAATATTCCGGCGTGTGCTCCGTTCATAGCCCGTTCACGCCGGCCGGGCTCATCTTGATGCCTGAAATTATGCCCCACATTCGGAGACCAGCGTGCGCTTGCTTGTCGTTGAAGATGATCCGGATCTTAATCGTCAACTCACCACGGCCCTGACGGATGCTGGCTATGTCGTCGATCGCGCATTCGATGGCGAAGAAGGGCATTTTCTCGGTGACACCGAGCCCTATGACGCGGTCGTGCTCGACATCGGGCTGCCCAAGATGGACGGCATCTCGGTGCTTGAGGCATGGCGACGCAACAAACGGATCATGCCGGTTCTGATCCTCACCGCGCGCGACCGCTGGAGCGACAAGGTGCAGGGTTTCGATGCCGGAGCCGACGACTATGTGGCAAAACCCTTTCATCTCGAGGAAATCCTCGCCCGGATCCGCGCGCTGCTGCGTCGCTCTGCGGGCCACGCCCAGTCCGAACTGACCTGCGGCCCGGTGTCGCTGGATACCCGCACCGGCCGGGTCAGCGTGTCCGGCAATCCGATCAAAATGACCTCGCACGAATACCGGCTGCTGGAATATCTCATGCACCATACCGGCCGCGTAGTGTCGCGCACCGAATTGGTCGAGCATCTCTACGATCAGGATTTCGACCGCGACTCCAACACCATCGAAGTTTTCGTCGGCCGTATCCGCAAGAAGCTGGAGGTCGATATCATCCAGACCGTGCGGGGGCTGGGTTATCTGTTGACGCCACCATCGCCGGGCACCTGATCTGCGGTGTTGATCAGCCACCTGACCCTGTGCTCTGGTTCGGGCATGACCTTTTCCGAGGAGCGGCCTTCATCCATCGGGTCGCGACCCGGTGGGATGCCTTTCGGGATGACGCCCTGATGCGAGGCAGTTCGCTTGCGACCCGGCTGTTCTTGTCCGCGACCGCTTGGGTGGTGGTGATTCTGGTTATTACCGGCGTCGTGCTGTCGTCCGTGTACCGCGACGCCACCGAGCGGGCTTTCGACCGCCGCCTCAACCTCTATCTGCGCACCCTGGTCGCGGAAGTCGCAACGCCGGACGAGCCGCCTGACCATCAGTTCCAGTCGCTGGGCGAACCCTTGTTCGAACTACCGCTGTCTGGCTGGTATTGGCAGATCACCCGCACCGATTCCGATAAGCCAGAGATGCGTGCGTCGCGCTCGCTGTGGGACAAGAAGCTGCCGAAGCTCGAGGAGCAGGGCGCCGAGCTGACCGCGGCCGGCATCCGCCTCGGCTATGTCGAGGGCCCGGAGGGCCAGACCCTGCGGATGGTGGAGCGGCCGGTCGATCTCGGTGCCGACGGCAAGTTCCTGGTCAGCGTGGCCGGCGACGCAACGGAGATCTTCGACGAGACACGCAGCTTCGACTATTATCTCGGCGGCACATTCGCCGCGCTTTCCATCGTGCTGGTGCTGACCACGATCTTCCAGGTCCGCTTTGGCCTTGCTCCGCTCAAGCGCATTTCGGATTCGATCGCCGATATTCGCTCTGGCCGTGCTGAACGGCTCGAGGGCGAATTTCCGGTCGAGATCGCGCCGCTGGCGCGCGAGACCAATGCGCTGATCGACGCGAACCGGGAAATCGTCGAGCGCGCCCGCACCCACGTCGGAAACCTGGCCCACGCGATCAAGACGCCGCTGTCAGTGATCGTCAACGAGGCTGCCGCGCATGCCGCCGATCCCTTTGCGACGAAGGTTCTGGAGCAGGCCGATGTGATGCGTGATCAGGTCGCGCATCACCTTGAGCGCGCACGCATGGCCGCGCGACTCACCGTGATCGGTACGGTTACCGAGGTCGCTCCCGTCATCGACGCCCTGCGGCGAACCATGGAGAAGATCCACCGCGACCGCGGCATCGCCATCGAGGTTGATGCCGACGCGCAAGCCAGGTTTCGCGGTGAGCGGCAGGACCTTGAGGAAATGGCCGGTAACCTCGTCGACAACGCCTGCAAATGGGCAGCCTCGCGCGTATTCATCGAGGTGCTGCTGGAACGGCCGGTCGCGCCCGGCGCCGGTCCGATGCTGCGAATTATCGTCGACGACGACGGGCGCGGGCTCTCGGCGGCCGAGCGCGCGCAGGTGTCACGCCGCGGTCAGCGCCTCGATGAATCCAAGCCGGGTTCCGGGCTGGGGCTGTCGATCGTGGTCGACCTTGCGGCTCTGTATGGTGGCAGCCTTTCGCTCGGCCATGCGCCCATAGGAGGGCTGCGGGCGGAACTGCTGCTGCCGGGGGTTTAGTGGCCAATTTGGGGTTAACCCCTTAGCCAAACGACACGGCCGCGGCCTGGCTGTTCCAAGGAAGCTTGCTGTCACCAGGTGAAACACTGGATCAACAAGAAACTTCTGGTCGCAGTCTCAAAGCATTAAATTGAACTCGGCACGTGAGACGGCGAAACAGGCGGCCTCGCGCTGGAACGGCCGCGCTTCTCGCTGTTTGTCGCGGTAAGCTGACTGACGTACGTCATTTATGGGTTCTCTTTTTTCAGCGCCGCCTCGATGATCGCGTGAGAATCCGGCGGAAGAACGTAGCCCTCGCCGTGCCGGGTTATGATCCGAATGCCGAAGGGCCGCAGTTTGTTTCGTAGATTGAAAATTCGAGCCGCTACGACCTTGGCTCCGTCACTATCGGCCGAGAAAGTCTCGGCGCACGTGCCGAGCATGGCGGTCGATCGAAAACCGTCGGGCGAGGCATAGAGGCAGGCAAGCACGGAGGTTTCACCACGGTTGAGGTGCCAACTGAGCGGGAAAAGCAACCGTGGTGCCAGTGTCTTTCGAAGCTGTCTGATTTCTTCTTCGAGCAGATCGTTGCGAACCCGTAGTTCGGCGTTTTGCCGTTCCAGGACGGCGTCAGCGCTTTTCGTCGTTCGACCGGGGTCGTTTGGTAATTCTTGGAGGCCGTCGTCGCTGACATGACGGCCATGCTGCACCTCTCTAAGCATCATTGCCTCCAAACGGTTACACCAGCCCGCATTGACGGCATTTTTCTGTTTTCAGTTTCGCTATACGCTCAAGGAATGGTCACCTCGGATGCCATTTCGAATTTGCAGATCGCACCGTCCTTGATGGTGGATTCATCCCAGTTATTTGACGGCGGCTAAACAATCTCCCGTATTTTTTCGGTCCGGACGCCTGGCCAAAACGATCTATCGATAGCGAACTCTGCCCGAACAATAATTTGAAATATTGCATCGCTGGCGGCGCATAGGTGTGTTGATATGGATCAACAATTTAACCGCGACATGCGCGGCAATGAGTCACGATTGAGCGCTTCTAGTTCCCTCATGGGAACCTGTGCGCTTCTGGCCGCCGGAACCACGGCGTTGATTGGTGACGCGGCAGGCGCCGCCAATCAAATTTCACATCCCACGTTCAGCGGAGTGATATTCCGCCACGATACCGATGCGCTTCGAGAGAACCGCGCTCAGCGCTTGTCGCAAGGGCTTGCCAATTTCTTCAATGTTATCAAATGGGCTATTTGCATTAGGCGTTCTAACCCGTTGATTTACTGAATCTTTCCGCTAACGACTTCTTAACGTCGACGCTTTTAGTATGCCCGGTGGAGGCATTTTGCCGTCCGCGCGACACAAGCGTGCAATTCGGGCGTATGGGCCAGACACCAACCGAGCGGCTGAGGGATTATCTCGCGCAGCTTCCGCCGCAGTCGCAGGCGCTGCTGATGCGGGAGTTCGAGCGCGCCATCGAGCGCGGCGAAGACACGACGGTCGCCACCTTCGTGCTCGAGCAATTGCGCAAGGTCGTGCGTGGAGCCGGCGAAGGGGCGCGACCGCGCACCGACGATCCGGCACGGATTCTGTTCCAGCCGCTCGAACCGTTTCTTGTCGAAGGCAGTGTTCCGTTACGGCCGGGCCAGATTCGCCGCGCGTCCCTGCTGCCGATATGGCAATGGCTCGTTCGCGAAGGTGCACCAGACCAGGCGCGGGAGTTCGAAGACGCGCTATCGCGGACTGAAACCGGAACCAGCCCCGCGATAGAAGCCGCCGTCCGGAAACTTCAGCTCGCCGCGGCGGATGCGATCGTTAGCATTTCCGCGCGGGGAACCGACCAGCGGCGCGCGCTCGCCCGGATAGGCCCCCTGAGTGTGATCGAGGATCTGCAGTCGATCGTTTCGGTTTTGCAGGCCCGTGAAGCGATCGACACCCTCAGCAGCCGGTTACCCGGTGTCCTGCGAGTTTTCAGCGATCCGCAGATCGCCTCGATGGGGCCCTCGCTCAACGTTCCTACGCTGCAAACCCCACAACTGCTGCCCTTTGTGCTGTCGCTGGTGATGCAGCGGCTGACCGCACCGTGGCAAATCATCCGGCTGGCCATCAGGATGGCCGCGTCTGATGACGAAATTCGTGTGGCTGCGACCCCCTTTGGTATTGCCGTCACCATCGTGCTGCATGACCTTTCCTGCCTGGCGGCGACCCTGCGGGCGGATATCAGGCGCGGATATTTTGACAATGTGAGCGAGCATCTGAAAATTCTTCATGATGGCGTGCGCGGCTTGCGGACCGAGCTCGATCTCCGCAACGATTCCACCTGGGGCAGGCAGTTGGCATCGATTCGGGCTGATATTTCCAATGCGCTGCAATCAGAAATCGAAAGCGTGCCCGGCCGTGTCCGGCGGCTGCTGCGGCAGCGCGCCGACAAGGATATTCCCGCCGGCGCTCAGATCGATGCCAGCGAGATCGACGAAACCACTGCATTGATCGATTTCGTCGCAGTATGCCGCACCTATGCCGGCGAACTGGCGATCAATGAGGTCACGCTGCGGACGTATTCCGATCTGCAACATTATGTCGAGCAAACCACCGAGGCGCTGGTGCAATCGCTGCGCGCCAGCGAGGGCAAGAACCGGGCCTATCGCCAAATGCAGGTCGCGGCGGCAATCCGCTTCTGTGACCTGTTGTTCGGCCCCGATTACGCGTCGCTGATGAGCAGGGCGGCCGAAAATGCGGTGACCGGCGAACGCAAATCATCGCGCGCCGGATAGTAATAGGATAGTGAATTACGAACTACAATTTATGGTTGACTCGAGCCAGTCAGGACCGTAGCGTCCGGCGATGAATCCAGTTATCAACTTTGTCGAACTTGAGAACCGCGTGATCTCCGCGACCTATCGAAAGCTCATGATCGGGGCGAAGGTTCATCTCGTCGAAAAGACCAGCGGGGAAGCGTTGCCGGAGCCGGTGACCAGGATTACCTCTCCCATGCCCAGCGGCTCGCTGCGGATCAGCCTGCCGGCCTCGGTCGGCGCGGGGGATTACTTTCTGAGAGCGCTGAATGGGCATGGCGAGTTTGCAGCCCAAAGTGCGGTATTTCGCATCGGCTAACGCCCGATTTTCGAAGGATTTTCATGATTTTCCAAGCCTGCCCGGAAATTGACAATTGTCAATTGCCGGGCTTGCCGCCCGTGGTGTAAAGCGGCGTGGTGGCGCTTTGTTGTTAGCACCTCTCCGCCGGAACTCGCTTGATGATGCTGTGGTTTGTGTTCGCGCTGATGACGGCCGCAGCGGTATTTGCCGTGCTCTGGCCGTTGAGCCGTGGCAGCCGTCCCCAAAACGATGGCAGCGAAGCAACCGTCTACAAGGATCAACTTGCCGAGATCGATCGTGACGTTTCGGCGGGCCTGATTAAGGCCAGCGAGGCGGAGGCTGCACGCGTCGAAATCAGCCGCCGGCTGCTGGCCGCTGCGGACAATCAGCGCGATCCGCCGTCGGGATCCAATATCAGGTTGCGCCGCGCGGCAGCAGTTATTGCCCTTGTTGGACTTCCAGTGCTCGCGGTTGCGTTATATTACCCGCTCGGGTCGCCGGGTCTCGGGGATTTTCCTTTGGCGCAGCGCACCCGCGCGCCCGACGCGACCCAACCACTCGACAATCTGGTGGCGCAGGTCGAGCAGCATCTGGAGAAAAATCCGACCGATGGCCGCGGCTGGAGCGTGCTTGCGCCGGTCCTGGCACGGCTCGGCCGCTTCGACGATGCCATCCGTGCCTTTCGCAATTCGATTACCTATAACGGCGATAACGCCGAGCGCCGGGCCGATCTTGGTGAAGCCCTTGCTGCCGCCGCGGGTGGCATCGTCACCGCCGAAGCCAAGACCGAGTTCGAACGCGCCCTGGCGCTGAATGCCGACGAGGTGAAGGCGAGCTACTTCCTCGGCCTTGCCGCCGAGCAGGACGGACGCGCCGTGGAGGCCGCTTCGATCTGGCGCGCGATGCTCGCGAAGGCGCCGGCGAACGCGCCGTGGCGTTCGCTGGTTCAGGCCGCGCTGGTACGGGTTGGCGGTTCCCCGGTTCCGGCGCTGTCGGAAGATGCCGTGGCTGCGGCAAAAGACATGAACGAGGCGGATCGCAGCGTCATGATCCGCGGCATGGTCGATCGTCTGTCCGCCCGATTGAAGCAGAATGGCGATGATGTCGAGGGATGGCTGCGGCTGGTAAGGGCCTATATGGTCATGGGCGACCCCGACAAGGCTAAGGGCGCGCTGACGGATGCCCGTCAGGCCGTTGCGAACGACCCGGAGCGGCTGCGACAGCTGAATGAGGGCCTTAAGAATCTCGGCCTTGATGGATGAGCACGATGCCGAAAAGTGTGATGCGGCTTTCGGATGGCATCATGCGCAGAAATAGGCGCGTGATGCCGAAAAGTGTGAAGCGGTTTTCGGTCAACATCATGCGCAGAAATAGAGGACATGCATGACGCGCAAGCAACGGCGTTTGACCATTATCGGCGGCTCGTTTGCCGTGCTCGCGGTTGCGGCGGCGCTGGTGCTGAATGCGATGCGCGACTCGATCGTTTTCTTCTCGACGCCGTCGATGGTGGCCGAGAAACATATTCAGGCGGGCAAGCGCTTCCGGCTCGGCGGACTCGTTCAGCCGGGGTCGCTGGTGCGCGGCGACAATCTGGTCGTCACATTCGAGGTTGCCGACGGCAGCGCCACCTTGCCCGTTTCCTACAAGGGAATTCTTCCGGATCTGTTTCGCGAAGGGCAGGGCGTCGTCGCGGAGGGCGCGCTCGACTCCTCAGGCCTGTTCAAGGCCGACACCGTGCTTGCCAAGCACGACGAGAATTATATGCCCAAGGATGTCGCTGACGCATTGAAGAAACAGGGGCACTGGAAGGACGAATACGCGAAGCCGAAAGATAGCGCGAAATCCGGAGCCGACCCCGGAGCATCGCGCGCAGCACAGGGCCCGCCGCAGGCCGGGCAGGGAGCGATGCGATGATCGCGGAAGCCGGACATTACGCGCTGGTATTGGCGCTCGGCCTGGCGCTGATCCAGTCGACCTTGCCGCTGCTGGGTGCGCGTTGGCGGGATTTGGCGCTGATGAATGTCGCGCGGTCGACTGCGATTGCACAGCTCATGTTCGTGGCCGCATCTTTCGCGGCGTTGGTCACGCTGCACGTTTCCTCGGATTTCTCCGTCGTCAACGTGTTCGAGAACTCGCATTCGATGAAACCGTTGATCTACAAGATCACCGGCGTTTGGGGCAACCATGAGGGCTCGATGCTGCTGTGGGTTTCGATCCTGGCACTGTTCGGCGGCATGGTCGCGATCTTCGGCAACAACCTGCCGCTATCGCTGCGCGCCCACGTGCTGGCGGTACAGGCCTGGGTTGCCAGTGCATTCTATCTGTTCATCCTGATCACCTCGAACCCGTTTCTGCGCATCGCCGATCCGCCGATCGAGGGCCGCGATCTCAATCCGGTCTTGCAGGACATCGGGCTCGCGGTGCATCCGCCGATGCTCTACCTCGGCTATGTCGGGTTCTCGATTTCATTTTCCTTCGCCGTCGCGGCCCTGATCGAAGGCAGGATCGACGCCGCATGGGCGCGTTGGGTGCGGCCCTGGACACTGGTGGCCTGGATATTCCTCACGCTCGGAATCGCAATGGGGTCCTACTGGGCCTATTACGAACTTGGCTGGGGCGGGTGGTGGTTCTGGGACCCGGTCGAGAATGCCTCGTTGATGCCGTGGCTGGCGGGCACCGCTCTGCTGCACTCGCTGGTGGTGATGGAAAAGCGCAATGCGCTCAAGGTCTGGACCATCCTGCTTTCGATCCTGACGTTCTCACTGTCGTTGCTTGGCACCTTCCTGGTGCGCTCGGGCGTGCTTACGTCGGTCCACGCATTTGCCAGCGATCCGACGCGTGGCGTGTTCATCCTGCTGATCCTCTGCCTCTTTATCGGCGGCAGTCTTTCGCTCTACGCCTGGCGGGCATCGGCGCTCAAGCAGGGCGGCTTGTTCGCACCAATCTCGCGCGAAGGCGCGCTCGTGCTCAATAATCTTTTCCTGACCTCGGCCTGCGCGACGGTGTTTGTGGGAACGCTGTATCCCCTCGCGCTGGAAGTGATCACGGGGGAGAAGATCTCGGTCGGCGCGCCGTTCTTCAATCTCACCTTCGGGCCGTTGTTCCTTCCGTTGATGATCGCGGTACCCTTCGGGCCATTGCTGGCATGGAAGCGCGGCGATCTCCTCGGCGCGGCGCAGCGCCTGTTCGGCGCCGGCGTCGTGGCGCTGGTTGCGGTCGCGGTGCTGTGGGCATGGACGCGCGGCGGCAGTACTTTCGCGCCGCTCGCGATTGGCCTTGCCGTATTTGTCATCGCCGGAGCGCTAAGCGATCTCGCCGAGCGTGTCGGCCTGTTTCGCGTGCCGTTGGGAATTACGTTGCGGCGGGCACGCGGACTGCCGCGCTCGAGCTGGGGTACGGTATTCGCCCATGCGGGCGTTGGCGTCGCCCTGATAGGGATCGTCTGCGAGACCACCTGGAACAGCGAATATATCGGATCGATGAAGTCCGATGATGTCGCCCGCATCGCCGGCTACGAATTGAAGCTCGACGGCGTGAACCAGCGCCAGGGGCCAAATTATCGTGAAATGATCGCGCAGTTCAGCGTCCGGCTCGATGGCAAGCTGCTTGACACGATGACGCCGTCGAAACGCAGCTTTACCACCCGAGGAGCGACGACCACCGAGGCCGCATTGCTGACGCGGGGCGCAAGCCAGCTTTACATTTCCCTCGGCGATATCGCGGGCGACGGCACGATCGCTGTGCGGATCTATCACAAGCCGCTGGTACTGTTGATCTGGTTTGGCCCCGTGCTGATGGCATTCGGCGGCGTACTGTCGCTGTCGGATCGCCGGCTGCGGGTTGGCGCGCCGAAACCCGCGAAATCGGTGCGCGGATTGCAGGCGGCGGAGTGATGCCTTGAAACGAATCCTTTCCTGCGCGTTCGCGTTCGCCGTGATGATGGGATCCTCCGCTTACGCCGTCCAGCCCGACGAGATCATGTCCGATCCCGCAAAGGAGGCGCGGGCACGGGATTTGTCGCGGGAATTGCGTTGCATGGTGTGCCAAAATCAGTCGATCGACGATTCCGAGGCTCCTTTGGCGCGAGATTTGCGGCTGCTCGTACGTGAGCGGATCGCGGCTGGGGACAGCGACGCACAGGTGATCGACTTTCTGGTGGCGCGCTATGGCGAGTTCGTGCTGCTCAAGCCCCGATTAAACCTTCATACTTGGTTGCTCTGGCTGCTGCCGCCGTTGGCGTTGGCTGGAGGCGGGGTCGCGCTGTGGACCCACGGCCGACGGCGAACCAAATCCGGCCCGCGAGACGATGCTTCGCCGTTCAAGCTGACGGCCGACGAGGAAGCGCGTCTGGAACGGCTGATCGGGGCAGAAGCGTCGCCGGACAAGCCGGTTTAGCGCTGCGACGGGCTGTTTTCGCTCCTGCGATAATCCGTCGCATTCGATTGTGATTTCATTACAAAAGTTTAATTCCCCCGCCAGCGCGCCGTAAGGCGGACATCCCCATGTTTGGGCTTACAGGGTGCATGCCACCGCACCACCGATTCAGGCTCCTGGAGAAATTTGTATGACCGACCGTCCCATCGATCTTTCATCCCTTCTACCTTACCGGGCGCCCCGCCGTTCGCCTTTCTCGGCGCGCAAGTTCGCGCTGATGGCCTCGGTGGTCGCTGGTCTCGGCGTTGCCGCTTACGGCTTCAGCCCATCTTCCGGTCCGGCGGATATCTTCAGCACCACCGCGCACGCGCAGGTCAACAATGAAGTCCGCAAGGTCGCGCAGCCCATCGGCTTTGCCGACATTGTCGAGCGCGTGAAACCGTCGGTGATTTCGGTCAAGGTCAACATCAACGAGAAGGTCGCCAAGAACGACAGCAGCGACAACAGCGACGACTCGCCGTTCCCGCCGGGATCGCCGATGGAGCGCTTCTTCCGCCGCTTCGGCGGACCCGATGGCTTGCCGCCCGGCTTGCGCGGCGGACCGCGCGGCGGACGCGGTGTGGTTACCGGCCAGGGCTCCGGCTTCTTCATTTCGGCTGACGGCTTCGCTGTCACCAACAACCACGTCGTCGATGGTGCCGACAAGGTCGAAGTGACGACCGACGATGGCAAGACCTTTAGCGCCAAGGTGATTGGCACCGATGCGCGCACCGATCTCGCGCTGATCAAGGTGGAGGGCGGTTCGAGCTTCCCCTTTGCCAAGCTGTCCGATGGCAAGCCCCGAATCGGCGACTGGGTGCTCGCGGTCGGTAATCCCTTCGGCCTCGGCGGGACCGTCACGGCCGGCATCGTCTCGGCCAGCGGCCGCGACATCGGGAACGGTCCGTATGACGACTTCATCCAGATTGATGCGCCCGTAAACAAGGGCAACTCCGGTGGCCCGGCCTTCAACACCGAAGGCGAAGTGATGGGTGTCAACACCGCGATATACTCGCCATCCGGCGGCAGCGTCGGCATCGCTTTTTCGATCCCGGCATCAACCGTGAAGAGCGTGATCGCGCAGCTCAAGGACAAGGGCTCGGTCAGCCGCGGCTGGATCGGCGTCCAGATTCAGCCGGTCACGGCGGACATTGCCGACAGCCTCGGCCTCAAGAAGGCGGAAGGCGCGTTGGTTGCCGAACCTCAGGCTAACGGTCCTGCCGCCAAGGCCGGCATTGAATCGGGCGACGTGATCACGGCGGTGAATGGCGAGACGGTCAAGGATGCCCGCGAGCTCGCGCGCACCATCGGCAGTCTTGCGCCCGGCAATGCCGTGAAGCTCAACGTGCTGCATAAAGGTCAGGACAAGGTCGTCAACCTTACCCTTGGCCAGTTGCCTAACTCGATAGAAGCCAAGGCTGACACCGATAATGGCGACAAGGGCAGTGCTACTCGTGGTACCGACGTGCCGAAGCTCGGCCTGACGCTCGCGCCTGCCAACAGCGTTGCCGGCGCCGGCAAGGAGGGCGTTGTTGTGACCGACGTCGATCCGAAGAGCGCGGCGGCCGAGCGTGGTTTCAAGGAAGGTGACGTTATTCTGGAAGTCGCCGGAAAGAGCGTCGCCAATGTCGGCGACGTGCGCGAAGCGATCAACGCCGCACGCAGCGACAACAAGAACAGCGTTCTGATGCGCATCAAGAGCGGCGGGTCGTCGCGCTTTGTCGCGATCCCGCTGGCGAAAGGATGAGCCGAGCGCCTGGAGCATGATCTGGATGGCGGGCCTGTTCGGATCATGAACGCAGAATGGAGGGTGTCGCCGGCAACAGTCGCCCCCGCCGACGGCTCTTTCCGGGGGGCGGGCCAAAAGCCCGCTCCCTCAAGCTACCTTCCGGTGGAAAACGCCCCCCTTCGTCGGAAGGTTAAAAGGGCGGTGAGGTCCCCCCAGCTTCACCGCCCGCTTTTTTTGTCCCAGAAGGGAGGTCGCCTTGCATGAGGCTGCCGACCGCGCCATGGTGATAGAAAGCTGCCTGATTTGACCGCAACCGACACGCAGATGCGCCTCTTGATTATCGAAGACGACCGTGAGTCCGCCGACTATCTGGTCAAGGCGTTCCGCGAAGTCGGTTATGTCGCCGATCTCGCCGGCAATGGCGAGGAAGGGTTGGCTCTCGCCGAGAGCGGCGAGTACGACGTGCTCGTGGTCGACCGCATGCTGCCGAAACGCGACGGTCTGTCGCTGATTGGCGCCTTGCGCGAAAAGGGCAACCGGACGCCCGTTTTGATCCTCTCTGCGCTCGGACAGGTCGACGACCGCATCAAGGGCCTGCGCGCCGGTGGCGACGATTATCTGCCAAAGCCCTATTCATTCGCCGAATTGCTGGCGCGGATCGAAGTTCTGTCGCGCCGCCGCGGCGGCCCGGCGGAGGAAACCAGTTACCGCGTGGGCGACCTCGAACTCGACCGTCTTTCGCACCGGGTGACGCGCGGCAAGGACGAGTTGACGTTGCAGCCGCGCGAATTCCGGCTGCTGGAATATCTGATGAAACACGCCGGGCAGGTGGTAACGCGGACCATGCTGCTGGAGAACGTCTGGGATTATCATTTCGATCCGCAGACCAACGTCATTGACGTGCATATTTCACGGCTGCGTTCCAAGATCGACAAGGGCTTCGAGCGGCCGTTGCTCCACACCATTCGCGGCGCGGGATACATGATCCGTGACGGCATTCGGTAAGCTGATCCGAACCACGGCGTTCCGGTTGACGCTGGTCTATCTGTTCTTGTTTGGGCTGTTTGCGGCGTCGCTGCTGGGTTATTTCGCCTGGAACACGCGGCGGCTGATCACCGAGCAGATTACGACCACCGTGAACGCGGAAACCGGCGAGATCGGTGATATCTTCGGGCGACGCGGTCTGCGTGGCCTGGTTCTCACCATCGAGAACCGTGCGCTACGGCCCGGCGCCAATCTGTACCTCGTGACCACGCCGGCAGGGCAGGCGATCGCCGGCAATGTCGGTTCGCTTGCGCCGGGCGTGATGGCGACGTCCGGATGGTCCGAGACCGCCTATCGTCGGCTCGACGAGCAGGACGCCGCAGATCATTTTGCGCTGGTGCGGGTTACCGAGCTCTCCAGTGGCTTCAGGCTTTTGATCGGGCGCGATCTGGAGGAGCGGCGGCGGCTGTTAGGCATTGTCGCCAAAGCCGCGCAATGGTCGGTGTTGATTGTGGTGGTGCTCGGCCTTGGCGGCGGCGTCTTTGTCGCGCGGCGCGTGCTGCGGCGGATCGATGCCATGACCGGAACCACCCAGCGCATCATGGCGGGCGATCTGAGCGGCCGGCTGCCGGTCGGGCGCAGCGGCGACGAGCTTGATCGCCTGGCGGAAAATCTCAACGCCATGCTGGAACGCATTGAAGCCCTGATGGTGGGGCTGAAGGAAGTCTCCGACAATATCGCCCACGACCTGAAGACGCCGCTGACGCGATTGCGCAATCGTGCCGAGGAGGCATTGGCAAAATCCGGAACCGAGGCCGAATACCGTGCCGCGCTCGAACGGACCATCGAGGAATCCGATGGCCTGATCCGCACCTTCAATGCGCTCTTGATGATCGCGCGCGCCGAGTCCGGGCAGGCCCGCGGCAATATGGATAATTTCGATGCCGCCGAAGTCGCCAACGGCATTCACGAACTTTATGAACCGCTCGCCGAAGACGGAGGCATGACCCTGAACGTCAAGACAGAGTCCGCCCCGCTGCACGGCAACCGCGAATTGATCAGCCAAGCGTTGGCGAATTTGGTCGAGAACGCAATCAAATACGGCAAGCCTGTTGCCGCTGTGCCGCCGCTGGGCACCGGTGCCAACCAAAAAGAAATCCTGGTCGAGGCCCGGCGCGACGGCGATCGGGTGCTGCTCAGCGTCACCGACCATGGCCCGGGGATTCCGCCGGCGGATCGCAAGCATGCGGTGGAGCGTTTTGTCCGGCTGGAGGCGAGCCGAACCCAGCCCGGCTCCGGTCTTGGATTAAGCCTGGCGTCGGCGGTAGCAACGTTGCATGGCGGCGACCTCAGGCTCGATGATGCTCATCCGGGTCTGATCGCAACCCTGGCGATCCCGGCGCTGCCCGGCGTCAGTGACGGGCTTGCGGCTCAAACGCAGGATGTGCCACAGAAGGCGGCATGAATTCATCCGCGCGGGACGACGCGGAACACCATCGTCCAGGTTCCGGTGGTGATTCGTATCCGGTAGCTGCGAACTCTCTTTGGGATCTCGGAACCCGGAGGAGACGGGCAACGATGCGAATGCCGCGCGGTTTTTGGATTTGACATTTGTCATGACGATTCGCGGAAGCACCGAAGCGAATGTCAAATCCGGCCCAGTGGCCGCGCGGTTCGTGGACGGACCGCATGTGACGGCCCCTGACAGCGCCGAGCAGCGGCTGAGGGATTGGCTGGCCGATCTTGCGCCGGGACAGGCGGCGGCGATCGGCGATCTGCTGGCGCGATTTCCCCGGGCCAGGACCATTCTTTTGGGCATCGCCGATGCCTCCCCATATCTTTTTGATCTTGTTCGCGCGGACGGAGCGCGCGCGATCAGGGTGCTGGAGTGCGAACCCGAGCGGCATCTGGCGCACTTGATCGAAAAGACCCGCGGCGAGGTTTGGGCCGCCCCAAGTGAAGCCGATGTGATGCACAAGCTCCGTCGCTTGAAGTCGGAAGCAGCTCTCTTGATTGCGCTGTGCGACATTGGGGGCGTCTGGCCGGTGATGCGGGTGACGGCGGCGCTGACCGATCTTGCAGTCGCATCCGTGCAATTGGCGCTGCGGTTCCTGTTGCAGCAGGAAGCCGCGCGCGGGAGGATGTTACCACCAAACCCGGATTGTCCCGAGGACGGCAGTGGCCTGATTGTGCTCGCGATGGGCAAGATGGGCGCGGGCGAGCTGAATTTTTCCAGCGACATCGATCTGATCGTGTTTTTCGATGCTGGCGCGTCCACGCTTGCACCCGACATCGAACCGCAGCCGTTCTTCGTGCGTGTGACGCAAGGGCTGTCGCGGATATTGCAGCAGCGAAGCGGCGACGGCTACGTCTTTCGTGTCGATCTGCGGCTGCGGCCGGATCCCGCCTCGACGCCGGTGGCGATCTCGATCGCCTCGGCGCTGCATTATTACGAGCGGGAAGGGCGGACCTGGGAGCGCGCCGCCATGATCAAGGCGCGGCCCTGCGCCGGCGACCTCAGGGCCGGCGAGGCGCTGATTGCGGAACTCGCGCCCTTTGTCTGGCGCAAGCATCTGGATTTTGCAGCTCTTGCCGACGTGCACGACATGAAGCGCCAGATGCAGACCTATCGCGGGCAAAGCGAAATCGCGGTCGAGGGCCACAATGTCAAAATCGGGCGCGGCGGAATCCGCGAAATCGAATTCTTCGCGCAGACCCAGCAGTTGATCGCGGGCGGCCGGCACCCCGAATTGCGGGTGCGGCCGACGCTTCAGGCGCTGAGCTTGCTGGCCTCGAGCAACTGGATCACCTTCGAGGCGTGCGATCAACTTACGGCGGCCTACGAATTTCTGCGCCGGGTCGAACACCGGCTGCAGATGATGGCAGACGAGCAGACCCACGCGCTGCCTGACGATGGCGAAGCGGTGGAGCGCTTCGCCTGCTTTTTCGGCTACGAAAGCCGCGCCGCGTTCGCGAGCGACCTGCTCGGCCATCTCAATGTCGTGCAGGGACATTATGCCAAGCTGTTTGAAGGCGATCCGGCCGGTACCGCGAAATTGCCGGCGGTGGACTATATGTCGGGTCCAGACGATCCGCGTCTGATGGAACACCTCGCCTCGCTCGGCTTCAAGAAGCCACTTATGGTGGCACAGACCGTGCAGCAGTGGCTGGACGGCGACTATCGCGTGTTCAGGTCGGAACCCACGCGCAGCGCGTTCATCGAGTTCGTCCCAGCGTTGATCGTGGGTCTCGCCAACGCCGAAGACCCCGATAACGCGGTGGTGGTATTCGATCGTTTCCTGCAGGCGTTGCAACGCGGCGGCAGGCTGTTCGCACTGCTCAGTCAGAACCGCGACCTCGTCGCATTGGTGGCGCTGATCCTGGGTGCTGCGCCGCGTCTCGGCGATATGCTGGCGCGGCAGCCGCAAATTATGGACGGGCTGATCGATCCGCGCTTCTTTGGCGCGATGCCGGATCGGCGCGAGTTGTCGGAGCGGTTAGCTGCGACCTTGAAGGATGCCCATTCCTACGAGGAGTTTCTCGATCGATTGAGACTGTTCGGCCGCGAAAGCCTGTTTCTGATCGGTACGCGTATTTTGTCCGGCACGGTCTCCGCCCAGCAGGCCAGCATTGCCTTTGCCGACGTCGCCGAGGGCATCGTCCATACCGTCCATGGCTTGGTGACCGAGCAATTCGTTGGCCAGTATGGTCGGATCAAGGATCAGCAGACCGCAATCCTGGCGATGGGCAGGCTCGGCAGCCGTGAAATGACGGCCGCCTCCGACCTCGATCTGATCCTGCTCTATGAATTCGACCCTGACACGCCGGATTCCGACGGCGCGAAATCCCTGCATGGGGCGCATTATTTCGCGCGCTTTACCCAGCGGCTGATCAGTGCATTTACGACCCGGACGAATTACGGCGTGCTTTATGAGGTGGATATGCGGCTGCGGCCCTCGGGCCGGGCCGGCCCGGTGGCTTCGCATGTCGATTCGTTCGCCGATTACCAGGACAAGGAGGCATGGACCTGGGAGCATATGGCACTGACTCGTGCCCGGGTGATTTCAGCGTCCCCGGATTTTCGAAGGCGGATCGAGGCGATCATTCGCCGGGTCCTGACGCGGCCGCGGGACGCCGCCGTCGTTGCCAGCGATGTCGCGGATATGCGCCGCGCCGTCGCGCTCGAAAAGGGCGAGGACGACATCTGGGACCTGAAATATGCCGCGGGTGGCATGGTCGATATCGATTTCATCGCTCAATATCTGCAGCTCGTTCATGCCGCCGACAAGCCCGATATCCTCGACGTCAGTACCCTGCGCGTGCTCGATAATGCCGCGCGGCTCGGCGTACTGCCGCAATCATCGGCGGAAATCCTGCGTTCGGGAACGCGGCTCTATCATGACCTGACGCAAATTCTGCGGCTCTGCGTCAGCGAAAGATTCAATCCGGAGACGTCGGGGGAGGATCTCTTGCGGATCCTGGCACGCGCCGGCGATGCTCCGGACTTTTCCTCGCTTCAAGCGCGGGTCAAGGAGATGCAAGCCGAGGTGCGCCGGGTGTTTCGGATGTTGATCGGCACCGGTAGCTAGCCAGGCTACGCTGATTTTCCGATTCCACGTCGGACGTCCGGGGGCGCCGATGCTGCTTGAGCCGCGCCTGGGTTGACTTGAATTGCCTTGTCGCAGGCCTTTGTCACGTTACGATGCCGCCGGAGTCAAGGCAGGAGGAGCCCCTATGAAACCAAGGTTGGTTTTTCGCTGGTTAGGCATGGTTGGCGTGGCCGCCCTGTTGGCGGTGAGGGCAGCTTCTGCCGCCGACGTGCAGGTGATGATCTCGTCGGGCTTCTACGGCGTTTATTCCGAGCTGGCTCCGGCATTCGAACGCGCGAGCGGTCACCATCTGGTCACGACCCGCGGCCCATCCATGGGTGACTCTCCGGAGGCGATCCCCGCTCGCCTCGCCCGAGGCGAGGCCGCCGATGTCGTGATCCTGGATGGAGGGGCGGCCGACGAGCTGGGCAAGCGAGGATTGGTGCGCGCCGACAGCAAGACCGAGTTTGTCCGCTCGCTGATCGGCATGGTTGTGCGCGCTGGCGCAGCAAAGCCGGACATCAGCAGCGTCGAGGCATTCCGGAACACGCTGCTGGCGGCAAAGTCCATCGCGTACTCAGACAGCGGCAGCGGCACCTATCTATCGACCACGTTGTTCGCCAGGCTCGGCGTCGCAGACCAGATCGCGGGCAAGAGCCGAAAGGTGCGAGGACCACCGTCCGGCGAGCCGGTGGCTGCGGTAGTTGCACGTGGCGAGGCGGAGATCGGCTTTCAGCAGGTCAGCGAGCTGATACATGTCCCCGGAATCAGCTTCGTCGGTACGATCCCGGCCGAGCTTCAGCCAAAGTTTTCTTTCGCGGGCGCGCTCACGAGCACGGTCCGGCAGCCCGAGGCGGCCAGTGCGTTGATCCGCTTCCTCGCTTCGCCCGAAGCGGCGCCGGTGATCCTGAAGGCCGGATTAGTGCCGCTCTCGGGGCGATAGCCGATGAGGGGCTATCGTTGCAAGGCGCTGGCAGCCTTGAGCGTTGCGATGGCATCCCGGACATCGGGATCGAGCCCCGCGCCACCCGCGTCGAGGTGGGCCTGGATCGTGGAGCGCATCCGCGGGTCCCAGAATTTCCGGATGTGCTCGGCAATTCCCGGAACCGCCCTGTCATGGCCCTGGCTCTCGAAGAATTTTCCGATTTGATTGGCCATGTAGATCAGCCGGTCAGGCGACATGGACGGCTCCTTGCGTGACGGCCGCGAACGTAATCCGGCCCGGATGCGTGAATATCTCGAACCCGTCGGCACGCGCGATCGCGGCAAGGGTAATGCCGGCGGCATCCGCCATCCGTACCGCCAGCGCGGTCGGCGCGGAAACCGCAACAATGACTGGCGTGCCCATCGCCGCGGTCTTCTGAACCATCTCGACCGAGACCCGGCTGGTCAGCAACACCATGCCTTCGCTCGTGGAGGTCTTGTCCTGCGCCAGGGCGCCGGCCAATTTGTCGAGGGCATTGTGGCGACCGACGTCCTCGCGCAGGGCGACGATACCGCGTCCCGGCATCCAGAATGCCGCGGCGTGTACCGCACGGGTTTCGATGTTGATGGCTTGCAATGGCGCAATGCTCTGCATCGCCGTCATCACCTCTCGCGACGAGAAGCACCGGCCCTGCGTGACGACGGCTGCGGGGCGCACGGCTTCGGCAATCGAGTCGATCCCGCATATGCCGCAACCGGTGGGACCCGCGATGCGCCGCCGCCGTTCATTGAGCCGATCCGCATTCGCCTGCGTAAGCCACATTCGCAGCTCGATGCCATCGTCGAGATCAATGATATCGAGCGAACGGATATCGTCAGGGGATTGCACGATTCCTTCGCTGAGGCTGAACCCGACCGCGAAATCCGCCAAATTCTGCGGGGTGCCCATCATCACGGCATAAGTGCCGCCATTGTAGGTGATCGCGATCGCGGTCTCTTCCGGAATGGTACGCGTGCCAGAGCTCAAGCCTCCGTCGCGCCAGACCTGACGATCAACCGTGCGCACCGGATCGCGCATTCCTCTACTCCGCGGCTTCCACGACAGGCGCAATGCGCCGGGAGTGGCGGGCTTGTTCGTCGTAGGCCTTCTGCCATTCCGACGGGCCGTTGGAAGGCGATATCTGCACCGCCGTGACCTTGTATTCCGGGCAGTTCGTGGCCCAGTCGGAATATTCCGTGGTGATGACGTTGGCTTGCGTGTCCGGATGATGGAACGTCGTATAGACCACGCCCGGAGCGACCCGTTCGGTGATCAGCGCGCGCAGGGTGGTTTCCCCGGCACGGCTTGCAAGCCGCACCCAATCGCCATCGCGCACGCCGCGCTGCTCGGCGTCGTGGGGATGAATCTCGAGCCGGTCTTCCTCATGCCAGACGATATTTTCGGTTCGCCGGGTCTGTGCGCCGACATTGTACTGGCTGAGGATGCGTCCCGTCGTCAGCAACAGCGGATAGCGTGGACCGGTACGCTCGTCAGTGGGGACATATTCGGTGATGACGAACTTGCCCTTGCCCCGCACGAAGCCGTCGATGTGCATGACCGGCGTTCCCTCCGGCGCCTTCTCGTTGCAGGGCCATTGTACAGAGCCGAGCTCCTCGAGCTTCGCAAAGGAAACGCCGCTGAACGTCGGGGTCAGCGCAGCGATCTCGTCCATGATCTCGGACGGATGGGTATAATTCATCTCAAAACCCATCGCTTTGGCGAGGCGGATCGTCACCTCCCAGTCGGCCAGGCCGTTGCGCGGCGACATCACCTTGCGGACGAGCTGGATGCGGCGCTCGGCGTTGGTGAAAGTTCCGTCTTTCTCGAGGAAGGTGGATCCCGGCAGGAAAATATGGGCGTAGTTGGCGGTTTCGTTGAGGAAGAGATCGTGGACGATGACGCATTCCATCGCCGATAGCGCCGCCACGACGTGCTTGGTGTTGGGGTCGGACTGCAGGATATCCTCACCCTGCACGTAAAGCCCCATGAACGTGCCCTCGACGGCGGCATCGAACATGTTGGGAATGCGCAAGCCCGGTTCCTTGTTGAGCTTGACGTTCCACATGGCCTCGAACGACTCGCGTACCGCGTCGCCCGAGATGTGTCGATAGCCGGGCAGTTCGTGCGGGAACGAGCCCATGTCGCAAGAACCCTGCACATTGTTCTGGCCACGCAAGGGGTTCACGCCGACACCGGGCCGGCCGATATTGCCGGTCGCCATGGCGAGATTGGCGATCGCGATCACCGTCGTGGAGCCCTGGCTGTGTTCGGTGACGCCTAATCCGTAATAGATCGCGGCGTTGCCGCCGGTGGCGTACAACCGCGCCGCGGCGCGCAGTTCTTTGGGGTCGACGCCGGTCGCAATGGCGGTTGCCTCCGGGCTGTTCTTCGGCAGCGCGACGAAATGCGCCCAATCCTGGAACTCGTCCCAGTCGCAGCGTTCGCGGACGAAGGCCTCATTGACGAGACCTTCGGTGACGATCACATGCGCCATCGCGGTCAGCACGGCGACGTTGGTACCCGGCAGCAGCGGCAGG
Source organism: uncultured Alphaproteobacteria bacterium (assembly GCA_963786045.1). Lineage (GTDB taxonomy): Bacteria > Pseudomonadota > Alphaproteobacteria > Rhizobiales > Xanthobacteraceae > Bradyrhizobium. The sequence goes on along the minus strand of CAWAXR010000025.1, from coordinate 270,933 downwards.
TGATGCTGGGCTTCCACATGGGCCGAGCGAACGATATCGGTCCGCCGTGGATCGACCACGATCAGCTTGGCGCCGGCGCGCAGCCGCTTCTTCATGCGCGAGGCGAACACCGGATGCGCATCGGTCGGATTGGCGCCGATGATCAGGACGACGTCGGTGTGCTCGACAGAGTCGAAGTCCTGGGTGCCGGCCGAGGTGCCGAAGGTGGTGGCCAGCCCATAGCCGGTCGGCGAATGGCAGACGCGGGCGCAGGTATCGACATTGTTGTTGCCGAAGCCGGCGCGGATCAGCTTCTGCACCAGATAGGTTTCCTCGTTGGTGCACCGCGACGAGGTGATGCCGCCGATGGAGTCGCGGCCGTATTTGGCCTGGATGCGCTTGAACTCGGAGGCCGCATGGTTGAAGGCTTCCTCCCACGACACTTCGCGCCAGGGATCGGTGATTTTTTCACGGATCATCGGATGGAGGATGCGCTCCTTGTGGGTAGTGTAACCCCAGGCGAAGCGGCCCTTGACGCAGGAATGGCCGCGATTGGCCTTGCCGTCCTTGTAAGGCACCATGCGGACGACTTCCTCGCCGCGCATTTCGGCCTTGAAGGAGCAGCCGACACCGCAATAGGCGCAGGTCGTCACCACGGAATGTTCGGGCTGGCCGATTTCGATCACCGACTTTTCGGTGAGGGTGGCGGTCGGGCAGGCCTGCACGCAGGCGCCGCAGGACACGCATTCGGAGCCGAGGAAGCTTTCGCTCATGCCGGGCGAGACCCGGCTGTCAAAACCGCGTCCGGAGATGGTCAGCGCAAAGGTACCCTGGACTTCCTCGCAGGCGCGGACGCAGCGTGAGCAGACGATGCATTTCGACGGTTCATAGGTAAAATACGGATTGGATTCGTCCTTTGGCATCCATGCCGCATTCGCGGCGCCGTTGGTCTTGGCGAAGACATGGTTTTCACCCTCATAGCCGTAGCGCACGTCGCGCAGGCCCACCGCGCCCGCCATGTCCTGCAATTCGCAGTCACCGTTGGCGGCGCAGGTCAGGCAGTCCAGCGGATGGTCGGAGATGTAGAGTTCCATCACGCCCTTGCGCAGCTTCTTCAACCGCTCGGTCTGGGTGTGGACCACGAGGCCTTGCATGGCCGGGGTCGTGCAGGAAGCGGGCGTTCCCGCGCGGCCCTCGATCTCGATCAGGCACAGCCGGCAGGAGCCGAAGGCGTCCACCATGTCGGTGGCGCAGAGTTTCGGAATCTGCGTGCCGGCCTCCATCGCCGCACGCATGATCGAGGTGCCTTCCGGCACAGTGACGCTCTGGCCGTCGATGGTGAGCGTGACCATGGCCTCGGACTTGGAGCGCGGCGTTCCGAAATCGGTTTCATGGATCAGCGACATGGCGATCTCCTTTATTCCGCGGCCTGCAGCTTCGTGGACGCCGGGCCGAAATCTTCCGGGAAGTGCTTCAGCGCGCTCATGACAGGGTAGGGCGTGAATCCGCCCAGCGCGCAGAGCGAGCCGAATTTCATGGTGTTGCAGAGGTCTTCGACGACGGCGATATTCTCCGCCACGCGCTCGCCGGCGCGAATCTTGTCGATGGTCTCGGCGCCGCGGGTCGATCCGATCCGGCAGGGTGTGCATTTGCCGCAGGATTCGATCGCGCAAAATTCCATCGCGAAGCGGGCCTGTTTCGACATATCGACGCTGTCGTCGAACACCACGATGCCTCCGTGGCCGATCAGGCCGTCGCGCGCCGCGAAGGCCTCATAATCAAATGGCGTGTCGAACAGCGCTCGCGGAAAATAGGCGCCGAGCGGGCCGCCGACCTGCACGGCCCGGACAGGACGTCCTGTAAAGGTGCCGCCGCCGACGTCGTCGACCAGTTCGCCAAGCGTGATGCCGAAGGCAACCTCGAACAGGCCGCCATGTTTGACGTTGCCGGCGAGCTGGATCGGCATGGTGCCGCGGGAGCGGCCCATGCCGAAATCGGCATAGGCTTTGGCGCCTCCGGCAAGGATGAAGGGTATCGCCGCAAACGACAGCACGTTGTTGATCACGGTGGGCTTGCCGAACAGGCCCTTATGCGCGGGCAGGGGGGGCTTGGCGCGAACGATGCCGCGACGGCCCTCCAGGCTTTCCAGGAGCGAGGTCTCTTCGCCGCAGACATAGGCGCCAGCGCCGACCCGGACTTCGAGATCGAAGCTGTGTGAACCGCCGCCGATGCGCGTACCGAGATAGCCGCTGCGGCGCGCCGCCACGATGGCCGCGTCCATCGCCTCGACCGCATGCGGATATTCCGAGCGGATATAGATGTAGCCCTTGGTGGCGCCGACCGCGACGCCGGCAATGGTCATGCCTTCGATCACCACGAAGGGGTCGCCTTCCATGATCATGCGGTCGGCGAAGGTGCCGCTGTCGCCTTCGTCGGCATTGCAGACGATGTATTTTTGATCGGCGCTGGTCTGCGCCACGGTCTTCCATTTGATGCCGGTCGGAAAACCGGCGCCGCCGCGGCCACGCAACCCGGATGCGGTGACATCGGCGAGAATGGCGTCCGGGGTCAGCGTCAGCGCGCGCTCGAGCCCCTTGTAACCGTCATGGGCACGGTAATCCTCCAGCGAGCGCGGGTCGACCACGCCGCATCGCGCGAAGGTCAGGCGGGTTTGCCGTTTCAACCAGGGAATTTCTTCGGTGATGCCGAGTCGCAGCGCATGCGGGCCATCGGCGAGCATCGCGTCGAGCACGGACGCGACATCGGCCCCGGTCAGCGGGCCGAACGCGACGCGCCCCTGTGCCGTTGCGACCTCGACCATCGGCTCCAGCCAATACAGGCCACGCGAACCGGTTCTGACGATTTCAATGGCCGCGCCGCGTTTTGCCGCGGTCCGCTCCAGCGTCACGGCTATCTCATCGGCGCCGACGGCGATCGCGCCCGCATCCCGCGAAACAAAAACACGCAAGCTCATTGTTGCGCCTCCGCGACCAGCGCGTCGATGCGCGCTTCATCCAATCGTCCGACCACGCGGCCGTCGAGCATCGCCGAGGGCGCGGTGGCGCAAAGGCCGAGGCAATAGATCGGCTCCAGCGTCACGCGCTCATCCGGCGTGGTATTTCCGATGGTAACGCCGAGCTTCGCTTCCGCACGCGCGGCGAGCGCGTCGCCGCCGGCGGCCTGACAGGCTTCGGCGCGACACAGCTTCAGGACGTGCCGGCCCGCGGGCTTGTGGCGGAAATCGTGATAGAATGTGAATACGCCGTGGACCTCGGCCCGCGACAGATTCAACGCCGAGGCGATCATCGGAATTGCCGGCTCCGGCACGTAGCCGAACGCTTCCTGCAGCGCGTGCAGGATCACCAGCGTTGCACCTTCAAGGTGCGTGTGCTCCGCGACGATTTCGGCGCCGCGCGCAGCGTTCCATGGTTCGTAAACTGGCATCATCCGCATTCTCTATCAGAGGCTTATTACCAAACGCATGAGAATTGGAATCGGTCCAAAAATCAATAAAGCTGTCTCATGCGGCGATACGGAAATGCGATCGATATAGATATGGTATCAGTGCCATATGAAAATCAAATGAGAGGCGCCTGATACCGTAATACGACGTTCGTCGGACCCGGCTTTTTGCGTACTTGTCCGCCAGGTACCGTGGTATTCGTTACCCTGAAACCGTGGGGCTATTCTTGATCGAAAAACTGGAACTTCTGCTCGCGCTGGCCAAGGAACGTCACTTCGGACGGGCCGCCGAGGCCTGTGGCGTCACCCAGCCGACGATGTCGACGAGCCTCAAGCAGCTTGAGGAAATCCTTGGCGTGATGCTGGTGCAGCGCGGCTCGCGGTTCCAGGGCTTTACGCCCGAAGGCGAACGCACGCTTGACTGGGCGCGGCGTATCGTCAGCGACGCCCGTGCGATGCGCCAGGAAATCAATAGCCTGAAGGACAAGCTTTCCGGAGAAATCCGGATTGCGGCGATTCCCACCGTGCTGGGCATGGTTGCTTCACTGACCACGCCGTTTCGCGCGCGCCATCCGGAAGTGCGCTTTCGTATCCAGTCCTGCACCTCGGCCGACGTGCTCGGCCTTCTGGAAAATCTGGAAGTCGACGCCGGCCTGACCTACATCGAGAACGAGCCGATCGGCAAGGTCCGCACCATTCCGCTCTACAACGAGAGCTACCGCCTGCTGACTTCGCCGGATGCCATGTTCGGCGATCGCAAACAGGTCACCTGGACGGAAGTCGGGCAGGTTCCCTTATGCCTGCTGACGTCGGACATGCAGAACCGGCGCATTATCGATCGCGCCCTTCGCTCCGTGGGGGCCGAGGCGACGCCGACGCTGACCTCGAACTCGCTGCTGGTTCTTTATACGCACGTCAAGACCGGCCGCTGGGCCAGCGTGATGCCGGCGAAGCTTGCGGAAACGCTCGGGCTGGCAGATGCCGTCCGCAGCATTCCGATCGTCGATCCTGAGGTAAACTATAGTATCGGGATGGTGATCCCGCAGCGCGATCCGATGACGCCGCTGATTGCTGCGCTGGTTCAGATTGCGCGGGAGGTTGCCCCGGCGCTGGGGACCTGAACGCAATTTTCAGGGCCCGGTGCACTGCGTTTTCGAGCGAAGTGGGTGCCTGTTCGCCAGAGGAAAACGTCGGCAGCCAACAGATCGGTACAGATTCAATCAGGTCCGATCGGATGCTATGCAGCGGCGGACATCCGCTGTTGGGCCTTGCCCGCATCGCGCGGCAGCGACACGCGGACCACCGTGCCGGTGCCGAGCTTCGAGCGCAACCGCATCGATCCGCCATGCAGATTGGTCAGCGATCTCGCGATAGCCAGTCCCAAGCCTGAGCCGTGATAGGTCTTGGTCAACTGGCTTTCAACCTGCTCGAACGGCCGGCCCAGTCGCCGCAGCGACTGAGGGGCGATGCCGATGCCGGTGTCGGCAATCAACAGCACAATGGAGTCCTCAAGCACCTGGCTGCGGACGACCACCTTGCCGCCATCGGGCGTGAATTTGACCGCGTTGGACAAGAGATTGACGAGGATCTGCTTGGTTGCCCGGCGATCCGCGACGACGGAAATGGGGCCATCGATGTCCGCATCGAGCTTGCAGGTTCTTGTCGTCGGCCCGCCCGGACACCACCCGCAGGGATTCCGCGAGCGTCCTGGACAGATCGAGTTGCTCCATATCGAGCTTCATCCTGCCGGCTTCGATCTTCGACATATCCAGGATGTCGTTGATCACTTCGAGCAGATAATGCCCGCTGGTAAGGATGTCGTGGCAATATTCCTGGTATTTCTCCGAACCCAGCGTTCCGAACATGCCGCTTTCCATGATCTCGGAAAATCCAATGATGGCATTGAGCGGCGTGCGCAGCTCGTGGCTCATGTTGGCGAGGAATTTGGATTTGGTCTGGTTTGCTTCCTCGGCGCGGGTTTTCTCTTCGGAGTATTTCTCCGCGAGATCGGCAAGTTCGATGGCCTGCCGTTCGAGCGCGCTCTGCGAGCGCTTGAGGTCGATCACCGTGGCGCGCAGCCGAAGATCGTTTTCGACCAGCTTTTGTTCGTGTTCCTTGATGCGGGTGATGTCGGTTCCGACCGAGACGTAGCCGCCGTCCTTGGTCCGGCGCTCGCTGATATGCAGCCAGCTTCCGTCGTCGAGCTGCGCCTCGAAGGTTCTCGCGCCCGGCGCCTGGTTGGCGACTTCGTGCAACCGGGTGCGGACCTCCGGCATTCTGCCGACTTCGATGACGGTTTCATAGGACGTGCCCGGCGTCACCGCTGAATCCGGCAGCTTGTGCAGCCGCTGGAAATGCGAGTTGCAGAGTACCAGGCGGTCTCCCGCGTCCCACAATACGAAGGCCTCCGGGATGGTCTCGATCGCATCGCGCAGCCGCAGGTCGGCTTCGATCGTTTTCTCCGCCAGGCTCTTTTGCTCGGTGATGTCGACGGCGATGCCGATCAGGTGCAGGCCGGCATCGGCGGCGCCCTGGCTGAGTTCGCAGCGCACCCGCAGCCAGATCCAGTGACCGCCGGTGTGCTGCATGCGAAAGGTCTGGTCGATGTGATTTATCTTCGAGGAAATGAGCTGATCGGCGATCGCGAACAGGTCGATGTCATCGGATTTCACCAGCGCATTGACTTCGCCGAAGGTCAAGAGGTCGCTGCGGTTTTCGAGGCCCAGCATCGTGAACATCGATTGCGACCAGAAGATCCTGCCGCGAGAGAGATCCCAATCCCACAACCCGCAACGTCCGCGATTAAGCGCGGTATCGATGCGGCCACGCACGGCATCATTGATCAAATCGCCCTCGCGCGCGCGGGTCGATTGCCAGTGGAACGCGAACCCCAGGATCAGCACGACAAAGCCAGTGGTGGCGGAAAGCGTCACCGACAGGGCCGCGTCCGAGCGCCAGATCGAATCCACCTTTTCCTGAATGATGATCACCTGGCCGGGCAGCGATCTAACGACGTGCCGTATAGCCAGCGCTTCATCGCCGTTCGGCAGGGTGATGTCGGTCACGGCGGCCTGCTGCCCGGGTGCTCCCATCGGCAGCACCGCTCCGATGGTGTCGAGGATGCGGCCAGTGTCGCCGATCCCGGATTCAACCGGAACACGCGCGAGAATGCGCTGATCCATGCCGGTGACGATGACGTGCCTGCCGGCCGCGACGGCCCAGGACGGAATGAGGCCGGGCAAAAGGAGTTGCAGGCGCTCGAAGGATGCCGCGCGATCCTGTCGATCCGAAGTGATGCGTTCGAGGCGCTCGGCAAGCAGTTCGGCGGCCGCGGCCAGGTCGCGCTTGATTGACGCGCGCTTTTGGCGGTTCTGATCGATCACCTGCACGAATGCGCCAAGGCAAATCGTGATAAGGAATGCGATGATCAGCGTGGGCACAGCTCGGCGGAGTGCGGGCTCCGCTATCAGCAGCCTGTGGTAGGCTGGTTTTGCGATCGATTGCGCCAATCCTTTGATCGAATCGGATTGGACGCACGCGCTCGCGGCGTGTGCGTGCGCCATGCCTTTGGCCCCCTTGGAAACTTTTGTGTACCCCGATCGGAAGAACCCCAGACGCTTCCGAATCAGAGATATTTGAATCCAGTTTTCGCAGCCTGTCGAGAGTCAACGATTCGTTAATGCAAATAAATGTTGTCCACGGAGAATCCGGTCTGCGAAATTCTCCGCAAAGCCGCCCGCGAAGCGAGTCCGAAAGGGGAACGCGCGCGGTAAGCCGGATTTCGGCTAGGCGTTCGGCGGCTCGGCGTGACTGATCACGCGCTTTACGGTCGGAAAAGCGCGTCGCAATGCGCGCTCGATCTCGTCGACATTCTGGTGAACCTTGATCACGCTCATCGACGGCGCGGCGCGGCAATGAAAGTTCACGATTTCGCCGGCATCCGTGTCGCGCACCCGAACGCTATGTATGTCATGGATTGCGCCATTGGCGGCGAACCGCGACAGCGCGGCCTTGATGGCTTCGACCCGGTCGGGGGCGGCATCGGTGCCGAGCGGCAGTTCCGGCTCAAGCGGTTCGATGTGGGTGTCGACTTCGACATCCTCGCCGAATTCGTCGCGAATGCTCCGCTCCAGCCCGTGGGCGATGTCATGGGCCGCTGTCAGCGCCATATCGCCGTCGACTTCGAGGTCGATGCTGACGGTGAGCTTGCCGCCGAGATCGTGCACGGTGACATGGTGCACGGCGAGACCGGAATTGCGGGCGATCACCATGATACGTTCGCGGACGCTCTCATTATCCCGCGCGACCGGCACGGCGGTGAAGGTCAGGTCGGCATTCTCGAGCGCTTTGCCGACCGCGGCTTGCGCCTTCCGCTTGATCTCTTCGATGCGGTCGATGGGGTAGGTGCGGGGCACCTGCACAATGGCATCAATGAAGTGGGTCGATCCCACCATGCGAGCCCGCAGCCGCTCGACATCGACCACGCCCGGCACCGTCCGGATCGCGGCGGCGGCCTTCTCCGATACGCCTTCGGGCGCGCGGTCGATCAGGGTTTCGACGGTGGAGCGCGCCAGCCGCAGGCCCAGCATCGCGATCATGACCGCCACGCCGACGGCGGCCGCGGCATCGCCCCAGGCATAGCCTAGTCCCGAAAGCGCAAGTCCGATGATGACGGCGACCGAGCCAAGCACATCCGACGCAAAATGCAGGGCATCGGCGGCCAGTGCCTGGCTCCTGGTCTCGTGGGCGGTGCGGTGCAGCGCGCGGGCGCGCCAGAAATTTACCGCGATGTCGACGAGCAGCACGATGAACGGGATCGCCGACAGCGTCGGCGGCGGGGCGCCTTCACGTAGACGGCTATAGGATTCGACGAGGATTCCGCCCGCCAGAACGTAGAGCATCGCGATGATGCCCAGTGCCGACAGGCTCTCGAGCTTGCCGTGGCCGTAGTGATGTTCCTCATCCGCAGGGCGGTCGGACACTCGCACCACCATCCAGGTAACGACGGTCGCGACCACGTCGACCGAGGAGTGCAGCGCTTCGGAGATCAGAGCGAGGCTGCCGATGGCGACGCCGACCGCGAATTTCGCCGTCGCCATGCCGGCGCTGGCGAAAATCGACATCGCCGCGACGCGGGATTTGGTCGTGTAAACGGGATGTCCCATGGGCGCGGGTTTAGCAGCCCGTCATGGAACATTAAAGACGCGGCCGAGACACAATCGCTACTTAGTCGCAACAGAAGTTCGTCGCAAATTGCCGGGCACGCAGCGTGAGCGGTGCGCGGGCGAGCAGGGGCACGGCCGACGACATGGTGAACAAATCAGAAAATCCACCTCGCGATGGTGAACTCGGGATCAAGAACACCCGAGTGCACCACCGTCCGGCGACGACAATTTTTTATAACGTCACGACGATCTTGCCGAGATGCTTGTTGGCTTCCATGTGCTCGAACGCCTTGCCGATATCGTCGAAGGCAAACACCTTGTCGATCGGCAATTGCAACTTGCGTGATTCCACGGCCGGCCAGATATCCTTGCGGACCTCGTCGAAGATCTCGCGAATCTCCTCGATCGTGCGGGTACGGAAGGTGACGCCGATATAGGTGATGCGGCGTGCGGCGTGCAGGTCGAAGTTGAAATCGGCATGGGTGCCGCCGAGCCTGCCGACATTGACGATGCGGCCCTTGATTTTGGTGGCCTTGAGATTTTGGCTGGCAACCTTGCCCGAAACCTGGTCGACGATCAGGTCGACGCCTTCGCCGGAGGTCGCCTGCAGTACCTGATCCACCCAGCCGGGATCGCTGGAATCCACGGCCAGATCGGCGCCGAATTCCTTGAGCCGCCCGCGGCGCATCGCATCGGTTGAAGAGCCGATCACGAGCCTCGCGCCCTTGAGCTTTGCGATCTGCAGCGCCATCAATCCGACGCCGGAACTGGCGCCTTGAATCAAGACGGCCTGGCCGGGCTGCAAGCCGCCGACGGTCACGACCGCGTTGTGCATGGTGGAGATTGCGATGGGGAGGGTGCAGGCTTCCTCGAAGTTCATGTTCGACGGCGTGCGGAACAGGCGGCCGTGATCGGCGAGCATATACTCCGCGAAGGCGGCGCTGCCCGACCCCATCACCTTGTCGCCGACCTTGACACCCCTGGCCTCGGGGCCGACTTCGGCGATCTCGCCCGCCCATTCCATTCCCAGCACGGTGCCGGCGCCGCCGGCACTGCCGTGCGCGTGCCCCTTGGTCATGCCGAGGTCGGCGCGATTGAGGCCGCACGCGCGGACGCGGACCAAAACCTGCGTGCCCTTCGGAGATGGCTTGGCAACTTCGGTGATTGCAGCGCCGTTGGCGCCGTAGACATAGGCCTTCATACGATCATTCCTGTCTGGTGGTGACGTGGAGCCGCCTATTCGGCGGCTTGAGAGCGGTTGCCGGATATCATGCCTTCGAGACGGCTCTGGATGATGGCTTCCGCATCGCGCATGATGCGGGATACCAGTTCCGCGCAGCTTGGGATATCGTGGATCAATCCCTGAACCTGTCCCGCGGACCAGATGCCTTCGTCGGCATCGCCCGTCGCATAAACCATTTTCCCGCGCGCGCCGGCCACGAGATCGCGAACCTGCTCGAAGGTCGCGCCTTCTTTCTCCATGGCGACCACTTTCGTGCTGACCGCGTTTTTGGCGACACGGGAGGTATTGCGCATGGTGCGCAAAATCAGCTCGGTCTCGCGCTCGTCATTGGCGACGATTCGCTCCTTGATCCGTTGATGGATCGGGCTCTCCCTGGTGCACATGAAGCGCGTGCCCATGTTGATGCCATCGGCGCCCAGCGCAAGGGCCGCGACCAGGCCGCGGCCGTCGCCGAACCCCCCTGATGCGATCATCGGAACCTTCACCTTGTCGGCCGCCGCCGGAATGAGGATGAGCCCGGGCGTATCGTCCTCGCCGGGATGGCCGGCGCACTCAAAACCGTCGATCGAAATCGCGTCGACCCCCATGCGCTCCGCCGACAGCGCGTGGCGGACGCTGGTGCATTTGTGCACGACCACGATGCCGTGCTTCTTGAATTCCGTGACGTGCTCCTGAGGCTTGTTGCCGGCGGTCTCGACGATCCTGACGCCGCTTTCGATAATGGCCTGGCGGTATTCTGCGTAAGGTGGCGGCTTGATCGACGGGAGAATGGTCAGGTTGACGCCGAATGGCTTGTCGGTCAGGCCACGGCAGCGCGCGATTTCCTTTGTCAGGTCTTCCGGCGTCGGTTGGGTCAGCGCGGTGATGAAGCCGAGCGCGCCGGCATTGGCGACGGCGGCGACCAGTTCGGCCCGGCCGACCCATTGCATCCCGCCCTGGACGATCGGATGTTCGACACCGACGAGCTCGGTAAATCGTGTTTTGATCATCACCTGCCCCTGAACCGCTGCCCCCAAGGCGCGATACGCGCCCTGATTTTTTTGTTTTCAGGGGGCAGGATGCCGCCATGATCGGCAAATGTCTACCGCGCGCGGCGCCTGTCAGGGCAGCATGGTCATGCAAGAGCCGGGGAGTTCACCTCGACCGGCTTCTCCGCGCCGCGCGGTCCCGCCATCTTCGCACCAAGTTCGGCGGATTGTCGGCGCAGCGTTCGTCAGGCAGGAACGGCCAGCGCCGCTGCCATCGCCTTGTCGTCGAATGCGGTTGAAATGTCGCGGATGCTGATCACGCCACACAGAGTGTAGTCGTCGATGACCGGCAGATGGCGGATGTGGTGCTTGTTCATCAGATGACGAACGTCCTCGATCGTATCGTTCGAGGTGCAGGAGACCAATTGCTGAACTGAAATCAGCTGCGAAATCTTCATGTTGATGGCGGCCGCGCCGTGATCGGCGATGGCACGGACGACGTCCCGCTCGGTGAACATGCCGGCTGCGGTATTGCCTTCGGTCCGGACAACGTCCTTGACCACCAGCGCGCTGACATTGCTCGCGCGCATCAACTGGGCCGCGATGGCCACGGTCTCATTCATACGAACGGTTGCAATACGCGTGGTCTTTTTGCGCAGGATGTCTCCGACTTTCATCGCAAGCTCCTCATGGTCAGCCGCAGGATCAACTTCACAACGCCAAGATTGGTATACAATATGCCAATTGTCAATCTGATTTCACGAGGAAATCCTTCGCCATAAAATGTCAGTGGCATTGACGTTTCCGCGCTCGCTCATTTGGATTTGGATGCAGCGGGAGAACCGGAAGTATACGTTTGTATTTTGTATTCCAAAGAGCTGCGTACAAAAAAAGAGGCGCGTTTGTGCGCGCCTCTTTTTCGATCGGTTCCTGGAAGCGTCAGGCAGTCCGCGCGTCCCGTGCGGTGGCGGCCACGGGTGCCTCGCCGCCAAGAATAAACGCGCGCCGCATCGGTTTGATCACGAACACCGCCAGCAGCGCCGCGGTGGCGTTGAGCGCAACGGCGATGACGAAAACGGCCTGCCAGCCATATTTGGCGGCAACGAGGCTTGCCAGCGGCACAAGCAGCGATGCGGTCCCCTTGGCCGTGTACAACATGCCATTGTTGGTGGTAGCGAACTTGACCCCGAAGGTGTCGCCGCTGGTCGCAGGGAACAGGCTGTAGATCTCGCCGAACACGCCGAAATACACCGCTGTCGCCAGCACGAAGACAATCGGGTTGTGTCCATACACCGACAGCGTCAGCAGCATGAGGGCGGCGGTTCCAAACGCGATGAACATCGTGTGCTCTCGCCCGATGTTGTCGGATACCCATCCGAAGAACGGCCGTCCGAACCCGTCGAAGATCCGGTCGAGCGAAATTGCAAAGGTCAGCGCGGCCATCTGGAAGCCGAACATGCTTACCGGTTCGTTGGCGATCTTGTAGTCATGAGCGATCGGCGCAATCTGCGCTGCCGTCATCAGGCCGCCTGCCGCGACCATCACGAAAACCAGATACATCACCCAGAAGATCGGGCTGCGCAGCACCTGCGGCGGCGTGTAGTCGATCTTGGTCTGCGGCAGGTTGAGCTGTTTCTTTTTCGCCGGCATGGCCTGCGACGGTTTGCGGAGGAAAAAGGCAAGGATGAAAACGATCACGCCTTGGCCGATGCCGAAAGTGAAAAATGCGTCCTGATAGCCGCTGGTGGCAATCATTTTCGCAATCGGCACCACGGTGATTGCTGCACCGGCGCCGAACCCGGCGGCGGTTGCGCCCGCGGCCAGTCCGCGGCGATCGGGAAACCATTTGAGGGCATTGCCAACGCATGTTCCGTACACTGCGCCGGCGCCGATTCCGGCGATGATCGCGGAGGTATAAAGCAGCACCAGCGAGTCCGCATACGAGTTCATCACCCATGCGACGGCGATCGTGACGCCGCCAAACATGACGACCACGCGTGGGCCGTATTTATCGACGAACCACGCTTCGACCGGAACCAGCCAGGTTTCCGTCACCACGAAAAGCGTAAAGGCGAGCTGGATCGCGGCCCGACCCCAATGATATTTGGCGTCGATCGGATCGACGAACAGCGTCCAGCCATATTGCAGGTTCGCGATCATCGCCATGCAGACGACGCCCATCGCGAGCTGCAGCCAGCGGAAGTGTTTGCCTTCGGCAGGCGCTTCGGTCGTTTGTGTTGTGGCGGTCATGATTCCTCCCCTGGTACGCTTTTGTTTTGGCATCGAGCGCTACCGGCGCGTCATATTGGTATGTGATATGCCAGAGCGCAAGTTTTTATTCGGTGATCGTGGATCTACCGCGGCGACCTTCGTCTTTGCTCATCATAAACAAAAAAAGACCCCGGAAAACCGGGGTCTAGGCTGGGAGGAGGGTGCTAGCGGGCGCGCCCCGCGAAGATGATCGGCTTCGCCTTATTTTCAGAGGCCGAAGTAGGGAAGATCGCCATTGCGGACGGCGATGCGGGCGTTGGCCATCAGCAGGCGATCGATGGCCGAGAGCAAGCGGCCGAATAACGTGGCGGAAGGTGCGAAACCGAGAGAAACAGTCTTGGACATTTGGTTGTCCCCTTTGTTCCGGTGAATGTTGTGCCGAACATAGGCATGCCAGATGCCAGGAACAATCCATTTGTTTGCATAGCAGCATAAAAACTTCTGCAATGCAGCATGGGGCGATAGGATTTCCAAATCGAAAGGAAAAGGCCGCCGGAAACCGGCGGCCTCGGTAAGTTACTGAAAGAAAAAAGATTATCTATTCGGCGGCCACCTTCCGCGGCGGGTCGAGCGCGCCGGAATCGTGGATTTCCGCCACTTGGTGGTCGGAGAAGCCGAGAACCTGCCGGAGGATCTCATCGGTATGTTCGCCAAGCAGCGGCGAACGCAGGACCTCGCTCGGGCTGTCAGACAGTTTGATCGGGTTGCCAACCGACAGGTACTTGCCGCGGGTGGGATGATCCACCTCGACGACGGTGCCGGTGGCGCGGAGCGACTGATCCTCGGCGATTTCCTTCATCGACAGGATCGGGCCGCAGGGAATGTCGTCCTTGTTGAGAACGTCCATCGCCTCGAACTTGGTCTTGGTCATGGTCCACTGCTCGATGCGCCCGAAGATTTCGTTCAGGCGCGTCAGTCGGGCCGGAGGCTTGGCATAGTCGGGATGGGTCTTCCAGCCGGGCTCGCCGATCACGTCGCAGATCTTCTCCCAAACCGGCGCCTGGGTGATGAAGTAGATGTAGGCGTTGGGATCGGTCTCCCAGCCCTTGCACTTCAGGATGCGGCCCGGCTGACCGCCACCGGAATCGTTGCCGGCGCGCGGTACGGCGTCACCGAACGGAATCCCTTCGCCGTACTGGCTGTATTCCTTGAGCGGGCCATGAGCCAGACGCTGCTGATCGCGCAGTTTGACGCGCGCCAGGTTCAGCACGCCGTCCTGCATCGCCACGGTCACGCGCTGACCTTGTCCGGTCATGGTGCGCTGGTAGAGTGCGGCGACGATGCCGAGCCCCAGATGCAGCCCGGTGCCGCTGTCGCCGATCTGCGCGCCGGTAACGAGCGGCAAGCCATCACGGAAGCCCGTGGTCGATGCCGAACCGCCGGTGCATTGCGCGACGTTCTCGTAGACCTTGCAGTCTTCATAGGGGCCGGGACCGAAGCCCTTGATCGAGGCCACGATCATCTTCGGATTGATGCTGTGGATCTTCTCCCAGGGGAATCCCATCCGGTCGAGCACACCGGGACCGAAATTTTCAACCAATACGTCGCAACTCTTGATCAGCGCCGTGAGGACTTCCTTGCCTTTCGGATTCTTGGTGTCGAGCGTGATCGAGCGCTTGTTGTGGTTGAGCATGGTGAAATACAGGCTGTCGACGTTCGGGATGTCCTGCAATTGACCGCGCGTGATATCGCCGACGCCGGGGCGCTCGACCTTGATCACGTCGGCGCCGAACCAGGCCAGCAATTGCGTGCAGGTCGGTCCCGACTGAACGTGGGTGAAATCGAGAATACGAACGCCCTTCAGCGCCTTTGTCATCGTCTTGCTCCGTCTAAAAATCTGTTGCTGCGCGCGCAGCGAACACGTGGATCTGTCGGGTTTATTTCTTCTTGAGAGCGCTCTGCGGATTGAGGTTGCCGATGCGGCCGCTCTCGGAACCCGCTGCCGGATCAATCGCCGCGTTGATGAGTGTCGGCTTGCCGGAGTCCATCGCCGCGTTCACAGCGCGCTTCAACTCGTCGGGCGTCGTCACATGGACGCCGACACCACCGAACGCCTCCATCATCTTGTCGTAGCGCGAGCCCTTGACGAATACGGTCGTCGCGGGGTCCGAGCCAACGGAATTGACATCGGTGCCGCGATAGATCCCGTCATTGTTGAAGATGACGATGCAGACCGGCAACTTGTAGCGGCAGATCGTTTCGACCTCCATGCCGGAGAACCCGAAGGCCGAGTTGCCTTCGACGGCGAGCACCGGCTTGCCGGTCTCGATCGCAGCGGCGATGGCATAGCCCATGCCGATGCCCATGACGCCCCAGGTGCCGACGTCGATCCGCTTGCGCGGCTGATACATATCGATGATGCCGCGCGCGAGATCGAGCGTGTTGGCGCCTTCATTGACCAGGATGGCGTCAGGCCGCTCCTTGACGATAGTGCGCAGCACGCCGAGCGCGCCGTGATAGTCCATCGGCGAATTGTTGTTCATCAGCCGCGGCGCCATCTTGGCGATGTTTTCTTCCCGCTTCGAACTGACCGCCTTCACCCAATCGGCCGGCGCGGCTGGCCAATTGCCGCCCATGGCCGAAAGCAGCGCGGATACGCAGGAGCCGATGTCGCCGACCACGGGAGCGACGATTTCGACGTTTGAGTCCATTTCCCTCGGCTCGATGTCGATCTGGATGAATTTCTTCCGTCCATCGCCCCAGGCCTTGCCCTTGCCATGCGACAACAGCCAGTTGAGGCGGGCGCCGATCAGCATCACCACATCGGCGTCTTTCAGCACCGTCGAACGCGCGGCTCCCGCGCACAGCGGATGCAGGTCCGGCAAAAGTCCCTTGGCCATGCTCATCGGCAGGAACGGAATGCCACTCTTCTCGACCAGCGCGCGGACGTCGTCGTCGGCCTGCGCATAGGCCGCGCCCTTGCCGAGAATGATCAGGGGACGCTTTGCGCTCTTCAAGACATCCAGCGCGCGCTTGACCGCGGAGGGGGCGGGGATCTGGGCGGGTGCCGCGTCGATTACCTTGACCAGCGATTTTGCGCCGGCCTCGGCGTTCATCACCTGGCCGAAAAGCTTGGCGGGCAGATCGAGATAGACGCCGCCCGGACGTCCCGACACTGCGGCGCGGATCGCGCGCGCAAGTCCGATGCCGATATCGGCGGCGTGCAGCACGCGGAATGCGGCCTTGCAGAGCGGCTTGGCGATCGCAAGCTGGTCCATCTCTTCATAGTCGCCCTGCTGCAGGTCGACGATCTCGCGCTCCGATGAGCCCGAGATCAGGATCATCGGGAAGCAATTGGTGGTGGCATGGGCGAGCGCGGTGAGGCCATTGAGAAAGCCGGGCGCCGATACCGTGAGGCAAACGCCGGGCTTCTTGGTCAGGAATCCCGCGATCGACGCCGCATTGCCGGCGTTCTGCTCGTGACGGAATGAGATGACCCGAATGCCCGCAGCCTGCGCCATGCGGCCGAAGTCGGTAATGGGGATGCCGGGCACGCCGTAGATTGTCGTGAGGCCGTTAAGCTTCAACGCATCGATGATGAGGTTAAAGCCATCGGTCAGCTCCTGCTCGGCGCCAGCCGTTTTTGTATCGATGCTCTGTACTGCTGCGGACATTCCGCTTCTCCCTGATGGTTTTTTGATGAGGACGAGTTCGTCCTGATTGATAAAGCAAAGCCAGGTTATTGGGCGCTAAAAGAGTTCCTGGCCATGCGTTTCGACGAAAGCGGCAAGGCCGAGTGTGTGGTCTCGTGCAAGCTTTTCCGCAAGCTCGGTATCGCGCTGTTCGAGTGCTTCAATGATCGCAAGGTGCTCGGGCAGGGACGCCGCAATGCGGTCGACGCGCCCGATCGTCAACTGCCGGTAGCCGCGCACATGCAGCAGGATATCGTTGGTCATATCAACCAACACCGGCGACTCGCTCAGCGAAATCAGCGCCTGGTGAAAGGCGATATTGGCTTTGGAATATTCCTCGACGTGGTCCTGCGGCAGACGGTCCTTGCCAAAATTCTTGAAGAAGTCGCGCAGCGCCGAAATGTCCTTCTTGCGCGCGGTGGTGGTAATCAGCCGCGCGGCCATGCTTTCCAGCGCCGCCCAGGCCCGGATCATGTCCACGATCTCGCTCTTGGTCCGACGCACGACGACAATGCCGCGGCGTGGCACCGTCTTGACGAAACCATCCTGCTCCAGCATCGCGATCGCTTCGCGTATCGGAGTCCGGCTGACACCGAGGCGCTCCGACAGCGCACGCTCATCGAGCATGACCGGGTCGGGCGTCGCGTAGATGTCCATCTTGAGGATCGCTTCCTTCAAGGCCTCGTAGGCCTTGTTCTTGAAGCTCGTCTCAGGGACGATCCGGACGACTGCAATATCTGCCTCAGCCATACTTGGCGGCGCCTTGGTTTATTTCCGGGCGGTTGCGATTTATAACTTCCCTCGCAGAAGTCTTTGTATCAGAACCACGGTTGAATTATTTTTGGCATGCCAAATGCCAGAATGTCAAGTTACCCATAGTTTCAGCACTTCCCCGACTTGACAACTTCGTCTCTGGCATACCAAATGCCATATGAACCAGCTTTTGCGTGGCCGGAGCACGGTCGCGAGCTAACGCAGATCCGCGTTTGCCATCACCATAAAGACCGGTTGAGTTTGCGCAGGCAAGTTATTGGTGCTGATGCCAGCATGGGCTGCCTGCGAGCCAAGAATAGACGTCAAGGAGGAAGCCAATGTCGAATTCCAAAGATGCGGTCCGCAAAATTCTCGATGCAGTCAAGGCGGACAAGCGCACAAGTCTGACGGCACCCGAAGGCAAGCTGGTTTGCGATGCCTACGGTATTCCGGTTCCGAAGGAGGGCGTCGCCAAGTCCGCGGCCGAGGCCTCGAAGATCGCGACCGCCATGGGGTTCCCGGTGGTCATGAAGATTGTCTCGCCGGATATCCTGCACAAGACCGAAGCGGGCGGCGTCATGGTGGGCGTGAAGACCGCCGCCGACGTCGAAAAGAATTACGAAACCATTCTGGCGAACGCCAGGAAATACAAGGCCGATGCCAAGATCGAAGGCATTCAGGTTCAACAGATGCTGGCCGGCGGCACCGAAGTCATCGTCGGCTCCATCACTGACGGATCGTTCGGCAAACTGGTGGCCTTCGGTCTTGGTGGCGTGCTGGTCGAGGTGCTGAAGGACATCACCTTCCGGCTCGCTCCCGCCACCAAGGACGACGCGTTGTCGATGCTCGATGGCATCCAGGCTCACGACATGTTGAAGGGTGTGCGCGGTGGCGATCCCGTCAGCCGCGAAGCGCTGGCCGACATCATCGTCAAGGTGTCGCGGCTCGTCAGCGACTTCCCCGAAATCATCGAACTGGATCTCAATCCGGTATTCGCCACCAAGAAGGACGCGATCGCCGCGGACGTGCGCATCGTGGTCGACTTCGATTACAAGCCGCGTCCGGCGCCGCGCCCGACCGAGGAAATCGTCGCTGCGATGAATTGCATCATGCAGCCCAGGGCCGTTGCCGTGATCGGCGCCTCGGCCGAGGATGGCAAGATCGGCAACTCGGTGATGAAAAATCTGATCAATGGCGGCTACAAGGGCGACATCTATCCGATTCATCCGAAGGCTGCCGAGATCCTGGGCTACAAGGCCTACAAGAGCGTCAAGGACGTGCCGGGTGTGATCGACACCGCGGTGTTCGCTATCCCGGCGAAGTTCGTCGCTGGCGCCCTGGTCGAATGCGGCGAGAAGAAAATTCCCGGCGCCGTTCTCATTCCATCGGGCTTTGCGGAAGCCGGCGCGCCTGAATTGCAGGCCGAAATCGTCGAAATCGGCAAGAAGTACAACGTCCGCCTGATGGGGCCGAATATCTACGGCTTCTACTATACGCCCGCCAATCTCTGCGCGACGTTCTGCACCGCCTACGACGTCAAGGGCCATGCGGCGCTGTCGTCGCAATCCGGCGGCATCGGCATGGCGATCATCGGCTTCTCGCGCTCCGCCAAGATGGGCGTCTCCGCGATCGTCGGTCTGGGCAACAAGTCGGATATCGACGAGGACGATCTGCTCGCCTTCTTCGAGCAGGACCCGAACACCAACCTCATTGCCCAGCACTGCGAGGACCTGAAGGACGGCCGCGCTTTTGCCGAAGCCGCCAAGCGGGTTTCCAAGAAGAAGCCGGTGATCGTGCTCAAGGCCGGCCGTACCTCGGCCGGCGCGAAGGCTGCGTCCTCGCATACCGGCGCTCTCGCCGGTAACGACAAGATCTACGAGGACGTGCTCAAGCAGTCCGGCGTGATCCGCGCCCGCTCGCTGCGGCAGTTGCTGGAATTCGCGCGCGGTGTGCCCGTGCTGCCGACGCCGAAGGGCGAGAACGTGCTGATCATCACCGGTGCGGGCGGCTCAGGCGTGCTGTTGTCGGACTCGGTGGTCGACAACGGTCTCTCATTGATGACGATGCCGCCGGATCTCGACGCGGCGTTCCGCAAGTTCATCCCGCCGTTTGGCGCCGCCGGCAATCCGGTCGACATCACCGGTGGCGAGCCGCCAATCACCTACGTCAACACCGTCAAGCTCGGCCTGTCCGATGATCGCATCCATTCGCTGATCCTCGGTTACTGGCATACCATCGTTACTCCGCCGATGGTCTTCGCGCGCAACATGGTGGAAGTGAAGAAGGAGATGGAGGCCAAGGGCTTCGTGAAGCCGATCGTCGCCTCGCTCGCCGGCGACGTGGAGGTGGAGGAAGCGGCTGAGTATCTCTACCAGAACGGCATCCCGGCCTATGCCTACTCGACAGAATTGCCGGTCGAGGTGCTGGGTGCGAAATACAAGTGGGCGCGCGGTGCAGGCCTTCTGTAAAAAGGGTCTGATGTAACAAGACCCGTCGTGCCGAAAATCCAGATGCCGCCCGGTTCCCGGGCGGCATCTTTATTTGGCAGCTTTATTTGGCATCGGTCGCATTCGGGAACCTCGCGGCCACTCCTTGCGGGTTCACGACGGAACTGAAACCGGCCTCGGAACAACTCTGTGGTCCGGTGGTTGGGGCTGTCGGTGAATTCGTTGGAGGATATGATGATGAAGAGAACGCTTACGGTTTCGTTGATCGCAGCATCACTCTTTGCCTCAAGCGCTGCCTTTGCCCAATCCACTACCGCCACCGGCGCCGTGAACGGCGCCAGGACGGGCGGCGAGGTGGCGGGTCCTGTCGGCGAGATTGTCGGCGGGACGGTGGGTGCCGCCGTTGGCGCGGCGGTCGAGATTCCGAACGCCGTGATCACGTCGATCCAGGGCGAGCGCGTCCCTTCGGTGACAGTTCGGGAACGAGTCGCGGTGGGTGAGCCGTTGCCGCCGGCGGTCGAACTGCGGCCAGTCCCCCGCTACGCTGAATATCGCTACGCCGTCGTGAACGACCGTCGCGTGATCGTGGACCCGCGCACCCGCCGGGTGATCAGGATCATCAACTAGGGAAACCAGCACCCTTGCAGAACCTCGCTGGACCTGTGCCGGCGAGGATTCATTTTTTGGCAGGTATCGCATCTGCCGAGCGTGTCAGTGCTGCGGACGCCGCGGATCACAATGCTTCGCGCACCCCAAGACCAAGCATGAAACGCTCCCGGATCTGCACGGGATCCCTGCGGGTCGCGCCGGTCCCCGGTTTGTCGTCGATCCGGACCCCGATCAGTGTCGGACCGGAAGCCGACAGGGATTGATCGACCAGGCGATCGAAGTCCGCTTCGTCCGCCGCCCAGGCGCTGTTTGCGAGGCCGCAGCCGATGGCGACGGCGATGAGATCGGACGCCGCCGCCGCCGGCGTCGGTTGAGCTCCGGTGATCTGGTAGATGCCGTTGTCCATCACGATCATGCTGAGGTTTTTGGGCTTTAGTGTCGCGATGGTCGACAGGCAGCCCAATTGCATCAGCAGCGAACCATCTCCCTCCAGCGCAAATACGCGGCGCTTCGGCTGGGCCAATGCGACTCCAAGCGCAATCGGGAAAGCGAGGCCCATGCTGCCCAGCATGTAGAAATTTTGCGGGCGGTGGCCGGCTGCCCACAGATCGAAATTGGTATTGCCGATTCCGCCAATGACGGCTTCCTCGTTCTTCAGCTTCGCGACCAGCCTTGAAGTGAGGTCGAACCGGTTCATCACCTTGGTGTTGCGGGCAGGGGCGTTTGCTTTGTTCATGGGATCGCTCACTTGTCGAACACTTTGCCGCCGGTCAACAAGGGCGACAGGATCAGCGCTACCGGCGCCTGCGTCGTGATGGCCTGCTTGATCGATCGATCGACGATGAACTCGAATTCGTCGAGCCGGGTTGCGGTATGATGCTCCATGGCGAGCGAGTCGAGTACCGGCCGCATGGTCCGGCAGACCAGCGACTGCCCGTAGTTGAATTCGCCGAGCGTTCCGCGTTCGGAGACGAACATGATCAGCGGGATCTGATAGGGGATCGCCAGCGAGGCCAGTACGTTCGCGAGCGTCGCAAAGCCGGAAGTCTGCATCAGCACCGCGCCGCGCATGCCGCCCATCCATGCACCGGAGACGATGCCGAGCGCTTCTTCTTCGCGCGCGGTGGGGAAACTGATGAAGAACGGGTCGGCGTGGATATCCTTGATCAGCGTTGTCAGCACGCGGTCGGGTACGTATGGCACGAGCCTGACGTCGTTGCGCTTGAGCGTTTGCAGCACGATCTGGTGCCAGGTCTTCGATTGAGATGTCGTCTCGTGCAAGGGCTGGGACAATGTCTGTCCCTCGGAAGCCGCCATCGAATTCTCCCAAAAGTTCGCGAGGATCTTGGCTCGCAACGTGATCGCGACCGTCCCTTCGATGCGGCGAAACTTGACGCGATCGACGGGATTGTCAACATGTCCCGATCGTTACGTGATCTGCGCTTTTGCGGCGGTGCCGTCGGCATGCAGCCGTGCGATAAGGAAGTAATAAAAATATGGGGAGGACGCCTTGAGCGGGTGTTTCTCGGGCAGCTGGTTTTTGGGCGGCCTGTTTTTGGGCAAGGCGCTACGCGTGGCCCTCGCAACAGCGGTGATGTTGGCCACCGGTGGCCTCGCGTCGGCGCAGTCGCCGTTTCCGTCCCGGCCTGTCCATATTCTCGTGCCATATTCAGCGGGCGGTGGCGTGGATATCCTCGCGCGCACGCTCGGTGATGCGGTCTCCCGGCAATGGGGACAATCCGTTGTCGTGGAAAACCGGCCGGGGGCGGGCGGTGTTGTCGCTTCCCAAGCCCTCGTGACGTCGGCGCCCGACGGCTATACCCTGATCGTGGTGGCAAGCGGTCATGCCACCAATCCGTTCCTGTACCCCAAAATTCCCTACGACACCTTCAAGGATTTCACGCCGATTTCGCTTTTGGCTTCCTCCGCCAACGTACTTTTGGTGCGCGCTGATTCTCCGTTCAAGACGCTCGGCGACATGATTGCACAGGCGCGGGCGAAGCCGGGGAGCCTCTCCTTCGGCCATGCAGGGAATGGAACATCGACGCATCTTGCCGGCGAGCTTCTCAAGAACCTCGCCAGGATCGATATCGACGCCATCCCGTACAAGGGCGGCGCGCCCGCGATCAACGATCTCCTGGGCGGCCAGATTTCGATGTCGTTCAACAACATGCCGGAAGCGTCTGGACAACTTGCGGCCGGAACGCTGCGTGCGCTCGCCGTCACGACCTCATCGCGGACGCCGTTTCTGCCCAACGTGCCTTCCATCAGCGAAACGGTGCCCGGTTACGACACGGAAGTCTGGTGGGGCCTGCTTGGACCTGCCGGCATGTCTCCCGAGCTGGTTGCGAAACTCTCGCGCGATTTTGTTGCCGCCTTGAATACCGAGCCGGTGAAGGAGCGGCTGTCAAAGCTCGGCGCATCGCCGATCGCAAGCTCGCCGCTGCAATTCGATGCCAAAATTCACTCCGAGTACGAGAAATGGGGACCGATCATCAAGGCCGCCGGCGTGAAGGCCGAATGATCTGGATACACCGATGATTCCAGCCTGTCTTCCACCGCGCGACGTGAGCCGGCCGAAAGTGCCGCCGCCGCCCAATGCCTGCGACACGCACGCCCATGTGTTCGGGCCTGCGAGCAGATTTCCTTATGCCGATGACCGCAGCTACACGCCGCCGGACGCGCCGCTCGAAAAATATCTCGGCATGCTCGATACGATCGGATTTGCTCGCGGGGTGCTGGTGCAGGGCAGCGCGCATGGCCGCGACAATTCCGCGATGCTGGATGCGCTGGCGCGTTGTCCCGATCGCCTGCGCGGCGTAGCGGTGGCCGACGCCGATGTCCCGTTCCCTGATTTGCGCAGCTGGAACAGTCATGGCGTCCGCGGATTGCGCTTCAATCATTTCTTCCGCGACGGGCAATTGCACTATCGCGGCGGAGTGCCGCTGTCCGTGGCCGGGAGACTGGCGCCCGTGATGGCCGAACTCGGATGGCATCTTCAGCTCTGGATCGATGTGAAGGACTTGCCCGAGACCATTCCGGTTCTGAAATCGCTGGGCCTGCCTATCGTGATCGATCACATGGGCCGCACCGATGCGCGCGCGGGTACCGGCACGGCCGGCTTTCAATCCCTGCTGCGCGCGGTGGGCGAAGGCTGGTGCTGGGCCAAGCTGTCGGGCGCCCATCGCCTCAGCCGCGCCGCGCCTGATTATCCCGATGCGCGGCCATTCCACGAAGCGCTGGTGCGGGCCAACCCGGAGCGGCTGGTATGGGGTGGCGACTGGCCGCATCCGCGCGTCGAAGGCGAAATGCCCGATGCCGGACATCTGTTCGAACTGTTTCAGATGTGGACGCCGGACCGCCCGACGCAGCACCGAATCCTCGTGACCAATCCCGCCAAGCTCTATGGTTTCCCGAACTGAAAGTGCGCCGATAATGTCCGTCAACAACAAGCGCGTGTTCTACGTCAAATACCTCGCCAACGAGATCTATGCCGACATTCTGCGGGCGCGGCCCGACGTGCGGCTCGACCGGCTCGAGAACGAAAGCCCGGATGAAATCTCGGCTCCGATCCTGGCGTCGGCGCATGCTTACCAGATTGGCGCCGCGCGCGATGAACTGGCGAAGCACTTCCACGTCGATCGGGATTTGCTGAGTCGCGCGCCGAATCTCCTGATCGTCTCCAGCAACGGCGCGGGCTATGATCCGGTCGATGTCGATGCCTGCACGGCGGCGGGCGTGCTGGTGGTCAATCAGTCCGGCGGCAATGCCCACTCGGTCGCCGAACACGCGCTGGCGATGCTGATCACGCTGTCGAAACGCATCATCCAGGCCGATCGCGCGCTTCGACGCGAGGCCAATGTCAACCGCAATGCCCTGATGGGTACGGAGGTGCAGGGCAAAACCATCGGCATTGTCGGGCTCGGCAATGTCGGCCGCCGCATCGCCGCGCTCTGCAAGGGCCTGCTCGGGATGAACGTGCTGGCCTATGATCCCTACCTCTCGGCCACCGAGATGGCGGAGCGCGGCGGCGAGAAGGTGACGCTGGACGAGTTGCTGCGCCGCTCGGACTACGTCTCGGTCTCCTGTCCGCTCACCAAAGAGAGCAGGGGGATGATCGGCGCCCGTGAATTCGCGCTGATGCAGCCGCATGCCTACTTCATCACCACGGCGCGCGGCTTTATCCACGACGAGGCGGCTCTGGCGGAGGCATTGCGCGACAAGCGCGTTGCCGGCGCGGGGCTCGACGTCTGGGCCAAGGAGCCGCCGCCACCCGACCACCCGCTGCTGCAGTTCGACAATGTGCTGGCAAGCCCGCACACGGCGGGGGTGACCAGGGAGGCGCGCGAGAACATGGCCAGGATCGCCGCCGAGCAGATCCTCGATGCCCTCGACGGCAAGCGGCCGCCGCGCGTCGTCAATCCGGAAGTCTGGCCGGCTTACGTCAGGCGCTTCGAGCGCGCCTTTGGATTTGCTCCGGGATAGCGGTCAGGGCCGGATCTCCGTCACGCGCGATTGTCGCGTAGAAGATTTCCATCATCGCCGGTTGGATCGCGACAATAAATCCACTGCCGGGTCCGGATCGGGCGGTGGCGGCGTTGCTATTTTTGCCGCGACCTCGACAGATCTGGGAGGAGAGCCCATTAATTCACTCGGAACACTGATTTTTCCGGAACGAACGTTTCGGCCGCCGCACCAGGAAATCGCGATATGCGACAGTTCGGTTCATTGCTGCGTTCTACCCGATCCCGGATCGGCCGCCGACTTGCCGAGATCGTAGCCATTGCGGCGGCGAGCCTCCCGGCCGCCGGCGTATAGGCAGATCCGGCGCTGCAGTTTCCTCCGCCCGTCAATACATGATACGTCCGAGCCGCTTTGGTCGGGTCGGAAAATCATGCTGGGTATCCACGAATTATGGCTCTTCATCGTCTCCGGCCTGCTGCTCAACGTCACGCCGGGGCCTGACACGGCCTATATCGTCGGCCGCAGCCTGCAACTTGGGTGGCGAGGCGGCGTGGTCGCGGCGCTCGGCATCGGAGCCGGCTGCCTCCTTCATGTGTTCGCTGCGGCGATCGGGCTCTCGGCGCTGCTGGCGGCGTCGTCGGCCGCGTTCACGTTGGTGAAATGGGCCGGCGCGGCGTATCTTTGCTTCCTGGGGGTGAAGATGTTGCTGGCGCGGGCTGCGACGCCTGCGGCTGCTGCGGCAACTGCAACGGGCACGATTTCGCTGCGCAAGGTGTTCGTGCAGGGCGCGCTGACCAATGCGCTGAACCCGAAAGTGGCGTTGTTCTTTTTGGCCTTTCTGCCGCAGTTCGTCGCCACGGATTCGCCGCACAAGGCCGCCGCCTTCGCGCTGCTCGGCTTGATCTTCATCTTCAATGGCACGCTTTGGTGCCTTGGCGTGGCGGTGTTCACCGCAGGCGCCGCAAGCCGGGTCCGAAAATCCGGTCGAGCCTTCGCCTGGATCAATCGCGGGCTAGGCGGGCTGTTCGTTTATCTCGGCATCCGCATCGCCACCGCTCAGGCACGCTGAAGCATGCCGTGCGATACGGGAAAACTACGTAGGTTTTGATATCGGTCAAAATCTTCTTCAAGCAATGAACCTAGATGGACCTGCACAGGAGAGGTCCCATGTCCCGCTTTGTCGTCAAATTCATGAAGGATGTGCTCGGCGAAAATGGCCGAGAGAGCGAAATTTGTCAGAGTTCGCTGGAAGTCGACGCTGCCAATGAAGGCGATGCGAAGGAGCTGGCAAAACAAAAGTTCTGTGAAACACAGTCGCTTTGCGACTGGTCGCTTCACGCCGACCGTATCCAGGTCAAGCCAGCCGATTTTCCTTCCTGAGCGATTGCGGCCCGATCTCACGCGCCATCATGCCGCGGGCACGGCAAGGCGCTCGATGGTCTGAATGTGGCGGGCGAGCAGGTTGCAGGCCTGATCAACATTGTGCAGTCGCAGCGCCTGCAAAATCAAGCGGTGGTCCTGATTGGACCGGGGTCGCCAGCCGGCATGGCGCGCCATCGCGAAGACCAGTCGCGAATTTGCCAATTGCAATCCGTCGAGAATGGCGAGTAGTCGCGGCATGGCGCAGGATGCCACCAGGGCGTGATGAAAGGCGCGGTTGGCAGCCTCGAATTCCTGAAGCGTCTCGGCGTTGTCGCCTTCAATCAGTGCCAATTCGATCCTGGCCAGATGAGCCGAGGTCAGCCGCGGCGCGGCATTGCGCAACGCGACGACTTCCAGCGCGGCGCGCATCTCGGCGATTTCCTTCACCGAATTTTCATCGAGCGGCGCCACCCGCACGCCTCGGCGCGGGACGCCGACGACGAGGTGTTGGGCTTCCAACTGCCGAAAGGCCTCGCGCACCGGGACGTGGCTTGAATTGAATTCCCGCGCGACATGGTCCTGCCGAAGCGGCGCGTCGGGCTGCAGCGCGCCGCTGATAATCCGCTCCCCGATGGACTCGGCGATGCGCGTCGCCATGGTCGAGCTTTCGTCGCTACTATTCATAGATTATCTATCATAAAAATCGGTGCGGTCAGACTTCGTGTCGGATAGCATCAGATTCGCCGCGTATTTTGTAGATAATATGCGACTTTATCTACTGAGTACTGGAGGCTGACGCAATGGTTCAAGCTGTGGAGATGAAGCGGAATAGCCATGCGATCGAGCCTGTCAGGCACGATTGGGACCGCGCCGAGGCCGAAGCCCTCTACGCCCTGCCTTTCGCGGACCTGATGTTTCGCGCGCAGGGCATCCATCGCAGTCATTTCGATCCGAACCATGTCGAGACCGCGAGCCTGCTCAGTATCAAGACCGGCGGCTGTCCCGAGGACTGCGGCTACTGCTCGCAGAGCGCGCATTACGACACCGGCCTGAAGGCGACGAAGCTGATGGCGCAGGATGACGTGGTCGCCACCGCGCGGCGCGCCCGCGACGCCGGCGCGGGCCGCTTCTGCATGGCGGCCGCATGGCGCAATCCGAAAGACCGTGATCTCGACGAGGTCTGCGGCATGGTGAGCGCGGTCAAGGACCTTGGCATGGAAACCTGCGCGACGCTCGGCATGCTGACGCCGGCGCAAGCCATGCGGCTGCGTGAGGCCGGGCTCGACTTCTACAACCACAACGTCGACACCTCGCCCGAGTTCTACGACAAGATCATCACCACGCGTACCCTGCAAGACCGTATCGATACGCTTGCGCATGCGCGCGACGCCGGCATCAAGGTCTGCTGCGGCGGCATTGTCGGCATGGGCGAAGAAGTCGAGGACCGTCTCGGCATGCTCGTGCTGCTCGCCAACCTGCCGAGCCATCCGGACAGCGTGCCGATCAACCTGTGGAACGAGGTCAAGGGTGTGCCGGTCAACGACACGGCGGAGCGGCCCGATCCGATCGCGCTCGCCCGGCTGGTCGCGGTTGCCCGCATCCTGATGCCGCGCAGCGTGGTGCGGCTGTCGGCCGGACGGCAGTACATGACCGATGAACTGCAGGCGCTGTGCTTCCTCGCCGGCGCGAATTCGATCTTCATCGGCGATGTGCTCTTGACCACCAAAAACCCGCAGCGCGACCGCGATGCCGATCTGCTGGATCGGCTCGGCGTCAAATCCCGCCTCAACGAGGTGAAATCGGCGCTCTGAAAGACGCTAATTTTCGGACGCGGGGATGCTCGTTGCCGCGATCGAATGCAGCAGGACGGGATAGCGCGTAAAAATCTGGCCGATGCGCGTTGCGGCAATCCGCAGATCGTTCAGGCGGCCGTCGACCAGTTGATCGATCGGCAGTTTGCCTGAATAACCGGACGTGTTGACCGCGGCCACAACCCTTCCTGTCTGATCCGTGATGGGGACAGCAAGCGCGGTGATGCCGTAGTCCAACTCATCGACGACCGCGCTGTAGCCGAGCCGGCGCGTCTGAACGAAAATCCGTCGGAGTCGGCCGATGTCGGTCACGGTGTTCTCGGTGAATTTGATCGGCCTGAGATCGTCGAGATAGATTTCGAGTTCGTCGTCGCGCAGGCGAGAGATCAAAACGCGACCCATTGATGTTGCGTAGGCTGGGTAGGTGACGCCGATACCTGCCGTGCGGCGGGCGGCGCGCTGTTCGGAGCAGTGCGCGATATATAGGATATTCGACCCGTCGAGAACGCTCACCGAGGATGCATCGCCAAACAGGTCGACGAGCCGTCGCAGTTCCGGCATCAGCGCCTCGTCGACGTGCGCCGCGCGAATATAGGCGGCGCCCAGCGTGAGCACATGCGCGGCCAGAACGTATCGCTTGTTGACGAAGCGGAGGTAACCAAGCGCTTCGAGTGTGTGCAGGCTGCGCCGGGCCGTGGCAGGCGACACTCCGATTCGGTTCGCGACCTCCGTAAGCGCCATCTCGGAATGAGCTTCGTCGAAGGCGCCGAGTACGGCCAGGCCGCGTGCGAGCGCTTCGACGAACTCGACCTTCGTGCGTCGGGACGGCGGCATCTTGCGTCGCTTCGTTCGTGAGGAAGTCGTCTCGGCTTTTTTTATGGCTGTGGTCCCGTCATGATCGCAGAAGTCCAATTTTCGCCGGCCGTGAATTGCCGCCACCTGACGAATTGGCAGCGCCAATAGCGTCAGCAACCCCTTGCACCGCGCCTCACGCGACTCGCCCGCGAAGCCCCGCTTTGCCACCCCGCCGCCGTCCTTGACAAGCCAGGGCCGATTGGCAATCGTATAGCATAATAACGAATATTTTTTCGCGTAGCGAAAAAATGATGCGGCATCGCCGTTGGAGGAAAGTCTTGAAAATCGGTCCCGCCACCCTGCCGACCACCGGCATTTCGGGATCCAATCCCGAAACAATCGTGATCCGCGGTCATGATCTCGTCCGCGATCTGATCGGGCGGATCTCGTTCACGGATCACGTCTGGCTGCTCGTCTGCGGCACGTTGCCCAATGACGCGCAACGCCGGATTCTCGATGCGACCCTGGTGGCAATTGCCGAACACGGGCTGGTGCCGAGCGTCCAGGCGGCGCGCATGACCCTCGCCGCGGCACCTGAAGCGCTGCAGGGCGCCGTGGCGGCGGGCTTGCTCGGCTGCGGATCGGTCATTCTCGGCGCCTCGGAGGCCGCCGGACACTTGTTCAGCGAGGTTGTCGGCCTTCATGAAAAATCCGGCGGGACGCTCGAAATGGCGGCGAGCGACATTGTCGGCCTTTATCGCAGCCAAAAGCGCGCCATTCCGGGCTACGGCCATCCGCTGCACAAGGGCTCCGATCCGCGGGCGGTACGATTGATCGCGCTGGCGCGCGAACTCGGCGTCTTTGGCCGTCATTCCCAGGCCGCGCTCGCGGTCGAGCGCGTGCTGCCATCGGTGATCGGCAAGCCGCTGGTGATGAACATCTCGAGCGCCATTCCCAGCGTGTTGCTGGACGCCGGCTATCCGCTGCTCGCACTCAGGGGCGTGCCGATCCTTGCGCGCACGGCGGGCTTGATCGGCCATCTGCTCGAGGAGCAAACCCATCCGATCGGTTTTGCGATGTCGCATGCGGCGGCGTCGGCCATCACCTATGATGGCCCCGCGCCAGCGGGCTTTGTCGCCAACGAAAATTGAGGGAGGCGCACGGCATGTATGGCGTCCTCAATGGCGTGCGGATCGTGGAGCAGGGAACCTTCATCACCGGTCCCTGCGCCGGAATGATGCTTGGCGACCTTGGCGCCGATGTCATCAAGGTGGAAAGCGCGGGAACGGGCGATCCCTATCGCAGTTTCAGGAACGGATTCTACAGCGCGCATTTCCAGGCCTATAACCGCAACAAGCGCAGCCTGTCGCTCGACATGAAACGCGACGTCGATCGGGACCTGTTTTACGATCTGATCCGGCAGGCGGACGTCTACGTGCAGAATTTCCGCCCCGGCGCAGCGACACGGCTCGGCGCCGACCCCGCGACCTTGCAGTCGATCAACCCGCGCCTCGTTTATTGTTCCATCAGCGGCTTCGGTCCCGACGGTCCGTATGCGAAGCGGCCGGTATATGATTCGGTGGCGCAGGCCGTGAGCGGCTTTCTCGGCGTGGCGATTGATCCCGATCAGCCTCGATTTATCGGGCCGGCGCTCGCCGATGCGATTACCGGGATCTACGCGTCGCTGGGGATCGCGGGGGCGCTGGTCGAACGATCAAGGACGGGCAAGGGCCGCCTGATCGAAATCTCGATGCTGGAGGCGATGATGCATTTTTCGGTCGAGCCTTTTGCGGGCTATTTCGCGCTCGGCGAAATCCCGAAAGGCACGGACCGGCCGCGTCTCGCCCAGGCTTTCATCGTGCGATGCCGCGATGGCCGTCTGTTCGCATTTCACCTGTCGTCGCTGGACAAATTCTGGAACGCTCTGATCGAGGCCACCGGCGCCAGGCAGCTTGCCGACGATCCGCGCTTTTCGGTCCGGCAAAGCCGTATCGACAATTACCGGGAGTTGTCGGAGGCGCTCGATGCCGTTTTTTCCGCCCATGACCGCGATTATTGGGTCACGCGGTTCAAGGAGTTCGACGTGCCTTTCGGGCCGGTGAACTCGATACCGGAGGCGGTCGAGGACCCGCAGGTCGCGCATCTCGGAATGGTCGTGCCGGTGGCGGAGGGAAGCGAGGGAGCCCTCCGCGCGGTGCGGCCGGCCTTTGCCTTTGACGGCGAGCGGGCCACCGAGGTCCATGCTGCTCCGACGATCGACGAGGACGGCAAGGCGATCCGCGCTGCGCTCTCGCGCGATCGCGAGGCTTGGCCTGAGCGGATGAAACGGGATACGCTTCCGAAAACTGCATGAGGAGCGGGTAACCCGGCAACTATGAAGGGGAGGCGAATGGCGACACAGGCCGGTCCTTGTGGCCCGATCGCCGCAGTTCTTTTCGACAGATCCATACGGATTCTCCATTGTCTGCCGTCTCGATTCGACCGCGGACTGCGCTCGCATCCTGAGCCCATGCGCTGCGTCGTTGTTGTGAGAAGCAACGATCCCTGTCCCGGATCAGCGGCCCCTCGAATCCTGACGCTGTGAACGAGCCCTCCGGGTCGGGCGCGCCTTGGAGAAAATTTTGCAACAGCAGGCAGAGAGACGTTCGATTGCGGAAGATGCCAGCGAACGCGCTCTTTACCGGAAGGTGATCCTGCGGATCATTCCCTTCATCTTCGTCTGTTACGTTTTGAACTACATCGATCGCGTCAATGTCAGCTTCGCCAAATTGCAGTTCAAGGATGATCTGAGCCTGACAGATGCGAGTTATGGACTCGGCGTCGGTCTGTTTTACATAGGGTACATTCTGTTCGAGGTGCCGAGCAATCTGCTCCTGCAGAGGATCGGTGCGCGCAAGACGATCACGCGGATCATGTGTCTGTGGGGCCTCGTCTCGATGGCCATGGCTTTCGTCTCGACGCCCGCGGAGTTCTATCTCGCCCGCATCCTGCTCGGAGTCGCCGAAGCCGGATTCTTCCCCGGCATTATTCTCTATCTCACGTTCTGGTTTCCGAACCGGCTGCGCGGGCGGGTGATGTCGTTTTTCGTGCTCGCCATTGCGGTTTCAGGGGTGGTTGGAGGACCGATATCGGGCCTGATCATGCAGCAACTGGGCGGCTTTCTCGGATTCAAGAGCTGGCAATGGCTTTTCCTGATAGAGGGAATGCTGCCGGTCATGATGGGCATCGCAGCTTTCTTCGTATTGGACGATGGTCCGAGAGAGGCGGTCTGGCTGTCATCAAGCGAGAAAGATAGGCTCGCGGCCAACCTCGCGATCAAGAGCCGCCCTGAAAGCCATTCCGGCTTTCGGGCCTTCCTGTCTGCACTCGGGAAGCCGATGCTGTGGATGGCCGCCGTCGGCTATTTCTCGATCACCTGGGCCGGAACAGTCCTCAATTTCTGGACGCCGACGATCATCCAGCGTTCGGGTGTAGCAGGCATATTCCAGGTCGGCTTGCTGTCGGCCGTTCCCTATGCGGTGGGCGCCGTCGGCATGCTCGCCGTATGTTATAATTCGGATCGATTGCTCGAACGGCATCGGCATTTCTTCGCCACCGTATTCGTCGCAGGCTGCGCGGCGATTGCCATAGCATATTCCGCGTGGAGTTCTTTGCTCTCGATCGTCTGTCTCGCCTTGCTGGCTGTCGGCTATCTATCTGCCATCGCCCTGTTCTGGACCATCCCGACCGGCTTTCTTTCCGAGAGCGAATCGCCTGGCGGCCTCGCTTTGATCAGCAGCGTTGGCCAAATCGGAAGTCTGGTGGCTCCGGTGCTGTTTGGATACGTGTCCGAGCGGACGGGAAGCCTGACAATGGGGGCCAGCGTCGTCGCTCTTGTTCTGTTCGCAGGCGGATGCGCGGTTTTGAGCTTGAGGTTCTTCCGTCAGAGCCAGGGCTGAGGCGGACCGTTCAGTTTCCAGGGGCCGCTACGGCTGGACGCCGCAAGGCACGCGCCGCACGGGTCGAGACCAAATTCAGCCGCAGTGCGCGGCTGACCGCTGAGGGATATTCCCTACCGAATTGTTAATATTTTCCCGGGACCGGCCGATGTCGGTGAAACTGAACGAGTCCTTAAGGTCTGCTGTTTATCAAATACGGTATACCACGGGAGGGACGAATGCTGTTCGGATTCCGGAATATCTCGATCATCAGCAAGATTGCGGTTCCCGCAACGATCATCGCCGTAGTCTCGATTGCGATCGTGCTTTATGCCTCGCTGTCCGTGACCAATTTGTCGGAAACCGCCGCCGCACTGGTCGACAGAAACGCCACGCGGGTTCAACTCGCCCTTCAGGCCGAAAGCAACTTCAACAGCGCCGCTGTCAGCGAGAAGAACGTCATTCTCAGCGCCGCTGACGGCAAGGCGGCGCAGGCAAATATCGAAGCCTATGGTCGGGCCACGGCTGCCGCGCTCGATGCGATCGGCCGTCTTGAAACCATCACCCCCGGCGCGGACCAGCACGCCCTCATCGAAACCTTTCGCACCGCCGTCAACAACCGGCGGGAGGCCAGTGCCCATGTCTTTGAACTCGCCCTCGCGGGCAAGGTCGACGAGGCTTTTGCCTATTCGCGTGGCGTGGCCGCAAAACATCGTCAGGTCGCCATGGAGGTGGTCGGCAAGCTGATCTCCATGAACGTGGAGAAGATGCAAGCGGCGCGTGATGCCAGCGTCGCCATGGCGACGCAGACGCGCGAGTGGCTGGTGGCGGGTGCCATTGGGGGGCTCATCTGCGCGTTCGGCATCCTCGGCTGGATCACGCTGTTTCAGATCTCCAAACCGCTCGCCGCCATGACCGGCGAGATGGCGAAGCTTGCCGACGGCGACCTCAACGTCGCGATCGAGGGCGCGGATCGTGCCGATGAGGTTGGCGGGCTGGCCCGATCTCTACAGGTCTTCAAGGAGAACGCGATCACCGCGCGCCGCCTCGAGGCCGCGCAGCGGCAGGAGCAGGTGCAAAAGGAGGCGCGCCAGAACGACGTCGAGGGGCACATCGCGATTTTCGACAAACAGGTGAGCGAAGCGCTCGACACCCTGACCGCGGCTTCGACAGAAATGCATGCCACCGCCGGAAGCATGTCGACCACGGCCGAGGAAACCAGCAGGCAGGCTACTGCCGTCGCCACGGCTTCAGAGCAAGCCTCGACCAATGTACAGACGGTGGCGGCGGCCACCGAGCAGCTTCACGCGTCGATCAGCGAGATTTCCCGTCAGGTAACACAGTCGGCCGAGATAGCCGGCACCGCGGTCGCCGAAGCGGACCGCACCAATACGACCATTCAGGGCCTGGTTGAGACGGCGCAGAAGATCGGCGAGGTGGTATCGCTCATCCAGAATATTGCCTCTCAGACCAACCTGCTGGCGCTCAACGCGACGATCGAGGCGGCGCGGGCGGGAGAAGCCGGCAAGGGTTTCGCGGTCGTGGCAAACGAGGTGAAGGCGCTTGCCAGTCAAACCGCGAAAGCAACCGAGGAGATCTCGACGCAGATTGCCGCCATCCAGGGCGAGACCGGCCACGCGGTCGAAGCGATCAAGGCGATCGGACGGACCATTCGCGAGATGAACGAGATTGCCACGACGATCGCCGCGGCGGTCGAGGAGCAGGGAGCCGCTACGCGGGATATTTCAAACAACATTCAGCTGGTGTCGCAGGGGACCAATGGTGTGGCCGCCAATGTCGCCCGGGTCAACGAAGTGGCCGAAGAGACCGGTTCGGCGGCCACGCAGGTACTCGCCGCCGCGGGCGACCTCAGCCGCCAGGCGGACAAACTGCGCGGAGACGTCAACGGGTTCCTCGCCAAGATCCGCGCCGCTTGACACATCAAAACAAGGAACAGAGCGCCGGTCCTGCCTCAATCAGGATCGGTCGTGCTCCAGCACATGCGAAATGAACTCCCCGATTTGCGCGATGGCGCGGTGCGCTTCGGGCAGGACCGGTACGAACAATTGCCAGACGTGCGGCATTCGCGACCAGATCTCCAACCTGCTGTGAGGATTTTCCTTTCGCAGTTTCTCGGCCATGCGCACGGCGTCATCTCTCAGAATTTCGTCGCTGCCGACCTGAATCAGCACCGGCGGCAGGCCGGCC
Organism: uncultured Alphaproteobacteria bacterium; assembly: GCA_963786045.1. Taxonomy (GTDB): domain Bacteria; phylum Pseudomonadota; class Alphaproteobacteria; order Rhizobiales; family Xanthobacteraceae; genus Bradyrhizobium. The sequence continues at coordinate 235,847 of CAWAXR010000025.1, read as the reverse complement.
GGATCGCCGTAGAGCGGCGACGCATAGGGCGTGCGCGGATCGACCCCAGCCAGATAATACTGCACCAGCTGCGGCAGGTTATCGGCATTCAACATCGGATCAGCCGCCGCGTTTGACATCAACGACCGGCCGGTCAGCGCGAGATCGGTCCAGGGCGACATTGCCACGGCGGCGCCGGGAAGCGGTCGGCCGTCGTCGCGCAGCTTCAAGAGCAGCGACAGCGCCAATCCGGCCCCCGCCGAATCCCCGATCACGAACAGCCGGCGTGTGTCGAGCATTTTGTCGGCAAGCCAGGTGTAGCCCGCCACCGCGTCTTCGAGCGCCGCAGGGAACGGGTGTTCCGGCGCCAGCCGATATTCCAGGGCCCAGACGCGGGCTCTGACGGCGTCGGCAATTCGCCAGGTAAAATGCCGATAGTGAGCGGGCGCGCCGGAAACATAACCGCCACCGTGAAGATAGAGCACATTGTTTTCCGGCCGCGAAGCCGGGGTGGTGACCCGGTGGAACGTGAGCTGGCCGGTACTGACTTCGACCGATGCGCTGTGGGCAGGCGGCCGCGGAACGAGCCGCTCCATCGCGCGCATGTCGCTCCGCCAGGCTTCAATGTCGAAATGATGGCCGCGCCGCTTGAGAAACGTGCGAATGCCGAGACGCAACAGTTCGGCGCGCAGGCTCATTGTTCGCCCTCATCGGCTCACGTCCCCAGATTGGCAGCCTTCGGCATACGCAAAAGACCGGGCTCATCCGAACGCTCGTCGACAAGGCGGCCGTCCTCGATCTGGACGATGCGATCGGCGAATGGAATCACCCGCGGGTCATGGGTCACGACCAGGACTGCGTTCCCCCGCTCGTGCGCGATTGACGCGAGAATACGCATGAGCATCTGTCCATTGCCGCCGTCAAGGGCGGCGGTCGGTTCGTCGGCGAGAACGGCGGAGGGATTGGCGACAATGGCGCGCGCGATCGCGACCCTCTGCTGCTCGCCCCCGCTGAGCTCGTGCGGCAGCGCCTTTGTCTTTTGCTCGAGCCCGACCATCTTCAGCGCCTCGCGCGACCTTTCTCGAGCCTTGCGGCCGCGTTCGCCGCGGATGTCCAGCGCCAGCTGTACGTTCTGCGCTGCCGTCAGCGTCGGGAAGAGGTGATAGGACTGGAACACAAATCCAATATGGTCACGCCTTATCTTCGCGAGCGCTTCCTTGTCCGCGTCGGTGGTGGATACGCCGCACACGGTGACGTGCCCTGCGCTGGGCGCCAGCATGCATCCGAGAATCAGCAGCAGCGTCGTCTTGCCGCTCCCGGAAGGACCCATCAGCAGCGTCAGTTCGCCACGCCGCAGCGACAGATCGACGCCGCGGAGCGCCTGCACCTTGCCGGCGCCGCTGCCCAGCGTTTTCTCAATGCCTTTGGCTTCGATGATGTATTCGGTCATCTCATGAATACCGTGGCTGGATCGATGCGCAATACGCGGACAATGGCTCCGATGCCCGAGGCCACGCACATCACAATTGTCAGAGCGAACAGTGCGACGATCAGCCAGTGCGTGATGACGATCGGCAAGGCGCTTTTGGCGGTCATCTGAACGACGACGGCGCCGATGCCGGCCGCGATGCAAAAGCCGATCACTGCATTGAGCAGCGCCTGATAGATGATGACGTTGTAGATGTACCGGTTGGACGATCCCATGGCACGCAGAGTGGCGAACTCCTTCAAATGATCCTTGGTGCTGGAATAGAGCGTTTGTGCGACAATCACCGTGCCGACGATCACCCCCAGTAACGCGCCGGCAAACAGGGCTGCGCCGGCTCCCGTCCCGAATAGCCAGAACGAGCGGCTGCGGCTCCGGAATTCATCTGTGGTGAGGACCTCCGCGTCGCCGGCCTGCGCGCGGACGTCCTCCAGTACCTTTTCGCGGTCGACCCCGTCTTTCAGCCGCACAAGGAGGCTGCTGGCGCGGTCGATCGGCGTTCCGGTGTAGGTGCGCGCGTTCTTCAAATCCACAAAGACGTAAGGTGTCGTGGTGAACGAGCGGATTCCGTCGGTAATCACGGCAACCCGCACGCGGCGGCCGCGGATTTCCGCCGTTGATCCTATGCCGCTGGCGCCGAGCCGTTCGAAATATGAGCGGTCGACCGCGACGGCTCCGCGCTCCGCCAACGCCTGCACATTGCCTTCGACCACATTCCATGGCTGCAGGCCGCCGTCGCGGAGGTCGGTTCCGACAATGAAGACGGGCGTCATCTCGCCGCCGGCGAGGCGCCAATCCGAGAAACCGATCACCAGCGGGATCACGGTGGCCACGCCGCTGGTGGCGGCAATGCGATCGCGCAGTTTCAGATCGAGCAAGGAAGGGTCTTCGAAGCATTTCGCTCCCTTCGGAACGACCCAGATGTCCGTCGACGCGTGGTCAATCATCGTGCTGACCATGTGTCCAAATCCCAGGAAAAGACCCATCTGGATCATGACAAGGACAACCGAGAAAACGATGCCGACGAGCGTCGCGACAAAGCGCAGCCGATCGTGGAGCAGGTTGCGCGACGCGAGCGTCAATTGCAGCGACATGTTGCGTCCTTATCGCAGTTGATCCGCGATCGCCGGTTTGCCGGTCAAATCGGAGAAGAGTGCAGCGAACTTCGTCAATCCGGCGCTTACGGCCCAGCTTGGTGTCAGCGCGCCGACGAAGACAATGGCGGCTTTTTCGATGGCGTCGAGGCCGACGCCGACCAAGGCATACTGTAACCACACCACAAAGACGTAGTGCAGGAGATAGATGCTGTAAGCGTGTGTCGACAGGCTATCGAGCGCACGATGGCGGCTGCGCATCAGCCGCAAGCAGATCGCGAGCAGCGACAAGGCGCCAGTTGCGCAGGCGACCGGAAAGGCGAGGGCGGCGGCCAGCCGAAACGTCAGCGGGCTCGCATTCCAGTCCGGCAATGTCAGCGACGTCAGTCCGCCCCAGACGGCGAGGCTCGCAACAGCGGCCGCCAGCAAGGCCAGCCAGTGCCGCGCGAGCGGACCGTCGGCGCCCAGCACGCCGCGGTCAATGCCGTAGCCGCCGATGGCGAACGCCGCGAAAAAGTAGATGGTGTAATGCAGCGGCCGGCTGAGCTGGAGTGAAAACGGACCGAGGGACGCCCAGTCCCACGGCGTGAATATCATTGCGAGCGGAACGTAGGTCAGAATCGAGAGCGCGATCAGACCGATGCAGAAGGAGAGGGGACGTTCGCTGAAAAATCCTGCCAGGCGACCGAGCGCCTGGACCCGTTGCGGCGCGAGCGCATGCAGAGCGGCGGCCAGCGTGCTCAGAAACAAGAGTTGCCACAGGAACCATGCCGGCCCCTCCGGCCACATCGGCAAGGCCATCCAGTGTTGCCAGAACGCCGTCACGGATGGATCGGTTGCCGTTGTGCGATACGATGCAAAGAAAGCGGCCGGACTGAGGACGCCGGCTGCGAGAAGGAACGGCAACCCGATCCGCCAGCATCGCTCGGACAGGTAGGTGAGACTTCCCTTGCGGCTCAGACTGGCCGGCGTGAATAGCCCTGCCAGAAAGAACATCAACGACATGAGGCTGACATCTTGCCAGGCGCAGAAAAGGTCGAAGCCGAACCATCGCTCGCGGTCGATGATTGGAAAGGCAATCCACCGATAGGGCGGCGCATCGAAAGGAAACGGAGCGGCTGGTTGCGATGCGAGATAGGAAAGTACCGAATGAAAGGCGACCACGATCAAAATGACCACCGCGCGGAGGTTGCTCAGTGGGATGTTGGGCCGAGCGCTCACGTGGCACCCATTCAGCTCTGATGATCCTGAAACAACGTGAACCCGGTTGGCTTGGTTCCGGAACAGTGACGGATAAAACGGCGGCTGAATTGTGTTGGCATTAGGCGCGCCCATACCCGAGGCGAATACCGGGCGACGAAGCGTCGGCGTGGCCGCCGCTTCGTCGATCCGTTCTCTCAACCGGTACCCATGTAATTGATAACAGGAATCTATTTTCGTCGCCCGTTGGTGCGGTCAGACAGTTGACGGCCCATTCAGCCATCCGTCGGCGCTACAGTCCCGGGAAGCTTGCGGAATACCGAAGAATGAACCTGCGGGACGTTTCAGCGATTTCTGCTGCGCGGCACCTCACTCATCGTCTGTTTGAATTCGCGGAGCAGCCAGTCGACGAACGACGTCACCTTCGGCAGCTTGGCGCGATGCTCCTCGGTAACGATATGGTACGCCAAGGGAGACGGAAGCCAATATTCGGATCCGTAACAGGAGGCGACTTGATGGTTGTCCCAGACCGCGGCGCCCGCGCCAGCGCCTTGCTGTGGTGGATGGAGTCGACCCGCATCAGGGAGTGTCGCCGATGCGATCGTTCACGCGAGCATTGCGCACCTGAGTCCAGCACCGTTCGTCGCGCCCGGGAACGGTTGCCGTCATTTCATTAGGCCGGCCGGCAAAGATGGAGGAGCGGATTAATTTTGGTCGCCAATTGGCAGTATTGCAATAATTGGAGCGTCTCGGGTATGATCCAGCCGCTCGTCGCCGCCGTCCGGCCCGCGAGCCAAAGGCGGCCGCGTGCTGGAACAAGCGGTGCGAAAAAGGGAATCCGGCGCCGCTACCGGCGCATCCGGGAGGAACGCGTGAGGACTGCCATTCTCGGGCTGGCTCTGGCCCTGCTGCTGACTCCGGCCTTCGCCGGCGATTACCAGCCCGTCGATGTCACCAAGCTGCCTGAGGTCAAGCAGACCAAGCTCGGCCTCTACCTCTCGGCGCCCGAGGCCTATAAAATGAAGTCGGAGGGTGGCGCCAAGGTGCTGTTCGTCGACATTCGCACCAAGGGCGAATTCCTGTTCCTTGGCACCCCCACCGTCATTGACCAGAACATCCCCTATATGGAGATCGACGATCCGGCGAGTTGGGACAAGAAAAACAACCGCTACACCATGTCGCCCAATTCGGATTTTGTCGGCGCCATCTCTGCGCTCGCGACCCACATGAATCGTGGCAAGAGCGATCCGATCATCCTGATTTGCCGCTCCGGCGACCGCTCCTCGCGCGCCGCCAATCTGTTGCAGGAAGCTGGCTATACGAAGGTTTATTCGGTGGTGGACGGATTCGAGGGCGACATGAACCCCGCAGGGCGCCGCGACGTCAACGGCTGGAAGAACGCTAACCTGCCCTGGACCTACAAGATCACCGAAGGCCAGGCCTACATTCGCTGATCCGCGCGACCGCGCGAGGAGGGGGCGTGTCGCGTCGCCTGACCCGCAGGGCTGCACTGGCCGTAATGGCGGGCGCCATGTTCGATGCTCCGTGTGGGTGGGCGGAGAGCGCGCTCGCCTTCCCCTTGGAGACGCCGGATGGCGCGACGATTTGCAATTTCGCCATCTCGCCGGCTTTGGCGCCCGCCGACCTGCCCGGCGTTATCGTCGCTGGTGCGGCGGAAGGCGCGCCAGTTCTGTACGAATTTTTCGACTATTCCTGTCCCTATTGTCGGCTGGCCTCGCAGGAGCTGGACCTGCTGCTCGGACCTGAATTGGGTATGAGACTCGGTCTGTTGCATCATCCCGTACTCGGCCCGCGCTCGGCCGAGGCGGCGCTGTTTGTGCTCGCCGCGCAAAAGCTGTTCGGCGACGAGGCGGCGCTGCGGCTCCATGTCCGACTGTTCGAGGCGCCCGGCCGGATGGGCGCCGACAAGGCGCGGGCCGTAGCCGAGTCGCTATCGCTCGACCCCGCGCGACTGACAGCGGAGGCCGGGCGCGGTGAAACGCAGGCCGTTCTCGACGCGCACGCCAACCGCGCCCTCGCGCTGGGGCTGCGACAGACGCCGGCCTTCGTGCTGGGCAATTACGCCTTCATCGGTTGGCCGGGATCCGCGATCGTTCAGGAGTTCGTTCAGGCGCTCAAGCGGTGCGGCGGCCTCGCCTGTCCGGGTACGGCGCAATGAAGCGCAGCATGCGCCTCGCTCTGGTTCTCTCGGCACTCGTGTCCGCCACCGGCTTGACGCGCGCAACCGAGCCTGTCGAAATCCGGGTCGGCGCCCTGGCCTTTCTTGGCGCCGAGGAGGCAGAAGGCGCTTGGGCGGTCACGCTGACTCAGTTGAACAAGGCGCTGCCCGCCTATCGCTTCACCCTCGTTACGGGCACCAAAGCGTTTCTCACGGCGGCAGTGGCTGCCCACCGGCTCGATTTCATCATCACCAATCCCGGCCATTATCTGGAGCTCAAGATCGATTATTCGGTCGCAGCGCTGGCGAGCGAACAAAGCCTCGATGGGTATTCCTCCGCTGAGGCGGTCGGCGCTGCCGTGGTTGTCCTGGACCAGCGCGGTGATCTGCAAAGGCTCGTCGATCTGCGGGGGGCGAAAATCGGCGCCGTGGCGTCAGACGCCTTCGGCTTTCGTGCTGCCGAGCGCGAGTTGCTGGAACGCGGGATCGAGCCCAGTGCCTTTACCCCGGTGTTCTCCGGCTTTCCGGCTGATGGCGTGTTCGATTTGCTGCGCGCGGGCCGCGCGGATGCCGGAATTGTGCGCACGTGCGTGCTGGAGAAATGGATCACGGAGGGCAAGGCGGCGGCGAATGAGTTTAGGGTTCTGGGCCGCAGGGGCGATCCGCCCACGCCCTGCGCGACCTCAACGCGGCTCTACCCCGGCTGGGCCTTCGCCCGCGTCGCGCAGATTTCGGCGCCGCTGGCAGACGAAGTGGCGCGCGCGCTGCTCGCTCTGCAACCAGGCGCCGGCGACAAGGTATGGAACCCGCCAGAGGATTACACCCCCGTCGAGGAGCTTTACCGCACGCTGCAGGTCGGCCCCTATGCGCCCTTCACCCGGCTTGGCCTTGCCGATCTTGCCTGGCGGCACCGCTATACGCTGGTTTTGATCGGCATTGCGGCCCTGTGGTGGATCGTCCATGTCATCCGCGTGTCGCAACTGGTGCGCCGCCGCACCCGCGAGCTGGAGGAGGCGCATGAACTCGCCCGCCTCAAGGATGCGAAAATGGAGCACGCCATGCGCCTGTCGCTGATGGGCGAAATGGCCTCCTCGCTCGCCCATGAGATCAACCAGCCGCTCGCCACCATTCTCACTTATGCGCGCGGCTGCGAGCGTCGGCTGGCGCGCGGCGAGGACAACGCTACCCTACGCGAGGCGATTGGCCGCATCGCCGCGCAGGCCGAGCACGCCGGCGACATTGTGCGCCGCATGCGCGAATTCGTGCGGAAAAATCCGGCGCGGCAGGTGCCGCTGGAGCCGACTTCGGTGTTCCGCGACGCCCTCGCCCTGTTCGAGCCTTCGGCTTCGGCGCACAATCTGACCGTCGAGGCTGATCTGCCCGACCATCTGCCGCAGGTGAGCGCCGACCGCGTGCAACTGGAGGAAGTGACGCTGAACCTGTTGCAGAACGCGCTAGAGGCGGTGGGCGGCCAGAGCGAAAAAAAGGTGCGTCTTGCAGTGGCGCACGAGGGCGCGAACATCGTCGCCTCGGTTAACGACAATGGTCCCGGCCTGACGCCGGAAGCGCGCGAAAAGCTGTTCGAGGCCTTTTTCACCACCAAGCCCGGCGGGCTGGGGCTCGGCCTTTCGCTGAGCCGCTCGATCGTCGAGGCGCACGGCGGGCGATTGAGCGCCGACGAGGACGCGTCCTCGGGCGCGACCTTCCGTTTCTATCTGCCTATCATCGGGGAGGCTGCCCGTGTCTGAAGCCGAAGGCGTGGTCTATATTGTCGATGACGATGCGGCGTTGCGCGACGCGATTAGCTTTCTCGTCGGTTCGGTCGGCTATGCCGCCTGTACCTGTGAGTTGGCGGCCGAACTGCTGCGGCGGATCGACGAGAGCCGTCCCGCGTGCCTCGTGCTCGACGTGCGCCTGCCGGGCCTGAGCGGGCTGGAACTGCAGCGCGAATTGATCGCGCGCGATTCATCGGCGCGGATCGTTTTCATCTCCGGCCACGGCGACATTCCCAAGGCGGTGCGCGCGATCCGCCACGGTGCCGTGGATTTTCTGGAAAAACCCTTCGACGACCAGATGCTGCTCGACCGTATCGGCGAGGCGCTCGCGGCCAGCGCCGAAGAATTGCGCCGTCGCGCCAGCCGCGCCAGCCTCGATCGGCGGCTCGGCGGTCTGACGGAACGCGAGCGCGACGTGCTGCGTCTGGTTATCGGCGGCAAGACAAGCAAGGCCATTGCCTCGGCACTGGATATTTCGGTCAAGACAGTGGAAAATCACCGCCACAACATCATGACCAAGGCCGGTGCGGCCTCGGTGGCGCAGCTGATCGCCTGGGCGACGGAGGCCAACGGGGCGGAGCTTGGGTGAAAACCCCCATGCTCCCCCGGTGCCGTCCCGGATAGGCGCGCGGCCTCGCTGCCGCCAAGAATTGTGAAACAAAAAAACAGCGTCCGGGCAGGAACGGCGCCCGGTGAAGGATTTTGAAGCGTTCTGCCGCACCACCGGAAACGACCTGCTCGAATCCAGGGCGGAGGGCAAGCAGGTCGAATTCCTGATCAAGCGGACATCGTAAGGCGGCGAGGCCTTATCGTGTCGGCTCGCACCAAAGAACGAGCAGTCGTCGCGTGAGCGCGGCACTGCTGCTAAGAAAAGCACGAGGAGGAATAAATGAGGACCGCTGTTCTTGGGCTGGCTCTGGCCCTGCTGCTGACTCCGGCCTTCGCCGGCGATTACCAGCCCGTCGATGTCACCAAACTGCCTGAGGTCAAGCAGACCAAGCTCGGCCTCTACCTCTCGGCGCCCGAGGCCTATAAAATGAAGTCGGAGGGTGGTGCCAAGGTGCTGTTCGTCGACATTCGCACCAAGGGCGAGTTCCTGTTCCTTGGTACCCCCACCGTCATTGACCAGAACATCCCCTATATGGAGATCGACGATCCGGCGAGTTGGGACAAGAAAAACAACCGCTACACCATGTCGCCCAATTCGGATTTTGTCGGCGCCATCTCTGCGCTCGCGACCCACATGAACCGTGGCAAGAGCGATCCGATCATCCTGATTTGCCGCTCCGGCGACCGCTCCTCGCGCGCAGCCAATCTGTTGCAGGAAGCTGGCTATACGAAGGTTTATTCGGTGGTGGACGGATTCGAGGGCGACATGAACCCCGCAGGGCGTCGCGACGTCAACGGCTGGAAGAACGCTAACCTGCCCTGGACCTACAAGATCACCGAAGGCCAGGCCTACATTCGCTGATCCGGCGCTCGGGCAGAGTATCGATCATGAAATTTCTCAAGCTTGGTGTCTCCGTAGCGGCGATTGGACTGGTCGTTGCCATTGGCGGCAGCTACCTGGCGCCAGTCTTGTTTGCGCCTCGGCAGAATTTTCACGTGAATTCTGCCGATCCGGCCCTGGTCGAACGGGGGCGGTATATCGCGCAAGCGTCGGATTGCGTGGCGTGTCATACCGCCAAAGGAGGCAAGGCGTTTGCTGGCGGTCTGGCGATGCAGACGCCGATCGGCACAATCCATTCGACGAATATCACACCGGACAAAGACACCGGCATCGGCGGATACGACTTTGCCGATTTCGAACGGGCGGTCCGTCATGGCATCCGCAAGGATGGCTCTCCGCTCTATCCGGCGATGCCCTACGTTTCCTATTCCGTGCTGACAGATGAGGATGTGCAGGCGCTCTACGCCTATTTCGTTTCCGCAGTTCAACCGGTCGCGCAGCACAACCAAGCCTCAACTATCCCATGGCCGACCAATATGCGTTGGCCGCTTGTCTGGTGGCAGATGCTGTTCGGTGGTCATCGTAGCTTCGAACCGCCGGAAGGAGCGACGCCGGAGGTGGCGCGTGGCGCGTATCTTGCCGAGGGGGCGGGGCATTGCGGGGCCTGCCACACGCCGCGCGGCGTGGCCTTCCAGGAGAAGGCCCTCAAGGATGGACCGGGTGGCGCTTTCCTCTCCGGCGCGGAATTGGAGGGATGGTATGCCAAGAGCCTGCGTCACGAGGACACCGGGTTGGCAAGCTGGTCCCAGCAGGAGATCGCTGATTTCCTCAAGACCGGTCGCAACGCCCGCACGGCGGCATTCGGCAGCATGGCCGAAGTCATTCAGCACAGCACGCGACATCTGAGCGACGCCGACGCATCGGCGATTGCCGCCTACCTGGTAAGCCGGCCGGCCCGGCCGGGCCATGCCGTCTCCGCGCCCAAGGCGGAGGACGCCACTACTGTGAAGCTTTATGAAGGCGCAGACCATAGCCCCGGAGCGCTCGGCTATGTCGCGCAGTGCGCGCCTTGCCATCGCATGAACGGGAAGGGCACTCCTCGGCTATTTCCCGCTCTGGCGGGCAATTCGGTCGTGGAGACGGACAATCCGAGTTCGCTGATCCAGATCACGCTCGCTGGCGGCGCGATGGCCAGGACCCCGGCGGACAAGATGCGCCCTTCCATGCCTGAATTGGCCAAGCTGGACGACCGCACGGTGGCCGACATACTCACCTTCATCCGTACCAGCTGGGGCAACAAAGCATCGCCAGTCTCTGCGAATGATGTTGCCGCCATGCGTGGCGTAATCGCCCGGAAGCCGTTCGATCATATACCAGAAGACGCGAAGCCGCCGTCGGCCCGCGCCGATGACATCAAGGCGGGGCAGGAACTGGCACTTGATCGCGCCAAGGGCAATTGCCTTGCCTGCCACACGCTCAAAGGCGGCGACGCGCCGAGCAACGTCGGTCGTGAATTGGTCGACATGAAGCGTCGCTTCCCCAATCGCGCCGATCTGGTGGAAATCCTGACCGACGAGTCGCTGCGTAATCCGATTGCGCCAATGCCGTCTTTGGGCCGCAACCGTGTTCTGTCTCCGGCTGAGATCGAGCAGATCATCGACTTCCTCTACACGCTGTGACCGACATGCATTATCGCAACGCAGACCCGGAATTCCGCCTCAAGGGCCGCAACCTATCGGACCGAGCGCCAGCTTCAGGCTATGCTTGGCTTGGTCGGGGAGCTGGCCGCGGAGATCCTTCCCTGCCAGCCGGAAGCTGCGAAGATGGGCAACCTCGGCAAGACCAACGATATGACGGTGAAAATCGCATGATCAAGGCCAGCCTGCGTTACCGATCTGCAGTCGTTCTGAATGTTGTTTGCGCTCTGCTGCTGCTGGCGGTGGCGCCGGTGAAGGCTGCCGACAAGATCGATCCGGAAGCAGATCGCAAAGCCATGCAGGCGTACTTCTTCGCCAAGTTCCCCAAAGTGGCGAAGGAAGATTTCGCCAATGGTCCCTATGCGGTCAACGAAGAAATGCGCAAGCAATGGATGGAAATCATGCAATTTCCTCCCTACGAAATTGCGCTCGATGAAGGCCATGCCGAATGGGAGAAGCCCTTTGCCAACGGCAAGCACTATGCCGATTGTTTTGAAAACAAGGGCGAGGGCATCCGCCAGACTTATCCGCGCTTCATCGCCGAAACCGGTCAGGTCGAGACGATCGAGGGCGCCATCAATCGCTGCCGTGTCGAGAATGGCGAAAAGCCGCTTGATCCGATGACCGATACGATGGCGGCTGTATCAGCGGTAATGTCCGAGTCGTCGCGTGGCAAGCCGTTCGCGATCGCCATTCCGGACGATCCACGCGCGCTGGCCGCCTATGAGCGCGGCAAGGAATTTTTCTATTCGCGCAAAGGCCAGCTCGGCGTCTCCTGTGCGTCGTGCCATATGTCGGCGGCGGGTCAACGTTTGCGCGGCGACATTCTGGCCCCGGCGGTGGGCATACTTGCGGCCATGCCGATCTACCGCTCCGATTGGGGCAATATGGGCACCTCGATTCGTCGCATTTCCACCTGCTCGTCGCAGACCCGCGCTTTGCCGCTGGAGCCGGACGACGAGGAGTATCGCGATCTCGAATATTTCCTCTCTTACATCAGCAACGGTATTCCGATTGCCGGTCCGGGGGCTCGTCCATGATGCGTTCAATCGTTCTTGCCGCGGGGCTCGTGGTGCTGAGCCTGCCTGCTCTGGCTGCTACACCAGCGGAAGCCGAAGCGGCGGTCGCTGCCGCAGAGGCGGTCGAAGCGGGGGCGATCGCCGCCAAGGCGGCCTGGACCACGACTGAGGCCAATTTGACCAAAGCCAAGAAGGCGCTCGCCGCCTCGAAATGGGACGAAGCAAAGGCGGCCGCCGACGAAGCGGCGACGCTGGCTCAGCTTTCGATCGAACAGGCCAACGAGCAGAAGACGGTCTGGCGCAATGCCGTCTTCCACTAAGTGTCGCCATCTCCATCGTGGCGGCGCGTTGTCGCGAATTCCTGCTCTCGGCGACCTCGGCTCTCTGCATCGAGCCATTCGCCGAAACGAACTTTCCGCTTTGACCATCGCTCCAGGGAGAAACTCATGAATCACAGACACCAAGCCAGCCGTCGCGGATTTCTGCGCCTGACCGGGCTGCTCGGCCTTGCGGCCTCGGCCTTGGCGCTTGCGCCACGCCTGGCGCTGGCGGCCTGGAACAAGGCCGCCTTCGAAACGAAGACGCTCGCCGACGCCTATAAGGCGCTGGGCGTCGCGTCGCCGATTGCCAGCGGTGACATTCAGATTATTGCCTCGGATATCGCTGAAAACGGCGCCGTGGTGCCAGTCGAGGCGATCAGCAAGATTCCCAACACCACCCAGATTTCCTTTCTGGTGGAAAAGAATCCGACCACGCTCACCGCCCAGTTCGACCTTGGACCGGATATGCTTCCCGAGGTCAGCACCCGCGTGAAAATGGCCCAGACGTCCAATGTTATCGCCCTGGTGAAGGCCGATGGGAAATTCTACACGGCGACCAAGGAAATCAAGGTGACGCTCGGCGGCTGCGGCGGCTGACGTCACCGAAGCGTGGGCGCTGGTCATCGAGCCCCCGCGCCCGTTCGCTCGAATTCGAAATCAGAGGAGAAATCTCATGGGCCTTCCAATGAAAATCCGCGCCACCAGCAAGGACGGCGTGACCGAAGTGAAAGTGTTGATGAACCACGTGATGGAGACCGGCTTGCGCAAGGATCCGTCCGGCGAGATCGTTCCCGCCCTGTTCATCACGGAGGTCACCGCCAAGCTCAACGACAAGGTGGTGATGCAGGCGCAATGGAGCCAGGCGGTGGCGAGGAACCCGTACTTGGCCTTCAAAGTCAAGGGCGGCAAGTCGGGAGACAAGGTGACCGTCTCGTGGGCGGACAGCTCGGGCGACGCGCGCACAGACGAGGCAACCGTAAGCTGAGCAGGGATTGCGGTGGCGACCACGCGCCGCCGAAGTCTTCAAGGAGAAGTACGCGGAAACCGTGCGCGACACCTGGGCGGGATTCACCATTCCAAGGCGTCCAACGCCTGCTTCAACATGCCGCGCAGCGGGCACGGGGGCATCCTCACCGAGGCTCCATGATCCGATCTGCCTGTCGATTCCAATTCATTTGTCGATCAATAAACCAAAGTTGGGGACTGCTCCATGGATCGTCGGGAATTTCTGCACCTTCTTGGCGCGGCGAGCGTGGCAGGCATGCCGCTGCCGCTGTCCGCGGCTCGTGCCGAGCAAGCGGCAGAGGAGCTTTACGACGCGCCGGCCTTCGGCAACCTTTCTCTTCTCCACATCACCGACAGTCACGCGCAACTGCGGCCGATCTATTTCCGCGAGCCCAACGTCAATCTCGGCGTCGGCAGCATGGCAGGGCGCCCCCCGCACGTTGTTGGCGAGGCGTTTCTCAAGCAGTTCGGGATTGCGCCAGATACAAGGCTTTCTCACGCCTTCACTTATCTCGATTTTGAGCGGTATGCCCCGATCTACGGCAAGGTCGGCGGCTTCGCGCATATCGCGACACTGATCAAGCGACTTCGCGCCACGCGGCCCGGCGCGCTGCTGCTCGACGGCGGCGACACGTGGCAAGGCTCGGGTTCGGCCTTGTGGTCGAAGGGGCAAGACATGGTGGAGGCCGCGAAGCTGCTCGGCGTCGACCTTATGACACTGCATTGGGAAAGCACCTTCGGCGAGGATCGCGTGAAGGAGGTCGCCGAGAAGGATTTCGCTGGCCGCATCGAGATCATTGCGCAGAACATCAAGACCGCCGATTTCGGCGATCCGGTTTTCAAACCCTACGTCATGCGTGGCGTGAACGGCGTGAAGGTCGCCGTCATCGGCCAGGCCATGCCCTATACGCCGATAGCCCATCCGCGCTACTTCGTTCCGTCCTGGACTTTCGGCATCCAGGACGACAACATGCAAAAGACGGTCGATGCGGCGCGGGCCGAAGGCGCCCAGGCCGTCGTCGTCCTGTCGCACAACGGCATGGATGTCGATTTGAAGATGGCCTCGCGCGTCAGCGGGATCGACGCCATACTTGGCGGCCATACCCATGACGGCGTGCCAACTCCCAGCATCGTCGAGAATGCCGGCGGCAAGACCATCGTGATGAACGGCGGAAGCGCCGGCAAATTCATCGGCGTACTTGATCTCGACGTGAAGAGCGGCCGCGTTGCCGATTATCGCTATCGGCTTCTTCCGGTCTTTGCCAACCTTCTCCCGGCGGATGCCGAAATGGAGGCGCTCATCGCCAGGACGCGTGCGCCCTACGAGAGCAAGCTTGGCGAGAAGTTGGCCGTCAGCGAGGGTCTGCTTTACCGCCGCGGCAATTTCAACGGCAGTTTCGATCAGATCATCCTCGACGCGCTCATGGCGGAAAGGGACGCCGAAATCTCCTTCTCGCCCGGTTTCCGATGGGGCACGACGATCTTGCCCGGCGACCCCATCACCATGGAGAACGTGCTCGACCAGACCGCCATCACCTATCCCTACGTGACGGTCACGCAAATGAACGGCTCGCAAATCAAGCAGGTCCTCGAAGACGTCTGCGACAATCTCTTCAATGTGGACCCCTATCACCAGCAGGGTGGCGACATGGTGCGCGTGGGAGGTATGAGCTATTCCTGCGATCCGACGGCAACTATCGGCAATCGCATCGGCGATATGACCCTCAAGGGCAATCTGATCGAGGCCGACAAGACCTACAAAGTGGCGGGTTGGGCACCCGTTTCCGAAGCTGCGCGCGATGCTGGCGGCGAACCGATATGGGAGCTGGTCGCGCGCCATCTACGGACGAAGAAGACCATTGCGGCGCCCGAACTCAACCTGCCGCGCCTCAAGAACGTCGATGGCAATACCGGTATCGCTGGCTGACGCTCGCTGCCAGACGACAGTTTCAACGTGATATGAGGTAAGTCCGCCGAAGGGCGGACCGATCCGGCTTTAAGGCGTAATCTGAAGCCACCGCCTTTTAGGCGGTGGAGTATTCACTGACGGAGACGCGCATGCGCACGATATTGGCTTTACTGGCGGCGCTGCTCTGCGCGGTCTCGACTTTCGCCCAGGACAAAACGGCGCTGGCCGTCGAACTGGATCAGTCCGCGCCGGTCAAGGTGGTCTATCACATCGACGACGCGGCGGCGCAGGCCCTCAAGGCGCTGCGCAACATGCGCAACCATTTGGATGTCGCGCCGAAAACGAAAATCGTCGTGGTGACCCATGGTGACGGTGTCGATTTCCTGTTTGACGGCGCGCGCGATCCCAAATCCAATATCGAATATGGGAGCTTGATTTCCGCGCTCAAGGCTCAGGGCGTCAGGTTCGAGGTTTGCGAGATCACGATGAAGCGCCGCAACTTGTCCAAGGCTAAATTCGTAATGGAGGCGGATTTCACACCTTCTGGCGTCGTCCGCATCGCTGAACTCCAATTCCGGGATCATTACGCCTATATCAAGCCTTGACGATCGACCAACTCGTCGATCTCGTCGGCGACCGCGTGCATCGGCTCTGGGCGGAGCCCTCATAGGCAATGTTCCACATGGGTAATGCCGGCGCGTTGCTGTTCAGCGCCTTTTGGCTGGCGCTCGGCGTCCATATCGCGGTGCGGCGCGAGCTGCGGTCCCGGGTTTGGCTGGCCGCCGCTGGGGTAGGCCTGATAGTCGCCGCCGCCTGAGCCTTCAATTACGCCATGTCGATCAGTTCCTTCGAAGCGACGCCGGTCCATTCGCTGAGTTTCACCTCGCCCTCGGCCGATGTGCTGATGTACGTGCTCTCGCCGCCGGGAACGCTACTACGTTTCGACCTCGCCTTGATCCCCGGCGTCTTCATCGGCTCATTCCTCGCGGCGGCTGCAGTCGGCCGTTTCGAAATTCGGTTCAGGCCGTGGACACCACAGTGCAAAATGCTTATGAGTAAGTCCCCTTGAGATTGTGACGAGAGGTTATCTGAAACTTCGAATGCCAACGCTATCGACAGGCAAACGGAAGAAACGCTTCCCTGCAAAGCCGCCAATCGACACCGACGCTATGCTTGACCAGGCGCGAAAGGCGAGCGATTTCCTCAAGGCAATTTCGCACGAGACTCGTCTTCTCATTCTTTGTCTGCTGATCGACGGAGAAAAGACCGTCAACGAGCTCGAGCAGATTTTGAAGATACGCCAGGCGGCGGTGTCGCAGCAGCTCGCGCGATTGCGCGCGGACGATCTTGTGGAGCCGCGCCGCAACGGAAAGAGCGTCCATTACTCGCTCGCGCGACCGGATGTCGTCGAGGTCATCTCGGCGCTTTATCGCACTTTCTGTCGGTGACGAAAGGGCTACGCGTTTGCGGGGCGCTGGCCGGCGACGCGAACAGGTTGCCTTCACCTCGCAGCTAGATTAGTTCTTGGTTTGTTTCTTCCTTCCCCGGACTGTTGGGGCTCTCCCGGATCTTGACCGGCATGTTCATCAGCCGAAACCTGGCGCAACCTCGTTGCTGGCGTCGGTCCTCAGGCGATCGATGAAGTGCGCGGCCGCGGCTACCACCGACTTGGCGGCCTGCTGGTGCGGGGCATGGCCGCAGCCCGGCAGGAAGCAGGTCTCGATCGGGACGGGCACGAGAGCCTGAAGTGCATCGAGCTGCTCGCGTGTGAAGAACTCGTCCTCGGTACCCTGAATGGCGAGGACGGGGCAGCGAACCCGTCGGATGTACTGCTCGATACCCCAGTCGCGCGGTCCTTCCCCGGTCCAGGCCTCGACCAACCGGCGAAACAATTGATCGGTCTTGCTGCCATGGTAGCGTGCGAGCCGCGCCTTGAGATCTCCGTGCTCAAAGTCAGTGATCTGATCGGCAATGCCTGCGATCGTCCGCTGCTCACGGAAGAGATGGGGGGCAATCGCAACCACGCCGCTGACCAGATCGGGAAAGGCGCCCGCGAAGGTCAGGGCGATCGTAGCGCCGTCGGAGTGTCCTACCAGGATCGGGCGCCGGATCTGCGTCGCCCGCAGAACTTGCGGCAGCAACTCCAGGGCCTCGTCGAGCAGATAGTGCCGCGAATGCGGCGGCTCGAGCGGCGCCGAGTCGCCGGACCCCCAGCGATCGTAGACCAGGACGGCGCAACCGGTTGCTGCCGCAAGCCGCTCCGGGACGTCGCGCCAGAGCCGGGCGCAGCCGAGAGCATCGTGGAGCAACACCAGGGGCGGCCTGTCCGCACGCGCCGCCGAGATACGATGGCCGCGGAGACGGTGGCCGGCTGCAACGAAGCTCAGCTGTCGCGTGGCTGCGAGGACGACATCGCGGATGTCGGCGGGACCGAGGTTGAGGAATTCGGCCGGCGCGCGGGAAAAGAAATCGTCCATGATCGCCTCGACATCGGCCATCTCGGCGCCGCGCAGGGCCGCCTCCAGGTCAAAGATGATGCGTGGCGGCGTGACGAAGAAATCGCCAGTGATCAGCGCTTCGCGAATGCGGCGGCGTTCCGGCCCTTCCAGGCGGATATCGGCGCGCAGGCTCCCGCCGCGCCGCGTCAGCGAGGCACTGATCAATGTGTCGTCCACCTCTGGGGCGTCGACCATCTCGACGAATTCGTCGCTGCCGATCTCCTCGCGATACAGCCGGTCGGCGAGTTCCTCTTCGTCGGCGGAAACCTCGCCCCATTGCGGCAGGATATCTAATCCCTCGGCGAATCCCTCAAGCAGGCGCTGATAGATCGTCGCGAGGTCGGGAAGCTTGTCACCGAGGATCTCGCGCATGGTGACGACGCGCTGGCGCGCCGATGCGAGGTCGCGCTTGGCGAGCTTCTCGACGGGCACCTTGAGGGCCGCGATCATCTCCCCTGGGTCGAAATCGATCAACAGCGTGCCTTGATAGAACAGGGTGTTGCCGTCGAAGAAGCCACCGGTACCGCTGATCTTGCGGCCCTCGACCTCGATGTCATTGCGCGGACGGTAGCGCGCGGGAATGCCGAGCTTGTTGAGCCCGAGCGCCGCGCTCTCGCAGATCCGTCGCGTTGTTTCCGTGAGATCCATGTGGCCGAGGCTTGCGCGATCGAACACCAGTTCCCATCCGATCTGGCCCTCGTCCAGATAGAGACCGCCGCCTCCCGTGATCCGGCGAGCGACCTCGATCCCCCTGGTCCTGCAGTAGTCGAGGCGCACCTCGTGGCCCAGGATCTGATGAAGGCCGACGAGGGCCGAGGGTCGAAACCGCAGGAACCGGATCGTGTCGGGAATCCGCTGGGCTTTGTGCGCCTCGATCAGCGCCTGATCGAAAGCGATGTTGGCACGCCCGCCGCGAATGCCGGTGTCAATTACCCGAAATGGCTTTGCAGTGTCGGAGGTCATGGCAAGGGTCCTCCTCTATTTCGGGAGCCCGCGCCGCAACTGGCTTCGTACCTTGCGAATGTCCCGGCGATCGAGCTTGAACGGGTAGGAAGCAATATCGCGCACCGGCAAATCGCCGTAGGGCCGGTCGCAGGCCGAAACGTCGGCCGCCTCCTTGCCAGGACAGCCGGACGTGCGGAACGCAACGCCGGCGTCGACCACGGCGTCGAGTTCGTCCTGCGGCAGGCCGAAATCGACCAGCTGGCCATCGTGATCGAAGCGCATGCGCTCGAGACGATGATTGCGATAGTCGATCAGGTAACGGGCGAGCTGAACGCGGCGCCACTGCGGGCGCGGCACCGGCGGGAGATGGTCCATGAGCGAACCGCGTTCGGGGAAGAAAGCAAACATGTGGCTGTGACCGCCGAGGTCGCGGATTCTTTGCACTTGCGTGAGCACGTCGTGGTCGCTTTCGCCCATGCCGACAATGAGATGTGCGCCGAATCGCTCGGGGCCGAAGATCTCGGCGGCGGCATGGAGGATTTCCCAATATTTGTCCCAACTGTGCGGGGACTGCACGCCGCGCCCGCGCGTGCGGTCGAACACCTCTGGATTGCAGGCATCCAGCGCGACGGTGAAAATTTCCGCGCCGAGATCGTACAGTTCCTGCACGTCCAGCCGCGTCATGGTAGTCGGGTTCGAAAGGATCGACACCGGCACATGCTTGATGCGCTCGACCCATTTCTTCAGCACGACGCGGGTGTCGTCGTCAGAGCGCGGATGCGTGATCATGCTGATGCACATGCGGTGGAAGCGTCCGCCGTCGCCGCCCGCGGCGACGATGTCGATCACCTGATCGTAAGGAACTGCCGGCCAGTCGACGCGGATGAAGTTGCGGTCGGCATAGTTACGTTCGGCCTCGCGATGACGCGCTAGGCCGCAATAGGCGCAGTTGGCCCGGCATCCCTCAGGATATGTGAGCAACAAGTTCAGGCAGCGCGTGCAACTGGTGCGGTGCATGTAACCATTCATCACGCCGAGCGTGATCGCCGCCGCGGTCGACATTTGGACGTATTCCGGCGAACGCATGTTGGGCGTAAGAAAATTATAGTTCGGCAGGTAGACTCCCTCGGGCTGCACGTCCTGCGTTTTCACCCGCGCGCCATTGCGTGCGTCTGCCGGCACTGCGCCGGGCGCACGTGGCTGCATCGTTTCCGGATCGTTGAAAGCGCGCTTTTGGTCGTCGAGGAAATCGGGCGCCGGTTGTCTTGGCATTTCGAGACAGCTCATGACTTCCTCTCCTGGTTTGGTATTTCTAAGCCGCCCAATAATTGGACGAACCGATCCATCCGTTGGCGAGGGCGGGCGGATCGGGGTGACGGCCACCTTGGTAGCGTGTGAGCACTTCCCGTCGCCGGCGCAGCGCGCGGCCGAGGGCAGCGTCGAAAATGTCGCCGAGTTCTTCCTCGTAGTCGCCGAAAGCCGTTGCTCGTCCGCCAAGCCAATCCACTGCGGCGCGTCCGGCAAGCGTTCCCGATTGCACCGCTGAGGCGATGCCCGCGCCGGTAACCGGGTTGGTCAAACCGGCCGCGTCGCCGGCCAGCATGACGGGCACCGCCCCGAGACGGCCGATCGAGCGCAGCCGGCCGCCCACCGGAATGGCGCCGCCGGTCGCGCCAAAAGCGTTTGTGCCGATGCGGCGCAATGAGGACAGTCTGGCAAGGAGTTCGGTGAGCATCGGCTTTAGCCGCTGCCGTTCCTCCCTCACCACGCCGATACCAACATTGGCGACCGCCCCCTTGGGAAACAGCCAGCCGTAGCCGCCGCGATAGTCGGCGCTGAGGAAGATATCGGTGGCATCGTGCGGAAGCACGAGCGGCACCGTAAGTTGCCTTGTTTCGACAAGCGCGCGATTGATCTGGGCAATTGCCGCGCCGACCCGCGAATGGGGCCCGTCGCAGCCGATCAGAAGACGAGGTTGCAGGATTCGGCCATCTGAAATGCGGACCGTTCCGCCGGCGCTGATAGCAACCACAGATCTGCCATATCGGCAATCTGCTCCGGCCAGCGCGGCCTCGGCGGCGAGCATCCGGTCAAACGCAGCCCGGTCGATCATGCGTCCGCGAAAGTCTGGCGTTTCGTCGGGCGATCCGAATTCGGCGAAGGTCAGCATACGAGCGACCATCTGCCGGGTTACCGTCCGTACGCCGGGCACGTCCCGTTCGATCATGGTCGGCACGAACTCGGCACATTGTACCGGGCATCCCGGCTCGGCGCGGCGTTCGATGGCAACGACGCCGTAACCGGCGTCAGCCGCAACTGCGGCGGCCCGGCTTCCGGCCGGTCCAAGCCCGACGACCACGACATCTGGCGCTTCGCTGACCATCCCATCCTTCATGCGCTGCAGGCCTTCCGCCCGCCCAGGCCATCGAGCGCGATCGAGCAGCAGGCGTGTTCCTGCTCGATTGGCCGACCGATGGCGCGCGCAAGTGCCACAATTCCGTCAGCCGGATAGGCGATACCGTCGAAGCCCGCCATCACCGCGTAGGCATCGGTAATGAGCTTGTGGCGGCCCGCGGGCCGTACGCAGCCGAGTTGAACCGGCGCATGGTTGACGCGTTGCCGGGCGGCGACCAGAACCTTGGCAACGTCGTCGGTGGATATGGTGGCAAAGGGGCGGTCCGCAGGCGCGTAAATCGGCGTCACCACGACGAGGATCAACGCTGCGACCTTGTAGCGCGAAATGATGTCGAGCGCGTTCTGCTCGCCGAGCAACCGGCCATAGTGGAGGCCGATGACGACGTGCGGCACGACGTCCATCGTGGTTGCCGATAGCGCGGCGAGCGTCGCCTCGAAATCCGCCACTGTGCGGTCCAGGTGATAGACTTCGCGGATGGTCTCCTGCGCGCCGATCACATCCATCATCGCGACGTCGATGCCAGCGTCCTGCATGAGCCTGGCGCGCCGCTCGTCGAGCAGGGCGGAATGCACGGCAATTCGCAGATGGGGAAAGTCCCGCTTGAGCTTCTCGAGGGTGGGATAGTAGCGATCGTATGGCACTTCGTTGCGCCGGTTCGATCCTCCGGACAGAAGAAAGCCGCGCAGGTCCTTGAGCAGCACAAGGTCGCGCACCTTGCGGTCGAGTTCCGCCGGACTGGTTGCCGGGATCATCGGTTCCAGGATTTTTGCCTGGCAGTGATCGCAATTCAGCGCACAGGCGCCGCCGGTGATGGAAAAGGCCGGGAAGCTCGCTTTGCCGCAACCTTTGAGTTCGTCGCTGGCATAGGCGCGGAAGGTTGGCGTGTAAAAGCGCATCGGTGCGAGCGTGCGCTGGTGCGCTGCAACCTCGAGCGCATCGACGAGGTCGCGATTGAACGGCAAGTCGTCAAAGGGCTCGATCTCCTGCAACTTGTCGAACCACGCCATTGCGTTCCCCTCGTTCACATGCAAAAAATCATATATCTATGTTGGCGTTCGGCGCCCGCGCCGCATGGGGTCTTCTTTCGTTCAGGCCTGGCGAGCACATGAAAACGCTCTGCGTCCTGCAGCATTTTGAGTCGGACTATCTCGGCCTGATGGAGGAACACTTCGAGGGCCGCAATATCCGCTTCCGCTACTGCCGGCCGTTCACGCCCGGAGGCACGATTCCCGCGATCGCCGAGGAATTCGACGGTCTCATTATTCTTGGGGCCGGGCCGCTGGGCATCGTCAGCGGCAATCTGATTCCCAGCCTTGCGCCGGAATTGCGGTTGACGCGCGATTTTCTCGCGCGCGGGCTGCCCGTCATCGGCATCGGTATTGGTGCCTGCATACTCGCAACCGAGGCTGGGGGCGGCGCCGAGGAAGCGCCGCTGCGTTTTGTCGTGGACACCGCCCGGCGTGTCGCGTCGCAGGTGCTGGGCGGTCATTTGCCGGAAACGTTCCCGATCGCCGTGTATATGCGCGATCGTCCGGTGCTTCCCGTTGATGCCAACATTCTTGCCGTGGGTTCTGCGGGAGAGCCGGTGCTGTTTCAGATCCGCGATAATTGCTTCGGGTTCCTCGGCCATCCGGGAATCAAGTCGGCGATGATCGAGGACCTGATCATGGAATTCGACGAAGTGCCTGAGCGCACGGCGGAAACGCTCGCCGACCTGCGCGCCGCGCAGGGGCAGATCGCTGCCGCGCTGGGCGAAGTCATGGTGGGGCTGGTCCAAGCGACGCATTTGATGCAGCCGTCCCCTTAGGAACCGCTCTCTCCCGAACGACGAATATTTTTCAGTACCCTATAGCATATATGCAAATATTAGAATATGTATTTTTATAACTCGCGCTTCGACCGCCCGTCTGAGGGTCGCTTGAAGCGCAGAATCAAAAACAAGAATAGCTTGAATGGGACGGAGGAATGGCGAAGAAGCTCATCATCATCATGGTCAATACCGACCCTCGCAATGGCGAGGAACTGGGCGCGCCGTTTTTCCAGGCGACCGTCGCGGCGGCGATGGACTATGAGGTCGAGGTCGTTTGCACGGCCACGGCGGGCCAGTTGATGAAGAAGGGTGTGGCCGAGAAGCTGGTGGTCAAGCCAGGCTCGCCGAAGACGGTCTACGATTTCATCAAGGACGCGCATGGCGCTGGGGTGAAGTTCTATTGCTGCTCCCCCAACCTCGATCTGTTCGATATGACCGAAAAGGATCTTATTCCCGAATGCGAAGGCATCGTCGGTGGCGCCAAGGTCATCGAGGAAGTGATGGAAAACGACGACGCGCGTGTCCTGACGTATTGAGGGTAACGGACAGATGACAAACGATTCGGTGGCGGAGCGGACAGCCATCGGCGATCCTGTGTCGGGTGCGCCGGTCGTTCCCTACGAAAAACTCGAAGAAGTGTTCGAGGATATCCGTTCGCACGTCCTTTATGACCACGAATTGCACGGTTGCCTCAACTGCGGAATCTGCACCGCGACCTGTCCGTCGGCGCACTATTACGATTATTCGCCGCGTGAGATCGTTCAGCTTCTGTGGACCGAGAATCTCGAAGGCATATACGACGCGATGCAGGAGAAAATCTGGTCCTGCGCCCAGTGCTACACCTGCGCCGCCCGTTGCCCGTTCGAGAATTCTCCCGGTGGACTGGTCATGATCATGCGCGAAGTCGCCATCAAGCACGGCATGCAGTCGGCGAAGGATGTGCTGCGGCCGTTCTCGAGGGTGCTGCTCAAGGTAATCTCCACCGGTAACCAACTCGCGCCAAACATGATCACGCGCGACGCCTTTCCGGATTGGGGCCCGAACGTGACCAAGGTCGATGCACCGCTCAACATTTTGCGCAAGGCGATTCCGGTTCCAACCATGCACACCATGGACACGGCGTGGGAAGTCAATCTGAAGACGTCGGTCGAGCTCTATACCATCTGGGAGGCGACCGGCGTCCTCGATCAGCTCGAGAGCATCGACGAGAATCTGTTCGACGTCGTCAACGACGTGATGGACGAGAAGCGTGACGAGTACAACGAGTGGCTTGAGGAGCAGAAAGAAGAAGCGGACGCGGATAACTAACAACAAATAATCGCGGCCGACGGTCAATGCGTGGATCGACGGAGGAAACGATGGACGATAAACCTGACGATGGCCAGCCGGCATTCACGGGATTCGGCGCCGAATGGCGTCCGTCCAACCTGACGCCGAGCGAAGCGCGGGCCGCCACCTCCTGGGTGGAAGCCAAGATCGATCGCCGCTCGATGCTGACCAACAAGGATCGCGTCCACGACATCCGCGACGCCATGTGGCAGCTCGAGAAGGACGGTGAAATCCTCGTCCACCGGATCGATGAGCGGCACGAGCCGGTGGTGGCGCGCACCCTCTACGGGTGGGAGAAACGCATTCCCACCACCAATCTCTGGCAGCATAAATCCTGCGGGCAGTGCGGCAATATCCCGGGCTATCCGTCGAGCGTGATGTGGCTGATGAATAAGCTTGGCGTCCGCTATCTCGACGAGACCGATCAGACCTCGTGCACTGCTTGGAACTATCACGGCTCCGGCATCGGCAACGTGGTCAGCCTCGCGGCCGTGTTCCTGCGCAATTTTCACCAGGCCTATGTGTCGGCCAAGGCACAGGGTCTGCCGGTTGGCACTTACTATCCGCTCGTCCACTGCGGCACCTCCTTCGGTAATTACAAGGAGATGCGCATCTTCCTGATGCACTCGGCCGAGTTGCGCGAGCAAGTGAAGAAGATTCTCGGCAAACTCGGCCGCCTGGTCGACGGCAAGCTGCTGATCCCCGAGGAAGTCGTGCATTATTCTGAATGGCTGCACGTGATGCGCGACCGTATCAAGCAGCATCAGGTCGTGGACGTCAGCGGCATCCGCGCCACCATCCATCCGGCGTGCCACGTCTACAAGATGGTGCCCGAGGACGTGATCTATGACGACACGGTGATGGACGGTAATCGCGTCGCCGTCTCCACCGGCCTGATGCAAACCCTCGGCGCGCAGGTGATCGATTACTCCACCTGGTACGATTGCTGCGGCTTCGGCTTCCGCCATATCATCGGTGAGCGTGAATTCACCCGCTCCTTTGCCATTGATCGCAAGATCAAGGTGGCCGTGGAGGAGGCGAAGGCCGACGTGATGGTTGGCCACGACACCGGCTGCATCACCACCCTCGACAAGAACCAGTGGATCGGCAAGGCGGTCGACAAGATCTATGCGCTGCCGATCCTGGCCGACTGCCAGTTCGCCGCACTGGCTCTGGGCGCGCATCCCTACAAGTTGGCACAGTTGCACTGGCACGCCTCGCCGTTCGAGGGGTTGCTGGAGAAGCTCGGCATCGATTGGCAGAAGGCCAAGGTCGAGTTCGAGGCCTACCTCGAGGAGGTCAAGGCCGGTCGCATCGAGACACTTTATGACCCCAAGCGCGCGATTACCTCGGGTCCCGGTTATGTCAAACCCCAACCTGTCGCCGCGCTTCCAGGAGCGGAAATATGAATCGTCCTGTTCTTATTGTCGGCGGTGGTCCCTCCGGGCTTTCGGCTGCCCATGCGTTGGCCATGGCCGGCCAGCGCGTCGTCGTCCTCGACAAGGCCGAGCGGCTCGGCGGTGCGCCGATCCTGTCCGGCTATGCCAAATTGGTCCCGTCTGGCGAGTGGGCCAGGGATGCCATCGGCGGCATGGTGCAGCGTGTTGAGAGCAATGAGCTCATCGAGGTCAGGAAAAACGCGACGGTCAAAACCTTCGTTGGCGGACCGGGCGATTTTCGCGCGACGCTGTCGGACGGTACTCAGGTGGAGGCGGGTGCCACGATCCTGTGCACCGGATTCACCCATTTCGATTCCGTCAACAAGCCGGAATGGGGTTTTGGGACCTATCCCGACGTAGTGACGACCACGCAGGTCGAGCAGATGTTCTCCTCGGGAAAGGGCGTGCGCTGTCCGTCCGACGGGCGCGCGCCCGAGCGGGTCGCCATTCTGCTGTGCGTCGGCTCGCGCGACCGCCAAATCGGCCGCGAATGGTGCTCGAAAATCTGCTGCACCGTGTCGTCCAACCTGGCGATGGAGATCCGCGAAGCGCTACCGAAGTGCAGCGTCTACATCTACTACATGGATATCCGCACGTTCGGCCTCTACGAGGGCCTCTACTACTGGGAGAGCCAGGAGAAGTACAAAGTCAAATACATCAAGGCGCGCATCGCCGAGGTGACGTCGGACGGCAAGCGGCTGATCGTGAAGGGGGAGGACACATTGGTGAAGCGCCCGATCACCATTCCTTTCGACATGGTCGTGCACGCCATCGGCATGGACCCCAACATTGACAACATGACGCTGTCCGCGGTGTTCGACGTGAAGCTGGAGAAGCACGGCCACATCCAGAAAGCCTCGACCTATTCCGCCATGTCGGCGACCTCGCGGCCCGGCGTCTTCGTCGCCGGCGCAGCGACGGGTCCCGAGACCATCGACGACTCCATCGCGCAGGGACAATCTGCGGCGATGGCGGCGCTAACGTTGATTCGAAGTACCGTGCTGGAGGCGGCCGAGTGATGTGGGCGATCGGCAGCCATAACGCCAAAGCGGCGCCCGCGCCGGCGCGGCCGGTGCTCGATCTGTCCGGCCCCAAGCTGCGGCGGGCGTTCGAAAATCTGGTTGACGCCGCCGACGACACCGGCGGTATCGAGCGTTACGTCGGTGCGTTGGCGCTCAAGGCCTCGCTGTTCGAGGAGGTGCTCGGGAAAGGCCAGGTCAGCGAATTGACCGAGCCCGAGTTCTACGATCTCGCCGCCTTTACGACGCCGGTTCGCCGACGCATCGGCGCCTGGCTCGGCCGCAATGGTTTCGCTGCGATGCGCTCCCGCCTGGTGACGCTGCTCGATGGCTGGTCCGATACCGGTACCGCCGATCAGCGTATCGGTGCCTTCGTGGCGAGCTTTCCCGCCGATCGCGAGCACCGCTGGTCGCGTGATCTCGCCGCCGAAGTGCTGCACTTCACCGCGCCCGAGCGCTATCCGTTGATGACGCGCTGGATGTGGGACGCCAGGGTCAATACCGGCGTGCTGCGCGAAATCTGGCACAGCGACGATGTTGAGCCGGGAACCATCGCGGTTGGCGATGGCTTTGCGACCTTCGCGATGCTGCGCGAAGAGCTGGAAGGCTTTCTGCAGGCAAACGGCGTGTTCCGCGACCTTGCGTTCTATGTCGACCTGCTCTGCGCCCACATCTACGCCGGTTACATCAACGACAGGGGCGGCCAATATCTGCGCGCGGATTTCTGCGGCGGTGCCAGGACCGACGCGATGGCGCATACGCGCCGGATGCTCGGGCTGGATGCCGTCGATACCGAGTCTGGCCGTACCCGCCTCAAGCTGATCGACGGCGAAGCCTACGTGCTCGGCGAAACCGCGCCAACTGAACTCGTGAGAAAGCGACAATGCCGATTCACGAAAAATCGCTGATCCGTCCCGAGAACCTCGTCACCCACGAGCACCTGGAGATCGACGGCGTCGACGTCTCCGGTCACTGGAGCACGTTCATCACCTCGCGTGCGGTCACAGACTACAACGAGCAGATGCAGGAGGAGATCGCCGCGCTGCCGGGCGGCGAGTTCATCCACCGCTGCTGGCAGTGCGGCTCCTGCACGAACGCCTGCACGGTCAACGCCATCAACCCCGACTTCAATCCACGCTACTGGATCTACCTGATCCGGATGGGGTTCGAAGACGAACTTCTGCGCGACAAGGACATCGTCTGGCAGTGCGTCTCTTGCAACAAATGCACCTACGCCTGTCCCCGCGATGTCAATCCGGAAGGCGTCATGAAGGCGACGGCGCATTGGCTCGAGCTCAAGGGCCACACCGAGAAGAAGCCGTCCACGGTATTCGACGAGGCCTTCTCCGAACAGGTCTTTGCCACCGGCAAGATCGAGGACGGCCGGGTGCTGCGCCAATTCTTTGCGCGCACCGGTCAGTCGCTGATGCAGGACTGGCTGGTCGCGCTTGTGCGCGGCCTGGTGAGCCGGTTGCCGGTCGGCTTGATGATGAAGCTCGGCCTCGCCACGCTGTTCCGTCCGCGCACGCGCGACTGGGGGGCGGCCAGCGCTGCAATCGAGGAATACGTCGAGGAGTGCGAGGCCGCCGCCCGCAAGGCGCTTAGGCTGGACGTGCAGGGAGCTGAGTGATGAGCGGCAAGTACAAGCAGGTGGCCTATTATCCGGGTTGCGCGCTCGAAGGCACCGGACACGCCTACAACCGCTCCACCAAGGAGCTTGGCGTGGCGCTCGGCCTCGATGTGGTGGAGCTCAAGAACTGGAATTGCTGCGGCGCCATGGAGGTCAAGAACGTCGATCCCAAGCTGCAGACCTATCTGTCGGCGCGCAACCTGTCGATCGCCGAAGGCATGGGCTTCGATACCGTGATGGCGCCGTGCAACGGCTGCTATCACAATCTCAAGAAGGCCGAATACGATCTCGCCAACGATCCCGCCTCGCGCGAGGTTACCGAGAAGCTGTCGCGCAAGGCCGGGCACAAGACCTATGAGGCGGGCAAGGTCGAGACGATTCACGCCCTCGACTGGATCAAGGGAGCCGTCGGCGAAGAGGGCCTGAAGGCGCGGGTGAAGAATTCGCTGAAGGGTCTCAAGGTGGCCAATTATTACGGCTGCATGTACACGCGTCCGCGGCACATCTTCCCGGAGAAGGACAAGGGCCCGGGCTCGGAATCGACATCGAAGCCGCATTTCATGGACGATCTGCTGGCAGCGGCCGGCGCCGAAAACGTCGACTATCCGCTCAAGACCGCTTGCTGCGGCGGCGCCCATACTTTGTCGGACAGCGACACGTCGACCAAGCTCGTGCTTAATCTGCTTACCACCGCGG
The DNA here is from genome assembly GCA_963786045.1 of uncultured Alphaproteobacteria bacterium. Taxonomy (GTDB): domain Bacteria; phylum Pseudomonadota; class Alphaproteobacteria; order Rhizobiales; family Xanthobacteraceae; genus Bradyrhizobium. Next base: position 206,952 of record CAWAXR010000025.1, on the reverse strand, counting down.
AAGCATGCGGCGCCGATGTGATCGCCACCGAATGCCCGACCTGCCACACCGGCCTGGAAATGCATCAGGTCCGCGCGGAAAAGGTATTTGGCCGCAAGACCACGGTGAAGATTTTCTACTTTACCCAGCTTCTCGGCATGGCGCTCGGCCTGTCGGCGCGCAAGGTCGGCGTGCACGAAAACTTCTCCGATTCCTCCGATCTGTTGCGCGCGCGAGGGCTGGGGTGATGACCGACGTCCGGACCATGAGCCTCGACGACGTCGCCTCGCGCCTCGAGGGGATGATCGCAGCGCCCGATGCCGCGCTCGCGACGGCCGCGCCGGACCTCGCGGACGAACTGCTGGCGCTCGGCGAGACGATCCTCGAAGTCTGGCTCGCGGCGCGCGGCGAGAGGCTGACGGCGCGCACGGTCGAAGGCTTCCGCCTGCTGGCGCTGCACCGCCAGGGTGCGCGCGGCGATCCGAGCTTCAACGCTTGCCGCGAGACCTGCCGCGAACTCGTCTACCACCACAATCTCGTGCGCCTCGAGCCTGCCCATGCCGACGTCGCTCGCCGGCTGCGGCTCGGAGCCATGGTGGCGCGGCATCTGCAGCTTTTCATCGGCGGTAAGCTGGAAGTAGCCGGGCTCGGCGAGTTCTGCTGTTCATCGCGACCGCTGCGTCAACACGAAGCACCGGCGCAACCTGTCGCAAACGTTTGATAAAGGAGGATCCGATGGCGACCGTCCGTGGCTGCAACCTTCCCGACGATCTTCTCTACGACGTCGAGAACAACATCTGGTATCGCGAGAACGCCGACGGTACCGTGACACTCGGAATGACCGCGGTTGCGGCTGCCATGGCCGGCCAGCTTGTCGCCTTCACCGCAAAGAAAGCGGGGCGCTCGGTGGACGCGGGCAAGTCGTGCGCGACCGTTGAATCCGGCAAATGGGTCGGGCCGGCGAAAATAGCCTTCGATGCCGAAGTGGCCGAGGTCAACGATGCGCTCACCTCCAACCCCAAGCTCGCCAACGCCGATCCCTACGGCGAAGGCTGGATGACCAAGGTGCGTCCGAAGGATTGGGCGACAGCTAAAGCACGGCTCATTCCTGGCACAGCGGCGGTAGCTCCCTATGAAGCGAAGATGACTTCCGACAATTTTGCCGGATGCGCCGGTTAAGAGGAATGGACCGTTCGTGAGTGAAATTGCCGAGAGCAAGGTGACGATGGTGAGCCGCGGCCTCGGCGCGTTCGCGGCTGTGCAATCCCATTTTTCTGGCGTGCTGGCGAGCCTGATCATCGCCATCGCCGCGACCTTCCTGTCCGAGCATTATGGCGGGCCGGTGATGTTATTTGCGCTGCTGCTCGGCATGGCCTTTTATTTCCTGTCGCAGGAGGGGCGCTGCGTCGCTGGCATCGAATTCGCCTCCAAGCGCGTTCTGCGGGTCGCCGTCGGCCTGCTCGGTGCGCAGATCACGATCGCCGAGATCATGAAGCTCGGCACGGCACCCGTCGTCATGGTGGTCGGCGCGGTGGTCTCCACCGTCCTGTTCGGCGCGCTGGCGGCACGGGTCATGGGGCTGAGCCGGCCGTTCGGAATTCTGACCGCCGGCGCCGTGGCGATCTGCGGCGCCTCTGCGGCGCTGGCGATCTCATCGGTGCTGCCGAAAGGTGAGAACCATGAACGCGATACCGTTTTCACCGTAATCGGTGTCACGGCGCTGAGCACGATCGCGATGATCGTCTATCCAGTAATCATCGCGTTCTTCCATCTTGATCATGCGGCGGTAGGCGTGTTCCTCGGCGGCACCATTCACGATGTTGCGCAGGTGGTCGGAGCCGGGTTCAGCGTCTCGGAGGAGACCGGCAACGTCGCCACCTTCACCAAGCTGTTGCGGGTGGCGATGCTGTTACCCGTGGTGGTGACGCTGTCTTATGTGTTCCGCGCCCACAATGTCGGCAAGGCCGGCCGACAATTGCCTGGGTTTCTCGTCGTCTTTGCCGCCTTGGTGGTGCTCAACAGCATGGGTGCCATTCCTGAACCCGTGCTTGCGGTCATCAAGAATGTTTCGCGCTGGTGCCTGGTGACGGCGATCGCGGCGCTGGGAACGAAGACGTCGCTCAAGGCGATGGCGGACGTCGGCGGGCGGGCGATCGGGCTGATCGTCGCTGAGACGGTGTTTCTGGCGGTCCTGGTCCTGGTGGTTGTGGTGTGGAAAGTTTGAGCACGTAAGCGGCGCAGCCGCGCCTGCAAAGATCGAACGCAAAGGTGGTGCAATGGGTAACGAAGCCAATACCAAGCGCATGTCGATGATCGTCACCAAGGGGTCCCTCGATTGGGCCTATCCGCCCTTCATCCTGGCGACGACCGCGGCCGCCATGGGCCTCGAGGTAACGATGTTCTTCACCTTCTATGGGCTCACGCTGTTGAAGAAGAATCTCGACCTGAAGATTTCCACGCTCGGCAATCCGGCGATGGAGATGCCGATGTTCGGCATGCATATCGGCATGCCCAATCTCGTCTCCGCCATTCCCGGCGTCGACGCGGCCGCGACGACGATGATGAAGAATCTGATCAAGAAGAAAGGCGTCGCCTCGATCGAGGAGCTGCGCACCATGGCGATCGAGGCGGACGTCAAGATGATCGCCTGCCAGATGACCATGGACCTGTTCGAATACACCAGGGACGACATGATTGACGGACCGGTTCTCGGTGGCGCCGCGACCTATATCGAAACCGCGACCAAGAGTGACATCAACCTTTTCATCTGAGCGAGCCGAGGAGAAGACATGGCCGACCAAGTTCTCGATGCCAAGGGACTGAATTGTCCTTTACCGATCCTGCGCGCCAAGAAGGCGCTCAAGGACGTGCCGATCGGGGGCACCCTTCAGGTGTTGGCGACTGATCCCGGGGCAGTGAAGGATTTCGAAGCGTTCTGCCGCGCTACCGGCAACGATCTGCTGGAATTGAAGGCGGAAGGCAAGCTGTTCGAATTTCTGATCAAGCGAACATCGTAGCGGAGGCGCCGGCGATGCAGTGGCTGGTCGCTTGCGGAGGCACTCTGCCAGAGGCCACGGAAAGCGGGACGGCAACGAGGACCGATACAGGCGGCGCCGGTCCCTTGCGTCTCTCCTGCGGCGTCAACCCGTTGTCACGGCTTTCAACTTGGAGATGCCAAGCATCTTGAGCACGGCCGTCTCGTAGAATGGTTCGCTTTCCCCGCGTCGCATCTTGCGCAAGAAATATTTCTCAAAGCCGACCTTGGCGGCATGAACCCATTTTCCGTCAGATGACCAGTTGACATTGCGCGGCGGAATTTGAGGTTGCGCAACGAAGGCAATTCCGGAATCACCGAAATCTGCGAGGCACACGGCATTCCATGTCGGCTGGTGTGTCGGCTCCTTGCCGCGAAGGAGCTCGCCGATGTTGAGGGCCGTGGCGGTGACCATGGATTCGATCATGAACCCGGTCTTGGGCACGCCACAGGGGACGGGCGTGGGACCGACGGGCGGAATCGCGACGCAGACTCCGACCGAGAAGATGTTGGTGAACTTCGGGTTTCGTTGGTGCTTGTCGACAATCACGAAGCCGCGCGGGTTGACCAGGCCGTCGATGCCACGTAACGGAGCGACTCCCCGGAAGGCGGGGAGCATCATCGAGAAGGCGAACGGCAGCTCATGGGATTTCGCAACGGATCCGTCCGCCGCCACCTCTTCGACCGTTATCTTGCAATCTTCGACCTTCTTGACGCGAGAATTCGTCAGCCACTTGATGTGGTGCTCGCGCATCTCACTCTCGAGGAGACCCTTGGTGTCACCCACCCCGTCTAGACCGAGATGGCCGATATAGGGCTCGGCGGTCACGAACGTCATTGGGACGCGATCACGAATCTTTCGTCGACGTAATTCTGTGTCGAGGATAAAGGTGAATTCGTAGGCCGGGCCGAAGCACGAGGCGCCCTGAACAGCGCCAGTGACGATGGGCCCAGGCTTCTTGCAGAATTCCTCGAAGCTCACCAACGCCTTTTCGGCGTGATCGATATGGCAGATCGAAGTGGTGAAGCCGTTCGGGCCGAGCCCCTGAACCTCGTCGAAGGCGAGTTCCGGCCCGGTCGCGATAATCAGGTAGTCATAACGCAACATAGAGCCGTCTTCGAGTTGAAGGCGGTTCTCGTCCGGCATCAGCTTGCTGACCGGGACGGCCTTGAAGCTGATCCCGCGTCTGGCGAATGTCGGTGCCAGGTCGATTTCGACCGATTCCCGCGTTCGCCAGTTGACAGCAACCCACGGGTTTGATGGCACGAAATGATAGATTGGATCCTTGGTGACGACCGTGAGCGTGTCTTCCGGTCGCATCTGATCCTTCATTTCATAGGCCATGATGACGCCGCCCAGGCCGGCTCCCATAACAACGATTTCCGCCATTACAGCCTCCCTTACCTTTAGGTGCTTTGGGTGCTTTGAACGTGCCTAGAATAGTGTATTCAAATATTGGAATTTGTCGATTTGATCTTTTTAAGAGTTTCTTGCGTTGCAATAACTTGGAGTGGGGTGTTCGGCCAGACCGGTCCGCGGGAGAGCCGCGGGTCAGGCCCGTAGCCAGAGTCTTTCGCCAGGTACTTCGTCAAGGAGTCCTGGCGAATAGCACGCAGCAACGCGGTACTGTACGCGCTCTCGAGCGCGCAGAGATCCGCCGCGCGGTCTGCGACGTTCTCGAGGGCGGGGACGAGGCGTTTCGAGAACGTGCGAGACGCTTGCGGGTCAGATTGGACCGCTAATTTTACGCACGCGTTGATCTTCGGAGCCGATGGCTGCGTTCTTCATTCTGATTGTGGCGCGGTCGGCTCGGGCGGGAGCGGGGTAAAGCTCTGTTCTATGAATTTCCCATCGTCGTCGAACAGGACGGTAAAGCGTCCATCGTCGATGGCTCTCTCGACTTCATCCTTGGAATTTCCGGCGGCTCGCATCGTCCCGAAGTGATCGCTCAGCGCGCGGCGAAACAATGCGCCTCTTAGGGCAAAGTCCAGTTCTCCAAGCGCGAATTGGGCGGGTATCACGGCGCGCTCGGCGAGCGTCTCATTTTTTGTATCGCACTCCGTGTAAAACCTGGGGCGTTCCTTCATGCTCAGGTTCATGAAGGCGAAATCAACCATCACTTCGCGGGCCTGAATTTCCGAAAGGGGCCCCGCAATTCTTTCGAGCCGTGGCATGGCCTAGAGGGAGGCGACGAACCTCAGACCGATGAAGATCAGATAGGCCGACAGCGCGATCTCCATCTGGCGCTTCTGCATGTGGTGGGCGAGGTTGACGCCGTAGCGCACCGTCATCAGGCTAAGGGGCGTCAGCAGCGCAAATCCGATCAACGACACGTAGCCGAGCGACCACGGAGGCAGATCCGGATGATCCCAGCCGGCGACGACATAGCCGAGTGCGCCGGGGATCGACACGAACAGCCCGACGCCCGAGGCGGTCGCGATCGCCGCGTGAATCGGAAACCGGTAGAGGCTGAGCGCGACATTGGCGACCAGTCCGCCGCCGATGCCCATCAGCGAGGCGGACGAGCCGATCAAGAGGCCGTAGAGGCTCATGGTGGCGGCGCCGGGCAGCCGGTCGCCGAGCCGCCACTTGTTTTTGCCGGCCAGCATCCTGACGGCCAGGAACAGGCAGACGATGATGAAGACCGCCTTGAACAGCACCGGTTTTGCCACCGATGCGGCGAAGATGCCGCCAACGACGCCGAGCGTGATCGGCAGCGCCCACAGCTTCAGCACTTTAAGGTCCACCGCGCCTTTCCGATAGTGACCGATGAACGACGAAATCGACGTCGGCACGATGATGGTCAGGGATGTCCCCACGCACAAGGGCATCAGGACGTCGTCGGGCACGCCATAGAGCCTGAAGACCTCGTAGAGGACGGGAACAACGACCGTGCCGCCGCCGACGCCAAACAGTCCGGCGAGGAGTCCCGTGCAGGCGCCGGCTGCGGCGAGCACTGCGGCAAGCCATGCGGTTTGACTAAGGGCAAGCGCACCCATCTGTCGGCTCCTTGGTCATCGCACAGGTGAGGGAAGGGCGGATCGCGCTCCACGGCGTCGCCTGCTCGTAGGCGTGAGCGAGCTCGAGACAGGCGAAATCGCGGTGGCAGGGCGCTATGATTTGCAGCCCCATCGGGAGGCCTTGGGCGGAGAAGCCTGCCGGCACGTTGACGACCGGGCAGCTGGCCAGCGTTGCGTAGATCGAAACCTCCATCCAGCGATGGTAGGCGTCCATGCGCCGTCCGCCGATTTCCTTCGGCCAGCTCACGCTGGCGTCGAACGGGAAACACTGCGCCGTCGGCAACACCAGGAAATCGCAAGTATTGAATAGTCGCGCCACCGTCCGGCACCAGTCGGCGCGCCGTGCCGAAGCTTCCAGCACGTCGATCGCCGACAGGCGCATCGCCTGCTCGACTTCCCAGCACGCGTCTTCCTTCATGAGTGCGCGCTTGGCCGGATCGGCATACCGGCCGGCAAGCGGGCCACCGGTGAGCCAGGCTCGAAGCGTGATCCAGTCCCGCCACAGCAGCTCGACCGGATAGTCGATGCGCGCCGGCACCAACTCGCACCCGATGGTCGCAAACGACTGCAATGCCTTTTCGCAAAGATTGATCACGCCCGGCTCGAAGACCAGATAGCCGTCGAGATCGTCAAGCCAGCCGATGCGCGCGCCGGAGAAGTCCCGTATCAGGCGGGTGCGGAAACCGGCGGTGGTCTGCCCCTCGTCCGGTTGCGACCACGCCTCGTCGTCCGACTGCACCGCAAACAGTATGGCGAGGTCTTCGACCGAGCGTGCCATCGCTCCGACGGTTGAGAGCGACGCTAGAAGCGGGTCGCGTCCTTCCGCCGGCATCCGGCCCTGCGTTGGCCGCAGCGAAAACAGATTGTTGTACGCGGCTGGATTGCGGATCGAGCCGGCGCTGTCGCTGCCGTCGGCGACCGGCAGCATGCGCGTTGCCAGCGCAACCGCCGCACCGCCGCTGCTGCCGCCGGAGGTGAGCTTGCGGTCATAGGCATTCAGCGTGGTGCCGAACACCGGATTGTAGGTCTGCGATCCAAGTCCGAACTCGGCCGTGTTGGTCTTGCCGAAAATAATCGCACCGGACCGCTTCATCCGTTGCACGAACAGCGCATCGCGCGTCGGGATCAAATCCTTATGCAGCGGTGAGCCGAGTGTCGTCCGCAAGCCCTTGGTCGGCGCCAGATCCTTGATCGCCTGCGGAATGCCGTGCAGCCAGCCCTGGCGCTGACCGCGGACTAGCAGCGCGTCCTTCTCGCGTGCATCGTTGAGGATTTCCTCGCGGCTGCGCAGCGAGACGATGGCGTTGTAGTGCGGGTTGGTCCGCTCGATGTGGTCGAGATAGGTCGCCGCGACCTCGGCGCAGGAGATTTCGCCCGCTTCGATCAGATCCGACAGCGCGCAGGCACCGAGATCAAGAATCTCGGCGCTCGGGTTTGGCGCGAGGCTGGCCGTGAGGAAATCGGTGGCTACCGCCGCGGTGGAACAGGAAAAATCGCGTTGATCGTGCAGCATGTCATGCCCCCAGATACTGGCGAGCATTGCTAATGGGCTGGTCTCCGTCGCGGCCGGCGCTGCCGAACAGCCGGCGCCACGCTTTCCGGATAAGGGCGCTCAACAAGACGCTGCGCGAGATCTGCGCATTTGCCCAGACATCGCTGAAATGGGCCAAATCCGTCGGGTTTTCTTCCTTGCGCATGATACGATCACCTTGTGATGAGTGAAGCGATGCGGTTGGAAGTATCGAACGGGACGCCGTGCCGCGCTTTACTCCGGGCTTAATTTGTCCTTATCGTTTCCTTGATTTTTGCCCTGCACGGGGTCGAATAGCTGTCGCTTGGGGAAGGGCGGTATCCAGATCGCACCATTCGACTCAAAGCTGCCGCTTCCCCGTTAGCGACCGTCAGCTTGTCGGCTGGCGAAGGCAGTCAGGTCATCGCTTCCAGTTGCGCTGTTCGCGTTGCCAGTGGAGAGCTCCTGTGCGGGCTGTCGTCAGGTTCGAAAGTTTTGAGCAAGGAGCCCAAACCACAGCCGGCGATGCCGCACTCCCCCTTCGAGAGATAACTGCGCTTGCACTCCGGCTCAAGCAAAACACCGGCTCACTCCCGGATTTAGAGCCCGACATGCCGGAAATGAGATGTTTGTCACCGACGGCCGAGGGCGAGAACGTCCGCTTTGGGGCAATGCGGCGAACTTTGCAATCAGGACATCAAGGGCTGTCCAACTCCGCAAAAGCCGTGGCTTGCTGCCATCGGTTTTCAACCCTCCGGCACTCCGGCGATCTGCATGCCTTCATAGATGTGCTTGGCGCCCGCGCGATAGGTCGGATCGTCGCTCATTCTGCCTCGCGTGCGACGAAGTGTAAAAGCCGGATTGAGCGCAAGCCCGGCTTGTACCGCGGCTCGCGCCTCTTCCAGCGAACCGAGCAGCGCGAGCGATGCGGCAAGCTGGAAATGCGCAAGCGGATAATTCCGGTTCGCCTCGAGCGATCGCCGCAGCCACGCAGCTGCCCCGGCATGGTCGCCGAGTGTTTGCCTGGCCATGGCGACATAATGCAGCCAGCGGAAGGCGAAAATATCACGGGGAGAAAGCCGAAACGCTTCCTGGATATGAGCCTCGGTTTCCGCGCCACGGCCGAGGAAAACCTTCGCGAGACCGATGAGACCATGGGCATCGGCGGAATTTTGATCCAGCGCCAACGCCAGCTCGCATTCCCGAACGCCTTGCGCGGCTCGCTTCGTCACGTTGAGCACGGAGCCCAGTACAAGGTGCCCGCGGGCGTGCTGCGGAGACATGGAGAGAGCCTTGGTGACCGTTGCCTCGGCTGCCACAAGGAGCGCGTCGCGGTCATCGACCATGAAATTCGCCCCGACAGAGGAATCGACGGCTGCGATGGCGACCAACGACCCGACTTGCCCTGGATCGAGCTTCAAGGCGCGCTCGAAAAACGCCTTTGCCCGAGCCATGTACTCGGGTGTCATTCCCTTGTTCCACCAGCTGGTGCCCTGGAAGTACAAGTCCATTGCGTCCGGATTGTGTGAACGCTCCGCGCGGCGTGCCTCGGCCTCGATGAGCTGGGCATTCAGCGTATTGGCGAGCCTTGCGACGATTTCGTCCTGCATGTCGAAGAGATCGGCGATCGGTTTGTCGAAGCGCTCAGCCCAAAGATGATTGCCGGTTTCAGCGTCGATCAACTGCACATTGACCCGCAGCCGGTTGCCGCCACGCTGCACCGAACCTTCGAGAACATAGCGGACGTTCAGATCCCTTCCGAGCTTCTCGGCGCCAACGCCTTTCCCCTTGAAGGTAAACGCGGTGTTGCGGGCGATCACAAACGAGCCGCTGATCCGCGACAGGTCCGTGGTCAGACTCTCCGTGACCCCATCGGCGAAATAATCCTGCTCGGGATCGCCGCTGAGATTCGCGAACGGCAGCACGACGATGGACAGACGACGCGCGGGCTGTGGTGGGGTCTGTCTCGACTCGCCCGCAGGTCGCTCTTCCTCGCGCACCGTGCCGACGAAACGGACACCTTTGCGCGGTACGGTCTTGACCAGGCGTTGCTCGTCGCCGGAATCGCCAATCGCTGTGCGTGCGGCGTTGATACGGGTGGTGAGCGATGACTCCGAGACGATGCGCCCGCCCCAGACTGCACTGATCAGATCGTCCTTGGTCACCACCCGGTCGCGGTTGCGGATCAGATATTCGAGGAGATCGAAGACCTGAGGCTGCAACGGAACCGTAGATCCGTCACGGCGCAGCGCCCGTTGGTCGGTGTCGAGCGTGAAATCGTCAAAGAGATACAGCACGTCAATGCCTTCGAGGGTGCGGGCGAGGCGAGCATTCAACCGGCAGGCGGTCCCGAAATCAAGGACGCCGTTGAAAAATCAAGGAGACGATAAGGACAAATCAAGCTCGCGTTAAAGCGTGGCGCGGCTTCCCGTTCGATACTCCCAACCGCATCCAGTCACTCACAGAGGTGTTCGTGTCATGCGCAGGGAAGAAAAGATGCGGCGTCTTACGTGCGTGTTCTATGGGCTGTTGCTTTTTACAAGATGTTCCAGTCGATCGCGGCACCCTTCGTGCCGTCGTTTGCCAGCAGGCGTGTTAATCGGCCCTTTAATTGCGGTTTGTTGTCAAGCCACTTCCTTACTTCCTTGCTCCCCACCCGGCACGGCGATAGCGCTTGCCCCGTCGAAGCTGGTCGGGGTTGCGGAGACGGGGCGAGCGCCGGTTGGCGATGCGCTCACCAGCCATACGGTAATTTGACCCGACGTCACCGGCGGTTTCCAACGCCATCGCGTTGATGTCGTCGCTGGGGTCATGGTCCTTTCCGAGGTCGCGGAGCGCCTCATGATGATGTCCGGATCGGGTGCCTCAACGTGTGGGGCGGAGTACGGACGAGCCGTCACCAGCCGATTAACCGAGGTCACCACGACCACCGTCCCAGCGGGACATCGCCAGCCCGGCGGACCGGACCAGAAGCCTATAAGATGCGATCAGGCCGGCTTCGCCTCGCCCCAGTCGAACGACGTGCCGTCGACCCAGATGCAGTGGAGAATCACGGCGATCTTCCTGGCAATGGCGACCTTCGCTTTCTTCACGCCGATTCGCTTCGCGAGCTTCATTCCCCAGGCCTTAAGAGAGGACCATTTCTTCGTCCGATAAAGCAGAACGGTCGCCGCTTCGAACAGGTAGCTTCGGAGAAGCCGGTCGCCCCATCGCGATATCTTGCCATTGATGTCAGTTTCCCCAGATTGGTTGCGCCGAGGGGTAAGGCCCAGATAGGCGCCGACTGTCGAGGCCGATCGGAAGCGCGACGGATCATCGATCGTATGGCGGAAGGTTAAGGCTGTCACCACGCCGACACCAGGAACCGTCATGAGGCGACGCGTCGTCTCGTCCGACTTCGCCAACCGGCGAACTTCGTCGTCGAACTTGCTCTGCTGCTCGCAGATATGTTCATGGATCGAGAGGAGCGGTGCGATCACGCCGAGGAGTTGATGATCGTCGCCCAACAGCTCGCTGACCTGGTTGCGGAACTGTTTGCCGATCGCGCGCGGGAACAGTAACCCATATTCCTTGATCAGACTGCGGACCTGGTTCTCGATATCCCGGCGAATGGCCACAAGCCGGGATCGCGCGACGAGTATCGCGCGGACCTTCTGACTTTCCTCGCTCTTGACTTTGACTTCTCGATACCAACCGACACGTACCAGTTCGGCAAGACCTCGAGCGTCATTCTGATCGCTCTTGTTCATGCGAACCGACAAGGCGGCGTGCGCATGGCGAGCGTCGATGCAGACCACCGGTAGATCGAGCCTACGAAGTTCATGCCATAGCCAACTCGCCATCGCGCCGCTCTCAAAACCGATGCGCTCCGCATGAGGCGCGCGCTTGCGAAGAAGTGCTGTCAACGCCCCCGGATCTGACTTTGCTTTTCCCTCGAACAAAATATGCCCTGTCTCGTTGAGCACGCACACCGAGGTTTCCCTTTGCGAGACGTCTAATCCGACATATTGCTTCATAGCCCCTCCGATTCGTGAGATTGCGTGAGGGCTTGAAGATAGCGGACCTTTCGTGCCGCGGGCGCCGACCGCAATTACGTCATCGTGTGGGGTCCCGACGCCGATCGGCACGCTAAGCTGTTGATCGGCCAAGCGGTGGAGGGGTCATTCTTGGACGCTTATTCACAAACTGCTTCAGCAGCTCGATCTCAGGCATGTTTGCTTTGAACACGGCGGAGAGCGGCTCGCACTTGGTCGCCACGACACGCCATGCCGCTTTGGCGATTGTGTCCGATCTTATTCCTCATCCTGTCCAAGCGTGGCCGTTCGCCACGAAGGATGCTTTGAGAGCCTCCTCGATGGCGTGCCGAGTAGGTCGTCCCGCGCGAGCTTCTATAAAGTCGAACCAGCAGCCCTTTTGACTCTTTACCGCTGTTTTTTCGAGAAATTCTGCGTATGGTGATTGGACCGACTGAGAGAAGTAAGTGGTTGAAAATACTTGGAAATGTCGTTGAGCGCCTAGGATTGATTGGACCGATTGAGATCTGTAAGTGATTGAAAATACTTGGAAATTTTGTTGCGCGCCGATGATGGATTGGACCGACCGGCATTGCCGCGTGTTCCACCGTCTGATGACACGGCGTGCCCGGCTTTACACGGAGATGCTGACGACCGGCGCCGTCATTCACGGCGATCGCAGTCGGCTGCTTGGTTTCGATCCAACCGAACATCCGGTGGCGCTGCAGCTTGGCGGATCGGACCCGCGCGATCTCGCAACCGCTGCGAAAATTGGCGAGGATTTCGGCTACGGCGAAATCAATCTGAATGTCGGCTGCCCGTCGGACCGGGTAAAGGACGGCCGGTTTGGCGCCTGCCTGATGGCCGAGCCTGCGCTTGTTGCCGCCTGTGTCGAGGCGATGAAGCGCGAAGTAAAAATCCCGGTCACCGTGAAGTGCCGGATCGGCATCGACGATCAGGATCCGGAAACGGCGCTGGACGCGCTCGCCCGCGGCGTCATCGCCGCGGGTGCCGATGCGCTGATCGTCCATGCCCGCAAGGCCTGGCTCAACGGCTTGTCGCCGAAGGAAAATCGCGACATCCCGCCGCTCGACTATGACAGGGTCTATCGGCTGAAGGCATCCATGCCCCATGTGCCGATCATCATCAATGGCGGTATCGTCAGCGTGACCGAAGCGAAGAAGCACCTTGCCCATGTCGATGGCGTCATGCTGGGACGCGCGGCCTACCAGGAGCCGTGGCGGTTGCTGGCGGTCGATCCGGAGCTGTTCGGCGAGGCCGCGCCCCTTCCGACGATGAAGGACGTATTCGAGGCGATGCTGCCTTATATCGAGGGTGAACTCGCCCGAGGCACGCGGTTGCATTCGATCACGCGGCACTTCGTCGGCGCGTTTTTCGGGGTGCCCGGCGCGCGTGCGTTTCGCCGCCATCTCGCCGAAAATGGCGTCAAGCCGGGGGCGGGCATCGAGGTGTTGCGGGACGCGATTGCGCTGGTCGAGGACGGCGTTGCAGCCTCGATGGCCGCGTGACGCTCCGTTTTTTTGTCTTGATGCGTTTCCCCGGCGCGAAGCGGTGCCAAGTCCCGGTTCATGTCCGAGGGGGATAGCCGCGCAGCATCAAGCTGTCGGCCCGGACCTCCCAGCTCTCCAGCCGGTCCAGGAAGCTCATGCCGAGCAAATTGGTTTTCATCTGGCCGTGCGGCACCACCAGCGCGGGCACGGAACGCTCGACGAGCTGGCCGATGGCCAGGCGATCGAGCGTCAGCCGCGCCGCCTTGGTATGTCCGCCCGCCGTCTCGACATCGACATCATACTCGAGCAATTCGAGCGGGAGGCCGACCGCCTTCGCTGTCTCATAGGTCAGGACGACCGAGGTGGCACCTGTGTCGATCACCATCGGCGCGTTGACGCCGTTGATTTTGGCGCGGAGCGCGAATTCACCGGCCTGTCCGCGCGAGATCTGCACGGCGTGCGCCGACACCCGCTTGTGCAGCAATTCCGAGACGGTGTTTCTTGCGTGCGCGATTTGACCCGGGTCGCCGTAGGCCACCACAGCGCCGGCTGTCGCCAGCAATACGACCGCTACCAGCAGAAAGCGGCTCATGGCGTGCCTCGCTTGTCTTGCGTCAGCCGGTCTTTGAACCGGTGGTAGCCTCCGGCCGCGCCAACCCTGCCGCGGACATCCGCGCGGGCAATTGCGCCATCAGCTCGCGCCGTTCCACGCTTTCCATGCGGTGCCAGCGCGCGATTTCCGGAAGCGTGCGTCCGCAACCGAAACAAAGGTTGGTTCTTGGATCCATCATGCAGATTGCGATACACGGCGTTTCTTTGCTCATCTTCTGGATAGTGAAACGGTTTCGATCACTTGCCAAGCACCCCGCCTACAATCCGGTTCCGGCGCTCATGATCGGCTTGTGACGGACCGGGCGCTTTTCATCGGCGGCACGCGGGTTTGACAGTTCGGGTTGCAGCGGCGGAGCTTCTTCCGACATCGGAGCCAGCGCCGACATCACCCGCTCCGGCGGGAAGGTGACGATCACCTCGGTCCCGATGCGAAGCTTTGACTTCAGCGTGAAGGTGCCGCCATGCATGTCGATCAGGCTCTTGGCGATCGGCAGACCGAGCCCGGCGCCCTGTTCGGCGGATTTGATCGAATTGGAGCCCTGGCCGAACGAAGCCAGCACGATGGGGATTTCATCCTCCGCGATGCCGGAGCCGGTGTCCTTGACGCTGAGATATTGTCCGCCCGACGCGGTCCATCCCGCCTTCAGCCAGATATCCCCGCCTTGCGGGGTGAACTTGATGGAGTTCGACAGGAGATTGAGAACGATCTGCCGTATCGCGCGCTCATCGCCCCAGATTCGCGGCATGCCATGCTCGAACACCTCGTGAATGGTGATGCCGCGGCTGGAGGCGCGCAGTTTCAGCAAATGATGACAGTCGGCGACGACATGCACGAGCGATACCGCTTCTTCGTTGAGCTCGTACCTGCCGGCCTCGATCCGCGACAGATCGAGAATCTCGTTGATGAGATTCAGGAGATGCACACCCGAATTGTGAATATCGGCGGAATATTCCTTGTAAACCGGAACGGCGTGCACGCCGAAAATTTCGCTCTTCATCACCTCGGAAAAACCGAGGATCGCATTCAGCGGGGTGCGCAGTTCGTGGCTCATTTGCGCGAGGAACCGCGACTTCGCGACGTTGGCGGCCTCGGCGCGGTGACGCGCCTCGTCGGAGATCGATTTCGCCTGCTCGAGCTCGCCGATCAGCGCATCCTTTTCAGCCCGCGCCTCGAGCGTCGCCAGCGTCGTCGAATGCAGGCGGTGGGCGAGCAGCACGAAATACCCTTCGGCGGCCAGCGCGAGCAGTGCCAGCACGTATTTGTCGAACGTGCCGCTCAGCACGAGGGTCACCGCCATCGCCGCCGACACCGGGGCGGTGGCGGCAAGTGCGGCGATAGGCTGGCTCGCCGTGAGCATGGTCGATACCGCGATCACCAGCAGCATCAGGAACATCATCAGCGTGTTCGAGCCTGCATCGAAGCTGGTCGGATGGACCAGAATGGCGGTCCAGCACAAGCCGTAGAGCAGATCGAGCAGGACAAACCGCGTCCGCCATTTGCGGGTCGCAGTGAGCGAGGGCGGCTCGGCGAGAAATTTGCTGCAGCTGCGGGTGATGGCGGTATGAATGCAGAGCAGGCCGCAGGTCCACGCCGCGGCCGAGACCGGCGGCATCCAGAAGCCAAACAGCAAACCGGTTGCCACCACCAGCAGCATGACGACGTAGGACGCCGACAGGCGCGTCTGGGCATATTGCCGAAGCAGTTCGCGATCGAAGGCGGGGCGGGTTCCGGTGGTCGACGTTAACCGATCCCGCGCTTCGCGCACCCGCTGTGCGGCCGCCCGGCGGTTGCCGGCCGGCGCTATCACGGGAGGTTCAGCCGGAAGCTGCACAACCTCGGGCTTTTCAGCGGGATTACCCATCAAACAACACAAATCCTGCCCGCGGACGGCGCGAGCCTTTGCATTGTCTATCTCTGGCGCCAAATCATTAAGAGCTGCCTTAGAGAACTAAAGAATTACCTTAACGAGAGGTTAAATTAACCTCTCGCCGGGCCTTTCTCAGCTCACCGTTCCAGCCGGGCGAGCAGGCTGGACGTGTCCCAGCGCTTGCCGCCCATCTTCTCGACCTCCGAATAGAACTGATCGACCAGCGCGGTGACCGGAAGGTGCGCGCCATTGCGGCGGGATTCGGCGATGCAGATCGAGAGATCCTTGCGCATCCATTCGACCGCGAATCCGAAATCGTATTTGCTATCGTTCATGGTCTTGTAGCGGTTCTCCATCTGCCAGGACTGGGCGGCGCCTTTCGAGATGGTGTCGATCACGGCGGCGACGTCGAGGCCCGACTTCTTGGCAAAGTGAATCCCTTCCGACAGGCCCTGAACCAGCCCTGCGATGCAGATCTGGTTGACCATCTTGGTCAGCTGGCCCGAGCCGGCGCCGCCGAGCCGCTTGCACATCCTGGCATAGGCGGCGATCACCGGCTCGGCGCCGGCATAGGCGTCTTCGCTGCCGCCGCACATCACGGTCAACACGCCGTTTTCGGCGCCGGCCTGGCCGCCGGACACCGGCGCATCGACAAATTTGAAGCCCGCTTTGGTGGCGGCGGCGTCGAGCTCGCGCGCGACCTCGGCGGATGCGGTGGTGTGGTCAACGAAGGTCGCGCCCTTCTTCATGCCGGCGAAAGCGCCATCGGCCCCGATCGTGATCGCGCGCAGGTCGTTGTCGTTGCCGACGCAGGCCATCACAAAGTCCTGGCCTTCCGCGGCCGCCTTCGGCGTTGCGGCGGTCTTGCCACCGAATTTCTCGGCCCATGCCTTGGCCTTGGCCGCCGTCCTGTTGAAGACCGTTACGTCGTGGCCGCCTTTTACGACCAGATGTCCTGCCATGGGGAAACCCATAACGCCGAGACCGAGAAAAGCGACTTTAGCCATGTGTGTAACCCCGGGGGTTTTGCCGGCGCATTGGGTTGGCCGGGCATTGTGCTGGAGAAATGGACGGTGGACTGGTTCGGTGCTCGAAACAGGCTCCGTGGGAGCCGCACAATAGAGCCTGCCGCATGAACGACAATGCCTCCGTTTGGCGGGCGGGCATGGTTTTATGATAGGATGGAGCCATAGTCGAGATTTCAAGACAAAGGGAGAGACACCATATGGGCATGAGCGTAGGCGTCCTCGATCATTTCAACATCCGGACCCGCAACCTTGGCGATACGGTTCGGTTCTATGAGGATGTCCTGGGGCTGGAGAAAGGCGACCGGCCGAACTTTGCGTTCCCCGGGGCGTGGATGTACAGCGAAGGCAAGGCGGTGGTCCATCTGGTCGATATTTCGCCGACGGAGGAGCCGCAGAAGCCCGATTCCGGCGTGGTCCATCATGTCGCGTTCGTGAGCCGGGGTTTTGCGGCGATGAAAGCGCGGCTCCAGTCCAAGGGGATGGCGTTCGACGCGCGGCAGGTTCCCGGCGGCGACCTCTGGCAGATCTTCGTCAACGACCCCAATGGCGTCATGATCGAACTCAACTATGAGGCCGCCAAGGAGCAGGCCAGTGGGTCGGCGCCCACCGAGCGGGCGGATGACGTCGGCAGAAGGTAGCCTTTTGAGCTGTCACGCTCTATGGGTCGCATCCGAAAATAGCCAGAGCCCCGGTTCTGATGAAATCAGAACCGGGGCTCTATATTCCTTGTTTGACGCGTTTTCTACCGCAGATAAGTCTACGCAATCTGCGTAAACTTGATCGCTATGCGAACCGCCATCCACCCCCGGATCAGGTCCGAGGGCATGCCTGGCTCGAAAACGCTACAGGAGACGTGCCGTGAGTGTAACGCAGCAACAGGTTCTCGATGCTCTCGCCAGGGTGGCCTCGCCCCGCGGCGTCGCCTTGACCAATGCCGGTGTGCTGTCGCCGATTGCCGTGAACGACGGCAAGGTGTTCTTCTCGATCAATGTCGAGGCAAGCGAAGCCCGCGCCTGGGAAAGTGTCCGCTCAGCGGCCGAGGCGGCCGTGCGGGCCGTTCCCGGCGTCAGCGCGGCGATGGTCGCGCTGACGGCCGAACGCAAGGCCGGGTCTGCCTCGCCGCCGCCGCATCGGCACGCGCAGGGCGTGCCGCCGGTGTCGGCCCATCGGCCGCCGCAAAGCCCGGCATCGCCGATGTCGAAGCAGTCGGAAATTCCCGGCATCGCCGCCGTCATTGCGGTGGCTTCCGGCAAGGGCGGGGTCGGAAAGTCGACCACGGCGCTCAATCTGGCGCTTGGCCTGCGCGATCTCGGTTTGCGCGTCGGCTTGCTCGACGCCGACATCTATGGGCCGTCGGTACCGCGATTGACCGGCATCCACGAGAAGCCGCAGCTGGACAATGACAGGAAAATGATTCCGATCATGCGTTTCGGCCTTGCGATCATGTCGATCGGTTTTCTGGTCGAGGAAGATACCGCGATGATCTGGCGCGGGCCGATGGTGATGTCGGCCATCACCCAGATGCTGCGGGACGTGGCGTGGGGCACGCTCGATATTCTGGTGGTCGACATGCCTCCGGGCACCGGCGACGCCCAGCTCACGCTGGCGCAGAATGTGCCGCTCAAGGGTGCCATTATCATTTCGACGCCGCAGGACCTTTCCCTGATCGATGCGCGGCGGGGATTGGCGATGTTCAGGAAGGTCAATGTGCCGGTTCTCGGCATTGTCGAGAATATGAGCTATTTCCAGTGTCCGCATTGCGGAACCCAATCGGACATCTTCGGTCACGGCGGAGCGCGGCATGAGGCCGAGCGCCTCGGGGTACCGTTTTTGGGTGAAATTCCCCTGCATATGTCGATCCGCACCACCTCGGACGCAGGGACACCGGTCGTCGAAAGTGAGCCGAATGGGCCGCATGCGGCGATCTACCGGGCGATCGGTGCCAAGGTCCGCGATCAGCTCAAAGGCGCCATCGCGGCGGCCTGACCGGTCAACTCCCGCATATGCGACTTTCGTTTAATCGGCGCAGTCATGCCTTTGTCGCGTTTTCGCTGGGCTGACTTCCGTGTTAAGCCCGCCCAGAGCGCCTTCGGTTGAAACGGAAATCGCCTCGCCGAAAGAACAGCTCCCGTGAATTTGGGAAACGCCCCTACAAGGAGATGCCTTAATGAAGCGTCGTGATTTTTTGAAGGTTTCAGCAACGGGTGCCGCGGTCGCGGCGGTAGCCTCGCCGGCGATTGCGCAATCCTCGCCCGAGATCAAGTGGCGCATGACGTCAAGTTTCCCGAAATCGCTCGACACGATTTACGGCGGCGCTGCGGAATTTGCCAAATACGTCGCCGAAATGACCGACAACAAGTTTCAGATCCAGTTGTTCGCGGCCGGTGAACTGGCGCCGGGTCTGCAGGCACTGGATGCGACTTCCAACGGCACCGTCGAGATGTGCCACACCGTCTCTTATTATTACGTCGGCAAGGACCCGACCTTCGCAATCTACGCATCGGTACCATTCGGCCTCAATGCGCGAATGCAGAACTCCTGGTGGTATCAGGGCGGTGGAATGGAACTCGGAAACGAGTTCTTCAAGAAATTCGGCGTGATCGGTTTTCCCTGCGGCAACACCGGGACCCAGATGGGCGGCTGGTTCCGCAAGGAGATCAAGAGCGTTGCCGATCTCTCCGGGCTGAAATTCCGCATCGGGGGAATTGCCGGGCAGGTGCTGCAAAAGGTCGGTGTCGTGCCGCAACAGCTCGCGGGTGGCGATATCTATCCCGCACTCGAGAAGGGGACCATCGACGCGGCCGAATGGGTCGGACCGTATGACGACGAGAAGCTCGGTTTTCAGAAAGTCGCCAAATATTACTATTATCCCGGCTTCTGGGAGGGCGGTCCCACGGTGCACGCCTTCTGCAATCTCGAGAAGTGGAATTCGCTGCCCAAGAACTATCAGGCCGTCATCACCAACGCGACAGCGAATGCCAACAGCTGGATGGCGGCGCGCTATGACATGCAGAATCCGGCCGCGTTGAAGCGTCTGGTCGCCGGCGGAACGCAGCTTCGTCCCTTCACCAACGAAGTTCTGGAAGCCTGCCTGAAGGCGACCAACGAATTGTGGGCTGAAATTTCCGCGAAGAATGCCGACTTCAAGAAATCGATAGATGCCATGCAGGCCTATCGCTCCGACCAGTATCTGTGGTGGCAGGTGGCCGAATACACCTTCGACAGCTTCATGATCCGCTCGCGCACGCGCGGCTGATCCCCTGTCAGTTGATCGAAAGCCCGGCCTCGAAAGAGGCCGGGCTTTTTGCGTCGCGGCCCGGGAACCATGCTCCGGGTTTTCGGTCGCCGGCAGTGCTCCGGCAACCATGGCCGTATTCAGTGAAGCAGCCAGTACTGCACGATGTAGGTGGCGACGCCGCCGAAATAACCCAGAAGAGCCAGGCCGCTAATGCGCCTGACGTACCAGAAGAAGTGAATCTTTTCGAGACCCATGGCGGCCACGCCGGCGGCCGAACCAATGATCAGGATCGATCCGCCGGTACCGGCACAATAGGCAATGAATTCCCAAAGAAAACTGTCGGCCGGGTACTGGGCGAGGCTATACATGCCCATGGATGCCGCCACGAGCGGAACGTTGTCGACGACAGCGCTCAGTAAACCAAGCATGATCACGATGACATCCTGACGTCCGACGTTGGTGTCGAGCCATCCGGTCAGCATCTCAAGAACGCGGGCGTGTTCCAGCGCCGCCACCGCGAACAATATCCCGATGAAAAAAACGATCGAGCTCATGTCGATCCGCGTCAGCGCGTGAACCAGGGTCAGACGCTTCTTGACGTCTTCTTCCTTGTCCCGATGGATCAACTCGCCGGCCATCCAGAGAATGCCCAGTCCGAACAGTATTCCCATGAACGGCGGCAAATGGGTGATCGTCTTGAACGCGGGCACCAGCACCAGGATGCCGAGTCCCAGGTAAAAGGTCAGGTTGCGCTCGAACAGGTCGGTTTGGGAGAGCTCGCGTTCCTGATCGCTGGGTGGAATGACTTCCCGGCCTCTCAACAGCGCGCTTACCACGAACAGCGGAACGACGAGGTTTACCAGCGAGGCCAGGAAAACCCCCTTGATGATCGCAAGCGGCGTGATCTGTCCCCCGATCCAGAGCATCGTCGTCGTCACGTCGCCGATCGCCGACCAGGCTCCGCCGGCATTGGCCGCGATCACGATCATCGCGGCGAACAACAGCCGGTCGCTCGGGTTGCCCAGCAGCTTTCGCGTCAGCGAGATCATGACGATCGTCGTCGTCAAATTGTCGAGCATTGCGCTCAGAAAGAAGGTTACAAAACCAACCAGCCACATCAGCGTGGCTTGTTTCCTGGTCCGGATCAGCGAGGTGATGACCTCAAAGCCGTTATGCGCATCGATCACCTCGACGATCGTCATTGCGCCGATCAGGAAGAATACAATCTGCGCGGTGGACGAAACCGAGGCGTCGAGCTGCCGGTCGATCAGGGCGTAATCGCCGCTCGACAAGGCGTAAACCGTCCAGAGCAGTCCCGCCCCGACCAGGGCCGAGGCGGACTTGTTGATCCTGATGGGATGCTCCAGCGCGATAGCGGCGTATGCGATAACGAAAATCGTGGCAATGGCGGCTAACAACACCCAGCTCCCCTGAACCCGCCGGTTAAGCGCTTTCGATCCGAGAATATGCGGCCGATTTGCTGAAGGCGGAAACTGCGATCAGTTCCTCG
The DNA here is from genome assembly GCA_963786045.1 of uncultured Alphaproteobacteria bacterium. Lineage (GTDB taxonomy): Bacteria > Pseudomonadota > Alphaproteobacteria > Rhizobiales > Xanthobacteraceae > Bradyrhizobium. Next base: position 185,628 of record CAWAXR010000025.1, on the reverse strand, counting down.
GCGGCCCCAAGTCCAGCGGCAGCTGGTCGATCTGCGGGATCTCGATCTTGATGGTATTTGGATCGATGGTGGAAGCCGCGCCCTTGTAATGCATCACCATCGAAGGGAACGTGATGACCAGCAGCACCATGGCGACCTGGATCACGACGAACGGCACCGCGCCCCAATAGATCTGCCCGGTCGTGACCGCGTCCATCCGCTTGCCGGTGACACGGTCGAGATAGGATTCCTTTGGCGCCACCGAGCGCAGGTAGAACAGCGCGAATCCGAAAGGCGGATGCATGAACGAGGTCTGCATGTTGACGCCGAGAATGACGCCGAACCAGATCAGGTCGATGCCCAGCTTTTCCGCCACGGGTCCAAGCAGCGGGATGACGATGAAGGCGAGCTCGAAGAAGTCCAGAAAGAAGGCGAGGACGAATACGAAGGCGTTGACGAAGATGAGAAAGCCGAACTGGCCGCCGGGCAGGGAGGTCAGCAGGTTCTCGACCCAGACATGGCCGTTCACCCCATAGAAGGTCAGCGAAAAAACCCGCGCGCCGACCAGAATGAAGACCACGAATGCCGACAGCTTGGCGGTCGATTCGGTCGCCTGACGGATCAAATCCCAGCTCAGCCGGCGCTTGGCGGCGCCGAGGATGATAGCGCCCGCGGCGCCCATGGCACCGCCTTCCGTCGGCGTCGCGATGCCGATGAAGATCGTTCCGAGCACCAGGAAGATCAGGAACAGCGGTGGCACCATCACGAACGTGGTCTGCTGCGCCATCGCGGAGAGGAAACGGAAGCCGGTGAGTTTGTCGAGGATCCAGTTCAGCACGGCGACGAAGAAGGCGAACAGGATGCCGAAGAACATGCTGAGCACGATGAAGTCGGCGCCGTGCGTGTCGGAGTTCCGCATCATGAGCCATCCGAAGGCGACGCTGGCAAGGGCGAGGACGCCGAGCGAAATCAGCCCGCGGCTGCCATCCTTCTCGCGGAAGCCGATCGCCTCCGCGGGCAGGCCCGGGGCCGCCTTGGGGAATATCAGCGTGACCAGGAATGCGTACCCGGCATAAAGACCGGCGAGCACCAATCCCGGAACGAAGGCTCCCTCATACATGTCGCCCACCGATTTGCCGAGCTGATCGGCCATCACGATCAGCACCAGCGACGGTGGAATGATTTGAGCCAGCGTGCCGGAGGCGGCGATAATGCCGGTGGCCATCCGCCGGTCGTAGCCGTAGCGCAGCATGATCGGCAGCGAAATCAGCCCCATCGAGATCACGGATGCGGCGACGACGCCCGTGGTCGCCGCGAGCAGCGCACCGACGAAAACCACGGCGTAGGCGAGGCCGCCGCGGATGGTGCCGAACAGCTGCCCGATGGTGTCGAGCAGGTCCTCCGCCATGCCGGATCGCTCCAGCACGAGACCCATGAACGTAAAGAACGGGATCGCGAGCAGCGTGTCGTTGTTCATCACGCCGTAGACGCGCTCGGGCAATGCCTGCAGAAAGTCCGGCTGGAATTCGCCGAGCCAGATGCCGGCGACGGCGTAGATAAGCCCGACCGCGCCGAGCGAGAATGCCGCGGGATAGCCGAGCAGCAGCACGATCACCAGCGACGCAAACATGATCGGCGCCATATTTGCGATAAGAAAAGCAGTCATCTCGTCCCCCTGCGATCGCGACCGACGATCAGCGTTTTTCGATCGCCCCGACGAGGTGTTCGACCTCGGCTTCGAGGGCATGCACCTGCGATGCGTGTGGATCGGGAATAAGCCCGCGCATGACGGCGACGCGCTTGATGATTTCGGATATGCCTTGAACGAACAGAAACGCAAATCCGATGATGATCAGCGACTTGGCGGGCCATTGCGGAAGCCCGCCCGCATTGCCCGACTGCTCGTTGATCTCGAATGAGCGCCGAAAGAACGGGCCGCCGGTAATCATCATCACGATGGTCAACGGCAGCAGGAAGAACACATGGCCGATCAGATCGATGATGTCGCGCGCCCGTTTGGGCAGCAGGTTGTTCACGATGTCGATGCGGATGTGCTCGTTGTCGAGCAGCGTCCAGGGCGAACACAGCAGGAAAACGACGCTGAACAGCACCCACTGCAGTTCGAGCCAGGAGTTCGACGAAATATCCAGGGTTTTGCGGACGATGGCATTGATGGCCGAGACCACCACGGCGAGCAGGATCAGCCACGCCAGGCGCTTGCCCGTCCACCGCGTGAACGCATCGATCCCACGGCTCACTTTCAGGAGCGATTGCAACGATAGGTCCTCCCCCAATTGCGCCTTTGCCGTCTTCGCTGCGCCGATCGGGCGCACGGGCTTATCGAGCCGGAATAGCGTCAGGCCGCCGCACAAAATCAGCGGGGAGCCTCGCCGTCAATCGGAAGTTTGTTGATATTGAAAGGGAATTGGCTTTCGGCGCAGGCCGCCGCGGGCAGGATTTCAACCGCCGGTAACGCTCATGTGCCGGCTGACACTTGGGCGGTTGTGCCTGCGATCGATGATGAAATCGTGGCCCTTCGGTTTCAGGCCGATCGCGCGGTCGATCGCCGCGCTCAGGAGCTCGTTGTCGGCGGAGGCGCGCAGCGGCTTGCGCAAATCGGAGGCGTCCTCGTGGCCGAGGCAGGTGTGCAGCGTGCCGGTGCAGGTGATCCGCACGCGGTTGCAGGATTTGCAGAAATTATGCGTCATCGGCGTGATGAAGCCGAGCTTGCCGCCGGTCTCCTCGACGCGAACATAGCGCGCGGGGCCGCCGGTAGCTCTCGTCGAGGTCGGTCAGCGTGTAGTGTTGGGCGAGGCGGGCGCGGAGCAGGGACAGCGGCACGTATTGATCGATGCGTCCTTCGCCGATGTCGCCCATCGGCATCACCTCGATCAGCGTCAGCGCCATGCCCTTGCCGTGCGCCCATTCCATCAGCGAGGGGATCTCCTCCTCGTTCAGACCCTTCAGCGCCACCGCGTTGATCTTCACCGCGAGACCGGCGGCGCGCGCGGCCTCGATGCCGGAGAGAACCTTGTCGAGGTCGCCCCAGCGGGTGATGGCGCGGAATTTCGCCGCGTCGAGCGTGTCCATCGAGACGTTGATGCGGCGGACGCCGCAGTCGCGCAACTCGCCGGCGAAGCGGGCGAGCTGCGAACCGTTGGTCGTCAGCGTCAGTTCATCGAGCGCGCCCGAGCCGAGGTGGCGGGAGAGCGAACGTACCAGCGACATCACATTGCGCCGTACCAGCGGCTCGCCGCCGGTCAGCCGCAGCTTTCGCACGCCCCTGGCGATGAAGGCCGAACACAGCCGGTCGAGTTCCTCGAGCGTCAGCAGATCGGCCTTCGGCAGGAAGGTCATGTCCTCGGACATGCAATAGAAGCAGCGCAGATCGCAGCGATCGGTGACCGAGACCCGCAGATAGCTGATGGTCCGGCCAAACGGGTCGGTCATCGGACGCGACAGCGATGGGAGAAGCGTTGCTGCGGATTCGGTCATTTCGGATGTGCCTTCGGCGCTTCAGCCGCACCAACAGGAAACGGCGCGCCCACCCAATCTAGGCACGTTGCAATCCCTGCACAATCGGCAGTTTGCGTGGTGCGGTGCAAGCAATCCGGGCATGATCCGTTCGCCCGGAGATCACGCGCGGAGGGTTAGCGGGTGGACGAGGCGGGGGCCGGGAAGGCCGGATCCGCGCCGGTCGGTGCGGCGGCGGTATCCGCCGGTTTCTTCGCCCGTTTCGGCCGCATCGGCTTGCGGACCGGCTTCGGCGGGACGATCGGCTGCAGTTCCGCGACCACCGGATTGGGATCGACCTTGATCGTCGACGCCGTCAACATGTTTCCGGCGGAGCCGCTGACCTGCACCGGGACCGTGACCGGCTGGTACTTGTTGAGGGTGTAGCTGACCGAGAAGCCGCCTTCGGGAACGACCACGGTCACCGAGCAGGGGGTCTTGCAGCTCGGCCCGATGGAGGTGCGGGCATCGGCGCCCGGTGGCGTCGATTCCAGCTGAATCTGCATGGTCGGCGGGGTCGACTTGAAGTAGTCCGTCGAAAACGACGAGCAACCGGCGAGACTTATTGCTGTTGTTGCCGTTGCGGCAACCGCGATGACACGACGCATGATCGACCCGTCACTCCAGACCGGATCCGATTGGGTTAGGTCGGATCGCAATCCCATGATTGTGCAAGCATGATCTCCGGGATTTCCGGCCAAACGCTTGCGCGCTGGTCCGACGGAAAAACGGTTCCCACTTTCCGGATCATGCATCTTGTGCGGCTTGTTGCCGCATTCCCCAATTTGACCATAAGAGCGTCTGGACGGTGGCGCAACCGTCAGGGTTAATTGATGGTTAACTTCGGTGTGGACGAAATAAAATACAAATAAATCAATATCTTAAATGGATGATTGGCGCTGGGCCATCAGGCTTTCCACGGCGGCCGGCAGTTCGTTCATGTGATGGATCAGCCGATCGGGGTTGAGGTCGGCGATGGGTACCTCGGTATAGCCGAACCCGACGCCGATCACCGGAATGCCGGCGCGGCGGGCCACGCCGATATCCGGGCCGGCATCGCCGACCATGATCGCCGCAGAAATATCGCCGCCCGCGCGCGCCACCGTCTGCCGCAAGATGCCCGGATCGGGCTTCGAGACGCCGAACGTATCGGCGCCGCAAATGGCGGAAAATCGCGCGCTCAATTCCAGCCGGTCCAGCAGCAGCTTCGACAGCCATTCCAGCTTGTTGGTGCAGACCGCAAAGCGGTATCCGCTGCTGCCGAGACGATCGAGCGCGTTTTCGAGGCCCTCGAAGGGGCGCGAAACGTCGGCGATGTGGTCGGCATAATAGGCGATGAAGTCGTCGGTGAGCCGGGTGATGTCGGCGACGCTTGCGGCGCGGCCCTCCAGTTCCAGGCCGCGCTCGATCAGCTTGCGGGCGCCCGCGCCGATCATGTTGCGCGCGGAATGCAGCGGGACGGGCGGCAGGCCCTCGCGGTCGAGCACGAAATTGAGCGCGTTGATCAGATCGGGCGCGGTATCGACGAGCGTGCCATCAAGATCGAATACGACGGTGCGGTGGAAGGCCATTGAAAATCGCTAGCCGCCCCCGGCCGATCATGCAAGTGGGGGCCGTTTTTGGGGGGAAAACCGCCGGTTGCGGCCGGGATCAGGCTCACGTCACGCCATGGCGCTGTTCCTGCCTCGAAAACGACGCTAGATAGTCCCGGCCGGACATCGCCGATGGCGGGATCGGCGGCGGCTTGCGGAGGATGGTTTGGGCGTGAGCATGGAAGAACTGAAACGGCAGGCGGCGGGCCGCGCGCTGGAGTTCGTGCGCGATGGCATGAAGCTCGGCCTCGGCACCGGATCGACGGCGAAGCATTTTGTCGAGCTGCTTGGCGCGCGGGTTCGCGACGGGCTCAACGTCATCGGCGTGCCGACGTCGGAAACCACCCGCGCCGATGCCATACGCTGCGGCATTCCCCTGACCACGCTGGACGAAATCGACCGGCTCGACCTGACCGTCGACGGTGCCGACGAAATCGATCCCTCGCTCAACCTCATCAAGGGCGGCGGCGGCGCGTTGCTGCGGGAAAAGATCGTCGCCGCCGCTTCCGACCGCATGATCGTGATCGCCGACGACTCCAAATGGGTCGAGGCGCTCGGCCGTTTTCCCCTGCCGATCGAGGTCATTCCGTTCGGGCTGGGCGCGACGCAGCGCGCGATCGGAAAGGCGTTCGCGGAAAGCGGCGTTTCCGGCCGAATGGTGGTCCGGAAAGGCGAGGGCGGTCACTTTTTTGTCACCGATAGCGGCCACTGGATCATCGACGCCCACCTCGGACGCATATCCAATGCGCCGCAACTGGCGGGATCGCTGGCGTCGATTCCGGGCGTCGTCGAGCACGGGCTGTTCATCGGCCTGGCCGGCGTGGCGATGCTGGCCGGCGCCCAGGGAATTCGTGTTATTGAGCGGCGATAGCGTCGCCAGTCGAGGAGAAATCGAAATGAAGAGCCTATCCAGAATTTTGTCGGCCACGGGCCTTGCGCTGGGTCTGGCGCTGGCCGCCGTGCCGGCCGGAGCGCAGCAACAGCCGGCGCCGGCCCAGCTCAAGCCGGCGTCGCCGGGCGCCATCGCGGCGGCGAAGGAACTGCTGGTCCTGAAAAAGGTCGGCAACGTCTATGCGGGCGCGGTGCCCAACCTCGTTCAGCGGGCCAAGGACTCGATCCTGCAGAGCAACCTGAATTACCAGAAGGACCTGAACGAGGTCGCGGTGATCGTCGCCCAGACGCTCGCCGGCCGCGAGAAGGAAATCGGCGAGCAGATGGCGAAGATTTACGCCAACGACTTTACCGAGCAGGAATTGAAGGACCTCGTCACCTTCTACAAGACGCCGCTCGGCCAGAAGCTGCTCGCGCAGGAACCGATCACGGTTCAATCCAGCATGAACTATATGGGCCAGTGGGCGCAGAGCTTCAGCGGAACGATCATGGATGAATTCCGTTCGGAAATGAAGAAGCGCGGCAAGCCGATTTCCTGAGCTGCCTTGACCGGGGCTGACATGGCCGGGTTCGATACCGATCTGTTCGTGATTGGCGGCGGGTCGGGCGGCGTTCGCGCCGCCCGGATCGCGGCCGGCCACGGCGCGCGGGTCATGATCGCCGAGGAATATCGCATGGGCGGCACCTGCGTGATCCGCGGCTGCGTGCCCAAGAAGCTCCTGGTCTATGCCTCCCACGTCCATCAAGAGATCGAGGACGCCGCGGGCTTCGGCTGGACGATACCGCCGGCGACCTTCGACTGGCCGACGCTGATCGCCAACAAGGACAAGGAGATCGCGCGGCTGGAGGCGGCCTATACGGCCAATGTCGAGAAAGCCGGCGTCCGTGTCGTCAAGACGCGCGCGGTGTTCGAGGACGCCCACACGCTTCGGCTCGGCACCGGCGAGACGGTGCGCTCGAAAGTCGTGCTGATCGCCACCGGCGGCGCGCCGAACCACGGCAACGCGATCCCCGGCATCGAGCACGTGATTTCCTCCAACGAGGTCTTTCACCTGGACGCGCTGCCGCGCCGCATCCTGATCCAGGGCGGCGGCTATATCGCGCTGGAATTCGCCTGCATCTTTGCCGGTCTCGGTTCCGACGTGACGCTGGTCTATCGCGGCGACAACGTGCTGCGCGGGTTCGACGAGGACGTCCGCGCCCATGTGCGCGCCGAGATGGAGAAGGAAGGCATCACCATCCTGACCGGCTGCACCGTCAACAAGGTCGACAGGCACGGCAAGGAATTCACCTCGCATCTGTCGAACGGGTCGAGCATCGCCTCCGATCAGGTGATGTTCGCGATCGGCCGGCATCCGAATGTCGCCAATCTCGGGCTCGAGAAGGCCGGCGTCGCCATCAACCCCGCCAATGGCGGCATCGCCGTCGACGGTTTCTCGAAAACCTCGGTGCCGGATATCTACGCCATCGGCGACGTCACCCATCGCATCAACCTGACGCCGGTCGCGATCCGCGAGGGGCACGCCTTCGCCGACACCGTGTTCGGCCAGCGGGAAGTGCGGGTCGATCATGCCGACATTCCGACCGCGGTGTTTTGCCAGCCCGAGGTCGGCACCGTCGGGCTGACGGAAGCGCAGGCGTGCGCGCAGTTCAGCCGCGTCGATATCTACAAGGCGAGCTTCAGGCCGATGAAGGCCACGCTGTCGGGCCGTGACACCCGCGTGCTGATGAAGCTGGTTGTCGATGCCACGACCGATCGCGTCGTCGGCTGTCATATCGTCGGCGACGGCGCGGCCGAAATGGTGCAGGTGCTCGGCATCGCCATCAGGATGAAGGCGACCAAGGCCGATTTCGACTCGACGATGGCCCTGCATCCGACGGCGGCGGAAGAACTGGTGACGATGCGCACGCCGAGCACGCGCCATGTGCGCGAAGCGGCGGAATAACCGTCAGTCAGACTCTGAGGATCGTGCCGGCTGCCCGTCACCTCGGCCGCCAGCGAAACCGCATCATTGGGCGGGAGACGATGCAACCGCGGTGCGCGTCAACCTGTCGGCCTTTTGCAGGACGTAACGGTTCTCCGGCTGCTCCCGCGCGAAGAAGCTGACGGCCACAAACAGCGCGCAGAACATCAACCCCACCAGCATGACCCTGCGGTGGGTGTGTTTGTCGGCGGTGTGGAATGACGAGGACATGCAAAAGCCATAACGCTTCGGCCCCGGCGCGCAATGTGAATTGGACTTTAACCTTGCCCATGATGGTCACTCATTGCTGCAATTTTAACAGAAATGAATCGATCGCCGGTCCGGGCGGTCCTCCGCGCCGGGCAAACCTTCATGGATGCACCGCCGGAACCAATCCGTCCGCCGCGACTTGTCGCAGATGCCCCCAAAACCGGGAGACGGCCATGAAAATCACGGGGATCATGCTGGCTGGCGCTGCGACCCTCGCCATCCTCGGATCGGCGGCCTTGGCCCAGCAGGCGCGCACGGGAATGGTCACCAAAATTGACCGGATCCATGGCGTCGTCGCGATTCAACCGACGCAAAGCGGGACGGTCGGAGCCAACGCCGGCGCCGCCGCCGAAGAGTTCAAGGTGCAAAACGGTTTGTCGCTGGACAATTTGCATGCCGGCGACAAGGTCACCTTTTCCGCCACGGAAACAGGCGGCAGCAAGACGATCACGAAGCTTCAGAAGCAGTAACTATTCGGGAAGCCGCGAGTTTTCGGTGCGATGTGAATCGCCGATCACGTTGAGCAACCTGATCGTTGTCATCGCGCCGCTAGCGCCTGTAGCCGCGTAACGGGCTGCGAATGATCTGAGGCACTAACGGACAACCTCATCCTTTAGTCGTGCCTTTCGATTTCGATTCGCGGCCCACCTGAATTCCAGCTTTGTAAGCAGCCAATTCGTCATTCGATTTGAATCTTTGTTCCCATTTGTCTGCCGGGCTGGCGCTTTGGTTGCCCATTTCGGCGCGCGAAGACCCATTCGCCAAAATGTTTCTGAGAACGGGCCGACGGACACAGGTCGGACATCGAACCATGTTTTGTCGGATCACCTGCGTCCGAACAGTCCGCCCATGACGCCGCCGATCAGACCAACTGGACCGCCAATAACACCGCGACGACGGGCCGGATGGAGGTCACTGGATTTCTCGCTGCTGCTGGCGTGCGAGGCTGAGACGCTTTCGGTGAGTAGCGCCTCATGCTGCAGCGTATTGAGGAAGCCGGTCTTGGAATAGCCGCGCGCCGCCTGCCAGCGCGTTATGACAGCGCGGGTCGCCTCGTCGAACTTTCCGTTGACCTTGGTGTCGAAGCCGAGACGAGTCAGTTGGCGCTGCACGTCGCGACGCTTTCCCTTGTCGAGGCCGATCAGATCTTCGGTTTCCTGAGTTGCTTCGTCAGCAGGGGTCGCCTGATCGACGGAAGCAGGCTCCTCACGGGTAGGGGCGCTCAGACCGGCTTTAGCAGCATCCGCGCTCACGAAAATTCCCAAGACAAACAATGCGAGGATCAAGACACGCATGGCGCATTCTCCCCTGATTTTAATGTCTCTCAATGATTTCGCTTTAAACCTATGTCTTAAAACCAACGGCGACCCCAGCCACTACCACCTTGGACAAGCCTTACGAGGAGTAACAAGACAACGGCACCAATCGTCGCGTTCACGATTGAGCTGACGATGCCCACGCCGAGATGGATACCCAACCTTGGAAGCAACCAGCCTCCAACGAAGGCCCCGACAATTCCGACAATCAGATCGCCAATGAGACCAAAACCGGCTCCGCGTACGAGTTGGCCAGCCAACCAGCCTGCAACTACGCCGACGATTATTATGACCAGAATACTTTCGCCCGACATGTTCATTGCTAACTCCATAGCCTATCCCGCGCGGCTCTCGGGGATATGCTAACCAACGACCTGGTAGATTAAGAGTTCCGTCCAGCAAGGTGTGCGTGTCGGGATTTGCTGGTTCGCCTTCATCGAAGCATAAGCGGCGAGACTTGTTTTGGTGCTAACCAAGCCTCAGTCACCGCACTAGCATTGACATGCCGCTGAACTCTTTTGCACGCTGGGCAAGCTACAGCCAATTAATCCCAGCCAGCGGCAGCACCCGTTGAAGGATCGCCGCTAGACAGATCAGAACTACAAGCAGCTTGAGAAGATTTGCCAAGCGAGCTTCATTAATGAACTTATCAATGGCCCAAAAACAAATTGCACCGACGACACAAATAACCAGAACGCCGATCAAAACCGAAAGCATTGCAACCTCCCTGGAAGATGATGTAGTCGCTGATGCGGTGCAGCAGTCTTATTGTGGTGGCTTCCGATCGCGGGCAAGCGAGCCTATCAAGTACAAGTATGAAAACGGCCCCAGCGCGGGGGTACAGGCTGAGGCCGTCATTTCATCGGATGCTTGGGGGGAACCGCGCACCCGGTAGCCCTTCAATAAGATACCGCGGCAAGATTGGTTCCAATCCAATACCCCCCAGCCCAGTGGGCACCACTGAGCCACCTATGAGCCCTGCGGACCCCAAGCGAACCTTGGTGGCCGAAACCGAGATGTTTCTTGCAAAGACTAAGAAGACACTCCCGCTTACTTCCTACGCTCTCAAGTTGGGATAGCGGGTGGGAGCATCGTCGGCGCCCTAGCGCGTGACCGTCTTGACGTAGTCCTTGCTGTCATCACCAGCAGCTACGGCTTCGATTAGCTTCATAATGTCAAAAATGTCTGCGTAGTAGATGGTCGCGACGTTGTCGCTATCGATTCCTCCCCGGACCACCAATCCCGAGATGCGCTGCAAGGAGCGATTGAAAACGGGCGCGCCACTAATTCCCAACAGGTTCTCAAAGGAGGGCTTATCATACTGGGCCATGCCCCGCCGAAGTGTAGGATCGGCTGATAGACCCACGTCCGCAAACTCCAAACGGCACCAACTGACGGAGATGTCATGGCCATCGATGAGAGACGGGTCTTTCAACATGCCAATCACGACGAGTTCATCCCCAGGCTGGGCGGTTATGGCCGCAAGTGAGTCTAGAGGCAACGCCGTTCCGTGGAAGAACTCCGGGCCGACCTCTTGCGAAAACTCGACTACGCAGAGGTCCGTGATGTCCGTCTCTGCAGCCGCCCGCCGAGGGCTCGAAGGATACCTGATGCCCTGAATTGAAGCGAACCGACTGCCGGTGCGGCCCTGTTTTTCTTGCGTCACCAGCAGTGCCTCGGCTGGGAAGTCTCCGAAAACGTGGCGGCATGTCAGGGCGAACAACTTGCCCCTCAAAGCCACCAAGAAGAGAACGCCCCCATGTGTTGCGTAGGGAAAATCATCAAGTCCTGTGGCGAACAAGGCAGCGCGCACCGAGGCAGCAGCCCTCGATTCTGGAGCGTCGGGCTCTTCGGCTGTATTGATCACGCCCCCTTCAATCGATCCGAGCCACGTTCGACCACCCGGAGTCGCTGGTAGGCTCCATGGAGGCAAGGAGATATGCAAAACAGAATCGCTGGGATTCCGAACTCGCCATACATATACAATCTTGAGCATGCTACAAATCGATCCAACGTTCGTTTGAGCAGCCGGTATCGCGAACTCTTGCCGCTCTCTCCCTGCCAGAACGCCCCGATCCACTGATTTGCCTGTCAGTCCAGCCCCATCCTCAAAAAGATTTCCCTTCGCCGCCAACCCAAATCACTTCTAAATCCCCTGCCATCCCGTCCCGGACACAAGGGGCGTTTCGCGATCGTCACGGACGTTGGGATGGGATGCGGTGGACGCGGCGGCGGCGCGAGACGAGCGGCGCTGATCAACCTTCGCCAAGGCTTCGGCGGGACCGGTACCAGGTCCGCCGGGCGGCTTTTGCGGAAGGCTTTCGCGGACGGCGAAGTCGTGTGGTCCTGACGCCTCGACGCTGGCGTCAAGTCTCGCGGAAGTATCCGCGAGGCGATGGTGACAAAAAAGCCCGATCGCCAGGGAGATCACGAAGGAAACCGTTAAAACCATTCGCGTGCGGGAATGCCGGGTGATCCCGGTGCGACCGTGGTGACGACACTCGTGTGCTACCAACACTTTGCACACGAGGCTGCGGGTGCAACGGGCACCCGGCATTCCCCACGCCCTCAGGGGCGGACGGATGTTGGCAACGACTCGGGCGCCATCGGCGCGGCGGGAATGCGAGCGCGCGGGCATGGCCGATTTGGCCCGCTTCCCGTAACTTCTCGGCAGGGGCGAATTCGGCTTTTGCGGCAAGGGCTTGTCTTCAAGTCCGCGTCCCGTTTCGGAACTTCGCGGGCCATCGCGGCCCGCCGGACACGAATTTCCGCAACAAAGGGCCCCGGTAAACCGATCCTTTTCCGGTGGCGCTTATCGACAGGAAGCCTCCTGGCACGAAGGTGCGGCAGGGCAGGAGCGGCGGCACTGGCGGCGCGTCATCAGCCTGTGTATAACCCGGCCCTTCGCTACCCCCGACCCGAAGGCGGGTAAGTAGCGGTTTTTCCTCAGGAGTTGACGTCATGTCCGAGCGGTGGACACCCGACAGCTGGCGCACCAGGCCGGTTCAGCAGATGCCCGAATATCCCGATGCCAAGGCATTGGCGGATGTCGAGGCGCAGCTTGCGACGTTTCCGCCGCTGGTTTTCGCAGGCGAGGCCCGCAACCTGAAAAAGGCGCTGGCGCGCGTGGCGGCCGGCGAGGCCTTCCTGCTGCAGGGCGGCGATTGCGCCGAGAGCTTCGCCGAGCATGGCGCCAACAATATCCGCGATTTCTTCCGCGTGCTGCTGCAGATGGCGGTGGTCCTGACCTATGCCGGCGCGGTGCCGGTGGTGAAGGTCGGCCGCATCGCCGGACAGTTCGCCAAGCCGCGCTCGTCGCCGACCGAGAAGGTCAACGGCGTCGAGCTGCCGAGCTATCGCGGCGATATCGTCAACGACATCGCGTTCACGGCGCAGGCGCGCACCCCCGATCCGCACCGGATGCTGATGGCCTATCGCCAGTCGGCGGCGACGCTCAACCTGCTGCGCGCCTTTGCCACCGGCGGCTTCGCCAATCTCGGCAGCGTGCACCAGTGGATGCTGGGTTTCCTGAAGGATTCCCCGCAGTCGCGGCGCTACAAGGAACTGGCGGATCGCATCTCGGACGCGCTGAACTTCATGCGCGCCTGCGGTCTCGATCTCGAGAGCCACCCGGAGCTGCGCGCCACCGATTTCTACACCAGCCACGAGGCGCTGCTGCTGGGTTACGAGCAGGCCTTCACGCGCGTCGATTCCATGACCGGCGACTGGTACGCGACCTCGGGCCACATGATCTGGATCGGCGACCGCACGCGCCAGCTCGATCACGGCCATGTGGAATATTTCCGCGGCATCAAGAATCCGATCGGATTGAAGTGCGGCCCCTCGCTCAAGCCGGACGAGTTGCTGAAGCTGATCGACGTGCTCAATCCGGACAACGAGCCCGGACGCCTGACGCTGATCAACCGCTTCGGATCGGACAAGATCGCCGATCATCTGCCGCAGCTGATCCGCGCGGTGCAGCGCGAAGGCCGCGTGGTCGTGTGGTCGTGCGATCCGATGCACGGCAACACCATCACCTCGACCTCGGGCTACAAGACCCGGCCGTTCGACCGCATCCTGTCGGAGGTCAAGTCGTTCTTCACGATCCACACCGCGGAGGGCACCCATGCCGGCGGCGTTCATCTGGAAATGACCGGCCAGGACGTCACCGAGTGCATCGGCGGCGCGCGCGCCATCACCGACGAGGATCTCAACGACCGCTACCACACGGTCTGCGACCCCCGGCTCAACGCCGAGCAGTCGATCGACATGGCTTTCCTGGTCGCCGAACTGCTCAAGCAGGAGCGCGCCGGCAAGGTCAAGCCGATGCCGGCCGCGGCGGGACTTTGAGACTTGCTGCGGCTCTGGCGGGCCACGATCAACACGCGTAACGGGCTCGCCTTCGCGATCCGCTCCGAGCAGGCCGTTCGCGAGGAGTTGTTCGTGCTGGCGCTGTCCCTGCCGGTGGCGTGGCTGGTCGGTGCGACGCTGATGCGTCGCGTCGAGCTGATCGCCGCCGTCGCCCTGGTGCTGGTGGTCGAACTGCTCAACACCGCGATCGAGAAGCTGGCCGACCGGCTCACCACCGACCATGATCCGCAGATCGGGCGGGTCAAGGACATGGGCTCGGCGGCCGTGGGCGTCGCGTCGCTGACGGCGGGTATTTTCTGGTTGTTTTCGATCGCCGAACGCATGGGCGCGATCTGAAGCATGCAATTGCAGTTTGCCCGCGCCCAAGGCACCATCGTTCCATGACCGAAAATGCCCTTCAGTTTGCGATCACGCTGGCCCAGTTGAACCCGACGGTGGGGGATGTCGCGGGCAATGCCGCCAAGGCGCGCGCCGCGCGCGCGCGAGGCAGCGCCGACGGCGCCGATCTCGTGGTGTTGCCGGAATTGTTCATCGCCGGCTATCCGCCGGAAGACCTGGTGCTGAAGCCGGCGTTTCAGTCGGCCTGCCGCGCCGCGATCGAGGAGCTCGCGCGGGAAACCGCCGACGGCGGCCCCGCGATGCTGATCGGGACGCCCTGGGTCGAGGACGGCAAGCTCTACAACGCCTGTGCGCTTCTCGACGAAGGCCGCATCGCCGCCATCCGCTTCAAGGTCAACCTGCCGAACTACGGCGTATTCGACGAAAAGCGCGTGTTCGCGCGGGGACCCGCCGCGGGCCCGGTGCCGATCCGCGGCGTGCGGGTCGGGGTGCCGATCTGCGAGGATACCTGGCTCGAAGAGTCGGAAGATTACGAGAATGTCGTCGAATGTCTCGCCGAGACCGGCGCGGAAATTCTCGTGGTGCCGAACGGCTCGCCTTACGCGCGCGACAAGGGCGACGTCCGCCTGTCGATTTCGGTGGCGCGGGTCACCGAGAGCGGGCTTCCGCTGGTCTATCTCAACCAGGTCGGCGGGCAGGACGAGCTGGTATTCGACGGCGCCTCGTTTGCGCTCAATGCCGATCTCTCGGTAGCGGCGCAATTGCCGGCGTTTGCGGAAAACATCACGACGCTGCGCTGGACCAAGAGCGAGACCGGCTGGCGCTGCAGCGGGCCGATCGCGCCGGTCGTCGACGGCGACAAGGCCGATTACGCCGCCTGCGTGCTGGGTCTGCGCGACTATGTCGGGAAGAACGGATTTCCGGGCGTGCTGCTCGGCATTTCCGGCGGCATCGACTCCGCGCTGTGCGCGGCGATCGCGGTCGACGCGCTCGGCGTCGAGAGCGTGCGCGGCGTGATGCTGCCGTTTCGCTTTACCGCGCAGGTGTCGCTCGACGACGCGGCGAAACTCGCCGCCAACCTTGGCATCCGCTATGAGGTGCTGCCGATCGCCAGGGCGGTCAACGGCTTCGAGGAGATCTTGTCCGGCACCTTCGCGGGCCTGCCGCGCGATATCACCGAAGAGAATCTTCAGGCGCGCACGCGCGGCACGCTGTTGATGGCGATTTCCAACAAGACCGGCGCGATGGTCGTCACCACCGGCAACAAGTCGGAAATGTCGGTCGGTTACGCCACGCTCTATGGCGACATGAACGGCGGCTTCAATCCGATCAAGGATATCTACAAGACCGAGGTGTTCCGGCTGTCGACCTTGCGCAATTCGTGGAAGCCGGAGGGCGCGCTCGGGCCATCCGGCGAAATCATTCCGCCCGACATCATCACGCGGCCGCCGACCGCGGAGCTGCGCGAAAACCAGACCGACCAGGATTCGCTGCCGCCTTACGACATGCTGGATGCGATCCTGGAGCGGCTGGTCGAGCGCGAGGAGCCGCTGGCTGAGATCATCGCGGCGGGTTTCGATCGCGAGGTGGTGGCGCGGATCGATCGCCTGCTCAACATCGCCGAATACAAGCGGCGTCAGGCGGCTCCCGGCGTCAAGGTGACCCGCCGGAATTTCGGGCGCGACCGCCGCTATCCCATCACCAACCGGTTTCGCGATACCGGCAGGCCGCTGCCGATGGCGGACGACACGCTGGTGCCGCGCGCGGGCCGCGGCGCGGCCGAGGCGTTTGAGGGATAGATGGGCGCTGTCCCGAGAGGCGAGGGGGTTGACCGGCGGAGCGGGGGTCACCACGTCGCTCGAAAACGCTTCAGCGCGCCGGGATGAAGGTCGGACCGACCGAACGGATCGGCTTGTTATCCGGGGCGGCACTGGTCGTTGCCGTGGTGGCGGTGTTCGCCGCCGCGGGCGTTGGCGCCGCGTCGGGCGCGACGGTTACCGGGGGCGCCCCTTTTTTGGCGGACACGGGAGCCGGTTTGACGGGCGCCCGCGACATTTTCTTCGCGCTCTCCTCGGTGACGATGATGTCGCCCTGCTGTTCGGCCGCGGCCTTGTCGTCGATGGTTTTCAGGGCGTCGGACCAGGTCTGTCCGGGAGCCTTGCACGCACAGGAGGGATTGAACTCCTGACGAAAGCGGAAGGCATTCGGCGAGGAGGAATAGGGCTGACCGCTGATCGACACCGCCTGGTTCATGTCTTCGCCGGGGTTGCGATAGGCGTAGAGGCTGGCGTCCGCCGCCGGACAAAGCGCCTTGCAGGTCCTTTCGTCGTCCGGGAAGCGGGCGGGAACGGTGGCGAACGAGATCGGAAAATAAGCGCCGTCGCAGCTGCGAACGCAGACGGTGCGGAAGGTGCCGGATTGCGGCCCGAGATCGGCGGTCGGCGTATTTGGATTGGGATTGTTGTTGCCGAACAGGTTATCCAGGAAGTTGCCGGAGCCCTGCACGGCGTTGGCATATTGCGGCCCGCAATTATTCTGCGCCAGCGCCAGCAGAACCGAGCGGCGCTGGTTTTCGCGATCGCTGCCGGGGCCGCCGCGCAGCCGCTCGAGGCTGGTCGTGATGGTATCGAGGTTGGCGCGCATCTGTTGAATCTGGTTGTTCACCGGACCGCATTGCGCCGACGGGCCATTGAACAGCGAGAAGAAGCCCGAACTGTCGCAGCCCATCCGCTTGGCCTGCGAGGTGACGCGGTCAAGCTCGGCCTGCTGCTTGGTCGCGGCATCCTGGTAGCGGCGGATCTGCTCGTCCTTGGCGGGGTCTCCGCCGCCGCGGTCGACGCTCGCCAGCTGGGCTTCGAGCCGCACGCACATCGGACTGGCCGCGGCCCCCTGCGGCGGCGCTGGATTCACCTGCGCGCGGGCATCGGCGCCGAGCACGACCGCGCCGATCAGCACGGCGCCGGCCAGGATCGATCTGGAGCGGGAAAAAATCGACGATTCAGGCATCACGTGACTTCCCTTACCTGCTTCTCGGGGCAGCGTCACGTCGTTTCCGGGGCGCCAGTGTGGCGGGGCAGGGCGCTGCCGTGATGGACCGCCTAACGCTGGCAGGTAATGGCGACGTATTCATTGCAACCCGCGCGGCCGCAGTTCTCGCCGGACTTGGGAACCGTGCCGGTTATTTCATCGGGGTCGACGCGCCGGTACGCGGTTGCCTCGGCAAAGTTCCGCGACTGGCAATAGGAACGGGCGGCGTGGGCGCCGCATTTCTCGCCGCTGGCGAGGCACTGGTCGACGCCGTAGCTGTCCGCCAGGTTGGCGATGATGAAAACGCGGCTGTCGGCCCATGCGGCAGACCCTGCGAAGAGGGATAGACCGGCCAAAAGCGCTGAAATGGATCGCATGCTGCACCGATGAATGAGGGGATCGCCCTCGGATGATAGGCTCGAAGGGTAAATAATGATTAACCTTGGCGGGGCGGGCCGTTTGGTGTGCCAAACGGGCTTTTCTGAGGCACTTGACGCAATCCCCCCGGCTGGCCCATGGTGATTTTCATGAACGGTTTCCTCGCCATTTGCGGCATTTGCCGCGAGATTATGAGCTAGCGATTCGCTGGCTGAGGCCGTCTTTTCTCACATGAGATCACTGGACGCCCGGCCGTAACGGACGGGATATCCATGGAATTGCGACTCTACGATACCTTGACCAAGGAGAAGCGCGTCTTCACGCCGCTCGATCCCGGCAATGTGCGCATGTATGTCTGCGGGCCGACGGTCTATGACTTCGCCCATATCGGCAATGCACGCCCGGTCATCGTGTTCGACGTGCTGTTCCGCCTGTTGCGGCATCTCTACGGCGCCGATCACGTCACCTATGTCCGCAACATCACCGACGTCGACGACAAGATCAACGACCGCGCCGCGCGCGATTTTCCCGGCCTGCCGCTGAACGAGGCGATCCGCAAGGTCACCGAGCAGACCGAAAAGCAGTTCCACGACGATGTCGACGCGCTGGGCTGCCTGCGGCCGACGGTCGAGCCGCGCGCCACGGAACATATCGCGGAAATGCGCGCCATCATCGAGAGGCTGGTGCAGGGCGGTTTCGCCTATGTCGCGGAAGACCACGTGCTGTTCTCGCCGCAGGCGATGAACGCGGCGAATTCGGTCTTGCCGCGCTACGGCGCGCTCGCCAACCGCTCGCTGGACGAGATGATCGCGGGCGCGCGCGTCGATGTCGCGCCCTACAAGCGCGATGCCACCGACTTCGTGCTGTGGAAGCCGTCGAAGCCGGGCGAGCCGTCATGGCCGTCGCCATCCGGCATCAAGGCGGAGGGCCGCCCGGGCTGGCACATCGAGTGCTCGGCGATGGCGTGGAAGCATCTCGGCGAGCAGTTCGACATTCACGGCGGCGGTATCGATCTGGTGTTCCCGCATCACGAGAACGAACTCGCGCAAAGCTGCTGCGCCTTTCACGAAAATCGCATGGCCAATGTCTGGATGCACAACGGCTTCCTGCAGGTCGAAGGCGAGAAGATGTCGAAGAGCCTCGGCAATTTCGTCACGATCAGGGAATTGCTGAGCGACGAAGATTTCGGCAGAAGTCGATGGCACGGTTACGTGCTGCGACTTGCAATGCTAATGACGCATTACCGGTCAGCCGATCGACTGGACTGTGAACCGTTTAGCTCGAAGCAACCGTCGTACTGCTCTAAAGATTGGTATCGACACCGCGATTCGGCTTTGATGACAGGTCGATAGACGTTTGTCGTCGGAGACTGATCGAGCGCTCTTTCAGATGATTTGAATTCACGCGCGGCGCTATCGAGCGTTCATAGCACGGTTTACATCCGCCGAGCGCGACGGGGTCGGTTGAATCCGATTGCGGCGACCTCAATTGAATCGACTGGCTCTGCCAATTCCTGGGTACTTGGATCGGCTGAAATATACCAATGAGATATATAAGCTGATCGGCATCAAGGCGGGTCGATGGTCCGAAGCGAGTCGAGATGTTCGGCTACTCTTAGACGCGCGGCCGCCGCCCGCGCGCGAAAGGATTTCAAGGAATCCGATCGCATCCGCGACGAACTCGCGGCGATGGGCGTTGTCATCAAGGATTCCAAAGAAGGCACCACCTGGGAGATCGCACGATGAGCTGCGCAACAGGTTAATCCCTCTCCCCTCGCGGGAGAGGGTGGCCTGCGCCGAAGGCGCAGGACGGGTGAGGGGGCGCGGTCTCTCACCGGCGCAGCCCGCGAATTGCGTTCGCGCATGACGGATGCCGAGCGCAAGCTCTGGTTTGCCCTGAAGGATCGCAGGTTTGCCGCCTTCAAGTTCCGTCGGCAAGTTCCGATCGGGCCATACATCGCGGATTTTCTCTGTTTTGAATCGCGATTGATCGTTGAAGTCGATGGCGGCCAGCACGCCGATTCCGTTCGAGACGTCGAACGCGACAATTGGCTGGCGCTTAATGAATTCCGAGTGCTTCGCTTTTGGAATAACGACGTGCTGCAGAATCTGGAAGGCGTTCTCACCCGTCTGGCGGAGCAATTGGATAGAACCCCTCACCCGACGTCTCGCTCACGCGAGACGCCACCCTCTCCCGCAAGGGGAGAGGGGAAGAGCGGAGAGATTGCGCGATGAGCAAACCGGATACGCCTTTCCCCAGGCATTGGCTCTATTACATCGCGCTGAAAATCCTGCTCATCGCCGGCGCCGTTGCGCTGGTGCTGAAACTGTACGGCTTCTGGTGAAGACGATGGGACAGACGCTGCCCAAACCCGCGTTGCGGCCATTCCTGGCCGGGGACACGCCCGTGCTGGCGGCGATCTTCGCGGCCAGCATCGAGGGGCTGACCGGCGATGACTATAGCGAGGGGCAGCAGCAGGCCTGGACCAGCGCGGCCGAAGACGAGGAAGGATTTGGCAAGCGGCTCGCCTCCGGGCTCACGCTCGTCGCCACGCTTGAAAGTTCTCCGGTTGGCTTTGCCTCGCTGAAGGGCCCAAATCACATCGACATGCTCTATGTGCATCCCGGCGCGGTCGGGCAGGGCGTGGCGTCGATGCTGTGCGATGCGCTGGAGAAGCTCGCGGGCGGGCGCGGCGCCAAGAGCCTGACCGTCGATGCCAGCGACAACGCCACTGAATTTTTCGCCAGGCGCGGGTACGTGGCCATGCGGCGCAATACCGTTTCCGTCGGCGGCGAATGGCTTGCCAACACCACGATGCAGAAGACGCTGGGCGATGGCATCAAGCCGGGAGTTCCGACATGACTCGCGAACGCCTCTATCTGTTCGACACCACGCTACGCGACGGCGCGCAGACCAACGGCGTCGATTTCACGCTGCACGACAAGCGGCTGATCGCCAAGATGCTCGACGAACTCGGCATCGATTATGTCGAGGGCGGCTATCCCGGCGCCAATCCCACCGACACCGAATTCTTTGCCGAAAAACCGAAGCTCGGTCACGCCCGCTTTACCGCGTTCGGCATGACCCGCCGGCCCGGCCGATCCGCCTCGAACGATCCGGGTCTCGCGGCGCTGCTGGAAGCCAGGGCGGATGCGATCTGCTTTCGTCGCGAAATCGTCGGCCTATCAGGTGCGGGTGGCGCTCGAGACCACCAACGAGGAAAATCTCGCCTCGATCCGCGACAGCGTGAAATCCGCGAAGAAGGCCGGCCGCGAGGTCATGCTCGACTGCGAGCATTTCTTCGATGGCTACAAGGAAGATCCGGAATTCGCGCTGGCCTGCGCGAAAGCCGCCTACGAGTCCGGCGCGCGCTGGGTGGTGCTGTGCGACACCAACGGCGGCGCCATGCCGCATGAGGTCGAGACCATTGTCGGCGAAGTGACAAAGCAGATTCCCGGCGATCACGTCGGCATTCACGCCCACAACGACACCGAACAGGCAGTGGCCAATTCGCTGGCCGCGGTGCGCGCGGGCGCGCGCCAGATCCAGGGCACGCTGAACGGCCTTGGCGAGCGCTGCGGCAACGCCAATCTGTGTTCGCTGATCCCCACCTTGCGGCTCAAGGCTGAATTTTCCGATTCTTTCGAGATCAGTGTGTCGGATGACAAGATGGCGACCTTGATGAAAGTGTCGCGGACGCTCGACGACATGCTCAATCGCGTGCCCAACCGCCACGCACCTTACGTCGGCGAAAGCGCGTTCGTGACCAAGACCGGCATTCATGCCTCCGCCGTGCTGAAGGATCCGCACACGTACGAGCATGTTCCGCCCGAGGCGGTCGGCAATCATCGCAAGGTGCTGGTGTCCGATCAGGCCGGCCGCTCGAATGTCGTCGCCGAACTCGATCGCGCCGGCATTGCCTACGACAGGAACGATCCGAAACTGGCGCGTCTGGTCGAGGAACTGAAGGACCGCGAGGCCGCGGGCTACGCCTATGAGTCCGCCAATGCCTCGTTCGATCTTCTGGCGCGGCGCACGCTCGGCCGGGTGCCGGAATATTTCCGGGTCGAACAGTTCGATGTCAACGTCGAGCAGCGCTACAATGCCAACGGCCAGCGCGTCACGGTGGCGATGGCCGTGGTGAAGGTCGACGTCGACGGCGAAAAACTGATCTCGGCGGCCGAGGGCAACGGACCCGTCAATGCGCTCGACGTGGCGCTGCGCAAGGACCTCGGCAAATACCAGAAGTACATCGAAGGCCTGAAGCTGATCGATTATCGCGTGCGTATCCTCAATGGCGGTACCGAGGCGGTGACGCGGGTGCTGATCGAAAGCGCGGACGAGGCGGGCGAACGCTGGACCACGATCGGGGTATCGCCCAATATCATCGATGCCTCGTTCCAGGCGCTGATGGACTCGGTCATCTACAAGCTGGTGAAATCAGGCGCGCCGGCGTGAGGGACGGAAATTCGTCATTCCGGGGCGATGCGAAGCATCGAGCTACGATGTGCAATTGCACATCTGAGGTCTGGTCCTGCGGACCATCCCGGGATGACGTTTTCAATCACCGAGAGCACCATCCATGATCGATCACATTTCCGTCGGCGTCAGTGACCTCGAACGTTCCGCGCGCTTTTATGAATTGACGCTGGCGCCGCTCGGGCTTTTGCGGCTGGTGACGCGGCCCGGCACGGTCGGTTTCGGCAAAAGCTATCCGGAGTTCTGGATCAACCTGCGGGCCGGGATGTCGCAGGTCGCGCCGGAGAGCGGCAGTCATGTCTGTCTGCGGGCGAAATCGGCCGGCGAGGTCGACGCCTTTCATGCCTCGGCGCTCGGCGCCGGAGGCGGCGACGACGGAGCGCCGGGCCTGCGGCCGCACGATCGCGTGCGCTATTATGCGGCGTTCGTCAGAGATCCCGACGGCAATCGGATCGAGGCGGTGACGTTCCCCAAAGAATGACTTGGAGGGTTGACGCAGAAAAGCCGAGGCAACGCCCGCGGCTTGCTACAGGCGGCGAGCGATTTCAGGTGGCATTTCGGCGGTGCCTTCGAGCGCACGGGCGGCGGCGGCTTGCAGCCGCGGCAGGATATCCTCGACCCGTTCGGCCTTCAGAATATCGACCGCCAGGCTTTGCCGAATGAACTGCGTCTCGCGCATATGGGCGAGCAGCGCGAGTAACGGCTCCCAAAAGCCCTCGATATTCGCGAGCAGCACGGGTTTGGTGTGGCGGCCGAGCTGCTGCCAGGTGAGTTGCTCCACCAGTTCCTCGAGCGTGCCGATGCCGCCGGGCAGCGCCACGAACGCGTCGGAATGCTCGAACATCAGCCGCTTGCGCTCATGCATGTCGGGCGTGACGATGAGTTCCTGAACGCGCTTGAGGGCGTTTTCCCGGGCGGTCAGAAAGCCGGGTATGATGCCTGTCACCGTGCCGCCGTGATCGAGTACGGAGGTGGCCACGGCACCCATAAGGCCGATCGAGCCGCCGCCATAGACAAGGCGGATACCGTTTTCGGCCAGGGCCTTACCGAATGCGACGGCCGCTTCGACGAAGCGGGGGTCCGTGCCGGGGCCGGAGCCGCAATAGACACAGACTGTCTTGATCTTGTTCATATCGGTCATGTGGCACTGCAGCGTAAAAGTCGTCAAGCCTTAATGGATTCGCCTGCCGAATGAAATCCACCCCGCAAATGCCGTAAATCGCCAAAGAATCTGGTTCCCGCGAGGGTGTACGCGGCCGCTAAAGGCTCTATATGACTGCGGAATGCAGAAATACGTAAAAATGCGCGCGCCGAACCGGTGCGCCGTGTTGCGCCGGGCTCAGCTCGATGGCTCATACTGATTCGGCCCGGGGCGCTGGCGAAGCGCCTGTTCCCGACAGGTCCCTCGGACAGGCGACCCTGACCGGGACGCTCAAGCACCTGTGGCCCTATATCTGGCCCGGCGACCGCGCCGATCTGAAGATGCGCGTGGTCTGGTCGGTGGTGCTGCTGCTGGTCGCGAAGCTCGCGACCTTGTCGGTGCCGTTCACCTTCAAATGGGCGATCGATGCCCTGACCGGCGCCGATACTGCTCCGGTGCAATCGTCAAACTGGACGCTGTGGCTGATCGCCTCGCCCCTGATCATGACCTCGAGCTACGGCGCCTTGCGCGTACTGATGGCGGTCCTGACCCAGTGGCGCGACGGAATTTTCGCGCGCGTGGCCATGCACGCGGTGCGCAAGCTCGCCTATCGCACCTTCGTCCACATGCACGAGCTGTCGCTGCGCTTCCATCTCGAGCGTAAGACCGGTGGCCTGACGCGCGTGCTGGAGCGCGGCCGCACCGGTATCGAAGTCATCGTGCGGATGGTGATCCTGCAACTGGTGCCGACCGTCGTCGAGGTTACGCTGCTGATGGCAGTGCTGCTGTGGAAATTCGACTGGCGTTACGTCCTCGCCACCATGATCACGGTCGTGATCTACATGTACTATACCTACATCGCGACCGAGTGGCGGATCGAGATTCGGCGCAAGATGAACGATTCCGATACCGAAGCGAACACCAAGGCGATCGACTCGCTTCTGAATTACGAGACGGTCAAATATTTCAGCGCCGAGGAACGCGAAGCCGCGCGCTACGACCGCTCGATGGAGCGTTACGAGCAGGCCAGCGTCAAAACCTATACCTCGCTCGCCGTGCTCAACACCGGCCAGGCGATCATCTTCACCGCCGGCCTCACGGCGACCATGCTGATGTGCGCGATTGGGGTTCGCAACGGGCATAACACGGTCGGCGATTTCGTCATGATCAACGCCATGATGATCCAGCTCTACCAGCCGTTGAATTTCATGGGCATGGTCTATCGCGAGATCAAGCAGGCCGTCATCGACATCGAGAAGATGTTCAACGTGTTGTCGCGCAATCCGGAGATCAAGGATATTCCGGGCGCCAGGCCACTGGTCGTGACGTCGGGCAATGTGCGTTTCGACAATGTGCAATTCGCCTACGATCCCGATCGCCCGATCCTCAAGGGTCTCAGCTTCGAGGTGCCGGCCGGCAAGACGGTCGCGATTGTCGGGCCGTCCGGCGCCGGCAAGTCGACGATTTCGCGCCTGCTGTTTCGTCTCTACGATGTTTCCAGCGGGAGGATCTTGATCGACGGTCAGGATATCCGCAACGTCACGCAGACCTCGCTGCGGGCCTCGATCGGCATGGTGCCGCAGGATACCGTCTTGTTCAACGACACCATCCGCTACAACATTCGCTATGGCCGCTGGGACGCCACCGATGCCGAGGTGGAAGAAGCCGCACAACTCGCGCAAATCGACGGCTTCATCCGTTTGTCGCCGAAGGGTTATGAGACGCAAGTGGGAGAACGGGGCCTGAAACTGTCAGGGGGAGAGAAGCAGCGTGTTGCGATCGCGCGTACCGTTCTCAAGGCGCCGCCGATCCTGGTGCTCGACGAGGCGACGTCGGCACTCGACAGCCATACCGAGCAGGAAATTCAGGATGCGCTGGAGCGGGTGTCGCGCAACCGCACCTCGCTTGTGATCGCGCACCGGCTGTCCACGATCGTGGCAGCCGACGAAATCATCGTGCTCGATCAGGGCCGCATCGCCGAGCGCGGAACCCACGGTCAGCTTTTGGCAACCGGCGGACTTTATGCCAGTATGTGGAACCGGCAGCGCGAGGCCCAGGAAGCGCGAGAGAAGCTCGCGCGGATCGCCGACGAGAACGAAGCGCCGAACCGCGCACCGCCTCCGGTCGACGATACGTTGGTGACCCCCGCCGCGGCGGAATAACCGGAATGCAAATTCCTTCCCGACAAAGGGGAGGCCAGGAAGACAGTGAGTATTGATGTCGATCGCCAATTCCATTCGTGCGCAGATTCCGCCCATTCATCCGGAGGGCTATCCCTTTATCGGCGGCTTTGCGCTCGTCAGTCTGATCCTGTTCTGGATCTGGACGCCGCTTGGCTGGATCGGCACATTGCTGACGATCTGGTGCGCGCTTTTCTTTCGCGATCCGGTAAGGGTGACGCCCGTGCGGGACGGTATCGTGGTGGCGCCGGCCGACGGGCGCGTCTCGATGGTGACGCAGGTATTGCCGCCGGCTGAACTTGGTCTCGGCGACAGGCCGCTGCCGCGCATCTCGATCTTCATGAGCGTGTTCAACTGCCATGTAAACCGCAGTCCGGTCGCGGGACGGATCGATCGCATTGCGTATCGGCCGGGCACCTTCATCAACGCCGAACTCGACAAGGCGAGCGAGGACAATGAGCGCAATTCGCTGGTCATCTCCACGTCCAATGGCCGCATCGGAGTGGTCCAGATCGCGGGCCTGGTGGCGCGGCGCATCGTATCGTTTGTTAGGGAAGGACAGACGATCGGCGCGGGCGAGCGGTTCGGGCTGATCCGCTTCGGATCGCGTCTTGACGTTTATCTGCCCGAAGGTACCCGGTCGCTGGTCTCCGAGGGCCAAACCGCCGTGGCCGGCGAAACCATTCTGGCCGATTTCAGGGTGAGCGATCAGGGGCGGACCTACCGCGTGGATTAACCGGGCAAGCTGTCGGCCCACCGGGTGACCTCCGCCATGGCGAAACGGGCCGGCGCTTGCTATATGTAGACTATGCCGATCGAGCCCCAATATCCTGACATGCGTCGCCGCCGGTTTCGCCCGATCCCGGTGCGGATGCTGGTACCCAATTTCATCACCTTGCTCGCGATCTGTGCGGGCCTGACCGCGATCCGCCTGTCCACGGAAGGGCGGATGGAATTGGCGGTGGCGGCGATCGTGTTCGCCGCCGTGCTCGATGGCATTGACGGCCGTGTCGCTCGCATGATCAAGGGCCAGTCGAAATTCGGCGCGGAGCTCGACAGCCTTGCGGATTTCGTCAATTTCGGCGTCGCGCCCGGTCTGATCCTATATTTCTGGCAATTGCACGAACTGAACAATGGCGGCTGGATCGCCGCGATGGTTTTCGCTATCAGCGGCGGGCTCAGATTGGCGCGTTTCAACGCGACCATGGAAGATCCCAACAAGCCTGCATTTGCAGCGAACTATTTCACCGGCGTTCCCGCGCCGATGGGCGCGATCGCGGTGCTGCTTCCGATCTATCTGGCCTTCCTCGGCTTGCCGAAACCTCCGGCCATGCTGACCGCCGCGTACACGCTGCTGATCGGCTTCCTGATGGTTTCGCGCCTGCCGGTGTTCTCGGGCAAGACCGTTCGCATGCGTGTGCCGCCGGAAATGGTTCTGCCGGTTTTTGTTTCCGTGGTTTTCTTCATCGCGCTTTTGATCGGCTATCCCTGGTATATTCTTTCCGCAGGCACCGTGCTTTATCTCCTCAGTTTGCCCGTCGGATGGAAATCCTATCGCGACCACCAGCGCAGGGCTGCCGCGCAGGAGGCAACGCCGGGGCCTGTCGCCCCGCCAGATCCGGCGTCGCCGTTCGTGCCGACCGCCGATGCGCGGCAGGATGATCGGCCGGCACGCCTGAACTGAACAGCCCTTCATGTCGAACGCGGTCGCGGGACAAACGAAGCCGTTTGTCCCCGAGGGTGGATTGGCGCTTTTGCCGATTGCGCGCCGGTCAGCTATATGGCTGACGACAAGAGCCCGCCCCTGAAATTTCGGAGAGAACGCCGTGACGAATTCCACATCCACGCCGCTGCCTGCCGCACTGCTCGAGGCGTTGGCGCGCTACGATACCCCGACGATCTGCAATGCGATGGAAGTCGTCGCACCTGAGCGCCGGTTGATCGGCTACACCACAAAGCCGCTGGTCTGCCCGTTTCCCCAATTGCCGCCGATGGTCGGCTATGCGCGCACGGTGACCATCCGATCGGTGCTCAAGTCCTCTCTTCCAGCCGACGAGCAGGCCAGGCGCCGCATCGCCTATTACGAATATATGGGGACCGGCCTCGGGCCGCGTATCACCGTGATCCAGGATATCGACGGCCCGGACGTCGGTTACGGCGCGTTCTGGGGAGAGGTGCAAAGCAACGTGCACAAGGCGCTCGGCTGTCTCGGTGTCATCACAGACGGCTCGATCCGCGACATCCCGCAATGGGCGCCGGGCTTCCAGGCGCTTGCCGGATCGATCGGTCCGTCCCATGCTTGGGTTCATGCGGAAAGCTTTGGCGGCGAGGTGCGCGTCGCCGGGATGACGGTGCGTTCCGACGATCTCATCCACGCCGACCAGCATGGGGCGATCGTGATTCCGATCGACATTGCCGCGAAAATTCCGGATGCCGCCGAACTCTGCGGTCGCCGCGAGACGCCGATCCTGGAAATCGCGCGAGCCAAGGACTTTAGCCTCGAAAAGCTGAAAGAGGCTCTGAAGCGGTCGGCGGAAATTCACTGACGGCGGGTTCGACACGGTCGAACGCCAACGGCTCGCCCGCCCGGTCTCGACCTCACGGGCTTTCCGGGCGCCTCGTGGGATGGCGCGGACCCAACTCTTTAGTGAGACTGGGCCACCTCCTGGCCCGAACCGGTCTTGCCGTCAAAGCGATCCGGTTCCGGGGCGTCGCGGGAACCGATCGAGGAATGAGCGGCGGCTATGGTTAGCAAAATGTTGCTGCTGCGTCAGGCAACCCGTCCATCGGGCTGCATTTGCGGGATTGACCGCAAGCTTGCGGCAAGGTGGTGGGGCTGCGCCCTGCGGCCGTGCCCCGAAAGCGGCTTAACCTTTACGCGTCTTTAATGGCGGGGACGTAGGGTCGCTGTTGCGCGGCTCGGGGTGGGTCGCGTCACCGTCCAGAACGGCCGGCAGTTCGCGTACGCGTTGGAGTCTCCCATGGATATTATGACGGGCGTTGGGCTTGTCGCCGGCATCATCGTCATTGCAACGATGATGCTCCTGGGTGGCGATGTGCACATGTTCATCTCCGAACATGCCGTCATCATCATCTTTGGCGGCTCGATCGCCGCCACCATGATCAGGTTTCCGCTCGCCGTGATGCTGCACGGTCTGCCGCTGGGAGCAAAATTCGCCTTCACGATGAGCCGGCTGTCGGCGCGCGATCTCGTCGACGAACTCGCCCGCATCGCCGAAATCGCCCGCAAGCAGGGGCCGGTCGGCCTGGAAAAGGTCGAGACCGACGAACCGTTCCTCGCCAAGGGAATTCGCTACGTCGCCGACGGTTACGATCTCGAATTCATCCGCGACAATCTCGAGCGCGATCGCGACAATTTCCTGATGCATCTGGACGAAGGCAGCAAAATCTACCGCGCCATCGGCGATTGCGCGCCGGCGTTCGGCATGATCGGCACGTTGATCGGCATGGTGCAGATGTTTGCCAACATGACCGACCCTTCGAAACTCGGTCCGTTCATGGCCACCGCGCTGCTCGCGACGCTTTACGGCGCGCTGGTCGCAAACCTGTTCTGCCTGCCGATCGCCGACAAGCTGCACGGCAAGCTGCTCGACGAGGAGACCAACCGCACGCTGATCATCGACGGCATCCTGATGATCCGGGATTCCAAGAGCCCGACGCTGGTGCGTGAAATGCTGCTGGCCTACTTGCCGGAAAAGCATCGCCATGAAGAGGGCGAGCCGGTCCCGGCGTAAAGCGACGGACCTCGGCCCGGAAAAACAACAATGGCCAAGAAAAAGCGTGGCGACGCACATGGCGGAGGACACGGCTGGTTCGTGACCTTTGCCGACCTCATGGGTCTGATGATGAGCTTCTTCGTGATGCTCGTCGCGTTCTCCACGATGGATAACAACAAGCTCAAGATCGTTGCCGGTTCGATGCGCGATGCTTTCGGCGTGCAGAACGCAGCGCGCTATTCGGGCATCATCGAATCCGATGGTTTGCCGACCAGGCCGAAGCTGAAGAACCTTGATCATATTCCACCGGAGGAATCGTCCAATACGCCGACCCCGGACCAGCAGGAGCGCAGCCGCATCAACGGCGCCCGGCTGAAGATCGACCGCGAATTCGCGCTTGCCTCGGCCTCGCTGCGACAGGCGTTGCAGGACATGCCGGAGCTGACCGAGATCTCCAAGCACATCATGTTTGAGGAGACCAAGGAGGGCCTCAATCTGGAGATCGTCGATCAGGACGGCCGCTCGATGTTCGCCGACGGATCGAAAGTGCCGTATGAACGGACGCGGCGGCTGATCCAGAAACTCGCGGCTCCGCTCAAGGCGACGCCGCTCCGAATATCGATCGTCGGTCACACCGCCGCCGGCTTCGTGCCGTCGACGAGCGATTACGGGGCGTTCGATCTCTCGGCGGACCGGGCGAACGTGGTGCGTCAGATCCTCGAGAGGGAAGGGCTGCCGCCGGCGCACATCTTTGCTGTCGCCGGCAAGGCCGATAGCCAGCCGCTGTTTCCCGACGACCCCTCGCTGTCGGCGAACCGCCGCGTGACCATCACGCTGATGCGTGAGGACCCGCCGCTTCCGCCCGATCTGAAACCGTAATCTCTACGATATTACCTTTGCCCTGCGACGGTCTGTATCTGGTAGCAAATGCATTTTTTGCATGGCGTGGGCTCAAAATCGGGCTAGGCTATGCTTCAAGCGCAGGGCTATAAGCCGCCTCGCTTTACTTATTGTGCAGTGAAGCACATTTTGAGGCTCCCGTTCCCATGACCAGTGATGTTGTAGCTCCCGCCGCCGAAACGACGGCGGCCAATGGGCATGGCGAAGCGCATTCCACCGCGGGCTTCAAGGCCCTCCTGATCGGCAGCATCGGCGTCGTCTATGGCGATATCGGCACCAGCCCGCTCTACGCGCTGCGGGAAGCCGTGGTTGCGGCCAGCGGGCCCTCCGGCGTCGTCGAACCGCAAGCAGTCCTTGGGGTGGTCTCGCTGATCCTGTGGGCGCTGATTGTCGTGGTGACGCTGAAATATGTGCTGATCCTGCTTCGCGCGGACAACCACGGCGAGGGCGGTACGCTGGCCCTGATGGCGCTGGCGCAACGCGCGGTCAGCCACGGTGCCGGCGCCATCGTGCTGCTCGGGATCGTGAGCGGCGCGCTGTTCTATGGCGACGCCGTGATCACGCCGGCGCTGTCGGTGCTTTCGGCGGTCGAAGGCATCAAGCTCGTCACCGCGGCGTTCGAGCCGTATGTGGTGCCGCTCACCGTGTTGATCCTGCTCGCGCTGTTCGCGGCCCAGTCGCGCGGTACCGCGAATGTTGCGGCGTTTTTCGGACCGGTGATGTGCATCTGGTTCGGCGTGATCGCGATCGGAGCCATTATTCCGGTCATGCAACATCCCGAAGTCCTGCTGGCGCTCAATCCCGTGTTGGCCGTCACATTCATGCTTCATCACGGAATCATCGGGTTTGTTACGCTCGGTGCCGTGTTCCTCGCGGTCACCGGAGCCGAGGCGCTCTATGCCGACCTCGGGCATTTTGGCAAGCGGCCGATCCAGACCGCGTGGCTCTTCATCGTGCTGCCGTCGCTGGCGCTGAATTATCTGGGGCAGGGCGCTCTTGTGATCGCCGACCCCAAAGCGATCGAGAACCCGTTCTTCCTGATGTTTCCCGAGTGGGCATTGATTCCCATGGTCACCCTCGCCACGGTGGCGACCGTGATCGCGAGCCAGGCCGTCATCACCGGCGCCTATTCCCTGACGCGTCAGGCCATTCAGCTCGGCCTGCTGCCGCGATTTGAGATCCGACACACGTCGGAAGCCCATTCCGGCCAGATTTACATTCCGCGCATCAACATGCTGCTGCTGGTTGCCGTGATGCTGCTGGTGCTGATGTTCCGTTCGTCAAGCGCGCTGGCGTCGGCCTACGGCATTTCCGTCACCGGCACCATGGTGGTCACGGGAATGATGGGCTTTGTCGTGGTCTGGCGGGTATGGAAATGGTCGCCCTTCGCGGCTGCCGCGCTGATTGCGCCATTTCTGTTCCTCGATCTCACCTTTCTTGCCGCGAACCTCCTGAAGGTGCTGGAGGGCGGCTGGGTGCCGCTGGCGCTGGGAGCCGTGGTGATGCTGCTGATGTACACTTGGCGGCGCGGCAGCCGGCTGCTGTTCGACAAATCGCGCAAGCTGGAATTTCCGCTGGCCGAACTGGTGGCGATGCTGGAAAAGCGCCCGCCGCAGCGGGTTCCCGGCACGGCTGTCTTCCTTACCAGTGATCCGGTCAGCGCGCCGACCGCTCTGATGCACAGTCTGAAACACTACAAGGTGCTGCACGAGAAGAACGTCATTCTCACCATCGAAACCGCGTCGACGCCGCGGATTGACCCGGCCGAGCGGGTGAGGCTCGAACAGGTCGGCGCCACCTTCACCAAGGTCACGTTGCGGTTCGGGTTCATGGAATCGCCAAACGTCCCGAAGGCGCTGGCGATCGCGCGAAAGCTCGGTTGGCAATTCGACATCATGTCGACGTCGTTCTTCCTGTCGCGGCGCGCGCTGAAGCCTGCCGCGCATTCCGGAATGCCGCGCTGGCAGGACCACCTCTTCATCGCGCTCAGCCGTACCGCCAACGATGCGACCGATTATTTCCAGATTCCGAGCGGAAGGGTGGTCGAGGTGGGAACGCAAGTGACCATCTAGTTCCCCGGGTGCTTCTTGACCCCCGTCCGGTGCTTGATTTTCATCGCATGAGAGGCGACGTTGGCGCGGAAAGACGAGCCGCCGGCATCCACGCTTGCGGAATTTGCCGGTATCTGCTCGTAATCCGCAAAAGTGGCTGCCGGTACTGCGGCTGGAATGCGCGCAAGTTGGGTATCAAAGGACCGTAGGGAGGATTTGAGTGGCGGATCAGGGGCATCGGGTTCACGATTTGACGGCGGAAGAGGTATCGAAGGGAATGACCGAGGGACGCTACCTTCTGGTCGACGTCCGCGAACCGAACGAAGTGGCCGTGGATGCCTATCCCGGCGCATTGGTGGTCCCGCTGTCAAATTTCGATCCGCACGCCATTCCCGATCCGAAGGGCAAGCAGGTGGTCTTTGCCTGCCGCTCCGGCAAGCGATCGGTGACGGCGTCGCTGGCTGCGCAGGCGAGCGGCCTTGCCTATGACAGGCATCTGGCCGGCGGGATGCTGGCCTGGAAGGCTGCGGGTTTGCCGACGAAGTCCGGCGGCTGACCGTTGCCATGACTTCCATGAACAAGGTATTTGCGGATCTGCCCGTCACGATCTTCGAGGCAATGTCGCAGCTTGCGCGCGACAACAACGCGATCAATCTCGGTCAGGGTTTTCCCGACGATCCCGGCCCGGAGGATATCCGCAGCGCAGCCGCGGACGCAGTCATGAACGGTTACAACCAGTACCCGTCGATGATGGGTATTCCGGAATTGCGGCAGGCCATTTCCGCCCATTACCAGCGCTGGCACGGCATTGCGCTGGATCCGATGACCGAGGTGATGGTGACCTCGGGCGGCACCGAGGCGCTGACTTCAGCCATTCTTGCCGTGGTCGAGCCCGGCGACGAGGTGGTCGTATTCCAGCCGGTGTATGATTCCTACCTCCCGATCATCCGCCAGGCCGGCGGCATTCCGCGTCTGGTGCGCCTCGAACCGCCGCACTGGCGGTTGACCGAGGAAGCGCTGCGCGGCGTATTCAATTCGAAGACCAAGGCCGTTCTCTTCAATAATCCGCTCAATCCGGCCGCGGTGGTCTATCCGCGCGAGGATCTGGAATTGCTGGCGCGGTTCTGTCAGGAGTTCGATACGATCGCGATCTGCGATGAGGTCTGGGAGCATGTGATCTTTGACGGCCGCGAGCACATACCGCTGATTACCATACCCGGAATGCGCGATCGCACGATCAAGGTCGGTTCCGCCGGCAAGATCTTTTCCCTGACCGGCTGGAAGATCGGCTTTGTCTGCGCCGCGCCGCCGCTGTTGCGCGTTGCCGCGAAGGTGCATCAGTTCCTCACTTTCACCACCGCGCCCAATCTTCAGGTTGCGGTCGCCTACGGGCTCGGCAAGCCGGCGGATTATTTTCACCAGATGCGCACGGATCTGGCGCGCAGCCGCGACCGCCTGACCAGAGGATTGGAAAGCATCGGCTTCCCGGTGCTTCCCTCGCAGGGCACTTATTTCCTCACGGTGAACCTTTCGCCGCTTGGCCTCAACGAAACCGACGAGGCGTTCTGCAAACGCATCGTGACCGATTACAAGGTCGCGGCCATTCCGGTATCGGCCTTCTATGAGAAGGATCCCGTGACCTCGGTCGTGCGCTTCTGCTTTGCCAAGAAGGATGCAACCCTCGACAGCGCGTTGGAGCGCCTGTCCGATGCCGTGCACCGCCGATAGGGATCGGGACAAATGGCGCACGGTCGGACCTGCATTCTGTCCCGATGGGCCGTCGCGATGGCCGCGGCGCTGGTATTGCTGCCGCCCTCCGCAAAGGCAGAAGAGCGCACGGTCAACTTCTACAATTGGTCAAATTATATTGCGCCAGGGGTGATCGAGGACTTCACAAAAGAAACCGGCATCAAGGTCGTCTACGACACCTTCGACGCCAATGAGACGCTGGAGACACGCCTGCTTGCCGGAAAGTCCGGCTACGATGTCGTCGTTCCCACGGCCTACTTCCTGCAGCGCCAGATCAAGGCCAATGTTTTTCAGAAGCTCGACAAGTCGAAGCTGCCGAACCTCGCCAGCGCCTGGCCGGCGGTGACGGAACGGCTCGCCATCTACGATCCCGGCAACCAATACGCCGCCAATTACATGTGGGGCACCACCGGCATCGGCTACAACGTCAGGATGGTGCAGAAAATCCTCGGCCCCGACGCCAAAATCGACAGTTGGGATATCGTGTTCAAGCCGGAGAAGCTGGAAAAATTCAGGGATTGCGGCGTTCACATGCTGGATTCCGCCGACGATATCTTTCCGGCGGCATTGAGCTATCTCGGGCTCGATCCAAATTCGACCAGACAGGCGGATCTGGAGAAGGCCGCCGATCTCGTCATCAGGATCAGGCCCTTTGTCCGCAAGTTTCATTCCTCGGAATATCTGAGCGCGCTGGCCACCGGAGAGATCTGTCTCGTGGTCGGCTGGTCGGGCGACATCATGCAGGCGCGGAGCCGCGCGGCGGAAGCGAAAAACGATATCGCGATCGGCTATGCCATCCCGAAAGAGGGCGCGCAGATGTTCTTTGACAATCTGGCGATTCCCGCCGACGCCAGGAATGTCGCGGAAGCCTACGCATTGATCGATTACCTCTACCGGCCCGAGGTGGCCGCGAGGAATTCCAATTTTCTGTCGTACGCCAACGGCAATGTGACCAGCCAGAAGCTCATCGACCCCGCGATTCTCAATGACAGGAACATCTACCCGGACGCAGCAACGCTCGCGAAACTGTTCGTGATCACGGCGCGCGATCCTGCCACGCAACGCGTCATCAACCGGCTTTGGACGAAGGTGAAGACGGGGCGGTAGAAGGGTTACCGCCAGCGGCGGTGCAGCCAGAGCCACTGGTCCGGATATTCGCGAATCCAGCCTTCGACCACGGACGTGATCGCCTGCATCGTGCCCTGAACGTCGATTTGTCCGGAGGCATCGCGGACCGGCTTTACCTCCTCCGACAGCTCGGCGCGGAAACGATGACCGGGCAGGCGGATGATGCGGACGCCGTGGATGGGACATTCGATCTGCCGCAGCAGACGGGCCAGCGTCGGGTTGGCCCTGGTCTTGCGGCCGAAAAATGTCACCTCGACGCCATTGGTGAACCACTGGTCGACCTGGATGCCGACGTGCTGGCCTTTTTGCAGGGCTTCCGCAAGCTTGAACGGAGCGTCGCGGCCGGCGGGAATCAGTGTTCCCATTTTCACCGCGCGCAGCTCTTCGATGATCCGGTTGGCCGAGGCGCTATTGGGCCGGCGAAACAGGATGGCGGCATCCAGGCCATGGGCGACAGCAGCCACGGCGGGCAGTTCCCAATTTCCTAGGTGACAGAAAAAGATCAGCGCCGGTTTGCCGTCGAGCCGCAGTTGCGCGAACAGTTCGTGGGTGCGCGGCGGAATTTCGAACCGGCTCCGTTCGGGGAATGCGGGATCGTGCTCCCAGATATGATCGAGATGGGCAAATTCGGCGCCGAGACGGCCGAGATTGTCCCAGACGCCTGCGAGAATGGTCTCGATTTCCTGCGGTGATTTTTCCGGGAACGCGGCGGTCAGATTGGCGCGGCCAATCCGCTGCTCGCGCGTCATGGGGCCGATCAGGCCGGCGATCCGGCCGAACAGGTTCGCCGTCTTGATGGGATCGAAATAGCGGGTGGTGCGCAGCAGCCCGATCGTCAGCGCGCCTACCGCGGCTTCGCCGATTGGCTTGATCGCGTCGCGAATACGGGCTCGGGTGCGAAGCAGCAGCGGATGCATCAAGGACCAACGACGATTTTGCCGAACGCTTGCCGGCTTTCGATGCGCTTTTGCACTGGACGGGCTTTTTCGCCGGTTAAACCGGTTCACGCGTCAGAATCAGAACGGCATTCTGGCCGCCGAAGCCGAACGAATTCGACATCACGGCGGTGACCCGGGCATCGCGCGCCTTGTTAGGAACGACGTCGAAGGGAATCGCCGGGTCCGGAACATCGTAATTGATTGTTGGCGGAATCCGCTGGTGCTCAAGCGTCAGCAGCGAGAACACCGTTTCGACGGCGCCCGCCGCGGAGAGCGTGTGGCCGACCATCGACTTGTTGGACGACACCGGAACTTGCTGGGCGCGCTCGCCGAATACCGACGAGATCCCCAGATATTCCATCTTGTCGTTCTCCGGCGTGCCGGTGCCGTGCGCGTTGATGTAGTCGATCTGGTCGGAGACAAGGCCGGCGTCGGCCAGGGCATTGCGCACGCATCCGATGATCG
This sequence comes from uncultured Alphaproteobacteria bacterium, assembly GCA_963786045.1. Taxonomy (GTDB): domain Bacteria; phylum Pseudomonadota; class Alphaproteobacteria; order Rhizobiales; family Xanthobacteraceae; genus Bradyrhizobium. The sequence continues at coordinate 149,220 of CAWAXR010000025.1, read as the reverse complement.
GCTTGCCGTCGGGACTGGACCGGGTGCGGTGGAAAGAGTCCGCCAACTCGCCGCAGCCGGCAACGATGCCGAGAATGGTCGCGCCGCGTGCGGCAGCGGCTTCATAGCTTTCCAGCACCAGCGCGCCCGCGCCTTCGGCCATGACGAAACCGTCGCGGTTCTTCGCAAACGGCCGCACCGCGGCCTGGGGCGGATCGTTATGGGTCGACAGCGCCGACAGCAATGAAAACCGGACCAGGGCTTCCGGATTGACCGACCCGTCGGTCGCAACGCAAAGGGCGGCGTCCGCCTCGCCGCGGCGAATGGCTTCGACGCCGAGCTGGATGGCGCTGGCGCCGGATGCGCATGCGGTGGAAAGCGAAATCGGCGAACCCTTGGTGCCGAACGTCTCGGCGAGATGATCGGCGACCGAACCGAACAGGAATCGCCGGTGATACTGCGTATATCTTCCGCCGCCGCTGACCCGCAGCATGGCGTCATAGTCGACTTCGGTAGCGGCTCCGATCGCGCGCCCGAGTTCCTGGCGTTGCGGCCACTCGACTTCCACGGGGGCCACGGCGAGGAATAGCGGGCCTGGAAAATTACCCCTGGTCCCGATATTGGCCTGGGCGATGGCTTCTTCAGCGGCGACCTCGCCGAGCCGCTCGGAAAGGTCGGTGGACGAGAATGGCTCGACCGGGATGAAATCCACCGTGCCGGCCATCGTCGTCTTCAACCCATCGGTGGGAAAACGCGTAATGGTACGGATACCGGATTCGCCCGCGGTGAGTTTCTTCCAGTTGTCGGCCTTGCCGGCGCCGAGCGATGTCACGACGCCCATGCCGGTGACGACGACGATCGGCCTTCCGAACTTATCGCGCGTAGCTGTCATGTTTTCCCCGTCAGTTCAGCGGATTCACCGGACCGCTTCGACCAGCGCCATGCCTTCGCCCCGCCAATGACCTGTCCCGATCACTACAATCTGGGTCGGCGGGGTGGACATTTCAACCTCCAGCCCGGTCGGATCGTTGGGCGGAAACAATGCGCCGCGTGAGAGTGAAAGCGCCGCAAGCGCCAGCCCCAAAGGAAATTGCGTCTCCATCGTATGACCGAACATCGTTCCCGTGGCCCGTACCGCGAAACCCGGGTGCGCGCCGAGGAATGCGCGCTCTTCGGAGGTGGCCGGTTCGGCGCCGGTCGCACCCGAGATGATGGCACCCTTCTCCTTGAGCGTGCCGAGCTTTGACCACAGCCCTTCCAGCGCCGAGGTAACCTCGCCGGAATGCGTGCGGCGCGCCAGATCGGCCACGACATTGGTCAGGCGTGCGTAGGGTTTTGCGCCGCGCGCCTCCGCATGGGCCCTCGACTCTATCACAAGGAACGCGCCGCCCGATCCGAGCGCAAAGCCGCCGTTGTTTCCGCGCGCCCAAACCGGAACGTATTTGTCCTTGAGATTGAAACCGCCGAACTCGTAGAGAACCAGCAGGTCCTTGCGCTCGCCATTTTGCGAGCCGCCGATCAGTGCGATATCGCTTTGCCCGGCGGCGATGCGCGCAAGCGCGATCCGTGCCGCGTCGACGCCCGCGGCTTCCTCGCCCATGAAGGTGCGGGACGATCCGGTCACGCCATGCACGATGGCAATGTTGCCCGCCAACAGGTTCGAGAGCTGCGCCAGGAACAGCGTCGGACGCAGATCGTTCATCAGCCGTTCGTTGAGGAAGCCGGGGGCCGAATTGCCTTTCGCTTCCATATTCAAAATGTTGGAGTCGACGGCGAGATCGCGCTCGCCGCCGCCGGCGGCGACGATCATGTCCATCCGCGCCAGGATTTCCTTGTTGCCCTTGATGCCGGCCGACTCCAGCGCCAGTCCCGCGGCGTAGGTGCCGATCCGCTGCCAGGCCTCCATCTGACGCTGATCGCCCTTTTTGGGGATCTGGCTGTCGAGGTTTATCGGCGCCCAGGGATGCACGATGTAGGGCGCGAAGCTCTTCTCATCGACATTGACCCGCCGTTGATTGAGCGCGTCCCAGTGAGCATCCAGACCCTCGCCAAGCGACGTGGCAAGACCGATGCCGGTGATCCATACTTCCGTCGAGCCCTGGCTCGAAGATTTCATCTCAGTCATGGGTGATAGCCTGTTGCGGAAATCCGATACGCCTGGCTACGGCATCCATGTGCCCGCGCAAATCCGGATTCGGGAAGGGAATGTGGCTGAACGTGATCGCCGCGTTGCACTTCAGCTTGCCGCCGACCCTGACCTTCGCTTCGGTCATCGCATAACCCGAACCTTCGTGTAGGACGTTGGCCTCGATCGTCAGTAACTCCCCAGGCGTTACGAAGCCGCGCATCTTGGCTTCCTTGACCGCGGCCAGGAACGGCATGCGCTCGAATTTCATGAGACCGAGCAATAGCCACCCCGAGGCCTGTGCCATCGATTCGATCAGCAACACGCCGGGCATGATCGGATAGCCCGGGAAATGCCCTTCGAATATGGTGTTGTGCTGAGGGACCTGCGCCTCGACCGTGATGGTCTTCTCACCGATGTTGAGATCGAGGATGCGGTCAATCAGCTGGAAATATTCGAGGTGCATGGCGGGCGGTTACGCGCCCTTGGCCGCGACCAATTCGTCGATGCGAGCGCTGAGATTCTTCAGCACGAAGTATTGTTCGGTGGTCGCCTTGCCGTCGTTGACTTCCTGGGTCCATTTTTCCAGCGGCAATTTGATCCCGAACGCCTTGTCGATCGCAAAGGCGATGTCGAGAAAATCGAGGCTGTCGATCCCCAGATCGTCGATCGCATGGCTCTCCGGCGTGATTGTGTCGCGCGGTATGTCACAGGTTTCGGCGATAATCGTTGCGACCTGATCGAATGTTGAGGACATCGCTAAGCCTTTGATATATTGAAGATAAATTCCGGAACCGTGGGAGGGGCGGCCGCCGCGCCCCGGCATGCCCTGTCCACCACCCGGAGTTGAGTGCCCGTATATCGGAGCGCCGCCGTTAGTTCAATGGAGGTGGGAGATGCCCGCAGCATCGGATTTAGGGGCAAACGAGCCGGCCGGCCAAAAATGCTAGGAAGGCGGCGTCGAAATCCGCACACAGTCGTGGCGTCCCATCAGCACGCAGTCCTGGGTTCTGCGCAGATGGGCGATACTCATGGCGAGCCATATTCCGATCGCCAGGAGGGCGACGGTAAATGCGAAAGCCGCCACATTCGCCAGCATGCGGTGGCGAAAATCGTCCGGTTCTTCCCGGCCGCGCTCGTAGCGGGATAAATCGTTCGCTACCTCGGGTTGCGGGATCGGCTCGTTCGGATTTCTCCGCTGGCCCGGCGCAGGGACCACGGCGCGCGGCCGGAATTGCAGCACACGGTGCTCGTCGTCTGAAGAGGCCGAGATATTGGGCCGCTGGGTTTTCACGGCTGCCAGCTCCGGGGGAAATTCCGCTGTTGTTTAGCACGCCGGCAAGGCGTCTCCCAGAAAATGTTGGCATGGCGCGCGGACGAGAATCTATCCGCCCAAAGTCTCATGGAACCTGCCGTAGTCGATTCGAAGCCGACCGTCTTCGGAAGTATCGAGGATGTCGGCGTAACGCTGCCCAAAGCGAATGTCGGTATGATCGTAGGACTTTCGGGCATGGACCGTTTGGGCCGCAATCACGTCGTATCCGGTCACCACGACAACAAGTGACACGCCCAATGCGCCAAAGTCGTCCGCATTCAGCCCGTAAAGCGGGCTCTCTTCATCAAGGACGTGGTAGAGCGTCCAGCTGAGCGCGAGCGCGGGGTGCTCGTTCCGCATCAGTGGCAGCTCGCAGAACCTGCGCAGCGACTGGCCCTCCTTGCTCACGGCATTCTGCAGCAGCCACAGCTTGGCGGTGGCATTGCCGATGATGTTGTGACGCTCGTTGGCGAAGCGAACCATCAGCGTCGGCTTGCCATCATGGTTTGAAACGACCGGATGATTGGCGAACAGCAGCCGGGCGTTTGGCCGCGAGAAGCGGGCGAAGATCAGCCCGGTCATCAGCGACATCGAGAAGATCCCCGTGAACAGCTCCACCGTGGCGATGAAATGTCCATAATGAGTCTGAGGGTGCATGTCGCCGTAACCGGCGGTCGAAAGCGTCTCGATGCTGAAATAGAGATAATCGATATAGGCGCTGCCCGGCACGTTCGAGACCGGTTGATCCCCGATCCAGTAGAACGCCGCGAAAACCGCGTTGAAGGCGATAAACACCAGCGCGGCTCCTCCGATAAAGGCCGGCCAGGAGGCCGTCATGCAGCGGTGGCTGAGGTCTGCCCAGAAGTTGAGTTGAAGGCCCTCGGCAATGATTTCGCGATCGCCGAACCGGACGACACGCGCCTTCGACGACCGCTCATTCAGGCTTTTGAACATCTTTGCCATTCTCTCGATGCATTGGCGCATGACCGCTCCGCGCGGGCGGCCTGGTGAAGGGATCATGCGTACTTGTCGTTAAATCAGAGCGCGGCCGACGCAAGTATCGACCCTCCGGCTTTGCTGATCGCGCTCTTCCGCAAAGGTAATTGATCGCGGGCAACATCATGCCATAATCGCACGAATTGCAGATGCATTGTTTGGCAATCCGACCGGGGATTTCAAGTCATGGCGAACGCGCGCGAACCAATCCTTCAGCCGATCCCAATTCTCTCGCTCCGTCCGACCCAGATGACCATCGGAATGAGGGAGGTGAAAGAAAAGCGCAAACGCTGGCGGGAGCGCAAATCGAAGAAGAAGCAGGCGGAGCTTCTGGGCAGCCATATGATCCCGGTGGTTCATGGGCCGGACAAGCGCTTCTACGTCATCGATCATCATCACCTGGCGCGCGCACTTCACGATGAGGGCGTCAAGGATGTTCTCGTGACCGTCGTCGCCGATCTCACCATGGTCGATCGGGACGCTTTCTGGGTCGTGCTTGACGATCGCAAGTGGGTCTATCCGTACGACGCGAAGGGCGAACGCAAACACTACCGGGATATCCCGAAAACAGTCGAGGATCTCAAAGACGATCCATTCCGCAGTCTGGCCGGCGAATTGCGGCGGATCGGCGGTTTTGCCAAGGATACAACGCCGTTCAGCGAGTTTCTCTGGGCGGATTTTCTCCGCCGCAGATTGTCGCGCAGGAGCGTGGAAGGCGATTTCGAGAAAGCCCTCGAGAGAGCGCTGGCTCTGGCGAAAAGCAAGGACGCGGTCTATTTACCCGGCTGGTGCGGACCCGAATCGGAGGATTAGCGCCGCTGCCGCCTATTTCGGCAGGCGTCCCATCATGTAGAATTCGTCGTTCGGACGCATGGAAGTGACGTTCGCCATCCGGTTCGACAGCGCGAAAAACGAGGCGATCGCGGCAATATCCCAGATGTCGTCGTCGCTGAAACCGTGGCCGGCGATTTCGGTGAAATCCGCTTCCGCAATCAGGTGCGCCGCCGCGCTCACCTTCATCGCGAAGTCGAGCATGGCGCGCTGCCGCGGCGTGATTTCGGCCTTGCGGTAATTGATGGCGATCTGGTCGGCGAGTTGCGGATTCTTTGCCCGAATTCGCAAGATCGCGCCGTGTGCGATCACGCAATAGTGGCACTGGTTGGCGCTGGAGGTCGCAACCACGATCATCTCGCGCTCGGCCTTGGTCAGGCCGCTATCCCTTTCCATCAGGGCATCGTGATATGCAAAGAACGCCCGAAATTCGTCGGGCCGATAGGCCAGCGTCAGGAAAACGTTTGGAATGAAACCGGATTTTTCCTGCACCGCGAGCAGACGGCTGCGGATATCGCCGGGCAGTGTTTCGATGGAGGGGATCGGGAAACGTTTGGCGATCGGCTGCGTCATGGCGAGATTCCCGTTGAATTAATACGATGCGGCGGCATTGAGCACGATCGGTTCTGATTGAATCAGAACCGGCGTTCCGGTCTTTTGTTTTGACGCGTTTTGCTTCCCGCGAGCCGTTACATGCCCCGGATCAAGTCTGAGGGCATGGCTTGCTCGAAAACGCTGCAAGAGCATAGTCGATGGCGGGGTTTGCGCAAAGCATGCCGCGAAGCATGACGGCGGGGATACGGGATCAGCTGACCTACGGCGTGAATTCAGCGCAGCGGCTTTTTCAGGAGCGAGAAGCGGTCGGGATCGAGCCCGAGCGAGGGTTGCAGCATTGGCGCCTCCACTGCGCGCGGGGCCGGCCGCTCGCTGGTGCCGGGATCGTTGAGCGCGTCGCGATTTGACGTAGCCCCGCGCCAGCGCTCGAGCACGGCGCCGACGAAATGCATATCGTGGCCGGCGGTGGCCGACGGCACCGTCGAAATGGTGGCTTCGCTGCGCGGCAGTTGATGGACAGGCACTTCCTTGAAGCGCAGCCGGGTCGGCAGCGCCACGCCTTCGCCGAAGGCCAGCACTTCGCGGGTGCCGAGCGAGGGCACAAATGACAGCAGGTTCGCCGCGGCATCTGAAACCGCCGAGCGCAAGAGCGCCTGGTCACGCTCGTTGGCAAGGCGCATCGTGAACAGCGTGTTGCACTGGGAAATGATGGTGGCGTCGAGTTCGGCGGGGCGTTGCGTGACGAGGCCCAGGTATACGCCGTATTTGCGGCCTTCCTTGGCGATCCGCGAGACGGCCTTGCGTGTCGGCCCGAAGCCGATCTTGCGGTCGGCCGATGCGTAGCGATGGGCCTCCTCGCAGACGAACAGGAGCGGCGAAACGCCGTCACTCCACAGCCCGAAGTCGAATGCCATGCGGCACAGCACCGACACCACGGAATTGATGACTTCGGCGGGGAAGCCCGCAAGCTGCATCACGGTCATCGGCCGGCCATTGGCCGGCAGCCGGAACAGGTGACTGATGACCTCGGCCATGGTGTCGCCGCCGACATTGGCGTTGTCGAACATGAAGGTGTAGCGCGGGTCATTGCGCACGGTCTCGATGCGCGAGATCAGCTTGTGATAGATGATGCGCGAGGAGCGGTTCTCGAGCTTGCCCATGCGCTCGTCGATCAGCGAAATCAGGTCGACCAGGCGATAGGGCACCGGGGTATCGAGGGTGTAGCCTGCCGGCCTGGCCTCGGCGCGCTTTAACGCGACCCGATCGGAGTTCTGGTACTGGGAATACATTCCCTTAGCCGCCGGGATGACTTCGGCGAGAATGTCGAGTTCGTCAGGGACGCCGGGCCGGCCGGCGAACAGCACGTCGACGATCTCCTCGAAGTTGAACAGCCAGAACGGAAGCTTGAGATTGCGCGGATTGAGGACGAGCGAGCGGTCGCCGAAACAGCGGCCGTACTCGTTGTGAACGTCGAGCAGGAAGATCCGCAAATTCGGCCGCGACTTGAGAATCTCATTCAACAGCAATGACACGCCGGTCGATTTTCCGACGCCGGTGGACCCCAATACCGCGAAATGCTTGGACAGCATTTCCTCGATATCGACATAGGCGATGACCGACGGATCCTGCTGAAGGGTGCCGATATTGATCTGGTCCGATCCGCTCGGCGCATAGACCGTGCGGAGTTCCTGATTGCTGATCAGTTCGACGGAATCGCCGATGGTCGGATAGTTGGTGACACCGCGCTGAAATTTCTGCCGTTCCGGCCCGCCGAGGATTTCACCGAGCAGGTCGACCGATGCGCTGGCGATGTAATTGTCGGAAGTCGGCAGATTTTCGCATGATACTTCGGTGATCATGGCCACGATGGTGGAATTTGCGCAGCGGATGCTGACAAAGCGGCCGACGGTAGCCCGGATCTCGGACAGGCTCGCATGGCTCGTTGCCATCAGGCCTACCCGGGCGAGCGATCCGCGCACCGAAATTACACGTCCGAAGGATGTCACAGTCGTTGAACCCGGCATGTCATGAATTGCTTCGATGCGCCACTATGCGGTCGGTCGCTGCACAAACGGTTAAGCCAGACCCGGCAAACGTCGATATCTTCCGCGGGGGCTCGCTCCGGCGCCCGGCGATCGATGGGTTGTTTCCGCCGCAAAACCTTGTTTCCAGCGCGGTTGCGGTCGCTGGCGCCGCATGCCGATTAAGGTTTGGTTTACCACTCCGGAGGAGCCCGCGTGCCGTCCTGCCTGTTCAGCGAGGGAGGCGCGTCGGGCAGGCCCCGGGCTAGCCTCGGCTGCCACAAGTCTGTAACTCTTGTGCCAACAAGAAACAGGGCAGGGTGGAACGCGATGAAACGCGGCATCGAAATTTGAGCGGGTTGGCGCGGCCTTCCGCGCTCGCACCCTTCCGTACCCGGAATTATCGTTTCCAGTGGCCGGCCGACTTGCTCACATCGTGGGCTTTCGAAATGGAGACGCTTATCCTCGGCTGGTATGTGCTGACCGAAACCGGATCGGTCGTGCTGCTGACCTTGTTTGCGTCCCTCAGCTATACCGGGACCCTGATTGCGCCGATGCTCGGCGTGGTGGGTGACCGCATCGGCCACCGCGATCTGCTCGCCATGATGCGGGCGGCTTACGCGGTGTTGGCCGCGACCCTGATGACGCTGGCGCTGACGGGCCATCTGAGTCCCCTTTATGTCCTTGTCATTGTGGCCGTGATGGGCCTCGTTCGCCCGTCCGATCTTGGCGTGCGCGGCGCGCTGGTCGCGACCATCATGCCACCGGACCAATTGATCGGGGCGATCAGCGTTTCCAGGACCACGATGGACACCGCGCGTATTGCGGGAGCGCTGAGCGGCGCCGGATTGCTGGCAGGCCTCGGCATCGGGCCGGCCTATATGGCGATCGTCTGCCTTTATGCCATCAGCACGGCGCTTACGCTCTGCGTCGTGGCGCCGGCCAAGCCGCATCCGATTCCCGAAGGAGCCGACGGAACGCGGCGGCGCTCACCGATGCGCGACCTCCGGGAAGGCGTGGCCTATGTCTGGACCACGCCGGCCATGCGCGCCGCGATCTGGATCGCGTTCCTCGCCAACCTGACGGCCTATCCGTTTTCCAACGGCTTGCTGCCCTACATCGCGCGGGAGGTTTACGGTACCGACCAGACCGGGCTCGGGTACCTGTCGGCCAGTTTCGCGGTCGGCTCATTGGTGGGGTCGATCGCGCTGAGCGTCATCGGCGGCATTCGGGTGGCGCGGCTCATGATCGGCGCGACGGTCATATGGTACGCGATGCTTCTGGTGTTCGCGCATACGCGGAGCGTGCCGGCCGCGATCGCCTGCCTGCTGCTGGTCGGCTTCTCGCAAAGCCTGTGCATGATTTCCATCGCGGTGATCCTGATGCGCACCGCAAGCGAGCACTTCCGCGGCCGCGTGATGGGCGTGCGCATGCTCGTGATCTACGGCTTGCCGCTGGGGCTGCTGGCGGCCGGCGCGCTGATCGACGAGGTCGGCTTTGCGGCGACCGCGACCCTCTATGCCGCCGCCGGTCTCGCGCTGCTGGCGGCTATCGCTTTGCATTGGCGCGTGGATCTGTGGCACGTTCACGCGCCGGCGAATGCCAGGTAGCCCGCCGCGCATTCGCACTTGACGCGCGACGCCGAGCACGTCGCTGCCCGATGCCCGGATCAGGAGCGCTTGCGGCTTTGCCCGGTTTCTCTGCCATATATTCGTTGACTTGACCGGTTATCTTGTACATTTGTACAAATCGAATGGCCCGCCAACCCGCCAGCAATGACGCCGCCACGCGCAAGCCGAATATGCGCGAGGCGATCCTGTGCGCCGCGGAAGAGTTGTTCTCGACCAACGGCTTCAACGCGGTGTCGATCCGGGACATCGCGCAGGCCGCCGGCGCCAATCCCGGCAGCGTGACCTATCATTTCAAGACGAAGGACGGGCTGCTTCTCGAAATCTATCGTCGTCATTGCGCGCCGATGAATCGCAGGCGCTCGGAGTTGCTGGCCGCGGCGAGGCGGGTGCGCGACCTCCAGGACAGGCTGGAGGCGATCGTGCGCGCTTACGTTCTGCCCGCATTTTCTTCGGGCAGCGACCTCGCGGGCGGAGGGGCGCGCTTTACCCGGCTGCGCGCGGTCATGTCGGCGGAAGGAAACGAGGTCACCGGCCGGATCATCGCGCAAACCTTCGACGACACCAGTCACGCCTTTATCGATGCGATCCACGACAGCCTGCCGCACATCCCGCGAACCGAAATCGTCTGGCGCAGCCACTTTCTTCTGGGCGCGCTTTACTACACGCTGGTCACGCCTGAACGCGTGTCCCGCCTGTCGCGAGGTGAGGCTGATGGCGCCGATCCAGCCAGCGCAATCGAGCAGCTTGTGCGCGCAACCGTCGCGTCGTTTCAGGCCGCCCCGCTTGATCGGCCCGCGCCGTCGCGGCGACGGTCGGTCGCACAAGCAAAGAGCTAGGGAAGAACAACGCGGCGCGCTGGATGCGTCGTGCGCTGTTTCGATCGCTGAGAAGTTGGCAATATTAGAGGGAAGGCTATGGCAAAGACAGGTTTGGTGGTTTCGGCGCATCCCGGCGATTTCGTCTGGCGGGCGGGTGGCGCCATCGCGCTTCACGCCAAAAAGGGCTACCGCGTCAAGATCGTCTGTCTGGCGTTCGGCGAGCGCGGAGAATCCCAGTTCGCCTGGAAGCAGCCGGGCATGACCCTCGAGAAGGTCAAGGCCGGCCGCAAGGACGAGGCGGAGCGCGCCGCGGCGGCGCTCGGCGCCGAGATCGAGTTCTTCGATGCCGGCGACTACCCGCTGCGCCTGACGGATGCGCATATGGAGCGGTTGATCGACATTTACCGCGAGCTCAATCCAAGCTTCGTGCTGACGCATTCGCTGGAAGATCCCTACAACGTCGATCATCCCGCGGCTGCCGCCTATGCCCAGGAGGCGCGCATCGTGGCGCAGGCGATGGGCCACAAGCCGCAGGCCGACTACAGCTACGCGGCGCCGCCGGTGTTTTTGTTCGAGCCGCACCAGCCGGAAATGTGCAACTTCAAGCCGCAGGTGATCCTCAACATCGACGAGGTCTGGGACATCAAGCGCAAGACGTTCGAGATTCTCGCCGCGCAGAAGCATCTGTGGGCCTATTACGAGCGGGTCGCGCTGCAGCGGGGCATGCAGGGCGGACGCAATTCCGGCAAGGCCATGACCTATGGCGAGGCCTATCAGCGGCTATTCCCGATGGCGCTGGAGGAATTGGCATGAAAACAATCGTCGTTCGTAATATCAAGCGCGCCGACGCCGATATCGTCAAACGGCTCGGTGCGCTCGGGGTCGCCACCGTGCACGAGGCCTACGGCCGGTTTGGCCTGATGAAGCCGTATATGCGCCCGGTCTGGGCGGGCGGCGAAGCGGCGGGCACCGCCGTCACCGTGCTGGCGCAGCCGGGCGACAACTGGATGATCCATGTGGCGGTCGAACAGTGCCGGCCCGGCGACATGCTGGTGGTGGGCTGCACCACCGACAATACCGACGGCATGTTCGGCGATCTCCTGGCGACCTCGCTGATGGCGCGCGGCGTCACCGGCCTCATCATCGATGCCGGTTGCCGCGACGTGAAATCGCTCAAGGAGATGGGATTTCCGGTGTGGTCGAAGGCGATTTCCGCCAAGGGCACGGTGAAGGCGACCCTGGGCGCGGTCAACGTGCCGGTGGTGTGTGCCGGGATCAACGTTCATCCCGGCGATGCCGTGATTGCCGACGACGACGGCGTGGTGGTGGTGCGGAAGCAGGATACGGCCGAGGTCGCCGCCAAGGGCGAAAAGCGACAGGCGGACGAGGAGGGCAAGCGCCGGCAGCTCGCCGCCGGCGTGCTCGGTCTCGACATGTATAATATGCGTGAGCCGCTGGCCAAGGCCGGTCTCGTTTACGTCGATGAGCCGGAGTCCGATTGAGTGACGATGCGCTTGCGCACATTGCTGGGCGACCACGCTTGCACGGCGGCGTTGAAGAAGGGATTGGTCAAATCCGATCTGGTCGAGTTCGATTTCGTCGAGTATTCGCCGACCAACAAGGGCTTCAAGCCGATGGTCCGCGACGCGGCGTTCGACGTCTCGGAGATGGCCATCGTCACCTATCTGATGGCGAAAAGCTTCGACAAGCCGATGGTGCTGCTGCCGAACGTCGTGCTGGCGCGCTTTCAGCACGCTTACGCACTATATAATGCCAGGTCGGGCACGATGACGCCGGCGGACCTCAACGGCAAGCGCGTCGGCATCCGCTCCTTCACCACGACGACCGGCGCATGGCTGCGCGGCATTCTCGCCAATGACTACGGCCTCGATCTCAATTCGATCGACTGGGTCACGTTCGAGGATGCCCATGTCGCCGAATTCAGGGACACGACCAAGCGGGCGCCGGCGGGCAAGCAGATCATCCAGATGCTGCTCGACGGCGAGCTCGACGCCGTGCTCGGCGAGAAGGTGGAACATCCGGACCTGAAACCGCTGTTTCCCGATGCCGGAAACGAAGAGCAGGCGTGGTTTTCCAAACATGGCGTTCTGCCGATCAACCACATGGTGGTGGTCAGCCGGGAGCTCTCCAGCACCCATCCGGAAGCGGTGCGGGAAGTTTCACGCCTGCTGAAGGAGAGCGCGGCGACGGCGCCGTCCGCCTCGCCCCGGTTCAGCGCTGAAGACATGCGCCGCTCGCTGGAGCTGATCATTCAATATGGCGCGCAGCAGGGGCTTATTCCCCGCGCGTATGCGGTCGACGAATTGTTCGACGACGTGACGCGGGCTCTCATTTAAAGGACCACACGATGAACCCCGAACCGATTTTCGATCTCGCCCATCTCGGCCATCTGGAATTGCTGACGCCGAAGCCGGACGAAAGCCTGAAATTCTTCGTCGACGTGATGGGCATGACCGTCAGCGGCCGCAAGGGGGAGTCGGTGTACCTGCGCGGCTGGGACGATTACGAGCGCTACTCGCTCAAGCTGACGGCCTCGAAGACCTCGGGCATGGAACACATGGCGCTGCGGGCGCGAAGCCCGCAGGCGCTGGAACGGCGCGTCGCGGCGCTGAAAGGATCCGGATTCGAAATCGGCTGGACCGACGGCGATCTCGGGCACGGACCCGCATTCCGCTGCCGCGATCCGGACGGCCATATCGTCGAACTCTATTACGAGACCGAGTGGTACGAGGCGCCGCCCGAACTGAAGCCTGCGCTGAAGAACCAGGCGCAACGCTTTCCGGCGCGCGGCGTCAATGTCCGCCGGCTCGATCATCTCAATTGTCTTGCGGTCGATATCAAGGCCAACCGCATCTTCTTCGAAAAATACCTGGGCTGCCGGTTGACCGAACAGATCGTGCTCAACGACGGCACCGAAGCCGCGATGTGGATGACGATGTCGAACAAGAGCTACGACTTCGCCTATTCGCGCGATCATTCCGGCACGCCGGGCCGCTTCCACCACGTCACCTACGCGCTCGACAGCCGCGAGGACATCTTGCGGGCGGCCGATATCTTTCTGGAGAACGGCGTCTTCATCGAGACCGGCCCGCACAAGCACGCCATCCAGCAAACGTTCTTCCTCTACGTCTATGAGCCCGGCGGCAACCGGGTCGAGGTCGCCAATGCCGGCGCCCGTCTCATTCTGGCGCCGGACTGGAAGCCGATCGTGTGGACCGAGGAGGAGCGCAAGAAGGGGCAGGCGTGGGGGCTGAAGACGATCGAGTCGTTCCACACCCACGGTACGCCGCCGGTTGGGGCGTCATCCTGAAAGTCTGCTGGAAATGCAGCCAGCAAACTAGGTCTAAGACGGTCATTCCGGGACGATGCGAAGCATCGAACCACGATGTGCAATTGCACATCGGAGAATTCTCCGATGTGCAATTGCGCATCGTAGGTCTGGTGCTGCGCACCATCCCGGAATGACGCCTAATATCATGGGCCGCATTTCCAGTCAGACTCTGCGGAAGATGTCCGGGGTCGCGGTGAAGGATTCGATAGCTTCCCGCCGAACCTGCCGCCTGCTATCATGACCGGCGATCCAGCCATGCGGGGACTTCAACAAGCCTCGCATCAAGAACAAACTTCAAATGGGGAGAAAACCAACATGAATCGCCGGTCCGCCATCGCATTGCTTCTCGCAGGCTTCGCCGCCCTTTCGTATTCGCCGCAGGCGTCCAGTGAAACCGGATGGGTGACGCTGTTCGACGGCAAGAACCTCGACAACTTCAACAAGATCGGTGACGCCAACTGGCGGATCGAGGACGGCGCCGTGGTTGCCGACAAGGGCAACGGCTTTCTGGTCACCAAGAACGCCTACACCGATTTTCAGATCAGGGCCGAATTCTGGGTCGAGCCCGACTCCAACAGCGGCATCTTCATTCGCTGCACCGATCCCGAGAAGGTGGGCGCCGACAACGCCTATGAGGTGAACATCTGGGATGCGCGCCCCGATCCAAGCTACGGCACCGGCGCGATCGTCAACGTCGCCAAGGTCGATCCCATGCCGAAGGCCGGCGGCAAGTGGAACGTTTATGAGATCACCGCGAAGGGGTCGACCTTCACCGTGGTCCTGAACGGTCAGAAGACCGTCGATGGCGCGCAGAATGCCAAGCTCGCGAGCGGACGGATCGCCCTGCAACACGGCCTGGGCAACAAGGACGACAAGGGCGTCGTCAACGACAAGGGCGTGGTCAAGTTCCGCAAGGTCGAAATCAAGCCGCTGTAACTCTGCGCCGAAATATCCCCCGCGCACCCGACAGGGCGCGCGGGTCCGGCCCGCCGCCCATAAATTTAGCAGCCCTGCCTAAATCCTGGCATGGGATGATCCAACTTTTTGTGCGCCCCGAGACAAGCCTCGCGCCGGCGGGCGACCGTAGGCTCCCTTCGCACTTGGAACATGGCATCGCCATGACAATGTCGAAGGAGAGAGCAGATGTTTAAGCGGTTTTCTACCGAAGCGCGGACGCGGCGGCCGCAACCCGCTGCGATGGCCGGATGGCGTAATGCTGCGCTGGTTGTGTTCCTCCTGGCGGGCATTGGCGCGCCGGTGTCCGCCAGCGCCGCACCGGCAGGGTGCGCCGCCTTGCAGGCCAAGTACCCCGATCTCAAGGGCAAGACGCTGGTCAACGCCATCAACCCGCATACGCCGGGCTATGAGGCGATCGATCCGAAGGACCCGAATAAATATGTCGGTTTCGACATCGATCTCGGCGAGCAGATCGGCGAGTGCCTCGGCTTCAAGCTGACCTACAAGGCCGTCACCTTCGCGGCATTGCTGACGACCTTGTCGAGCGGACAGGCCGATATCGTCATTTCCGATATCTACGCAACGGAAGAGCGGGCCAAGGCCGCCGACTTCATTACCTATTCGAAGGTGTTCGACGGCGTCCTGGTCGCCAAGGGCAATCCGAAGAAGATCACCGGCATCAACACCTCGATGTGCGGCGCCGCCGCGGCCGAGAACACCGGCTTTGTCGAAGTTCCGCTGGTGCAGGCCCTGATTCCGCAATGCAAGGCCGAGGGCAAGCCCGAGCCGACGCTGCAGCTCTACGACAACAATGCCAACTGCATCCAGGCCATTCTCGCCGGCCGGGCCGACACCTATGTCAACGACGTCAACACCGTCGATCAGGCGGTGAAGGCCAACCCCGACAAGCTCGAAAAAGCCATCGCGGTAACGATACCGTATTCGGTCGGCATCGCCGTTCCCAAGAACAAGCCCGCGTTCCGCGACGCCGTGCTGGCCGCGCTGATCGAAGTTCAGAAGGCCGGGATTCACCAGGAGCTGCTCAAGAAGTGGGATCTCGATCCGAACAACTTCAAAGAACCCGACATTCTTTCCGTTAAATAATGTCGCTCTTCGTCCATTATCTCAGCCTGCCGTACCTGATCGAGGGCATCTGGTTCACCGTGGCGGTGACCGCGCTCGGGCTGGCCGGCGGGCTGATCCTTGGCCTCGTGCTTGCGGCGATGCAGCTCAGCCGCTTCTGGGTGCTGGCTGCATTCGCCCGAGGCTATACCGTGATCTTTCGCGGCACGCCGCTCATTCTCCAGATGGTGTTTGCCTACGATGCGTTGCCGCAGATCGGGCTGAAGCTCAGCGCGATCGGCGCCGCGGGGCTCGCGCTCGCCGCCAATGAAGCGCCCTTTATCGCCGAAATGCTCCGCGCCGGCGTGCTGGGCGTCGATCGCGGACAGGTGCTGGCCGGCCAGGCGCTCGGAATGACGCCGTCGCTGTTGATGCGACGCATCATCGCGCCGCAGGCGATCAGGACGATGATCCCGGCGTTCGGCAATGAAACCGTCAGCGCCTTGAAAAACTCTTCGCTCGCGAGCGTCATCTCGGTGCAGGAGTTGACATTGAGAAGCACGCAGCTGGCGTCTTCCACGTTCGATTTTTTCTCGATCTTTTTCGCCTCCGGCCTGATCTATCTGGTGCTGACGACGGCGGTCAGCGTGATCCAGTTGTTGGTGGAACGGGCGCTTGACCTCGACCGCGCCACGCCGCAGGGGCGTCTTGCCATCTTCCTGCCATGGCGCCGCGTCGATCTGACGACCAGGCAGAAACTGGCCGAACAAGCTGCGGCGCCGACCGCCCCGACGCAGGCGCGGCCCGATACGCCGTTGCCGTCGTCGCGCGCGGCCGCGAGGCAGGATCGGGCCAAGCATGCCGCGATGGTCGAACGCAACAATGTCGCCGTCGAGGTGACCGATCTGCGCAAGAAATATGAGACGCAGACCGTGCTCAACGGGCTCGATCTGACGGTGCGGGTGGGCGAAGTCGTAGCACTTCTCGGACCCAGCGGATCGGGCAAGAGCACGCTTCTGCGCTGCATCAACCACCTGGAAGATTGGGACTCCGGCATGGTGCGGGTCGGCGGCCGCCGGCTTGGACACCGCGATGACGGCAAGCCGCTGTCGCCGCGCGCGATCGCCAATGAGCGCGCGGACGTCGGCGTCGGCATGGTGTTTCAGCAATTCAACCTGTTCAGCCATCTCACGGCCAGGGAGAATATAGCGGGGCCGCTGCGCTGGGTTCACGGCATAAGCCGTAGCGATGCCGACCGGCGAGCCCGCGAATTGCTCGAACGCGTCGGCCTCAGCCATCGCGCGGATGCTTTGCCGCGGCACCTTTCCGGCGGGCAGCAGCAGCGCGTTGCCATCGCGCGGGCGATCGCGCCCAATCCGAGCGTCTTGTTGCTGGACGAGCCGACTTCCGCGCTCGATCCGGAACTCGTCAACGAGGTGCTGGAGGTCATCAGGCGATTGGCGGTCGATGACGGTCTGACGATGATCATCGCGACCCATCAGATTCGCTTCGCCGACGACGTCGCCGATCGCGTCGCGTTCCTTTCCGGCGGTTCGATCATCGAGGAGGGGCCGGCCCACGAGGTCCTGACCAATCCGCGCAACCCGCTGACGGCGCGTTTCCTGAGCGTCATGGAGGCGGACAAGGCGCCGGAGAAAACCGCATGATCCGCCGGCTAGTAGCTCCCCTCACAGCGTATGCGACCGCGCCTGAAGCGCCTGGACCTCATCCTGAGGAGCTTGCGAAGCAAGCGTCTCGAAGGATGGACACAACGCACGGACTCGCTGCCATCCTTCGAGACGCGCGCAAGGGCGCGCTCCTCAGGACGAGGTCGGAGACATACTCATGTGCTAGCCCGCGCGGCGGTACTGGCTGTCCGTTCAACTTTCGCCCGCTTACCCAGGAGGCACTTGCATGAAGCACTTTACGCTACCGGTCTCGCCGGCCTCCGTTCACTGGGGATATTTCAGCAAGAAGGTGACGCCTGCGCTGACGCTGCGCTCGGGGGACCGCGCGACCATCGAGACGCTGACGCACCACGCCAACGACGATTACGAGCGCATGATCGCCAACGATCCCGGCGCGGAGAGCGTGTTCCACTGGACCCGCGAGCATAAGGCGATTGTCCGCCGCGGCGCCGGCCCGACCGAAGGGCCGTTTATTCGCGGGTCGGGCGAGGGTGTCGGTGTTCACCTGCTAACCGGGCCGGTGGCGGTCGAAGGTGCGGAGCCCGGAGACGTGCTGGAAGTGCGCATCCTGGACATCCGGCCGCGCCCCAGTTGTCACGCCTGCCACGCCGGCCGTTGCTTCGGTTCCAACGCCTCGGCGAATTGGGGTTTCCACTATCATGACCTGATCGAGGAACCGAAGCCGCGCGAAGTCATCACGATTTTCGAGCTCGATACAACCGGCGAGCCTTTTGCCAAGGCCGTCTATAACTACGTCTGGACGCCGCAGACCGATCCGGACGGCATCGTGCATGCCACGATCGACTATCCCGGCGTCCGGGTCGATCACACGACCATCCGCAAGCGCGAGAATATCCTCAGCCATGTGAAGGTGCCGGCGCGGCTTCATTTCGGCACCATGGGGCTTGCGCCATCGGAGTCGGATTTTGTCAGTTCGATTCCGCCGGGCTATACCGGCGGCAACATCGACGACTGGCGGATCGGCAAGGGCGCGCGGATGTATTATCCGGTCGCGGTGCCCGGCGCCTTCTTCTCGGTCGGGGATCCGCATGCCGCCCAGGGCGACAGCGAACTCGGCGGCACCGCCATCGAAACCTCGCTGACCGGCGATTTCGAGTTCATCCTGCACAAGCACCGCGATCTCGGCGGGACCGTGCTGGAGGGGCTCTCGCATCCGATGCTGGAGACCGATAGCGCCTGGTCGGTGTACGGCTTTACCTATCCGAACTACCTTGCCGAACTCGGGGCCAATGCGCAGACCGAGATCGCCAACCATTCGAGTCTCGACCGCGCGATGCGCGATGCGTTCCGCAAGCTGCGCCGGTTCCTGATGACGGTGCACGGCTTAAGCGAAGACGAGGCGATTTCGCTGATGTCGGTGGGAGCCGATTTCGGCGTGACGCAGGTGGTCGACGCCAATTGGGGCGTCCACGGTACACTCCGGAAAAACCTGTTCAGGTGCGACTGACAATCCAGGGGCGGGACCCGTCCCAAGTGAGGGGTATTCGGCAGGTAGGCCTTGCGCCGCGCCTTTGGCACGGAGGTTGCTTCGATTCCCGGGTTTGGGGTCGATGTATGAGCTTTCGCCCATTCACGAGCGAATCCTATTCCGAAAACGACCGGCTGGAGGCCTGGCGGGACGTGCTGAGGGCGGTCGGGCTTCAGCCGTCGGCGGGATCGCCCGTCCAGACCGGGCATGCGACCGCGTCGCGCCGCAACGCCGAAGGCATTGTGCTGGCGCGGCTGGCGGCGGGATCACAGGCTGTCTCGCCACTGTCGCATGTCGCCGACGACATGCCGATCGTGCTGTTGCCGGTCGAGGACGGCGTCACCTTGAGGACCGGGGCGGGCCATCAGATCATCTCGAATGGGCATCTGATCTTGCTGCCGCGAAAGGGCGACTGGAGCGTGGCGTTCCAGCGCGACATGCGCGCCGTGGTCTTGTCGGTCACGTCGGAAGCCTTTCATGGCCGCAAAATGAGCAGGCAGGTCACCGACGAGGTCCGGGTCCTGGCGCCAGGTGGTTTCACCGAGGTATTTTCCCGCACGCTGGAGACGGCAGCGCGAAATATCGAGACACTTTCCGATACGGAATGGGCTGCGGTCGCCCAAAGCCTCGCCGACCTGTTGCCGACCTTCGTCCGGACCCCGACGGCGGATGCCGGGGGCACCGCCACGCGGGCGGCGATCCTGCATCGCCTCTGCCAGACCATCGAACGCAGGCTCGACGATCCCGATCTGACGCCGGCGAGGGTGGCGGAGACGGAGGGAATATCCGAGCGTTATTTGCAAAAGCTGTTTGAAGGCTCCGGAAGCAGCTTCACGCATTATCTGCGCGAGCGCCGGTTGCAGCGGACATCGGCGGAATTGTCGAACCCGGCCGAGGCGCATCATTCGATCTCGGAGATCGCCTTTCGCAACGGCTTCAATGATTCCGCGCATTTCAGCCGGGTCTTCCGCCACCGGTTCGGACTTTCGCCGCGCGAATTCCGCCAGCAGGAAATCGAGCGCGCGACGGCTTCCTCGTCGATGGCCGGCCAGCGCGGCTGGCCGCAGCAGGCGCTGGCGCAATTGCGCAACCATCATCCGCCAGCGAGCGCGCAAAGGAGCGCCGAACCCAGGCGGGCCGAAATATCGCCCGCAGACGCCGACGGCGAACGCCATCACCACCACCTCGCGGTGGACGCAGCGCGCGTGCATTGGGGCTATTTCTCGAGGTCGCTGGCGCCGCAGGTCGAGATCAATTCGGGCGACACGATCACGATCGAGACCCTGACGCAGCACGCATCCGACGATCCGGCGCGGATGATCACGGGTGACGCCGGCGCCGAAAGCGTGTTCGGCTGGACCTGTCAGGCGAAGAACGTCGATCGGCGAGGCGCCGGACCGATGGATGCATCCGTTTACGGTCGTGGCGCCGGTGAAGGTTTCGGCGTTCACATTTGCACGGGGCCGGTCGCGGTAAGGGATGCGCAACCCGGCGACGTGCTGGAGGTTCGCATCCTCGACATCGTGCCGCGGGCCAGCCGGAATCCCGATTTCGAAGGCCGGGTGTTTGGCTCCAGCGTTGCCGCGTGGTGGGGATATCACTATGACGAGTTGCTGGCCGAGCCAAAACTGCGTGAGGCAGTGACGATCTATGAGATCTCCTTCGCGGAGCGCGAAAGCGATCGCAATGAGACGCCGTATGCCCGTGCTCTCTATTCCTATCGCTGGGAGCCGCAGACCGATCCGTTCGGTGTCCTCCATTCGACCTACGACTATCCCGGCGTGCCGGTCGTCCCGGGCTCTGTCAGGCGCAGGCACAACGTCCTCGAAGGCATTCGCATTCCGTTGCGTCCGCATTTCGGCGTGATCGCGGTTGCGCCGCGGGAAGTGGATTTTGTCGATTCGATTCCGCCATCGTATTTTGGCGGCAATCTCGACAACTGGCGGCTGGGCAAGGGATCGACCGTGTACCTGCCCGTTTCGGTGCCCGGCGCCCTGCTGTCGGTGGGCGATCCGCACGCGGCGCAGGGGGACGGCGAGCTGGGCGGCACGGCCATCGAATGTTCGATGACCGGGACGTTCCAGCTCATCCTGCACAAGAAGGCCGATCTCGCCGGCCGCATCTTCGCCGACCTGACCTATCCCTTGATTGAAACGGAAACCGACTGGGTTCTGACCGGGTTCAGCCATCCGAACTATCTGGCCGAGTTCGGCGTCAAGGGGCAAAGCGAGGTCTATGCGACATCGTCGCTCGATCTTGCGATGAAGGACGCCTTCCGGAAAATGCGCCGCTTTCTGATGAACATCAAAGGGCTGAGCGAAGACGAGGCCGTCGCGCTGATGTCGGCGGCGGTGGATTTCGGTGTCACGCAGGTGGTTGACGGCAATTGGGGCGTTCACGCCATCCTGAGCAAGCGGTTGTTTGAGACGGTTCAGCCCGATTGACCGGGCCGTCATGTTTCAACCTGCGGGCGCCGGTCCTTTGCCTCACGCAGCCCTTTTCCTGCAGCCCGGCGACTGGTTTCGGGGCCGGCGGGACACGAAAAGCCTATCAATAAAGCTGTGTAGATCGCGACATGTATGGCCTCTAGGCTGGATTCCCAAATAGTGTCCGTAGCGCGAATCAACATTTGGGAGTCAAAAATGGCAGTACAGATGACGAAGTCGCAGCTGATCGAGAAGATTGCTGCGGAGAACGAAATAGCGAAGAAGGATGTAAAGGGCGTGCTGGAGACGCTGGCGACGGTTGGCTACAAGGAACTCAAGAAAACCGGCGTGTTCCTGGTTCCGGGATTCGCGAAGTTTGTGGTCATCAAGAAGCCGGCCACCAAGGCGCGGAAGGGCACCAACCCGTTTACCGGCGAACCCATGACGTTCAAGGCAAAGCCGGCGCGTAAAATCGTCAGAGCGCGCCCGGTCAAGGCTGCCAAAGACGCGGTGTGAACGTAACAGGCCCTTTCCAGGGCCTGTTGACGTTTTGGGGGATGGTCAACCGCCAGGCGCGGCCTTCGGCTTGCGCCCTGACCAGCAAATACCGAAAAGCTGTGCAGTCGTTCGTTAGCGATGAATTGTCCATGGCTACCGGCGGGAGGGCGCGTGTTCCGGCCATGTAGCAGTGGCGGCATCCGAAGGCATTTGCAGTTCGGTTGATGCCGGCTGCGATCAGCAACACCCCGTGCGCCTCGCATCACCGGGTCACTGCAGAAACGCGGAGGCGGCGATGGCGGGGGACGCCGATCTCGGCGTTTGTTTCGACCCTCTGCCCCCGCCGGCCGGGGCCGCGGCGCGTGCTTGCGGTCGAATTCACGGTTTGGCGCGATCAAGAGGCGGATCATGCCTGGCGGACGGACGGGTCGTCAGCCCGGCGGCGCTCGGTGGCTGGAGAACTGGGATTCGAACCTAGACAAACAGAGTCAGAGTCTCTGATATGAAATTGATAACACTATATAATTTTATGTTGTG
Source organism: uncultured Alphaproteobacteria bacterium (assembly GCA_963786045.1). Taxonomy (GTDB): domain Bacteria; phylum Pseudomonadota; class Alphaproteobacteria; order Rhizobiales; family Xanthobacteraceae; genus Bradyrhizobium. Next base: position 126,940 of record CAWAXR010000025.1, on the reverse strand, counting down.
TCGCGTTTGTGTCGCGTTCGGGATGTCCGCGTGAGACTCACCGCGTCCAAGGGCTCCAAGCCAATGGTGTGCTCGTGGCTGGTTGGGACGGCCGATGGCCACCTTGTCCATGCCGCGGATGGTTTCCCGGATCACCGCAAAAGCGTCGTGTTCGACTTTGCCGTCCGGCTCAGGGCAATCGAAGCTTGATGGTGAGCAATGCTCGCGAGCCGGCTGCAAGCCCACGCCCGCCAGTACCGACGCGGCGGAGGCGCGGCTATGCCTTGACAAAGGCTAACAGTGTACCATTGGCTGCCGCAGGTGTGACGCAAACGGCATTTCCACTGCGGACGCCTGAGCTACCAGTGGCCTTGGTCGCGGCGGCGAGATCGGATGTCGCAAGCACAAGGCCCGCACCGCCGCGCTCCGGCAATTCCGCCAGCGAGACTTCGGGATATCGCCGGCCCAACTGGTCTTTCGTAAGGAACATGAAATCGGCGCGGTCCGAACCGGACGGTACCGTGACTGCGCCGTCCTGCTCAGGCCTGACCTCTCGATCGATCATGCGAGCAAGGTGCGCGGCATCCTTGGCGGGTTCGGGTGAAACGATTACCGCCTGTTTCAGACGCTTCGCGCCGTTGGCGTGCTTCATCAACTCAGGAATCCATACGGTCTCGCGCGTCTGGTGCTGGCAGGCGAAGATACGCACGCCGCCCGGCGCTTCCGCCGTCGGCCATTGGAAGGTCCTGAACCTGGCTGCTGACAGGCTGCCATCCGGCATCGTGACCGGCCGTTCGAAATCGGTGGGACCGACCGGCGCATAGCCGCGCGCGCGAATTTCTTCCGCACCTGCCGCCGAAATCTACCGCCGTGAAGGCAATGCGCTCGATGCCTTCGCCTCGGCTTTCGAGAAACGCCCGCGCCGGAGCATTATGTTCCGTTTCGGTCAACACGCCGAGCAATTCTATGTAATCGGGGTCGAGCATGATGGTGTAATTGCCCGATCCCATATGCGAACTGTGTGTGCCGCGCGGCGACACGGTGAACCCGAGCCGCTTCCAGTTATCGGCGGCCTTGTCGAGATCCTTCACCATGATGACGGCGTGATCGATTCCAATGACGTTTTTGAGTGCCACTCTTTTGTTTCCCCGGCGTGAATGGGCGTACTAAGCTAACCAGATCGATCCGGCGGCAGCAAGACGGCCCATGCGGGGGCGTGCCGTGCACGAGCGTCGGCCGGCAAGGAAGGGATGATGATGGATAGCGCAAACGTCCGTTTTCCCGACTCGCTGTGGGCCGCAATGACGCCCGCCGGTCCGGTTCTGCCTCAGCTATTTGGTGGGGCCGAAGCCGACGTCATCGTCATCGGTGCTGGCCTCACCGGATTGTCGAGCGCGCTGCATTTGCGCGAAGCGGGCGTAGACGTCGCCATCGTCGAGGCCATGGAGCCAGGCTGGGGAGCGTCGGGGCGCAACAATGGACAGGTAATCCCGACATTGTCGCGGCCAGACCCTGAGGACATCGTCGCAAAACACGGCGCGGTGGGCGAACGCTTCGTCGGTCTGTTGCGCGACAGTGCCCAGACGTTGTTCGATGTCGTGCGGCGCTATCAGATTCAGGCCGAACAGGAACAGACCGGCTGGGTTCAGCCGGTGCATTCGCCGGGCCGCATCAAGATCGCGGAACGGCGGGTGCGGCAGTGGTCGAAATTCGGAGCGCCGGTCGAGCTGCTCTCACGCGATCAGACGCGCCAGATGCTGGGGTCGGACGCATGGTACGGCGGCTTCTGGAACAAGAGTGGAGGGCACATCAACCCACTGGCGTTGTCGCGGGGGCTCACGCGGGTGTTGCTCAAGCAAGGCTGCCGCATTTACGCGCGTTCGCCGGCTATCGCTTTCGAACGGCGGAACGATCGCTGGATCGTGCGGACCGCAAAGGGTGAGATCAGCGGCCGGGCATTGATTTTGGCGACCAACGCCTACACCGGCGAATTTTCGAAATCGCTGATGCCGGATATCGCCCACGAGGTCATGCCGGTGCTATCCTGGCAGATGGCGACGCAGTCGCTGTCGGATATGGCACGGGCGAGCATCATTCCCGGCCGGCAGGCGATGTCCGATACCCACGGCGAACTCTATTTTGCCCGCTACGACGCCCGCAACCGCCTCGTTACCGGCGGCGCCGTGATCGGCCCGGGCAACAAGGCCGAACGGATCAAGCTGCGCGTGGCAGAGCGCCTGCAACGGCTGTGGCCGCAGATCGGGCCCGTCGAATTCGACTACGTCTGGAACGGTTATGTCGGCATGACCACGGATTTCCTTCCCCGCATTCATCGCCTCGGGCCCAACGCCTATGGCTGGGCCGGCTGCAACGGCCGCGCTGTCGCGCTAGCGATCGCGCTCGGCGATGAACTTTCCAAGGCCGTGCGGGGCGTTCCGGAAAAAGATCTCGCGCTGCCGTTCTCCGATCCGGTGCCGATCCCCGCGCATGGATTGCTGCGCCCGCTCGCGCCTTTGATGTTAATGGTCTACCGGCGGCGCGACGCGCGCGAAGTCGCCTGAACGTTCAACCAGGCAGCATCATCATGTGGGCAACGCCGCGTCGCGTCTCCTGGCCGAAGCGCCGCCGGGTATCGAATCCACCAGCGCCCGCGTGTAGGGATGCTGAGGGCGGCCGAAGACGTCGCCGGCCGGTCCGTGCTCCACCACTTCGCCGTCCTTCATCACCGCGACAAGGTCGCAGATCTGCGCGGCCACCCTGAGATCGTGCGTGATGAAGACGATTGAAAGGCCGAGGCGCTCGCGCAATCCGGCGAGCAGCTGCAACACCTGCGCCTGCACCGACACGTCGAGGGCCGAGACCGCCTCGTCCGCGACCAGCACTTCCGGACGGAGCGCGAGCGCGCGGGCGAGACCGATACGCTGGCGCTGGCCGCCGGAGAATTCGTGCGGAAAGCGGTCGCTGGCCGATGGATCGAGCCCGACCAGCGCAAACAGTTCCTTTGCCTCGGCGATGGCCTTGTGCCGGCGGCGTGCCGTGCACGATCGGTCCCTGGGCGACCAGGTCGGCCGCCTTGCGGCGCGGGTTGAGCGAGCGCAAACGGATCCTGGAACACCATCTGGATATGGCGGGTTTCGCGGCGAACGTCCTCGCGCGTCATCTTTGCCCAGTCCTTGCCTTCAAGGATGATCGAGCCGTTGTCGGGATCGATCAGCCGAACGATACAGCGGGCGAGCGTCGATTTTCCGGATCCGGATTCGCCGACGATGCCGAGCGTCGCGCCGCGCGGCAGTTTCAGTGAAACGTTCTTCACCGCCGGCGTCACGCGCGCGCCGCGACCGAGAAATCCACCGGTCCGGTAGGTCTTCGAGACGTTGTCGATGGTCAGGATGATGTCGTCGGACAGCTCGCGCGGCGGCGGTGCGGTCAGCGGCGGGACGGCGGCGATCAGCTGTCTGGTATAGGGATGCTGCGGGTGGTTGAGGATCGCGGCGGCCTCGCCCTGTTCCACGATCGAACCTTGCTGCATGACCGCGACGCGGTCCGCGATTTCAGCAACGACACCGAAATCGTGGGTGATGAACAGCACCGCCGTTTTCTTGCGCTTCTGCAGATCGCGGATCAGCGTCAGAATCTGCGCCTGGGTCGTGACGTCGAGCGCGGTCGTGGGCTCGTCTGCGATCAGCACCCTGGGATCGAGCGCCAGCGCCATCGCGATCATGGCGCGCTGGCGCTGGCCGCCCGACAATTCGTGCGGATAGGCCCGCGCGGCGGCTCCGGGATCGGGGATGCGCACGTCTTCGAGCAGTGCCAGCACCCTGGCGCGGATGGCGGACGCGCGACAGGCTCGGTATGGATCGAAAACATCTCGCCGATCTGGTCGCCGATGGTGCGCAGCGGATTGAGCGCAGTCATCGGCTCCTGGAAGATCATGGCGATACCGGCGCCGCGCACGCGCCGCATCTCGGCCGCGCTGGTCGTCGCCAGATCGCGGCCTTCGAACATCACGCGGCCGGCATCGATGCTCACCCCGTCCGGTAGCAGCCGCATGATGGCGTTGGCCATGATCGACTTGCCGGATCCGGACTCGCCGACGACGCAAAGGATCTCGTTGGCGGCTATCGATAGCGACACGGCGGACAGCGCCTGCGGCCGGTCGGCCCCCGGCGGCAACCGCACGCCAAGCCCGTCCAGCGTCAGGATTGCGGCGGATGTTCCGCTCATCGCCCCTTGAGCCTCGGATTGAGCGCGTCGTTCAGCCCCTGTCCGACCAGCGACACGGCCAGAACCGTCACCAGGATTGCGATGCCAGGTATCGCGGAGACATACCACTGCACCCGAAGCACGTCGCGGCCGAGGCCGATCAGATTGCCCCAGGACGCAACATTCGGATCGGAGAGGCGGAGAAAGGCGAGCGCGCTTTCGAGCAGGATCGCGACCGCCATCACCACGCTGGCGTAGACGATCACCGGCGGCAAGGCATTGGGAAGAATCTCGCCCAGGATCAGCTGCAGATCCCGCATGCCAAGGGTCCGCCCGGCCTGGACGAATTCCCGGTTCCGAAGCGACAGGAATTCGGCGCGTGTCAGCCGGGCCGGCGCCGGCCACGACACCACGCCGACGGCGATGGTGACGGTGGTCAGCGTCGAGCCGAACACCGCGACCAGCACCAGCAACAGCACGAAGTTGGGTAACGTCTGGAACGCCTCGGTGATGCGCATCAGCACATTATCGATCCAGCCGCCATAGAAGCCCGCGAAGGCGCCGATCAGGATGCCGATCGCAATGGCGATGGCGGTGGCGACGCCACCGATCAACAACGAAATCCGCGCGCCGTAGAAGATCTGCGCGGCGATATCGCGGCCGGAATTGTCGGTGCCGAGCAGGAAGCGCGGATTTGAAAACGGCCAGATCAATGGCCGCCCTGCCAGCGCCAGCGGCTCGCGCGGATAGAGCCATGCGGCGCTGATCGCCATCGCCACCACGATCAGGAGCAGCACCAGCCCTGTGACCGCGGCGGGGCTGCGGAAATAGCGTTTGACGGCGTCCATGCCTTTAGCCCTCCGCCACGATGCGCGGATCAAGCCGCGCGTAGATGAGGTCGACCACGAAATTCACCAGGATAACGAGCAGGGCGGAGACGAAGACGATTCCCAGAAGCGTGTTGAGGTCGCGCTGGACCACGGATTCGTAGGCGAGTCGGCCGAGCCCGGGCAGCGAGAACACGCTCTCGACCACGACCGAGCCGCCCAGCATGGTTCCGGCCTGCAGCCCGATCAGGGTCACCATCGGCAGACAGGGCGTTGCGCAGGACGTGGCGGGTCACCACGCGGGTTTCGTCGAGCCCCTTCGCGCGCGCGGTTCGGACGTAGTCGAGATTGAGCACCTCGAGCATCGATGCGCGCATGATCCGCAGATAGATGGCGAGGAAGATCAGCCCGAGTGTCAGGGTCGGCAGAACGAGGTGGCGTGCGATGTCGAGCGTGCGCCAGATGCCGGTCTGGACCGCGCCGATGTCCTCGAAGCCGCCGGCCGGCAGCCACTGCAGATAGATGGAAAACACCACGATCGCCATCAATCCGAACCAGAATGACGGCGTGGCGTAGAAGATCAGGCCGGCGATCGAAATCACCGTGTCGGGCCATTTGTTGACGCCGCGCGCGGCAATCACGCCGAACACCAGCCCGAAGAAGAAGGCGAACGACAGCGACGCCGTCATCAGCAGGATGGTCGGCGGCAGCCTTTCCAGCAGCACGGCGGCGACCGGCTTGCCGTAGATCGAGGAGAAACCGAGATCGAGGCGGACCAGGCGCAATAGATAATGGCCGAGCTGCACCGGGACCGAAAGATCGAGCCCGTAGAACCGGCGCAGTTCCCGCGCGGTGGCGGCGTCACCGCCGCCCATCTGCGCCATCATCGCGTCGACCGTATCGCCCGGCGCGAACTGCAGCAGCAGGAATATGCCGATCAGAATTAGGACCAAGGTCGGGATCGAGGCGGCAAGACGCCGCCCCGCAAGTCTCAAGATACGCATCGGGACATCTTGTCGGAGTTTACGTCACGCGGAAAGCCAAAGATCGTGCCAGCTGGCCGATCCCCAGCGCGGCGTATTGGAATGATTGCGTGCCTTGGCGGTGATGACGGTGACGAAAATCTGCTCGATCGGCATCCAGACCGGCAACTCCGTATTCACCTCCTTGACGAATTCGGCGTAGAGCGCCTTTCGTTTCACGGGATCGATTTCGGTGGCCGCGTCATCGATGGTCTTGTCGACGGTGGAATCCTCCCATCCCCACTGGTTGGTCCAGGGCGCGCCCTTGGGCTGGCCCGAGCGATACCAGACCGTGGTAGAGACCGCGGGGTCGTTACGATACTGGTGCCAGCCGGTGGCGAGATCGAAGGCGTGTTCGTCGTAGACCTGCTTGAGGAAGCCGCCGCCGTCGTTGCGCACGATTTCGACGGGTATGCCGACTTCGGACAGTGACTGCTGGATGAAGGTCGACCACAGCGAGATGTCCTCGCCCCATGGCGCGGGCAGAAGGCGCAGCGAAAAGCGGGTGCCGCCGGCGCCGGGTTTGAAGCCGGCTTCGTCGAGCAGAGCGGCCGCCTTTGCCTTGTTATAGGGATACTGCGGCGTGTTCGGGCCCGGATAAAAGTCTGTCGAGGTCGACGGGATCGGTCCCGTTCCTAGCTTGGCGAAATCGCCAAGGAAATTATCGATGAAGAACGGCACATTGATGGCGTGTGCGATGGCGCGGCGAACGCGGACGTCCGAGAGCTCCTTGCGGCGGAAATTGAATTCGATGGTGTTGGTTCGGGCGTTGCCCTCGTTGCCCTTGGTCGAGACGATGAAGCGCGGATCCTTGCCGAGCCGGGCCATGTCCGAAATCGTTAGGCCCGAGAAAGGGCTGTAATGCAGTTCACCGGCTTCCATCTGGGCTGCCGCCGCGGCGCGATCGGTGATGACGCGCCAGACGATGCGATCGAGATAGGGCGCGTTGGGACGCCAGTAATCCGGATTGCGGTCGGCGATGATGTATTGGCCGCGTTCGTATTTGACGAATTTGAAGGGGCCGGTGCCGACCGGAGCGAGATTGGTCGGGTTCTGCCGGATGTCGCCGGTCTCATACAGATGCTTCGCGGAGATATAGCCGAGGTCCGGCAACGCGCGCAGCAAGAGGTTGAGCGGCATCGGCCGCTCATATCGGAAGATGGCGGTCTGCGGATCGGGGGTATCGACGGCGGTGAGAAAGAGCTGCAGCGTCGAACCGTAGTTCAGGATCTTCTTCCACATCTGCATCGCGGTGAATTCGACGTCCGCCGAGGTGAACGGTTTGCCATCGTGCCAAGTGATGCCTTTGCGCAGTCTGAAGGTGATGGTCTTGCCGTCGGGCGAAGCCTCCCAGCTTTCCGCGAGCACGCCGACGGGCTGGCCGTTGCCATCCAGATCGACCAGGTTTTCCTGGATCTTGCCGCCGATGATGTAGACGCCGGTCGAAGCCTGGAGGCTGGGATTGAGCTGGCGCTGTTCGGCTCCATAGTGAACGTTGAACACGCCGCCCTTGCGCGGCGTCCCCTGCGCAAAGGCCCGCATCGGGTCGATCACATTGGCGGCGATCGCAGCCGACGTCATCAGTGCGGTGCGGCGATTAATCTCCAGACGTGGGAAACCCATCGAAAACCTCCTCAGCGTAGCAATTGCCGCCCAATCCCTAGGGCCTCAGGTGGACCTTGCCGGAGGGTACGACATAATCGCGGATGGAGTCATTTCCGAATGAAGGCCCGACAAAGAATGACTTGCTAGTACGTCGTGTTAGCAGCCACGATTGTCCGGAGATGCGCGGTTTGTAACACATCGAATCTTTGATCTACTTGACAAGCCCACGCACAAAACACCAGATCGCGGCGGAGTAGGTCTGCAAAAAACCATCCAATAGTCGACCTTTTTGGGAGATTAACACGAAACTATCAGGTCGCTAACTGACGAGCAAATAGGTGATGATCCCGATCTTGCAGCCGGCCCTTGAGCAGCATGTACTGCCGCATCTGGCGCAAAGCGGCCGATCGTGGTCTGTACGAATTGGCTATCGAGATTCGCCGATGGCCCCTCGAGTGCAGCGCATTTGCGGAACGGCTACCGCATCTTCGTTGCCCGACTTAGAAGGATCAGACCGTCCGAGCCGCAGAAGCCAGATCCCTTGGCTTTGACCTCTCAGCCCTGTGTCCGGGATTTCGGATGTGAGAGGCATTGCACCAGTCGCGTACAACTCCGAACTTCTAATCTTCGATTCAAGGGGTTTCTTCTGTCCGATGATCAACCCCTTATTCCAAGGCCGTTGTTCTCTGCAGACAGGGCGTACAAGCATGGCGGCTCCTCCGTCTCCGCGCCCTCCGCGTTGCTCTATCGCGAACGTATTATGGATCTTCCCAAACAGAATTTGCGACCGCTCACTTCTGACGTTCTCCGGACGCGTCCTAGAACTTGGCGAGACGTTCGATCGTTTGCCGGCTGCCCACCGAACAAATACTGGTCAAAGCGTCGCTGACCGCCAGCCGGAAGCGTTGATCGGCCGGTAGATCGTCGCCGAAAATCGTCTTGAAGCGCAGCAAAGCGCCAACGATGCGCGGTACATCGCGACCAGCATCCCCAAGTACATCGCGGATGGATTGCAGGAGCGGATCGCGGACGTCGATCGGCTGGCCACGCTCGTCAATGCCGGTGACGTAGCGCATCCAGCCGGCAACCACGAGAGCGTGACGTTCGATCGGCAACCCCTTTGCGAGACGATCGCGGATCGGTCCAAGGATGCGCTGCGGCAGTTTCTGTGAACCGTCCATCGCGATCTGCCAGGTGCGGTGACGCAGCGCCTTGTTGCGGAATCGCGTCAGCAGGGATGCCTTGTAGGCACTGACGTCGATGTGCGGGGGCAGGTCGAGCGTGGGCAACGCGTCGATCATGAGACCTTCCACGAAGCCGGCCAGATCGTCGTCGCCCATCGTCTCCGCCACGGTTTCATACCCTGCGAGGTAGCCGAGATAAGCAAGCGCCGAATGGCTGCCGTTGAGCATGCGCAGCTTCATGGATTCAAACGGGGCCACATCCTTGACGAACGTCGCACCTGCCTCATCCCAGGCCGGGCGGCCGCTGGAAAAGCGGTCCTCGATCACCCATTGGGTAAAGGGTTCGGCGACGACGGGCCAAAGATCATCGACGCCGAGCGCATCGCCCAGGCGTTGCCGGTCGTCATCCGTCGTGGCCGGAACGATGCGGTCGACCATCGTGTTGGGGCAGAGGATTTCGTCGCGTACGAAGCTGCCGAGGTCGGGCGATACCAGTTGGGCGTAACGGGACAACAGCCCATGCAGCGTGCGGCCATTGGCGGGAAGGTTGTCGCAGGACAGAACCGTGAAGGGCATCACGCCGAGCTCGCGGCGACGGGTGATGGCAGCGGCAAGGAAACCAAAGATAGTACGCGGCGCGCCGGGATGAGCGAGATCGTGCCGGATATTGGGATCGTCTTCGTTCAGCGCGCGGGTTGCCGGATCGTAGTGATAACCTTTTTCCGTCACGGTCAGGCTGACGACGGCGACCGATGGCCGACAAAGCGATTCGATGAGCGCCGCCGGGTTCTCCGGGGCGACGAGAATGTCCTGCAAGCTGCCGACGACACGCAGCGCTTCCGCCTCTGCCCGCAGGTCAAGTGTGTAGAGGTAGTCCTGCGCCTTCAAGGCCTCCCGCGTAGCGGGACTGCGCAGGCTCGCACCGACGATGCCCCAGCGCAGGTCGCCGCTTGTCAACACGTTATCCGTATAGACCGCTTGATGTGCGCGATGAAAGGAGCCGATTCCGAGATGCACGATGCCGGTACTTAGGGTAGAGCGATCGTAAGCCGGCCTGGCCACGTTTGCGGGCAGTGCGGAGAGGCTTGCGGCTGACAGGTGCGGGCGGGAAGACAACTGGCCAATCCTAGATCGGAAAACCGTGCTCGGCCGCAAGCGCCGTCATGACGCCGCGGATTTCCGCCAAGCCGCGCATGCGGCCGATGGCGGGATAGCCGGGGTGCGTCGCCTTGCCGACATCGTCCAGCAATTCGTGGCCGTGGTCGGGGCGGAACGGAATGCGCCAGTTCGCTTCGCCTGCATCTTGCCGACGCTTCTGTTCGCTCAGCAGCGCCTTGACGACGCCGACCATATCATTGTCGCCGCCCAGATGATCGGCTTCCATGAAGGATCCGTCCGCTTCCTTGGCAACGTTGCGCAAGTGGGCGAAATGGATGTTCGGAGCGAAGCGCCGCGCCATCGCCGGGAGATCGTTGACATAGCTGGCGCCGAGCGAACCGGTGCAGAAGGTCAGGCCGTTTGACCGCGAGGGGACTGCATCGAGAATGAACGCGATATCCTCGGCGTTGCTGCAGATGCGCGGCAAACCAAGCAGCGGCCGGGGTGGGTCGTCCGGGTGGATCGCCATGCGGATGCCGACTTCTTCGGCGGTTGGAATGATCTCGCGCAGGAAACGGGCGAGGTTTTCGCGGAGGCGAGCCCGGTCTATGCCGCGATAGCGCGCCAGCATCGTCCTCAATCCCTCGATATCATAGCGGTCGAAGGCGCCCGGCAGCCCGGCCATGATGGCTGCAAGAAGCCGGCGCTTGTCATCCTCGGTTGTGCTGGCAAACCAGGACTTCGCATGGTCGAGAACGTCGGCATCGTAGTCAATGTCCGCGCCGTCGCGTTGCAACATATAGCAATCGAAGGCCGCAAATTCATGCGCGTTGAAGCGGAGCGCGTTGCCGCCGCCGGGCAGGGGAGCGCGTAGCTGCGTCCGCGCCCAATCGAGTACCGGCATGAAATTATAACAGATCGTCGTCACGCCGTGCCTGGCGAGATTGCGCATCGATTGGCGATAGGTGTCGAGCAGTTCCGTCAGATCGCCTTCGCCGAGCTTGATGCGCTCATGGATCGGCAGGCTTTCCACCACACTCCAGCGTAGACCGAGATTTCGGTCCGCCTCGATGGCATGCTTGCGTTCGGCGACCGCGCCGGATGACCAGAGTTCTCCGGTCGGAATGTCGTGCAACGCCGTGACGATGCCGGTCGCGCCAACCTGGCAGACATGCGACAGGGTGATGATGTCGTTCGGGCCCCACCAGCGCCAGGTCTGTTCCACGGCATTAATTCCTTTTGTTTCGGTGCGTTGTTTCGCAGGCCTTAGCCGCTCCAGCCGAGATGGCTCAGAAAATCCCGTGTCCGTTCGACCGTCGGGGCTTCAAATATCTGCTGCGGGGGCCCCTGTTCGAGCAGTTGTCCGCGTTCGAAGACCACGACCCAATTGGCGACGCGCCTCGCAAAGCTCATTTCGTGCGTGACGACGATCATCGTCATGCCTTCCTGGGCGAGATTCCGCATCACGTTCAGCACTTCGCCGACGGTTTCGGGATCGAGCGCCGAGGTCGGCTCGTCGAACAGCATGACATGCGGTTCCATGGCGAGCGCCCGGGCGATTGCCACGCGCTGCTGCTGGCCCCCGGAGAGGTTCGCGGGATAGTTCGCGGTCTTGTCGGCCAGCCCGACCTTCTTCAGCAGGGCCAGCGCGCGCATCCTTGCTTCTTCGGCGGCCATCTTCTTGACGGTGGTCAGTCCGATGGCGACGTTCTCGAGCGCGGTCTTGTGCGGAAATAGCTCGAAGCTCTGAAACACCATTCCCATCCGCTGGCGGATCCGGCGGATGTCGGCGTCCTTCGTTGGCAGCGGCCTGCCTTCGAAGCGGATCTCGCCCCCGTCGATCGTTTCCAGAGCGTTCGTGCATCGCAGCAGGGTGGATTTGCCGGAGCCGGAAGGGCCGATCAGGCAGACCACCTCGCCGGCGTTGACATGCAGGGAGACGCCGTTGACAGCCATGAAGGTGCCGTAGCATTTCCTGACATTCTCGTAGACCAGCATCGGCGGCTTATCGTCGTTCTTGCGGGCGAAAACGGTCATTCCCGCACTCCATATTTTCGATGAATCCAGTCGACGATCTTGGCCTGCGGATAACCGAGGAGCCAGTAGATTGCGGCCATCGCCGTCAGCATCTCCAGCACCCGGAAGCTCTGGGAACGGATCTGCATCGCAGTATGCGCCAGCTCGCCGACTGCTATGACCGAGACGAGCGAGGTATCCTTGAAGAGCGAGACCCAGGTGCTGGCGAGGATCGGCAATACGCGCCGCCAGGCCTGCGGCAACACGATTTGGCGAAAGACTTCCGATCGGCTCATCCCAAGCGCAAGTCCGGCCTCGGATTGGCCCCTGCGGATGGAATTGATGCCCGAGCGGAATGTCTCGGAATTGTAGGCCGAGACATTCAAGCAGAGCGCGGCAAGGCCGGTGGTGAAAGGCGGCAGACCAAGGCCGGTCAGCACCGGCATGACATAGAAAGCCCAGTAGACCAGCAACAGCAGCGGCAGATTGCGAAAGAGTTCGACGAATCCCGTCGCGAGCAGGGCGATGGGCTTGAAGCGTGAGCCGCGCATCAGCGCCAACACGATGCCGCCCGGCACGGCGATCAGCATGGTCAGCGCGGTCAGTAGAATGGTGACGAGCGCGCCTTCGCACAGCTGTCCGCGGCTTTGCCAGACGATGGACCAATCGAGGTTCATGAGCGGCCCAGATGCGCGACGCGGATATAAAACCGGTCGATCAAACGCGTGACAGGAAAGATCAGCAGGAAATAGATCACCATCACCGTGGTGAAGACCTCGATTGGCCTGTAGCTCTGGCCAGCCACGGTTTCCGCCTGACGCATCAGTTCCGGCACGGCGATGACGGCGGCGATGGCCGTATCCTTGATCGTGACCGACACGATCGAGCCGAAGGCCGGCAGCATCCGTACGGTCGCCTGCGGCAACAGAATTTCCCGGACGATCTGCGCGCCTGACATGCCGATGGCGAGGCCGGCCTGGATCTGCCCTTTGCGAATGGACGTGATACCGGCGCGGATCACCTCGGCGACATAGGCCGCGACGTGAATGGTGATGCCGGTCAGTGCCGCCCAGAACGGATCGAAGCTGTGGCCGGAAATGATCGGCACCGCGAAATAGATCCAGACCAGCACGACGAATACAGGAATGGCCCGCATGGAATCGATATAAAAAACCAGAAGCCAGCGCAACCAGCCGGGTCCGTACATCCTGCCGAGACCGACGGCCAGACCAAGCACGAAGCTGCAACATACCGCCGCGACCGAGAGCAGGATCGTCAGGCCAAGGCCGGAGGCCATGAAGCGCCAGCTGTCGATCAGGGGTGAGAAGTCCAAATCCATGGTGCGGCCGTGATCGGTCAGGCGGAGGCGCGCCGGCGGGCCGCAGGGCAGCCCGCGGACCGCATTGTCGCGTTACATCTTGTCGATGATTCTGGTTTCCTCAGCGGTCAGCTCCGGCTGCATGCGCGCCTCTACGGCTTTCAGCCAGGCGAGGAACTCGGGCTGGTTCTTGTCGATGGCGGAGCCGATGTCGGTGCCCATTTCCTTGCTGTCCTGGCAGTTGTTGCCTTCCGGCAGGGCCTTCAGACCCTTGACCTTCTTGTTGAGGGCGATCCAGGGAATCCGGTTGATTGGCGTCACGTCGGCGCGCTTGCCCATGATCTCTTCCACGGGCGCCGCCGTGCCGGCGGTCGAAACGCCGCGCAGCGTCGCATTCGGGAAGCGGCTTTTGACCCAATGCTCCTCGCCACCGCCGGTGTAATAGGCGACGATCACGCCTTCCTTGTTGAACTCGTCAATGCTCTTGGCGTTGGCAACCTTCGGGTTGTCCGCCCGGCCGAAGACGCAGAGGCTGGTCGCGGAGTAGGTGATGAAATCAATTACCTTGAGACGCTCCGGCGTAACCGAAAGCGGAGAAATCGTCATATCGACCTGATTGGAAGCCAGCACCGGCACCTTGGTCTCGTGCGAGACCGCGACCGGCTGGAGTTTCACGCCAAGCAGTCGGGCGTATTCCTTGGCGAGCGTCCAGCCGGGGCCGGACCATTGTTCGCCGCTGCCGCTGGTGTTCTCGACAAGCCATGGCGGGTTGGCGAGCACACCGACACGAAAGACGCCGGCCTTCTGGATCGCCTGGACGCGCGGGCTGCTGGTGGGCACGGCTTCGTCGGCTTTGACTGGAGCGGCTAAGGTGGCGATGCAGGCGGCAACTGTCAGCGCAAGCACGCCGCTTTCGAATGACGGCATCAAGAAGTCCTCCCGGTCGATTTGTTGCGGCGGCTTTATTTCTTGAAAAGCTCGGACGATCCGGCCCTGAACAATCGGGGCATAGACACCCGATTCGTATACTTGTATACAAGAACATGTCAAGGGCCGGGTTCAGTGGCCATTCAAGGAGCGAGATGGTGCACGAGAAGCGGACTCTGCCCCGGCCCGGCGAGGCACCTGCCAGTGCTGCGACAATCTACCAAACGATCCGATCAGATATCGTCCGCATGAGGTTGCGCCCGGGCGAAAGGCTATCCGAAAACGAACTCGGTCTTCGTTTCCGGACCAGCCGCACGCCGGTTCGCGAGGCCATCGTCCGGCTGGTCGACGATGGCCTGATCGAGGTCTGGCCGCAGCGCGGCACCTTCGTCAGTCGTATCTCGCTTAAGGCGGTCAAGCGTGCGCGCTTTGTTCGGAGCGCGCTGGAACTGGCGGTCATTCGCGAGGCTGCTGAGCATGGAATTTCTCCGGCGGCGCTGCGCGAGGTCAAGCGCGCAATCGGTGAGCAGGAACGCGCTGGCAGCGATCCGCATCTGTTCGCTGACGCGGACGATCGTTTCCACCGTGCGTTCGCCGACGCTATCGGTTACGGCGATATCTGGTCGGTGGTCGAGAGCCAGAAGGCGCAGTTCGACCGTATTCGCTTCCTTAGCCTTCCCGAGGTAACACCGGTCGATTTACTTATCCGCCAGCATCGCGCCATTCTCGATGCCGTTGTGGCACGGGACGCGGACACGGCCGAGAAGACCTTGCGTGCGCATCTGTCAATCGTTGTCGAGACGACGGCGGCGTTGATGCGCACCAATCCTGACCTAATCAACGATGACATTAGCGAAGATTAGCTCAACTGACCGGACCGTCCGAAATATCGTCCTCCCCATCAATCGCGCATCGAATGACAGGCGTCGATCCGCTGGCTTGCCGGAACTAGAAGCTGATCTGGCTTGCACTTTCGGCCGCGTGGAAGTCCACTTCATGGACACCCACCCTTTCGCCGCGACGAATAAGATTGAGAGGCGTATGCTGGCGGAGTAGCTTCCGAGCGCACAAGGGCGCCGATCGGGGGGTGACGAAACGCGGATCCGCCGTACAATGCGCGATTGCAGTCGGTGCACAACTTGACGCTCGCTTAAATTCTTCAGCGACAAAGCGCTCCCTCGTTGTAAGGCCGCTGTTGGCGAGCACGCGACCACCGGCATGATGTCGGTGGCCGACCATTAGAGCTCGATCTGTTCAGCGATCTTTAGAGCGTCATCCACTTCAATCCCCAGATATCGGACTGTGCTCTCCAGCCTCGTATGGCCGAGGAGGAGTTGACTGCGCGCAGATTGCCGGTCTTGCGATAAATTTGGGCAGCCTTCGTACGCCGCATCGAGTGTGCGCCATAGATGGCCAACTCCAAGCCGATGCTTGCAACCCAGCGATGCACCAACCGCGCATATTGGCGGGTGGATATGTGAGGCCTTGCATGAAGTCGACTTGGGAAGAGATATCGGGAGCCAGTGGCCCGAATCATTGGTAACCAGGCTTCAACGGAACTCCTCGACTGCTCCGTGATTTCGAACTGGACTGGTCGACCTGTCTTCATTTTGAGCGATCGTTGCCCGATGCCGCACCATTGCTCCTGAGCAAATGTCGTCTAACAGTCCGCTGAAAAACTTGAAGAATGAGGCGTTTATTCTGTCGCTGGCGCGTTTTTTGGATGATGTGTTCGAGAGTTTGAGGTCTGGGTTGGCTACGCTGCAACCAGTTTGGGAATGCGGATCAGGTTGTAGGCGATCAGATTGAGCAGAAAGTTGGCGGCGACGCGAGCGATGCCGCGATGTTTGGTCTTGCGCATGGTCCCGTGCTGCTTGCCCCAACCGAATATGCACTCGATCATCGCACGGCGAGATTGCGACATGCCATAACCCTGGTGCCGCGTGGTGCGTTCGTCGATGGCGCTTTTGCGGGTCTTGCCGGTTTTGGTGACGGCCTGGTTCTGTGTCACATGCGGTGTCACGTTGATGGTGCGAAGATTGGCGACATGGTCGGCGGTATCGTACGCCTTGTCCTCACCGGCCGTGATGCGGTGGCCGGCAGCTTTGCTTTTGGCCTTCAGCATGATTTCCGAGGCTCGGCGTTCGGCGGTGCCATTGGCGTGCGTGACCATGCCAGCCACCGCCAAGCCATGCCGGTTCTCCATGGTGGCGTGGCCCATATAGCAGAGCTTCGCCTCCCGCCCGGCCGCCTTGCGATAAAGCCTGCTGTTTGGGTCGCTGGTACTTGCATGGGTGTCGTTCTTACGCTTCTGGCCATGGAAGTTCGCGCCGCCGTCATCATCACCGCTGCCGTCCTTGGGACGAAAGCTCTTCTGTGAAGCCCAGGCTTCGATCAGCGTCCCATCCACCGAGAAATGCTCCTCCGACAGCAGCGGCTTGACCTGCGGATGGTTCAGAAGCCTGGTCATGAACTTCTTAAACACCTCGCCGTTCTGCAACCGGTCCCGGTTCTTGGTGAAGGTGGTCGGGTCCCAGACCGGGTCGTCGGGCGAAAGCCCCACAAACCAGCGGTACAAAAGATTGTAGTCCAGTTGCTCCATCAACTGGCGTTCCGACCGAATGCCGTAAAACACCTGCAGCAGCAATGCGCTCAGCAATTGCTCCGGAGGGGTCGAAGGACGTCCTTCGCTCGCGTAAAGCTTCCCCAAGTCACGGTTCATCTCGCTCAGCACATCGCGGACAAGCTCCCGGATCTTCCTCAACGGATGGTCCGGAGGCACCCGGGCCTCCGGCGAGATGTACGAAAATAGCCCGCCCTGATCCGCAAAACCGCCCCGCATCCGAGCCCCCGACGATTCATGATATATAATTGAATCATCAACCGCAGGCCCTGACGAGGGCTTTTTCAGCAAACTGCTAATCGAAGTTTAACTAGGTCGCAGGCGCGAAGCTTGCTGTCGATGGCCAGGTTAAAGAAGACAAGGTCGCGGCACGATCGTGCGATTTCTAGGCGAACTCGAATGGACCAAACGTGCTTCGGCTGGAGCGGTTTCTTCTGGCCGACGAGCAATCCCTTGTTCCAAGGTCGTTGGCCTTTGTCGAAAGGACGTAAAGACATAGCGGAGTCCTCCGCCACCCCGCCCACCGCGTCGCTCTATCGCAAGCGTATCATTTATAGCGACTGAGCATGTCTGGCGCTTCCAAACAGAATTCTCGACCAACCACTGCTGGCGCATAGAAGCCAGGTAAGGAACACACGCCGAGCTGCTGCTTGCGTTTTAGGCCTCGATAGGTTTTAAGCCGGTGACTTCACGACCATAGGCATGAACGAGAAGCGAACTGCGTGGCTTTACCGCGTTTTAAACAGAATGACGCACCCCGCGTAGCTAGTGCGCTCTAAATTGTTCTGAGCCTCCACAAAGGAATCCATCATGGCCAAGATGACCAAGAATCAGTTGATTGATGCAATTGCGGAGGGAACGCAGGTTTCGAAAGGAGACGTGAAGGCCGTCATCGAGCAGATGGCGACTGTAGGCTATAAAGAACTGAATGAATCCGGCGAGTTCGTCATTCCTGGATTCGCCAAAATGTCGGTCGTGAACAAGCCTGCTACTGAAGCCCGCAGCGGTGTAAATCCTTTCACAAAGGAGCCTATGGAGTTCGCGGCCAAACCAGCCAGCAAGTCGGTCAAGGCGTCGCCCCTGAAGGTTGTCAAAGACGCGGTTTGAAGCGGACGGGTTGGTTGTGGCGTGTTCGTTCGTACGAACTTGTGGGTAATTCCATCATACCCTAGACAGGCGCCTCCATCCGCACACGATGCGCCCTGAGATGGAATCTTTGGAGGGCCCGGGGGACGATCTCGCAAAGGCCATGCGGTGTAATGCCCGCGTGGCCTTTTGTTTTTTATTGTCTGACGGTGAAATAGGGGCTCTGGGTAAACGGTCGCTTCTGGCGGCGAAGCGGACGTAGAGCGAGTGACTATTATTGTCCATTATTGGAGGTTAAGCAGGTATCGCAAATTTCTTGCACCAGCCAAGCAGCTTCCGTCATCGGGGCCTTTCGCTCGCATTCGGCGTTCACTACCCCTGCAGCATCTGCTGCATGCGCTTCGTATCCAGTTCTCCTTCCCATTTAGCGACAACGATTGTTGCGACAGCGGTGCCGAGAAAATTCGTCAGGGCACGGGCTTCGGACATGAAGGCGTCACCGGGAACGTGCCGGCGTTCAGCGTGTAGCGAAAAATACTATCCCAACGGCGTTTGGTACCACTGGGCAGCCTGGTGCACATGGAAGGCCTCGCCTGTTTCAGCGTTCTTGAGTGTCGAGCTCTGCAAGTTCATTCCGAGTTTTGCGGCCGGGCGATCGGTCGCCGCCGCGACCGTGGCTTGCGCGGCCCTGGCGATCGACGCTTTTCCTCGACCGAGTAATTCTATTTGCCTGGACACATCCCTCTGCAGACATCGGGGCTGAAGAACGGCAAGCCGATCGTGATTGCCTCGAATAGCGCGCTGGAAATATATCAGAGCCTCTAGTTCATGCTCGCATCCGCCGGATGCGTTTAACCAGGATGATCCGCGTTGCGTCCGGCCAGTGCACGGATCAGCGATGCCTTGATGCTCGAGACGTGCTCGCGCATCAATAGCTCCGCGCGCCAGGGTTCCCGCGCGACGATCGCTTCATGGATCCGGTGATGGTCGTCGTGCCGGCGGCGCACGTCACGATACTCGAACGCCACGATGTTGCGGCTCGACGACATCGGAACGTGATGGCAGATCCGGATCATTTCGCCGAGCATGCGGTTGCGCGCGGCAGCGAGCAGGGTGTCGTGGAAATCACCGTTGATTCCGCGATAGATTGTGAGATCCCCGGCTTCGAACGATCCGCGCTCCAGCAGTCTGTCGCCGGCCGAGAGGCTGCGCTCGATGACAGCGTTTTCTTCCGGACGCAGCCCACGCTCGGCGGCAAAGCGCGCCGCGAGACCTTCCAGCGACGCGCGGATGTCGTAAGCATCCATGATGGCGGGAAGCGGAAATTCGCGCACGGTGAAGCCGCGGTTCGGCGCATAGTCCAGCAAGCCTTCGCCGGCGAGCGCCTGTAGCGCCGCGCGCACCGGCGTGCGCGATACCGCCAGCGTCCGGCTGAGCTGGACCTCGTTGAGCCGTTCGCCGGCCCCCATCGTGCCGCCGAGGATGGCTTCCCGGATCAGGTCCATCACCGACAGCGCGCGGTTGCCGGCCCGCGATCCGCCCGCCATCTCCAGCATGGTTCGGTCCACCTGGTCCGTCGTCACGTCGGGTCTACCTTTTCCCTTTAAGTGAATACACTTGGTTGGGTCGTGCTGGCAACTCCACCACAACCTCCGCCAAAAACAAGGCCTTTGCATGCCTCACTAACAGCCACAGCGCGGAAATGATAAGCAACTGGCCAAAGTGTATGTAATTTAGATTGACTCATTCGTCGGCCCGACGAACCATGGGATACCCGGTCGACAGAAGGTGGCGCGCGTTCAATGGCGAAAGCGAATTCAACGATCAGCGAAAACGCCATTGAAGAGATCACCGCGGATCGCGGTCCGCATTACGAGCCGTTCGGCTGGCACCATTGGCCGGAGCATCCCTGGCTTTCCTACCAATTCCGTCGTGGCCTGGGCGAGACCCAGGAGGGCGGCGGCAGCGTCAGCGAAGTGATGCAGGCCGGTTCAAGGATGATTCCGGGCGACCTCGAGAGCTGGCACGCCGAATGGATGCGGATCGCCGACCGCAACTGGAAGCGCGGGCTCGCCGAGGAGGCCTTGGGCCATATCCGAACCGCGATGAACTGCTTCCTGCGAGCGGCGGACTACTACCGCCAGGCCGAATTTCACCTTGAACCCGACGATGCGCGACGGCTGCCGACCTTCGAGAAGATGGAAGCCTGCTCGCACAAGTTCATTGCCTATCTCAATCCGCCCGGCGAGGTAGTCGAGATTCCCTACGAAGCCGGCAAGCCGATCTGCGGCTATTTCATTCGCGCGCCGTTTCCCGGCGGCAAATTGCCGGTGCTGATCTGCATGGGCGGACTCAATTCGATCAAGGACGAGATGTGGTTCATGCAGGCGCATGGCTGCCTGCAGCGCGGCATTTCGGTGCTGATGATCGATGGGCCGGGGCAGGGCGGGACGCTGCGGCGGCACGGAATCGTCACCCGCCCTGACAGCGAGGTGCCGATCGGCAAGTGCATCGACTGGCTTGAGCGACGAACCGATGTCGATCCGCAGCGGATCGCCGTGTGCGGCTCCAGTCTCGGCGGTTACTACGCGGCGCGCGCCGGCTGCTACGAACCGCGGCTGGCGGCGGCGATTTCGCACGGCGCGATCTGGTCGGTGCACGACATGTGGGGCACCAAGGGCGACGATTTCGGTCTTGCCATGCATATCCGCTGGGTATTCGGCGCCAGCTCGATGCGCGAAGCCCATGAGCTGATGAAGCCGTTCACGCTTCATGGCCATCTTGAGAACATGCGCTGCCCGTATCTGGTGCTGCATGGCGGTCACGACGTGCTGACGGTGACCGCGGCGCGAAGCACCTACGACTATGCGAAGGCCCATGGCGTCGATGCGACGCTGCGCGTGCTCGACCCGGAGGAGACCGGCGCCGAGCATTGCCAGCACGACAATCCGACCATCGGCCAGGAAGTGCTGGCCGACTGGCTCGCCGATTGCTTCGGCATCGATCAGCGGGCATTGCTGAAGACATCCGTCAATTCATTGATATGAGGCGCGCCATGAATCTCGGTGTCGATCGTCCGAAGGCCGCGGTGGTGGCGATTGACCTGCATCGCGGTCATCTCGACATGGCGGTGGCCACCATGCCGACCGCGCCTGACGTCGCAACACGCGTGATCGCGGCCAACAAGCGCTTGTTCGACTGGTGCCGCGGCGTCGGCATTCCCGTGATCCACCAGGTGACGTCGTATCGCGACGCCGATGAAATCCGCGCGAACCCGTTCTGGCGCACCCGCGCCGAGGATCCGGCCGCCACCCGCAAGAACGTGATGCGGCATAACATCATCGGCGGGCCCGGCTGCACGGTGATGCCGCAACTGCTCGATGCCAGGGATTTCATCGTCAACACCAAGAAGCGTTACGACTGCTTTCTCGGCACCGACCTCGATTTTCTGCTGCGCTCGCACGGAATCAACACGCTGCTGATCACCGGGGTCAACACCAATTCGTGCGTGCTCGCGACCACGACGGCCGCGAATGTGCGCGACTACGCGGTGATCGTGGTCGAGGACTGCGTCGACAGCATGGACGGGCCTGAACTGCACGCGGCGGGGCTGGCCTGCATCCGCACGGCTTTCGGCTTTGTGATGGATACGGACGCGGTGATGGCGCTCGAAGCGCTTGCCCCGCCCAAAAGCAGTGCGGCATGACCATCACCCTTTTTCAACCGACCTGAAGAGTACCCGCCATGACCGGCCCCATGATCCCGCGCGAGCGAAGCGACTATTCCGCCATCGTCGACCGACCGGCGCTGAAGCTGCCGGGCGGCGCCCGCATGGTGATCTGGACCATCGTCAATCTCGAAGTCTGGGACATTTCGAAGCCGATGGCGCGGCAGGTGATTCCGGCTCCGACCGGCATTCCCTTGTTGCCGGATGTGCCGAACTGGAGCTGGCACGAATATGGTATGCGCGTCGGCGTGTGGCGGTTCTTCGATCTCTACAAGAAGCTCGGCATCGCGCCGACGCTCTCGATCAATGCGCGGGTCTGCGAGGATTACCCGCGGGTCGCGCAGCAGGCAAAGGATGCCGGCTGGGAATTCATGGGCCATGCCTACGAGCAGGGGCCGATTCACAAGGAGCCGGACCAGAAGGCGATGATCGAGCGTTCGATGCGCGTGATCGAAGGCTTCACCGGCAAGCGGCCGGTCGGTTGGCTCGGACCTGGCCTGACGCAAACCCTGGAGACGCCGGAATTTCTCGCCGAAGCCGGCGTCAAATATATCGGCGATTGGGTCTATGATGACGAGCCGACGGTGATCCGTACCGCCAAGGGGTCGCTGGTGACGCTGCCCTATACGGTGGAGCTGAACGACATTCCCATGATGATGGTGCAGCATCACGACAGCGATCACTTGCTCAGGCGCTCGATCGACTGCTTCGACCGTCTTTATACCGAAAGCAAGGACCGGCCGAAGATCATGTCGATTGCAATCCATCCCTACATTAGCGGCCAGCCGTTCCGGATCAAGTTTCTTGAAGCGATTTACGATTATGTGAACAAGCACGATGGCGTTGTGCACTGGAACGGCGAACAGATTCTTGACTGGTATCAGTCTCAGAACCTGCAGCCGGGAGCGAGGGCATGAGCGCAATACCGCGGCTCGCGCTGCCGGCCATTCCGGCGACGGAAGTACCCGTGGTGGGCGGCGGTGTCTTTCCGGTCCGCCGTATCTATTGCGTCGGCCGCAACTACCTCGACCACATCCGCGAGATGAAGGAGGCCGACGAGCGCGATCCGCCGTTCTTCTTCCAGAAACCTCGCGACGCCATCGTGCCGGACGGCGCGGCCGTGCCATATCCGCCGTTCACGTCGGATTTCCAGTTCGAGGTCGAGTTGGTGGTGGCGATCGGCCGTGGCGGCCGCAACATCGGGGTGGTCGATGCAAGCAGTCATATCTGGGGTTATGCCGTTGGCATCGATTTGACGCGGCGCGATCGCCAGCGTGACGCGCGCGACATGCGTCTGCCCTGGGAAGTCGGCAAGAGTTTCGATGCGTCGGCGCCGTGCGGCGCGATCGCGCAGGGCTGCGACGCTGCCCGGTTCGGGCACTGCGCCATCACGCTTTCGGTCAACGGCGTCGAGCGCCAGCGCGGCGACACCGGTCAGATGATCTGGAGCGTTGCCGAAGTGATCGCGCAATTGTCCAAACAAGTCACGCTCGCCGCCGGCGACCTGATCTACACCGGCACGCCCTCGGGCGTCGGTCCGGTCGTGCCGGGCGATCTGATAACGGCCCACATCGACGGCCTGCCGCCGCTCACCATCACCATCACGCCACCGGAGGCATGACCATGTTGCCCACCGAACGCATCGTCTATTCACCGATCGTGGACCGCCCGCCGTTGAAGCTGCCGAATGGCGCCCGCATGGCGGTTTGGGTGATCGTCAATGTCGAGGAGTGGGACGCCAAGCTCACCATGCCGCGTACCGTTCTGACGCCCCCGGCCGGTGGTTCGCCCACCCCCGACATTCCGAACTGGGCCTGGCACGAATATGGCAACCGTGTCGGCTTCTGGCGCCTGCTCAAGGTGTTCGACGAGTTCAAGATTCCCGGCGTGCTCGCCATCAACGGATCGGCGCTGGCGGCCTATCCGCCGATCGTGGCGGCTGCGAAGGCCCGCCATTGGGAATTCATGGGGCACGGCTTTACCCAGCGCAACATGCAGAAGGTCGAGAACGAGCGTGAGGATATCCGCAGGACCGCCGACGTGATCGAGGCGGCGACCGGAAAACGTCCGCGCGGCTGGCTTGGGCCGGGTCTCACCGAGACCTGGGAAACGCCGGACCTGTTGAAGCAGGAAGGCTATCAATACGTCGCCGACTGGGTGCTGGACGATCAGCCGGTCTGGCTCAAGACCACCACCGCCCCGATCGTCAACATTCCCTACACCCAGGAATGCAATGACGTCGCCATGATGCTGATCCAGCATCACAAGGCATCGGAATATTACGATCGCGCGATCGATCAGTTCGAGCAGATCTACGACGATGCCGCCGATTCCGCCCGCATCATGGCGCTGGTGATCCATCCCTACATCATGGGCGCGCCGCATCGCACGCGGTATTTCCGCCGCATCTTCGAGAAGATCCGGCAAAAGCCCGACGTCGCCTTCATGACGGGAGAACAGATCCTCGATTGGTATCTCGCCACCGGACCGAAAGCGCCTTAAGGCACCGATGAGCACCTTCCAGCTTCTCAACGGATTGACCTTCGCCGCCCTGCTGTTCGTGGTGGCGAGTGGCTTTACGCTGATCTTTGGATTGCTGCGCATCGTCAATCTGGCGCACGGCGCGCTCTATCTGTTCGGCGGCTATATCGGCTTTGCGGTCGCAACCAGGACCGGCAGCTTCGTGGTCGGTGGCCTCGGTGCCATGGCGGCGATCGCAGCGATCGGCTTTGTGCTCGATCAGGGACTGCTGCGCTTTGTCCGCGGCAATGAACTGCGCCAGGTTCTGCTGACGCTTGGCTTTGCCTTCGTTCTCAACGATCTGGCGCTGGTGATCTGGGGCGGCGACAGTTTCACCGTGCCGATACCGCAGATGCTTCGCGGCGGCATGCGCGTGCTTCGGCGTGTTCTATCCGACCTACCGGCTTTTCGTGCTGGTCACCGGCATTGTCGTGTTCGCCGCGCTGTGGGCGCTGTTGAACCACACCCGGCTGGGCGCGCTGATCCGCGCCGGCGTCGACGATGCCGAGATGGTGGAGGCGTCGGGAGTGAATATCCGCCGCGTATTCCTCGTCACCTTCCTGCTCGGCTCGGCGCTGGCCGGTCTCGGGGGGCTGATGGGCGGTGCGTTCCTGTCGCTGTATCCTTCGGCCGATGCCGAGATTCTCGTGTTCAGTCTTGCGGTCGTCATTATCGGCGGCCGCGGCAGCCTGGTTGGCGTCGGCGTCGGCAGCCTTCTGGTGGGCCTTCTCAATACGCTGGGTCAGGTCATGTTTCCGGAGTTCGCCTATTTCGTCATCTTCGGTCCGATGGCGGTGCTGCTGGCGTTTCGGCCGCTCGGCCTATTCGGACGGGCGGTATCGACATGACGCAAGCAACGTCGCATCCTATCAGGATCGCCGGCATGACGCCCCGCGCAGTCGTCGTCGCTTTGGTCGTGCTGGCGGCGGCAGCCGCGCTGCCTCTGGTGCTCACCAACTATCAGGTCGGGCTCGCCACCGAGATGCTGATCTTTGGCGTGCTGGCGATGTCGATCGATATTCTCGCCGGCTTCGCCGGGCGCACGTCGCTTGGCCATGGAGCGATCTTCGGCGTCTCCGGCTATGTGGTCGTCTATGCGACCGCGAAGGCCGGCCTGCCGCCGCTTCCGGCCTTCGCGCTCGGCGTGATCGCCGCGACGCTGGTTGCGGCAATCTTTGCGCTGCTCGCGGTGCGCACATCGGGCGTCTACTTTCTGCTGCTGACATTGGCGCTCGGCATGATCGTGTGGGGAATCTGCCTGCGCTGGACCCAGGTGACCGGCGGCGAGAACGGCATGCGCGGCGACGTCCGGCCGCCCTGGCTGGTGACCCACCAGGCCTTCTACTGGGTGGTGCTGGCAGCTGCGGCGGTGGTGAGTTACGCGATGTGGCGGTTCGTCCGCTCCCCGTTCGGCCTGACCCTGCTCGGCATTCGCGACAGCGAAAGCCGGATGCGCAGCCTCGGTTACAATGTTCCGCTGCATCTGTTCGTCGGCTTTACGGTGTCTGGCTTTTTCGCCGGAATTGCCGGCGCGCTTTATGCGATGTTCAACAACTTCGTCAGCCCCTCGACCGTGGCGCTGGCGCAGTCAGTCGAAGGTGTGTTGATGATGATTGCCGGCGGCGTCGGCTCGCTGTTCGGCGGCTTTGTCGGAGCGGCTGCGATCATCGCGCTTGAGAATGCCGTCAGTGCCTACACCGAGCGCTGGCAGATGGTACTCGGTGTTACCTTCATCCTGATCATGATTTTCGCCCCCGAGGGCATCATCGGCACGCTGCGCGCCTTGCTGACACGCAAGCAGCGTTAATCGTTTCCACGAAAGGATATTGAAATGGACCGCAGGCAATTCTTGAAGACCTCGACCGCAGCGTTCACTGCGGTCGGTGTAGCCAACGCCCCCTGGCGACGCGCATTTGCGCAGGCGAGCCCGATCAGGATCGGTCTGCTGGCCCCGCTCACCGGCGTAGTCGCCTCGGGCGGCAAGGAAATGGTCGAGGGTGTGCAATTCTACCTCGATTCCGTCAAGAACGAGATCGCCGGCCGCAAGGTCGAACTGGTGATCGAGGACGACGCGTCCAACCCAGATACCGCCCTGCAGAAGGCGCGCCGCCTGGTCGAGCAGGGCAATTGCCATATGCTGATCGGAGACCTGCTTGCCAATACCGGGCTTGCGGTCGCTAATTACGTCAAGGGAACGGGCACGCCGTATTTCATCCCGATCATTGCCGCCGACGATCTCACCCAGCGCCAGCGCATCAGGAACGTGATCCGCGTCGCCGGCTATTCGGCCAGCGCCTTTACCCATCCGTTCGGCGATTGGGCGCTGAAGCAGGGCTACCGGAAGATCGCCACCATCAGTCAGGATTACACCTTCGGCCACGAGCAATGCGGCGGTCTTGCCCAGGTGTTTACCGAAGGCGGCGGCGAAATCGTGCAGCAGTTCTGGCATCCGCTGAACACCGCCGACTTCAGCCCGTATCTCGGCCAGCTCGCCGACCTCAAAGTCGACGCGATTTTCGCCATGGAGACCGGCGCGGACGCCACCCGTTTGATCCAGCAATATGCAAGCTTTGGGCTCAAGGGGAAGATTCCGCTGCTCGCGGCGATGAACGGCACCGATCAGTCGGTGATCCGGACGCTCGGCGAGGAATGTGATGGCATCATCGCCGCCGCCCACTTCGCCGAAGGCTCGGACAATCCGGTCACCCAGAAATTCACCAAAGAGTATGAAGCGAAATACGGCAAGATCCCCTCGCTCTACGGGTTCTCGATGTATTCCGGAATCATGTGGGTGGCTGAAGCCCTGGAAAAGATGGGTGGCAAGGTCGAGAACCGCGAACTGCTGATCGATACCGTGCTGAAGACCGAGCTTACCGGCTCGCCGCTTGGCAAGACCGTCAGGCTCGACGGCTACGGCAACCCGATATACGACGTCCAGATTCGCAAAGTCGTCAAGCGGGCCGACGGAAAATACTGGAACGTGCCGATCACGAGCTATCCGAACGTTTCGCAGTTCTGGACCTACGACCCCGAGACCTACATGAAGCAACCGCCTTACTCGCGGACCTTCCAGGGCATCAAGAAGTCCTGATCCAGCCTTTGCGGGACGCGATCTGTTCCGCGTCCCCTTACCGGAATTTGCCGTGTCCGAACCGATCCTGACGCTTTCCGATGTGGTCGTCGCGTTCGACGCCTTGCGCGCGGTCGACGGCGTCAGCATGGCCGTCCCGCGCGGCCAGCGTCGCGCCATCATCGGTCCCAACGGCGCCGGCAAGACCACGCTGTTCAACGCCATCGCCGGATTTCTGCGGCCGACCGGAGGCCACATCGCTTTCGACGGTCGTGATGTAACGAGGCTGCCGCCGCACCGGCGCGCTCAGCTCGGCGTGTCCCGCACCTTCCAGATCACCAACCTTTTCCCGAGGTTGAGTGTGCAGGACAATATGGTGCTGGCATTGCGCGGGCGATCAGCGCGAAAATTCTCCCTTTTCGGCACGTCCGATATTGATTCGGCCGAGGCGCGGCAGATCGCCACCGCGCTCGACGCGGTGAGGATCGCGGCGCGCGCCGATGTCGCCGTGAGTGATCTGTCCTATGGCGAACAGCGCCAGCTCGAGATCGCGTTGTCGCTTGTGACCGCGCCCCGGCTGTTGCTGCTCGATGAACCCGCCGCCGGCCTCTCGCCCTCGGAGCGTTCGATGGTTGGCGCGATCATCCGCTCGCTCGATCGCGATATTACGGTCGTGCTGATCGAGCACGACATGGACCTGGCACTGGGCCTCGTCGATCTCGTCACCTGCATGTTCGAGGGCCGCGTCCTGGTCGAGCAACCGCCGGACGAAATCCGCCGCAACAGGCAGGTGCAGGAAGTCTATCTGGGACGCCCGCGTCATGCTTGAGGTTCGCGATCTTCACAGCGGTTACGGCGAGGCGCAGGTGGTCCGCGGCGTCTCGCTCGACGTCGGAACGGCCGAGATCGTCGCCGTACTCGGGCGCAACGGCATGGGCAAGACGACGCTTATTCGCTCCATCATGGGCCTGACGCCGCCGCAGATTCGCTCGGGCTCGATCAAGTGGCGCGGCGAGAGCCTGGTGGGCTTGCGGCCGCACGATATCGCCGCGCGCAAGATCGCCATCGTGCCGCAAGGCCGCCGGCTGTTCGCGTCGCTGACGGTTACCGAACATCTGACGATGCTGAAAAGCGCGCGCGCCAAAACGGGATGGACCGTGGATCGCGTGTTCGGCATTTTTCCGCGGCTCGCCGAACGGCGGCACCACCGCGGCGGGCAATTGTCCGGCGGCGAGCGCGGCATGCTCGCGGTCGGCCGGGCGCTGATGGTTGATCCGCAATTGATCCTGATGGATGAGCCTTCGGAAGGCCTCGCGCCGGTCATGGTGCAGCACCTTGAAGAGATCGTGCTCGGTCTCAAGCGCGAGGGTCTGTCGATTCTGCTGGTAGAGCAGAACCTCTATAGCGCGCTCGCGGTCGCCGACCGCGTCTATGTTCTGGAGACCGGTCAGGTCGTGCATCAGGGTGACGCCGCGACTCTGACGCAGCGGCCCGAGCTGCTGTTTCAGCGCCTCGGCGTGCAGTGATATCGCGTGTGCAACAGCTAGGGGTTGCATGACGAGTACCTCGGCACAGTGATTATGACTGGTCGATTTCGAGCCAATCTAGGATGGGCAGGTCCTTGGGGGCAACGAGGGTCTGGATGCTCGTCTGACAACAGGGGTTTGACCTCAGAATGGTTGAGGAGCTTGGCCATGAACTTTGCAAACACATCGCCGTTTTGCAGCCGATCGCCGTTTTTGGTGAAAGTGGTCGGGTCCCAGACTGGGGCGTCCGGCGAAAGCCCCACAAGCCAGCGGTAAAAAAAGTGGACCATCAAGCCCCCTCCGTGGCGAGGGGGTCTTCAGCAGGCTGCTAGGCTGGTTACCCACCGGATTGTTGTTGCCAAAGCAACTAACTTGTGAAAGGTTCCGGCCAAATAGGGCTGAGAGCAGAGCAACTGCCGCGCCCGTCGGGGAGGGAAAATGTCTCACAGTATTGGTGAGCGTGAGCGTTGCCGTCGCGGTATCAGAGGTTTGCGGCATGTCAAATTGGCCGCGACCGACGTAAAGCCAATCGCCGGCTCAGGGCTCGACTTGACCGATCACGGCGCCAAGGTTGGCGTGGACGCGCCTGAGCAGATCAATCAGTGTTTCCCGCTCATCCTTTCGAAGACAGGCCAGCAACCGGCGCTCGCGTTCCAGCGCCGCGACGATGACCTGGTCGTGGATGCCGCGTCCCTTGGACGTCAGCGCAATCGAGTGGCTGCGGCCGTCGCTCGCGTCGGTCTTGATGGCTATCAGGCCGCGGTTCTGCATCGTGGTCAGGGTGCGGCTGACCGGGCCCTTGTCGAATCCGATGACGTGACAGATGCGCGAGGCGGTAATGCCGGGCTCGATGGCGAGCAGCGACATGATCCGCCATTCCGTGACGTTGATGCCGAAACGCTTCTGGTAAAACACAGTGGCGCTGCGCGACAGCTTGTTGGCGATGAACGTGACGAAGGCGGGCACGTAGCGCTCCAGATCGAGCGTCTGACTTGGGGTCTGACTGGTCCTGGCGCCGCCGCTGCGCGCCGCCTTCCGGGGCGGGTTGATAGATCCGTTTTTGCTCATGTCTCGTATCATCCCCGCAAACGCGCGGTCGAGAAATAGAGACTTAAGCCGCAGCATTACAAGACTAAACTTCGGGAGGCGTGAGATGGCCGCGACGGGTTTGACCGGGAATGCCGGGGGAGGCGCCCACGCAACGTCCGCTGCGGCGCCGTCGGGGATTCCGGTCCTCGACATCGATCCGTTCGCTATTGAATATTTTGACGATCCGTTTCCGGTCCAGGAGGCGCTGCGCGAGGCGGGGCCTGTGGTGCGCCTGGACAAATGGAATGTCTACGGGGTTGCGCGCTACGCCGAAGTCTACGCCGTGCTGAACGATCCCGCGACGTTCTGCTCCAGCCGCGGGGTGGGCCTGAGCGATTTTGCCAAGGAAAAACCCTGGCGGCCGCCGAGCCTCATTCTCGAGGCGGACCCGCCGGCCCATACCCGCACCCGCGCCGTGCTCAGCAAAGTGTTGTCACCGGCCGTGATGAAACAGATCCGCGACGGATTCGCCGCCGCCGCCGAAGCGAAAGCGGACGAGCTGCTGGCGAAAGGCAGCTTCGATGCCGTCGCCGATCTGGCCGAAGCATATCCGTTGTCGGTATTTCCCGATGCGGTCGGCCTCAAGAAAGACGGCCGCGAGCATCTGATCCCCTATGCCGGGCTGGTGTTCAACGCCTTCGGGCCTCCCAACGAACTGCGCCAGACCGCGATCGAGCGCTCGGCGCCGCACCAGGCCTATGTCCAGGAACAATGCCAACGCGAAAACCTCGCGCCTGGAGGCTTCGGGGCCTGCATTCATGCCCGCGTCGACACTGGCGACATCACCGGTGCCGAGGCGCCGCTGCTGGTGCGTTCGCTGCTCAGCGCGGGCCTCGATACGACGATCTATGGCATCGGTGCGGCGATCTACTGCCTCGCGCGATATCCTGCGGAATGGGAACGGCTGCGCCGCGATCCCGCTCTGGCGCGCAATGCGTTCGAGGAAGCGGTTCGCTTCGAGAGCCCGGTGCAGACTTTCTTTCGTACCACCACGCGGGACGTCGAGATCGGCGGCTGCAAGGTGGGCGAGGGTGAGAAGATCCTGATGTTCCTGGGCGCGGCCAACCGCGATCCCAGGCGATGGATCGAACCCGACCGCTACGACATCACCCGCAAGGCCTCGGGCCATGTCGGCTTCGGCTCGGGTATTCACATGTGCGTGGGACAGCTGGTCGCCCGGCTGGAAGGCGAGGTGATACTGGCGGCGCTGGCGCGCAAGGTCTCGGCCGTCGAAATCACCGGCCCTGTCAAGCGCCGCTACAACAATACGCTGCGCGGCCTCGAAAGCCTTCCCGTCACCCTCAAGCCTGCCTGAGCGAGCGTGCCATGCCGATCATCACCTTCATTCATCCCGACGGCCGCGCCGAGCGCGTCGAGGCGGAGACCGGCGACAGCGCGATGCGCGCCGCGATCGTTTACGGCCTCGACGGCATCGTCGGCGAATGCGGCGGCAGCGCGGTCTGCGCCACCTGCCATGTCTATGTCGATGAAGGCTGGATCGGTCGGCTGACCGCGGTCGGAGACGACGAGGACGCGCTGCTTGATGGCGCCGCCTGCGAGCGCAAGCCCAACAGCCGGCTGTCGTGCCAGATCAAGATCACGCCGGAACTCGACGGTTTGGTGCTGCGGCTGCCGGAACGGCAAGTCTGAACAAATCATCGCGCCCGGCAAACGCCCGGGATCGCGTCATCAAC
This sequence comes from uncultured Alphaproteobacteria bacterium, assembly GCA_963786045.1. GTDB lineage: Bacteria > Pseudomonadota > Alphaproteobacteria > Rhizobiales > Xanthobacteraceae > Bradyrhizobium. Next base: position 95,426 of record CAWAXR010000025.1, on the reverse strand, counting down.
AGCAATCAATAAGTCAAAGGGGAAAACGATGAAGGGCTTGAATCGGGTTGTCCCGCTGGCGGCTGCATGCGTAGCGACCTGCGTGTGGAGCGCCGCGCAGGCGGAAATCTCCGACGACGTGGTTCGGGTCGGCGTGCTCAACGACATCTCCGGCATTTTTCAGGACACCAATGGCATGGGATCGGTGGAAGCCGCCCGCATGGCTGCGGAAGATTTCAACGGCGGCGGGAAGAATATCAAGGTCGAGATCGTCTACGCCGATCACCAGAACAAGGCCGATGTCGGCTCGACGATCGCCCGGAAATGGCTCGAGGTCGACAAGGTCGATGCCATCGTCGACGTTCCGAATTCGGCCGTGGGCCTGACCATCAACTCGCTGCTGCGCGACACGCGGATGACGTTCCTGGCGTCGTCGACGGCCAGTTCCGACCTGACCGGCAAGGCCTGCTCTCCGAACACGATCCAATGGGTCAACGATGTGTGGGCGACCGGCAACGCCACGGCGGCGGCGATGATGGGGCGAGGCGGCAAAGACTGGTACTTTATTACAGTGAATTTCGCGCTGGGGCAGGGTATCGAAGCCGAAGCCAGCAGCTACATCGAAAAGCACGGCGGCCAGGTTCTTGGTTCCAGCAAACACCCGCTCGGCACCTCCGATTTTGCCTCGCTGCTGCTGCAGGCCCAGGGCTCCAAGGCCAAGGTGATCGGCCTCGCGAACGCCGGCGGTGACGCCATCAACGCGGTCAAGCAGGCGTCCGAATTCGGCATTCAGTCCGGCGGGCAGTCGCTGGTGGCCTTTCTGCTGTTCATCAACGACGTCCACGGCATGGGATTGAAAGTCGCGCAGGGACTGCAACTGCTCGAGGCGTTCTACTGGGATATGAATGACGACACCCGCGCCTTCGCCAAGCGGTTTGCTGCGCGACCGGGCATGAACGGCAAGATGCCGAGCGGCAATCAGGCTGGCGTCTATGCCTCGACGCTGGCCTACCTCAATGCCGTTGCGGCGATCGGCAGCGACGATGCCAAGGACGCTGTACCGGAAATGAAGAAATTCAAGGGCAGAGACAAGCTGTTCGGCGACGTTACGATCCGTCAGGACGGTCGCGTGATCCATCCGATGTATCTCTTCGAAGTTAAGAAGCCGGACGAGTCTAGGTACCCTTACGACTACTATAAACTGACCTCAACCATTCCGGCTGAGCAAGCCTTCAGGCCGATCGCGGTTGGTGGCTGTCCAATGATCAAATAGCTATGCCTCCAGGTGAATGCGGGGCGCAGCTTCCGCAGGGTTTCGGCCCAAATTGAACTATTCCTTTCGCGTATCTGGAGTAGGTCGGAAAGGCGACCCTGTGGGAACGTCCAGTTTTGGCGCGAAGGGGACACTCGGTGCAATTTACAATCTGAGAACAACCCATTGATCTCGCCATGCCTCGATTGCAGCTCTGTTCTCCTTTCCAGCTTCGGCATTGCCGCTAAAGCGAGTTGCACGTCGTATTGAGCTAAACGGTTCGTGCCTTGATCCTGGCACCGGTCGATAGTGCCTTGGCCAAAGCCGCCGCTGTTTCGTTCAGTGCAGCAAGTCGCTCCGGCAGTTGTTTGTTCATAATTCTCTCGAGCGGGCCCGTCATGCCCACCGAATGGAGCACGGCGCCTCCCGGGAGGGTAACGGGAACGGCAATAGCCGCCAAACCCTCGTCGATTTCGCCAATGCAGGTCGCATAGCCAAGCTTCCGCACCTTGGCGAATTCCTGCTCGATCCATTTGCGACTGTTGCGCGAATTGACTGTCGGCTTTGGAAGTTCCTGCGCCAGCGCCTCTGCGATCAGGGCCTTGCTCTGATAAGCCATGATAGCCTTGCCGGTCGCCGCAGCATTGACGGGCATCTCGATTCCCGGCTGTACGTAGCCGCGCCATCGCACGTCGGGCGACTGTGAAATCGCCACGACGACGCGCGATCCGACCAGTCGAGCCAGATAGCATGTCTCCGTCGATGTCTCGGTCAAGGCTCTCAGGTGCGGACCAGCGAGCGAAGCGAACCATCCTTCATCCGCGCTGGCATGAAGCAGGCGGGTGATCCGGTCTCCGGCATGATAGGTGCGGCCGCCTTCGCCTTCAGTGGCCAGGCCGGAGCGCACCAGCCCCTTCAGCAGCCGATGCGCCGTGGTTTTCGGTAGCTCCAGAATCGATGACACATCGGCGAGTGTGAGCGATCCGGAAAACGCGACGACGATTTCGAGAACGTCGATGTAGCGGGCAAGCGGGCCGGGGGATGCGTCTTCTGTTGCCATGGAGCCATCTCGATCGCTGATCAATTCTTGAGCGGGAGCCGCCATTTTCTGCGGCTTGACTCGAATAGAGGCCGATATTACCGTTTTCATATTCCGGAATTATGTTCCGGAAAACGGAACGAATGTCAAGGCCGTGGCGCAGCCCGGCGGCACGGCAGGATCGAACCGGACCGCCTTGCGAAGAGGATACGACATGAGGATGACGAGAAAGGATTTCTTGAAGTCGATGCTGGCGGCGACGGCGCTGCCGTTGGTCGGTTCGGCCGGTGCACAGCAGACCAGTCCGATCCTGATCGGCGCGACGGTGCCGATCACCGGACCGCTGTCGCTCACCGGCAAGCAATATTTCAATTCGCTGACCATGGTGGAGGAGGACATCAACAAGGGCGGCGGCATCAACGGACGCAACATCAAGATCGTGTTCGAGGATACGCAGGCCTCGAATAGCACCGCGGTCAACGCCTTCGTGAAGTTGGCGCAGGAAACCAAGCCGGCCTTCTTCTTCCTGTCGAGCTACTCGACCCAGAACCTGGCCATCGCCCCCGAGCTGAGCAAGGTGCAGATCCCGGCGATGTATGCCGGCGGCGCCGACGCCGTGGCGGATGGCGGCAACGAATGGATGTTTCGGATCCGCCCGGCCGACAGCGTTTCGGCGGCAGGCATGGTGCAATGCGCGATGGAGGTGCTGAAGGCAAAAAAGCCAGGCATCCTCTATATCCAGAATGATTTCGGTCAGGGCGGAGCGCAGACCGCCGCAAAGCGCTTCGAATCCGCCGGGATTCCGGTAGTCGGCATGGAGGCCTATGGCCAGAACGACAAGGACTTTTCCGCCCAGCTGCTGAGTTTGCGCGGCAAGGATGCCGACGTCATTCTGATCTTCGATTATCCGCAGGACGGCGCCCTGGTGCTGCGCCAGGCCAGGTTGCTTGGGTTCAAGATGCCGCTGGTGACCTCGTCAGCGGCCCTGGTGCCGGCGGCCCTGCAATTGCTGTCGCCGGAAGATCTGGAAGGCGTGTGGGGCGTCGTCGACACCTTCATGGACTCGAGCGGAGGCGGTCGCATGCAGGATTATGTCGAGCGTTTCAAGGCAAAGTTCGGCGCCGATCCCGATCCGTATGGATTAGCCTACTACGACGGCGCGCTGCTGATGGCGGAAGGCATGCGCAAGGTCGGGACCGATTCGAAGGCGCTGCGGGACTGGCTGGCTTCGGTCAAGGATTGGCGCGGTATCGGTCACGTCTATTCCTACGATGCCAAGGGGAACGGCGTGCGAGACCTGTCGGTCGTGAAAGCCAAATCCGGCACCAAGACCCTGGAATTCATTCAGACCGTCAGTCTGCGTTGATCGGGTCGGACCACACCTAGGCCAACGCGGGCGCACGTTCGCCCGCGGATCGAAGCACCGGCAGGAACCTATGGCGGACTTCTTCCAGCTTCTCGTCAACGGACTGGCGATCGGCAGTGTCTATGCGCTGGCGGCGATCGGATTCGTCATCGTGTATTCCGCGACTGGCGTCGTGAATTTCGCCGCCGGCCAGTTCGTCATGTTAGGCACCTTTGCCGGGGTCGCCATGCTGGTCAACGCGCGGTTGCCGTGGCCGTTCGCCTACGGTGCGGCGCTTGCTCTAATGGCCCTGTTCGGTGCGTTGTTCTTCCTCGTGGTCTATCAGCCGCTTCGCAGAAGTTCGGTGGTGACCATCATCGTCGGCACTGTTGCCATCAGCATCACGATGCAGAATGCCGCGCTTCTCACCTTTGGCTCGTGGCCGTTTCGCCTGCCGTCCCCGGTCGAGGGCAAAACCGTGGCGCTTGGCGCCGCGACTATTTCGACGCATGCGCTGGCAGTGGTCGGCGTCACCGCGACCATGGTCGCGGGGCTGTGGCTGCTTTTCAACAGAACTACCATCGGCATCGGCATGCGGGCCGTGGCGCAGGATATCCAGGCCGCGCGGTTGATGGGGCTCAAGGTCAATCGGCTGCTGGCGCTGTCGTGGGTACTTGCCGCGCTGCTGGCCGGAGTCGCCGGGTTGATGCTGGGGCCGATGTGGTTTGCCGATGTCAGTATGGGAGACCCGATCGCCCTGAAGGCCTTCGCCGCCACCATCATCGGCGGGTTCGGAAGCCTGCCCGGCGCGATCGTCGGCGGACTGCTCGTCGGCCTCAGCGAGGTGCTGGGCGCCTCCTACATTTCCTCGGCCTATAAGGATCTGATCTCCTTCGGCATCATGATCGTGTTCCTGCTGATGCGCCCGCAAGGCGTGTTCGGCGAGAAAATCCAGGACAGGGGTTGATCGGATGGCGATGCGCGTCCCCCTAGCTCTTGCCACGGTCATTCTGGTCGCTGGCGTACTGCTGTCGCTGGTACTGCCGGAATATCATCTTCGGCTGCTCAATCTTTCGGTGGTTTCTGCGGTGGCGGTGATCGGACTTAACTTTGCATTCGGCTATGCTGGCCTGATCTCGCTCGGCCACGCCGCCTTCGTCGGCATGGGGGCCTATGGGCTGGCGATCCTGACCACGCGCTACGGCTGGTCGCCATGGTCGGCGTTGCCGGTGGCGGTCGCGGCCACGGCTGCGTTCGCCGGCCTGATAGGGTTCCCGCTGTTGCGCCTGAAGGGACATTATCTCGCGCTGGCGACGCTCGGACTGAATGTCTCGTTCTATATCGTGGCGTCGAACTGGATATGGCTTACCGGGGGCACCAACGGTATCGCGCGGATTCCCGAACTTCACATTGCCGGCCAGGCGTTGTCCGGCGAGCGTGAATTTCTCTGGTTCGGGCTGGTGGTGCTGGCTGCGGTGGCCGCCGTCGCCTCGATCCTGCATGCCTCGCGCCATGGGCGCGCCATGATCGCGGTGCGCGACGACGAAATCGCCGCCGAGATGACCGGCATCGACACGACGGTGGTGAAGATCTCCGCCTTCGTGCTGTCGGCGATCTGCGCCGCCGTCGCCGGCTGCCTGTTCGCCTGTCATATGCGGTTCGTCGCGCCCGAGGATTTCAGTTACGCGCATTCGATTACCTACCTGGCGATGCTGATCGTCGGCGGTGAAAGCAGCATTGTCGGTGCTATCCTCGGCTCGGTGCTGCTGACGTTTCTTCCGGAATGGCTGCGCTTTCTCGGCCCCGCCTATCTGGTCTTCTTCGGAATCCTGGTGCTCGGAATTCTGGTATTCCTGCCCAAGGGCATCGTCGGCCTTGCTCGTTTCACGTCCAAAGCCCGGAAGCCGGCGGCTCCCGCGCTGGCCCCCACGCCGGAGGTCGGCTCATGAATATTCTGGAAGCCCACGGCATCTCAAAGCGCTATGGCGGATTGGCGGCGCTGTCGAACATTGACCTGAAAGTCGGCGCAGGCGAATTCGTCGCGGTCATCGGTCCTAACGGCGCCGGCAAATCAACCCTTCTCAACGTCCTCACCGGGCTAGTCATGCCGGACGACGGGCTGGTTCTGCTCGAAGGCCGGATTGTCACGCGGACACCCACTCACAAGCGCATCCGCGCCGGCCTCGGCAGGACCTTCCAGCACGGGCGTACCTTCGCGCGATTGACGGTGTCTGGAAAATGTCATGACCGGCGCGGCGATTCGCGGCGACCTTGGTGAGGTGGCGCTGCGCGACACGGCCATGGCGATCCTCGAACAGATGGGGCTGGCGGCCGAAGCCAACGACGCCATTGGCTCGCTGTCCTATGGTCGGCGCCGGATGGTGGAGTTGTCGCGGGCGCTGGCCTGCGGCCCGCGCGTATTGTTGCTCGATGAGCCCGCCGCCGGGTTGAATTCCGGCGAGGTCGATCAATTGGCCGATCGGCTTGTCCGATCTTCGCGCCAAACACGGGCTCGCTGTCGTTCTGATCGAGCACAACATGAGCATGGTGATGCGCCTCGCCGAGCGGATCGTCGTGCTGAACTTCGGATGCAGAATAGCAGAAGGTGCGCCGTCGGAAATCCAGGCCGATCCCGCCGTGCTGTCGGCCTATCTCGGCGAGGGTTACGTCCATGCTGGCATGTAACGATCTGGTCGTCGCGCATGACGACGTCGTGGCCCTGCAAGGCGTCACGCTGTCGGTGCAGGCGCGCGAGACCGTCGCACTGATCGGCGCCAACGGCGCCGGCAAGACGACGCTGCTGCATACGATCTCCGGGCTCAATCCGGTTGCGTCCGGCGATATTCTATATGATGGCGTGACGATTTCGGAGGCGTCAACCGACCGGCGGGTAGCGCTGGGAATTGCGCAGGCGCCGGAAGGCCGCCGGATTTTCCCGGGATTGACCGTCGAGGAAAACCTGTCGCTCGCCACCGTCAGCTGGCGCCGCTGGCGGGAACCCATTGTGGATGACCTCGATCGCGTCTTCGCGCTGTTTCCGCGGCTGAAGGAGCGGCGACGTCAGCTTGGCTGGTCGCTGTCGGGCGGCGAGCAGCAGATGCTCGCCATCGGGCGCGCCTTGATGGCGCGTCCACGGCTGCTGCTGCTCGACGAGCCATCGCTCGGCCTCGCGCCCAGACTTGCTGAAGAAGTCTATGAGCGCGTCAGGCTGATCAGCGAAACTGGGCTGACCATTCTGGTGGTGGAGCAAAACACTGTGCTGGCCCTTGCTGTCGCCGACCGGGCTTACGTGCTGGAGGCCGGCCGAATCGTGCTCGAGGACTCCGCCAGCGAGTTGAAACACAACGCGCGTGTGCGCGAGGCTTATCTGGGACGCTGAAATACAATGCAGGGAGAGAACATGTATCCCGAGTCACATCCGTGTTCGCGCGGGCTCTATGATCGCGCAGTGAGCAGCATGCCGGGCGGCAACACCCGCACGACGGTATTCATGAAGCCGTTCCCGATCTATGCCGCGCGCGGTGAAGGCTGCCGGGTCTGGGACGTGGACGGCAACGAATACATCGACTGCATCAACAATTTCACCTCGCTGATTCACGGTCACGCCCACCCGTTGCTGGTAGAGGCCGCGGCCAGGCAGCTTTCGCTGGGGTCCGCATTCGGCTTGCCGACGGAATCTGAAATCGAGTTGGCCGAGCTGCTGGTCTCGCGGCTGCCTTCGGCCGATCAGATCAGGTTCGCCAACTCGGGCACCGAGGCGGTGATGATGGCGCTGAAGGCCGCGCGCGCTTTCACCGGGCGGCCGAAGATAGCGAAATGCGAGGGCGCCTATCACGGCTCCTATGATTACGCGGAGGTTAGCCTCGATCCGACACCGGAAGCGTGGGGCGGCAATTCGCCTGTCTCTGTCGCTTATGCCAAGGGGACGCCGGAAAATGTATTGGCCGACGTGGTCACCATTCCGTTCAACGACACCGAAGCAGCCGTCAGCCTGATCCGCGAACAGGGCAGCGAACTGGCCTGCGTTCTGGTCGATCCGATGCCGAACCGCGCTGGGCTTGCGCCGGCAGACAAGTCCTATCTGGAGGCGCTGCGCCAGGTCACCCGCGAGGTCGGCGCGCTGCTGATCTTCGATGAGGTAATCACGTTCCGTCTCGGCTATCACGGCGCGCAGGGCATCTGGGGGATCGATCCGGACCTCACCACGCTCGGCAAGATCATGGGCGGCGGCTTTCCGGTCGGCGCGATCGCTGGCGCCGGGGAATTCATGGCGGTGTTCGATCCCAGCCTCGGCAAGCCGGCGTTACCGCATGGCGGAACCTTCTCGGCCAATCCCGTCACCATGCGCGCCGGCCTCGCGGCGATGGAATTGCTCGACGAAGCCGCGTTCGCCCGGCTCGATGTGATCGGCGACGCAGTTCGCAACGGCATCAACGACGCATTCCGGAGCAGCGGCGTGCCAGGCGGCACAGTCGGGCTCGGCTCGCTCCTGAAAATCCATTTTGCCGATCGTCCGATCCGCGACTACCGGTCGGCCTATATGACCGCGCCGGAAGCCAGGCGGCAGGCGGCCTTTAACATGGGCCTGCTCAATCGCGGGATATTGGCCGCGGGTTACGGATTGATGGCGCTGTCGACTCCGATGACTGACGCCGACGTCGATGCGATCGTTGCGGCGGCGGCCGGCGCGCTGGCGGACGTGTCGGCGCTGCCCTGATCGGCAGACGCTCGCGGTTTTCAATACTCCGGTCGGTCCGCAGCGGAATCGACCGCCCATTTCTCTTCAGGCAGGTCGACGATGTCCATCAAGATAGATCCCATCACACGCTCCGTCATTCAGCACCGGCTGAGCTCGATCGTGACGGAAATGGGCGAGGCGATGCTTCGTACCTCTTACTCGCAGATACTGAACTCCAGCCGCGATTTCTCGCTCGGCATCTGCGACACCGGCGGCCGCCTGATCGCACAGGCCGATCACATCCCGGTGCATGTCGGCGCGTTGCCGTGGGCGACGCTTGCAGTGGAGCAGCGGTTCAGCGACGTCCGCCCCGGCGATGTCTTTCTGCTCAACGACCCGTATCATGGCGGCAGCCATCTGCCCGACTTGACGGCCTTCGTGCCGATTTTCGATGGCGACCGGCGCCTGTACTGGACCATCGTGCGCGCACATCAGAGCGACATTGGCGGCGCGACCCATGGCGGCTATAATCCGGGCGCCACCGATATCTGGCAGGAAGGCCTGCGCGTCCCGCCGATCCGGCTCTATGAAGCGGGCAGGCTGCGCGACGACCTGCTCGATCTGCTGGCCCTGAACGTCCGCAATCCCCGCGATTTTCGCGGCGACCTCGCGGCGATGGTCGGAGCGGCGCATCTGGGGCAGCGCCGGTTGTCGCGCTTGTTTGCGGAATTCGGTGCGCCCCTCGTCGAGGGCGCGGTGGAAACCATTTTCGACGCCGCCGAGCAGCAGACCCGCGCGGTGGTGTCGAGCTGGAAGGATGGGGTGTTCCACGGCGAGGCGTTTCTGGACGACGATGGTCACGGCCGCAGCGACATCAGGATCGCCGCAAAAGTCACCAAGAGCGGCAGCAATATCGAGATCGACCTGTCCGGCTCCGATCCCCAGTCCACCAGCTTCGTCAATTCCTCGCATGCCAACATGCAGGCCGCCGCGGTGATGGCGTTCGCCTATCTGATCGACGCCGACATCCCGAAGAACGCCGGCGCGCTGCGGCCGCTCACCGTGGTCGCAAAGCAGGGCACCATCGTCTGGGCCGACCCCGGACGCCCGGTGACGCTCTGCACCAGTCATCCGTCCAACGAAATCGTCGAGGCCATCGTCAAGGCGCTGTCGGCGTCCTGTCCCGACCGCGCCATGGCCGGATGGAGCCGGCGTTTCCGCATTGCGATCCAGGGCGAAGACCCGCGCACCGGCCGGCAGTTCATCTGGCACATGTTTCAGGCGCGCCCGGGCGGCGGCGCTTCGTCCGGCGGCGACGGCTGGTCGTCGATCGGCGAATGGCACACCGTCGGCGGCATCAAGTTCGGCAGCATCGAGGTCGCCGAGGCGCGATTTCCGCTGCATTTCCGGCATCACGAATTTCGCCCCGACTCCGGCGGCAACGGGCGATTCCGCGGCGGCCTCGGCGTCGCGCTCGACCTTGTGGTCGAAACCGCCAAGCCGGCGCTGGCGAATACCGCAGGCGATGGCACCCGGCACGGCGCGTGCGGGATGCTCGGCGGTGAGGACGGCGCGCCGCATCGCTACAGGTTGATCTCAGCCAACCGCCCGCCGCGCGTGTTGCGCACCAAGGAGGTCGGGATCGAGGTTCTGCCCGGCGACTGCTTTGAGGTGCGTTCGTCCGGCGGCGGCGGCTGGGGGCCGCCTGTGCAGCGACGACAGGAGGCGCGTCAGCGCGACGTCAAGCAAGGCCTGGTCACAGAAAGCCCAACGACAGAACGAGTGTCCTGACGATGTTTACGATTGGAATTGACGTCGGAGGTACATACACGGATCTGGTCGCGATCGACCAGACCGGACGAACCGTTTTCGCCAAATCGCCGTCGACGCCGGCGGACCAATCCATCGGCGTGATGGCCGGGCTGGACGAGCTGGCGCGCAGGTTAGACCTGACGCGCGCCGACTTGCTCGGCAAGGCGGATCGGCTGGTGCACGGTACCACGGTCGCCACCAATGCCCTGCTGGAGCGCAAGGGCGCCAAGGTAGCGCTGCTGACGACGCAGGGCCACCGCGACGTCATCGAGATGCGCGAGGGCCTCAAGGGCAACCGCTACGATCTGCGTTCGCCACCGCCGGAACCGCTGGTGCCGCGCGAACTTCGCTTCGGGGTGCGTGAGCGAATCCGGCCGAACGGTGACGTGCTCATTCCGCTCGACGAGAAATCGCTGGGAGAAGCCATTGCGGCCATCCGCAACTCCGGCGCGACATCGGTCGCGGTCTGCTTCCTGCATTCCTACCGTAATCCCGTCCACGAGATCGCCGCGGTCGAGCGACTGGCGCGCGAATTGCCTGGCATCAGCCTGTCGCGATCGAGCGACGTACTGCCGCAGATCAAGGAATATGAGCGGGTCTCGACGACAATCGTCAATGCCTATGTCGGGCCGGCGGTGCGGCTCTATCTGACCAACCTGGAGACCCGTCTCAAGGATGCCGGGCTGAAGAGCAGCCTGTTTATCATCCTGTCCCATGGCGGCATGGCGCCCGTCGAGGAGGCGTCGCGCCTCGCGGCAGGCACCGTTCTGTCCGGTCCAGCCGGCGGGATCTCCGGATGCCGGCGCTGCGCCGATCTCTTGGGGATTCCCGACCTTGTTCCGTTCGACATGGGCGGCACCAGCACCGACATCTCGCTGATTACCGCAGGCCACGCGTCGTTGTCGGCGGATGGCGGACTGGCCGAGCAGCGGATTGCACTTCGCAGCCTCGACATCGCCAGCATTGCGGCGGGCGGCGGATCGATCGGCAGCATCGATGCGGGCGGCACTTTTCGCGTCGGCCCGGAGAGTGCGGGCTCCGTGCCCGGACCGGCGTGCTACGGCAATGGCGGCACCGCGGCAACGGTCACCGACGCCAACGTCATTCTCGGCTATCTCGACGCCGCGGCGTTCTTGGGCGGGCAGCGCCCGCTCGACCGCACGGCGGCCGAAGCCGCAGTGGATCGGCTGGCGACGTCACTCGACCTCTCTCGCCAGGAGACCGCCGCCGGCATCTATCGGATGATCAATCTGAAGATGGCGGATGGCATCCGGCTGATGACGCTGCGGCGCGGCGTCGACCCGCGGCGGTTTGCGCTGCTGAGTTTTGGCGGTGCGGCAGGTCTGCATGCGGCGGAAGTCGCGCGCGAACTGGATATCAAGCGCATCATCGTGCCGACTGCCGCATCGGTGCTGTCGGCATGGGGCATGCTGACCAGCGATCTGCGCTACGAAGTCAGCCGTACTCATTTTGGTGAGGCTCTCCGGATCTCGCCCAAGGAGGTGCGAGCGATCTTCCACGAGCTGGAGCAGCAGGCTACGGGCCGGCTAAGCGCCTGGTTCGGCGGCCCGATCGCGGTCGAGCGATCTGCCGAGATGCGCTACGGCGAACAGATCTTCGAGATCGATGTCTCGCTAGACGATCTCGATTGGGCGTCCGACTCGATCGTCGACCAGATCGAGGATCGCTTTCATCGCCGCCACGAAGAGCTCTACACCTATGCGTCGCGCGATCAGGAGGTGGTGTTCGTCAATGCGCGCGTCGCGGCCGTCGGCGAAGTGCCGCAAGGCGCTCCAATCGCCAGGATCGCGTCATCCGGTGCGTCCTGCCTTCCCGGCAAGACGCGCAAGGCGTTCTTTGGCGAATGGCTCGACGTGCCGGTCTATTCGATCGGATCGCTGTTGCCGGGCCATTCCTTCGACGGCCCCGCTATCGTGGAAGCCGAGACCACAACCGTCGTCGTCAACAGGGGGGATCGTATCACCGTCAACGATCTGGGCTGGCTTGATATCGAACTGGCTTGATTTTCCGCACGGCTCGACGGTCTGGCAGACCACTGCTCGTCTGTCGCGACCGTGTCGCGTCGAGGTTTCGCGACATAAACGCGACATGAAAAAGCCCGTCGGGGATAGGCTCTTCTGGAAAATTCCAACGATTTCAGTCAGTTGCGGTTGGCTGGGGAACTAGGATTCGAACCTAGACAAACAGAGTCAGAGTTTGTTGTGCTACCGTTACACCATTCCCCAAAAACCAAGCAGAATCAATAAATTATCGATGCTGCCGGCCGGATGGAGGGAAGGGGTAGCCGATCCCCTCCAAGCGTGAGCCCTTCTACTCGGTCAGTCCCGGCTTTGGCAAGCAGACGGCGCAGTTTTGCTGACGGGCTATGGCGGTCCGAGGGGACTTAGCCATCGCATAGCGCTCGGTACCTTGGCCCAGCACCGCCGCCGAAATCGCGCTGGCGCAACGGTATTGGCAGCTCTTGAGCGCTTCTGCGCCGGCGAACAGACGGGGGCTGCGATCGACACGCCGCCTTCGTTTGGTGGACCGTCTGGTTGCGGGCACGCGCGCGGCCGCGTCTCACTTTGCAAACTGAGACACTACCGCGCAGCCCCGCAAACTTGCCCCTGCCAACCGGGCATGTCATGCTGAAATCGCCAAGAAAAATAAGGGAAGTGGGGGCGGCAACGCCCCACGCATCCCGGCCTGAAGAGCCTGGCATCGGGTGGGACCTCTCGGAGACGATCAGACATGAGATTCAAGCATTTCCTCGGGCTGCTTTGTGCCGCCTCGATTTCTGCTTTGCCGGCGGGCAATGCTGTCTCGCAGGAGAAGGTCGTCAAGATCGGCGCGGTATTTCCGCTGAGCGGCAACGCGGCCAGTGCCGGCGTCCATGCCAAGGCCGCGATCGAAGTCGCGATGGATATCATCAACAACGCCCATCCGGAGCTTGGCAATTTCCCGCTGGCGAAAAACGCGGGGCTCGCCGGGCTCGGCGGCGCCAAGGTCGATGTGGTTTTCGCCGACAACCAGGGTAGCCCGGCCACAGGGCAGAATCAGACGCTGCGGCTGATCACGGAAGAGAAAGTGGTGGCGCTCACCGGCGCCTATCAGTCGGGCATCACGCTGACGGCGAGCGCGATCGCCGAAAAATACGGCATTCCGTTCGTCAATGGCGAGTCGGTTGCCGCCAACCTGACCGAGCGCGGCTTCAAGTGGTTCTTTCGCGTAACGCCGGTCGCGTCTGATTTCGCCGGGATTTACTTCGAGTTCCTCAAGGAGATGAAAGCCGCGGGCGTGAAGACCGACAATGTCGCGCTGGTCCACGACAACACGGAATACGGCACCTCGGTCGCGAGCGTGGTCACCAGTGCCTTCAAGGAAAAAGGCCAGAACATCGCGCTCGACATCGCCTATGCGGTCAATGCGACCGACGTGCAGAGCCAGGTTCTGCAGCTCAAGGAGAAAAAGCCCGACGTCGTGATCATGATCGCCTACGCACCGGATGCGATTCTGTATCAAAAGACGATGCAGGCGCTCGATTACAAGCCGCCGATGATCATTGCCGACGATTCCGGCTACTCCGATCCATCCTTCATCAAGGCGGTCGGGAAGATCTCTCAAGGCGTATTCAATCGCTCATCGTGGAGCGTCGGCCCGCCCGGTTCGCCGACCGCCCTGATTGCCGCGATGTATAAAAAGAAAAGTGGCGACGAGATGGATGACACCGCCGGGCGTCAGATGCAGGCATTCTTCGTCCTGTGCGATGCGATCGATCGCGCGGCCTCGACCGATCCCGCCAAGATCCAGGCGGCGCTGAAGGCCACCGACCTCAAGCCCGATCAGCTCATGATGGGTTACAAGGGCGTCAAGTTCGATGAGAAGGGTCAGAATATCCTGGCGTCGGGCTTGATCATCCAGCTGCAGGACGGTGAAAATTATGTCGCGGTCTGGCCGAAGGCCGGCGCCGAGAAGGCCCCTGTCACACCCTACAAGGGCTGGTGAGATATCGGGGCGGGGCAAATCCCGCCCTCATCGTTTGGTCGCACGACAATCGTCTCGTTTGGTCGCACCACAATCGTCGAGATTTAACCCGCAAGACTTTCCGCCGGCATGTCCTCCATCCTTGTTCAGGTGATTGTCGGTGGCCTTCTGTTGGGCGCCGTCTATGCGTTGTTTTCCTCGGGCCTCACGCTGGTCTGGGGCATGATGAACATCGTGAACTTCGCCCACGGCGATTTCGTGATGCTCGGCATGTACGTGGCGTTCGTGGTCTGGACGTTGTTCGGCGCGGGTCCTTGGCTCGGCGCGCCGCTTGCCGCGCTCGTACTCGCAACGCTCGGCGTCGTCGTCTATTTCGGACTGATCCGCGACATCATGAAAGGGCCGATGCTGGCCCAGATTCTTGGCACCTTCGGGCTCGCGCTTTTGCTGCGCTATTCGGTATTCTGGTGGTTCGGCGCAAACTTCCTGTCGCTCCCTGAAAACATTGTCGGCGGCACGTTCGATATCGGAGGCTTGAGGATTCAGGCTTCACGTCTGCTTGCCGGCGTGGTTGCATTGCTGGTGACGCTCGGGTTGCACCTTCTTCTGACGCGTACCTCGCTGGGATCCAAAATGCTGGCGGTCGCGGAGGATGCCACCGCCGCGCAGCTGATGGGTATTCGGCCGGACACCATGCAGGCGATCGCCTGGGCGATCGCCGCGGGAGCGACGGGTCTCGCCGGCGCGCTGATCGCGACATTCTTTTACATCGTGCCGACGGTCGGCGAGACCTTGGCAATCGTTGCATTCGTCACGGTGTCGTTGGGCGGTTTCGGCAGTGTGCCCGGTGCGCTGGTGGCGGGACTGCTGATCGGAGTGATCGAATCCCTGTCGGCCTATCTGATCGGCGCCGTCTACAAGGACATGGTCGTGTATGCCCTGTTCCTCGGCTTCCTCTGGTTCCGGCC
The DNA here is from genome assembly GCA_963786045.1 of uncultured Alphaproteobacteria bacterium. GTDB lineage: Bacteria > Pseudomonadota > Alphaproteobacteria > Rhizobiales > Xanthobacteraceae > Bradyrhizobium. The sequence goes on along the minus strand of CAWAXR010000025.1, from coordinate 80,369 downwards.
GCAGGGCCTGATGGGCAAGACCTGATGCGGCGCCTGCTGTGGCTTTCCGTAGTGCTGGCGCTGGCCGTTGCATACCCGCTTGTCCTTTCGACGCCGTTCCAGCAGCGGCTCGGCGCGCTGGTGCTGCTCTATGCGATTGCGGCGTCGGCCTGGAATGTCATTGGCGGCTATGCCGGTCAGGTGTCGGTAGGGCATGTGGTGTTCTTCGGTTGCGGCGCCTACGCCGCGATGGGCGCTTACGCGCATTTCGGGTTGTCGCCGCTGGTGGGCATTCCCGTCGGTGTCGTCGTGAGCGTCGCGATATCGGCCGTCATCGGCGTGCCGACGCTGCGGCTATCGGGCCATTACTTCAGCATGGCCACGATCGCGGTCGCTGAACTCGTCAGGTTGATTGTCACGAACACCGACTATCTCGGCGCCGCCGTCGGACTGAGCGGGCCGACGGTGCCGCGCAACGTCTTCGATCTCTCGTTCATATCGGCGCTGCCGTATTACTACCTGTTTCTGACAATCCTCGCGCTGACGCTTGGCATCACCTGGTGGATGGCCAATAGCCGGATGGGATTTTACCTTCGCGCCATCCGCGATTCCGAACGCGCGGCGCGTTCGCTGGGGGCGCCGGCAAGCCGCACCAAGCTCCATGCTTTTATGCTGAGCGCCGGCCTGACCAGCGTAGCCGGCGCGCTCTACGCGATGATGTTTGGATTTGTCGATCCCGAGTCCGGGCTCGGCATCCTGATCTCGGTGAAGATGCTGATCATGGCCGCGCTTGGCGGCGCCGGCCTGCTGTTCGGGCCGCTGGTGGGTGCCGCGATCCTGGTGCCGCTGGAGGAGATTTCCAATAATCTGTTGGGCGGCAAGGGCGCCGGCCTGACCTTTGTCCTCTATGGCGCGATCATCGTGTTGATTGCGCGGTTTCAGCCCGGCGGCATCCTGACACTGATCAATCGAACCCTGGCGAAGCGAAGCAGCAAGGCGCCGGCGGCCGAGGCGGCGAGGGGAGCGGCAGATGCTCCTTGAAGCCCGCGAGATCACCAAGGCCTTCGGCAGTTTCAGGGCCGTCGATTCCGCCTCGGTAATGTTGGAGCAGGGCGACATTCTCGGCCTGATCGGGCCGAACGGCGCCGGCAAATCCACATTCTTCAATTGTCTGACCGGCGATCTGTTGTCGACGTCCGGGAAAGTCCTGTTCGAAGGCCAGGACATCACCGACCTGACGCCGGAGGCGCGGGCGCAGATCGGCCTGGCGCGTACCTTCCAGGTGCCGCAGACGTTCGAGGACATGTCGGTGCTGGAGAACGTGATGATCGGCGCGTTTCTTCGCACATCTCGCCGATCCGAGGCCGAGACCCGCGCGCGCGCCGTGCTGGAGCGTGTCGGCATGGGCAAGCTGGCGGACGCGCCGGCGCGATCGCTCGGCACGCCGGGCCGCAAGCGGCTTGAAATCGCCCGGGCGCTTGCGACCGAGCCGAAGGTTCTGCTTCTCGATGAAGCGATGGCTGGCCTTACCCAGCGCGAAGTGCAACTCGCCATCGATCTTGTCCGCGACATCCATCGTTCCGGCATTACGCTCGTCATCGTCGAGCACATCATGGAAGTGATCATGTCGCTGGCGACCCGTGTGGTGGTATTTCATCAGGGCCGCGAGATCGCGCGCGGCAGTCCGCGCGAAGTTACGGCCAATCCGGCTGTCATCGAAGCCTATCTGGGCAAACGCGCCGCCAGGGCCGCGGCCGGCCACACCCCGATCGAACTCATGGGCGGACCCGGGACATGACCGCCCTCTTGCTCAAGATCGGGCATCTGGAAGTTCGCTATGGCGACCTGATCGGCGTGTCGGACGTCTCGCTAGACGTGCCCGAGGGCAGCGTCGTCGCGCTGCTCGGTTCCAACGGCGGCGGCAAGACCACCGTTCTCAATGCCGTCGCCGGCCTGATCCCGGTGCATTCCGGTTCGATCGAATTTCTTGGCCGGGAGATTGGCGGACAGAGCGCGTTTTCGATCGTGCGCAAGGGCCTTGCCTTGTCGCCGGAAGGCTGGCGGCTGTTCGTGCAGCAAAGCGTCGAGAATAACCTGAAGCTGGGAGCGACCCCGCTGCGCGACAAGGCCCGTGCGGCGGCATTGCTCGACCGCGTCTACGAAATCTTTCCGAAACTCGCGGAGCGGCGCAGCCAGCGTGCCGGAACCATGTCCGGCGGCGAGCGGCAGATGCTGGCGGTCGGTCGCGCCCTGATGAGCGATCCCAAGCTTCTGATGCTGGACGAGCCGTCGCTGGGCCTGGCGCCGGCCGTTGTGGAGTCGATGTACGAGACCTTTGGCCGGCTGCACAAGGAGGGGCTGACGATCCTGCTTGCCGAGCAATCCATCGAACTCGCGCTCGAAGTGGCGGATTTCGCGACCGTTCTGCAAGTCGGCAAGAGTGTCTTGTCGGGAACCGCGGCCGATCTCGCCAACGATCCGCAGGTGCAGAAGGCTTATCTCGGCACCGGCTGAATAACTGCCCGGATGCGGTGGCCTATCGAAGCCGCGTCACTCGGCAGCTTCCTTGACGGCGCCATGCTCCGCGAGATGATGGTCGTCGTCGCCCTTCGAGCGCCCCCAGTTCGAAAAGGCGTTCGAAAGCTTGTCGAGATAGAGATAGACGACGGGCGTCGTGAACAGCGTGAGCGCCTGGCTGACGATCAGGCCCCCGACCATCGCGTAGCCGAGCGGCTGACGGATTTCCGATCCGGTGCCCGTACCCAGCATCAGCGGCACGCCGCCGAGCAAGGCCGCCATCGTCGTCATCATGATCGGACGGAACCGCAGCAGGGCGGCCTTCCGGATCGACTGTTCCGGCGTGAGATGTTCGTCGCGCTCGGCCGAGATCGCAAAATCGACCATCATGATACCGTTCTTCTTGACGATGCCGATCAGAAGGATGATGCCGATCAATGCGATCAGGCTGAAGTCGTATCCAAACGCCATCAGGATCGCCAGCGCGCCGACACCCGCGGAGGGAAGCGTGGACAGAATCGTCAGCGGATGGATGTAGCTTTCATAAAGAATGCCCAGGATCAGGTACACGACAACGAGCGCGGCCATGATCAAGAGCGGTACGGTGCCTAGCGACTGCTGGAACGCCTGCGCAGTACCCTGGAAGCTCGAACTGAGCGTTGCAGGCGTGCCAAGATCGGCCATCGCCTTCTGCACGGCGTCGGTCGCTTGCCCAAGGGCTGCGTTCTGGGCGAGGTTGAAGCTGATGGTGATCGCCGGGAATTGTCCCTGGTGGCTGATCGAGAGTGGACGGACCGGCACACTGGTCCAGGTCGCGAATGTCGACAACGGCACCTGATCGCCGGTCGTGGGCGACTTGATATAAAGCTTGTCGAGCGTGTCGAAGTTGCCCTGCAACTCCGGCAGGATCTCCAGGATCACGTGGTAGCTGTTGAGTTGGGTGAAATACTGCGTCACCTGTCGCTGTCCGAACGCGTCGTAAAGCGTGTCGTCGATCAATTGCGGCTGGATGCCGTAGCGCGACGCGGTGTCGCGGTTGATCTTCAGCTGCAGCGTCGTTCCCTTGGTCTGCTGGTCCGTGGCAACGTCGCGCAGCTCCGGCAAGGTCTGCATCCTGGCCAGGATCTTGGGCGCCCACTCGTTCAGTTCGTCAAGATTGGCATCCTGCAGCGTGAACTCGAACTGCGTCCGGGTCGGCCGGCCACCGAGCCGGACATCCTGCGCCGCCTGCATATACAGCCGGGCGCCCTCGACCTTCTCAAGCCTGGGACGCAGGCGGGCAATGATCTGCTGGGCGGAGGCGTCGCGTTCGGACAGCGGCTTCAGGGTGATGTACACGCTGCCGTTATTGCCGGCCCTGCCGTTGCCGCCGATCACCATGGCCACCGAAGCGACGGCCGGGTCGGCCTGGGCGATCGCGCCAAGGGCCTCCTGCCGCCGCTTCATCTCCGCAAAGGAAATGTCCTGATTGGCTTCGGTTGTTGCGGTGATCAGGCCGATGTCCTGCTGGGGGAAGAAGCCCTTGGGAATGATGATGAAGAGGTAAATCGACAACCCCAGCGTGGCGAAGAAAAAGACCAGCGTCGTCAGCCGCCAGCGCAGGGCAACGTCGAGCCCGCGCTCGTAGGCGCGCAGCATCGCGTCGAAACCGCGCTCGCTCCATTGGTAGAACCGGCCGTGCCTGGGGGCTTCGCTGTGCGCGCGCAGGAAACGCGAACACATCATCGGCGTCAGTGTCAGCGAGACCACCATCGACACGAAGATCGTCATCGCCAGCGTTACCGCGAATTCGCGGAACAGGCGTCCGATGATGCCGCCCATGAGCAGCAGCGGAATCAGCACGGCGACCAGCGAAATGCTGATCGACAGGATCGTGAACCCGATTTCGCGGGCGCCCTTGAACGCGGCGGCCATCGGCTTCTCGCCTTCCTCGACGTAACGCGTGATGTTTTCCAGCATCACGATGGCGTCGTCGACCACGAAGCCGACGGCGATCGTCAAAGCCATCAATGACAGGTTGTCGAGCGTATAACCGAATACCCACATCAGCGCGCAGGCGCCGAGCAACCCGAGGGGCACGGTCACGGCCGGGATCACCGTCGCCCAGAAATTGCGCAGGAAGATGAAGATAACCATGACGACAAGCGCAATGGTCAGGAGCAGCGTGAACTGAACATCCTCGACGGCGGCGCGGATGGTCTGGGTGCGATCGCTGATGACTTCGACCTTGATCGCGGACGGAATCGCGGCCACCAGCCTCGGCAGCAGCGACTTGATCTTGTCCACGGTATCGATGACATTGGCGCCGGGCTGCTTGAACACCACCAGGAACACGCCGCGCTTGCCGTTGGCCCAGGCAGCCTGCTTGGCATCTTCCGGCCCCGTCACCGCCTGGCCGATGTCGCGAATCCGCAAAGGACCGCCATTGCGGTAGGCGATGATGACGTCGTTCCAGTCCTTCGAATCCAGCATCTGGTCGTTGGCGTAGATCGTAAAGGCGCGCTTTTCGCCGTCGATGTTGCCCTTCGGGCTGTCGACCGTCGTGATCGCAATCTGGTTGCGCACGTCCTCGAGCGACAGGCCCTTGGCGACCAGTTTCGCCGGATCGACCTGAACGCGGATCGACGGCTTTTGCTGGCCGCCGATGATGACCTGCGCCACGCCGGAAATCTGGCTGATCTGCTGGGCGAGCTGGGCATCGACGGAGTCGCTGACCGTGGTGAGCGGCAACGTGTCCGACGTCGCCCCCAGCAGCAGGATCGGCGAGTCCGCCGGGTTGACCTTGCGGTAGGTGGGAGGTGAGGGAAGATTCTTCGGCAACTGACCGCCGGCGGCGTTGATCGCGGCCAGGACGTCGTTGGCGGCGCCGTCGATGTTGCGGTTGAGATCGAACTGGATCGTGACGGCGGCGGTCCCGAGATAACTCGTCGAGGTCATCTGGGCGATGCCGGGAATCTGCGCGAATTGCCGTTCCAGCGGCTGCGCCACCGACGATGCCATGGTTTCAGGGCTCGCACCCGGCAATTGCGCCGTGATCTGGATCGTCGGGAAGTCCACCTGCGGCAGCGGCGCGACCGGTAGCAGCGGATAGGCGACGAGGCCGACAAAGAGAATGCCGGCCATCATCAGCGAGGTGCCGATGGGATAGCGAATAAAGGGTGCTGAAATCCCTTCGCTCATTCCTGGCGGACCTTGGGTTGCGCCGAATCCGAACTTGCCACAGCCGTGCTGACGAGCGTGCCGGGCTGAACCTTGAAGTGGCCCGACGTGATAACCTGCTGTCCGGGTGACAAGCCCTGTTCGACCACCGAGCGTCCGTCGATCGACTGGCTCACCTTGATCTTGTGCAGCTCAGCCTTGCTTTCCTGATTGACGACGAAAGCATACAGGCCTTCGGTGCCATGCTGGATGGCGTCGTCTGGAATCACGATGGCGCCCTTGATCGTCTGCACCAGGAGTCGTGTCGAGACCGACTGGCCCGGCCACAATGCGTGGTCCCTGTTCTCGAACACAGCCTTGAGGCGGATCGTGCCGCTGGTGGTGTCGACCTGATTGTTGACCACCGCCAGCGTTCCCTCCGCCAACGGTTTCTTGCCGTCTGTCGTGATCGCGATCGTTGTGAGCGGCGCAACGGCCTGCGCCTCGTTTATATAGGGCAATTGCTCTTCCGGAGCGGTGAAAATCACGGTAATCGGCTCGATCTGGGTAATCGTGACAATCCCGCTCTGCGTCGCGGCGTTGACGATGTTGCCTATATCGACCTGGCGCAAGCCGACGACGCCGGAAATCGGTGCCTTGATGGTGGTATAGTCGAGTTGGGTCGCGGCGTTGGATATCGCCGCGGCGTCGGCCGCGATCTGCGCGGTCAATTGCGAGACTGTGGAGCGCTGGGTGTCCAGCTGCTGCCGGGTCGCGAACTCGCCGAGCTTGATATAGCGCTGCAGATCCAGATTGGTATTTGCCAGATTGGCCTCGTCCTGCTCCTTTTTGGCCTTGGCCTGATCGAGCGTCGCCTGGTATGGGCGCGGATCGATCTCGGCAAGCAGATCGCCCTGATTGACCAATTGGCCTTCCTTGAACGCGATCTTGTCAATCTGGCCGTCGACACGGGAACGCACGACGACGGTGTTAAAGGCCTGAACGGTGCCCAGTCCGGTCAGATAGACCGGAAAGTCGGCTTTCTCGACCGGGGCGACGGTGACCCGGACCGCGCGGGGCGCATTTTTCGCACTGTTTGCGGCGGTCGTCCGGCTCTCGCCGTGGAATCGATGCCAGCCGAAATAGCCCAGCGCAGCGGCGGCCAAGACCAGCAAAATCCAACGCGTTGTCCGCGACTTGTTCATGTCGGCCTGCAGATTCAAAAAATAATTAGTAGCGGTTCTTCCAAAGGGTTCATAGGGATTCCAAATATAATATGCGTGCACTTAATGTGTAAACACACTACGACTTGAAAATCCTAAACAATTCGCAATCCGGGGATCGTGGAACGCATGTCTCTCGATCTGAAAAAGCAGTTAATTACGCAACTTGTCGAAAGTTCGCGCTTTTTGCGCAACTATATCGATCACCGCGCCAGGGGCCGCGGCACGACGCGTGCCCAGTGGATTGTCTTGTTCCGGTTGCGCGAACAGGAGGGACTATCCCAGGTCGATTTGGCCGATGTGCTCGAATTGCAACCGATTTCGCTGGTGCGCCTGCTCGACCGGCTGGTTGAACATGGTCTTGTCGAGCGTCGGCACGACCCCCGGGATCGCCGGGCCAACCGCTTGTTCCTCACTGCGCGCGGTCGCCAGCTTGCAGACGATCTCAACGGTTTGCGCGACTCCATTGCAACCGATGTGCTTCAGGACGTTCCGGCCGCGGCGGTCGAAACCAGCCTCAATACGCTGAGAGACATCAAGCAGCGCATCAAAACCTTCGCCGATCCTTCCGGCAATGTCGCGGCGAAGTGAACTCGCTGTCTCGGCGGCTCATCTCATCGCGGGTGGCCCGCGCATTTTCGGATGCGTCAAGCGCAATCAACGCTGATTTAGAACGATCCCAACCTTACGATTAGGTAACGTTGCGGTAAGGCGCTGTGCGGGGCCTTGCGCTTTTTTCCCAACGCAGAGCATTATGCGGGATACCCAAGCCCGCGGCCTGGTCTTCGATCTTGATCAAGGCAGTTCAAAGCTCGATGGAGCGAATTGGGCGGGATGACCCTGAAACGGTCAAATTGACCGGTATCCGTCACGACACTCTTTCTGCGGCTGAGTCCAATATGTACACATCACGTTTTCGATCGATCCATGGCCTGATCTTCGCGTTGGCGATGCTGCCGATGGCGCAGCCTTCGTTGGCGCAGCAAAAGATGGTGCCGGCCGCGCAGCAGGCGCCAGTGTCATCGCCGTCCCAGCTTGTTCCGTCGCAGGCGGTTCCTCCAACGCCGGCTGCTGTTCAGCCGGCCGCGGTGGCGGATGCGCCGGCAGCGCCGGCAGACGGCGCCAGCCGACCGCCGAGATCGACGGTCGCGGCGCTGCACGAGTTGTCACCATGGTCGATGTTCCTGTCGGCCGATATCCTGGTGAAGGCCGTGATGATCGGCCTCGCCTTTGCCTCGCTGGTAACATGGACCATCTTCATCGCGAAAATGATCGAGCTGTCGCTCGTCCTGCGCAAGCTGCGCAATGCGCTCGGCAAGATCAGCGAGGCAAGATCGCTGGCGGAGGCGCAATTCGCACTCGGCGCAAACGACAGCATATTGTCGTCGCTTCTGGCGGCGGCGATGCGCGAGGCGCGGCTGTCAGCGGGAATTTCCAGCGACGCCGGTATCAAGGAACGCGCGGCGTCGAGCTTCGCCGAGATCCTGCGCGCGGAATCGCGTCGGATCCGGCTCGGCATGGGACTGCTTGCAACCATCGGTGCGACATCGCCGTTCGTCGGGCTGTTCGGCACGGTGTGGGGCATCATGAACAGCTTTATCGGCATTTCGAAATCCCAGACCACGAATCTCGCCGTCGTCGCGCCTGGCATCGCCGAAGCGCTGCTCGCGACCGCAATGGGCCTCGTCGCGGCCATTCCAGCCGTCATCATCTACAATCATTTCGCGCGGATGACGAAAGGCTATCTCGAACTGGTCGGCCGGTCGTCGGGTGCTGCGGCGCGGTTGCTGTCGCGCGATCTCGATCGTACCCATGTCAGTTCGCGCGCTGCGGAGTAGGCGATGGGCGCATCGATTACAGAGACGGATATCGACGACGACGCCGATTTCGCGGAGACGCACGAGATCAACGTCACGCCTTTCATCGACGTCATCCTCGTCCTCCTGATCATCTTCATGGTGGCGGCTCCGCTGTCGACCGTCGATCTACCGATCGATCTGCCGTCGTCAACTGCGACGCCACAGAAGAAGCCGGACAAGCCGACCTATGTCAGCATCAAGCCCGATCTCGCGGTGGCGATCGGAGAAAACCCCGTCAAGCGCGCCGATCTCGTTCGCACGCTCGACGCGATGGCGGACAGCAGCAAGGATCGCTTTGTTTTCCTGCGCGCCGATCGCGCGGTACCCTATGGCGAACTGATGGACGTTCTGGAAATCCTGCGCGCGGGCGGCTACGCCAAGATCAAGCTGGTCGCGCTGGAAGGCGTTCCGGAAGCCGCGGTTCCGCCTTCCGCTCCTGAAAGCGCCAAGCCCTAGATCCGAGCCCTGAATTCTCAAGCCCTGAGTGGCTGATATATCGCGATGCCCGACTTCGATACCGAACCAAAATCTTCGCGGCGGCTGTGGATTTTCGCGGCAATGGGTGCGCTCATGCTGCATGTCGGTGGCGCCGCGCTGGCCGTGGCGCATCTGCGCGGCGTCGAACCCGACGACGCGTCCGGCACGCCGGCGATCGAGATCGGGCTCGAAATGACGTCGCCCCATCTTGAACCGACCGACCTGCCGCCGGGTCCCGACGCGGAGGCTTCGGTGGCCTCGCCCGCGCTCGCCGAGCAGAAGGCCGAGGTCAAGGAGAGCGAGCTTCCAAAAGACGTTCCGACCGAGAGCGACGATCCCGATCGTGAGGTGGCGCCGAACAGCGCGAACAAGCCGAAGGAAGACGATTCAAAAATCGCCGAGGTACAGACGTCCGCGTCGGTGGAGTCGGTCGCCGCAGAGGCAACCGCGACACCCAGTTCGGAAGCCATTCCGGAGGGGACGCGTTCGGTGGCGCCCGCACAGGGTACCGGCGCGAGCGTGCAGCGGCTGCGCGCCACCTGGCAGAAGGAACTGGTCGCCCATCTCGACCGGCACAAGCGCTATCCTGCAGAGCGCGCGCAGAAGAGCGCCGAGATCGTGGTCAGTTTCGTGCTGGACCGGATGGGCCATATTCTCTCGACGAGCATCGTCAAGGGATCGGGCGATGCGGCCTTTGATGAGGCGGCGCTTGCGATGGTCCGGCGATCCGATCCGGTACCGCAGCCGCCGCCGGTTGTCGCCGACGAGGGATTGAATTTCACCCTGCCAGTGATCTTCCGCGTCAAGGGAAAGAGCTGAAGGCAGATCGGCCGATCAGAATCGAGACAAGGCGAAACGAAAACGCCCGGCGAGAGTGCGCCGGGCGTCGTCCGGTCGATCACGCAGCTTCGATCAGCTCTTCTTGACCATCGGGCAAACGCTCTTCTCGAGCGGAATAAAGGCTTCGTCCGCCGGGATAGTGGCGATGAGCTTGTAATAGTCCCACGGATATTTCGACTCTGCGGGCTTCTTCACCTCGAACAGATAGGCCGGGTGAATCTTGCGGCCGTCGGCACGGATCGAGCCCTTGCCGAACAACGGATCGTCGGTCGGCATTTCCTTCATCTTGTTGACGACCTTGACGCCGTCATGCGGATTGCCGCCCAGCGCCTCAAGCGCCTTGAAGTAATGGATCAGCGATGAATACACGCCGGCCTGAACCATGGTCGGCGGGTTCTTCCTGAACCGCTCGTTGAAGCGCTTGGTGAAAGCCCGCGTCTTGTCGTTCATGTCCCAGTAGAACGTCTCGGTGAAATTCAGGCCCTGCGCGACATTGAGCCCGAGCGCATTGACGTCGGTGATGAACATCAGCATGCCCGCGAGCTTTTGCCCGCCCGCGACGATGCCGAACTCCGCCGCCTGCTTGATCGCATTCGTGGTGTCGCCGCCGGCATTGGCAAGTCCGATGACTTTCGCCTTCGAACTCTGCGCCTGCAGCAGGAAAGAGGAGAAATCGGCGTTGTTGAGGGGGTGTTTGACGCTGCCGAGTACCTTGCCGCCGTTGGCGACGACGACCGCGCTGGTGTCGCGCTCGAGCGCCTGTCCGAACGCGTAGTCCGCAGTCAGGAAGAACCAGGTATCGCCACCCGATTTGACCAGCGCCTTGCCGGTGCCGTTGGCCAGCATGTAGGTGTCGTAGACCCAATGCACCGTGTTGGGCGAGCATTGCGAGCCCGTGAGATCGGATGATGCCGATCCCGAGTTCAGGTTGACGACGTTTCTTTCCTTCGCGACGTTGGCGACCGCAAGGCCGACACCGGAACTGGCGAGATCGACGAACACGTCGACCTTCTCGACGTCGATCCACTGCTTGGCGATGTTGCTGCCGACGTCGGGCTTGTTCTGGTGATCGCCCGAGATCAAATCGATTTTCCAGCCCTTGGCCAGCAGCCCTGAATCCTCGATGGCCATTTGCGCGGCGACCGACGAGCCCGGGCCGCCGATATCCTGGTAAAGACCGGATTGATCGCCAAGGCTTCCGACCTTGACGATTTTGTCGAGCTTTTCCTGTGCGAGTGCGCTGCCGGCAAACCCAAGACCTGCAGCTAGCACGAAGGCCATGATCGAGCGCTTCATTTCCCCTCCCAATGTTATTTGTTGAACTAAAGCAAAGAAAATACGCCGGTTATTATGCCCGGCATTCCGTGTCCCGCCCAGCAGCGCGATGCGGCAAAATGACCCGCGCGCCGGAAGCTTGCGCAGTTCGTGCGAACGACCGGGTGCCTTCGGCGGGGAACGGCTGCGCTACGGCGGCCCTTTGCGCGCTCACCGCATGAGATATCGGAAGCCGGTATAGACGACGACGAGGCAGGCAAAGATCAGGGCGACGGGGAGCCGGGGTCTTGTCTCCGATCCGCCGCTGGTCTTGGGCCGCTGCTGTGGCGGACGCCGGAAGGCGGTGACGTTGCCCGTCACCTGTCCGACCGGGTCGGCCTTGACGTCGGGCGGTTCGCCCGCGCCGCCCATCTCTTCATAATAGCTTCGGTAGATAAGATGGATGGTGGCGTCCGTTGCCTCGGCCTCCGTTTTTTCCTTCAGCAGCGCCTTGTAGCGATCGAGGAACGCCTGGGCCTCGGGGGGAAGGGAGGAGGCGCCATTGAGCTTCGCCATCATTTTCCAGGTCGCGAAATCCGCTCTTGCCCTGGTATCGGCGCGTCGCGCGATCATCATGTCGGCTGCTTTGATCAAGATGGGCTCGGCTCCTTCCGGCGGGTTCCAGGTGTGGTTTGACGCGACCTCTTCGCACGAACCGGCGACTTCGCTCGAATACGCTTTGGCAGATTCGACTACGTGTTTCCGGTGACCGCGAGGATCAACTGGATCACATAGCCGGTCGAGGTCCGCAGTATCGCCGAAATAACATCAAGATTTAGACCGAACTGCGAACCGGCAAGCGGAAGGAGGATCAGAATTCCGATCAGGATCAGCATCCCGAACGGCTCCAGCCTGGAGAGGGGCAGGGCCAGCGCCCTCGGCAGCAACCCGACCGCGACCCGCCCGCCGTCCAGCGGCGGAATAGGGAGCATATTGAAGATCGCGAGGATGACGTTGATGACCAGCGCGTTCTTGAGGTTGTTGGCCAGCCATTGCGCGGCGATTGCCGGCAAGTAACCGACCACATGAAACGCCGTCGCCGCGAGCAGGGCCAGTGCGATATTCGTGGCGGGCCCGGCCAGCGCCACCCAGACCATATCGATTCGCGGATTGCGAAGCGCGCGGAAGTTCACCGGCACCGGCTTGGCATAGCCGAACAGAAACGGCGAGTGCGACAAGAGCAGGATGGCCGGCAACATCAGGGTGCCGAACGGATCGATATGCTTGAGCGGATCGAAGCTGACGCGGCCGAGGTTGAAAGCCGTGTTGTCGCCGAGGCGGTGCGCGACAAACCCGTGGGCGGCCTCGTGAAAGGTGATGGCGATGACGAGCGGCAAAAACCAGACGGATACGTCATAGAGGGTGATGTTCACGGATGTCCTGACCGGGTTGGGCGGATGGGAAGGGTAGCATGCGCTCGTATCAAAGGGGAACCGTTCCCGGGTATTGCGGCAGGCCATCGTCGAGTTTGACCCACTCCATTTTTTCCGCGACCCAGATATGTTCGGTCGGCGCAAACGCGTTGCGGTCGTCGAACACGGCAAGGGCGATACCCGCCGCTGTGCCGTTTTTTCGCCAGGAAAACAGCCGCGTGCCGCATGTCTTGCAGAAAACCCGGTCAATCGCCTCCGATGAGGAATAGCGGCTGGTGTCGCCGTGGATCGTCAGCGCCTTCTGATCGAAGAGAGCGCGGGCAAAGAAAGGCGATCCCATCGCCTTCTGGCAGTTACGGCAGTGGCAGATGCGGACATTGATCGGTTCTCCCTCACACCTGAACCGCACCGCGCCACACAGGCATCCGCCTTCCCTGATCATGACAGCTCCTGGCAAGTCGATCTCTAATACGTCGCCCGGCCGCCCGAAATGTCGAACACCGCGCCGGTGGAGAACGAGCAGTCCTCCGACGCCAGCCACGCCACCATCGCCGCGAGTTCTTCGACCAGAACGAAACGGTTCTTCGGAATTTTCGACAGCATGAAGTCGATATGCGCTTGCGTCATCTGGTCGAAGATCGCGGTCTTGGCGGCGGCCGGCGTTACCGCGTTGACCAGGATGTCGTGCTGCGCGAGCTCTTTGCCGAGCGATTTTGTCAAGGCGATCAGGCCGGCCTTCGAGGCCGAGTAGTGAGCCGCATTGGGGTTGCCCTCCTTGCCGGCAATGGAAGCGATATTGACGATGCGGCCGTAACCCTGGCTGATCATCGCCGGCGCGATCGCCTTGCAACAGATAAACGGACCGTCGAGATTGATGCGCAGCACCTTGCGCCATTCGTCGAGGTCGGTCTCCCACACCGTCTTGTTGACGCCGGCGATGCCGGCATTGTTGACGAGAATGTCGATCTTGCCGAAGGCGGCAAGCGTCGCGTCGCGCGTCTTTTCAACCGCGGCGAGATCGGACACGTCAACCTTGAACGCGGTCACGCCGGAGCCGATCTCCCTGGCCGTTTTCTCGGCGAAGGGCAGGTCGTGATCCCAGATCGCGACCCTGGCGCCGGAGGCAACAAAACGCTCGGTGATCGCGCGCCCAAAACCCTGTGCGCCGCCGGTAACGACGGCGCAGCGCCCATTCAGATCGATCTTGTTCATGGGAATCCTTTCATTTGTGATCCTCATGGTGAGGAGCGCGCTCTTGCGCGCGTCTCGAACCATGAGGGCATCCCAGGTTCATCCTTCGAGACGCGGCGAAGGCGCCGCTCCTCAGGATGAGGTCTTCTTTAAAGCGTCCAGCCGCCATCGATGATATGGGCAACGCCGGTGGTGAAGGCGCTCTCGTCACTGGCGAGATAGAGCGCGAGCGAGGCAATCTCTTCGGCGGTGCCGAGCCGTCCCATCGGTTGCCGGGCCACGAACATTTCGCGCCCCTGGGGTCCCGCGGCCGCTGCGCGGTTCAGCATCGACGGGGTTTCGATGGTGCCGGGGCAGATACAGTTGCAGCGAATGCCCTTGGTGATGAAATCCGCGGCGACCGCACGGGTCAGCGCCGCAACGGCTGCTTTGGTGGCGCCATAGACGTAGCGGTTGGGGGCGGCCTTGAACACGCCGGCAGCCGACGAAATGTTCACGATCGAGCCGTGGCCGCGTTCCAGCATGCCCGGCAGGAATGCCCGGATCGTCCGGTGCATCGACTTCACGTTGAGGTCGAACGAGAAATCCCAGTCCTCGTCGGAGCAATCGAGCACGGTCCCGTGATGCACGAAGCCGGCCGCGTTCATGAGGATATCGACCGGGCCGACGCGTTTGGCCATCGCAGCGACAGCCGAAGTGTCGCGCACGTCGAGCCGCGCAACTTCAGTGACGCCGTCCTTGGCAAGCGTCGCCAGGCCCTTTTCGTCGATATCGGTCGCAAACACGGTCGCGCCCTCGCGCGCAAAGGCGATGGCCGAGGCGCGGCCAATACCCGCTGCGCCGGCGGTGACGAAAGCGCGTTTGCCCTTCAGGCGGTCTGACATTCAAATCTCCTTGTCCAACTTCAGGCTCGTTGTCCCGTCATTGCGAAGAGCGAAGCGAAGCAATCCATCTCACCGGCTTTGCGGCCCTTTGGATTGCTTCGCGGAGCCTGTCATCGGGCGCGCATACGCGCGACCCGTTGGCTCGCAAGGATGGTGACTACTAATGATTGTCCCTCGCCACCCCAACCTGGCCGGCGATGTCGTGATAGCGCGTGGCGAACTCCATGCAGGCGCCGGTGGCCTGCTGACCGACGGTCGAGCGATAGAGTTCCTGCCACGGCGTCTGGCTGGCCGGATAGGGGAAGCCGCCCCTGGCCTTCAACTCGGCGTGGCGCTTTTTCACTTCCTCATCCGAGATCAGGATGTTGGCGCTGCCCTTGTTGAGATCGACGCGGACATTGTCGCCGGTCTTGAGAATCGCAAGCCCGCCGTCGGCGGCGGCCTCGGGGGTGGCGTTGAGGATCGAGGGCGAGCCCGAGGTGCCGGACTGACGGCCATCGCCGATGCAGGGCAGGGACAGGATGCCGCGCTTGATCAGCGCCGCCGGCGGCTGCATGTTCACGACCTCGGCGCCGCCGGGATAGCCGATCGGGCCGGTGCCGCGCACGAACAGAATGCAGTGTTCGTCGATATCGAGCGAGGGATCGTCGATCCGCGCGTGATAGTCCTCCGGCCCCTCGAACACGATCGCACGTCCCTCGAAGGCGTTGGGATCCTTGGAGTTGATCAGATAGCGGTCGCGGAACTCCTTTGAAATCACGCTCGTCTTCATGATCGCGGAATCGAAAAGGTTGCCGCGCAGGACGAGGAATCCGGCATCCTTCACCAACGGCTTGTCGTAGCTCCAGATCACATCCCCGTCGGGCTTGGGCGCCTCGCGGCAATTGTCGCCCATGGTGTGGCCGTTGACGGTTATGGCGTCTTCATGGATGCGCTTGGCCTGCATCAATTCCCGCACCACGGCCGGCACGCCGCCGGCGCGATGGAATTCCTCGCCGAGGTAGAAGCCGGCCGGCTGCATGTTCACCAGGAGCGGAATGGCGTGGCCGAATTTCTGCCAATCGTCGATCGAAAGCTCCACGCCGATATGGCGGGCGAGCGCGTTGATATGGATCGGCGCATTGGTCGAGCCCCCGATTGCCGAATTGACGACGATGCAGTTCTCAAAAGCCTTTCGCGTCAGGATGTCGGAGGGTTTCAAGTCCTCCCAGACCATCCCGACGATGCGCCTGCCGGTCTCGTAGGCAATCTGGCCGCGCTCGCGGTAGGGAGCGGGGATCGCGGCGCAGCCCGGCAGCGACATGCCCAGGGCCTCGGCCAGCGAATTCATCGTGGAGGCGGTGCCCATGGTATTGCAATGGCCGACCGAGGGCGCCGACGACGCCACGATATTCATGAACTCCTCGTAGTCGATCTCGCCGGCGGCCAATTGCTCGCGCGCTTTCCAGACCACGGTTCCGGAACCGGTACGTTCACCATTGTGCCAGCCGTTCAGCATCGGTCCGCCCGACAGCACGATGGCCGGCAGATTGACGGTTGCCGCCGCCATCAGGCAGGCGGGGGTGGTCTTGTCGCAGCCCGTGGTCAGGACCACGCCGTCCAGGGGGTAGCCGAACAGGATTTCGACCAATCCGAGATAGGCGAGGTTGCGGTCAAGCGCCGCGGTCGGGCGCTTGCCGGTCTCCTGGATCGGGTGCATCGGAAATTCCATCGCGATACCGCCGGCGGCGCGGATTCCCTCCCGGACCCGGTGTGCCAATTCGAGATGGTGGCGGTTGCACGGCGACAAATCACTGCCGGTCTGCGCGATGCCGATAATCGGCTTGCCGGATTGCAGTTCCTCCCGGGTCAGGCCGTAATTAAGGTATCGCTCAAGGTAGAGCGCGGTCATTCCGGGGTTGTGGGGGTTGTTAAACCACTCGCTGGAACGGAGTTTGCGCCTGGTGACGCCGGTTAGCGGCTTGTTCATGGATTCTCCCGCAGCGCACACGCCTTATTCTTGTGCGTAATCTTCGTATTGGCGGCCAATGTTCGCATGTCAACCCACGCTTCGCAATGTTTGCGGCCGAGGCGAACGCCTACGACTTTGATCCAAGGACATTGCCGAAAAAGTCTGGTATGACCCCGCTCAAATCAGGCACGGCCGCGGCATTTTTCGCGGACTACAGGTGTATTCGGGAGGCTATCTATGTCGTCAGTGCAGATCCGTGATGTGCGAAAGTCGTTTGCCGGCTTTGAAGTCCTGCACGGCGTGACCATCCCGATCGAGGACGGCGCCTTTGTCGTGCTGGTCGGCCCCTCCGGCTGCGGCAAATCGACCTTGTTGCGGATGCTGGCCGGGCTCGAAAACATCACCTCCGGGACGATTTCAATCGGCGACCGCGTCGTCAACAATGTCCAGCCCAAAGAGCGCGACATTGCCATGGTGTTCCAGAACTATGCGCTCTATCCGCATATGACGGTCGCCGACAACATGGGATTTTCGCTCAAACTGCGGGGCGCGAACCCCGACGAGATCAGCAAGGGCGTCAAGCGCGCCGCGGAAATTCTGGCCCTGACGCCGCTGCTCGACCGTTATCCCCGGCAATTGTCGGGCGGACAGCGTCAGCGCGTCGCGATGGGGCGCGCCATCGTGCGCGATCCGCAGGTGTTCCTGTTCGACGAGCCGCTGTCGAACCTCGACGCCAAGCTGCGCGTGGCGATGCGCACCGAAATCAAGGAATTGCACCAGCGGCTGAAGACCACGACCGTCTACGTGACCCACGACCAGATCGAGGCGATGACCATGGCCGACAAGATCGTGGTGATGCACGACGGCATCGTGGAGCAGATCGGCTCCCCGCTCGAGCTTTACGATCGGCCGGACAACCAGTTCGTCGCGAGCTTCATCGGCTCGCCGGCGATGAATTTCCTCAAGGGCAAGGTCAAGGTGAACGGCAGCGCTGGTTTCGAGGGCCCGAACGGCGTAAAGCTGCCGCTGGCCTCGGCGCCTGCCAATTCGGACGGCCGGCCCGCGGTCTACGGGGTGCGACCCGAGCACTTCACTATTGCCGATGATGGCGCGGAAGCCGAGATCGTGGTGGTCGAGCCGACCGGATCGGAAACCCAGGTCTTCGCCAAGCTTGGTGGCGAGCAGGTCGTCGCCGTGTTCCGCGAGCGTCACCAATTCAATCCGGGTGACAGGATCCGACTGAAGCCGGACCCTTCGGCGGTGCATTTGTTCGATGAGGCCACTGGCAAGCGATTGTGAGTTAGCGAAAAAGCAATTGGTCGATGAAAGAGCCAATTAAACAGGGAGAAGATGGACGATGAGTCATTTTACACCGGATCGGCGGTCCATGCTGAAGGCTGGCGGCAGCTTGCTTGCTGTCGCGGCCGCCATGTCGAGCGAACAATTGCTGGGTTATGCGAAGGCTTGGGCGCAGACCGCGCCGTGGAAGCCGGAAGCGGGCGCCAAGATCAACCTCTTGCGCTGGAAACGTTTCGTCGAAGCCGAGGACGTTGCGTTCATGAAGATTGTCGACGCCTTCCAGAAGGCGACCGGCGTGACGATCAACGTTTCCAACGAATCCTATGACGATCTCCAGCCCAAGGCGTCGGTGGCGGCGAACACGGGGCAGGGTCTCGATATCGTCTGGGGTCTATACTCCCTGCCGTTCCTGTTCCCAACCAAATGCGTCGATATGACCGACGTTGCTGAATACGTCGGCAAGAAGGGCGGTGGCTGGTCCAAATCGGGCGAGGCCTACGGCAAAATGGACGGAAAGTGGATCGGCGTTCCCGTTGCCGCCACTGGCGCACTCGTGAATTACCGCGTCGCCGCCATGGAAAAGGCCGGCCACAAGGAGTTCCCCAAGGACCTCGGCGGATTTGCCGACCTGGTGAAGGGGATGAACAAGAATGGCACGCCCGCAGGCATGGCGCTCGGACATGCCTCCGGCGACGCCAACACCTGGCTGCATTGGGCTTTGTGGGCCCACGGCGGCAACCTGATCGACCAGAACAACAAGGTCGTCATCAATTCGCCGGAGACGGCGAAGGCGCTGGAATATGTCAAGGTTCTCTACGATAACTTCGTGCCGGGCACGGCGTCCTGGAACGACAGTTCCAACAACAAGGCGTTTCTGGCGGGCCAGCTTCACCTGACCGTCAACGGCATTTCCATCTATGTCACGGCGAAGAAGGAAAATCCGCAGATCGCCGCGGACATGAATCATGCCCATCTGCCGGCGGGAGTGGATGGCAAAACCAGGGAACTGAATCTCGGCTTCCCGATCCTGGTGTTCAACTTCACCAAGTTCCCGCAGGCCTGCAAGGCCTTCACCGCCTTCATGCTTGACCCGGACCAGTTGAATCCCTGGGTCGAATCCGCGCAAGGCTATCTCTCGCCGTTCCTGCTCGGCTTCAACAAGAATCCGATCTGGACCGCCGATTCCAAGAACACGCCGTTCCGGGATGTGGCAGAGACCTCGCTGACGCCGGCGGGGCTCGGTCAGATGGGCGAGAACGCAGCCGCCGCGATTGCCGACTTCGTCGTGGTCGACATGTTCGCCAACTACTGCACCGGCCGCGAGGATGTGAAGACGGCGATGGCTTCAGCGGAACGTTCCGCCAAGCGCATCTTCCGGTAATTTCAACTGCCGGCGCGGTTCGCCGCGCCGGTTCGTTTCTGTTAAAGATCCGAGCCACGCTCGGCCTGGTTCGGAATTGGAGCGAGATGAGTACCCTTCAGACATCTGTGCCTGTTCAGGCCGCCATGGATACGCCGTCGCTGTGGTCGCGGCTGCGCGTCAACCGCAATTTTGTGGCGCTGTGGTTCATGCTGCCCGCGGCGGCATTTCTCATCCTGTTCCTGGCCTATCCGCTCGGTCTCGGCGTCTGGATGAGTTTTACCGACGAGCGCATCGGTCGCGCGGGAATTTTCGTTGGCCTGGAAAACTACCAGTGGCTCTGGGATGACGCCATCTTCTGGCTCTCGGTTTTCAACACGCTGCTCTATACGATCGTGGCGAGCGCCATCAAGTTCGCCATCGGACTTTATCTGGCGTTGCTTTTGAATCGGCACATGCCGTTCAAGGCGGTGATCCGGTCGATCGTCCTGATCCCCTTCATCGTGCCGACCGTGCTCTCGGCGATCGCGTTCTGGTGGATCTACGACTCGCAGTTCTCGATTATTTCCTGGTCGCTGATCAAACTCGGGCTGATCGACCATAACATCAATTTCCTCGGCGATTCGAACATGGCTCGCGGCAGTGTGATTTTCGCCAATATCTGGCGCGGCGTTCCCTTCGTCGCGATCACGCTGCTGGCCGGTCTGCAGACGGTGTCGCCCTCGCTGTATGAGGCCGCGACGCTGGATGGCGCCTCCAACTGGCAGCGGTTCCGCTTCATCACCTATCCGCTGCTGACCCCGATCATCGCGGTGGTGATGACGTTCTCGGTGCTGTTTACGTTCACGGACTTCCAGTTGATCTGGGCCCTGACGCGCGGCGGCCCGGTGAATGCCACGCATCTGATGGCGACCTTGAGCTATCAGCGCGGCATCATCAGCGGACGGCTCGGCGAGGGCGCTGCGATCGCCACCGCCATGATCCCGTTCCTGCTCGCGGCGATCGCGATTTCCTGGTTCGGCATGCAGCGCCGCAAGTGGCAGCAAGGATCGAACAATGACTGATTCAGCGCTGCAAACGAAAGCCCCGGTCGCCGCCCGCGGCGACGACAGCGAAGGCATGAGCTATCTGGAGTCGTTGCCGCGCCGCGTGGTGACGCTTTATCTGCCGCTGTTCGTGATCCTGATCGTGCTGCTGTTTCCGTTCTACTGGATGGCGCTGACGTCGATCAAACCGGACGAGCAGTTGATCGACATGAACACGTACAACCCGTTCTGGGTGGTGCATCCGACGTTCAAGCATATCAGCAAGCTGCTGTTCGAGACCCAGTATCCGCGATGGCTCTGGAACACGATGTACGTGGCGGTGGGAGCCACGACGCTCTCGATCTCCGCCAGCGTATTGGCGGCCTATGCCATCGTGCGCCTGCGATTCAAGGGCGCGGACACCGTCGGCGCGCTGATCTTTTTTGCCTATCTGGTGCCGCCGTCGATCCTGTTCATTCCGCTGGCATCGGTGATCCAGGCCTATGGCCTGTTCAACTCGCCGCTGTCGCTGATCCTCGTCTATCCCACCTTGCTGATTCCGTTCTCGACCTGGCTCTTGATGGGATACTTCAAGACCATTCCCTATGAACTGGAGGAATGTGCCCTGATCGACGGCGCGTCGCGCTGGCAAATCCTCACGCGGATTGTCGTGCCGCTGGCGATTCCCGGCATGATCTCGGCTTTCATATTTTCCTTCACGCTGTGCTGGAACGAATTCATCTACGCGCTCACTTTCCTGCAATCGACGCAGAACAAGACCGTTCCGGTCGCGATCGTGAACGAATTCGTCGACGGCGATATTTACAAATGGGGTTCGCTGATGGCCGGCGCCCTGGTCGGCTCGCTGCCGCTGGTGATCCTCTACGCGTTCTTCGTCGAGCATTACGTGTCGGCGATGACCGGAGCCGTGAAAGAGTAAGCGCGGGCCCGCGGCGATGAAATAAGAACAATAAGGAGTGGGTCTTGCATATTCTGGTTTTGGGCGCCGCCGGCATGGTCGGCCGCAAATTGACCGAACGGCTGCTGCGCGACGGGAATCTCGGCAAGCGCGACATCACGCGCATGACGTTGCAGGACGTGGTCGCGCCCGCCAAACCCGCCAATGCGGGGTTTCCGGTCGAAACGGTGACGTGCGATTTCGCCGTCGCCGGCGTCGCCGAAAAGCTGGTCGCCGGTCGACCCGACGTGATTTTCCATCTTGCGGCGATCGTTTCCGGCGAGGCCGAGCTCGATTTCGACAAGGGCTACCGCATCAATCTCGACGGCACGCGGATGCTGTTCGATGCCATCCGGCTTGCCGGGGGCGGCTACAAGCCCAGGGTCGTGTTCACGTCGTCGATTGCGGTATTCGGCGCGCCGTTTCCCGATGCCATCGGCGATGAGTTCTTCAACACGCCGTTGCTGAGTTACGGCACCCAGAAGGCGATCGGCGAACTGCTGCTCGCGGATTATTCGCGCCGCGGCTTCATGGATGGCGTCGGCATCCGCCTGCCGACCATCTGCATTCGCCCCGGCCTTCCCAACAAGGCGGCTTCGGGATTCTTCTCCGGCATCTTGCGCGAACCGCTTGCCGGCAAGGAAGCCATATTGCCGGTATCCGAGGACGTCAGGCACTGGCATGCCTCGCCGCGCTCGGCGGTGGGTTTCCTGATTCATGCGGCGACCATGGATACCGCGGCCGTCGGCGCGCGCCGAAACCTCACCATGCCGGGCCTGTCGGCGACGGTCGGCGAGCAGATCGCCGCCCTGAAGCGGGTTGCCGGAGAAAAGGTCGCGGCCCGGATCAGGCGCGAGCCGGACGCTTTCATCATGGGTATTGTCGAGGGCTGGCCGCGCAATTTCGAACCCAGGCGGGCGCTTCAGTTGGGTTTCACGACGGCCGAAAAGAGCTTCGACGACATCATCCGGATTCACATCGAGGACGAACTTGGCGGCCAATTCGTCGCCTGAACGACGGATGCGGTCATGACCAGGGTGGCCTGCATCGGCGAGTGCATGATCGAGCTGAAGCAGGCTCAGGATGGTCTGTTTTCGCGCGGGTTTGGCGGCGACACCCTGAACACGGCGGTCTATCTTGCCCGCCTTGGTGTTCAGGTCGACTACATCACGGCGCTCGGGGACGATCCCATGAGCGAGGAGATGCTCGCGGGCTGGGCCGCCGAGGGTGTCGGAACCGGCCGGGTTGCACGGCTGAAGGGCAAATTGCCCGGCATCTATCTGATCCAGACCGACGAATTCGGCGACCGCCGCTTCTTTCACTGGCGCGACAACTCGGCCGCGCGCAGCCTGATGGATTTACCCGAGACCGACGACATTCTGGATTCGCTTGCGACCTATGAGGTCGTCTATCTCTCGGCCATTACGCTGTCGATCTACAGCGCGCCGGGGCGGGCGAAATTGATTGGCGCGCTCAACCGCGCGCGAAAGCATGGTGCCCGCATTGTCTTCGATACCAATTTCCGGGCCCGTGGCTGGCCGGATCCTGACGTCGCGCGCGCCGTCTTTGACGAGGCGTTTGCGGCATCCGATATCGCGCTGGCTTCGATGGAGGATTTGCTGCCGCTCTATCCCTTTGAAAGCGACGCGCAGCTGATGGGGCGCATTCCCTGCCGCGAGGCCGTGCTAAAACGTCTTCAGCCTGGCAGCATCGTGCGGTTCGAAGGAGTTTCGCGGGAGGTGAAGGCGGAGCCTGTGACACGGCCTGTTGTCGATACAACGGCGGCCGGCGACAGTTTCTCGGCTGCCTACATCGCCGCACGATTGCAGGGCGCGGAACCGGCCGAAGCCGCGCGGGCGGGGCATCGTCTTGGCGGCGTCGTGGTGGGCTATCCCGGCGCGATCATCCCGCGCTCGGCCATGCCGCCGAGTGCCTTGCCTGATTTGGCATCCTCTCGTAAGGCCTCACAATGACGTCGAAACAGGAAAAACTGGCGGCGCTGTTCAAGTCGGCCCGTGTCATCCCGGTCATTGCCATCGATCGGCTTGAAGACGCGGTGCCGCTCGCCAGGGCTCTCGTCGCGGGCGGGGTGCGCGTGCTGGAAGTCACGCTGCGGACCCCGGTTGCGACCGAGGCCGCCCGGGAGATCATGGCCCATGTGCCGGAGGCCATCGTCGGCATCGGTACGATCCTGAACGCGGCTGATCTGGCCCGCGCCGAGGCGCTCGGCGCCAGATTCGGCATCAGTCCAGGCGCCACGCCCGAGTTGCTGGAGGCGGCCGCCGCAAGCGGGTTGCCGTTCTCGCCGGGGATCGCGACGGCGTCCGACCTGATGCAGGCGCTGGCCCATGGCTTCGACCTGGTCAAATTCTTTCCAGCGGAGTCTTCCGGCGGCATCAAGGCGCTTCGCGCCCTGGCGGGGCCTTTTCCGGATGTGCGGTTTTGCCCGACCGGCGGCATTGGCGAAGCCAATGCGGCGGCTTGGCTTGGCGAGCCGAACGTCGTCGCGGTGGGCGGATCCTGGCTGTGCCCGGCGGCCGATATCAGATCAGCCAACTGGGCCGGCATATCAGCCATTTGCCGTCGGACGATGAAATCGCTGGAACCGGCGTGAATTCATCCGGCCGACGCGTTACATAGAGATCCGGCAAGACAGGGAGAACGACCATGACAGCCAGCATCGTTGGATGGGCGCATACGCCTTTTGGCAAGTTCGATACCGAGACCGTCGAGAGCCTCGTGGTCCGCGTCGCGAACGATGCGCTGGCGGACGCCGGCATTGCCGCCGCCGATGTCGATGAGATCGTGCTCGGGCATTTCAACGCCGGGTTCTCGCCGCAGGATTTTACCGCGGCATTGGTGCTGCAGGCCGACCCGAATTTGCGGTTCAAGCCGGCGACGCGGGTCGAGAATGCCTGCGCCACCGGGTCGGCCGCCGTGCACCAGGGCATCAGGGCGATCGCCGCGGGCGCCGCCAAGATCGTGCTGGTGGTCGGCGTCGAGCAGATGACCCGGACGCCAGGGCCTGAAATCGGCAGGAACCTGTTGAAGGCATCGTACTTGCCGGAGGACGGCGACACCCCCGGCGGTTTCGCCGGCGTGTTCGGCAAGATCGCGCAGGCCTATTTCCAGAAATACGGCGACCAGTCCGATGCGCTCGCGATGATTGCCGCCAAGAACCACAAGAACGGCGTCGCCAACCCCTATGCGCAGATGCGCAAGGATTTCGGTTACGAATTCTGCCGCTCCGAAAGCGAGAAGAATCCGTTCGTGGCGGGACCGCTCAAGCGCACCGATTGCTCGCTGGTGTCGGACGGCGCGGCCGCGCTGGTGCTGGCCGATGCGGAAACGGCGAAGTCGATGGGCAAGGCCGTCAATTTCCGCGCCACTGCGCATGCGCAGGATTTCCTGCCGATGTCGAAGCGCGATATCCTGCAGTTCGAGGGCTGCACCGTGGCATGGCAGCGCGCGCTGCAGTCCGCCGGGGTGCAGCTTTCCGATCTGTCCTTTGTCGAAACCCACGACTGCTTCACCGTCGCCGAATTGATCGAATATGAGGCGATGGGATTGACGCCGAGGGGGCAGGGCGCCCGCGCCATCAAGGAAGGCTGGACCCAGAAGGACGGCAAGCTGCCGATCAATCCCTCCGGCGGATTGAAGGCCAAGGGACACCCGATCGGCGCCACCGGGGTCTCGATGCATGTGATGACGGCGATGCAACTCCTGGGTCAGGCGCCTGAGGGGATGCAGATCAAGAATGCAAAGCTCGCCGGCATCTTCAACATGGGCGGGGCCGCGGTCGCCAACTATGTCTCGGTGCTGGAGCCCGCCAGGTAAGCGGCCATGGGGGCCTGAACGATGAACGTCGCCGAATGGCTGGCGGCATCGGCGCGTCTGCGCCCCGATGCGCCGGCGCTCCTGACCGGTTTCGATCTCGACGCGGACTATGCCACCTTTGCGCGGCGCTCTGCTGCCATTGGCGCGGCGCTGTCGCGCGACTACGGCATCGCTCCCGGCGACCGGGTCGGACTGTTCGCCACCAATTGCACGCAATACCTCGAATGCCTCTACGGCATCTGGTGGACCGGCGCGGTCGCCATCCCGATCAATGCCAAACTGCACGGGCGCGAGGCGGCATGGATATGCAGCGACGCCGGCGCGAAACTGACGTTCGTCTCCGACGACACGGTCGAAGCGTTGATGCAGGCGAAAAGCGATTTGCCCGCGGCGATGAAAACCTTGTCGGTCGACAGCGACGCCTACCGCGCGATGCGCGAAGGCGAGGGCGCGCCCGCGCCGTTGCCGCGCGAGGTCGATGATCTCGCCTGGCTGTTCTACACCTCCGGCACCACCGGCCGGCCGAAGGGCGTGATGCTGAGCCACGGCAATCTGGTGGCGATGTCGCTGTGCTATCTCGCCGATGTCGATGTCGCGACGCCGAACGACGCCTCGCTTTACGCCGCGCCGATCTCGCACGGCGCGGGCCTCTATAACTTTCCGCACGTCCGCATGGGCGGGCGGCACGTCATCCCGGAATCCGGCGGCTTCGATCCGGATGAAGTGCTCAATCTTGCCCGGCAGCTCGACAACGTCGTGATGTTCGCGGCGCCGACGATGGTTCGGCGCCTGGTCGATGCCGCCAAACGCCGCGGCGAAGATGGCGAGGGCATCCGGACCATCGTCTATGGCGGCGGGCCTATGTATCTCGCCGATATCCGGGACGCGATCGCGACCATGGGGCAACGTTTCGTGCAGATCTACGGCCAGGGTGAATCGCCGATGACGATCACCTCGTTGAGCCGGGAATGGCACGCCCGCACCGATCACCCGCGCTATCTCGAACGCCTCGCTTCCGTGGGTCCCGCGCAGAGCGTGATGTCGGTTCGCATCACCGGCGCGGACGGAAAGCCGCTGCCGGCGGGCGAAACCGGCGAGGTCGAGGCCAAGGGCACCGCTGTCATGCTCGGCTACTGGAACAACCCGAAGGCCAACGCGGAGACGCTGAAGGACGGCTGGCTGCGCACCGGCGACGTCGGGCGGCTGGATGAAGACGGGTTTCTGACGCTGTCGGACCGCTCCAAGGACGTGATCATTTCCGGCGGCACCAACATCTATCCGCGCGAGGTGGAGGAGGCGCTCTTGACGCATGCCGACGTGCGCGAAGTCTCGGCGATCGGCGTTCCCGATCCCGACTGGGGCGAAATCGTCGTCGCCTGCGTGGTGCTGGAGGACGGCGCTGTCGCTGACGACGCCAAACTGGACGCGCATTGCCTTGCTTCAATCGCGCGCTTCAAGCGGCCGAAGCGTTACGTCTATCTCGACGCGTTGCCGAAGAACAATTACGGCAAGGTGCTGAAGACCGAACTGCGGGAGATGATGCGGAAGGGGTAGGGGTTTTCGTATGCTCGATCGGGACCGGATGGGTTGAGCGCTTTGCGAAACCCGTCGCCTTGGCACGATCTTGATGCGGAGATGCGATGGGTATCGCTGCGCTCCACCCATCCTACGGCCTAAAGCATTAGCTTACTGCAACCAAGGAGAGGTCGCTTGAGCAAGACACGCCGCACGATCAGCTTGATATTGGCCAGCCTTCTAACGATTGCTGGCGCTGTTGGTGCTATTTGGTTCCTGTTTTTAGCCCCAATCAATTCCTTTCGGTGGGCCGGCGCTGCCGGGTTGGTTCTCGCGGTCGGGGTTATGTGGCTCTATTCCGATTTCATCGATGCCACGCCAAATGAGGAACGCAGATAATGCCCCGAGGCTCACCCTGAAGCAAACGTAACTTGGATAAGCGGAGCGACATCCGGGGATTTTCCACTTGCCCCATAGCGCATGCGCTCGTGCGGGCTGTGCCCCATGACTGATTTGCCCGACGGGCCTGCTGCGCGAATATCGTGTCCAGTCCCTCGATAAAAAATTTTTCGCTTCTCCGCCCGGTAGAAACAGCTTTATTGATTCGCCATCCCGCCTCGATAGGAGGGGCGTTTCGCGATCGTCACGAACGTTGGGTGCGGGATGCGGTGGACGCTTTGGCGCTTCAAGACGAAAAGCGCGCAAGGCGGACGGAGAAGTCGCGTGGTCCTGACACCCCGACGCTGGTGTCAAGTTCCTGAGAGGCAAGCTTCTCGGGGGCGACGGTGGCAAACAAGCCCGGTCGCCGGGGAGATCGCGAAGGAAACCGTTAAAACCATCGCGCGGGGAATGCCGGGTGTTCCGGTGTGACCGTGGTGACTAACGCGCGTGTTTTCTACCACCACGCGCGGCTACGGGCGCACCGTGCGCCCGGCATTCCCTGCGCCCTCTGCATTTTGGGGCGGAAGTTCCTGTACAACTCGGGCGCATCGCGCTGCGAGAATGCGGCCTCGTGACTCAATTTGCGACGTCGTTCCGGGGCGCGAGCGTCAGCGAGCGAAATCTCGAGATTCCGGGTTTGCCCCGCGCATGCCCCCATACGCCCGATGGCCTTGATCTTGCGGACGGCCTGCCGTTACTTGGCTCAGGACATTGGCGCCGACAAAGCTGCGCCGCGCCGGGAGGAACAAAATCGTGGGGCCGCTGGAGGGCGTCAAGGTCATCGACATGACGACCGTGCTGATGGGGCCCTATGCCACCCAGATGCTCGGCGATTATGGCGCCGAAATCATCAAGGTCGAATCCCTCGATGGTGACGTCACCCGGCTGATCGGCCCGACCCGTCATCCCGGCATGGGGCCGGTGTTCCTCAACACCAACCGCAGCAAACGCTCGATCGCGCTGGACCTTAAAAAGCCCGCGGGCCGCGATGCGGTGCTGCGGCTGATCGCGTCGGCCGACGTGCTGGTTTACAATGTACGGCCGCAGGCGATGGCGCGGCTGCAACTCGGCTACGACGTTGTCTCGAAAATCAATCCGCGGCTGATCTATGCCGGCGTGTTCGGTTTCGGCCAGGACGGACCCTATGCGGCCAAACCCGCCTATGACGATCTGATCCAGGGTGCGACCGCGCTGCCCGCCTTGATGGCGCAGACCGGCGACGGCGTTCCGCGCTATGTTCCCAATGCGCTTGTCGATCGCATCGTGGGTCTGACGGCGGTGGGCGCGATTTGCGCGAGTCTCGTGCACCGCGACCGCACCGGGCGCGGTCAGCGCGTGGATATTCCGATGTTCGAGACCATGGCGGGTTTTGTCATGGGCGATCACATGGGCGGCCTGACCTACGAGCCGCCGCTCGACAAGGGCGGCTATGCGCGGCATCTGTCGCGCGACCGGCGGCCGTACAAGACCTCCGACGGCTATATCTGCGTGATCGTCTATAACGACAAGCAATGGGCGAATTTTTTTGAGGCGACCGGCCGCGATGATCTGCGCCGCGATCCCAAATTCGCGACCTTCGCCGGGCGCGCCGCCAATATCGATACCGTCTATGCCGAATTGGCCCGCATCCTCGAGACGCGGACCACGGCCGAGTGGACCGAACTGCTCGACAAGGCCGACGTGCCTGTGATGCCGATGCACGATCTCGAGAGCATTTTGCAGGACCCGCATCTGGTCGCGACCGACTTCTTTCCGGTGGTCGATCATCCCAGCGAAGGCAAAATCCGCAGCATGCGGGTGTCCGCCACCTGGTCGGATACCTCAGTGCAGCCGGCGCGGCTGGCGCCGCGGCTGAACGAGCACGGCGCCGAAATCCTTCGCGAGGCCGGGTTTTCCACCGACGAGATCGCAGCTCTGGTGCGCGATGGCGTGACCAGGGCGGCAGCCGGCGCGAACACGGATTGAGACGCATGGATTTCGCACTTAACCCCAACCAGGAATCGATCCGCGACGCGGTCGCAAAGATCTGCGCAGGCTTCGACGATGCCTATTGGCTGAAGAAGGACAGGGAAGGCGGCTTTCCCGCCGACTTCCACAAGGCGCTGGCGGACGCCGGCTGGCTCGGCATCTGCATTCCCGAAGAATATGGCGGCTCCGGTCTGGGTATCGTCGATGCCGCGATCATGATGCGGACGATTTCCGAATCCGGCGCCGGCATGTCCGGCGCCTCCGCCGTTCATATGAACGTGTTCGGGCTCAATCCCGTTGCCGTGTTCGGCAGCAAGGAGCAGTGCAAGCGGATGCTGCCGCCGATCGTGTCGGGAACGGAGAAGGCCTGTTTTGCCGTCACCGAGCCGAA
Organism: uncultured Alphaproteobacteria bacterium; assembly: GCA_963786045.1. Lineage (GTDB taxonomy): Bacteria > Pseudomonadota > Alphaproteobacteria > Rhizobiales > Xanthobacteraceae > Bradyrhizobium. The sequence continues at coordinate 50,829 of CAWAXR010000025.1, read as the reverse complement.
CACCGGCCTCAACACCACGCAGTTGAAGACCCGCGCGGTGCGGTCGGGCAACAAATACGTCGTCAATGGCCAGAAGGTCTGGATTTCGACCGCGCAAGTCGCCGAGAAGATTTTGCTGCTGGCGCGCACCACGCCGCTGGAGGAGGTCAGGAACCCGACCCACGGCCTGAGCCTGTTCTATACCGATTTCGACCGCAGCCGCATTGCCGTGCACGAGATCGAGAAGATGGGCCGCAAGGCGGTCGACTCCAACGAGCTCTTCATCGAGAACTTTGAAATTCCGGTTGAGGATCGCCTTGGTGAGGAAGGCCGTGGCTTCGAGTACATCCTGCACGGCATGAACCCGGAGCGAATTCTGATCGCCGCGGAAGCGGTCGGGCTCGGCCAGCTGGCGCTGTCGCGTGCGGCGGCCTATGCCAAAGAGCGCAACGTGTTCAACCGTCCGATCGGCAAGAACCAGGCGATCCAGCATCCGCTGGCGAAGAACTGGATGGAGCTGGAGGCGGCCTGGCTGATGACGCTCTCGGCGGGCTGGCAGTACGATCAGGGTCTGCCATGCGGACCGGCGGCCAATGCCGCAAAATATCTCGCCGGTGAAGCCGGCTTTCATGCCTGCGAACAGGCCGTGATGACCCATGGCGGCTTCGGCTACGCCAGGGAATTTCATGTCGAGCGCTATTTGCGCGAATCCCTGATCCCGCGCATCGCCCCGATCAGCCCCCAGCTCATTCTCAGTTTTATTGCCGAGAAGGTGCTGGGCCTGCCGAAGTCGTATTGAAATCATGAAGGTTAGAAATCCAAAGCCGTCATTCCGGGATGCGCCCCTCGGCGCAGACCCGGAATCTCGAGATTCTCCGATGTGCAATTGCGCATCGGAGTTCGCATCTGCGATGCGCCCCGGAATGACGCGGGTTCAGCAATTCGCTGGCCGCCTATGCCCCTAGCTACAAGGAAAAAACCATGAGCCGTCTCAAGGCCGCGCTTGATCCGCGTTCCATCGCCATCATCGGCGCATCGGAAAACCCCAACAAGGTCGGCGGTCGTCCGGTGCATTACCTCGACAAGTTCGGTTTCAAGGGCAGGATTTTCCCGATCAATCCGTCGCGCTCCGAGGTGCAGGGCCACACAGTGCTACAAGAGCCTCGGCGACCTGCCGGAAGCGCCCGAGATGGTGATCGTCGCGGTCGCCGGCGATAACGCCATCGGCGCGGTGGAGGATTGCGCCGCGCATGGCGTCAAGGTCGCCGTGGTGATGGCGTCGGGCTTCGGCGAGGTCGATGCCATCGCCGGCAAGGCGAAGGAGCGGCGGATGGTCGAGACCGCGCGCAAGGCCGGCATGCGTATCGTCGGCCCGAATTCGCAAGGGCTTGCCAATTTCGGCACCGGCGCGATCGCGAGCTTCTCCACCATGTTCATGGATATGGACCGCGCCGAAGGACACGTCGCGATGCTCAGCCAGAGCGGTGCGCTCTCAACCGTGCCGGTCGGATTCCTGCGCCAGCGCGGCATCGGCGTCCGCCATACCCATGCCACCGGCAACGACGCTGACATTACCGTTGGCGAACTCGCGGTCGCGGTGGCCGAGGACCCGGAAGTCAAGCTCTTGCTGCTCTATCTCGAGAGCATCCCCGAGACGAAATATCTGGAGGAACTCGCCGCCGTCGCGCTCGACCGCGACCTGCCGATCATCGCGCTGAAATCCGGCCGCTCCGAAGCCGGACGGCAGGCGGCGCAGTCGCACACCGGCGCGCTCGCCAATGAAGACCGCGTGGTCGATGCCTTCTTCGAGCGGCACGGCATCTGGCGCGCGCCGGATATGCGCGGTCTGGTCGAGGCCACCGAACTCTATCTCAAGGGCTGGAAGCCGAAGGGCAGGCGGCTTGTGGCCATCAGCAATTCGGGTGCGGTCTGCGTCATGACCGCGGATGCGGCGACCGCCGTCGGCATGCCGATGGCGAAACTGTCGGATGAAACCGACAAAAAGCTCAAGGGCATCCTGCCGAGCTTTGCGACCACGACCAATCCGATCGATCTGACGGCGGCGCTGTTGTCCAACAGCCGGCTGTTCGGCGACATCCTGCCGGTGATCGCCGAAGACCCCGCGGCCGACGCGTTCCTGATCGGTGTCCCCGTCGCCGGACCCGGCTACGATGTGGGAGCGTTTGCCCGCGACGCGGCCGCTTTCGGCAGGCAGACCGGAAAGCCGCTGGTGATCGCGGCCACGCAACGCAGCGTCGCGGACCAATTCGCCGCCGAAGGCTCATCGGTGTTTCCAACCGAGACCGAGGCGGTCACCGCCTTGCATCAGTTTCTGGCGCATCGCGAATTGATGGCGCGGACGCTGGCGCGCAAGGGGCAGCGCGCCAGCGTCAGCCCGCCGCCGGTATCAGTGGCTACGACGACGATGCTGAACGAGGCCGATAGCCTTGCCTTGCTGGCTGCGCGCGGCATTCCGGTGGTGCCGTACCGGCTGTGCCGTTCGCGCGCCGAAGCCGTTGCGGCATTCGAGGCGATCGGCGGGCCGGTCGTGGTCAAGGGATGCTCGGCCGATATCGCGCACAAGTCGGAGCTTGGCCTGGTGAAGCTCGGCGTCACGACGCGCGAGGAGGCTGGCGAGATCTGGGCGCAGATGGAAGGCATCATCCGCAAGCACGGCGCGCGGTTCGATGGCGTCATCCTTGCGGCGATGGCCGGTGGCCGGCGTGAGATCATGATCGGCGCGCATCGCGATCCCGTGTTCGGGCCGGTGGTGGCGATTGGCGATGGCGGAAAATATGTCGAGATTTTTCGCGATACCGCGCTGCTGCTTCCGCCGTTTGCGAAGGATGACGTCCGGGAGGCGCTTGGCAGATTGAGGATCGCGCCGCTATTCGCGGGCGTGCGCGGCGAACCGCCGATGGACGTCGACGCGCTCTGCGACGCCGTGCTGCGGATAGGCGAGTTGATGCTGGATCCCGCCGCCAAGGTGATGAGTTTGGATCTCAACCCCGTGCTGCTCGACAGCGCCGGCAAGGGCTGCGTCGTCGTGGATGCGGTGGTGTTTCAGGGGTGATGCCGGAGGTGGTATGCCTCACCGCCAGTAGAAGACGACGCTGGCGATGACGAGCATGGCCGTCACCGCCAGCATCTGCGCGAGCACTTCCGAGGTCGCCTTCTTGATGGCGTCCTTCATGCGGTCCCCCCTTGAAATTGGGCGACGATTTCATCGTGCCCGTGAAGGCCCGACAACCCGGTTTGCTTTACGCGGAACACCCCTCGACGAGTATTCGCTGCTTGCCAAGTCCCCACTCGGCGAATATCGACCAACCCAAGGTCGAACAGCAATGCGGCGGCAATTTGGCTCGCCTGCAGCCGGTTCATGCGCGTGGGATGGAATTTTGGGAGCAAATTTCCGGCGTGATGCGCGTCGCGGAACCGCGTGCGCCGTTGATCGCGAGGTTCAGGCCGGATACGCTTTCGGTCAAAGCCCGCCGCGCAACAAGGCGGTTCGAACAATCCCGGGAAAACCCAAGGTGAATGATGGCCCGCATCGACTATTGCGACACGTCGAAATCGAACGAACGTACCCGCGAGATTCTGGGCAAGAACCGCAACGCCAATATCTTTCGCATGATGGCACACTCGCCGAGCTATTTTGAGCAATATTGCCGGCTGGGCGGCGCGATCCGCCACAGGGGCGAGCTTGATCCGGTCGTGCGGGAACTCGCCATCACGCGCACGGGGATGCTCTGCGACGCTGCTTACGAGGTGGTGGCCCACAAGCGCATCGGCAAGAATGTCGGGGTCACCGACGAGCAGAACGCCGCGCTGGAGAACTGGCAATCGGCGACTTGCTTTAACGAGCTGCAGCGCGCCGCGCTCGCTTTCACCGACGAGATCGTTCGCTCACGCCGTCCGACGGATGCGACGTTCAAGGCCATTGCGGAAAAATTGACGCCGGCGGCATTGGTCGAGTTGCAGCTCTCGGTCGGCTTCTACATCATGACGTCGAAATTCCTGGAAACCTTCGACATCGACATGCAACCGGTCGAGCAAGTGGTGTGAGCGCTTGGGGCGGCGCGCGCGCCGGAACAGCGCGTTCAGGTTTCCACGATCAAAAGGACCTGTCCTTCGGCGACGACGTCATCGAGGCGGACGAGGATCGATATGATTTTCCCTCCGGCCGGCGCGGCGACCGGGATTTCCATTTTCATGGCTTCGACAAAGGCAACATCGTCGCCTTCGCCGACGATGGCTCCGGCCTGAACGGGAAGCGCGCAGATGCGTCCGGCGACCTCGGTCACAATCTCGATCTCTGGCATTGCGCTCTCCGGGACAGCCGCCGCGCGAGATTCTCTTTGCGCGTCCGTTAAAGGGCGGGCGCCCGGCTTCCAGTTGTGGGCGCAGATTGCCTGAGGTAGCTTGTTCTGCAAGTGGAATTTTATTCCGTAATACGGAATGGCGGTAGGGGATGGGACGGCGCTCCGAGCGGCTCAGCAGACAGGGAATGCTTGCCGGCGATCCCGCGGGCGGGGACGATGTCATCCAGGTCGTGTCGCGCGCGTTTGACGTCCTGCGTTGTTTCGAGGGTCACGAGGCGCGGCTCGGCAACCTCGAAATATCCAACCGCTGCGGACTGCCGCGATCGACGGTCTCGCGGCTGACCCATACGCTGACGCGGATGGGTCAACTCGTCTATCTGCCGCGCGACCAGAAGTACCGCATCGGTCCGAGCGCGGTTGCGATGAGCACCTCGATGATGCGGGGCTTGCAGTTGCGCAACGTGATCCGGTTGCGCTTGCAGGAAGTCGCCGAGCAGTTGCCCGGTACCGTGGGCTTCGTCATTCCGGACCGCTTCCATCTCGTCTATCTCGAGGTCGGCCGTGCCGCCAACGCGCTCGGCCTCAGTTCAACGTCGGGCAGTCGCATCGCCATGGCCAGCACCGCCGCGGGCCACGCCTATACCGCCGCGCTCGACACCGGCGTCGGCGACGCTCTGCTCGCGGAAATGGAGCGCGAAATTCCCGGTGACGCCGGGCTGCTGCGGCCGCGGCTTCAGGCCAACCGCTGCTTTTTGCGCGAACGCGGCTATGTGGTGGCCTGCGGGTTGTGGAGTCCGCATATCAACGGTCTCGCCGTGCCGCTGTGGTCGCCGCAATACCAGACCTATGTCGTCGTCACGATCGGTCTTCTGTCCGCAATGTTTGATGAGAAGCGTTTGCACAAGGAGGTCGCCCCGCGGCTTCTGGAGCTGAGTACGGCGATCGGGGCTATGCTTGAGGGCGGGGAGGCCGAAATGTTCAACGATCGCATGCGGGGCAAGCCGGTTCCGGTCTCGGGCCACAATAATAAAATCAGAACGGAGGATCCGAATGAACTGGAAGCCGGAACTCGACGACCTCGCCCGGCGCGAAGCCTTCGCGCGCGAGATGGGCGGCGTTGACAAGGTCAAGCGGCAGCGCGACCAGGGCCGGCTCAACGTTCGCGAGCGTATCGACAAGCTTCTCGATCAAAAGAGCTTTCACGAGATCGGGGCGATATCCGGCACGGCCGAATATGACGAGCATGGCGAACTGAAGAATCTGACGCCGGCGAACTGCGTGTTCGGCCGCGGCAAGGTCGATGGCCGGACCGTGGTCGTCGTCGGCGACGATTTCACCGTGCGCGGCGGCTCGGCCGACGCCTCGATATCGGCGAAGCCGCTGATGGCCGAGGAGATGGCGCACGATTTCCGCCTGCCGATCATCCGGCTGATCGAGGGCTCCGGCGGCGGAGGCTCGGTGAAAACCATCGAAACCAAGGGCGCGGCCAATCTGCCGGGCGGCATCGGCGGCACCCGCTGGTACTGGTACACGACCGCGAACATGGCGCGCGTGCCGGTCGTGGGTCTGGGCCTCGGCTCGGTCGCCGGATTGGGCGCCGCCCGGCTGGCGGCCAGCCATTATTCGGTGATGACAAAAAGCTCGGCGATGTTTGTCGCGGGTCCGCCCGTTGTGAAACGGCTTGGCCAGGATCTCGGCAAGCAGGAACTTGGCGGCGCCGATATCCAGACCCGTGCCGGCGGCGTCGATCACGCCGTCGATACCGAGGAGGAGGCGTTCGCCTGCGCGAAGCGTTTCCTCTCTTACTTGCCGTCGTCGGTCTACGAGCTGTCGCCCACGATCGCTAGCGATGATGATCCGGAACGGTCGGAGGAATCGCTGATAGCGGCGGTGCCGCGCAGCCGGCGTCAGGTCTACAAGATGCGTCCCATCATCAACGCTGTCGTGGACAAGGGTTCGTTCTTCGAGGTGGCTGCGAATTTCGGGCGCCCGGTCATCGTCGGCCTCGCGCGACTGGAGGGTCGCGCCGTGCTGCTGCTCGCGAGCGATCCCTTTCACTATGGCGGATCGTGGACGGCGGAAGCCTGCCAGAAGGTGGTGCGCTGGGTCGACTTCGCCGAAACCTTCCATCTCCCGGTGGTCTATCTGATGGATTGTCCGGGTTTCATGATCGGGCTCGAGGCCGAGAAGGCCGCCACCATCCGCCATGGGGTGCGTGCCATGGCCGCGGTCAACCAGACCACGGTTCCCTGGTGCACCATCATCGTGCGCAATTCCTTCGGTGTCGCCGGTGTCGTGCACCAGCCCGCCGACCGCTTTTCGCTACGCTATGCGTGGCCGTCCGCCTATTGGGGCTCGTTGCCGCTGGAGGGCGGCATCGAGGCGGCCTATCGCGCCGACATCGACGCCGCGGAGGATCCGCAGGCCAAACTGAAAGAGATCGAGGACCGCCTCAACAAGCTGCGGTCGCCATTCCGGTCGGCCGAAAAATTCTGGGTCGAGGAAATCATCGACCCGCGCAAGACGCGCTCGCTGTTGTGCGAATTTGCCCGCCTCGCCGAGCCGCTGCGCACGCCGGGGCCGGCGACCAATATGACGATCAGGCCGTGACCTTTAGGCCGCCACCGGCTTCGGCGCCCGCGATATCGAAAGCACAATCAGCGCCGCTACGACGCATAGCGCGCCAGCGATGAAGAAGGCCGGCAGGTACGTCGCAAGCACGGTCCGCGAAAGCCCGGCGCCGAAAGCCGCAAACGCTGCGCCGAGCTGGTGGCCGGCGAAAATCCAGCCGAACACCAGGTTGGCGCGCTCCGGCCCGAAGCGTTGCGCGGTCAGCCGCACCGTCGGCGGCACCGTTGCGATCCAGTCCAGCCCATAGAACATCGCAAACAGCGACAGGCCGTAGAACGAGAAATCGGAGAACGGCAACAACAGCAGCGACAAGCCGCGCAACCCGTAATACCAGAACAGGAGCCAGCGATTGTCGTAACGGTCCGACAGCCAGCCTGACGCGATGGTGCCGAAGAAATCGAACACGCCCATGGCGGCGAGCAGGCTCGCGGCCTGAACCTGCGGAATCCCGAAATCGAGGCACATCGGAATCAGATGCACCTGGATAAGACCGTTGGTAGAGGCGCCACAGATGAAGAACGTGGCGAACAAAATCCAGAACACCCGCGTCCGGCCGGCATCGCGCAACGTGCCAAGGGCCGCTGCCATGATCGGCGCGTTGCCGGGAGGGGGCGCCGGCAACGGCTGCGTGCCTTCGTCGCCGAATGGCCGCAGCCCGAGATCACCAGGACGATCCCGCATCACCATCAGCACGGCGAAGGCCGCGAAGGCGAGCATCACGCAGATCAACGACAGCGCCACTCGCCAGCCCATCCGCTCGGTGATGCCGGCAAGCAGGGGCAGAAACACCAATTGCCCGGTTGCCACGCTGGCCGTGAGGATGCCGACCACAAGGCCTCGTCGCGCCGAAAACCAGCGCGCGGCGACGGTCGCTCCCAGCACCAGCGCGGTCATGCCGGTGCCGATGCCGATCACGACGCCCCATAGCAGCATCAATTGCCAGACCTTTGCCATGGCCAATGAGGCAACGAGCGCGGAAGCCACGATCAAAAGGGCCGACAGCGTCACGTTGCGCAGGCCGTAGCGGTTCATCAGCGCGGCCGCGAAGGGTGCCATCAACCCGAACAGGACGAAGCGGATCGATAGCGCCGAGGAAATCTCGGCCGTGGTCCAGCCGAATTCACGCTGCAGGGGCACGATGAAGACCCCGGGCGCGCCGACCGTGCCGGCGGTGATCAGTGCGGTGAGAAACGTGACGCCGACCATCACCCAGCCATAATGGATGTTGCGGCGGGCGAGGGTGGCTGACAGCCAGTCGGAAATCATGGTTGCTTCTGCTTCCTGCTGCCCGGAATTCCGGGTGACGACGAGGTGTGATGACCCAGGCCTTGGGCTCTGTGGTCGAAAGAATTCAAAGGGTAGGATTTGTGATCCGGGTTGCCCGACGTCGGCATCTTGCACGTTTGAAGTTTGTCGGAAATGCCATATTTCCCTCAATTCAGGACATAGTCTTTGTCAGATATTACTCTCTGTAATTCTTCCGGCCGCAATCGCACTCCAATAGCGTCCGGACGCTAGCGAACAATGCGCTCCACCGCGATCACAGTGGCCTCACTATCGCCGATGCAGAGCGTCGCGACGCGGCGTTGCATGATGATAATCATATGATGCGTCGCAAAAATTGCAACGGAGGCGTTTCATGACAAATTGTCGTGATCGCATGAGCGGCGTTCGCCGGGCCGAAGATGACGGCCGGGAACTACCGCTTCCGGTCGATAAACCCCTGCATTAGCCGTTTTGGCTCATCGGTCAGGAACGATTTGCCGAACACGCCGATGCTCAAATTGACGGATTCCGTCAGCGGCAGTTCCTCCCATTGCCGGAGCAGGGCCTTTTGCGCGCGCAACGCTTCCGGGCCGCATTCCAGCAGCGCCTTGACGGTCTTCTCGACCGCGGCGTCCAGTCCGCCTTCCGGCGCGACCACGTCGACCAGTCCCCAGGCGAGCGCGGTCGGGGCGTCGATATTCTCGGCCGTCATGACGAGCCACCGGGCACGGCCCCAGCCGATCAGGCGCGGTAACAGCGCGGCGTGGATGACCGAGGGAATACCGACCCGCACTTCGGGCATGCCGAATTTGGCGTCATGCGCGGCAATCCGGAAATCGCAGGCCGCGGCCACCTCCAGCCCGCCGCCGAGGCACCAGCCCGGCATCCGGGCGATCACGGGTGACGGAAACGCCCGCACCGCCTCACAGAGATCGCGCAAACCCGTGATGAATTTCTCGGCCGACGTCTGGTCGAGCTTCGCCATTTCCTTGATGTCGGCGCCGCCGATCATGCTCTTTTCGCTCTGCCCGGCCATGACGAGCACGCGAATTTGCTTCTCCGTCGCCAGCGCCTCCAACCCCTCGCGCACGCCCCGAATGGCTGCCGATCCGAGGATGTTGAGCGGTCCGGCGTTGCAAATCGTCAGGCGGACGACGCCGCGCGGGTCGCGATCTATGCCGCAATGGGAGTTGAGCATGTGCATGGACGGTCTCACAACGGTAGCGTGCAGCAGTTCGGATCATGCCACTTCCCGGACAAAATCCTTGCCTTGTCAAGGGTCGCCGAAGAGGCGCTTTCCGCAGCGGCGACAGTCAATAAACGAAATAATATGCAGCTTCCAGCGTGCCTTGATGTTATGACGGCATCGGAAGCCATTATATGACTTCAAACATTTTATGGGACCGCCATGCGATATTCCAGGGAACACAAGCTCGAAACTCACGCGCGGATCGTGAAGAAGGCTTCCGTCAGGCTGCGCGAGAAGGGCGCGCACGGCATTGGCGTTGCCGATCTCATGAAGGACGCCGGCCTTACCCATGGCGGGTTCTACGCTCACTTCGATTCGCGGGAAGCCCTGGTGATCGAGGCTTTTACGCATGCGATGGATCGCTCGACGGAGCGTTGGCGACAACTGGGGGAACAGACCCCGCCCGGGAAGCGCCTGGCCATGATCGTGAACAGCTATTTGACGCCGCTTCACCGCGACGATCCCGGCCATGGCTGCGCGGTACCGGCGCTGGGCGCGGAAATCGCCCGCGAAAGCCCGAAGACGCGAAGGGTGTTCGCGGGCAGGCTGGAGCAGATGATCGATATGCTCGCTGCGCAAATTCCCGATGTCCCGCGCAAGGCGGCGCGCAAACAGGCGATGGCCACCCTTGCGACCATGATGGGGACGCTCGTGATGGCCCGCATCGCCGGCAGCGGCGATTTTTCCAATGAAATACTCGGCGCCGGCCGTGAAGCCCTCCTTGACCGGTCGAAATCGCCAAAGGCGAAGAAGTCTCCGGCCAAGAGAGCCACCGCATCGAGGCCGCACTGAGGGGGTCTCGCGGGGCAGCCGCATTCGACATTGGTCGTAGACGGCGAAAAACGCCGCACGGCCACTGTTTTCGCAAATCCGTTGCGCGCTGAAAAACCTTTCCAAACCCGGTAAAGCCTGCAAGATGCTGCCAAAATCGGCACCCTTGTGAAGGTCTTGGAGGAACGCATGCGTATGATCGGGCATTTTATCGGCGGCCGCGAGGTCAAGGGCACATCGGGCCGATTTGCCGACGTTTTTGAGCCGATGACCGGCGACGTGCAGGCCCAGGTAGCGCTGGCGTCGAAGGCCGAATTGCGCGCGGCGGTCGAGAACGCCAGGGCCGCCCAGCCGGCATGGGGAGCGACCAATCCGCAGCGTCGCGCCCGTGTGATGATGAAGTTCCTGGAACTCGCGCAGCGCGATTACGACAAGCTCGCCGATTGCCTCGCGCGCGAGCATGGCAAGACCGTTCCCGACGCGAAAGGCGACATTCAGCGCGGTCTCGAGGTGGTGGAATTCGCCTGCGGCATTCCGCACCTGATGAAGGGCGAATATACCGAAGGCGCCGGTCCCAATATCGATATCTATTCGATGCGCCAGCCGCTCGGCGTCGTTGCCGGCATCACCCCGTTCAATTTCCCGGCGATGATTCCCATGTGGAAATTCGCGCCCGCGATCGCTTGCGGCAACGCGTTCATCCTCAAGCCGTCGGAGCGCGATCCCGGCGTGCCGATGATGCTCGCGGAATTGATGATCGAGGCCGGTCTGCCGCCGGGTATTCTGAACGTCGTCAACGGCGACAAGGAGGCGGTGGACGCGATCCTCGACGATCCCGATGTCAGGGCCGTCGGCTTCGTCGGTTCCTCGCCGATCGCGCAATATATCTACGAGCGTGCGGCCGCGAACGGTAAACGCTGCCAGTGTTTCGGCGGCGCGAAGAACCACGCCATCGTGATGCCGGACGCCGACATGGACCAGGCGGTGGATGCCCTGATCGGCGCGGGCTACGGCTCCGCCGGCGAGCGCTGCATGGCGGTCTCGGTTGCGGTGCCCGTCGGCAAGACCACCGCCGACCGGCTGATGGAAAAGCTGATCCCGCGCGTCGAGTCCTTGAAGATCGGGACGTCGATCGATCCGTCCGCCGATTTCGGCCCGCTGGTGACGCGGGAGGCGGTCGAGCGCGTCAGGAACTATGTCGATATCGGCATCAAGGAAGGCGCGACGCTGGCCGTCGATGGCCGCAGCTTCAAGATGCAGGGCTATGAAAAGGGCTTCTACATGGGTGGCTGCCTGTTCGACAACGTCACCAAGGACATGCGCATCTACAAGGAAGAGATCTTTGGCCCCGTGCTGTCGGTGGTGCGGGCCAAGGACTACTCGGAAGCGCTCGCGCTGCCGTCGGATCACGATTACGGCAACGGTGTTGCGATCTTCACCCGCGATGGCGACGCCGCGCGCGATTTCGCCGCCAAGGTCAATGTCGGCATGGTCGGCATCAACGTGCCGATCCCGGTTCCGATCGCCTACTACACCTTCGGCGGCTGGAAGAAATCCGGCTTCGGCGATCTCAACCAGCACGGTCCGGACTCGATCCGCTTCTACACCAAGACCAAGACGGTGACGGCGCGCTGGCCTTCCGGCGTCAAGGAAGGCGCGGAGTTCTCCATTCCGACGATGACCTGACCGGCGCAACGGTCTCGTGGACATGCGCGAGCACTAAATGCAATTCGCTCTCAACGAGGACCAGATTGCGGTTCGCGATATGGCGCGGGATTTCGCCGCGGAAAAAATCGCACCGCATGCGATCCGCTGGGACGAGGAGAAGCATTTCCCGGTCGATGTGATGCGCGAGGCGGCGACGCTTGGCATCGGCGGCATCTACATCCGCGACGATGTCGGCGGTTCGGCGCTGACGCGGTTCGACGCGGCGCTGATCTTCGAAGCGCTGGCGCAGGGCTGTCCGACGGTGTCGGCCTTCATCTCGATCCACAACATGGCCGCCTGGATGATCGACGCCTATGGCAACGACATCCAGCGGAAGAAGTGGCTGCCGAAGCTGTGCACCATGGAGTACCTGGCAAGCTATTGCCTGACCGAACCCGGCTCGGGATCGGACGCGGCCGCGCTGCGCACGCGCGCGGTCCGTGACGGCGACCATTATATCCTCAACGGCCAGAAGCAGTTCATTTCCGGCGCGGGCAAGGGCGACCTCTATGTGGCGATGGTGCGGACCGGCGAGGGCGGCCCCGGCGGCATCTCGACGCTGGTGATCGAGGGCGACACGCCGGGCCTATCGATCGGCGCCAACGAGCGCAAGATGGGCTGGAACGCGCAGCCGACCCGTGCGGTGATTTTCGAGAATGCGCGCGTTCCGGTCGCCAACCGGCTCGGCGATGAGGGCATCGGGTTCAAGATCGCGATGGCCGGGCTCGATGGCGGCCGCATCAACATTGCGGCATGCTCGCTCGGTGGCGCCCAAAGCGCGCTCGACAAGTCGCTTTCCTACATGAAGGAACGCAAGGCCTTCGGCAAGCGCCTCGACGAATTCCAGGCGCTGCAGTTTCGTCTGGCTGACATGGCGACGGAACTGGAGGCGGCGCGGACCTTCGTGTGGCGTGCCGCAGCGGCGCTGGACCGCAAGGACCCGGACGCCACCATGCTGTGCGCGATGGCAAAACGCTTCGGCACCGATGTCGGATTTGAAGTCGCCAACCAGGCCCTGCAACTACACGGCGGCTATGGTTATCTCAGCGAATACGGCATCGAAAAGATCGTGCGCGATCTGCGCGTGCACCAGATCCTCGAAGGCACCAACGAAATCATGCGGCTGATCGTGGCGCGCAAACTGGTCGAGGGCGCGCGATGACGGCTCCGGCTGCGGTCGTGGATTCCGAGGGCGATCTGATCGTTCGACGCGAAGGTTCGGCCGGCGTCATTCGCCTGAACCGGCCGAAAGCCATCAATGCGATGACGCTCGAAATGTCGCTCGGCATCGACGCGGCACTCGACCGGTTCGAATCCGACCCGGCGGTTGCGGTGGTGATGCTGGAAGGCGCGGGCGAAAGGGGCCTTTGCGCGGGCGGCGACATTCGCGGACTTTATGACAGTTCGCGGGCCGCAGGTGATCTTGGCAAGATTTTCTGGCGCCAGGAATACATCATGAATGCGCGCATCGCCAAATTTCCAAAGCCGTATGTCGCGTTCATGGACGGACTGGTGATGGGTGGCGGCGTCGGTTTGTCTGCGCATGCGCGCCATCGCGTCGTCACCGAGAAGACGAAACTGGCGATGCCGGAGGTCGGTCTCGGATTCTTTCCCGACGTCGGTGGCACCTGGCTGCTCTCGCGCTCGCCGGGAGAGATCGGGACCTATTTTGGCTTGACCGGACAGGCCATGAATGGGCCGGACGCGATCTTTGCACGCTTTGCGGACGCGGTCGTACCGTCGGGAAAGTTGCCGGCGTTGCGTGAGGCGCTCACAGCTGTCCGGTCGGGCATCACCTCAAGCGAGGTCAAGACACTGATCGACGGTTTTGCCACTGGCGAGACTGCGGGCCCGGTCGCTGCAATGCAAGCGGATATCAATCGCTGGTTTTCGCACGACCGGATCGAAGATATTTTTGCCGGCCTCCACCGGGATGGTTCGGAGCTGGCGCAATCGACGCTCAAGGCGTTGAACGAAAAATCGCCGCGCGGCATGGTCGTGACGCTGAAACTTTTGCGGCTGGCGCGCGGCTCCCCGTCGCTGGAAGACTGCCTGGTGCGGGAATATCGTGCCGCACTCGAGGTCTTCCGCAGCGATGACTTTCGCGAAGGCGTGCGGGCGGCCGTTATCGACAAGGACCGCAATCCGAAGTGGTCGCCGTCCCGCGTCGAGGATGTGACGCCCGAGATGCTGGCGCCTTATTTCGCGGAAATAGGCGCCGACGAGCTGGTATTTTGACAAACCAAACGAGAGACGCCTGAGCGGAGGGAATTGAAGATGGCCAACATCGCATTCATCGGTCTCGGCAACATGGGCGGCCCGATGGCCGCCAATCTGGTCAAGGCCGGCCACAAGGTTGTCGCGTTCGATCTGGTGGCCGCCTCGCGCGATCAGGCCAGGGCCGACGGCGCTGACATCGCCGACAGCGCGGTAGCCGCGGTGAAAGGCGCTGACACCGTCATCACGATGTTGCCCGCCGGCAAACACGTGCTCTCCGTCTGGAACGAAGTTGTCCCGGTGATGGCAAAGGGCGCGCTGATCATCGATTGCTCAACGGTCGATGTCGAGAGCGCGAAGCAGGCCCATGCGCTGGCGGCGAAGCACGGCGTAGGCTCGGTTGATGCGCCGGTCTCCGGCGGCACCGGCGGCGCCAGGGGCGCGACGCTGACCTTCATGTGCGGCGGCGAAGAAAAGGCATTCGCGGCCGCCAGGCCGGTGCTGGAAAAGATGGGCAAGAAGATCGTGCATTGCGGCGGCGCCGGCGCGGGCCAGGCGGCGAAGATCTGCAACAACATGATCCTCGGCGTTTCCATGATCGCCGTCAGCGAAGCCTTTGCGCTCGCCGAAAAGCTCGGGCTTTCGCATCAGGCGCTGTTCGATGTTGCCTCGACCTCGTCGGGGCAATGCTGGTCGCTGACAACCTATTGCCCCGTGCCCGGACCCGTGCCGACCTCGCCGGCGAACAACGACTACAAACCGGGCTTTGCCTCGGCGCTGATGGTGAAGGATCTGACGCTGGCGCAGGATGCCGCCGCGTCCGCTGGCGCCGCGACGCCACTCGGCAAGCATGCGCAGGAAATCTACAAGGCGTTCGATGCCGCAGGGCATGGCGGGGTCGATTTCTCCGGGATCATCCAGCACGTTCGCAGCCTTGCCGGAAAATAGCTGCCGTCATCCCTGCGCAATGTCTTCGCCATTGTCGCTGGAGGTGCGAGCGACAGCGAGCCTCGAAGGATGACTTGAACGGCACAAGCGGCCATCCTTCGAGACGCCGCGCGTAAGCACGGCTCCTCAGGATGACGGTGATGAGTGTGGGAATGGATTGTCGAAGTTGGTAGGCTCATAACATGACAACATTCCAGGAAGCCCGCGCTTTCTTGCTCCGGCATCGGACGGACTACGACAAGGCTGTCGCGGATTTTGGCTGGCCCGATCCGGTGCCGTTCAACTGGGCGCTGGACTGGTTCGATGCCGAGCTGGCGCGCAATGCTGACAGCAAGGATCGTCCGGCGCTGTGGATCGTCGATGCCGGCAGCAACCGCGAAACCAGGCTATCGTTTTCGGCGCTGTCCAGCCGTTCCAATCAGGTGGCGAACTTTTTGCGCGCGCAGGGACTGAAGCGCGGCGATCATCTGCTGCTCTTGTTGGGCAATGTCGTTCCGCTCTGGGAGACGATGCTGGCGGCGATGAAGCTTGGCGTGGTGGTGATTCCTGCCACGACGCTGCTGACGCCCGACGAACTCGGCGACCGGCTCGATCGCGGTCGCGCCAGAGTCGTGGTGGCGACGCAGGACCAGGTCGTCAAATTCACCGGCCTCGGCTGCGACCAGCTTGTTCGCATCGTCGTCAATGCGTCGTCGAAGCAGGAAGGCTGGATCGCTTACGAGCAGGCGGCGGAGTTTCCGGATGGCTTCACGCCTGATGGCCCGACCGGACCCGACGATCCGATGCTGCTGTATTTCACCTCTGGCACCACCGCAAAACCCAAGCTGGTGCGGCACAGTCAGCGCAGCTATCCCGTCGGTGGGCTGTCGACGATGTACTGGCTCGGACTTCAGCCGGGCGATATTCATCTCAACATTTCGTCGCCGGGCTGGGCCAAGCATGCCTGGAGCTGTTTTTTCGCGCCCTGGAATGCCGGGGCCACCGTGTTCGTGGTCAATCAGCCGCGCTTCGACGCCAAGGAACTGCTCGCGACCATCGGGCGTTGCGGCGTCACCACGCTGTGCGCCCCGCCGACGGTGTGGCGGCTGTTCATTCAGGAGAAGCTCGCAACCTTCAAGGTCAGCCTGCGCGAGGTCTGTGGTGCCGGCGAACCGCTCAATCCCGAGGTGATCGACCAGGTACGCGCGGCGTGGGGGCTGACGATCCGCGACGGCTACGGCCAGACCGAAACCACGGCACTCGCCGGCAATTCGCCGGGGCAGAAGGTGAAGGTCGGGTCGATGGGCCGGCCGCTGCCGGGATACAGCGTGCAGATCACCGATGCGGACGGGCATATTACGAAAGAGGGCGAGATTACCTTGTTGCTTGGTGCCGACAGGCCGGCGGGACTGATGCAGGGCTATCAGGGCGAAGATGGCCAATTGAGCGGCGCGGACGGCGATCTCTACCGCAGCGGCGATGTGGTGTTTGCCGACGATGAGGGCTATCTGACTTTCGTCGGCCGTTCCGACGACGTCTTCAAGTCGTCCGATTACCGGATCAGCCCATTCGAGCTGGAAAGCATCCTGCTCGAACATGAGAAGGTCGCGGAGGCGGCCGTCGTACCCAGCCCGGATCCCATCCGGCTTGCCATCCCCAAGGCCTATGTGCTGCTGGTGTCGGGCGCCGAGCGTTCGGGCGAGACCGCGCTGTCGATCTTTCGTCACCTGCACACGCGGCTTGCGCCGTTCAAGCGCATCCGGCGAATCGAGCTGGTGACCGAGTTGCCGAAGACGATTTCCGGCAAGATTCGCCGGGTGCAATTGCGCCGTCTCGAGCGTGACAACGACCGCGACAATTCGCTGCGGGGTGTGGAGTTCCGCGAAGAGGATTTCCCGGAATTACAGAAGGTGCGATCAGCTGGATCGCCGGAAAGTTGACCTATGAATGAAGTCTGGAAGAAACCGCCGATTTCGCTTGATGCCTATCAGAAGATGGTCGGCCGCGAAGTCGGTGTGTCGTCGTGGCATCTGGTCGATCAGAACCGGATCAATGTCTATGCCGATGTGATCGAGGATCATCAATTCATCCACGTCGATCCCGAGCGGGCCAGGCGCGAAACCGCGTTTGGAACCACGGTCGCGCATGGCTTCCTGACGATGTCGCTGATGAGCATCATGTCGTATGAGGTGATGCCGGTGATCGAGGGCGCGACGATGGGGGTCAATTACGGTCTCGACAAGCTTCGGTTCATCGCGCCGGTGCGCGCCGGCTCGCGGGTGCGCGGTCGTTTTACATTGGTCGAAGCGAAACTGCGCAAGCCAAAAGAGCTGCAATCGCGCACCAATGTCACCGTCGAAATCGAGGGCGAGGCAAAGCCCGCTTTGGTGGCCGACTGGATCGGTCTGATCTATTTTGCTTGAACTTCGGGAAATGCAATGATGACAATCAGGTTTGATGGACGCGTCGCTATCGTCACCGGCGCGGGCAATGGTCTTGGCCGCGCGCATGCGCTTGGGCTGGCGAGCCGCGGCGCGAGGGTCGTCGTCAATGATTTCGGCGGCGCCCGCGACGGCACCGGCGGATCGCTGACATCTGCGGAAACCGTGGTCGAGGAAATTCGCAAGGCTGGCGGCGTGGCGATGGCCGACGGCGCCGATGTCTCCAACTTCGAACAAGTCACGGCGATGGTCGATCGCGCCACCCGGGAGTGGGGCAGCGTCGATCTGCTCGTCGCCAATGCCGGCATCCTGCGCGACAAGTCCTTTGCCAAAATGGAAGTCGCCGATTTCGCCAAGGTGCTGGACGTCCATCTCACCGGCACCTTCTACTGCTGCAAGGCGGTGTGGAATGGCATGCGCGAGCGAAATTACGGCCGCATCGTCGTCACCACCTCGTCGTCGGGCCTGTTCGGCAATTTCGGCCAGGCCAATTACGGCGCGGCGAAGGCCGGCATGGTCGGCCTGATGAACGTGCTGGCGGAAGAGGGCCGCAAGAACAATATCCGCGTCAACACGATTTCGCCGACGGCGGCGACGCGAATGACGGAAGAATTGCTGCCGCCGCAGGCGCTCGCCCTGATGAAGCCGGAAGCGATCACGCCGGCGGTGCTTTATCTGCTGGCTGAGGATGCGCCCACCCGCACCATCATGGGCGCCGGCGCGGGCTCGTTCGCGGTCATCAAGATCCTGGAAACCGAAGGCGTCAACCTGGCCCAAGCCGAATGGACGCCCGAGGCGGTCGCCGAGCATTTTTCCGCTATCAGCGACATGTCGACGGCGAGGGCGCTGGAGGGGGCGTTCCAGCAGACCCAGAAATACGTCGCCCAGGCCGCGGCGAAAGCGGGGATCAAGCTGTAAGGACGAGTTGGTCATTCCGGGCCGCGCGTCTCCGCGTGGACCCGGAATCTCGAGATTCTCCAATGTGCAATTGCACATCGTAGTTCGCGCTGACGCGCGCCCCCGGTATGAAGGCTTGGGTGACTCATCGAAATCAGGCATAGGCTTGTATCGATGTCACCCCTTTCCAAATCCCAGCTTGTGGTCATCGGTGCCGGTCCTGCCGGGCTGATGGCGGCCGAAGTCTTGGCGCAAGGTGGCGCCCACGTCACGGTCTACGACGCGATGCCGTCTGCGGGCCGCAAGTTCCTGATGGCGGGGAGGGGCGGGCTCAATCTGACGCACAGCGAACCGCTGCCGGCGTTTCTCGCCCGTTACCGCGAGGCAATGCCGCAGCTTGCAGCGGCAATTGAAGTGTTTCCGCCGGATCGTTTGCGGGAATGGTGCGAGGCGCTGGGGCAGCCGACCTTCGTTGGCTCCAGCGGCCGGATCTTTCCGAAAGCATTGAAGGCATCGCCGCTCCTGCGGGCGTGGTTACGGCGGCTCGACGCGTCTGGCGTGCAATTTTCACTGCGCCACCGCTGGACCGGCTGGAACGCGAGTGGCCAACTGCTGTTCCAGACACCCGATGGAGAAAGCGCCGTCGAAGCGCGCGCGACCGTGCTGGCGCTCGGCGGCGCGAGCTGGCCGCGGCTCGGGTCCGACGCCGGTTGGGTAAAAATATTGGCAGCGAAGGGCGTGAAGATATCCCCGCTCAAGCCCGCCAATTGTGGATTCACCGTCGCCTGGTCGGATATCTTTCGCGATCGCTTCGAAGGCGAGCCGCTGAAGGGTGTCGCGCTGTCGTTCGGCGCACGCGTTGCTCGCGGCGAGGCTGTGATTACCCGCGATGGCATCGAAGGTGGCGCGATCTATGCGCTCTCGGCCGATCTTCGCGAGGCCATCCTCGATTCAGGTCAGGCGACACTGCACGTCGCCCTGCGGCCCGACCTCGAAGCGGGCGAGCTGATTGCGCGGCTGTCGGCGCCGCGAGGCAAGCAGACATTCACCAACTGGCTGCGCAAGGCCGCGCGGCTGTCTCCGGTTGGCGTTGCCCTTTTGCAGGAAGCCGCTGTCGTGTCCGGCGTATCGCTGTCGTCGTTGTCGCCGGAAAACCTCGCCGAGCGGATCAACGCCGTGCCGGTCCAGCTCACCGGCATTGCGGGAATTGCTCGCGCGATCTCGTCCGCGGGCGGAATTGCCTTCGACGAACTCGACGCCGATTTCATGATCCGCCACTTGCGAGGGGTGTTCGCCGCCGGAGAGATGCTCGACTGGGAAGCTCCGACCGGTGGTTATCTGTTGCAGGCCTGCTTTGCCACGGGTGCAGCGGCCGGGCGAGGGGCGTTGAGCTGGCTTGAGCGCCAGGCCTCACATTCATGAATTCGCGCTCGGTAGGTGCGGCCTGACCGAAGTCCGCTTTGCCCGAAAGCTTCCGGTTTTTGCGGTGTCGCCACATCTCGCGATGTGCCACAGGCGATATCCGTCATTTCACGACCATGACCGGGCAGTGCGCGCGTTGTACCAGGCGATCGGCTCGGCTGCCGATCCATCAGTCGTAGAGCGCCGAATGGCCGCTTGCTCCGATAACGAGCAGCTCGACTTCAAGCTCTCTGGCAAGTTCGATGATGCCTCGCACCGGATGCCCGGCGCTCCTGCCGACGCCAAGCGTCCGGACGGACAGCCTCTCGGCGGCGTACCGTCAAGCCCTGGATATTGCCAGGGGCTGCTTTTTGGAGACGAACTTTCGTAGATCACGCAGCAAATCGTCGCCCAGTTCCGAAAGGCCGTTGATTTCTCTTTGCGCGTCGATTGCGTGCTGTTTGCACAACTCCGTTGCGTCCTTTTTGGTCAACGCGTGCGCGTGCAGGTGCGCGGCAAGGCTTCCGGCGCACGCGAAGAAATAAGAGATCCGTCGCTGGAGCGCCGCGTCGAACAAATCCAATCGATCCGCATTCGATTCGTAAACCGAGAACCTCGGCAAAGCAAAAGCGCCGAGCTCATCAAGATGTTCCTCGGCCCCTGTCTCCATATCTTCAAGCTTCCGAATTTCTTCAAATCCCTCCATACCGTCCATTACGGCTGCGATCTCTCCGATTAAAGCTGACGCAAGGCCTCGTCTCGAACGGGTACGTCCAAAAAGAAGCATGGTTTCCTCCCGCTTCGATTATTTGACGACCTGAGCGCGCGCGGGAGCGGGCTCAAAGGTACTTTAGCAGCAAAACCTCGCTTGAAACCATTGGCATGGTGGTAGGTGGCGGCGTCACGTTCGTCGCAAGATCCCATGCAGCCGGCCCCGGACTGGTAAATCATCCTTACCTATCGCCCAAAATGGAAGAGCCGTCGGTCGCGGCGAATGTCCGCAGGCGCGGCAAGCCGAAGTCACGTCCGAATGCCGGCTAGGAGATCGAAATGATCTCGAGTTCCTGACCGGATGCGCCGACGATATCCCCGACGGTTTTTCCCATCAGAAGTCTGGCCACCGGGGACACGAAGGAAATTGAACCGGCCTTGGGGTCCGCTTCGTCCTCTCCCACGATACGATATTTCTGGACGCGCCCATCGCCGCGCTCGAAGGTCACCATGCTCCCAAAGGCAACAGTGTCGGTTGACGCAGGATTGGCGATGACCTGCGCCGTCCGAACTCTCGCCGCAAAGTAGCGCACGTCACGCAACGGGATTGCCGCTTGCCGCCGTCTTTCGTTGACGTCCTCGATCTTCTGCGCGGTCTCATACGCCTCACGGGCCTCCTGGAGTTGAAATTCCAGAGCCTTCAGTCCCGCCTCCGTAACAAGGTTCGGATGAGGCGAAACCGGGCGGTCGGGTAGCAGGGTCTCCGACGCAGTTTCGGCACTATCTTCCTTGGTGAAGGCAACGCTCACGTCAGACTCCTTTCAAGTGAGATATGCCAAGCCGCTTCGTCAGCGCCACCCCAGGGCGGGAGCCACGTGGGCCAGAATCGCTTCGATCACATGCGCGTTGTAGGCCACGCCCAGTTGGTTGGGGATGGTCAGAAGCAGGGTGTCGGCCTCGGCGATGGCTTCGTCCTTCTTCAGCTGTTCGATGAGGGCGTTCGGCTCCGCCGCATAGCTGCGGCCGAAGATCGCCCGGGTCTGCGGGTCGATGAATCCGACCTGGTCCTTGTCTTCGCCCCCGCCGCCGAAATAGGCGCGATCGCGATCGTTCATGAGCGCGAAGATGCTGCGGCTGACCGAGACCCGCGGCTCGCGAGCATGGCCGGCCTCCTTCCAGGCGGCACGATAGGCCCGGATCTGGGCGGCCTGCTGGACGTGGAAGGCCTCTCCCGTTTCGTCATTCTTGAGCGTCGAGCTCTGGAGGTTCAACCCGAGCTTTGCCGCCCAGACCGCCGTGGCGTTCGAGCCGGCACCCCACCAGATGCGCTCGCGCAGACCTTCGGAATAGGGTTCGATGCGCAGCAAGCCGGGTGGATTTGGAAACATGGGCTGCGGATTGGGTTGCGCGAAACCCTGGCCGCGCAAGAGGTCCAGGAAAACCTCCGCATGACGCCGGCCCATGTCGGCGTCAGTCTGGCCTTCGGCCGGTTGATAGCCAAAATAACGCCAGCCATCGATCACTTGCTCGGGCGAGCCCCGGCTGATGCCAAGCTGCAGCCGTCCGCCGGCGATGAGATCGGCCGCGCAAGCGTCCTCGACCATATAGAGCGGGTTCTCGTAGCGCATGTCGATCACCGCCGTGCCAATTTCGATCCGGCTGGTCTTCGCGCCGACGGCCGCCAGCAAGGGAAAGGGCGAGGCGAGCTGGCGAGCGAAGTGATGGACTCGGAAATAAGCCCCGTCCGCGCCCAATTGCTCGGCTGCGACGGCGAGATCGATGGATTGCAGGAGCGCGTCCGCCGCCGAGCGGGTCTGCGATTGCGAGGAGGGCGTCCAGTGCCCGAACGAGAGAAATCCGATCTTCTTCATGCGGGCAATCTATTGATGCGCGAGGCGGTTTGCGACTGATTTTTCGAACCGCGAATGACTTCGCCAGCGTCGGTTATGGCCCGACGAAGCCGATCCAGCGCTAGCGCAGCTTCCCGCGCGCCGCGACCGGAAGCACACCGACGATCTCATCGCCGCGCACCATCACCACCTCGTCCATCATATTGACGACGACGCAAACGTGATTCGGCACGATCCGCACGACGTCGCCGACATTGGGCCGGGTGTTGCTTCTGACGAGGTCGAGAAAGCCATGTTCCTCGGCGAAACGGACGATCCTGGCTTCGGGGTGTTCGAGGATCAGCCCGTGGCCGTCGAGGCCGCCGCCGGTATCGGACGTCAGCGTTTTGGAGCCGGCGTCGAGAATGCCGCGATCGGGAGCCGCGCGGCTCACGACGGTGGAGTATATGTTCAGCGCGCAATCATCCCAGGTCGCAACGCCGGCCCCGACCTGCATCCGGTCGTTGTAGATGTAGGTTCCGGGCCGGTGCTCGGTCGCGCCCTTGAGCTTGCCGAGATTCTTCAGGTTCGGCGAGCCTCCGGTCGAGACCATCGCCGCATCGAGCCCGTGCGCGCGCACGCCCGCCAGCGCCTCATCGTAGAATGTTTGTGCCTCGGTCCAGCCGGTTTCGGTCGGATACAGCATGAAGCCGGCGAACAGCAAACCCTTCGCGGCGGCGATCTCACGGGCAAGCGCGATGGCTTCCGCAGGCGTCTCGACGCCGGCACGCTTGCGCCCGGTGTCGCATTCGACCACGACGGAGAGCGGCCGGCCGGAAGCCGCTGCCGCCTGCGGCAGGCCGGCGACCACCACCGGATTGTCGGCGGCGACCGTCATGTTGGCCTTGGCCTGCAGCGCGCCGAGGCGGGCCATCTTTTCCTCGCCGACGAGATTGTAGCTGATCAGGATATCGTCGATCCCTGAATCCGCCATCACTTCGGCCTCGCCGAGTTTCTGGCAGGTGATGCCCTTGGCTCCGGCTTCGATCTGAAGCTGTGCCAGAAACGGGCTCTTGTGGGTCTTGATATGCGGCCGGTTGGCGACCCCTGCGGCATCGCAGGCCGCCTGAATGCGCGCGATATTGCGCTCGACGCGATCCATGTCGATGACGGCGCAGGGCGTACCGTATTCTCTGGCGATTTTGGCGGCGAGGGGAGTGGTCATGATGCTTCTCTTTTTGGCGCGTATTCTGATCGCAAAACCGGTGCCCACTTTTGCGGAATACGCGCTCAAGCCTGCTCTATCTCTTCACGCAATACTTCAAGTTCCAGCCATTTGTCCTCGGCCTCGCTGCAGTTCCTTCTGCGCTTTTGTCAGCGCATCAGAGGCCTGGTCGAATTTCTTGCGATCCTTCCTGTAGAGATCGGGATCGTCAAGGTGCCGCTGCTGCTTGGCGATTTCGGCCTGCAGTTTGGCGATGGTTTTCGGCAAGGTTTCCAGCGCGTGCTTTTCGCTGAAATTGAGCCGACGTCTTGCCGCGGCCGAAGGCGCGTTGCCTGATGTTGCCTTGTCGCGCTCGACCGCGGCCGCCTTCACCGCCGCGCGCTTCAGGTCGGCACCGCGCTGCGCCAGCATGTCGGTGTAGCCGCCGGCATATTCGATCCAGCGGCCGTCGCCCTCCGGCGCGATCACCGAGGTTACGACCCGATCGAGGAAATCGCGGTCGTGGCTGATCAGGATCACCGTGCCCTCGTAGTCGCCGAGCATTTCCTCCAGCACGTCGAGGGTTTCGAGATCGAGATCGTTGGTCGGCTCGTCCAGCACCAGCAGGTTGGAAGGTTTTGCCAGCGCGCGCGCCAGCATCAGCCGCCCGCGCTCGCCGCCGGAAAGCACTTCCAGCGGCGTGCGCATCTGCTCCTGCCCGAACAGAAAGTCCTTCATGTAGCTGACGACATGTTTCGGCTTGCCGCCGACCATGACATGGTCGCCGCGGCCGCCGGTCAACGCTTCGGCCAGCGTCGATTTGGGGTCGAGGCTTTCGCGGTGCTGGTCGAGCGTCGCCATCTCGATATTGGCGCCGAAGCGGATGGTGCCGGTGTCGGGCGGGTTGGCGCCGGTGAGCATTTCGATCAGCGTGGTCTTGCCGGCACCGTTCGGCCCGACGATGCCGATGCGGTCGCCGCGCTGCACGCGGATCGAGAAGTCATCGACGATCTTGCGCTCCCCGTAGGTCCGGCTGATGTGTTTGGCCTCGATGATGAGTTTGCCGGACTTGTCGGCTTCCGCGGCGGTGAGGTTGGCATTCCCGGCTGCACCGCGATAGTCGCGCCGCTGCTGGCGTAGCGCGTGGAGATTGCCGAGCCGCTTGACGTTGCGCTTGCGGCGACCGGAGACGCCGTAGCGCAGCCAGTGCTCCTCGTTGACGATCTTGCGGTCGAGCTTGTGCTGCTCGCGCTCTTCCTCGGCGAGCACCTCGTCGCGCCAGGCCTCGAAGGCGGAAAAACCACGGTCGATCTGCCGGATCTGGCCGCGATCGAGCCATGCCGTCGAGCGCGACAGATTTGAAAGGAAGCGGCGGTCGTGACTAATGATGACAAGCGCGCTGCGGCGGCCGTCGAGTTCGCTTTCGAGCCATTCGATGGAGGGAAGATCGAGATGGTTGGTGGGCTCGTCCAGCAGCAGGATATCGGGCGAGGGCGCCAGCACGCGCGCCAGCGCCGCGCGGCGGGCTTCGCCGCCCGACAGATGCGCCGGGTCCTCGTCGCCGTGCAGACCGAGCTGCTCCAGCAGATACCTTGCCTGATAATGGTCGTCGCCCGGGCCTAGCCCCGCTTCGACATAGGCCAGCGTGGTCGCGAAGCCTGAAAAATCCGGCTCCTGCGGCAGATAGCGGATGGTGGCGCCGGGCTGCACGAAGCGGCTGCCGCGATCGGGCTCGACAAGGCCGGCCGCGATCTTCAACAGCGTCGATTTGCCGGAGCCGTTACGGCCGATCAGACAGACGCGCTGGCCGGCAGAAACCGACAGTTCGACGCCCGACAAAAGCGGCGTGCCGCCGAAGGTAAGCCTGATGTCTTTCAACTGGATGAGCGGGGGCGCCATGGCGTTCGATTCAACTCTGACTCTGGGCGGGTGCGGTCGCCTGCTGGCGCTGGATGCGGCGGATCGTCTGATCGAGCGCGGAAAGGAACGCCGAACGATCGCGCGGCGCGAAGGATCTGGGGCCGCCGGTCACTTCGCCGGTTGAGCGCAGGTCGGTCATCAGATTGCGAACCGCAAGCGTCATCCCGATCGACTGTTCCGTGAACGGCTTGCCGTTTGGCGCGATCACCTCGGCGCCGGCCTTGACGCAGCGGCTCGCCAGCGGGATATCGGCGGTCACGACGATGTCGCCGTTTCCCGCACGTTCCGCGATCCAGTCATCGGCGGCATCCATGGCGGAACCGGCCGCGACACGCTCGATCAGCGGATCCTGCGGTACTCGAATGAAGTTGCCCGCGACCACGCTGACGGGAAGACCATGGCGGGCCGCGACCCGGTAGATTTCGTCTTTGACCGGACAGGCATCGGCGTCGACATAGATGCGGGTGGTGTTCAAATCTGGCTTCATCGGTTGAGGGATTGATCGGGAAGCGCCGCGGCACCTCCGATATCCGCGTGGTACTCTATCGGAGGCGGAATTGCGAGGAAAACACGAGGGGCGCGCGAGCACCCTTGCCACGGCATTTCCTTTGCGTACCATTGCCGACAGATAATCAGCCAAAACAAGGGAAACAAGCATGGCAAGCCGGTTAGAGGCCTATCGCGTCCAGGCCTACAACACCGCGAAGCTATCCGAGAACAAGATGCATGACGACACCATCGCCAGGCGGTTCGGATTCAGCGGCGGCCTCGTCCCGGGCGTCGATGTCATGGCTTACATGATGCATTTGCCGGTCAGGAAATGGGGCCGCGCCTTCCTTGAACGTGGATTGATCGAGGCGCGCTTCGTCAAGCCGGTCTATGACGGGGAGATCGCCAACGTCACCGGCGAGGAGAGCGATGGTGTGGTTTCGATGGAGGTCGAAAGCCGAGGGCAGCTCTGCGCGACCGGCACCGCCTCGCTTCCCATATCCGCGCCGTTGCTTTCGATCACGGATTTCCCGCCAACCGCGCCGGTGCCGGAACGCAGGCCGGTGAGCGAAGCCTCCTATGAACTCGGCAGGTGGCTTGGAACCGTGCCACGGGTGTGGGCCGGCGAAGCCGCAACGGAATATCTGGGCGAAGTCCGCGAACGGGATCCGATTTACGCGCGCGAAGGATTAGGTCACCCCGGTCTGCTGCAGCGGGTGATGAACAGAGTGCTGGTCGACAACGCTATCCTCGGCCCGTGGATTCATGTCGGCAGCCGGATGCAGCTTCTGGCAGCGGCGAACAGTGGCGACGAACTGACGGCGCGCGCGAAAGTTACCGGCAATTACGAGAAGAAGGGCCACCGCTTCGTCGAACTCGACGCGCTCGTCGTTGCCAACAGCCGCACCCCGCTCGCCCATTGCCGGCACGTCGCGATCTACCAGCCGCGCGAGCAGGCGGCGGCGTAGGCGTCGCACGCGGAGTCCGTCATCCAGAGGTGCGAGCGCTTGCGAGCCTCGAAGGATGACAGGAATTTGCCCGCGACACTTTCTTCGAGATGCCGCTTCGCGGCTCCCCAGGATGGCGTTCCAGGTCTCACGCCACCTTCGTCTTCGCATCCTTGATCGCGCGCCAGACCCGCTCGGGCGTCAACGGCATGTCGATATGGGCGATGCCGTAGTCGGACAGCGCGTCGAGCACCGCGTTGACGAGGGTGGAGAGCGAGCCGGCGCAGCCGGCTTCGCCGCAGCCCTTGGTGCCCAGCGGATTGGATTTGGCCGGCACGGGATGGTCGCCAATCTCCATCAGGGGAATGTCCTCGGCGCGGGGCAGCGCATAGTCCATGAACGAGCCCGTGATCGGCTGGCCGCTTGCGTCATAGCTGACGCATTCCATGAAGGCCTGCCCGATGCCCTGCGCGACGCCGCCATGCAACTGTCCGGCGACCAGCATCGGATTGACGACGGTGCCGAAGTCGTTGACGCCGGTATAGCGCACGATCTGCACGATGCCGGTTTCCGGGTCGATCTCGACTTCCGCGACATGGCAGCCATTGGGGAAGGTCGAGGGCACGGGCTCGGTGGTGTGGTCGACGTCGAGCGACGACGGCACGCCTTCCGGCATCCTGCCTTCGCGCATCCGGCGCGCCAGCTCGATGATGTCGATGGAGCGGTCGGTGCCGGCGATGGTGAAACGGCCATTGCCGAATTCGATGTCGCCTTCGGCCGCTTCCATCAGATGGGCGGCGGCGCGCTTGCCCTTTTCGATCACCAGTTTCGAGGCTTCGACGATCGCCATGCCGCTGGCGGTGATGGAGCGCGAGCCGCCGGTGCCGTTGCCGCTATGCACGAGGTCGCTGTCGCCCTGTTCGAGCTTTACACTTTCGAAGGGGACACCGAGTTGCGCGCAAAGCACCTGCGCAAATGGCGTCGCATGACCCTGGCCATAGTCGAGCGTGCCGGTGATGAGCCGGACCGAGCCGTCGTCCTCGAACACGATCTTGCCGAGTTCGACGCCCGGAGGTGCCGTGACTTCGAGATAGGAGCCGACGGCGATGCCGCGCAGTTTGCCGCGCTTGCGGCTCTCTTTCTTGCGCCTGGCGAAATTGGCGTGGTCGGAGATCTCGAGCGCCTTGTTGAACACGCCCTGGAAATCGCCGCTGTCATAGGTGACGCCTGAGGAAGCCGCAAACGGCATCTGCGCCGGCTTGATGAAATTGCGCTTGCGCAGGGTCAGCCGGTTGATGCCCATCTCGTCGGCGGCGCGATCGATCAGGCGTTCCATGAAGTAGTTGGCCTCGGGCCGCCCGGCGCCGCGGTAGGCGCCCATCAGCGTGGTGTTGGTCAGCACGGTCTTGATGTCGATCGCCATCGCCGGGGTGCGATAGACGCTGCCGAGGTTCTTGCCGATGTTGAGGGATAATGGTTGCGGCGCGACGCCGGTGATATAGGCGCCGAGATTGCCATAGCCCGAAACCTTGACCGCGAGGAACTTGCCTTCGGCATCGAGCGCGAGCTCACAGTGAATTTTCTGCGCGCGGCCGTGGCTGTCGGACAGAAAACTCGTCGAGCGCTCGTCGGTCCATTTCACCGGCCGGCCCAGCGCCTTCGCGGCATGCAGGATGCAGACATATTCGGGATAGCTGACGTTCTTCATGCCGAAGGAGCCGCCGACATTCGCGGTCAGGAGGTGAACCTTCTCGTTCGGAACCTTCAGGATGTTCTTGGCGAGATTGAGCCTGTTGCCGGCGACGCCCTGGGTCGGAACCTGAATGGTGTAGCGCTCGCTCGCCTTGTCGTAGGAGGCGAGCGCCGCGCGCGGCTCCATGGCGACGACCGCCACGCGGGTGTTGACGATATCGAGCCTGGTGACATGGGCGGCGCTGGCAAACGCCGCCTCGACCTTGGCGGCGTCGCCGAAGTGATAGTCGAGCGCCACATTGTTGGGGATGTGGTCGTAGAGCTGCGGCGCGCCCGGTTTTGCCGCTTCCTCGGGATCCGTGACGGCCGGCAGCGGATCGATATCGACCACCACAGCCTCGCCCGCATCGCGGGCCTGCGCCAGCGTCTCGGCCACCACGAACGCCACGGGGTCGCCGACATAGCGCACCTTGTCGGTCATCAGCGCGGTACGGTTGGTCTGCAACAGGGGCGTGCCGTCGCGGCTCTTCAGCGGCAGGCCGCAGGTGAAGGGGCCGTAATTGGCCGCGACGAGATCGGCTCCCGTCCAGACGCCGAGCACGCCCGGCATGGCCTTGGCGGCCGAGGTGTCGATGCCACGGAGGATGCCGTGGGCATGGCTGGATCGCACGATCCAGGCAAAGGCTTGCCCCGGAAGATCGAAATCGTCGGTATATTTGCCCTTGCCCCGGACCAGCGTGTCATCCTCCTTGCGGCGGACCGGCTGCCCGACCCCATATTTTTGCAGTGCAATAGCGTTTTCCAGGGAGGAGGGAGACGTGTGATCTTGCATTGAAAGCACCCGAAATGGCCGGTTTTTGCGCGATTTTGCCGCTCGTCACCCAGATAAACCACCCCTCACGGAACGACAACGCCTGATTGGACATGGTTCCATGTGAAGGGTTGTTGCGCCCCCCCTTGGCGCTGCTAGAGTTTCAGCCAAAGGAAAATTCCTCGTCGGCCGTCATTGGCCGGGAAAAGACATTTGGATGAAGCATGATACGCGGCTTCGCGACGACCTGGCGTCGCGCGGAAGCTCGATAGTACCGGTCGCCGAGGGCGATGACGGAGAGGCAAGGCTGCTGCCGGAAGCAGGCGTCTACGCGGCGCTCGACCTGGGCACCAATAATTGCCGTCTGCTGATTGCCTGCCCGACCGACGACGGGTTCCGCGTGGTCGATTCGTTCTCGCGGATCATCCGGCTGGGCGAGGGAATCTCCGCGACCGGCTGCATCAGCGACGCCGCGATCGAACGCGCGATCGCCGCGCTGAGCATTTGCCGCGATAAAATCCAGTCCAGGAAAGCCAAACGGTTACGGTTGATCGCAACCGAGGCGTGCCGCGCGGCCTCGAATGCCGAGGGCTTTCGGGATCGGGTCGCCGCGGAGACCGGCATCCGCCTCGAAGTGATCGATCGGGAAACCGAAGCCGCGCTCGCCGTGATCGGCTGCTCGCCGCTGCTCGATCCGCACGGACAGGGCGCCATTCTGTTCGACATCGGCGGCGGATCGACTGAACTGGTCAGGATCGAGCGCGATCCGGACGAACCAAATGCGTCGCCGCGCATCAAGGCGTGGATGTCGATCCCGCTCGGAGTCGTCACGCTGGCCGAGCATTTTGGCGGCCGGGATGTCACGCCGCAATCCTACGCGCTGATGGTCGAGGCGGTCGCGAAACATGTCGGACCGTTCGCAGCCGAGCACGGCGGGGACCTCGCGGACATGCACCTGCTCGGGACCTCCGGCACGGTGACGACGCTCGCCGGCGTCCATCTCAATCTGGCGCGATACGATCGCCGCCGCATCGATGGCATCTGGCTGAGCGATGCGGATGTCACCGCCACTATCGCGCGCCTGCTCGGCATGAGCTATCAGGAACGCGCCGCCAACACTTGCATCAGTGTCGAGCGCGCCGATCTGGTGCTGGCGGGCTGCGCCATTCTCGATGCGATCCGCCATGCGTTCCCGCTGCCGCGGCTGCGCGTCGCCGACCGGGGCCTGCGCGAAGGCATGCTGGTCGAGATGATGCGCGAGGACGGGGCGCTCAGCGCAGGCCGGTAGGCGTTTTGGCCTGCGGTGTGTTAGAGCATTTTCGAGCCAATCGGCCTCATCCTTCGAGACGCATCGCTTCGCGACACTCCTCGGGATGAGGTCCTCCGACCCCTCATGGTGAGGAGCGCGTGAGCGCGTCTCGAACCATGAGGCCCGTGAATTTCAGGCAAGCAAGTACAACATGGCAAAAGACACCACCGGACGACTACGCGTCACCGTCAAGAGCGGCGGCAGGCTGAAGCTGTCCTCAAAACTCTGGCTGGAGCGTCAGCTCAACGATCCCTATGTGGCGCAGGCCAAACGCGACGGCTTGCGCTCGCGCGCGGCCTACAAGCTGATCGAAATCGACGACAAGTATCACTTTCTCAAGCCCGGCATCACCGTGGTCGATCTCGGCGCCGCGCCCGGCGGCTGGAGCCAGATCGCCGCCAAACGCGTCGGCGCGGCCGAGCGGCAAGGGCAAGGTTGTCGCGATCGATCTCCTGGAAATGCCCGAGATCGTTGGCGTCACCTTCGCGCAGCTCGATTTTCTGGCCGACGACGCGCCAGCCCGGCTGATCGAGATGATGGATGGCCGCGCCGATGTCGTGATGTCCGACATGGCGGCGAATACCACGGGCCATCGCAAGACCGATCAGTTGCGCATGCTCGGTCTGGTGGAGGCGGCGGCCGCGTTTTCCGCCGAGGTCCTGAAGCCCGGCGGAACGTTCCTGGCCAAGACTTTCCAGAGTGGCGCCGACGCCGAACTGATGACGCAACTGAAGCGCGACTTTCGCAGCGTCCGCCACGTCAAGCCGGCCTCGAGCCGCAAGGATTCCTCCGAACGCTACGTGCTGGCGATGGGATTTCGGGGGGAGCAGGCGAGGGCACAACCCTGAGCGACGAGGGTTAGCAATCAGCCTGCGTGAGCGAAAACGATACGCGGGAGCGCAGGTTGGAGGAAATCCCGGATGTCGCGTCGTTCATCCGGTTATGCTTGCTCGCAATGGGCAAAGGGAAAAGCGCGGTCACACTGGCAGCCATCGTCACCGAGGGCTGTACTCTCTCCCGAAAAGGTAGAGAGCCGTCACGCAGCGTGACCGCTTTAATGCCTTAGCTTGAATCAGGCCGTGTGTCAGCAGGACCGTCCGGGATGGTGCCCGGGAAAGCTGAAACAAATAGCTGAAACAATCAGCCCAGCCGCTGATCCCTTGCGTTCTGGGTTTCCTCGCTCGCGACTTTCACCGCCGCCGTGGCCGCGCCCTTGCGGCTGGAAATTTCCACCGCCTTGCGGCCGGAGATTTCGTGCCCGGCATCGTCCGGCATCTGCCAGAAGAACCAGGCCGATATCGCCGCGATGATCGAGACCACGAGGAAGGCCGGCGCGAAGTCTTCGGCGCTCAGCTCGTGAACCTGACGCAGCAGCATGGTGGATTCGACCGAGAACGCCCCGACCGCGACGCCGGCGGAAATCGCGAGCTGCTGGTTGACGCTGACAAGCGTGGTGGCCCGGCTCATCTGCGCCGCGTCGACCTCGGCGTAAGCGACGGTGTTGATCGCTGTGAACTGCAGCGAGCGGAAGAAGCCGCCGACCACCAGAATGATCATGATCAGAAGCAGCGGCGTGGCGACCGTGAACAGCGCGCAGGCGCCGAGGAAAACCGAACTGACGACCGCATTGATGGTCATCATATAGCGGAAGCCGAAGGTCCTGATGATGCGCGCGGCCAAGGTCTTCATGCCCATGGCGCCGACAGCGGAGGCGAAGGTGACGAGGCCCGACCGGAACGGCGACAGGCCGAAGCCGACCTGCATCAGCAGCGGCAGCAGAAACGGCAGCGCGCCGATGCCCAATCGAAACAGAAAGCCGCCGAGGATGCTGGCGCGCATGGTCGGCAACCGCAGCAACGCGAAATCCAGCACCGGCGAAGCGGTCCGCCTGGCATGGATCACGTAGAGCGTCATCGAGATCGAACCGATCGCCACCAGCATGGCGACCATCGACCATGGCAGCAGATTGAGGCCGGCGACCGAAAGCCCGAAGGCAATGCCGGCAAGCCCGATGCCGGCCAGCACCATCCCGTAAAGATCGAAGCGCTCGGGGTCTTCGCTTCTGATCGGGTCGATGTAGCGCAGCGCCATGAAAATGCCGAGCAGGCCGATCGGAATATTGATCAGGAAGATCCAGTGCCAGGAGAAATAGGTGGTGATGAATCCCCCGAGCGGCGGACCGATCACCGGCCCTACCAGCGCCGGCACCGTGACCCAGGCCATGGCGTTGACCAGCCTGCTTTTGTCGATCGAGCGCAACAGCACCAGCCGTCCGACCGGCGTCATCATCGCCCCGCCGATGCCCTGCAGGATGCGTGCGATCACGAAATCGGTCACCGAGGTCGATAGCGCGCAGCCGATCGAGCCCACCATGAAGACGGCGACAGCGATGGAGAACACCAGGCGCGCGCCGAAGCGGTCGGCGGTCCAGCCGCTGGCCGGAATGAACACCGCGAGCGACAGGAGATACGAGGTGATCGCGAGCTTCAGCGTCAGCGGGCTCGTGCCGATATCGGCGGCAATCGCCGGCAGCGATGTCGCAATGACCGTCGAATCCATGTTCTCCATGAACAGGGCGGTGGCCACGATGAGCGGGATCAGGCGTTCTTTGTTCATCGGGATTCGGGGAGAAGGGAGAGGGATGGCGAGTGGGGCTGTATCACCCCGCTACCGCTCGGGCCATCGCGGAACCACGGGAACCACCTAAAAAGCGCTGGACGGGCAATTTCAATGATTTGTCGGAGAAAACTTCCTCAAGAAGTTCCATCGCTTGCTCGCTAAGCTTACCGGGAAACCTTAACGGGACGCCGCGTGCATGGCTCCTCCGCTTGATATGCTTGATAAAAGGTTGCCTCGTGCGGTGCGCTGTGGGACCTAGGTTGCGTCGAGCCGTTAGGCTCTCTCCCCCTGCAAATCTTGAAGAAGGAAAAGCCCGGGATGGGGTTACGCTGTCTTTTTGCATTAGCGGTCGTTTTTGGACTTTCTTCCCCGGCATTTGCCGGCGAGGGCATTTTTCATCGCGCGTCGTGCTCCGTCGTTCGGTACTACGTCGCGAAATACAGCGCCTCGATGGCGGAGGCCTGGGCGCGCAGCAAGGGCGCCACGGAGGCCGAGATTGAGGCCGCCCGGCATTGTCTCAATGGTGCGCCAGCGCGGACGATACGAACCGCTCAGGACATGAACTAGGAAAAACGGGTGGAGCGCGGCCGCGCCGCGCCCGCCGTTCCCGCGCTCGCGGCCCGCCATTGCGGCTGCCGCCCGCTATCCGCACCGACGCGGGATTTGGGGCTCCGGCCCCTTTAATTCGTCATGGTGGCGTGCTATCGACCACCGCCAACCCTACCGATGGGCTCTGATTCGACGGTGAAGCCGATTGCTTCCCCGGCAAATCGGCTCATCCCGAAATCGTACCGCGGCCACCACGCCGCCGAAGGAGTTGGTAATGGCGCAAGTTCAGGGACTGCAGGGGATTCGCGAAGCCTATACGTTCGACGACGTGCTTCTGAAACCCGGTCTCTCGGATATCCTGCCCTCCGAGGCGGATATCCGCTCTCACGTTACCCGCGCCATTCCGCTCAATATTCCCATCATCGCCTCCGCGATGGATACCGTCACCGAGGCGCGCATGGCGATCGCGATGGCGCAGGCCGGCGGCATCGGCGTCATTCACCGCAATTTCGACGTCGACGGCCAGGCCGCC
The DNA here is from genome assembly GCA_963786045.1 of uncultured Alphaproteobacteria bacterium. Taxonomy (GTDB): domain Bacteria; phylum Pseudomonadota; class Alphaproteobacteria; order Rhizobiales; family Xanthobacteraceae; genus Bradyrhizobium. The sequence goes on along the minus strand of CAWAXR010000025.1, from coordinate 16,409 downwards.
CAGGTGCGGCAGGTCAAGAAGTATGAATCGGGAATGGTGGTCAATCCGCTGACCATCGGTCCCGATGCGATGCTGTCGGACGCGCTGGCGCTGATGAATGCTCACGGCTTCTCCGGGATTCCCGTGGTCACGGGCGGCGCCGAGGGCAGACCGGGAAAACTGGTGGGCATTCTCACCAACCGCGATGTGCGGTTCGCGACCGATCCGAGACAAAAGGTCTCCGAGCTGATGACGCATGAAAACCTCGTCACGGTGCGCGAGGGCGTCAGCCAGGACGAGGCCAAGCGCATGCTGCACCAGCATCGCATCGAAAAGCTTCTGGTGGTCGACGATCAATACCGCTGCGTCGGGTTGATCACCGTGAAGGACATGGAAAAGGCGGTGGCGCATCCGCTCGCCTGCAAGGATGCGCAGGGCCGCTTGCGTGTCGCGGCCGCGACCACCGTTGGCGAGGGCGGTTACGAACGCACCGAACGGCTGATCGACGCCGGTGTCGATTTGATCGTGGTGGACACCGCGCATGGTCATTCCTCGCGGGTTCTCGACGCCGTCAACCGAATCAAGCGCCTCTCCAACGCGGTCCAGGTCATCGCCGGCAACATCGCCACGCAGGAAGGCGCCCAGGCGCTGATCGATGCCGGCGCGGACGCGATCAAGGTCGGCATCGGTCCGGGTTCGATCTGCACCACGCGCATCGTCGCGGGCGTCGGCGTGCCGCAGCTCACCGCGATCATGGACGCGGTGGAGGCGGCGAAGAAGGCCGACGTGCGCGTGATCGCCGATGGCGGCATCAAATATTCCGGCGACCTCGCCAAGGCGCTCGCCGCCGGCGCCGACATCGCCATGGTCGGCTCGCTGCTCGCCGGCACCGACGAGACGCCGGGCGAAGTGTTCCTGTGGCAGGGCCGCTCCTACAAGGCCTATCGCGGCATGGGTTCGGTGGGGGCGATGGCGCGCGGTTCGGCCGACCGTTACTTCCAGCAGGACATCAAGGACACGCTGAAACTGGTGCCGGAGGGTGTCGAGGGGCAGGTGCCCTACAAGGGCCCGGTCGGCAACGTCATGCATCAGCTCGCCGGCGGTCTGCGCGCCGCGATGGGCTATGCCGGCGCGCGCAATCTTGCCGAATTCCACCAGAAAGCCCAGTTCGTGCGCATTACCGGGGCCGGCTTGCGCGAAAGCCACGTCCACGACGTCACGATCACCCGCGAGAGCCCGAACTACCCGGGCGGGATGTAGTTCTGCCGTTCTGATTTGCTCCCACATGGGGTGCGAAACGCGTTAATGTCCGATCCGGCATCCGCGCTGAATGCGTTCGCGCCGTGCCGCTGGTTTGAGTTCACCTCAACGTCATTCAGAAAAGAAGCTGCTTATCATGGTCGATTGGTCGGACGACAGAATCTCGGCGCTCTCGGATCAGGATCTGAAGAACCTGCTCGTCAATGCGGAGCGCAAATCGGCGGCCGCCGTGGTCGCGCAATGCAAGGCCGAGATTGAAAGGCGCAATGCCGCAAAGCCCCGCAAGACGGCGAAGCCGCGCACCGAGCTGAAGGAATTCGAACACGAGATGTCGGGGCAGCTTGCCGCGGTAGGCAGGGCGATGGCCGAGAAATACGATCTGTCCGAAGAAACCGCGAAGGCAAGATCGGCCGGCGTGAAGGGTTTCAAGGCGCATCGGCTGCTGGATGCCAAGGGCTATGCCAAGCTCGGCGGCATGCAGCGTGACGGTTCGGTCGCCATCGACCGCTATATTTCGTATCGGCGCGGCAAGGACATCGTCTCGCTCAGCGTTTTTCTGCTGAAGGATCAGCCGATCGAAGCCCACGAATTCCAGGTGATCGCGCCGCTGGCCCTGCTCGATGGCGGCAAGCCCGTCGCCGAGATTCGCCCGACCGCGACCGAAGCGCAGAAACAGTCGGCCGATGGCGGGCTTGCGTTCAGGGATCTGCCGAGCGCGGCAACGGCGTTCGACGCGGTGCTGGCGAAAATTACGGCCTGACACCAGTCGTCATCGCGAGCCAACGGGTCGCGCGGGTGCGCGCCCGATGGCTTCTCGCAATGACGAGGACGGATCATCGGAGTAAACGAAAAAAATCGGAGGAAACAGCCATGTCCCACAGCCAATGCGCGTTGTTCTGGTCTCTCGCCCCGTCGGTGAGCCCAGGGCATCCGACTTCCGCGTCGAGGCTTATGCGCCACCTTCGCCCGGCGAGGGCCAGGTCCTGCTGCGCACCATCTGGCTGTCGCTCGATCCCTATATGCGCGGGCGGATGAGCGACGGCCCGTCCTATGCGGCGCCGGTGCCGGTCGGCGGGGTGATGGAGGGCGGCACGGTGTGCGAGGTGATCGCCTCGAACAATCCGGGCTTTGCGAAGGGCGACATCGTGCTCGCGCGCGCCGGCTGGCAAACGCACGCGCTTTCCGACGGCAGGGATTTGCGCAAGGTCGATCCGAAGCTCGCTCCGGTCTCGACCGCGGTGGGCGTGCTCGGAATGCCCGGCATGACCGCCTATACCGGCCTGCTCGATATCGGCAAGCCGCAGCCCGGTGAAACCGTCGTGGTTGCGGCGGCCTCCGGCGCGGTCGGCTCGGCGGTCGGCCAGATCGCCAAAATCAAGGGCGCGCGCGCTATCGGCATCGCGGGCGGTCAGGACAAATGCGACTATGTCCGGCGAGAACTCGGCTTCGACGACTGCCTCGATCATCGCGATCCCGGTCTCGCCGCGAAGTTGAAGGACGCCTGCCCGAAGGGGATCGACGTCTATTTCGAGAATGTCGGCGGCGCCGTGTTCGAGGCGGTGTTTCCGATGCTCAATGCGTTCGCGCGTGTGCCGGTGTGCGGTCTGATCGCACACTACAACGATACGGAAGCGTCCGTCCCGAAATGGGCATCGTCGATGATGCGCGCGGTGCTGACCAAGCGGCTGACGATCAGAGGCTTCATCGTCAGCGATTTCGCCGCCCGCCACGCGGATTTCTTGCGCGACATGTCGCAATGGGTGCGCGAGGGCAAGGTCCGGTATCGCGAATTCGTCACCGAAGGGCTGGACAGCGCGCCGGCCGCGTTCATGGGGCTTCTGAAGGGCGCCAATTTCGGCAAGCAACTGGTGCGCGTCGGGCCTGACGTGGCATAGACCGGGCCCGATCGAGCTTGCCCGGCGCGAATCCGTCAACGCAGGCCTCAAGCCTCGATCCCCCGCATACGCATCATGCAACATGGCGTCTGGGGATGGCGCTCCTTCCATAGTACATCCGCGCATGGTGGCGGGACGCCTCGCCACCTGCCTGGAGATCTCTTCCGGATGCTGACGGATGCAAAGGCGGCGAAGACGGTGTCTTCGCCCGTGATCGACGGTTTGCCGCCGGAGCGCAGGCGGTGGGCGGTGGCCGCGATCTTTACCGCGCTGGCGATGGCCTCGCTGGACACCGCGATCGCCAACATCGCGCTTCCCGCCATTGCCGCCGACCTTCACGTCAGCCCGGCGGACGTGGTCTGGGTGGTCAACGTCTATCAGATCGCGCTGGTCGCGACGCTGTTGCCGCTCGGCGCGCTCGGCGAAATCGTCGGCCACCAACGCATCTATCTTGCCGGCCTGTTGCTGTTCACGCTGGCTTCGCTCGGATGTGCCCTGGCGTGGTCGTTGCCGAGCCTCCTGATCGCGCGGGCGCTGCAGGGGTTAGGGGCCAGCGGGATCATGAGCGTGAATTCGGCGCTGATACGTTTCGTCTATCCGAGCCGGCTTCTCGGCCGCGGATTTGGCCATAACGCGCTGGTGGTCGCGACCGCCTTCACGCTGGGGCCGACGATCGCCTCCGGCATTCTGGCGATGGGACCGTGGCCGTGGTTGTTCGCGGTCAACATTCCCTTCGGCCTGATCGCCATCGGCATCGGCCTGAAGACCTTGCCGCATACGCCGCGGGCGGTGCACGCGTTTGATTTTCCCGGCGCGCTTCTGGCGGCGAGCTGTCTCGGTCTCTTCATTCTCGGTATCGGAAGCGCCGCGCACAAGGCCTCATTTGGCCTGGTGTCGACCGAGCTTGCGGCCGCGGTGCTGCTGGGCTGGGCGTTGATCCACCGGCACGCGGATCATCCGGCGCCGATGCTGCCGATCGACCTGTTTCGCCGGCCGGTGTTCGCGCTGTCGGCGGCGACCTCCGTCTGTTCGTTCGCGGTCCAGGGGCTGGCCTTCGTTTCCCTGCCGTTCTACTTCGAGGACATCCTGCAGCGGACGCAGGTCGAGACCGGATTCTTCATGACGCCGTGGCCGCTCGTGGTCGCGTTCATGGCGCCGATCGGAGGCCGGCTGTCGGACCGCTATTCCGCCGGGATTCTCGGCGGCCTCGGACTGGTGTTGCTGGGTCTCGGAATGACGCTGCTGGCGACGCTTCCCGCATCGCCCGGTGTCGCCGATATCGTCTGGCGGATGGCGATCTGCGGGTTCGGGTTTGGCTTCTTTCAGACGCCGAACATCAAGACGCTGATGTCGAGCGCTCCGCCACACCGCAGCGGCGGCGCGAGCGGCATCGTGGCGACCGCGCGCCTGACCGGGCAGACGATCGGCGCGGCGCTGGCGGCGTTGTGCTTCGGTCTCGCCGGCCGCGACGGCGCCACGCTCGCGCTGGCGCTCGGCGCGGGATTTGCCGCCATCGGAAGCGTGATGAGCTTCTTGCGTCTCGCGGTGGCGCCGCCGCGCGGGGCCTAGATCGCGGCGTGTTTTGAACCGGGTTCCATTTGGCCGGAAACGGAAAATGCCCCGCCGGATTTATTGTCAGGCCAGCGTCCGGCCGCTATAGCGGGGGCGTGCGAACCGTCGGGAAATCCCATGACGGTTCAAATGGTTCGCGCTGAAGAATCTCCCGTCGATTTAAGCGCCCCCCGTTCTCGAACTGAAAGTTTTGAATGACCCCCGCAGCGCGGCTTTCCGCGGCCATCGAGCTCATCGACACCATCGACACCCAGCGCATTCCGGCGGCGAAGGCGCTGAAGGAGTGGGGCACCGCGCATCGCTTCGCCGGCTCGGGCGACCGTGCCGCGATCTCCGGCCTGATCTGGGACGTGTTGCGGCGGCGGGCTTCGAGCGCCTGGATCATGGACGAGGATACGCCGCGCGCCCGCCTATTGGGCATGTTGAAACTCGAGCGCGGCCTCGATGCCGATGGCATCGCGGCGCTGTGCGACGGCAGCCGCTTCGCGCCTTCACCGCTCAGCGACCGCGAGCGCGCCGCGCTGACGTCGCGTTCACTCGACGCGGCGCCGGCGCCCGTTGCCGGCGATTACCCGGAATGGCTCGACGGATATCTCGCGCAGGTGTTTGGCGAGGACCGCGTCGCGGAGGCGACCGCGATGGCGAGCCGGGCGCCGCTCGACCTGCGTGTCAACACCCTGAAGGCGAAGCGCGAGAAGGTGCTGGCATCGACCGCGCATCTCGGCACGATGCCGACGCCATGGTCGCCGATCGGCCTGCGCATCGATCTATCAGCCGATGCCCGCAACCCCGGCATTCATGCCGAGGAAGATTTCATCAAGGGCAATATCGAGGTGCAGGACGAGGGCTCGCAGCTGGCGGCGCTGCTGTCGGCGGCAAAACCCGGCGAGCAGGTGATCGATCTCTGCGCCGGCGCCGGCGGCAAGACACTGGCGCTCGCCGCGATGATGCAAGGCAAGGGCCGGCTCATTGCGACAGACCACGACAAGCGGCAGCTCGCGCCGATCTACGAGCGGCTGTCCCGCGCCGGCGTGCACAATTGCGAGGTGCGGACGCCGAAGGGGCCGAACGATACCCTGGGCGACATTCATGCCTCCGCCGATCTGGTGCTGATCGACGCGCCCTGCACGGGAACCGGAACCTGGCGGCGCAATCCCGACGCCAAGTGGCGGATGCGGCCGGGGGCGCTCGAGGTCCGCCTCAAGGACCAGGTCGAAGTGCTTGATCGCGCCGCGGCATTGGCAAAACCGGGCGGGCGGATCGCCTACATCACCTGCTCGGTCCTGCCGCCGGAAAACGGCGACCAGATCCGCAGCTTCCTGGCCCGCCATCCGGATTTTGCCGTGGTGCCGCCAGCGCAGACCACGACCGTGCTCTGGGACAAGGCGGAAGATTTTGCGGCCGCGACGCTGCAATCCGCGGAGGGACTTCTGATGACGCCGCGCCGGACGGGAACGGACGGGTTTTTCGTGTCGGTGCTGAAGAGGCGGGCGACGTCCTGAGACGTCATTCCGGGGCGGTCCGAAGGACCAGACCTCAGATGCGCAATTGCGCATCGGGGAATCTGCGAGATTCCGGGTTCGATGCTTTGCATCGCCCCGGAATGACGACTGCCGAAAAACGTGGATGCTCGGGACAAGCCCGGCCATGACGGTTTTGAGGGGTTGCGACCCCGGCCCCGGTCGCGTAATTCCTGTCCATGACAGCAGCCCAGCCAGCCCGCGAGCAGAGCGCCACGATGGCCTCGGCGCATGACAAGATTCTGATCGTCGATTTCGGCAGTCAGGTGACGCAACTGATCGCGCGCCGGGTGCGCGAGGAGGGCGTCTACTCCGAAATCGTGCCGTTCCAGAAGGCGGAAGCGGCGTTTCTTCAAATGAAGCCGAAGGCCGTGATTCTCTCCGGCGGCCCGGAATCCGTGCACGAGGAAGGCTCGCCGCGCGCCCCGCAGGCGATCTTCGACTCGGGAGTGCCCGTGCTCGGGATCTGCTACGGCCAGATGACCATGGCGGCCCAGCTCGGCGGCGAGGTCGAGGGCGGCCATCACCGCGAGTTCGGCCGCGCCGATCTCGAGGTCAAGGCCGCCAGCCAATTGTTCGATTCCACCTGGGGCGTCGGGCGAAAGGCATCCGGTCTGGATGAGCCACGGCGACCGCATCACCAGAATGCCGCCGGGTTTTGCCGTGGCCGGCGTCGAGCGCCAATGCGCCGTTCGCGGTGATCCAGGACGAGAAGCGCCAATATTACGGGCTGATGTTCCACCCCGAGGTGGTGCATACGCCGGACGGGGCCAAACTGATCCGCAATTTCGTCCGCAAGGTCGCAGGTCTGACCGGCGACTGGACCATGCGCGCCTTCCGCGAGGAGGCGATCGAGAAGATCCGCGCGCAGGTAGGCAAGGGCAAGGTGATCTGCGGCCTGTCCGGCGGCGTCGATTCGGCCGTCGCCGCGGTGCTGATCCACGAGGCGATCGGCGATCAGCTCACCTGCGTGTTCGTCGATCACGGGCTGTTGCGGCTCAACGAGGCCGAGACCGTGGTCGACCTGTTCCGGCATCACTACAACATCCCGCTGGTTCACGTTGATGCGTCGAAGCAATTTTTGGGAGAACTCGCCGGCGTCACCGACCCCGAAAAGAAGCGCAAGACCATCGGGCGGCTGTTCATCGACGTGTTCGACGCGGAGGCCAAGAAGATCGGCGGCGCCGAGTTCCTGGCGCAGGGCACGCTCTATCCCGACGTGATCGAGAGCGTCTCCTTCACCGGCGGCCCTTCGGTGACGATCAAGTCGCACCACAATGTCGGCGGTCTGCCCGAGCGCATGAACATGAAGCTGGTCGAGCCCTTGCGCGAATTGTTCAAGGACGAGGTGCGCGTGTTGGGCCGCGAACTCGGCCTGCCGGAAATCTTCGTCGGTCGGCACCCGTTCCCCGGTCCGGGCCTCGCGATCCGCTGCCCCGGCGACATCACCCGCGAAAAACTCGAGATCCTGCGCAATGCCGATGCCGTCTATATCGACCAGATCCGCAAAGCCGGCCTCTACGACCAGATCTGGCAAGCCTTCGCGGTGCTGCTGCCGGTCAAGACCGTCGGCGTGATGGGCGACGGCCGCACTTACGATTTTGTCGTGGGCCTGCGCGCGGTGACCTCGACCGACGGCATGACCGCGGACTTCTATCCCTTCGACATGAAATTCCTCGGCGAAACCGCGACCCGCATCATCAACGAGGTCAAGGGCGTCAACCGCGTGGTCTATGACGTGACGTCGAAGCCGCCCGGCACGATCGAGTGGGAGTGAGGGGAGAGTACCGTGGGACACTGTCGGACAGACTGGAGCGCAATAGCGTAGTTCAGTCCCCGACTGCTGCCCCTGTCGCCGATCGAGCTTACGTTCTCGTCGTCAACGCAGACAGCTGATCGGTGTCGTAGCGGGCTCGTAATTCACCGATGGCCTTTGCATCCGGGGGGCCGCCCCGACCGGCCAGCTTGGCAAGCTCTTCGAAATAGTGCTCGTGTCCCGGTGGAGAGACGGTCATGAGCACGCGGGCTGGCTTCTGGCTGGCGTTGGTGATGTTGTGCGGCACGCCCGGGGGGATGAACAAGTAAGTTCCCGGTGTGGCGCGGACCACCTGATCGCCCACGTGCCATTCGCACTCACCTTCCAGCATGTAAAAGGTCTCTTCCTGCACGCGATGAACGTGGCGGCCGGTGGCAAACCCCGCCGGGATCGTCCAATCGAACATGCTGGTGTGCTTCGTATCGTTTCCCGTCACGAGGAAGACCATCGGATGGCCGCCCAGCGTGACCCCCTTGTCCTCGGCAGGCATACGAATGACTGGTGTGGCACTCATGTGATCCTCCATGGCTCAGTGCTTCTTCCTGGGAAGCAACGTGCGCATGGTGCCCGTGGCTCGTCCGCAAGTCCTGAAGCCGTTCCGAAATCGTTGCAAAAAACTTGCAAAAAGTGTCCTCTTCGGCATGGCGACGATCCTCGAGTTTGGCCCGTTCCGTCTCGACGCCGATGCAGGGATACTATTCCACGGCGCCGAGCCGACTCCGCTCGGCCAGCGGGCGGTTGCGCTTCTTGCTTTGCTCGCGGAACGGCCTGGCGCGCCGGTGTCCAAGGAGGCCTTGATCGAGGCGGCGTGGCCTGGTCTGGCGATCGAGGACAGCAATCTGACGGTTCAGATTGCTGCCGTGCGGCGGGTCTTCGACGACTTGGCGGGAGGCGCGGGTTGGATCGAAACTTTGCCGCGCCGGGGCTACCGCTATGTCGGACCGGCAGTCGCGGCGGCTCATCCGGATCGAGCAGCTGGCTTGCCGGCCTCGCCGGCACTGACGTTACCCGACAAGTCGTCGGTTGCGGTTCTGCCGTTCTCGAATTTGAGCGGCGACACGGAGCAGGATTACTTCACTGACGGGGTGGTTGACGACATCATCACCGGCCTGTCGCGCATCAACTGGCTGTTTGTCATCGCGCGAAACTCGACCTTCACCTACAAAGGTCGGGCGGTGGACGTGAAGCAGGTCGGCCGCGAGCTCGGCGTGCGCTACGTGCTTGAAGGCAGTGTGCGCAAAGCACTTGATCGCGTGCGCATCACCGGCCAGCTGATCGATGTTTCGACCGGAGCGCATGTGTGGGCCGAGCGCTATGACCGCAGGTCCGACGACATATTCGCCCTTCAGGATGAAATCGCACTGTCGGTCGTCGGTGCGATTGCGCCGAGCCTGCGACGCGCCGAAGTCAACAGGGTCAAGCGCAAGCGGCCCGACAGCCTCGATGCCTATGACCTTGTCCTGCGGGCCCAGCCTGACGTCGATTCAGGCATGCCGGAGCAGGTGACGAGAGCGCTGGTGCTTCTGGAACGTTCGATCGCGCTCGAGCCTGCTTATGCGCTTGCGCACGGTAACGCCGCGATGTGCCACCATTGCCTGTTCCTTCGCGCCGGCCTGCAGGAGGTCAACCGTGCCGCTTCGATCCGCCACGCCCGATCGGCCATCATCCATGGACAGGACGACGCACTTGCTCTGACCTGGGCCGGATTTTCCATCGGCATGGATGGGCACGATCGCGCCGCTGCATTCACGGCGTTGGAAGCTGCGCTCGCCATCAGTCCATCATCGGCGCTGACCTACATTCTCGGTAGCGTCATTCTCGGGTGGGGCGGGGAAGCCGAGCGCGCGATAGAATGGAGCGAGCGGGGTGTGCGTCTCAGCCCGTTCGATTCCTGGGCCTGGGCCGCGTTTGACGCACAGGCAATGGGTCATTTCCACCGCGGCCGCTATGAAGAAGCTGCTCATGCGGCTTACAGGTCCGTTCAGGCCAACCCTGCACACAGCATCACCTATGTGCAGTTGGCCGCGGCGCTCGCGAAACTCGGACGGCTGGAAGAGGCGAGGGCTGCCGCAGCAAGGGTGCTGGAACTGCACCCCACGTTCCGGTACAGCCGCCAATTCGCAGGCGTCAACTGTGCTCCGGCGCTTGCAGCATCTCTTGGCGATGCGCTCCGTGCCGCCGGGCTGCCAGAGTAGCAGGATGGATTAGCCAGCGGCGCAATCCGCCTCGTCCTCTCATCGAGTCGTGCTTGCAATGGCGGGTTACTGGCCTCTGCGGGCGCGAGCGCCACCGTGCGAGGATTGGTGGATTACGCTTCGCTAATCCACCCTACATACCGCCATCGGCCGCCGGTCACACCGCGCTGGAACCGCCCGCCACGATCTTCTCGTTCAGTTTCTGATCCACGACCTCGACCGTGCGGTCGATCTCGGCGTTGGGCATGCCGAGTTGATGCGAGATCAGCTTCACCAGCAGGTCGACCCGCTCGATGAAGGGGGCTCCGGCGGCGACCGCGCGTGCGGCGGAAGAAGGCTTGAGAAGGCTTTCCGCCGCCTTGGCATATTTCTCGAAAGGAACCTGGTCCGCGGGATCGGCGCCGAGCCGCCGGGCGATGGCGTCGACATGGTCGTAGATCGACTGCGAGAGCTTCAGGTCGCCGTGCACGGCGTCGCGGATCGCGCGCGGTTCGTGCGGCGTGATGCAGCGGTAATTCCCGGTCAGCAGCATCGACCATTTGGCCAGCGGCACGAACAGCGAGTCGAACACCTTGAGTTTTACGGGCACGTCGAGCCCATCGAGCTCCACCGCGTCGATATCGGCTTCCAGCTCCCGAAGCAGCCGGTTGTGCTTCTCATCCTCGAAAACCGCCGCCTTGAAATTCGTCGGCAGGCCGACATGAAGCACATTTGCCGCCTCTTCCGGCGGACGGAATGCCTGCGGATCGGGCGAGCAGAGCGTCACCAGTCCCGGCTCGAACCGTTCCCAGATCTGGGCATTGGTGTAGGCCTCCTCCAGATCCATGTTCGCCAGCGCCGGAATCCGCTTGAGATAGGGCAATGGCGGCATGTTCATGATCGACAGACACGGCAGCTTCGCCGCGGCGATCTTGATCATCAGCACCCGGATCGTATGGTTGGTGTATTGCGGTTCCTGCATGGCAAGACCCACGAGGTCATAGCGCGAAACGTCGACGTCGCCGGGCGTCACCGCGTCCAGCTTCCCGGGCAGATCGCGGGAGAAAATCGCCCGGTGCATCGCCTCGTCACGCAGCTTGATGCGAACCTGCGTGCCGTCGCGGTTGATGAGCTCCGCCGTATTTTTCCGGCAAACCAGCGTCACGTTGTGACCCGCCATCAATAGCTTGGTCGCCAGCAATGAGCCATACGAGGCTCCAAGGATCAGAATATTGCGCACCATCCCTCTCTGCTCCCACCGATTACGTAGCTCTTCCCGTCGCAGGCTGAAAAATTTCCGTCAACGACACACCTCGGTGCCTATCGCAAATCAATGGGCATGACAATCAAGAGGCGTTTCCCGTTTTCATCCCCGATCCGTTCGTCTCACCCCCGCGACAGCTTCCCGAAGCGCTTGATCAGCCGCTCGCGCTTGAGGCGCGACAGCCGCGTGATCCAGAACAGGCCGTTGAGCTGATCGATCTCATGCTGGTGGCAGACGGCGCGCAGGCCCTCGGATTCCTCGGTCTGCAGGTTGCCGTGAACGTCACGATAGCTGATGCGGACGCGCGCATGGCGCGTGACTTCGTCATTGACGCCGGGCATCGAGACGCTGCCTTCCTGATGCTGGATCATTTCGGGCGAGGCCCAGATGATCTCGGGATTGACATAGGCGCGCGCGCCATCGTCCGTGTCGAGCTCGAGCACTACGACGCGCAGGGAAATGCCGATGTGCGGCGCGGTGATCCCGATCCCCGGCGCGGCGTGCATGGTCTCGAGCAGGTCGCTCGCCAGATCGCGCAGCGCGCCGTCGAACACGGTCACGGGCTGCGCCGGGAGCGCAAGCCGAGGGTCCGGGTAGCGGATGATGGGATGGATGGGCATGATCTCTGTCGTATGTCTGTGAATGGGGCCGGGCCGCTGCCGGCGATCGTAGGACCTTGGGGCAGTTGTGTCTGGCGGGCTTTTCTTGTCAACATCCTCATCATCACGACACTTGCGTAGTGGCGGCACTAATGCGTCGGCGGGCTGACGCATTCACCCGAACACATCCATGACGTGCTCCATCGCCGGACGCCTCCGGTTTTTCACCTTGATCACGTACCTCGACCTGCCGCCCTGACTTGATCTCCGCGACTATCCGCTTTGCCGGTGTGAGGGCTGCTGGGGAACCCCGACGCCCGAAAAGAGTTGAGTCAGTTAACGGTAAAAAGGAGCGAAAGATGACTAGCGACAATAGGGCGCGCCTGCGCGTCGCCATACTTATCTTCGCAATGGTCAATGCGGTTGTCTTCGGGGTCGGTCTGGTGACTGTCCTGGCAGCGCCGATGCTGGCGCAGCATGCATTTTTTTGGATACCGGCTGTCGTAGTGAGCAGCTTCGTATTCTCGCCGCCGCTGGCGTGGATTATCGCTCCGATGATGATGCAGCGTTTTATTCAGGCGCGCAGTATGCAGTGAGCCATAGTTTCCCCTTGTCGGGATGCAGAAGCCGGACGCCTTGGTCATCTATCCACGATAGGGCGATTTGAGGCGAAAGGCGACCGACCTTCCGGGGCCGGAACTGCCGGGCTCAACGGCGTGCTCTTGCCGGGGCGTGCGCTCGCAATGTCGTGCAGCCTGCATGGTCCACCCAAAATCCTGGCAGGGGATTTGGGGCGTTGAGCCGAAACGAAGGTTTGGCTACAAGATGCAGAAATTGCTGCTCGCCCTCATCGTGGCAGGCATCGCCGTGCTGATCGTGGCCTTGATGTTCGCTGCGTTTAAGCTGTCCTAAGCACAACGCCGCCCAGGAGCCAACGAGCGTCGCAGATGCGAGTATGAGCTCGTAGAGCGCAATACCGGAGCGTAATGCGCCGCTGCAAGATTGGTGGATTACGCTTGGAGTTACGGAGTTACGGCGACAGTGCACCTAATTTCAATCGCAATGCTATCTGCCGGCAGCGATTGCGGCGGCGGCACAGCAAACTGATCAATCTCGTTCCTGGCCGGTCACGCCAAGTGGCGCCGCTCGAAAAAATTTTCTGGCTCATCCATCCTCGTGTCGGTTCCACCCCATCCCATTCGTCTTTCACCCATCGAGACCTTCATGGGAGACCACGAATGACCAATTCTCGCTATCGCTGGGTAGTCGTCGCGGCCGGCGGCTTGCTCGGGTGTGTCGCCATCGGCGGCATGTTTTCGTTACCTGTGTTCCTGCAACTGATCGCTCGGGATACCGGCTGGTCCGTGACCGGCGTGTCCAGCGCCATGACGATCGCCTTTCTCGCCATGGCCTTCACCAGCATGATCTGGGGCGCCTTGTCCGACCGGTTCGGGCCGCTGCCGGTGGTGCTGACCGGCTCGATCGTGCTGGCTGCGAGCCTCGCGCTGGCCAGCCGGGCGCCGTCGCTGCTGTCGTTCCAGATCGTGTTCGGGCTGATGGTCGGCGGCTCGATCTCGGCGATCTTCGCGCCGATGATGGCGTGCGTCACCGGGTGGTTCGACACCCATCGCAGCCTTGCGGTGTCGCTGGTTTCGGCCGGCATGGGGATGGCGCCGATGGTCATGTCGCCGCTCGCCGCCTGGCTGGTCTCGAACCACGACTGGCGAACCTCGATGCAAATCGTGGCCACCGTGGTCGCCGCCATCATGATCCCGGTCTCGCTCTTGGTGCGCCGTCCGCCGGCGCTGGAAGCCGCGCCCGCGGTCCCCTCGGATGACGCGGTGCCGGAGCCGGAGATGTCGCGGGCGCAGGCGCTGCGTTCGCCGCAATTCGTCATCCTGCTCGCAACCAATTTCTTCTGCTGCGCGACGCATTCCGGCCCCATCATTCATACCGTGAGTTACGCCGTCAGCTGCGGGATTCCGATGATTGCCGCGGTCACGATCTACAGCGTCGAGGGGCTCGCCGGGATGGGGGGGCGGATCGCATTCGGCCTGCTCGGCGACCGTTTCGGGGCCAAGCGGGTGCTGGTCTCGGGGTTGCTCGCGCAAGCCTTCGGCGCGCTCGGTTACGCCTTCGTGCACGAATTGGCCGCGTTCTACGCCGTGGCGGCGCTGTTCGGTTTCATCTATGCCGGCACCATGCCGCTCTATGCGGTGCTGGTGCGCGAGAATTTTCCGCTGCGGATGATGGGCACGATCATCGGCGGAACGGCGATGGCCGGCAGCCTCGGCATGGCGACCGGGCCGCTGGCCGGCGGTTTGATCTACGACACTTTTGCCAGTTACGCTTGGCTCTATGTCGGCTCCTGGGCGTTTGGCCTTGGCGCGTTCCTGATCGCGTTGACGTTCAGGCCGTTTGCGACGGTCAAGGCCGAGCCTGCGCCAATGCCGGCGTGACAGGGATGCGTGATAACTCGGCTGACGCCGTCATTGCGAGCGAAGCGAAGCAATCCACCGCGCCGCTTGCTGAGACTTGGATTGCTTCGTCGCTATCGCTCCTCGCAATGACGGTGAAAATTTGGCCAGACAGCCCGACGGGCAAATCAAACGCGCGTCGGGCAGGGCGTCTGTCCAGCCCCTGTTCGAAAAATATTCCGCTTTTGTCGTCGGGCAAATCACTGATCTAAATCCGCGCGTCTCACGGCGGATGAGGGGCGGCTCGCGATCGTCACGAACGTTGCGGTGAGATGCGATGGACGCCGGGATCACGACGGACGAGCGTGGCCCAGGCGGACGGCGAAGTCGTGTGGTCCTGACGCCCCGACGCTGGCGTCAAGTCTCGCGGGATGATCCGCGAGGCGATGGTGGCAAGAAAGCCCGGTCACCAGGGAGATCACGAAGTAAACCGTTAAAACCATTGTGCAGGGAAAGCCGGATGATCCGGCTACACCTGTGGTGACTACCGTGTGCTTTCTACCCATGCACACGGGCCGCGGGTGCGAGCTGAGCACCCGGCTTTCCCTGCGCCCTCTGTCTTCGGAGGGACAAAGTGCACGCACAACCCGGGCGTCCTTGCGCCGCGGGATCGAGCACGCGCGCGCCTTCGGCTGCTGGCGGCGCCTGCCTTAACTCCTTTTCCGCGCCTCAAACGTCTTACGCGTATCGAAGCACCGGAACTGAAGGAGCCGCCTATGGTCGACAAGGGCCGGAAGGAAGGACAGCACGCCATGAACATGCCACCGATTGTATCGCTGCAGGAATGGGAGGCCGCGCGCGAGCGGCTTCTTGTCAAGGAGAAGGCCCAGATCCGTGCCCGCGACGCGCTGGCCGCCGAGCGGCGGCGGATGCCGTGGGTCGCCGTGGAAAAGGCCTATGTGTTCGACGGGCCCAACGGCAAAGCGAGCCTGCTCGATCTGTTTGAGGAGCGCCGTCAGCTGATCGTCTACCGCGCCTTCTTCGAGCCCGGCGTGCACGGCTGGCCGGAGCATGCCTGCATTGGCTGTTCGCTCGGGGCCGACCAGGTCGCCGACCTCGCCCACCTGAACGCGCGCGGCACGACGCTGGTGTATGCCTCGCGTGCACCGCAGGCCGACATCGCGCGCCTGAAGGCGCGGATGGGCTGGGAAATCCCCTGGTACACCATTACCGACAGCTTCGACGCCGACTTCGGGGTGGATGAATGGCACGGCCACAACGCGTTCATCCGCGACGGCGAGCGCGTGTTCCGCACCTACTTTATCAACAGCCGCGGCGACGAGGCGATGGGGACCACCTGGAGCTATCTCGACATGACCGCGCTCGGGCGTCAGGAGGTCTGGGAAAATTCGCCGGAGGGGTATCCCCAGAGCCGGCCCTACAAGTGGTGGAACTGGCACGACAGTTACGTCGCCGACGCCGCGCCCGATCCGAAATGGGTCGAGGTGTCGGACGCCGGAGAGGCCGCCTTCCGGAAACGCGAGGCTTAAGTCCGTAAGAAGGTTGGATTCGACTTCTCAATGGCGTCGCTGCGCCGGCACGGTCAGTATTGAAATCAGCTTTCGGAGCGTGCTTCCGATAAATCGCAACGAAGACCATCAAGTGTATCCCGTGCTCGGGGCCGCCGACTGGATATCGCTCGCAGCCGCGCCGATCTTCGCAATCATGGCGCTGCTGACGAGTCCGTCGGTGGGGGGCTGCCGGACCCGATCTGCTCGGCCGGGCATGGCGTGTTGCAGCTGAGTGGAATGGCCCCAATGTATCTGCTGATGAGCGCCTTCCATTCGGCACCCTGGCTGAAACTGATCTCCCGCCGACGAAGCGCCACCCGCGGCTAGAAGAGCGAGGAGGCA
>CAWAXR010000024.1:0-291627 GCA_963786045.1 uncultured Alphaproteobacteria bacterium | reverse complement strand
ATCAGCGTCCAGGTGAGCGATCACTACGGGACGTCGCGGATCGTCGTGGAGGATAACGGCCCCGGAATTGTCGAGAGCCAGATCTCACGCATTTTCGGCAAGCTCCTTTATGGTTCGAAATTCCACAAGCTCAGCCAGTCACGCGGTCAGCAGGGGATGGGGATTTCGGCTGCCGGGAATGTACGGACAGCTCACCATCGGCAAACCGTTGCACATCCTCAGCCGCATCAAGGGCGACAAGCTTGCCTCGGAAATGTACGTGTCGGTTGACACCGCCAGGAACCAGCCGGACATCCACAGGAAGAAGCGACTGAAGTGGGACCGTCCTCACGGGACGCGCGTCGAGATGACGATGGAGGGCCACTATCAGAAAGGACCGCACTCGGTTGAGGTTTATCTCAAGCAAACGGCCATCGCCAATCCGCACCTCTCCATCACCTACAAGGATCCGCAAGGAGCAGAGATCCGTTTCGCCCGCAGCACGAGGAAGCTCCCGGCTCGTCCGGTAGAGATAAAACCTCATCCGTACGGCATCGAACTCGGCCGGCTTATTCAGATGTTGAACAGCACCGCAAGCCGCACGCTGCTGCGGTTCCTGGTCGACGAGTTTTCTCGCGTGGGGAGAAAGACGGCGCTCAACATCATCGAGCTCGCTCGCAAGCTGTCAGACCGGAAATTAAGCGATCGCTCTCATCCCAGGCACATCGCGCACGTGCAGGCGACCGCGCTGCACAAGGCACTTCAAAAGACGCGCATCCCGGCGCCGAGAACCGACTGCATCGTCCCTATTGGCGAGAAGCAGCTGCTGGACGGGCTGCACAAGGAACTGGAGGCGGCTTTCTTTACCGTCACCACCCGGCCAGCCGCCGCCTACCGGGGCAATCCGTTCCAGGTGGAAGTCGCTATCGCCTATGGCCGCCCCGGCGGAGCCGGCGTTGAAGTCGACGAAAGCGGCCACATGCGCAGGAAGGAAACAGAGGAAAAGCACGCCGACGAAAACCTGATAGCACAGAGGGACGAGCCCGCCCGTCTGCTCCGTTTTGCGAACCGGGTGCCGCTCCTCTACCAGCAGGCCAGCTGCGCGATCACCAAGGCGGTCGTCCAGACGAACTGGAGGGGCTATGGCCTGCACCAGCCGAAAGGCGGATTGCCCGTCGCGCCGATGGCGATCCTGGTCCATGTCGCGTCCGTCTGGGTGCCCTACACCTCCGAGTTCCAAGGAGGCCATCGAGCCCTATCCGGAAATCCTCAAGGAGATCAAATTGGGGCTGCAGGAATGCGCACGCAAGCTCGCGCATTACCTGCGTCACGAGACGCAACTTCACGAGGAATATGACCGGCGATCCTACATCGAGAAATATCTGCCACACATTGGCGTCGCCCTGCAGGACATCCTCGCTCTCAGCAATGATGAACGCGACTCCACTGTAAGAAAGCTCGACGACGTGCTCCACAAGAGCCGAACGACGCAAAGGCCCGGGCCATGAAAAAGACCAGCTCCGATGCCACGCGCGACGATCTGGATAACAAGACCATCACGCTGATCGAATTGGTCGCCGGACAGGTCCGTACCAGCATCGCGGACGGCAAGCTGCCGGACATCAGGCTTCCCGTCCGCAGTCTTGACAACGTCATCTATGACAAGGCGAAAGGCTATTTCGAGCTTGGCGATGCACGCAAGGTGCGCTCGCTGACGGTAAGCACCGCGCGATCGTTCGCGCAGACCCTCCGTTTGATGGCCACCTCCCGAACGATGGTCGAGCATGATGACTTCGCCACCAAGCGCGAGGTCTATTACATCAGCAAGAACTGGGGAGATTGCCGCTTCGACGAACAGGCCGAATCGGATGCCATCATGGACGACATCGAGGCCATGGCGTCGATGCACGGGCTGTCGCGGGAGCAACTGCGCTTCTACCCGGAATCCCACGGCGGCTCGGTCGCGGGTCGCCTCACCGTGGTCGACAGGAATCCCGCGACCGGAGAAGCCATCGAAATCGACTGCACCAACCTCGGCAGCGGGGCCTACAGCATCCCGCGCTCGGTCGAACATCTGGATTTCCGTACCGACGCACGGTTCGTGCTCGCCATCGAAACCGGCGGCATGTTTCAGCGCCTCAACAATCACCGGTTCTGGGAAACGGCGCGATGCATCATCATCGAGATGGGCGGGGTGCCTACCCGCGCCACGCGGCGCTTCATCCGCCTGCTTTCCGACAAGCAGAAGCTGCCGGTCTATTGCTTCGTCGATTGTGACCCCTATGGCTTTACCAATATTTACCGCACGCTCAAGGTAGGCTCCGGCAATGCCGCTCACATAAACCGCTTCCTGTGTGTGCCGCAGGCACGATTCCTGGGCGTCACGCCGCAGGATATTACCGACTTCGGCCTTGAGGACGCGACCCATCCTCTGTCGGCAACCGACATCAAGCGCGCCCAAGACGCATTGCGGAACGATCCGTTCATTATGGCCAATCCCAAGTGGATCGCCGCCATCAAGCAACTGCTTCAAATGGGTGTCCGCGCCGAGCAGCAGGCGCTGGCCAAATGGGGCCTCAATTACGTTATCGACGATTATCTGCCGAAGAAACTAGCCAACACGAACAGCTTCCTGCCGTAGCGGCTACGGATATTCGGGATGGTCTCGCGCACCCCGTCACAGTGATCCCGGCAGCGGATCAGGGCTCGGATCGAAAAACCGACGTTGCAGCGCATCTTCCAGGAGTTCAACCGCTTGCCTTAGCTGGATGACGACATCCAATCGGGAAACCTCCATCGTCAAAAGCTCCATATCGGCAAGGGCAAGCGAAGTACTGTCTACTTCTCCCGCATCGAACGCCCGCTTGACCTCCTGCTGGTGTCTGCGCTGGTCCACCACGAGCGCGTCGGCCTGCGCCAGCACCTTGGTGGTGGTGCGATAGATCGCGAAGGACCGATCGATGCCTCCCAGAATTTGCGCCTGAAGAGCCAGGAAGCGCGCGGCGCTTTCGTGTCGTCGGGCGAGCGCTTCGGCGATCGGCCCCTGGTTCTGGTTGAAGATCGGGAGTTCAGCACCCACAGCCAGGGTATATAGATTATCCCCTTGATCGAACGTGTAGCCCGGTCCCAGGACGACATTGGGAAATTGACGGGCTACCTCCAATTGGAGGGCCGACTGCGAGGCCTCGTAGGTGGCCAGCATGCCTTTGATGTCGCTCCTGTTGCGCAGCGCATAATCGCGCAGGGAACGTGTCGAGTCGGGAATTTTCCGCGTCTCGGCAAACGCGGAAAATGTGAAGTTTATTGACCGCAAAGCCTCCAGGGGCACCCCGATGGCGGTGGCAAGTTCGGCCCGCGCTTCCGCCACCTGACGAACCATTTCCGCTGTTGTGATCTTCATCTGGTTCAGGTTCGTTTGTTCTCTTGCCATGTCCAGAGCGGAGATTTGCCCTGCGGAAAACCCTCGCTCCAGCAGGCCGACGAGCCGCTCCTGAAGCGACTGTCGGCGCTGGACGAGCACAAGACGGCTCTCGCTGCCCCAGAGTTTGAGCAGCGCGGATCGGACACCGGCACGCACCTGCCAGGAAGCGGTCTCAACGTCGTACCGCGCCGCTTGCGCGAGCGATTCAGATTGGGCGACGCGAATGGGAAGACGGTCGGCGGTCTCGATCAGAAAGTCGATTGCCGGTCCCACCGTCCAGGGCGATGGCACGGTAATCACACCGTGATAGGTCGGGGTAACGCGAAGAAACGGATTCGGTACCTGACCGGCAGTGATGACCGCCGCCTGAGCCGCGGCAAATTTCGACCGCACGACTTCTATATTGGGGTGATAGTAGAGGGCGGCATAAGTCAGTTCCGTAAGCCCCCACGACTTGCCAGTACCCGTACCGGAGGCCCGTCTCGGGGAGAGGCTTCCCACAAAGGCGCGCAATCGTGGGTCATTCAGCGAGCGCGAATCCAGTTTGATCGCGGTGTCGGCCGGAACAATGGGGTCGGGAGCATATTGAGCGCAGCCCGCAACCAGGGCCGCCACGCCGGCAAGCGCGGCTCGTCCAATGTTTCGGGCTGCAAAACCGACTGAAGCCTTCGACCGCCCAGCGCTCAACTGACGTCCCCCGCCGCTTCGACCGGGGCGATCTGAAAACTGATGCCCGGGCCCGAAACCGTTTTTCGCAAATGTTCCACCAGATCGTAGGCCTCCGAGGCCGGAAGCAGCATCTTGAACTCGACGCGGCGGACACGTCCCCTGATCTGCTCGGCATTGTCTCGAAACAAGACGTGCGAACCAAATGCATTTATCTCGCGCGTCGTAAAGCCGGTAAGGGCAGCCTCGTCATGCTCCAGCAGGATCTCGACGAGATGCTCCTCTTGATCCCGTGGCGCCACCAGGGTCAACTGGACAAGCCTCTCGGTCATGACACGGCCGGCTTTCTAGGCACGCCGAAGCGTCTATAAAGAAGCGGCAGGATAATCAAAGTCAGCAGCGTCGAACTGACCAACCCGCCTGTGACAACGATAGCCAACGGCCGTTGAACTTCCGAGCCGGGTCCGGTCGCAAACAGTAGCGGCACTAACCCGAAGGCCGTAATACTCGCGGTGAGGAGCACCGGGCGCAGCCGACGCAGCGCCCCGTTGACCACGACTTCCTCGATCGGCGAACCCTCGGACCGTAGTCGATTGAAATAAGACACGAGCACCAACCCGTTCAGAACGGCGATGCCAAGCAGCGCGATGAATCCGATCGAGGCAGGCACAGACAGGTATTCTCCGGATGCCCACAGGGTAAAGACGCCGCCGACGAGGGCGAACGGGATGTTCACGAATACGAGGAGCGCCTGACGGATGGATCCAAAAGTGGTGAAGAGCAGAAGAAAGATCAGTGCCAAAGCGATTGGCACGACAACGCCCAGACGGGCAGCTGCCCGTTGCTGATTTTCGAACTGGCCGCCCCATGCCAGCGAATAACCTTTCGGCAAGGGAACCTGAGTCGACACCACCTTCTTGGCCTCCTCGACAAAGCCGACAAGGTCACGGCCGCGAACATTGCTTTGGACAAGTGCCATGCGGCGCCCGTTTTCGCGATCGATCTTTACCGGTCCGTCCACGCGTTCAAGCGTTGCCACGGCTCCCAGCGGCACGACCTGACCGCCGGGCAACGTGATCTTGAGGCCGCCGAATGTTGCACCCGCGCCCCTCTCATCATTGGCCCCGCGCAACAAAACGGGAGTGCGCCTTCCACCCTCTACCACGATTCCGACGGTTCTTCCTTCTATCTGCGCCCGTAACCCATCGGCGATATCGTCGACACTCAGACCTAGCCGGCCGGCCTGCAACCGATCGACAGCGACGCTCAGATACTGAACGCCTTCGTTGAGGACCGTACGAACATCTTCGCTCCCCGGCACGGATTTTAACGTCGTCGTAATTTGACCTGCAAGCTTGTTGAGAACAGGAATATCGGGGCCAAATATCTTGACGACGACGTCGCCGCGCACGCCGATGATCATTTCCTGGACACGCATGTCGATAGGCTGGGTAAAGCTGTAGGAAATGCCTGGAAGATTGTCGAGAACCTTGCGGAGCTCTCCGAGCATCCATTCCTTGTCGCCCGGCCGACGCCAGTCCTTTGGTGGTTTCGTGAGGAGATAAGTGTCGGTCTGATTGAGACCCATCGGATCGAGGCCGAGTTCATCGGAACCGGCCCGCGCGACGATGCCCGTCACTTCCGGCACCGCCTGCATGATGGCTTTTTGGATCTTCAGGTCGAGCGCCGCACTTTCCTCGAGACTGACCGACGGCAATTTTTCGATGCCGACGATCAGTGTACCCTCGTCCATCGTGGGCATGAACGTCTTGCCTATTTGCGCGTAGACCACGATGGTGACTCCGAGGATAACACCGGCGACCGCGAATACGAGCAGCTCGCGCCGCAACGCCCATTGCAATGTCGGGAGATATATGGCGGAGGCCCGCCGCATGAGCCATGTATCCGCATGAGCCTCGCGCCGGAGCAGAAACGATGCCAGCACGGGAATGACCGTGAGCGATAGCAGGAGCGAGCTGCTGAGCGCGAAAACGATCGCGAGCGCCACCGGAATGAACAGCTTTCCCTCGAGGCCTTGCAGCGTCAGCAGCGGAAGGAAAACGATGATGATGATCGCGATCCCCGACGTGACCGGGACGACCACGTCCCTGGCACCACGATAGATGGTGTGGAGGAACGGCAAGCGCGCGGTATTGCGGCCGTGCGAGATTTGGGCCACCACGTTTTCAACCACGACGACGGCGGCGTCGATCAGCATGCCGATGGCGATGGCCAACCCGCCGAGGCTCATGAGGTTGGCGGACATCCCGAACTGCCGCATTAAAATGAACGTTCCAAGCGCCGAAAGCGGCAGCGTCATCACGACGACAGTGGCCGCACGCCAGTCGCCGAGAAACAGGATGAGCAGCACGATGACGAGAACCGTCGCCTCCAAAAGAGCCCTCGCAATCGTGCTCACAGCACGTTGAACGAGATCACCTCGATCGTAAAATACCGTCAGGGTGACGCCGTCGGGCAAGCTCGGCTGCAACTCCGCGAGTTTGGCCTTCACGCCTTCAACCACGTCGCGCGCGTTAGCGCCACGCAGTCCCAACACCAGGCCTTCGACCGCCTCGCCTTGACCGTCTTTGGTCACAACGCCGTAGCGAGTGATGCTGCCCATTTCCAGACGAGCGACATCTCCGATCCGCACGACGCCGCTTTCCCGGGAAGCAACGACGATGTTGCGCAAATCATCAAGGGTACGAACGTTTCCTTCGGTACGGACGAGTAAAACCTCTTCACCGTCGCGCAGCCGCCCCGCTCCGTCATTCCGGTTGTTTGTTTGCACCGCCTTCAGCAGCGCTTCGGTCGTGATGCCGTGCGCCGCCATGGCGGCGTTGTTGGGTATGATTTCGAAGCTTCGGACATACCCTCCGAGGGAGTTCACCTCCGCTACACCGGGCAGGGTTCGCAAGGCCGGCCGTATGACCCAGTCCAGAAGACCACGCCTGTCGGCAAGGCTCAGATTGCCGCCCTCGACGGTGAACATGAACATTTCACCGAGCGGTGTCGTAATTGGAGCCAGGCCGCCGCTGGTATTGGGAGGCAGGTCCTTGATTACCGCGCCGAGCCGTTCGGACACCTGATTTCGGGCCCAGTAGATGTCCACACCATCCTCGAAATCGATGGTCACATCGGTCAGCGCATATTTCGTGACCGAACGCAGGATCTTCTTGTAGGGGATACCCAGCATCTCGATTTCGATCGGCGTGGTGATGCGCGCCTCGACCTCCTCCGGCGTCATGCCGGGGGCCTTCATGATGACTTTCACCTGGACCGGAGAAACATCCGGAAAGGCGTCAATCGGGAGTTCGCGGAAGGCGTAAATACCCGCCCCCAACAACACCACCGTCAACAGGGCTACAAGCAACCGCTGGGCCAGCGCGAATTCCACCAGACGCGCCAACATTACTCGGCACCTCCGAGGCTCCACGCACCTTTCAGCGCGACCAGCCCCCGCACCGCGATGCTTTCGTCGCCGCGAAATGGACCGCGTATGACCGAGGCCTCGGCGGTTTCCTCCTCCACGACGACCGGTTGCGCCCGAAATCCGTTTTCGGTCTTCACGAAAACGAACGTATCCTTGCCTCGACGAACGACCGCTTCTGGCGGTATTTGCCAGGTCCCTTCACCCGGCCCGGGCAATTCGACGAGGACCTCAACGAACAGTCCCGGCTTCAATCCGGCCCCGTCGCCATCTATCACCGCGCGGATATCGATGGACTGCGTTGTGCGGTCCGCGGTAGTACCTACCGCGATAATATGCCCCGAAGCGGCATAGCCCTGGACTGCAACCGGCAGGCCCGGCGTGAACCGCATCGCCTGCCGGGCGGGCACCTGCAACTCCAGCCATAGAGGTTTGAGCCGGGCGACCTTGAAAAGCGGCGCCTGCGTCTCGACGTGCTGCCCGGGCACGATGAGAATCTCGACGACTACGCCATCCAGGGGAGCCACCGCGACGGTCCTGCTGTCGAACTTGCCCGTCGCGATCAGTTGTTCGATTGCCTCCTCCGCCATGCCGTAATCACGCAGGATTTGCCGGCGTTCCGCGACCGACGCGGTCGCCTGGGCATGCTCGTTTCGTGTCGCATGCATTTGCTTGAGCGACACGATGCGATCTGTGGACAGGGACTGCTCGCGCGACAGCGATTCTCGCAGAAACTGTTCCTGATTGACCGCCTGGAGGAACTCCGACTGAGCCCGGATAAGAGTCGGACTATTCAAATGGGCCAGCACCGTCCCACGAACGACGGGCTGGTCTTCGACAACCTCGAGCGTCTCGATCCGGGCCGCGAATGGCGCACTGACGACGGCAATCTGCCGCGGGGGGATGAGGACGCGAGCAGGAAAGATCGTAGCTCGCGTCTTCGCCTGCTGCGCCAGGGGGGCGACTTCGATACCCAGCAATTTGGTTTGTTCCTCGGTAAAAACCAAATTCTCTGCCGCGCGCGCCTCCTGCAAGGCCAAAGTGATGGGAAATGCGGAGTGGGATCCAACTGCAACCGCAATGCGAGCGAGCCCGAAACCTACGGCGCAGAATCCACAAACAAGTCTTCCGAAAGAGAACATCATCACGACCTGAACCGAAACATCGAGCGGCACTCCGCGATGGCCGCCTGGATGGCCAGCCTGATTAGTTGCCAGCGCGCAGGTCCGCTACGCTTCATTCGGCCTTATAATATTAACTTTCGTGGCGAGAAACTGATTGAGGCATGTCAAACTCGACCTTTTGGAGCTTTCGTGCCCCCAAACCCGCGCCAGATCGACGCACCAGGGTTTGCATTATGCCTTGCTGCCGCGGCGGAGGCCGGCGTTGGTCGTGCGATCGCCCTTCTCGCCGAGGAAATCGACCGTGACATGGGATTGCTCGGCATCACCAGCCTTGCCGGGATGACTTCCGGCCTGCTGCATCGAACAACAGGGCATTTCCTCAGCTAGTCGAATCTAGCGTCAATCCACGCACCCTGGATGAAGGATCGGCTTGCTAGATCGAATCCAGCGCATGAACCCAGGCCTCGGCATAAAGCGCGTAGCCATCGCCGCGCCGTGCAAGCCGCGAAAATGCCGGGAAATGCAGGTGCATCCCGGCGATCAACACACCGTCGGTACAGACCCGATCGAACATGCGTTTGCGTGAATTGGCAGCCGCGGCCAGATCGGTATCAAAGGCCATGCCGGCTGCGGGAAACGCGGTTTGCACTTCCGGCACATGCACCGTGTCGCCCCAGATCATCAGCTGATCATTGCCCGATGCGACAAGATAGGCGGTGTGGCCCGGCGTATGCCCGAGGCTCGGCACGGCTGTCACACCGGGAAACACTTCGCCCTGCCTGAACAGTCGCGTGCGGTTCTTGTAGGGCGCGACCTGTTCGCGGCCCGCGAGAAAATAGAGCTTTCTCGATCGCTCGTCGACCTTCGCCATCGCGCCATCGTCGAACCAGTGTGCCGGCTCGTTCTCGTGCATGACCAGTTCCGCGTTCGGAAAAAGCAATTGGCCATTCGACATGTCCGTGAGGCCGGCGGAATGGTCCGGGTGCATGTGAGTCAGCAGCACGGTATCGATCGACTTCGGATCGACGCCGGCCGCCACGAGGTTACGTTGAACGAAGCCGGCGGTAGGCTGCAGATAATCTCCCGATCCGGTGTCCACGATCGCCACGCGACCCTTTGAATGGATCAGAAAGGTATTGACGCTGGTTCGCCGCGCCGGCCGGAAGGCGTCTTGCAGGATCCGGTGCGCTTTTTCGAGATCGACATTGCGCATCACTTCGAGATTGCCGTCCAGATAGCCATCGCTGATGGCTGTGACGACGATATCCCCGATCTTGCGATGATATGCGCCTGGGATTTGTTGTGCGGGTTGCCGAATCATGTGGCAGGACCTTGGTGCGCTGGAATTTTACCTGGGTTCAACGGGATATCGCACCGATTGCAACCACAACGACTGAACTGCATGCCGAATACAGCAATCGCGTTTCATTAACTATGCGCTCGCGGCCATCACTGGCAATGGCCCGCGTGAAGTCAAAAAGATTTTGAAAGCGCCCGACCTCAGCGGGCAAGCCGAACTGGCGGATCGTTCCGCTTCTGTCTCAGGCCAGGTTCTTGAAAAGCTTGGTGGGCGCACCAGGGCTCGAACCTGGGACCCGATGATTAAGAGTCATCTGCTCTACCAACTGAGCTATGCGCCCGGAACCGGCCCGGAAAGCCTTCGCAAGAGGGCGTCGTTTAGCAAAGCGATCCGGCGATGTCCAGCAAGGGAACGAGGTTTTCCCGGCCCTGTCGGGGGGCCCTAAATATTGGAAAAGCCGTCGGAATCCGGCGGCTTTTCCTCAAGCTTTGGGGCCGACCGGAGGTCCGCGCGGCTAGAGCCGTTCGGGGCCACCCCGGTCCCCGTCGCGATCCCGGTCGCCGCCCATCATGCCGTGTCCGAAACCGTGGTGCCGCCAGCCACCGCCGAACCGGCCTTCCCGACGGGTCAGAACGGCGAGCCGGCGCTTCTGGCCTTCGTCCAGCGTTTTGTAGAGGGGATCAGCCGCATCCGCGATCTTCGTCATCGCCGCCGCCATGGTCGTCATGTTCTCGGCGCGTTCGCGCAGGCGCGTCACCGGATCCCTTTGCGCATCCTCCTCCGGCTTCGCGTTCATCCGCGCATTGGCGCGATCGATCCGCAGTTTTGCGAAATCACGCACTGCGCTCTCGACCGGCGGCCAAAGCTTTTCCTGATCGGCGTTAAGCTTCAGACCGGCGTGGACAGCCGCGATCCTTGCATCAGCAAGGGCGGCCCTGTCCTCCGGGTTCATTCGCATATGCTCCATATGCTCATGAAGCCATCGATTGTGCTGGGCATAGACGGCCGTCGAACCGGCGACGGCGAGCGCAGCGATGCCGGCGATAGCAAACTTCCTCATGCGAACCTCCTCTGAAGGTTATCCAAGGATGAGCCCGCGCAGGCCTTCAATCAACTTACAGTTTGGCAACGGTATGCTGTGTTACCAAAATGTAATCTTGCTGACGCTTCTGAACTGGCGCGTATTCTGCCGCAGATAAGTCCACGCGATCTGCGTGAACTTGATTGCGAAGCAAAGCCGGTGGCCACTTTTGCGGAATACGCGCTATTCAAATCATTCCCAACAAGCGCGGCAGCCAGAGCGAGATTTCGGGAACGTAGGTGATGAGGCCGAGGAAGATCAGCATCGCACACAGCCACGGCAATACCGCGATCGTGATTTCGCTGATACCCATCTTCGCAATGCCGCTGGCGATGTAGAGATTGAGCCCGACCGGCGGATGGCAGAGCCCCACCTCGGTATTCACGATCATCAGCACGCCTAGATGCACCGGATGGATACCGATCTTGGTGGCGAGCGGAAACAGGATCGGCGCCATGATCAGGAGGATCGACGACGGATCCATGACATTGCCCGCGGCCAGCAAAATAATGTTGACCACCAGCAGGAAGGTCCAGACGCCGAAATTCTTGTCGATGATCCAGGCCGCCATTTCCTGGGGGATCTGCTCATGCGTCATCAGGAACGAGAACAGCACCGCGTTGGTGATGATGTAGAGCAGCATCGAGCTCATGCTCGCCGCCTGCAGCAGCACCTTGCCGACCTCGGAGAGCTTCAGTTCCTTGTAGATGAACACGGTGATGAAGAAGGCATAGGTCGCGGCGACGGCGGCAGCCTCGGTCGGCGTGAAGATGCCGCCATAGATGCCGCCGAGCACGAGCACGATCAGCAGCAGGCCCCAGATGCTTTCACGGAACGCGGTCCATTGCTGCATCAGAGTCGCGCGCGGCATTTTCGGATAGCCGTTGCGCCAGGCGATGAACCAGGTCACCGCCGCCAGCATCAGCGCCAGCATGATCCCCGGAACGATGCCGGCCATGAACAACGCGCCGATCGAGGTATTGGTGGAGACGCCGTACAGCACCAGGATGATCGACGGCGGCACCAGGATGCCGAGCGCGCCCGAGGTCGAGATCACGCCGACGCCGAACCGCTTGGGATAGCCGTGTTCGACCATCGCGGGCATCATGATCGAGCCGATCGCCACCACGGTTGCGACGCTCGAGCCGGAAATCGCGGCGAACATCGCGCAGGCCGCGACGCCGGCGAGCCCGAGCCCGCCCGGCAGATGGCCGACCAGCGAGGTGGTAAAGGCGATCATGCGGCGGGCGACGCCGCCGCGGGTCAGGAAAGTGCCGGCGAGGATGAAGAACGGGATCGCCATGATGCCGAAATTGTCGAGGCCGGAAAACAATTTCAGGCCGACGCTCTCGATCGGTACTTCAGTCATCGTGAACAGGAAGGTCAGCACGGTGAGGCCGAGCGAAATCGAGATCGGCATGCCCGTCAGCATCAGGGCGAACAGCAGTCCGAAGATAAGAGCGGCGCTCATCACGCTTCTCCCAGCGCGACCGGCGCTTCAGGCGAGACCTCGATGCCGTCGACATTGGTCGCGTCGTGATGCGGCAACTCGCCGGTCCAGAAGTAGCTCCACGACACCTGCAGGAAGCGAAAGCACATCAGATAGGAGCCGAGCGGGATGCAGGCGTAGACGATCCAGCTCGGCAATTCGAGATCGGGAGAGACCTGGTCGGTGCTCATCAATTCGATCACGAATTTCGCGCCCATGGTGCCGACGATCGCCGTGAACAGCGCGCCGCCGAGCAGGCCGAACAGAACGACGCCCTTCTGCCATCGTGGATTGAGCCGCTTGATCAGCACGTCGACGCCGACATGGATGCCGGTTCGCACGCCATAGGCCGCGCCGAACTTCGCCATCCAGATGAACATGTAGATGCATAGCTCCTGCGCCCAGGAGATGTGGATGCCGATCAGATAGGGATACAGAAACGGCACGCCGGTGCCGAAGCGGTGCACGACGGAAATGAAAATCAGGATCGTCGCCGCCGCCATCAGCGAACTGATCAGAATTTCCTCGAGCCGATCAAGGATACGCAGCATCCCACCCCCTCATGCGCCGCGAAAGACCTGCGGGCGCGTCGTCAATACCCTGCACAAGCACGCGCCGGCCCGCCGGCCCTTGCGAATAAAAAACGAGCTCCCGCGTTTCCCGCGGGAGCCCGCCGACTTCCTTCACTAATGACTGACCCCGCCGGTCTCCTTGATGAACTCGTCGATCAGGGGTTGACCCACCCGGCTCGCAACCTCCTTGTAGACCGGGTCCATCGCCTTGCGCATCGCCGCGTCCTGCTCCGGCGTCAGCGTGATGATTTCGGTCTTGCCGGCCTTCTTGATCTCCGCAAGCGCCTCGTCGTTTTCCTTTGCCGACTGTCCGTTGCCGAAGGCGGTCGCCTCCTTCATGGCCTTGTCGAGCTGGGTGCGAATATCGGCCGGCAGCCCGTCCCAGAACTTCTTGTTCACGACCACGACATAGCCGATGTAGCCATGGTTGGTCATGGTCATGTACTTCTGCACCTCGTGCATTTTCTGGGTGTAGATGTTGGACGGGGTGTTCTCCTGACCGTCGACAACCCCGGTCTGCAGCGCCTGATACACTTCGCTGAACGCCATCACCTGCGGAATCGCGCCGAGCGCGCGGAACTGCGCCTCAAGCACCTTCGACGACTGGATGCGGAATTTCACGCCCTTGTAGTCCGAAGGCGCGATCAGTTTCCTGTTGGCGGTCATCTGCTTGAAGCCGTTATCCCAGTAGGCAAGTCCGGTCATGCCCTTCGGCTCGAGCAGCTTGAGCAGCTTTGCGCCGAGCGGTCCGTCGGTCACTTTGCGCAAGGTGGCGAGGTCCGGAAGGATGTAGGGGAGATCGAACACCTCGAATTCGCGCACGCCGATCGGACCGAACTTGGAGTTCGACGGCGCCAGCATCTGCACCGCGCCGAGCTGCAACGCCTCCAGTTCTTCCTTGTCCTTGTAGAGCGTCGAATTCGGATAGACCTCGACCTTGACCTTGCCGTCGGTGTACTTCTCGGCGAGTTCCTTGAATTTATCGGCCGCCTTGCCCTTTGGCGTGTCGGCAGCCACGACGTGGCTGAATTTGATGACAATCGGCGCCTGCGCCAAGGCCGTCCTAAGCCCGGTCCTGCCAGAGCCAGTGCCGCGATCGACGCAGCCGCCAATACCAGTTTACGCATATGTCCTCCCGCGTGATTATCCGGAACGCGCGTGGCGCTGCTCCCAAACCATGTATGCCAGCCGGCACCAATACAGAGAAGCCGCCCGAAAGGCCATCGCCCCTTTAGCAGGGGCTATTTTTTGGAATTTTGTTGCAATGCAAAAACGCAGCGCCGGAACGCCGCGTTTTGCATTCTGCCCGTCATTCCCGAATGGTCCGAATGAGCAAACCCGGAATGACGACTTCGTGGTCAGCTCGCCGCCGCCGCCGGAACGTCGCGCTGCCGCTTCATCACGATCTTGTTGAGCGCGCCGAGATAGGCCTTGGCGGACGCCACCAGCGTATCGGGATCCGCCGCCCTCGCCGTCATCGAGCGGCCCTCATGGGCAAGCCGCACCGACACCTCGGCCTGCGCGTCGGTCCCTTCGGTGACGGCGTGGACCTGATAGAGCTCGAGCTTGGCCTCGTGCGGCACCAGCGCCTTGATGCAGTTGAACACCGCATCCACCGGGCCGTTGCCTTCGGCCTCCTCGATCCTGGTCTGGCCGTCGACGTCGAGCTTCATGGTGGCGCGCTGCGGGCCATGGGTGCCGGCGATTACTGTCAGCGAGGTCAGCTTGATGCGATCATGGGAGGCTGCGATTTCCTGGTCGACCAGCGCCTCGATGTCCTCGTCATAGATGTCCTTCTTGCGGTCGGCGAGTGCCTTCATCCGCACGAATGCGTCTTCGAGCTGGTTGGCGCCGAGCTTGTAGCCCATCTCCTCCAGCTTGTGCACGAAGGCATGGCGTCCGGAATGCTTGCCCAGCACCAGCGAGGATTGCTTCAGGCCGACCATTTCGGGACGCATGATCTCGTAGGTCGAGGCATCCTTGAGGACACCGTCCTGATGGATGCCGCTTTCGTGGGCAAACGCGTTCCGGCCGACGATCGCCTTGTTGTACTGCACCGGAAACGACGTCGCCGCCGAGACCAGCTTGGAGGCCCGCGTCAGCATGGTGGTGTCGATCTTGTTCCAGTACGGAAACTTGTCGTTGCGCACATTGATCGCCATCACGACTTCCTCGAGCGCGGCATTACCTGCCCGCTCGCCGATGCCGTTGACGGTGCACTCGATCTGCCGCGCGCCGCCGGCCAGACCCGCCAGCGAATTCGCCACCGCCATGCCGAGATCGTTGTGGCAGTGGACCGAGAACACCGCCTTGTCGGAGTTCGGCACCCGCTCGATCAGGGTACGCATGAAGTGGGTATATTCCTCCGGCACCGTATAGCCGACGGTATCGGGAATATTCACGGTGGTGGCGCCGGCCTTGATCACGGCCTCGACGACCCGGCACAGGAAATCCATTTCGCTGCGGGTGCCGTCCTCGGCCGACCATTCGACGTCATCGATCTGGTTGCGGGCGCGGGCGACATTGGCGATCGAGGTCTCGATCACCTGCTCCGGCGTCATGTTGAGCTTGACGCGCATGTGCAAGGGCGAGGTCGCGATCACGGTGTGAACGCGGCCGCGCTTTGCGAATTTCACGGCTTCCGCGCAGCGGTCGATGTCCTTCGGGTGCGCCCGCGAAAGACCGGCGATGATGGCGTTCTTCGAGCGCCGGGCGATCTCGCTGACCGCCTGGAAATCGCCTTCTGAGGTGATGGGAAAACCGGCCTCGATGACATCGACGCCCATCTCGTCGAGCATCTCGGCGACCTCGAGCTTTTCCTCGAAGGTCATGGTGGCGCCGGGACATTGTTCGCCGTCGCGCAAGGTGGTGTCGAATATAACGACGCGGTCCTTGTCGGACTTTTTCACGGTGGTCATTTCGAAAATTCCTCTAGGTCGTGCGCTGCTTTTTTGAGCGCTGAAGGGGTCTGGTGATCTCGCGCAACCCCTGAGTGCCCAGGCGCAAACCGCCCAGACGGCCCTCAGGGGCCGATAAGAAGCAGAAGCCCGTCGAGAAGCAGGGTGGGCAAGGACGCAGACGGAATCGCCTCGGGACCAACGGCCTTGGCCGTCCCGCCCTGAACTCCGTACTTTTCGCTGCGAATCAGCATTGCCAGACCCATCAAAGCCTCATCCTGGACCAAAACCGTTGACGGTTGGTTGCCCCGGATGCGCTTCAAAGGCCGTTCTAAACGAGAAATGCCAGGTGCCGCAATGCCAAAAGATGGTCAGTTAGATTGACCTAATTCCCGCCCTCCCCTGAAGGCCCGAGGGCAGCGCGAGGCTTCCCTTCACGCGTCGTCCCGACCCGCAGTTCTTCTCTGCGCAATGGTCTCAACGGTTTGCCGTACACAAAATCGCAAGCACGGCCCGTCGCGGCAGATCAGCATGGCCAGCCAAGGCCATCGCGTTCCCAATGTTATTTCTTCGGCTCAAGCAGACAGTCGACCTCGACCGGCGCGTCAGGCGCGCTTGACATGCGACGCCGGGAAACGTCGAGCGTGCTGTAACCGTCCTTCGCGCAGGAAATAGTGATGCTGTCGGACAGAACTTCCTTGCCGAAGTTCGGATGCAGCTTGAAGCGGCCTTCGACATTTGTCTGCACCATGATCCGCCGCGCGCCCAGCTCGGCTTTGATCTGCACATTTTCAAGCGACCGCAGACTCCCCGCCTCCTTGGCTTCGCCGAAAAACGACAGGCCGGTCTCTTCGTCTCGCTCGGACAACGCTTCTCCGGCAAAGCAATTCCAGGATGAAAGCGCGATCGCCGCGAAAGCGATGAGGCCCACGAGCGGGATGGCGGAATTGGATCGCAGCATATCAGTTCATCCTTCGAGAACTCGCGGCCGGGCCACTTTTCAGCGTCTCAGCGCAAAAAGAAGTCACGGAAAAGATAGCAGAAGGTGAGCATGACCACGAGCGGAACCAGCCAGCCGAGCCAGTATTGAGCAGGCCTGCGCCCGACGAGCGGCCAGGCTATCAAACTCAGGGAGCTCGCACCCAGCAGCGAGGTGGCGAGCCAGCCATACCAATACATCGGCGGCCCTGTTCTGGCCGGCTGCGCGAGCCAGCCCCACTCCCCAATCTTCGGATGGTAGGTGAACAAGGCCCAGTTGAATTCGACGGCAAGGATGTAAATCACGGCAAACGCCGCGGCGAAGATCGGGAATACCTTCTCCATGTTCATAGCCCGAACAGGCCCCGAATGTTGTTGAGTACGTGACCGACGAGGAATCCGTACCAGACGATGAAACAGAGAATCAGCGTAACGGCGATACGCGCCGGCTTGCCGCCATCCTCCGGGGGACGGCGCCACAACAACCAGTAAAGCGGCAGCATACCGAGGCCGACGGCAACGAACTGCTCCTTTAGCTCGAACGAGCCGGTCGCCCCGTATAATCGCGCGTTTTCGAGATACGTCCGCACCGCGATCCGGTAGGTTGGATAGATGATGCTGCCGAGAACGGTGACGGCAAGGAATAGCGCGATGTTCGCATCGGTGTAGACCGAACCGGAGACGGCGCGAAACGAGCGGAAGATTCCAGACTTGCTTCGCGACGGCAAGGCGACGGACATCGCCTGATGCGTGATGCCGCCAAGCAGTACGACGGCGAGAAGACCGTGCAAAATAACCAGGAACGTCGCCACACTTCCCCCTTGCATGCTCCACGGCGTCAGCCATAAAGACCATACAGGGGCGCCAGGACGCAAGGGGCTGCACGCCAGAGCGGGAAGGCGTTTCTTGAATCGTCATCCGCCCTTTCTTTTGGTTTGAGCATCATCTCCGCGCAAACGCCAAGCGTGTGTCGCGAGGAAAGAACCGGCGTCCGCTTTTCCGGACCATGCCTAGCGGTTGCGCTCCGGATCAAGATCTGAGAATGGACCCGCCGCGTAGACGATCTTGCCGCCCACCATGGTAAGGAGCGACTGGATCTGCGCGATGCGAGAAACAGGAACGGTGAAATAGTCTTCGCTCAGAATTGCAAGGTCGGCGAGCATGCCCGGAACGAGCCGACCGCGCCGGCCTTCGTCCCCGGCAAACCACGCGCTGCCCTCCGTATAAATGCGAAGAGCCTGCTCACGGCTTGGAATTTCCTCCGTCCCGCGCGTGGCTATTCCGTCGACGGTTCGACCATCGAGCATCCATCGCAAGGACACGAAGGGATTGGGGATCATCACCCGATCAGCGTCGGTGCCGCCACCGACAGCGACCCCGAGCCTGAGCGCCGAAACGATTGGCGGCGTTCTGCGCATCTGAGCCGACCCCCGTTCGGCGATGTAGGACGGAGCGGAAAAATAGAGCCCGTCCTGCATCAACCAGCCGACGCCAAGCGCCTTCATGCGTTGCAACGAAACATCAGAAGCGTCGTGCAGGTGGGCAATCGACCAGCGCAATCCGGCTATTGGTATTTCGCGGTCCACCCGTTCGAGCACGTCAAGCAAATGGTGGACGGAGCGATCGTTGTTCCAGTGAACGGTCAGCGTCATTCCCTGGGCGGCGGCCCAGCGCGCGACGCGATAGAACTCCTGCTTGTCGGCATCACTCGGAGCGTCGTTGTTATACATGCCCCAGGTGATGCATTCGCCGATGCCGTTGAAGCGCAACAGATCGTCGCCGGCGCCCATCGGCAGGAACCGGGTGTAAGTCTGAAAATCCTCGAGTTCCGTTCCGCGACGTGGCGCAAAAATGCTGTAGACGACGCGTATCGGCAATGCCTGCTCACGCCGCAACCGGAACAACGCCGCGTAATCTTCCGGCGCAAGGTTGTGCCCCCCGGGGTCGATCACTCCGGTGAGCCCGAACCGGTTCAACTCCCGCAGGAAACGACGCGTGCCGTCGACAGCCTCTTCCAGTTCGGGCTTCGGCAGGCGGGCATACAGCGCGGTAATGGCCGCACCTGCCCCGACGATCCAGCCGGTGGCCACGCCATCGGCGTCGCGCTCAAATTTGGCAGCAGGCGGCAAGTCTTCCTCGGATTTGATGCCGAGCATCTCACGGCCCACGGGGTTGATCAGTACCGAGCCGTAAAAGAGCTGGATGTAAACCGGATGTCCGCGCGTCACGGCCGCAATCTCGGCCTCCGCAGGCCGCCAGGATTCGGCAAACTGGCGTGGCGTCCACCCCCCGGCCACGATCAGCCACGCACCGGGCTTGGCCTGAATGGCGGCCAACCGGAGACGATCGAGCGCCTCGGCAGAGCTTGTCGCTCCATCCCAGTGCACCTCGTTCGAATAACGAAAGCCGGCGCGAATGGAATGAATATGGGAATCGATGAGGCCGGGAATGACAGTGCGACCGCTCAGATCGATAACCTTCGTCGCTGAGCCCGCAAGCTTCCGTATCTGTTCTCCGCTACCGGTCGCGACAACGCGATCGGCTTTTATGGCGAGCGCCTCGTCTATCGATGAGATCCCATCCAGGGTTATGATCCTGCCGTTGACAAGCAGTATGTCGGCAGGCTCCGCCCGCAGCGACGTCGGCGCACCGGCGCCGAGCAACGCCAGGACGAGAATGCCGCAAAGACGCCCTAGAAATTGACTGAACGCGTGCCGGGAGATCCGCGAAAGGCAGAGATTTTCAGAATCCGTCGACATGTCTCAAAGGTGCCAATTCCATGCGTCATGAGCGCGAAGCGGCTTCACTTGATCGGCCCGACTCGAAACAGGCTTCCGCGCTGAAGGCGGAATCGTATCGCGCCGGCGGATCGGTCTTGATCCAGCTCACTATCCCGGGGAGTCAATCTTCCTTCGTCTCGGCGTTCACGGCGGCCGGCAGCAGAACAGCCAAAGCCAGAAAAGCAAGACAAATCCGGTTCATGACGATACGGTAGCAGGATCGGGAAAAGTCGCCAACTCATCGGCGCACGCGCGCCACGGAAACTATTTGACGGCGAGGTTGGTCCGATATTGCCGTGGTTTACGGCTTCGTCCTGGCCGATGAAGCGAAGGCATTCTTCACAGCCGTCGATAACCTTGCCCAGCCGCAAGATAGTGAATCATCCACGCAGTGCGTTGCTTTCGATCGATCGGCCAGGCGTTTTGCGGCTGTGGAAGATGAATTTGTCGGCGTCAGCACCATCGGTTGCCCCACGGGTTGACGCGCCCTTTCAATATCCGCCCGGAGCTGTTCGTTCTGTCTGGTTGCCAATTCGGCCGAAACCGCTTCTCGCCGTTGGACATCCAGGTAACCGAGATAAGCGCGATCAATCTGTTTGCGCTCCTCAGCCGTGGGATTAGGCCCCGCAATGTCGAAACTGCGGTCCTGCATGAAGTCGTAGTAGCTATAACCGCCGCCCGCCTTTCGCCGCCCCGCAAAGCGCACGTTGCAGTCCGTCATCAAGGCACCGAGTTCGTCATTCGATGGAGATTTTGCCTGAACCCGCTCGACGCACTCTTCAAAATCCCGGGCAACCTGGGGCGACGACCCGCGAAAACCCAGCCACACGACGACCAGGACGAGCAAACCTCCTGCTACAGGCGCTAAAAGGCGCATCGTTGCGCCCGCGCTTACTAAACGAATCATTCGCTGGATTCCCCCATCCGGTTTCACCACTAGGGGCAGCGATTGCGGATTTTTGCGGGCAAGCATCGATCTATCCGTTGCAGCACGGACACAGCGTGCTCGTTTTTTCATCCCGGCGAATTTTCGCCATTGTTGAGCACAAATCGTTGGACAGAGTTTGTCGGGGCCTACAAAGAGTTCTCGTCATGTCGTCAGCAAGAACAATTACAACCCTGGCTTCAGTCGCGGCGGCCGTCTGTTGCCTATTTGCATTCAGCTGGGTCGGCCTCGCGCTGCTCGGTTTTTGAGCGCAACCGGGCCTGGCATGTATCAATTCCAGGTGGCGCCGACGAACTATCGGCGGCGTTTCGCCCATCAGAGCGCCATGAATCGTTGATTGACCGCCTCGCAATCGGAGACTGGTGCGCCCTTCACCCGGGGCCTGACGGTTGCCTGACGATGCGGCGAAGATCTGGAAGAGAGGCAGCCTGGCGACAGATGACGTTGCGCTCAGCGGTCAAATCGGCTCTCGCTTCGATCAGGCTGTAAACGAGGCCCAAAACGACGCTGTAGGCCTGCATCATTCCGAAGGAGAACAACGCCGGCCCAACCCCGAGGCCGACATGGATTGCAAATGGGCCAAGCCCCAGCAATGGAAAGAAAATCAGATCCATCACCAGCCATCCGAGCACACCGGCGATGAATCCCTTAACGGGACCGCTGCTGCCCGGCAGATGGTGATAAAGATTGGCGAAGATAAAGCCTGCCGCGGTCGAGCCGTTGATGTACGAGAGCAGCCACGGCAGCAGCGGATGGATATACTCCCCGGTCGAGTAAATCAGCGCGATCTGCAGACTTTGGTAGGGCTGGAAAGATTCGAGGATGCCCAGCTTGGCTTTCCCAAGCATCAACAGGGTATGCGTGAGGTTTCCGCAAAGGCCGGCAATTGCAGCTTTCCAGATCCACCTCTTTGCCGTCAGTAAACCAACCAGTTTCCGGAATTGCACGGCCGCCTTCCCAAATACGCCATGGCCAGATTTCCCCAGGCGAAGGCTGGCGCCCGCCGTGTCTCTTGACCGGGATCCATTAGACAGCGGCCATCGTCCGGGACCTTGACGTAACTCAAACGCGAAACGGCCGGAAACACAAGCCCAACCCGAGGCCGGGCCGGACCACAATGGGGAAAGCGCCTGAATTCAGGGCAATGGCACGGGCAGGTTTATTGATTTCGGAGGATTTCCTCTGGAGAAATCGCTTTTGGCGGGTGCGACGCGGACGATTCAAATGCGAGCGAGGTCGCCAGCTGAGGCGGCCTAATCGAAAGCCACGCCGATCCGGTATTCCTTGCGCCAGACGACATGGCAGGGCAAATGCAATCCATCGTCCGGAATGATTAACGTGAATCTCTCGGGGATTTCAGCCTGGTTCGCTACCGCTATCGCCGCTCCGGTAAGGGACAGGTCGCGGACCGTGCAATCAATAGCGCCGGCGCCAATCTCGATTTTGGCGGCTTTCATGACGCGATGGCGCGGCGCAATCCGGGTTTCGACCATTGAATACCGCCTAACGGAATCCGAAACTTGTCCCGATCGCCCGGATCATCTGATCCAGGTGACCGGCGTAATACCCGCTGTAATCATTTTGATCCCAGAAATACAGGGACACAGCGACAATCAAAATGGCGCCCATGACCTTCATGGAATTAATATGATCGACATAATTTAACCCTTCGTTAGCCAGGCCACCATTCACGTCGGCCCCCCCGCAAGCCCGCGGCTTGGTTGAAGTACCGTCGGCGTGGTTGGGCGATCGGTTTTACCGGCCATACGTTGGACGTACGTCATGATTTCCGCTCCGTCCCGAAATCCCCTGCGCCTTCGTTGATCCATATCAGGGCAGAACGGCAACCGATCCATACCAGCCGGTCGCCGTCGTTCGGCGTGTGACCTGATGACAAGTGCAGTACAAACCCGCCGCTATCTGTTCGGAAAAGCGAATCTCGCGCCTGATGTTCCTCACGCGATTCAGAATCAATAAACGGGTAGGTTCGCGAAGCAAGAAGCTGCATGGCGAATCAAAACCAGCTTGATCAATGGCGCTGATGATAAGCCAGAGCGGGGTTAACAATCCCTTTAAAGTTGTGGATTGTGACAATCACCCGCTCTTCATGTCAGAGGTAACGCAGCCCAGGGTCTCGAGCGGAGGCGGACGTCCTCAAGCGCGATGACCGCTCCTGCCCCGCGACCGGACTTTCCGCCGATATGTCGTGATGCCCGAAAGGTATCTTCAGAAGTCGAACTCCGTTTCACCAGGAATATCACCCCCGCTCTTGCCACCGCGCGATCGGTCTTGTTGCGATGCAGAAGTCCGTTGGACCGGGCAAGAGTATTGACTACCCGAACACTACAGCCCTTAGTTTCGCTAAAACGTCACGGGAGGAGAGCGGTGTGAACACGAAGGTTTCGGAATTTCGAGAGTATCACTCCGGCTGTAGCTGTTGTGGCCCATCGTCGTCGCGGCGCGGCTTCCTCGCGGGGCTCGGCGCGGTTGGCATAGCCTCGGTCGTCCCGACCGTCGCGGCGCGTGGACAGACGAAGCCGGCGCTGATCGATACCCACCTTCATTTTTATCCGCCGGAATACCAGAAGCTTTGGCTCGATTACGAAGACGCGCGCAAGCAGCCGCACTTCTCCGGTCAGGTCGCCTGGACTCGCAGCAAGGTGATCGAGGACATGGATCGGAACGGCATACGTACCGGCATCCTGTCGATCGCCTCCACCCCCGGCGTATGGTTCGATGTCGGGCCGGCGGAAGCGGGCCGCCTCGCCCGCGCATGCAATGAATACGCGGCCGAAATGATGCGCGACCATCCGGGTCGCTTCGGCCTGTTCGCGACCCTGTCGATGCTGGACGTCGAGGCCACTCTCAAAGAGATCGAATATGCCTTCGATACCTTGAAAGCCGACGGCATCGGCTTGCAGAGCAGTTACGGCGACAAATGGCTCGGCAATCCCGCCTACAGGCCGGTGCTCGAGGAACTCAACCGGCGCAAGGCCGTCGTCTACGTGCATCCGCTGGTCGCCAACTGCTGCAGCGCGCTCAGCGTCGGCACCTTTCCGGCGGTGATCGAAGTCCCGCACGACACCACGCGGACGGTGACAAGCCTGTTGCTGAGCGGCTCATTTGCCCGCTTGCGTGACATAAAATGGCTGTTCTCGCATGCCGGCGGCACGATTCCGATGATGGCCGGGCGGATCAACTCGTTTTACGGTACGCGGCCGAACCTCAGGGAATTCGCGCCGGAGGGGATCGAGGGCGAACTTCGACGGCTTCATTACGATACCGCGAACGCGACCTTCGCGCCGTCAATGGCCGCGCTCACGAAGCTCGTGCCGATCTCCCAGATCTCCTACGGTAGCGACTACCCCTATTTCGGTTTTGGCCAATTCGCCGAACTGCAGAAGCTCGGATTGACGGCCGGGGATCTCGACGCCATTGGCCATGAGAATGCGACGCGCCTGATTCCCCGGTTGCGCGCCTAGCATCCGCGCCGTCGGCGGTTGGGCTGGATACCTCCTGTCGGTCAAAAGCGGCGTCCCCGCAGAGGTTGCGCATCGGTACCGTGGAGGCTAGTTTTCTCCGGAACCTCAGGAGGCGGCGATGCGCTATGGTCTGTTCGTGATGGGATTGATTGCCTTCATGGCGCCGGCGCAGGCCGAGTCCCGCTCCGCCTATGTGACAATGGTCTTGCAGGCTTTCGCCGCCAAGGTGGAATGCCCGGGCATGGACGTTGTCTATCAGGATCTGGTGCAGAAGGCCCAGGAGATGCACCTGCCGGACGGAACCACCGAGAAGGTGCGAAAGGCGATCGCCTACATGCATACGGGTGGAAAAATGGGCGAGCGCCAGGATGACCAGCTGATGTCGGAAGTCGACGTGGCGACGAGGTCGACGGACCTGGACCAGAAACGCCTT
Organism: uncultured Alphaproteobacteria bacterium; assembly: GCA_963786045.1. Classification (GTDB taxonomy): domain Bacteria; phylum Pseudomonadota; class Alphaproteobacteria; order Rhizobiales; family Xanthobacteraceae; genus Bradyrhizobium. The sequence continues at coordinate 267,049 of CAWAXR010000024.1, read as the reverse complement.
GGTTTGCCGACTTGGTGCGAGACTCAGAAAACGACGCTCGCCGGCTTCATCCGCACGAAGAATTAGCGCTTTCGGATCAACCCGATTTGCCGGTGTATTCTCAAACCCATCTGAATAAAGTGGCTCGTCGGCCAGTCGAACGGTCACGCAAGACCTTGCATTCGCTCCCAGCCGAGAGATTGTGAATGAAGATAGCTGGCGACGCTTTGCCCGATTCAGGCTAGGTTGTACGCCGTTTGCAGAACGGCCGTTTTCCGGACCGTTAGAAGCCCGCACTTGGCTTTCGCCAAGGTCACAACGTAGAACAGCGCCAAGCCAGTTCGAGGTGTTTGCTAACTAGCGAGGAAACGGAAATCCGCCATGGACGCCATGCTCAAAACGCTGGGAGCGGACGGGTTGCAGCGTTTTCACACCCTCGGACCCGATGCCGCGAGCGCGGTGAGCGAACGCTTTTATTCAACATTAGCCTCGGCCTATGGGAAAATTGGACCGCGCGGCCGCAATGCCTGCCGAGAAGAGCTCGCGCTTGACTTGGAATTTCTCAGGCCGGTCCTGGAGTTCGGATTACTGGCTCCGATGGTGGATTATTTGTGCTGGCTCGCCAGCGTGCTGGCTGCACGTTCTATCCCAGCAGAGCATCTGGCGCTATCGCTCGATTGGTTGGCAGAGTTTTTTTCCGCGCACATGGAAGCATCGGACGGCTCGGTGGTGTCTGCGGCGCTAAAGGCGGTCCGCACAGAATTCCTGGCGGCGAACGAAGCGCCGCTGGCACCTTCGCAGCCCGAGCCGGCACCAGAAGCATCCGTCTTCCAGGCGACGCTCCTCGCCGGCGATCAGCGCGCGGCATCGGCCGTCGTAAATGGCTTTATGGACAAGGGACGCAGCCTCATCGATGTCGAACTGCACGTCATTCAGCCTGCGATGTACAGGATCGGGGAGGAATGGCAGGCAAATCGGGTGACGGTCGCGCAGGAACACATTGCTACCGCCATTGTGCAGTCGGTGATGACGACTGCTTTGCTACGCTCGACGCCGCCGGCGCCGATCGGCAAGCGGGTGCTCCTGGCCTGTGTCGCGGGCAACCAGCACACCATCGGACTACGCATGGTGGCCGATTCGTTTCAACTTGCTGGCTGGGACGTTCAGTATCTCGGCGCCGATATGCCCACCCCCTCGCTCATTCAGCAGATCGGAGACTGGTCGCCGGATCTCGTCGGGCTGTCATTGTCCTTTGCGCAGCAACTGACGGCCATCAAGGACATCATCGCACAACTGTCCGCGCGCTTTGGACCTGCCAGCCCCCCGGTGATAATCGGAGGATTTCCAATCAATAGGTTTCGAGCGGCAGGTCGGCGTGATCGGCGCGCACGCATTGAGTCTCGATGCGCAGACCGCGATCGACGCCGCCTATCAACTCGTTAGCGGTTAGGACAATTTGTGCCCTGGTTTGCACGTGATCTGGAGCCTCTGTTCGCGGTCGTCGCGGCGACGTTGAACGAAGACGGCACTTTGATCGAGGCCAATGCCGGTTTCTTGCGGATTATGAAGCTGGAGGGACACGATCCGGCGGGCGTGCACGCCGCCCGCTATTTTCTGCAACCGAATTTCGCGACTTTGATCCATGCCAAGGCCGGGGCTGACGGCGAGATCTACAGCGGGCTGCTGACCATGGGCGATTACATGGCGGCGCCCCGGACCTTGCGCGCCCGCGTTTGGCGCATCGATTCAAGGCTGCGGGTGCTGGCTGAGTATGACATCGATGAATTGGAACGACTCAACGAAAAGGTGCTGGCGCTCAACAATGACTACGCCAATTCCCAGCTCAAGCTCGCCCAGACGAACCTCAAGCTGCAGCAGCGCGAAGCTCAGATCGTCGCCCTCTCATTGACCGATAGCCTTACCGGCCTCGGCAATCGGCGCCAGCTTGAACAGGCGCTTGCGACCGAGATCAACCGGGCCGCACGCACGGGCAGGCCGTTAAGCGCCTTCATGGCCGACCTCGACCACTTCAAGCAAGTTAACGATACTTTCGGCCATGAGATTGGCGACAAGCTGCTTGCGGCCTTCGGCGAACTGCTGCGCAAGCAAATACGCGCTACTGAAATCGTCGCACGATTCGGCGGCGAGGAGTTCGTCGTGCTCATGCCGGACACCGATCTTGCCCACGGCATGGCGAGCGCCGAGCGGATCAGAGCCGCGATCGCAGCCGCGCAGATCGAACCGACGCCCGGTGGGGTTACGGCGAGTTTCGGCGTCGCCGAACTGGCCAAAGGCGAGCTGGCAGACGCATTCATGCGCCGAATCGACAAGGCGCTATACGAGGCCAAGCACGCCGGGCGCAATTGCGTGATTGCCGGTTAGCGATAGGCTGTCTGCCAGCCGTTTGCTGCGCCGGCCACTACGAGATTTGGCGTCCGGTCTGGGTCACCCTGGCCACGAAACGTTCCCAGGGGCTGAAGGTCTGCCTCGCAAGTTCGCCGTAGAGTTCGCAAATCTTCTGCGATTGAGCGACAAAGTTTTCATAGGCCTGCCTTGCGAATTCGGTTTGAACCTCAATCGCCTTGTCGAACGACCGAACGCCGACGAGCTTCTCGACAAAGGACCTGCTCTCCTCGATCGACTTCATGGTATAGTCCCCGTGGGCATTCGCGATGGTTTGAACGCTGACCGGACGATAGTCCGCCGGCGCGGCCGCGCGGATGGAGGGGACATCCGGTAGCAAGACTTCGCCGATCAAGGGCACATCCGCCGGCGCGGCTGCGCTTTCCGCAGGCGCGGCCGCTGACGCGACCATCAGGCCAATTTGGTCTTCACCCTGCTGATCGAGTTTCGGGCTCTGCTGCTGTTCAGATTTCTGGCTCCGCCGATCCGTCTTTCGGCCGCGTTGGCGGGGTTTTCCGCTCGATTTGTTCTGGTCCTGGTGCGACGTCGTCATCGTTTAACTCCGTTGAGCTCCGCTGTTGCAAACCGGACCAAACGTCAGACTGCCATGCCTGCGATAAAATTCCGGTGCTGGCTTGCTCCCAGGGCGGCGTTGATGTGTGACGGGAAATCTAAATCGGGCGCGACCACACGCCGCGCGCCCAATCATGACCTGCTGAGGGCAAAATGCCGAACGCGGCGATACAGCCCCAGAAGAACGGAGGCCTGTCAGCCTCCCGAACCAGAGCCCGGTAGGCCAACGTTTTCAGCCGCCAGTTGGCAAACGACGGTAGCCCTCAAGGTGACGTCAGATCCGCCACCATGAAGGCGTCCGAACTGGCTTCTTCTTCCTTTTCAGCCCGCTCCAGAGAAGCGCGGATTTCCGCGACCACCTGATTGTAATACTCATTCAGCCGCTGCGAGCTATACAGCTGTTCACGCAATTTATCCGTGTTCGTCGCAAACTCCGCGGAATCAACGGTGTCTGGTTCGTGAAGCGATAAAAGCTCGTCCTCAGACAACGATTCGAGATCATGACGTACCATTTTACTAACTCGCATGATTTGGCGTGAGCGCTGGTCCCCCTCATTGGCGCTGTCGTTTAAGGGGTTTTTTGGGCGGTTCCGCGCCACTTCAATGGTCGAAGAAGGCAAACTGGGGGCCGCGCGTGGCTCTCCACCGGTCGCGCCTCGTCCTTTTTGCCTCTTCTTCGATCATAACGCCGCTTGCAAAACGGCCAGGATGGCGCCGCCTTTGCTTCAAAATAACGCGGCGATTGTATTGGTGCGCCGGGATTGAATCGCGCGAGCAGCCCATCAGACGCGCCTGCTGCGGCCGCGCGCGGGTGCGCCTCCCGGCGCGGAGCATTCGCCGGTGTTCGGCTCGCGAAAGAGAGGCAGTTGCCGCGCGATCAAAAAAGAGAGCGAGGCCCGAATGAGGGGATCCGGGCCTCTGGCAAACACCGTAACAGCGCCCTCATGCCGCTCGGCAAATGCTTGATAAAAATTACGGCATAAATCGCCGATCGCGTTGATCTGCAGCAATGTGTCGTACACCGCACCGACATGAATTTCCGGCCGGAACCGTAACGGCCGGCTCGGGTGCACGCGATTTCGCCCGGCACCCCGCAAAGAACCGGCGCAGTGGTGCCGCATTGATCCAAAACAAATCGCGCGGCTGGACGAACGTGTAGGTTATCTGCATGAGAATATCAGATTTTACCTGCGCATCTTGCGCATCGGTTTACGAAGTCGCCGAATCGTTGTCGGCGAAAGGAAACCCCGGGCGGGCCGAATGTATCGTCTGCGGCGAGCTTCTGGAATCCTGGCGAGACCCCAAGCTGAGAGCCTATCGGCTGGTTGTGCCGTTGGATCAAAAGCATAAGCCCATCCCGGCGCCGCCGTCTCCCGCCCCATCACCTCCGGCGCAACCACCATCAATGGTTGCCTGATCCAAGGGCAGACGCTCCTGGTCGATCACATTTGATGGCTATTCTGGATTCGCCTGGGTGCCTGGAGGTCGCGGTTTTGCGGCGTGGCACAGGATGGCAAGATCGCATGCCTTAGCGGATCACGCAGCAGATCACCCGGCAATCGCGCTCCAGTTCGCCGCCAGGTGCTCTGCCCCGCGAAGTGACACAGCATACATGGTATAGGTCGGATTCACCGCGCCTTCCGTGGGAAACAGCGTCACGCCCGCGATCCAGAGATTGGGAATTTCGTGGGTCTGGCCATAGCCGTTGGCGACTGAATCCGCGGCGCTGCCGCCCATCGCCGTGCCGCCCACCATGTGGATCGTCGGCGGCGCGGCCCGCAGTGCCCACGACTCCCTGGCGCCGGCCGCCTTGGCGATCCGCAGGCCTTCGTCGCAAGCCTGCTGCCAGACCCCGACCGCGTCCTGGTCGTAGGAATGGTTGATCCGCGCGAGCGGAAATCCGAATTCATCCTTCTCGCCCGCCAGCACCACGCGATTGTCGGGGTTCGGCAGTTCCTCGCCGAACGCCTGCAGCCGCGACAGCTGGCGCGAGCCGCGCTTGATGAAGTCGACCAGCGCCTGGCCGAACAGATCGTTGCGGGAATTGGCGATGCCGCCGATGTCGTTCGGCTTGATCGCCGGACTGCAGTGCCACAAGATGCTGCCGAACGCGCCGGGCCGCGCCGTCTTGCCGTAACGATCGTACGACCAGTGCATGGGCGCGAGCACGCCCATGTAATTCTGGACATCCGGCTCGTCGAACATGCCCCAGATCGTGGCGCCGGTATGCGCCATCACGTAACGGCCGACGAGCCCGTTGGCATTGGCCAACCCTTGCGGGTGCTTGTCGGTCGCCGAATTGAGAAGGATGCGGGGATTCTGGGAGACGAACGCTGCCAGGATGACGACACTCGCTTCCTGGACCTGCCGTTGCTTCGCGCGGTCGTAGTACTCGATGCCGGTGACTCGATCTCCCTTGTCGTTCGTGAGCACGCGCGTCACGGTGCTGAAGGGCCGCACCTCGGCGCCGTGTTTGCGAGCCTCGGCCAGATAGGTAAAGGATGGATTTGCAAGCGCGCCGATCGGGCAACCGGCATTGCACCACCCGTCGTAGACACAGGCGGGGCGGCCCTTGTAGTCCTGACTGTTAATCGCGGTGGTAGCCCGCGCCGTCTGAATCCCGAGCGCCTCGAAACCCTTCAGCCATACGTCGCCATGCCGGAAACTCTTGATCGGAGGCATGGGGTAAGGCTGGCCGGGAGGACGCCAGCGTTCCTCCGCCTTGGCATCGCCGGAAACGCCGATGTCCTGCGCGACGCGATCGTAATAAGGCGCGAGATCGTCGTAGCTGAACGGCCAATCGAGACCGCGCCCGTACGCACTCCTCATGTTGAAGTCGCTCGGCAGGAGCCGCGGAAACATCGCAAAATAATGCGTGGCGGCTCCGCCGCTGCCCCAGCCGGCATTGTAGGAGTAGCCGAGCCTGTCCTTTCCCTCAAGAATGGCGGGGTTGACGGTTTTAAGCCGGCGACCCCAGATTTCCGAGCTGATCAGATCGCCATTCTGCCAATCCGGCCCCTGCTCGAGCATAACGACCTTCTTGCCGGCGCGAGCGAGCACCGAAGCAAAGAGCGACGCGGATGCACCGGCGCCCACGATCGCGACGTCGACTTTGTCTTGCGCGGCCATGATCACCACCTCTTTTCTGGAGAGATGTGCGGCATGTAGGGCACGCCCAGGCTTTCAATGCCTTCGACCGTTCCGAACGCGACATCGACGGCGTCATGCCGCAGAAGGAAATAAATGAAGGGACCCGGGGGGCCCTGCCAGCCCTCGATCTTGTTCTGGCGCATACCGTCAACGAAGTCGTACTGCCCGGTGGGGGCGAGCTGAGCAAACCTCTTGCCGTGGAGGGCCTGGCAGCTACGCTCGACGGCCCCAAGCGCTGCGCGATAGAAGTTTACGAACGGCGGACGCACATTCGCGATGCGCGCCATCAGCAGACAATCCCCCGGCGGTACGCCGAGCTGATTGTCCACGAAATTCGCGATCCCCGCGTTGCGCGCACCTGGAAGCAGGGCATCGCCCATGGCCTCCAGCGTTTCGACTTCGTCCGGCTTCAGCACGTTGATCGGCGCGCCCTGTGCCCGCGCCTGGCCTGGACTCAACCAGACCTCCGCGCCGTCGATGGTGAATGAAAGCGCCGCCAGTACCGCGCCCTGCACAAGGGCGCGCCGTTGGATCTCCGACATGTTTCCTCCCCACAGCGCCGCGAAAGCCGTTATTATTGTGAATTGTTCGACGGTCGTCCGCGCACCCGATCGGAAATCCAATCCCAATGCCGCTCCAAAAGCAAGCAGCCATTGGAGATTTCGTGTGCTGCAGAGGAAGGCACGCACCTGTCGCGGCCTCCGTCTCCGGGAGCGAGTGGCGGCGGCCCTTGTCCATTCCTGCGGGAGGTTTGTCGGGCATCGTAAATCGATGAAGGAAAAATCCGGCCAGATCGCGACTTCACCACCATCGGCGCTTTCCAGCCTGTGGCTGTTCTTTGTTGTGGTATTTTCCTGGACCTGGTTTTTCTGGATACTGGCTGCGGCGTTGGGAATAAGTGCCCGATCGCCTTTGGGCATCGCACTGGAGGTGCTGGGCCTGCTCGGCCCCATGCTGGGCGGAATCGGTTTCGCCTACATCACGTTGAGCAGGGAAAGCTGGCTTGAATACTGGTCGCGCATCGTTGATCCGCGCCGCATCCCCGCAAAATGGTATTTGATTATTTTTCTCTTTGTTCCCGGCCTCTACGCTGTCGCCGTGTTGCTCGACGTTGCTTCGGGTGGAAACGCGGCACTGCTGACCAGCGAAAAAATGACGCCGTTTCTGTCCGCGCCGTCGACAATCGTTCCCTTTCTCGTCGGCGTGTTCATCTACGGCCCGTTTCCCGAAGAACTGGGCTGGCGCGGCTATGCCCTCGACCGCCTGGAAGCGAGATGGAACGCGCTGGTGTCGAGTTTGGTTCTCGGCGCGATCTGGTCGGCATGGCATCTGCCGCTGTTCTTTATCAGAGACACCCTCTTCTATAGCCAGGGTGCCGGGTCGCCGTGGTTCTGGTTGTTCGTGGTGTTAGTCATCCCTACGGCTGTCATCTATACATGGATTTTCAACAACACCCGCCGCAGCACGCTCGCGGCGATCCTTTTTCATTTCATGAGCAATGTTACCGCCGAATTCGCCAACGTGACCGACCGCACGAACCTCTATTCGACCCTGTTGTGGATCGTCGCGGCGATCGTTGTGGTTGGATTTTGGGGCCCGGAGACGCTAACGCGAACTGCGCTCCGTCGACATGGGTGACGCGTGGCTCGCACATGTTCGCAGGTGTGAATGACTGCCTTTGGCGCGCCAGGCGCGGAGGTTTGCGACATTTCGTATGTCGCCCGGTTCACCGTCGCTTCCGCCGGCGCGGCTTCGGCAAAAATCACGATTTCTGAAGCCCTGCTCCAGAACGGCTTTCCATGATCACCAGGGCGATAGCCAGCAGGGGGCAAATGATGTCCATATAAAACGGCACACCCGCGTTGCCCGGAGCAAAGTTACCGGCAACCATCATTTCCCTGACGTGTCCGACGGCATCGCCAAGCAGGAATATCGAAGCGATGCTTACAGTCGCGGCCTTGAAATTCAGATCAAGCCAAAAGGAAATGCAGGCGGTAATCCCGATTGCCAAATCGGCCATGCCGACCTCGAACTGGAAAGGACTTACCCGCCAGCCGATATGGCTCGCCGCAATCTCGGGAAAGAAGATGTGAAATATGCCCGCCCAAAGCCCCGACACCCCAATGGGCAGCAGCAAAATCCACGAGAGAAATCGATTGGCGGCAGATCCCTGGCCGGACCGCAGTCCTGCAACAACAAGGGCCACGACGAATAACAATGCGGGCAGATTGCGGACCGAAAAACCGATGGCCTGCGCGATCATTGACGGACCCTTTCGACGTGTCGCTTGGCGCGAAGTCGGATTTTCTCGCAGCGCGTGCGGCGGACCCAGCCGATGGGTCCGCGCCGTTACCGGTGCTGCCTGCCGACCGCCGCCAACGCATCCGACGACCAGCTTGCGACCGTCGCGTCCGTACGATAGCGCGGAAGATGATCCTCGAGCGAGCAGAAAACACACAGCGCGAGGCTGGCCCAGACCGCCGCACTGAAATAAAGCGACATCCAGGCAATCTCGTCCTTCCACTCCGCAAGGTCATGCGTCACGACCCAGCGCGTGCTCACGTCGCGGAGACCCTCGAGCGGTCTCAGAAGCCTGCTGCCACCGGCAACGTCGGCCCGCCATCGGCTGAGGTACATCGGGACGTCGACGGTCATCAGAAACACCACATAGCCTGCAATCCCGACGATCGCGATGGCCAGGATCACGCAAACCAGACCATCGAACTCCGTCAGCAATCGGCAGAGGCCAATCCCGATCAGATAGAAGGAAACGGCCCATATCGAATTTTCGATGGCGTTGCCCAGATAGTGGGTGGTCAGCACCGCATACCATGAGAAGCATTCCGCGATCAGGATCAACGGCACGATCACCCACGCGGCGTTCACCGTGGTGTCCGCTCCCGTCATCGCGCCGAGCTGATGGAGGATAATCGCCCATTGCGCCGCGAAGCAGACCTCGGCCACGGTTGCCACCGACCGGCCGACGACAACGCTCGACAGCCACGTGTCGAACAGGCAGATCCGCTGAACATCCGCGCGCGGAAGGAACGACCTGAATGCGCAGCCGAAAACATAGGCCGCACAGAGGAAGAGCATAAGCTCGACGCCGGACGCGCTGCCGAGACTGCCGCTCGGCTGTACGTGGAACTGGCGGTACAGCACGAACCAAACCGCGATATTGACGCCGCTGACAAGGGTCAATAGCCCCCACCACCAAGCCAGGGGATTTGACCAGGCCAGTGAGCTTGAACGCGCCCGCCACTCCAGCGTCATGGACCGCTCCGCGTGTAACTGAACTGACATTTGATTGTAGCAATCCTGTCACAGATCGCGGGCGGCCACGACAAAAATATGCGTATAGGCGCTGGCCGGGTGACGACGAGGTGACAGCGTGCGCGCCTTCGTCGGTGCCAACGGCATCGGCCGGTCCGGGGCAAGCAAGCCCTCGCAACCAACGCTTGGGGCGCCGCGCCGGCGCTTGAGCCTGGCGTCCTTTCAGCGATCACGGCCGCTACCGGCCCATTTTCCGACGTCAGCCTGCCAATTGCATCAACGCACGGCGGCGCGCCCCGGGCGGAGCGCGCCTTTGCTCTGGATCAATTCGGGCTGCCCGCGCCCGCCGCATGCTGGCGTAATCCAGGAGAATTCACGATGAACAAGAAGCCGGAGTTGCTCGAGCTGACGATGAAGATCAAAATCGGCCGCCACGACCCCGATGCTCTGGTGAGGCTGCTGATCAAACAGCATCAGGAGCTTCTCAGCGCGGCAGATGCCGTCGAATGTATTCCGCCCTTGCCCATGGAGTGGCTGAGGAAGACGGGCTTTTGATCGCGCGCGCCTGGCTGTCTGTGGCAGCCAGGCCGCCGCCGCGCCGGACATCGGCGACAATGGCTTCGACGCGGGATCGCGGCACTGGCAATTTATCCAGCGAGAGCTGCGGAGTCCGCGGGCTCCCGCGGCGGGAGCGGCGGGCTGGCGCCGGCAGGCGCGTTACGGCGCGCATCGTAGAATTCAAGCACACGTTTTGCCGTTTGGGCCTCAAGCCGCTCGAAATTTTCGCGCGCCCGGTCAAGGTCCGCCTTGGACATCCTGCGGTCCGCGGCGCTCATCAGCAGGAGCGATTTGACCGTTGCCCAGGAGCAGCCGGCTGCTTTTGCGATAACCTGCACCACGCCCGGATTCTCATTCAGCACCGCTCGTTCAGCGGTCTCGATGGGGCAGCGGGCGAGGACCGACAAGGCCAACACAGCCTTTTCAAAATTTTGCGCGCGAGCGGCCGCGTGAACATCGGCTTCCCCGAGTTCCTTCCAGTATTTGAGCCGCCTTACCTTCTTCTTCGCCTTGGCGTGATCCGGCGACTTGTTGCGGATCTCCAGATTTATGTCGTCGACCACCTCGGTCACCGCCCCCTGGACGGTGCCGGAAAATTGCGGATTTTCAGCGACAATCCTGCTGCACACGGCAGCCGAGGCGGTTTCCAGAAGTTTCAGGAAGTGATGTCGAGGAATGTCACGCCGTCTTCCGACATGCAGCGCCAGTTGGGCATCATCGCCAGATCGCTCGACGAGCTCGCGAAAGCTGTCATCCGAAATACGGGCGCCGGCATTCTTCGCAACGGTATGGACGACGATAGGTTCGCCGCGCTCGATCAATATCTGGGTGATGGCTTCACTGATCGTCCGACGTTGCGCGATTGCGTAGAGGTGTCCCTGACTCTGGGTACTTGCGCTGACGATAAGATCGGAATCGCTGAGCACCGTCGATTGACTGAGAACGGGAGCCGCGACGGAGATAGCGTCATCATAGGCAAATGCCCGAACCAGCGCCGCCGGCGCATTCTCGTTGGCTGCCACATGGCGCGCCAGCCTGGCCCGGGTTTTCAACTCGATCACAGCGACAAGTGTTTTGAATACCTCGTCGAACAGCTCGATCTGCCGCTCCGAATAACGACTGGACCCGGCGGCGAACAAATCGGTGATACGCGTGAGCGCTCTCAGCTGCTTTTTTGTGGGCTCGGACACCGATGTGTTTTGGATTTCACTGATCAGAGAGGTAAATGTTGCCATGGCTGGGGACTCGTCAAGCGTTTCTGCTTTTGGGAGGATTGAAATCGACCAGCCTCTTGCTACCGACCAAGCATGAAAATGATTTGCTCGCGTTCCCTCATAGATAATTCAAATTATTATATGCCCGAAAGACCCGGTTAACCCTGGGCGACGCGTTCCCGATTGAGCTTTGCCGGTTCCAGGCGGAAATCCGTGCGGCCGGAACCCATCATCGGGGCGAGCCTTTGCGCGGAGCCGGCGGCGCTTCTGCCCGGGCATGACGAAAAGCGAACGGCCGTTACTTGCTGGCCGGCTTACCCGGACCGACTTTCCTTGCGGCCTTCTTCTTCCCACCCTTCCCTTCGCTCTCCAGCGCCTCGCGCACCTGCCTGAACTCCTGAATCGAGGCCTTGTCGGCGCGGGGAAAGTGCAGGTTGAGGCCCTCCAGCGCGCTGACGATCGCAGACCCGATCACCACGCGCGCGAACCATTTGTGATCGGCCGGCACCACGTACCATGGCGCGTGCGTCGTCGAGGTGTGCCTGACGATGTCCTGGTACACGGCCATGTATCGCGGCCACAGCGCGCGCTCGCTGATATCGTTCATCGAGAATTTCCAGTTCTTCGACGGCTGCTCCAGCCGGTCGAGAAAACGCTTGCGCTGCTCCTGTTTGGAGACGTTGAGAAAGAACTTCAGGATCACGGTGCCGTTGCGTGCGAGGTAGCGCTCGATCGCGGAGATGTCCTCGAACCGCTCGCGCCAGATATTTTTGGTGACCAGCCTGTCGGGGATTTTTTCCCGGGCGAGAAATTCCGGATGGACCCGTGTCACCAGACATTCCTCGTAATAAGAACGGTCGAAGATGCCGATGCGGCCGCGCTCCGGCAGCGCAATCATGCTGCGCCACATGAAGTCGTGATCGAGTTCGTGGGATGTCGGCTGCTTGAACGAATAGACCTCGCAGCCCTGGGGATTGACGCCTTCGAAGATGCCTTTGATGGCACTGTCCTTGCCGGCCGCATCCATACCCTGGAGGATCACGAGCAGCGACCAGCGGTCCTGGGCGTAGAGCCGCTCCTGGAAATCGCTCAGCCGCTTGCGATTGGCTTCAAGAATCTCTTCGGCCTTGCCCTTGTCGAGATCGCCCTTGTCATGGGTCCTGTGCGACCTGAGATGGAACTTGCCTGATCCGTCGAAGCGGAACGGCGCGACAAGCGGCTTCAATTGATCGGCCAGGGATCGCGAAGGTTTCTTGCTCATGATGCCGCAGGCTCCGGTTGCCTCGTATGAGCCTGACGGTACATGGCGCGCGCGCGCGACGCCAGACTTCGTCACTTGCATCGTCATTCGCGCGTCCCGCGGGCGCGCCGCGGAATGGCGTCAACGAGCCGAGAATTCCCGCTCGATAAACGCCGTGACAAAACGAGGCATCGCCGCCGTGAAATCGCGCGCCTCCCGCACCAGATGGATCGCGGAAAGCTCCGGCAGATGCTGCCGGGCGAGACTGGCATCAATCCTCGCGCGCAACGCCTCGCCCGGCATATCGACACGCAAGACCCGGATCATCGCAATCGCGGCCCCCGACACCACGCAATCCCAATGCGCGCTCGCCGTATAGTCCGCGTCAGTCAGGCCGGTCTCCTCGCCGACTTCGCGGGCGACGCTGCCGGCGATATCGACTACGCCATCCCTGACATCGTCGAGATCGGGCGTCCCCGACGGAAAGTAGATCCGCCCTGCATTGGCGGTATGCTGCCCCATTTCCCCGAGCAGGAAGGCGCCGTCGGAGGAGTACAGCGCGCCCATGCCGAAGCCGTTGAACACGCCGGAATCGGGGAAACCCCAATCGCGCCACGCCAGAAAGCTTGCGAAATCGGTCTCGAAGTAGGTGGCCGTGAGGCGGCCTTCCGTGAAAACCGGGTTCCGCGCCAGCAGGACGCGGCCGTTCCACAGCTTCGGTTTCTCGCGCTGCTTCTCTGCGAAATGTGCGTCGATGTCAGCGCGCCGCGCCTGCGCGAACGGCCAGGGCGTGGAACGAACGCGGAGATCGAGGGCCGCGACTCGGTGAATGACCGGGACCGTCATGCCGTCTTCGACCGGCCGTTCTTACTTAGCATTCATCCCCGTCGTCTTCTTCGCCTGGTCGACGTATTTGTTGGTATAGGTCTTGCCGACATCGATATTGGCCTTGGCGACCTCAGGCGATCCCTGGCTGAATACCGCAAGCACCGCATCGGCCCCCTTGGGGTCCATCTTGCCGGTTTGCGAATACATCGGGATCGTGTTCTTCAGCGCGGCGAGATAAATTTCCTTGTTCTTGCCGACCATTTCCGGCGGCATTTTCTCCATGATCTCTTCCGCCGAATGGGCGTGGATCCAGTTCAGCGTGCTCAGGATCGCGTTGGTCAGGGCCTGAACTTCCTTTTCGTGGCCGGCGACCCACGCGGTCGTCGAGTAGAGCGCGCCGCCGGGATATTCGCCGCCGAAGACGTCGAGCGTATCCTTCTGGGTGCGCGTGTCGGAGAGGATGCGCAGGTCCGGGTGATTGCCTTGCAGCACGGTGACCGAGGGATCGAGCATGACCGCCGCGTCGATCTGGCCCTGCTCCATCGCCGCCACCGAGGTTGCGCCGAGACCGACGCCGATGACGGCAACGCTGGCGGGGTCGACGCCGTTCTTCTTCAGAAGATATTTGAGAAAGAAATCGGTGGAAGAACCGGGCGCGCTGACGCCGACTTTCTTGCCGGCCAGGTCCTTGATCGATTTGATCTCGGCGGTGTGCGCGGGCGACACCACCAGCACCTCCCCGGGATAGCGGTCGTAAACGACGAAAGATTGCAGTTCCTGCTTCTTGGCGGCGAGGTTGACGCAGTGGTCGAAATAGCCGGACACCACGTCGGCGCTGCCGCCGAGCACGGCCTTCAGCGCGTCCGAACCGCCCTTCAGATCGACCAGGTCGACCGTGAGTCCCGCCTTCTCATACTCGCCGAGTTGCTTGGCCAGCACGGTCGGCAGATAGCACAGGCAGGCTCCGCCGCCGACGGCAACCGTCACCTTGCTCTGCGCTGCCGCGAGGTCGGAAATCAGGACCAGCGCCAGCAGTGCCGCGGCCAGCTTTCCCAACATCATCCTCATGATTTTCTCCGTTCGTTCAATTCGTTGGGCGCACGATAGAGCAGCGCGCGGGCCTTGAGAAGGTGGATGAAGCCGTCATTCCGGGACGATGCCAACGGGTCCGGCCTCTGGGACCCGATGACAGGCTTCGCGAAGCAATCCATCGAGCCGCAACCAAAGCATGGATTGCTTCGTCGCTACGCTCCTCGCAACGACGGGCAAAACCCTACGCCCTGGCCTCGCCCGCGTTGGGCCGCCAGACCAGAAGCCGCCGTTCGACCATCGTGACGGCAATATCGATGAGGATGACGAAGGCGGATAGCACGAACATGCCGGCGAAAACGCCGGCGACGTCGAATACGCCTTCCGCCTGCTGGATCAGGTAGCCGAGTCCCGCCGCCGAGCCGAGATATTCGCCGACCACGGCGCCGACCACCGCGAAGCCGACCGAGGTATGCAGCGAGGAGAACATCCACGACAGCGCCGATGGCCAGTAGACGTGGCGCATCAGCTGCCGCTCGCTCATGCCGAGCATACGCGCGTTGTCGCGCACGGTGGCCGAGACCTCCTTGACGCCCTGATAGACGTTGAAGAAGACGATGAAGAACACCAGCGTGACGCCGAGCGCGACTTTCGACCAGATGCCCAGCCCCAGCCATAGCGTGAAGATCGGCGCCAGAACGACGCGCGGCAGTGCGTTGGCCATCTTCACATAGGGATCGAATACCGCGGCAACGACGGGCTGGCGCGCGAACCAGAAACCGACCGCCACGCCGCCGAACGAGCCGATCACGAAGGCGAGGATCGACTCCCACAGCGTGATCGCGAGGTGTTTCCAGATCACCCCGCTCGAGAACCATTCGGCGATCTGGCTGCCGACATCGACGGGATTGGAAAAGAAGAATGGCGGCAGCAGCGTGCGGCCGAAGATCGGTACGGTCGCAAGCAATTGCCACAATGCGAGGCAGACCACCGCGACCAGCACCTGCAAGGCGAGAAGCGTCACGCGCGACATCGGTAAAGACCCATTTCGAGGTCGTCCCTGCGAACGCAGGGACCCATACGCTGGGTCCTGTCGTGTGGGCAATATGGCAAAGGACTTCTCCAGCAATAAGCGCCAGGGGCTATGGGTCCCCGCGTGCGCGGGGACGACGAGAGTTCGGCCCTCCCACGCGAGGCGGAAGGAAGATGCGCAAGTTTACGGCTTGGAGAACGTGCCAATCAGGCCGGTTGCCTGTTTCACGTGGCCATCGAGCGCCTTGATCACCTCGTCGCGCGTCAGGCCGGGCGCAAGCGCCGTCGGCTCGAGGTCGGTCGCCATCAGCGTGAAAGTATAGTGGTGGTGCGGGCCGGGCGGGGTGCAGGGCCCGAAATAGTTCGACAGCTTCATCAGGCTGGTGCCGCCGACATATTTGGGACTCGGCCCCGACACTTCGCCTTCGGCAAAGCCCGTCACGGAAGCCGGAATGCCATAAGCGACCCAATGGCTGACGCCGCCGGGCGGACGGCCTTCCGGATCGAACATCAGGAGCGCGTAGCTCTTGGTGCCCTCCGGCGGGTTTGCCCAGGAGAGAGCCGGCGAAACGTTTTCGCCAACGCAATTCGGATTGGACTTGTTGTTGCCGGCGTTTTTCACCGCCAGCCGCTCACCGTCCTTGAAGCTCGGCGACGACAGCGTGAACACGCCCTGCGCGCTTGCGCCGTGAGAACCGCACAGGGCTGCCAGCGCCACGGAAACGGCCAGAATTGAACCACGTAAGAGCATGACACTTTCCTCTGTTTGCTTGCCTTTTATCGTTGCTTGAAGTTGGCGATCAGAGTGTAGCCCGCGGCGCATCGAGATCAAGGCAGCATCAGCCGGCTCCGGCGGGGGCTTGCGACGATTGGGCGTAACCCTTCAACACCTCGTCCTTGAGCACACTCCATATCTCGCGGTGAAGTGCGTGAAATTCCTTGTCCAGCCGGACCTCCATGATATCGCGCGGCCGCGCCAACGGCACGCGCCAGTCGCCGATGATGCGCGCCCCGGGCCCCGCCGACATGATCACCACGCGGTCCGCCAGCGCGATCGCCTCTTCCAGGTCGTGGGTCACGAACAAGACCGCCTTGCGGTCGGCATTCCACAGCTCGAGCAGAAGGTTGCCCATGATCTGGCGGGTCTGGGCGTCGAGCGGCCCGAACGGCTCGTCCATCAGGAGAATCTTGGGATCCCGGATCAAGACCTGCGCCAGGCCCACCCGCTTGCGTTGACCGCCCGACAGCATGTGCGGATAGCGATTGCCAAATGCCCCGAGCCCGACCGAAGCGAGCCAGGCCTGCGCCCGTTCCAGCGCGTCGCGGCGCGGCGTGCCCGCGGTCTCCAGCCCGATGGCCACATTGTCGATCGCCGTCTTCCAGGGAAACAGCGCATCCGCCTGGAAGAGGTAGCCGGCCTCCCGGTTCAGCCCGGTGAGCGGGGTATCGAAAATCCGCACGCTTCCCGATGCCGGCTTGAGCAGCCCCGCCGCCACATTGAGCAGCGTCGATTTCCCGCAACCCGTCGGCCCGACAATGGCGACGAACTCGCCATGCTCGACCGCGAGCCGGGCCTTTTCCACCGCGGTGTAGACGCGATTGCCGGCCAGGCGAAACGCCACCGTCGCGTCGTCAAGTGCGACCGCCGTCGATCCTGCGGTGACACCCGCCTGCACGCGTTCCCCCAAAGCTTCCCGTTGCAGGGGGTGGATTAGCGCCATCCGCGCAACAATTCAACCGATAGCAGCGGCAAGCAGGCGCGCGGCTTGCTTGGTAGCTTCCCGCCGGTGTGATAGTCCCACAATATGACCGCCGCCTCCCCTCCGATCGCCTTCGCGCATGTCGGCAAGAGTTTCGACGGCGGTCGCGTGCAGGCTGTGGACGACGTCTCGCTCGACGTCGCCGAGGGCGAATTTCACGCCATCGTCGGCGGCTCAGGCTCGGGCAAGACCACGCTGCTGCGGCTGGCGAACCGGCTGATCGACGCCGATAGCGGCAGCGTCCGGATCGAGGGCGAGGACGTGCGCAGCGTCGATCCTGTCTCGTTGCGCCGCCGCATCGGCTACGTGTTCCAGAGCGGCGGGCTGTTTCCGCACATGACCGTCGCCGGCAATATCGGGATCACGCCGAAGCTGTTGGGGCTGCCTGCCGCCGAGATCGCATCTCGGGTCGACGAGCTGCTCGATCTGGTGCGGCTCGATCGCGCGCAATTCCGCGATCGCTTTCCGCACGAACTATCCGGCGGCCAGCGCCAGCGTGTCGGCGTCGCCCGCGCACTCGCGGCACGGCCCCGGATCGTGCTGATGGATGAGCCGTTCGGCGCGCTCGATCCCCTCATCCGCGACGCGCTCGGCGACGACTACCGCGCCCTGCACGACAAACTCGGGCTGACCACGGTCATGATCACCCACGACATGACCGAGGCCATTCTGCTCGCCGACCGTATCGCGGTCATGCGCGCCGGGCGGCTGCTGGCGCAGGGTACCCCGTTGGAGCTTTCGGAAAGCGACGACGCATATGTCGGCGAACTCCTGCGTACGCCGCGGCGGCAGGCCGAGCGGCTTAAGGTCCTCTCGCCGCGGGGTGGCGCGGCATGAATTTGTTCTCCGATCCACGCTGGAGCGAGGCCTTCGCCCATCTCACCGATTATCTCGGCAATCATCTGCGGGTCAGCGTCGTGGCGCTCGCGCTCGGACTTGCGGCGAGCCTGCCGCTGGCGATCGCCGCGCGCAACAGGCCTGTGATGCGTGGTGTGCTGCTCGGGCTTGCCTCGATCGTGCAGACGGTGCCGGGACTGGCGCTGCTCGCGTTGTTTTATCCGCTACTGCTGGCGCTCGCGTCCGTCTCGCTGGCCTGGTTCGGCTTTTCTTTCTCGGCTTTCGGTTTCCTCCCCGCCGTGCTGGCGCTCGCGCTTTATTCCATGCTGCCGGTGCTCCGCAACACCGTCACGGGCCTGCGAGGCGTCGAGCCTTCGATACTCGAGGCCGCGCAAGGCGTCGGCATGACGCAACTTCAGTCCCTGGTGTCGGTGGAACTGCCGCTGGCGCTTCCGGTGATGATGGCGGGCATCCGCACCGCGGCCGTCTGGGTGATCGGAACCGCGACATTGTCCACTCCGATCGGCCAGACCAGCCTCGGCAACTACATCTTTGCCGGGTTGCAGACCCAGAACTGGGTCTTCGTGCTGTTCGGCTGCGTTGCCGCCGCCGTGCTGGCGCTCGCGGTCGATCAATTGCTGGCCCTGATCGAAACCGGCATCCGCGCGCGCAGCCGCCTGCGCACGGCCCTCGGCGGCCTCGGCATCACGGCGCTGGTGGCGGCGACGCTGGTGCCGTCGATGGCTCGCTCACCGTCGACCTATGTTGTCGGCGCCAAGACCTTCAGCGAACAATACGTGCTCTCCGCGCTGATCGCGCAGCGGCTGCGCGCGGCCGGGCTATCGGCCACCACGCGCGAGGGCCTCGGCTCCAACGTGATTTACCAGGCGCTGCTCACCGGCGATGTCGACGTCTACGTCGATTATTCCGGAACGCTGTGGACCAACCAGTTTCACCGCAGCGATATCAAGCCGCGCGGGGAATTGCTCGCCGGGCTGAAGGCCCTGCTGGCGCAGCAAAAGGTCACGCTGTCGGGCGAACTCGGATTCGAGAACGCCTATGCCCTGATGATGCCGAAGAAACGCGCCGAGGCGCTCGGCATTCGCTCCATCGCCGATCTCGTATCGCACGCGCCGGCGATGTCGATGGCGGCCGACTACGAATTCTTCTCGCGGCCGGAATGGGCCGGGCTACAGAAGGCCTATGGGCTGAAATTTCGCGCGCAGCGGCAGATGCAGCCGGATTTCATGTATGCCGCGGCCGCCTCCGGCGAGGTCGACGTGATCGCGGGCTATACCAGCGACGGGCTGATCGCGAAATACGATCTCGCCGTGCTGGAAGACGTCGGGCACGCCATCCCGCCCTACGATGCAATCGTCCTGATCGCCCCGAAACGTGCCGGCGATCCGGCGCTTCAGGCGGCGCTGCAGCCCCTGCTCGGCCACATCGATATATCCGACATGCGCGAAGCGAACCTGCGGGCCGCCGCCGGCGATGGCGCGTCCTCGCCGGATGCGGTGGCACGCTGGCTGTGGGAAAGGATCGGCAGATGACGGGAGAGGCAGCCGTACCGGAAAGTCCTATCCGGCTCATTCGCCGATAGCCTTCATGAACACCCGGCTTGCAAGCACATCGGACGCTTCCAGAGACATGGCGTCGTCGGCGGTCAATACGCGATCGAGATCGGCGACAAGACGGCTTGCCTGCCGCAGCCGCATCCGGTCGAGCGCATTGCGGATCGAACGCGCGTTGGAAAATAACGGCTGGGTCTTGCGCAGGCCGATGTAACGCATGAAGGCCTCACGGGCGTCCGCGCTGAACCTGTAGTTCATTTCGCGCAGCATCAGATCGGCGATGGAAAGCAGTTCGTCCTCGGTATAATCCGGAAAATCGACGTGATGCGCGATCCGCGAACGAAAGCC
Source organism: uncultured Alphaproteobacteria bacterium (assembly GCA_963786045.1). Lineage (GTDB taxonomy): Bacteria > Pseudomonadota > Alphaproteobacteria > Rhizobiales > Xanthobacteraceae > Bradyrhizobium. Next base: position 247,251 of record CAWAXR010000024.1, on the reverse strand, counting down.
CGGATTGCTGGCGAAGAATTTGTCCATCCGCTCGCCATAGCCGGCCAGGATAACCACCAGATCCTCGCGCTGCGATTCCATCACCTGCAGCAATATCTCGATCGCCTCCTGCCCATAATCGCGCTCGTTGTCGGGCCGATGCAGATAGTATGCTTCATCGATAAACAGCACGCCGCCCATGGCCTTCTTCAGCACTTCCTTCGTCTTCGGCGCTGTATGACCGATATATTGTCCCACCAGTTCGTCGCGCGTTACCGATACGACCTGCCCGCGGCGAACGTAGCCGAGCTTGTGCAGAATGCTGGCGATTCGCAGCGCAACAGTCGTCTTTCCGGTACCTGGATTGCCGGTGAACGACATGTGCAGCGTCGGCACATCGGACGACAGGTTCATGCGCTTGCGGATACGCTCGATCAGCAGCAGCGACGCGATCTCGCGGATTCGGGTTTTCACCGGCCTCAACCCGATCAGTTCGCGATCGAGCTGATCGAGCACCTCGCCGATCCCGACCTCGTTGAACTCGCCGCGCAGGTCAACCTGCCCGGTTGGCGCCGTATCGACGGTGCTCTGCGCGGCCGCCGGAACGCTCATGATGCACCGTAGCGCCGACCCTCGGGGCGGCCCGCGGCATAGGATGTTGTCGTGTAGCGGATGCGGCGGCCCGCGACCTCGTGCCGGTCAAGACGGAACCCCGGCTCATCCTTCGGGCGGTTGACGATGAAGGACAGCCGCACCGATTCCCAGCCGTGGCTGGAATCGAATGCCGACAACCGGATATAGCGATCGCCATAGACCTTGCGACACTCGTTCAGCTCCATCAGCACGCCGGCCGCGTCACGGAGATCGAACATCGGCAGCCCCCACATTTCCCAGAAGCTGTTTCGGGGATGCGGATCGTCGGTGAATTCGATATTCACCGCCCAGCCGTTGGTCAGGCAATACTGCACTTGCGCGGAAATCTGCTCGTCGGTGAGGTCGGGCAGGAACGAAAAGCACCCCTGGGTGATACGCATGATCCAAGCTCCTTACATCGAGACGCTGGCGGTTGGGACGTAATCGGGCATGTCGGTCGATTCGTAATTGAAGGTGACGTCTTTCCAGACTTCGAGCGCAGCCTTCAGCGGCGTGCACGTCGCTGCCGCCCGGGCGAGTATCTCCGGCCCCTCATGGAGGTAATCGCGGCCTTCGTTGCGGGCGAGGATCATCGCTTCCAGCGCGACCCGATTTGCCGTGGCGCCGGCCTGGATTCCCATCGGGTGGCCGATGGTGCCGCCGCCGAATTGCAGGATGACATCCTCGCCCAAATGATCGAGCAACTGATGCATCTGTCCGGCGTGAATGCCGCCCGATGCCACCGGCATCAGCTTGTTGAGGCTCGCCCAGTTCTGGTCGAAGAATACGCCGTGCTCGAGCCTTGCCGGATTGAAATCCTCGCGACAGATGTCGTAGTAGCCGCGCGTCGTCGCCGGATCGCCTTCGAGCTTGCCCACCACCGTGCCCGCATGGATGTGATCGACGCCTGCGAGCCGCATCCATTTCGCGATGACGCGGAACGACACGCCGTGGCTGCGCTGCCGCGTATAGGTGGAGTGCCCGGCGCGATGCAGATGGAGGATCATGTCGTTGCGGCGCGCCCATTTCGCCATCGACTGTATCGCGGTATAGCCGATCACCAGATCGATCATGATGACGATCGAGCCGAGTTCCTTGGCGAATTCGGCCCGCTCGTACATGTCCTCCATGGTTCCGGCGGTGACGTTGAGATAGGTGCCCTTGACCTCGCCGGACGCGGCCTGGGCCTTGTTGACCGCCTCCATGCAATACAAAAACCGCTCGCGCCAGTGCATGAAGGGCTGCGAATTGATGTTCTCGTCATCCTTGGTGAAGTCGAGCCCGCCGCGCAGCGCCTCGTACACCACGCGGCCGTAATTGCGGCCGGACAGGCCGAGCTTGGGCTTGACCGTCGCCCCGAGCAGCGGGCGACCGAACTTGTCCATGCGTTCGCGCTCGACCACGATGCCCGTCGCGGGACCCTGAAAGGTCTTCACATAGGCCACCGGCAGCCGCATGTCCTCGAGCCGCAGCGCCTTCAGCGGCTTGAAGCCAAACACATTGCCGATGATGGAGGCCGACAGGTTGGCGATCGATCCATTCTCGAACAGGTCGAGATCGTAGGCGATGTAGGCGAAATATTGCCCCGGTGAATTCGGCACGGGATCGACGCGGTAACATTTGGCGCGGTATTTTTCCGCCGCGGTCAGGCGGTCGGTCCAGACCACCGTCCAGGTCGCGGTCGAGGACTCGCCGGCGACCGCCGCCGACGCCTCGATCGGATCGACGCCCTCCTGCGGCGTGACCCGGAACAGCGCGATGATGTCGGTGTCCTTCGGTACATAATCGGGCTCCCAGTAGCCCATCCGCTTGTATTCCATGACGCCGGATTTGTAGCGGTCCTTGCCGTGAAGGGTGATGGAGTGCTGGTTCATGTTGGTCTCCCTGGGTTGGACGGTCCGGCGCGGATCGTCTGGGATGAGTCATTCGGCTGCGACCGCCATCGCGCCGATACGCGGGTCGAGCGCGCCCGAGCGATAGCGTTTCGCCATCTCCCCCAACGGGATCACCTTGATCCCCGAGGCATGGCCTGCGGTTTCGAATTGCTCGAAGCGTTCGCGGCACAGGTCGCGCAGCGCGTCCATCGCGGGTTTCAGGAATTTGCGCGGGTCGAACTCGCTCTTGCTCTGGGTCGCGACCTTGCGGAACGCGGCGGTCATCGCCAGCCGGCAATCGGTATCAATATTGACCTTGCGGACGCCGTGCCTGATGCCGCGGACGATTTCCTCGACCGGGACGCCCCATGTCTGCGGCATCTCGCCACCATAGGCGTTGAAGATGTCCTGCAACGGTTGCGGAACCGACGACGAGCCGTGCATCACCAGATGCGTGTTCGGCAGCCGGCGGTGGATTTCCTCGACCACTTTCATGGCGAGGATCTCGCCATCCGGCTTGCGCGAGAATTTGTAGGCGCCGTGCGAGGTCCCCATCGCGATCGCCAGCGCGTCGACCCCGGTGGCGCGAACGAAATCGACCGCCTGATCCGGGTCGGTCAGCAACTGGTCGCGGCTGATCTTGCCTTCGACGCCGTGGCCATCCTCCTGCTCGCCGCCGCCATGCTCGAGCGAGCCGAGCACGCCCAGTTCGCCTTCCACCGAGGCGCCGATCCAGTGCGCCATTTCGACGACGCGCCGCGTAATATCGACATTGTAGTCGTAGTCTGCCGCGGTCTTTGCGTCGGCCTTCAACGAACCGTCCATCATCACCGAGGTGAAGCCGCACTGAAGCGCGGTAGCGCAGGTCGCCTCCTCATTGCCGTGATCCTGATGCAGGCAGATCGGAATCTGCGGATACATCTGCTCCAGCGCGTCGATCATCTTCGACAGCATGATGTCATTGGCGTAACTGCGCGCGCCGCGCGACGCCTGAATGATCACCGGCGCATCCGTTGCGGCGGCGGCTTCCATAATGGCAAGCCCCTGCTCCATGTTGTTGATATTGAATGCCGGTACGCCGTAGCCGTGTTCGGCCGCATGATCGAGCAATTGCCGCAGTGTAATTCGCGCCATCGGTGCCTCCCTTCAATTGTTTGCATCATGCGGGACGTCGCTGCCGCGCGCCGGCATCCTCGACCGGGCGATGCAGCGCATCGCCGACAAGGCGACGGCTTCCGGGGTGATGCGGAATTCGCGATAGAGCACTTCCGCGGGAGCGGATGCACCGAAGCCGGTCATCCCGACGAATTCACCGTCATCGCCAAGCCACCGACGACCAGTCGCCTTCGACCGCGGCCTCGACCCCGACCCGTGGCGCGCGGCCCAGCACTTCCGCCCGGTATTCCTGTGGCTGCAGGCGGAACAGGTCGAAGCACGGAGCCGAGACGACCGCGGCTTCGACGCCGTCGCTCGCGAGGAGTTTTGCCGCCTCAAGCGCGAGCGAGACTTCCGAACCGGTCGCGATCAGGGTGACATCGCGGGTCCCCTCCGGCTCGACAACCACGTAAGCGCCGCGCGCGACCAGGTTTGCCTCGCCCGCAACTTCCCGGAAGGTGGGAAGTGCTTGCCGGGAAAGGCATAGCACCGAGGGATTTGCTTCGGCGCGCAGCGCGCAATCCCAGGCTTCCGCGGTCTCGACGGCGTCGCCGGGCCGGAACACCAGCAGATCGGGAATCGCCCGCAGCGACGCAAGATGCTCGACCGGCTGATGGGTGGGACCGTCTTCGCCCAGCCCGATGGAATCGTGCGTCATCACGTGGATGACCCTGATGCCCATCAACGCCGCCAGCCTGATCGCGGGGCGGCTATAGTCGGCAAAGCTGAGGAACGTGCCGCCGTAGGGGATGAACCCGCCGTGCAGGGCGATGCCGTTCATCGCAGCCGCCATGGCATGTTCGCGCACGCCGTAATGGATGTAGCTGCCCTCGAAGGAATCCCGCCGTACCGACCGCTGCGTCTTGGCCTGCGTGAGATTCGAGTGCGTCAGATCGGCCGATCCGCCCAGCAAATTCGGCAAGGCTTCCGCGATCGCACTGATCACCAGCTGGGACGCCTGCCGGGTGGCGATATTTGGCCGCTCGGTACCGAAGCGATCGCGTAGCCGCGAGATCGCCACAGCGTAGTCGTGCGGCAGGTGCCGGTTCAGCGCATCGTGAAACGGCGAGCGTGATACCGCTTTGAGACGTTTTGTCCGTTCGATCCAGGATTCCCGGGCCCGCCGCCCGCGTGCCCCGATCCTGCGCCATGACTCGGCGACGCGCGCCGGGACATCAAAGGGCTGATGCGGCCAATTGAGCGCCAGACGGGTCTTGGCGACCTCGTCGGCACCGAGCGGCGCACCGTGCGCTTTTTCGGTGCCCTGCCGATTCGGCGCCCCGTATCCGATGATGGTACGGCATGCGATCAGTGAAGGCCGGTCGTTTTGCCTCGCGCTCTCAATCGATGCCGCGATCGTCTCGGGATCGTGGCCATCGATGCGCCAGGCTGACCAGCCCGATGCCCTGAAGCGCGCAAGCTGGTCGTCCGAACACGACAGCGACGTCGATCCGTCGATCGAAATCTGGTTATCGTCGAACAGCACGATCAGCCGGTTAAGCCGGAGATGACCGGCCAGCGAGATCGCTTCGTGACTGAGCCCTTCCATCAGGCAGCCGTCGCCCGCGATCACGTAGGTATGGTGATCGACAAAATCGTCGCCAAAGCGGGCATTCAACAGGCGCTCCGCCAGCGCCATGCCGACCGCCGTGGCGATGCCCTGCCCCAGCGGCCCCGTCGTCGTTTCGACGCCGGGCGTATGCCCGTATTCGGGATGGCCGGGTGTTTTCGATCCCCACTGCCTGAACGCCTTGAGCTGATCGAGCGTCATGTCCCGATAACCCGTCAGATACAGCAGCGCATACAGCAGCATCGAGCCGTGACCGGCGGACAGAACGAACCGGTCCCGGTCCGGCCATGCCGGATCGGCGGCGTCGAACTTGAGGAAGCGCGAAAACAGCACCGTCGCCACATCGGCCATCCCCATCGGCATGCCGGGGTGGCCGGATTTCGCCTTCTCAACCGCGTCGATGGCCAGGAACCGGACCGCATTTGCCATGTCCGCATGTTTGACATCCGGGCGACTGACGATGGGAGATGGAGATTGAATGTTCATGCCGTGCGCCTCTTGCGTTCGATCAGTTGCAGGATCAGCGGAGTGAGGATGAGTTGCATGGCAAGGTCGAGCTTCGCGCCATGGATCACGATCGAGTTGGCGCGCGACATGAAGCTGTTCGGAATCATGGACAGCAGATAGGGAAAGTCGATGCCGCGCGGATTTTTCAACCGGATCACCACCATCGATTCGTCGGGAGTCGGGATCCAGCGCGCGATGAACGGATTCGACGTATCGACCGTCGGCACGCGCTGGAAGTTGATGTCGGTCTCGGCGAACTGCGGGCAGATGTAGTTCACATAGTCCGGCATCCGCCGCAGGATCGTGTCGGTGACCGCTTCGGTCGAATAGCCGCGGTCGCCGCGGTCACGATGCAGCTTCTGAATCCATTCGAGGTTGATCACCGGCACGACGCCGATCTTGAGATCGGCGTACTGGGCGACATTGACCTTGTCGGTCACGACCGCGCCGTGAAGTCCCTCGTAAAACAGAAGATCGGAGCCTTGCTCGGATCGGTTCCCATTCGGTGAAGGTTCCGGGCGAAGCGCCATATAGCCTGGCTTCCTCGTCATCGTGGACGTAGTGGCGCGTGGTGCCGCAGCCGGCCTCGCTGTAGTCTCGAAATAATTTCTCCAGTTCCTCGAAGAGATTGGTTTCGGGGCTGAAGTGGCTGAAGTGCCTGTTGCCGCGCTCGCCCTCCTCGACTCATTTTGGTCCGCATCTCGGCGCGGTTGTAGCGATGGAACGCGTCGCCTTCGACGTAGGCCGCCGACACCTTCTCGCGTCGAAAGATATTCTCGAACGTCTTCTTGACCGACGTCGTGCCGGCGCCCGACGAGCCTGTGATCGATATGATGGGATGACGGCGCGACATCGGAACTCCGCCTTCAGAGAAACAGGCCGCGCCGCGCAAAGAGCGGAGCGTTGCTGTTGTCGAACATCGGCTCGATGCCCTCGTGAATCGCGACAATGTCGCCAACGGCGCGCGCCGAGCCCATGATCAGGGGCACGCGCTGGTGCGGCGACTTCGCCGCAAGCTCGAGAATGCGCTGGCGTCCCGTCGTCGCCGCCCCGCCGGCCCATTCCATCACCAGCGCCATCGGATGCGCCTCGTACAGGAGGCGCAGCCGTCCCTCGCGGTAGCCGGGCCGGGCATCGGCCGGATAGAGAAACACACCGCCACGAACCAGGATGCGAAGCGACTCCGCGACCAGCGAACCGATCCACCGCATGTTGAAGTCGGCGTCATGGTTGCCGTCGACGCCGGCAAGGCACTCATCGATGTAGGCGCGGACGGGACCGTACCAATGCCGGCGATTGGACGCGTTGATGGCGAATTCCGGCGTGTCGGATTCAATCCGGGCGCCCTGCCTGATCAACAGGAATTCGCGCATCTGCCGGTCGAGAATGAAGATGTCGACGCTGCCGTCCAGTGCCAAGACCAGCAGTGTTTGCGGGCCATAAACCACGAAGCCCGCGGCGCACTGAGCCGTACCCGGCTCAAAGAACGTCGACAGGACGTCATTTCCGACCGGACGGATCGAAAAGATGGTGCCGACCGAAATGTTGTTGGCGAGGTTTGCCGATCCATCGAGCGGATCGATCGCGACGCAGAGCGGCGCCGCGGCATCGAGCAATTCCGGCGCCGGCGATTCTTCGGACAGGATCGCCGCGACCGGAGATGCGCGCAGCGCCCGGCGCATCATCGCATCGGCCGCAAGATCGATGTCCTTCTGTGGATCGCCGTCGGGATTGACGCCACGGTTCGCCCCCGTGATACCGCCGAGCGGCCCGTCCGCGATGACCGCGGAGAGACCGATCGCGGCGGTCGCGATCGCGGCAATGACGGCGGCGATCGCAGTTCCCTGCGGCGTCTGCGACGCCGAGCGATCGAGACGCGAACGCAGCGTGATGCGCTCTTCCATGGCGTTTCCCTTGCAACGTGCCCTTCAGGGCATTCCCCGGGGTCGGGTGGCTGGCGACCCGCGCCGATGACAGCGCAATTTGCAAAATTAGTGAAATTTTCTTATCTTTTGCCCTAGCAAAGTTTTTCTTATAATTGGTGCTGCCATGTCGAGCCGATTTGTCCGCGAACTAACCATCCGTCAGTTGCGCGCGCTGGCGACCGTCCATAAGACCAGGTCGGTGACGGCCGCGGCCAATCAGCTGCATCTCACACAGCCGGCCGTCACGCTTCAGCTTCGCAATTTGCAGGAGCTCGCGGGACTGCCGCTGATCCAGCGCACCGGCGACGGCATGCTGCTGACGGATGCCGGGCGAGAAGTGCTCTCGCTTTGCGAGCGCGTCGAAGCGGCGATCGCGGATTGCGGCACGTCACTGGAGATGATCGCGGGAAAAACCGCGGGCCGCGTTTCGATCGGAGCGGTGAGCACCGCGAAATATTTCGTGCCGTTTGCGATCTCCGGATTTTCCAGGCTGCATCCGGACGTCGACATCAAGCTCACGATCGGCAACCGGCAGGAGACCGCCGAGGCGCTACGCGGCTATGAGCTGGACTTCGCGATCATGGGCCGCCCGCCGATGGGCATCGACATGGATGTGCGCCTGATCGGCGATCATCCTCATGTCATCATCGCGCCGACCGCGCATCCGCTGGCGCGGAAATCCCGCCTGGCACTGGCCGACCTTGCCGACGAAACATTTCTGATGCGGGAGCCCGGCTCCGGCACCCGCGGTCTGATGGAAAACCTGTTCGAAACCGCGGGCGTCCGGCCGAAGATCGGCATGGCGATGAGCAGCAACGAGACCATCAAGCAGGCCGTCATCGCCGGTCTCGGCATTGCTTTCATCTCCGCTCACACCGTGGCAACCGAGCTCGACGAGCGCCGCCTCGTGACGCTCGATGTCGACGGCCTGCCCATTGTCCGGCAATGGTTCGCGCTTTCCCGCAAGGATAAGGTATTGATGCCGCCCGCGCGCGCGATGCTGGAATTCCTGAGCGCCAAGGGCGCGCAGTTTCTCCCGCGAACCCATGGCAGGATTTGTTTAACTCGCTCATCGGCCCGCGCGCGACGGCGATAACGAGGCGGCTGCGTTCGAACGCCTCCTGCCCGCGGCTTGGGTTCGCCCGGTTCTGATTAAATCAGAACCTTGGCTCTCATCTTCCGCTTCACGCGTTTTCCTTACGCGATCCGGCATGCACGCCGCATCAAGTGCGAACCAGCCTTTCTCACGAAAACGCCTTGGCTGGACCCTTGGCTAGAACCATGCGTCGGAGTGAGGCGAACGAGCGGGCGTACACTTCCAGTCGTTGCGCTCATCCCATCCGCCTCGGGCTCGCCAGGCGCTCCAGGCCACATAATCCTCCTCCCTGGTATAGGGATTTCCCGCTTCGTGGTGAGCGCAATAGCCGCTTTGGGCATAAGTGTCGGGATGGCCCCGGTGTTGCGCCATTGCTGGCGCTGCCAGCGCGGAGGAAAGAACGATAGCTGCGGCAAGAACTGCAAGTTTCGTCATGCGTTTCTCCCCTTCTTTAAAACAAGGTGAAAAGCTGAACGCGGACGCGACGCGACGACCGGTGGCCACTTCCATTTCTGAAGGGTCATTGTACCGGCGAGGCGTTGAGCCTGAGTCGTGAGCCGGTCAGGGTTGCGATTCTACTCCTGCACTCCGCAAACCCAACTAAAGAAATGTTTAGTGGGGCTCGAGTTGCCGCGAGCGCCGCGCGTTCGGACAAAGATCTCCTGGCCGCAAGGGTCGTTCAATGAGCCATCAGGAGCGGAACGGCTGCGTCTCGCAGCAACGATCGGGTGACGCCGCCGAAGATCATTTCGGTCGTTCGCGGATGGCTATAAGCCCCGACGACGATGAGATCGGTATTGTGCCGTTCCGCATAAGCCAGAATTGTCCTGGCGATTGGCTCGCCATGCGATAGCACCTGTTCGACGGCCACCTTGGCTCCGTGACGAACGAGATAGCGGGCCACGTCCGCGCCGGGCTCCTCGCCATGACGGGGATTCTTCTGGGAATCGACCACGAGGACGGTCACGGACTGCGCACTAACGAGGAACGGAAGCGCATCCGCTATCGCGCGCCGCGCCTCGCGGCTTGCATTCCAGGCGACAACGACATGCTCGGCGGAGAACCCCGCGCAAGGCTCCGGTAACAGGAGGAATGGCACGCCGGTAGCGAGGAGTAGCGACTCGGCCGACCAGTCACTCGGTAATCCACCGGGTCGCGGTCCACCGACAATCACCAGATCGGCATGCAACGAATTCAGCGCGGCGCCGTCATGGAAGTCTCCTTGATGGAGGCAGCGGAACTCGGAGCTGATGTCTTCACGGGCGCAGGCGCCGGAGAAGCTTCGTTTCGCAGCGTCGATCGCGGCCGCTTCCCTCGCATGGTGGCCGGCGATCACCTGGCGAACCGCCTGCCGCCCTTGCACAAAGCAATCCGCGGGACTGCCACCGCTAATCGACGGTACGACGAAGATCCCGACAAGATGAGCGCCATGACGCGACGCCATCCGGACCGCGCAGGCGGATCGCGCCTCGCCGGCCGGCGTGGGATCGACAAAGACGGCTATGCTTTTAAACGGCATAAATAACTCCCTCGCAAGCCTTCCGGATCACCACGTTCGGCGGCGCGATATTGATAGGTCTTCCGGCTGATCCGCGTATTGATCAAGCTCAATGGGTGCGGATGAGAAGATCAGTCCGACCATGGAATGGCGGTCCGAGGATCGTCTTTATTTTCGTCGGCCTAACCGCCTAGAACGCGTCCTTGAATCCTTCGGAGGTCAGGAGCCTCAGCTCAGAGCGTAACTTCGCCGCGCGCCCGGGGCCAAACGCCTTCTCAAAACGCCCCTGCGCCTTTCGCCAGAGCCGCATGGCTTCCTTGAATTTCGCGACCCCGGCGGGGGTGAGAACCACCCGCTTGACCCGGCGATCCCTTGCTTCGACGCGAAGCAGGACCATACCATCGCGGATCAGTGGCCCCAGGGAATGGCGCATGGCGGACAAATCCATCACCAGACTGTTGGCCAGCTCGGCCATGGTCGGATTGCCGAGGTCATAAATTTGGGTGAGCAAGCTGAACTGGGTTGCCTTCAAGCCACTTGGCTCAAGCACTGCGTCGTAGAGTTTTCCCAGACCTCGGGCGGCTTTGCGAAGCGCGGCGTTGTTGCAGAAGCTCAGCAGCTCCGCGCCTGCAGAGGTCTCGGGCGCGCGCGGCTCCATGTCGTCTTTCACGGGCGATCTCCGTAGTCACGATATCAATATAGCGATCCGCGAACCGCGCGAAAGAGATGGCATATGCCAGCACCTTGCCGCCGCCAGCGGCTGCCTCACGGTCCGATCACGCCCGTTCACCTTCGGATGACGTCCCGGCCGGCGGCTTGAAAAAGTGGTATATACCACTATTTATTGGTGGCATATGCCACTATTTTCAATCAGCAAGCAGGAGAGACTTCCATGTCCGATCTAAAAGGAACCGCGGTTGTGACCGGAGCCACGGGCGGCGTTGGCGCCCTTTACGCGGCCGGATTGGCCGAACGTGGATACGACCTCCTCCTTGTCGGCCGTCAACAGAAGACGCTCGACGCGGTCGCCAAAGCGGTGAAGCAAAAGGCAAATGTCAAAGTGGAAACCATCGTCGCCAACCTCGCGGAGGCAAAAGAACTGGCGCGGATCGAGGCGAGGATCTCAAGCGATCCGGCGATCACCACCCTGATCAACAGCGCCACCTCCGTAACCTTCAGCCCGCTCGCCAAACTGGGTTTGCAGGCTCTCGACGAGACGATCGCCGTCAACATCACCGCCCTGACCCGGCTGACCCACGCCGTGCTTCCCGGCCTGCTGGCGCGCGGCGCCGGCGCCATCGTCAATATGGCCTCCGTGCTGGCTTTCCATCCGTGGCCGGAGTTCAGCGTCTACAATGCTTCCAAAGCCTACGTCGTGAGCTTTTCGCAAGCCCTGCAGGGCGAGGTCGCCGGCAAAGGCGTCCTTGTGCAGGTGGTCACGCCGCCGGCGGTCGACACCGACTTCTGGAATCACGCCGGACTTCCGGTCAGCAATCTCCCGGCCGGCGCGGTGATGAAGCCGCAACATTTGGTGGATGCGGCGCTGAGGGGCCTGGATCGGGGCGAGTCGTGGGTATTCCCCTCGCTGTCTGAACAGGCGCTGTGGGACGACCACCAGAAGACCCGTCAGGCGCTCGTCGGCGGCCTGATGAACGGCGCGCCGGCGCCGCGATACGCCGCCTGACCCGAAAGGCGGACCGCCTGCGGCGGGGATGAAGGTCGCGGAAAACTGCGCGTGCGCTCTCGCAAGGGGAGCGCACGCTCTTCCGTCGTCCAGGCAATTCAGCTGCGCAGGCCCGGAGCTTCCTGGCCGGTGCGCGCGACATATTCGGCGTAGCCGCCGCCATACTGGTGAATGCCCTCGGGCGTCAGTTCCAGCACCCGGTTGGACAGGGCGGCAAGGAAGTGCCGGTCGTGCGAGACGAACAGCATGGTGCCCTCGAACTCGGACAGCGCGCCGATCAGCATTTCCTTGGTAGCCAGGTCGAGATGGTTGGTGGGCTCGTCCAGCACCAGGAAATTCGGCGGGTCGAAGAGCATTTTCGCCATCACCAGCCGTGCCTTCTCGCCGCCCGAAAGCACCCGGCATTTCTTCTCCACGTCGTCGCCGGAAAAACCGAAGCAGCCGGCGAGTGCCCGCAAGCTACCCTGCCCCGCCTGCGGGAACGCGTCCTCCAGCGACTGAAACACCGTGCGTTCGCCGTCGAGCAGATCCATGGCGTGCTGGGCGAAGTAGCCCATCTTGACGCTGCCGCCGAGCGCCACCGTGCCATCGTCCGGGGATGTCGAGCCCGCCACCAGTTTCAACAGCGTGGATTTTCCGGCGCCGTTGACGCCCATCACGCACCAGCGCTCCCGGCGGCGGACCATGAAATCCAGCCCGTCATAGATGACCCGGTCGCCATACCCCTTCTGCACCCGCTTCAGGCTGACGACGTCTTCGCCCGAGCGCGGGGCGGGCAGAAAATCGAACGCCACGGTCTGGCGGCGCTTCGGCGGTTCGACCCGCTCGATCTTCTCCAGCTTTTTCACCCGGCTCTGCACCTGAGCGGCGTGCGAGGCGCGCGCCTTGAAGCGATCGATGAATTTGATCTCCTTGGCCAGCATCGCCTGCTGGCGCTCGAACTGGGCCTGCTGCTGCTTCTCGTTCAGCGCACGCTGCGCCTCATAGAACTCGTAATTGCCGGAATAGGTCGAAAGCGATCCGCCGTCGATCTCCACCACCTTGTCGATGATGCGGTTCATGAACTCGCGGTCGTGCGAGGTCATGAGCAGCGCGCCCTCGTATCCCTTGAGGAACTGCTCCAGCCAGATCAGGCTTTCGAGGTCGAGGTGGTTGCTCGGCTCGTCCAAAAGCATGGCGTCGGGGCGCATCAGGAGAATGCGCGCCAGCGCCACGCGCATCTTCCAGCCGCCCGACAGCGCGCCGACGTCGCCGTCCATCATCTCCTGGCTGAAGCTCAAGCCCGCAAGCACTTCGCGGGCCCGGCCCTCCAGCGCGTAACCGTCGAGTTCCTCGAAGCGCGCCTGCACCTCGCCATAGCGCGCGATGATATCGTCCATGTCATCGGCGCGAGCCGGATCCGCCATCGCGGCTTCGAGCTCCTTCAGTTCGCTGGCGACAGCGCTGACAGGACCGGCGCCATCCATCACCTCGGACACGGCGCTGCGGCCGGACATCTCGCCGACGTCCTGGCTGAAGTAACCGATAGTGACGCCGCGATCGACGGCGACCTGGCCCTCGTCCGCGAGCTCCTGGCCCGTGATCATCCGGAACAGCGTGGTCTTGCCGGCGCCGTTGGGGCCGACGAGGCCGACCTTTTCGCCCTTCAAAAGCGCCGCCGACGCCTCGATGAAGAGGATCTGATGGCCGGCCTGCTTTGAGATATTGTCCAATCGAATCATGTGCACCGGAGGCCTGAGAGAAAGTTTCGGCCGCTCTTATGCCATGTAAGGGACCAGTGGAAGGGGTTCCCCGGCGGGTGGCCATGCACCAAAACCGGGCATTCCCGGAGGCCGGATTCTGATCCGGAACCGGCCTGCGAACGAGGAAAAAAGCGCCTATCCTGTCATGGAACCGCGGGCCCCAGACCTTTCTTCAGGCGCCAGCTCAGCAGCCGCGGCAAATGTTATTTATTTTGGCATCCAGGCGGGCGTTTTCGGCAGCGAGCAAATCGCCAGGCTGGCCCTGCTGCGGCGAAGGCGTCGCGGATGCGGAAGCCCGCTTGGCCCTGTTCATCGGCGGCATCGCCCTGTCGTAGCAAGCGAGACGATCGCTGGCCTTCGGTATTGACTGGCATTCCGCTGTTTGAGCGATCGCAGGCCCGCAAAACGCGCAAAGCGCGGCGATCAACAACACAAGAGATTTCATCGCAATTCTCCAAAGTAAGGCGAACTTGATGAACCATAGTGACAACGTGTTCGCGGACGCGGTTGATCCAGCGCAAGCCGCCACGCTTGCTTCGTTGATTTAAGTCAAGGTGACCCGCAAGGATCCTGTTAGCGAAGCAACGATCAACCTGAGAAAGGAGATCAATCATGTCACGTCGAAGTATTATCTCCGTCTTCGCATCCGTTGTCGTCGGCATCGGCTGCATGGCGATGGTTTCATCTGACGCCTTTGCATATCGCGGCGGCCGCGCCGGTGTTGGTCGCGCCGGCGTCCATCACGGTGGCGTCCATCGTGGTGGCGTCTATCGTGGTGCGGCCGTACGTCGCGGAGTAGCGGTAGGTGTCGGCGCGGCTGCGGTCGGAGCGGCGGCGGCCGGCGCTTACTATGCGCCGCGCTGCGGCTACTATCCCTATCCGCCCTGCTACTAGCATCTGATGGCTCTTATGCGCGCGGCGTGAAGGCCGCGCGCGGGACCGTTTTTTGTGAAATTTCCGAACGGGCAAGCTTCCCTAGAGGATTGCCGGAGCGACGAACATCGGTCCTGCTGGGTTCCAAGAACAAAGGGCTCCGCGATATGCGAAATCATTTCAAGGTCTCGGCCATTCTTGTCATCGCCCTGTTTGCGTCGACGGCGAGGGTCGTCGCACAAACCGGCGAATTCGCGTCTCCCGTTCCGGGATCGGTCGTTCATCAAGGCTACGAGCTCCAGGATTGGTGGCAAAATGCCCGGAACCGTGCGCGGGCCGAACCGCCGGCTTACGTGGTGCCGGAACAGAAGCCGCAGGCGGAATCCAATCTCGTGAAGCCAAGGAAACGTCACGAAAAATAGCCGCAGCTTGGCTGCGGATATCACTGCTCATTCATATGGGCCGTAGTGATAAGACGACCGCTTCGCAGGCGGCAGGAGTAATCTGCGCGAATACCAGCGCAACACGGTCCCGCATTGATTTGGGATCTGGATCCAGTCGGTGTCGACAAACACCCGGCACGGCTGCGTCGGGTAATGCACTTCGGCGCGCGCGGGAGTAAAAACAAGCAAACACATCGATGCGGCACCAATTACGCAGAAACTCTTCATCGCCGAGCTCCTCTTCGCCAATGAATTCTGGCATCCAACCCTTTATTCTAAAAAATGTACATCCGCTTCGCCTGAGAAAGCGCGGAAGTGCAGCCCGCACGATCGCCCTTCGCATCGAGCCGTTTGGCGCGCGCCATGGTCGCGGAGAATTTTGCTTGCAGGCGCGCCCTGTCCCGTTTCAGGGATTCCGGCGTCGGCTGCCGGTCAAGCTGCGCGTTGACCGACTGAGGCGCCGACAATCCGGCGAACGGATTTCCCGCGGAATCGCGGATGGCCTGCTCGAATTGCGCAATGTCGGCGCCGCACGGACCGGCTTCGGCGATTGAAATATTCACGCAGAGCATCGCGCAAACGATCAATACTGCTACTGCTCGAAATCCCGACATCGGACCGTGCTCCCAATTGTTCCGTCCAGTAGTTCCAATCCATCGCTCAGACCTATTGATCCAAATCAAGGATACCGGGCAGACCACCAGCCATTTTCGAAAACGCAGCGCCATGTATTTTCGAAAATGGAGAATTTGTCATGAGCCTTCGTCGATTGGCCGTTGCGACATTGACACTGACCTTTCTGTTCGCTGCGGCTGCGGGGGCGCAACAGATCAACGGCGTGCCCGGCTCGCCAAGCGCCACCATCACGATTCCCGGCGATCAGCTTCCAGCTCCACCCCAAAAATTCGGCGGCAGGATCGAACGCGAAGCAACGAAATCGACGCCTTACTGGCCGGCGCGCATCGTTCCGCCCAAGGGCGCGCCGAACGTCCTTTTGATCATCACCGACGATTCCGGCTATGGCGTGCCGAGCACGTTTGGCGGCGTCATTCCAACGCCGGCGCTCGACCGGATCGCGCGTGACGGTCTGCGCTATACCAACTTCCATTCGACGGCGCTGTGCTCGCCGACCCGCGCGGCGCTGATCACGGGCCGTAACCATCACTCGGTCGGGTACGGCGTGATTGCCGAGCAAGCCACCGGCTATCCCGGCTACGACAGTGTTATCACCCGGGATAAAGCCACGATCGGACGAATTCTGAAGGACAACGGCTACCACACTGCCTGGTTCGGCAAGAACCACAACACGCCGGAATATCAGGCGAGCCAGGCGGGTCCGTTCGACCAGTGGCCGACCGGCATGGGCTTTGAATATTTCTACGGCTTCATGGGCGGCGACACCAACCAGTGGGAGCCCGGCAATCTCGTCCAGAACACGACGCCGATCTATCCCTATGTCGGAAAGCCCGGCTGGAACCTGATGACGGCGATGGCCGACGAGGCGATCGACTATGTCAATCGCATCGATACCCTGTCGCCCGATCAGCCCTTCCTGATCAAGTTCGCGCCGGGCGCGACGCACGCGCCGCACCATCCGACGCCGGAATGGATCAGGAAGATCGGCGATATGCACCTGTTCGACGACGGCTGGAACAGGCTGCGCGAAACAATCTTCGCCAACCAGAAGAAGCTCGGCGTCATTCCACAGGACGCCAAACTGACGCCGTGGCCGAAGGACCTCATCAAGGAGTGGGACCAGCTCAATCCCGACGAAAAGAAGCTGTTCCTTCGACAGGTCGAGATCTTCGCCGCGTACGTCGCTTACGCCGATAACGAGATCGGCAGAGTCATCCAGGCGATCGACGACCTCGGCAAGCTCGACAATACGCTGATCATCTATATCAATGGCGACAATGGCACGAGCGCCGAAGGTCAGCCGAACGGCACGCCCAATGAAGTCGCGATGTTCAATCAGGCCAACCCCTCGGTCGAGGAGCAGCTCAAATATTTCTACGACGTCTGGGGCACCGACCGCACCTACAATCACATGTCGATCGGCTGGGCCTGGGCGTTCGACACGCCGTTCTCCTGGACCAAGCAGATCGTGTCGCACTTCGGCGGCACCCGCCAGGGCATGGCGATCTCATGGCCGAAGGTGATTGCGGACAAGGGCGGAATTCGCACTCAATTCCACCACGTCATCGATATCGTGCCGACCATCCTGGAGGCGGCGCACATCAAGCAGCCGACGGTGGTTGACGGCATCAAGCAGAGCCCGATCGAGGGCGTCAGCATGATGTACACCTTCGACAAGAAGAACGCGAACGCGCCCTCCACGCACAAGACGCAATATTTCGAGATGTTCGCCGATCGCGCGATCTACAACGACGGCTGGATCGCCAGCACCAAGGTGCTGCGGCCGCCATGGGAAACGGCTGCCAAGCTGCCAAGTCCGCTCGATTACCCCTGGGAACTCTATGACCTGAAGAACGACTGGACGCAGTACGAAGACGTTGCGGCCAGGTATCCGGAAAAATTGAAGGAGATGAAGGATCTGTTCTGGAAGGAAGCGCAGAAATATCAGGTCTTGCCGCTGGATTCTTCCCTCGTGGGGCGGATCATAACGCCGCGGCCAAGTCTCAGCGCCGGGCGCACCTCCTTCACCTGGATCCGGCCGATGACCGGCACGCCGAACGGCGATGCGCCGAGCCTGCTCAATACCTCCTACAATTTCAAGATCGACGTCGAGATTCCGCAAGCCGGCGCCGAGGGCATGCTGATCACGCAAGGCGGCCGGTTCGGCGGCTACGGCTTCTACATCCTGAAGAACAAGCCCGTGTTCACCTGGAACCTGGTCGACCTCAAGCGTGTGCGCTGGGAAGGACCGGAGCTGTCGGCCGGCAAGCACCTGCTCGAGTTCGACTTCAAGTACGACGGTCTCGGACCTGCGGCCATGGCGTTTGGCGACTACAGCGGCGTCGGTGCCGGCGGCACCGGCGTGCTGAAGGTCGACGGCAGCGCGGTCGCGACCGAAAAAATGGAGCACACGCTTCCCTTCATCCTGCAGTGGGATGAGTCGCTCGATATCGGGTCGGACACCGGAACGCCTGTCGACGACAACGACTACAGCACCCCGTTCACTTTTACGGGAAAGCTGAACAAGATTACGTTGAACATCGATCGACCGAAATTGAGTCCCGAGGACATCAAGCGTCTTCGGGATGCGGCACGGGCGGCCGGTGACGGACCGTCTGGCGACACCGGCGCTGCCTCGGCTGGAACTGCCGCGCCGCAGGTCTCCGGCGATATCGGCCTGAGCCTGATGCAAAAGGTCGAGTTGCGCCTCGACAAGCGCGAGGGCTGCCGCAAGCAGGCCCAGGCGCAAGGTCTGGGGTTGCTCGAGCGGATTCAGTTCGTCCGGAAGTGCATGGAGTGACACGCCGAGTTTTTTGCCAAGACAGCAACGGGAGTATCCATGAAAATCAGTTGCAGCATGCTTGCGGCCGCGAGCTTCCTGGCCTTGGGTTGCGTCTCGACATTGGCTCAGCAGATCACAGGCGTTCCGGGTTCGCCCGAAGCCACCACCACGATCACCGGCAAGCAACTTCCGCCACCCGATCCAGCGTTCGGCGGGGTAATCAAGGAAAAGGCCACGGAGTCCAAAGCCTGGTGGCCGCCGCGCGTCGTCCCCCCGAAGGGAGCGCCGAACGTCCTGCTCATTATGACGGATGACCAGGGTTTCGGTGCACCAAGTACCTTTGGCGGCGTAATACCCACTCCAGCCATGGATCGCATCGCCGCACAGGGGCTGCGCTTCACGAATTTCCACTCCACGTCGCTTTGCTCACCGACCCGGGCAGCGATTATCACGGGACGCAACCATCACTCGGTCGGTTTCGGGGTGGTAGGCGAAATATCGACGGGCTTCCCGGGATACGAACTCGATTATCCCGATCGAGAAAGGCACCATCGGCACAATCCTGAGAGAGAACGGCTACGCAACCTCGTGGTTCGGCAAGGACCACAACACGCCCTCTTTCCAGTCGAGCCAGGCCGGACCGTTCAATCAGTGGCCGAACGGAATGGGATTCGATTATTTCTACGGCTTCGTCGGTGGCGACGCGAGCCAGTGGCAACCGAACCTGTTTCGCAATACGACGGCCATCTATCCTTTCCAGGGCAATCCCGGCTGGAACCTGGAAACGGCGATGGCCGACGATGCCATCCAGTACATGAAACAGCTCAAGGAGGTTGCGCCCGACAAACCATTCTTCGTCTATTACGTACCCGGCGCCACCCATGCGCCGCATCATCCTACGCCGGAGTGGATCAAGAAGATCAGCGACATGCACTTGTTCGACGACGGATGGAACAAAGTGCGCGAGACCATCTTCGCCAACCAGAGGCGATTGGGCATCATGCCCGAAAACGCCAGACTGACGCCGTGGCCGAAAGAATTGCCGCAGTGGGACTCCCTTGGCTTTGACGAGAAGAAGCTCTTCATCAAGCAAGCGGATATCTATGGGGCGTACCTCGCCTACGCCGACCATGAGATCGGACGGGTCATCCAGGCCGTTGAGGACCTCGGCCAACTCGACAACACCCTGATCATCTACATCGGTGGCGACAATGGCGCGAGCGCCGAAGGCATGCTCAACGGCACACCGAACGAGTTCACCACATTCAATGGCGTTGAAGTGCCGGTTAAGGACCAGTTTCTCTGGTATCCGTTCTGGGGATCGGAACGGACTTTCCCGCACTTCGCGGCAGAATGGGCGTGGGCGATGGATACCCCGTTCAAGTGGGTGAAGCAGGTACCGTCACACTTCGGGGGGACCGCCCAGGGTATGGCCATGTCCTGGCCCGGGCACATCAAGGATTTGGGTGGCATCCGCCGCCAGTTCCATCACGTCATCGACATCGTCCCGACCATCCTCGAAGCGACCGGCATTCCGCAGCCCGATACGATCAACGGCATCAAGCAGATTCCCGTCGAAGGCACGAGCATGGTGTACACGTGGGACAAGGCGAACACGAATGCCCCGACCCAGCACACGACGCAATACTTCGAGATGCTCGGCAACCGCGCCATCTATCGCGATGGCTGGGTGGCGGCGACGACGCCGGTGACCCTCCCGTGGGAGCTGAGCACCAAGACGCCCCCGGACGTGATCACCGGTTACAATTGGGAGCTTTATAACGTCCAGGAAGATCCTACCCAGTTCAACGATCTGGCGACCAAGATGCCCGGTAAGCTCAAGGAGATGCAGGACCTCTTCTATTCCGAGGCGAAGAAGTACAACGCGCTGCCGCTCGACAACTCGACGCTCGCGCGCTGGAACACGGAGCGCCCGAGCCTCACGGCGGGACGAACCGTCTTCACCTATTCAGGCGAATTGTCGGGTGTGCCGGCCAGCGCCGCGCCGAGTATCCTGAACAAAGGCTACTCCATCACCGCCGAGGTCGAAATCCCCGAGGGCGGTGCGGAAGGAATGATCGTCACCGAAGGCGGGCGCTTCGGCGGCTACGGCCTGTTCCTGAGCAAGGGCGAATTTGGCGTCGGCCGGGGCAAGGTGGTGTTCCTCTATAACCTGCTCGACCTCAAGCGCACGACCTGGGAAGGGCCCGAGTTGAGCGCCGGCAAGCACACCATCGTCTTCGACTTCAAACCCGACGGCCCGGGCCTGGGCAAAGGAGGGACAGGCGTGCTGGCTGTGGACGGCAAGGAAGTGGCCAAAAATTCGATGGAACACACCACCCCGATCACATTCCCGGAGGACGAAACCTTCGACGTCGGCCTGGACACCCGCACCGGGGTCGCGATGCTGGAGTATCGTTACGACGTCCCATTCAAGTTCACCGGCAAGATCGACAAGCTGACCATTAAACTCGAACCCTTCACGAAGGAGCAGGACAGGCTAAAGCGCCCGATCGTCCGCTCCAGCACGTAGGCAGATGCCTCATGAGAACCTCCGGCGGCGTGTCCGGAGCATTGGCCTGAAGAGAAAGCGATGCAAGAATGCGCTGACTTTCGCCGCTATCGCCGAAGCCGCTACCGGATCGGCGTTGTTGATTGTTCCCTCGCTTGTCGCGCATTTGTTGCTGGGTGAGCAACTTACCGACGTCGCAATACCGGTTGCGCGCGTGGCGGGCATCGCCCTGATTGCCTTGGCAATCGCCTGCTGGCCGGGTCCGCCGCTCGTCGGCATGTTGATCTACAGCGCGTTGGTCACGCTGTACCTGGCCTATCTCGGATTCGCAGCAGTGAGCGGCATTTTGCTGTGGCCGGCGGTCGGCTTTCACGTGATCCTGACCGCACTCCTGGCGCGTGAAGTCGTGCAAATCCAACGCGATTTGCGTCAATCAGCGTGAGCGCGCTTGAAGCGGTAGTTAAATCGATCCCCGTCAGCCGTGATCAGGCCGGCGGTCGGAGTCGGGAAATGCACCGGCAGGATAAGCGTGTCGGTGCCCGCGACGGAGGCGAAGAACTTCCGCCGCGACACCGCCGATTGCTTTGCGTCCCAGTCCGGCTTGGCCGACCAGTCGGGCTCGCGGCACTGAATCACATGGTGCATGAGGTCGCCGGTCACCACCGCGCGCTTGCCGCGCGAGAAGATGTTGACGCAGCAATGGCAGGCATACGGACGCGATGCCTCGGATCGACCCGATCCGGCCCGCCGTGATGGTTCAATGGACAAACTAATATTTTCGCATGAGCGGAAGCATTGCAGCCGAACCAATGACGGCCGCGCCGATGATGACCAGAAGTCCGGTGCTGTAATTTTCCGTTGAGGAAATGATCGCTCCCATCGCGAGCGGCGCAAATGCGCCGACCAGGTTTCCGACCCCGTTGTAAACCCCGACGCCCGCCCCTACCGCGCCGGACGGAAGGATCTGCAGTCCCAATGCGAACAACGATGGCAGCGCGCTGCCCCAGAAGAAGGCGCTCACCGCGATCATCAGAGCGGCCGTGTGATTGTCAACAATAACGGACACGAGGTACATGGAAATTCCGGCGAACAGCAGCGCGAAGAAACATACAACGGCGCGCCGTCCCAGGCGGTCCGACAGAATGGAGGACAGAACTTCGCCGACGAACATCAGAATGAACGGCAGGGACGAGTAAATTCCGGCCTGCCTCAAATCGAACTGGCGGACTTTCACCAGATAACTCGGAAGCCAGCTGTTGAGGCCCCACAAATAGATGAGCGCCGCGGAATTGAAGATGACAAGCATCCAGAAACGCCAATCGGAAATGAACAGGCGCACCTGCTGCCCGTACGCCGCCGCGGACGAAGCCGGAGCCGCTTCAGCAACCAGAGAGGAATGCGGCCGATCGCGTACAACAAGCAGAACCAATGGCAGAACAACGACCAGGTTGAGCGCGGCAAGACAATAGAACGACGCGCGCCAGCCGTAGGACGACACCAGAAATATCGTCAGCGGAAATCCGATCGCCGAGCCAAGGGGCTGCCGATCATCCAGATCGAATTCGCGCGCGCCTGTTCCCTTACCGGAAACCATCGTTTCACGAGCGTATTGGTGAGAGCGAATTGGGTCCCTCCGCCACGCCCAGCAGGATGCGATAGACCAGCATCGAGGTGAATCCAGCCGCCGATCCCATCAGCATCATGGCTCCGCCCCACAGGGCCGCGCCGACCGCGAGACTTCGACGCGGGCCGTAAATGTCCCCCACAAAGCTGAGGAAAAGTCCCGAGGCGCCATACGCAAACACGAATGACGTCATCAGCAATCCCAAAAGCGTCGGGTTGTATCCGATGCCCATGTCGTTCTGAAACGACACGTTCGTGAAAAGCACCGCGATGCTGATGCGATCGAAGAATGCCGATATGACGGCGAGGAAGAGAATGGAGGCGATGACCCAGCGCATCGGATGCGGCGTGACGGCGATGGCTGCTTGCTCGACGGCCGGAGCCTGACCCGCGGATATTTCAGTCGATGCCATGCTCGATGCCTTTACCTGTAGTGCCGGGCGGTTCAAATCGGTTTGGGCTGGCGAGATGCAAACAACAGACCAAAGCCTCCTCAAAGCTCATTCTGATCTTTGTCGCAGCAATCAAGGCCACTCAAGTGACACCGCGGCCGAACGCATCGCTCGCCCCCCGAAAAAATATTTAGCTACATCTTGAATGTACGTGATTAACATTCAAGGTCAAGGCGGTTTCGCGCTCCGGCAATCCAGCCAGCTACTCTCGACGAGATGATGCTGAAAAATGATGCGGACCAACTCGTGTCATCCGCTTCCGCCGCCGGAATTCCCTGGCCTTTAAGGCGCGTTGCCCCGGAGTTTCCAGAGCCCTGACGCGCTCTGCTCAATATTTCGAGCCGATGCCCAGATTTTATCCGCCCTTCGTTTTTATCGCATTATCTGGGAGACTGATGGGTCTCGATCACCCTTATTTCCGCAAGGGCATATTCCGAATTCTGCAAGAGACGTGCGGCAAATTCGTTGACGCTCTCGAGCTGAGCGCGTTCGATGCCCTTGAAGAGAATGTCGTTGATGGTTCGCACGACAGGAGCGACCTCCCGCACGGCTGCTTCGCCCTTTGCGGAGAGCATGATCAGCACACTGCGTTTGTCCTTGCTGTTTGGCTTCTTCGTAAGCAATCCCTTCCGGATCAATCGTCCGACCTCGGTCGTCACATGGGTCGCCGCCAGACCGATGTGGTTGGCCAACGGCGCAATCGCAATTCCGTCGTCGCCGTGCCGATAGTCGACCCCGATCAGGACCGTGAACTGGCTGCTGGTCAGGTTGAGCCGCCGCCCGAAGGCCTCCCGGCAAGCGATCAGGCGACCAAGGGCCTGAACCAGACGATAGATCACATCGCGCATCCAGTCGTCCGATCCGCCCTTGAGGAAATCCTTTCGGGAGGTGGTGAGTGGCGACACAAACCGGCCTTGGGTTGCGGTCCGGGTTTCCGCCGCTTTTTTCGTCTTCTTTGCCATGGGACGCGATTGATCCAAACATTGAGGTGATGACGCGAGGTGTTGAGGGCTGACCGTCCGACAGCCGCATGCCGGCACAAACGGCTTGACAGCTACATGATGTATGTTTTTTGTGTAGCCATCTTGGAGGCGGCTCACCGGACGTCTTGTGTTGCCGAGCGGGCGTCTAACACCACAGCTCCGCGCTCCAGCCTAGTTATTACTCAAGCGAGGATGCGTCGATGACCCTATCAGCAACGCCGCTCCAGGTCGCAGGCGGGTTCAACGAGTCCGTTGCGGACCGCCGCCCGGTTCCTCGCGGATTCGAGCAGTCGTCCTCGGGTGGTGATCGTGGACGGCGAGAAAGTCGCGGACCCGTCGGCGCATCCGGCTTTCCGGCAGGGGGCGCACGCGATCGCATCGCTTTACGACTTCGCCGCGGCCCCGGAAAATCGCGAGGTCATGACGTTCCCCTCGCCTGTTGACGGTGCGCCGGTGCTCCGGGCCTACCAGATCCCGAAAACCCACGCCGATTTGCGGGCAAAACGAATAGCTGCCGAAAAATGGGCGGAGCTGACATTCGGCTTGCTGGGCAGGTCGCCCGATCACGTCGCGGGATTCTTCTGCGGGTTTGCCGCGAAGCCATCGGTATTTGCGGCGGGTGGCAAGCAGTACGGCGAAAACGTCGTCAGGTTCTACGAGCATATCCGGGACACCCATGCCTATGTGTCATATGCCATCGTTCCCCCGCAGGTCGATCGCAGCAAGCCGGCGCATCTGCAGGACGATCCGACGCTTTATGCCGGCGTCGTCAAGGAGACCGACGCCGGAATTTATATTTCCGGCGCACAGCAATTGGCTACCGGCGGCGCGTTCGCCGATTACATTCACCTGAGCACGATTCACCCGCTGAAGCCGGGAGACGAGAACTACGCGGTAAGCCTTGCCGTTCCGACCGACGCTGAAGGCTTGCGCCTGTACTCCCGTCGAGCCTTCGCCCTGCAAACTCCGAATGCCGACGAATATCCCCTGACCACGCGCTTCGACGAAACCGACTGTCTTGTGGTTTTCGACAATGTCTTCGTACCCTGGGAACACGTGTTCGCGTATCGCAACATCGACGTGTGCATGAAGCAGTGGTGGGAGACCCCTTCGCATCTCTACGGCAATCTGCAGGCGCAGGCGCGCTATGCAACCAAGCTGCGCTTTTTGATGGGATTGGCAAAGCGCATGAACGAAGTTACCGGGAACGACGCAGCCCCCCCTGTTCAGGTCATGATGGGAGAGCTCGCCTCGTATGCAGCCATCGTCGAAGGCATGCTTTGCTCACAGGAAACGCTAGCCACCTATGACGAGGAAGGGGTTCTCTGGCCATCGAAGCCTGCGCTCTATTCCGTCATGGCGCTCCAGTCCGAGATCAATCCCAAGATGATCGATATCGTCCGCGAATTCACGGGTGCAGGCATGATCACGCTGCCGTCGTCGGTGAAGGACCTCGACGATCCGGAAACCGCCAAGGATATCGAGCGCTTTTATCGGTCCGGCAGCTGCGATGCCCGATCGAGGATTGCGCTGATGCGCCTGGCCTGGGATTTCATCGGGACCGAATTCGGCAACCGCCACCAGCAATACGAGAAATTCTACGGCGGCGCTTCGTTCCTGGTCAAAATGAACATGTTCCGATCGTTCGACTTCGCGCGCTCGGGCAGACTGGTCGACAAGGCGCTAAACCTGCCGCCGCTCGTCTAGAGCATGATCCGGAAAAGTGGGAACCGGTTTTCCGAAAAGATCATGCTCAAACAAAGAGATGAGATCATGATCCGATTTAACCTAATCGGATCGTGATCTAAGGAGCGGTCCAGGCCACTCCGTTATCCAGAAAAGGAAGCGTCTCATGATGATCGACGTCGCCGATCCTGATCTGCTTCATTTTGTTTCCCCCGGAACACTTGGGTCTTAAGGGTAAAGGATCGTGCCGAGATCGAGCTCGTTCTTCCGGTTGACAAGCCTACGAGCATTTGAAGGCCGGAAAGGTCGATTTCGTAGGCGGCTCGGCACATTCCGCCGTCGCGGCGTTTCCGGACCGGACGGCGTCGAGCCGCCTGCGCGCAGGCCCAGGGCATGTATTGGTTCCTGATCATGCATGCGGACTTCCAGGCGGTGCGGCGACATCGCGCCGCAGCCGCAGCGGAGGCTGCGCCTTGGTTCCACTCGGACCTCCCGGCTTGCTGAAGGAGGCCTGTATCCGCATTCTGCGCGATCGCGTGGAGATCGCGCCGGTGCCAAGTCCGCCACGGGCGGTCAGTGTCAATTTCGGTTTGAATGCGGCGAAGGCGCTGGAGGCGCGCCAAATCGACGGCTTCTGGCAAATGGCATGGCGCGGAAGTAGCGGTGAGCCGCGGAATTGGCACTGTGGTGCTGGATGTCCGGCGCGGCGACGGCCCCCGCAATTGTTTCAACTACACGATGGCTTCACTGGCGACGACCGACCGGTTGATTGACCGCCATCCGGAAATCGCCGAGCGCGCCATACGCGCGGTGGTCAAGCGCAGGCTGCCCTGCGACGCGATACCGGACTCGCAACCAAAGTCGCGAACAAGGTGTTTCCCCCGTCAGAGGCCGCGTTGATCGAGAAGCTGATCCGGTGATCTGCCCTATTACGACGCTTCGATATCGAAGGAGTTTGTGGCCGGCATGAGCCAGTTCTCGCTGGACATGGGCATTACCAAACGCGGATTGGAATACGGTGACGTCGTCGCCG
Source organism: uncultured Alphaproteobacteria bacterium (assembly GCA_963786045.1). Classification (GTDB taxonomy): domain Bacteria; phylum Pseudomonadota; class Alphaproteobacteria; order Rhizobiales; family Xanthobacteraceae; genus Bradyrhizobium. The sequence goes on along the minus strand of CAWAXR010000024.1, from coordinate 220,565 downwards.
AGCAGTTCCGTCATCTATGGCCACCTGATTGGCAGCGAGAATTGCCTGGTGCGGCCGTCCGGTTCAGAGCGCCATGTCGGCATCCTCCGCTGGCGTCGGGATCCCTTCGAACGAATACACGTCCATCCGCAGGATGCCGTAGGTCGAGCTCGCGTGAAGCCTCTTGATGCGGGCATCCGCGCCGGCGGCACCGAGCGCGGCATAGAGCGGCAGAAGATGCTCTTCGGTCGGGTGGTTCTTGATCGCGAACGGTGCCTTGCGCCGATAGTCGAGCAGATCGTCGGTTGCGCCAGACGTCAGCGACGAATGAAACCAGTCGGCAAAGCTGTTGACCCAATGCGGCGCCGGATCGTTTGGGCCATGGCCGCGAAATTCCGACAGATCGTGGGTCATGCTGCCGCTGCCGATAATCAGCACGCCCTCCTCGCGCAGCGGCGCCAGCGCGCGTCCCACAGCCAGGTGATGCCCCGTCCCGAGGTGCGTCTGGATCGAAAGCTGCAGCACAGGAATGTCGGCGCGCGGATACATCGGCAGCAGCGGCACCCAGGCGCCGTGATCGAGGCCGCGTCGATTATCGATCTTGCAGTCCAGCCCGGCCGCGCGCAGCAGTTCCGAAACCCGCGCGGCGACCCGCGGCGAACCCGCGGCAGGATATTGCATTTCATAGAGCGCCCGCGGAAAGCCACCGAAATCGTGGATGGTATCGTTGCGGTCGACTGCGCTCACCGTCGGGATCGCCGTCTCCCAATGCGCTGAGATCACGAGAATGGCTTTCGGAAGCGGGATCGTGCCGCCGAGCCCGCTCAGGAACGCGCGCGCCGGCGTGTCGGTCAATGGCAGCGTGGGCGCACCATGCGACAGGAAAAAGCTTGGCAGAGACTTCGGTGTCATGAGTGAGCGCCGCGCAAATCGCCAGCGAGAACATCCGCGCGAGATGCCCGCAAGGCAAAAGTACCGTCGCCGAGCAATGCCTGGACGATGAGAGCGATAGTCCAGAACGCCGGATATTCCCAGCCGCCGTTAGGGTTGTTGAAGAAGAATCCGGCCGCGCCATGCACCGTGAAGATCGCGCCCAGTAAAATCGGCGTCGCCGCGACCGCAACGATCCGGGTCCAGATTCCAAGGATCAGCGCGGTACCGGCAAGCACCTCCGCGGCGATGATGACATAGGCGAGTTCGCTCGGAAGTCCCACGCTGCCGAAGAACTTCGCCGTTCCCGCAGGCGTGAACACGAACAATTTGAGGCTGGCGTGCGCCAGAAAAAGCAGGCCGAGCGTGACGCGGAGCAGCAACGCGGCATAGGGGGCGGTTCGGGAATCGATCATGGCGGTCTCCAGTTGACTAGCTTGACGTATCGCCTATTCCTGATGGGGTGATAATATTGTAATTATGAATTACAGATCACACCAATGGAGTGAAATGGCCCATGCTGGACCGCCTGACGGGCATGGAAGTCTTCGCCAAAGTCGCAGCCAGCGGCAGTCTGTCGGCCGCCGCCCGGGCCATGGGCATGTCGCAGACCATGGTCACCAAGCACATCGCCGCGATCGAGACGCGGCTGGGCGTCAAACTGTTTCACCGCACCACGCGACGGCTTTCGATCACCGAGGCCGGGCGCAACTACCTCGAAGCCTCCGAGCGGATTCTTGCCGAGATCGAGGCGGCCAACGCCAGTGTCGCGGCGGACCGGGTCGAACCACGAGGGTTGCTCCGGCTCAATGCGCCGGTGGCGTTCGGCACACGGCAGATCGCCCCGCTGCTCCCGGAGTTCACCGAGCGCCATCCGCTGGTCACGATTGAGCTCGGCCTTAACGACCGTCTGGTGGACCTGGCCGAAGAGGGTTGGGATCTCGCGATCCGTATCGGCAACCTCTCCACTTCAAGCCTGATCGCGCGGCGCATTGCGCCGTGCCGGGTCGTGGTATGCGCGGCACCGTCCTATCTCGAGGCGCGGGGCCAGCCGACGACCGTTTCGGGCCTCGCCGCGCATAATTGTCTTGGGTACACGCTGTCGCAGCAAACATCGATGGACCGCTGGATGTTCGGCGCGCGCGCGCAGGTCAGCGTTCAGGTCTCGGGCAATCTGCGCGCCAACAACGGCGATGCGTTGCGCGCCGCTGCGATCGCGGGACAAGGTCTGATCTACCAGCCGACGTTCATCGTCGCCGACGACTTGCGCGCCGGCGCGTTGGTTACGCTCGATCTCGATCAGCCGACCGTCGAACTCGGCGGCATCTATGCGGTCTACCTGCCGGACCGCCACCCGCCTGCCAAGGTGCGCGCGTTCATCGACTTCATTGCGACCCGCTTTGCACCCGACCCGCCCTGGGATCGCGGCCTCACCGTTGCGCTTCCGCAGAGCATACAGGCGCCTTTATGATTGCCTGCCCTCCAGGAGCTCAATATAGCGCGCCGCCGATCCCTGCACGGCTTGCGCGCCGCCGGCCATCACCTGCCGTCCGGCAAAGGCACCGTATATTCGGTCGAAGCGCCACGGCGCCAACCTGTCGGCGATACGGCGCACCGTCACCGCCGCGAGCGGCATCATGTTCGGGTAGCTCCAGAGAAACGAGACGCGACTGAGGTCCGCCGCCACCTGCACAATATCCCCGCTCAGGATCGCGCCGCGCCCATCGGCGCCGTCGGCCCAATGCAGCACCGTGCCACCCGGAAAGTGGCCACCCAGCCGCAGCAACGTTACGCCCTGCGCGATCTCAAGCGCTTCGCCATCCCAATGGCGGATCGCGGGATCCGGACGCATGACCCAACCGGCATCGGCAACATGGAGATGGACAGGACAGTCAAAGGCATGCGCCCAATCCTGCATGCAACTATAGTAATGCGGGTGCGAGATCGCGATCGCGACGAGGCCGCCGATTGCGCGAACCAGCGTTTCGGTTGCATCGTCGAGCAGCGCAATACAGTCCCAGAGGATATTACCTCGGGGGGTCCGCAAAAGCAGCGCGCGCTGGCCGATGCCAAATCCCGGTTGGGTATGGATCTCGAACAGATCCGGTTCCAGGCGCCGCCAGGCGTTGGCGTGCCCGCTCGCAAGCCTCGTTGGCGTTATCCAAGCCTGTCCGCCACGTGGCACATACTGCCGTTCATCTTCACAGATCAAGCAGCCGGAGGGTGGTTCGGGAGTGTCCGGATAGGAGGTGCCGCAAGTGTTGCAGATATGGATCGGCATCAAACATTCCCAAGATCGCTGGCGACGGCAGGATATATTCGAGGGGCTCAACCCGCGAGCTCCCCCGCGTGGCGGGGGAGCTCAAGCAACATCAGTTCTTCGTCTTGTCCGTCAGCGCGCCCTTCTTGATCATCGAGATCGCGCTTGCGCGATCTCGCACCTGAGAGCGTGGATCAAGCCCTAGTTCTTGGTCTTGTCGACCAAGGCCCCTTTCTTGATCATCGAGATCGCGCTTGCGCGATCTCGCACCCGAGAGCGTGGATCAAGCCTCAGTTCTTCGACTTGTCGACCAGGGCGCCCTTCTTGATCCACGGCATCATGTCGCGGAGCCTTGCGCCGACGTCCTCGATCGGGTGCGCCGCGAGCTTGGCGCGGGTCGCCTTGAACGAGGTCTGGTTGACCTTGTTCTCCAGCATCCAGTCGCGGGCGAACCTGCCGGCCTGAATGTCGGCGAGCACCCGCTTCATCTCCGCCTTGGTCTCCGCGGTGACGATGCGCGGGCCGGTGACATATTCGCCGTATTCGGCGGTGTTGGAGATCGAATAATTCATGTTGGCGATGCCGCCTTCATAGATCAGGTCGACGATCAGCTTCACCTCGTGCAGGCATTCGAAATAGGCCATCTCGGGTGCGTAGCCGGCTTCCACCAGGGTTTCGAAACCGCCCTTGATCAGTTCGACCAGGCCGCCGCACAGGACCACCTGCTCGCCGAACAGGTCGGTCTCGCATTCTTCCTTGAACGAGGTCTCGATGATGCCGGCGCGACCGCCGCCGATCGCCGAGGCGTAGCTGAGGCCGAGGTCATGGGCGTTGCCGGAGACATCCTTCGCGATCGCGATCAGGCATGGCACGCCGCCGCCGCGCTGATACTCCGAGCGCACGGTATGGCCGGGGCCTTTGGGAGCGATCATCAGCACGTCGAGATCGGGGCGCGGGTCGAGCAGATTGAAATGCACGTTGAGGCCGTGGGCGAATACCAGCGCCGCGCCCTTCTTCATGTTGTCGTGCAGATGCTCGCGGTAGATGTCGCCCTGCAATTCGTCCGGGGTGAGCATCATCACGAGATCCGCCCATTTGGCGGCCTCGGCGACTTCCATCACCTTGAAGCCGGCGGTCTCCGCCTTCTTGGCGGAGCTCGATCCCTTGCGCAGCGCGATGGCGACGTCCTTGACGCCGGAATCCTTCAGGTTCAGCGCATGGGCGTGGCCCTGGCTGCCATAGCCGACGATGACGACCTTCTTGCCCTTGATCAGGTTCAGGTCGGCGTCGCGATCGTAATAAACACGCATGGTCGTTCCTCTTGGCTGGCCGGGCGGAGTGCCCGTATCACCATGTTTTCGGTGTCATCAGGTTGTTCGGGTCGAAGGCCCGGACCCGTTCGAATGGCCGCCGTTGTGTAGGGCGGCTGACGGGTCCAGACAAGCCCCGAACACCGACTAACTGCCGGCGGACACCGCCTCGTAGCGGGTAACGACTTCATAGAGCGCGGGGCTGCTGGGGAATTCGCGCCATGCCGGCTGGGAGACCAGGTTCCTGAATTCGCTGGAGGCATGGGCGGCCGCAAACGCCGCCGATGACGACCAACGGGCGACGTTCACGAAGCGATAAGGTGCCTGATTTGAAAGGGCGCGATGCAGCTGCAGCGAGAGGAACCCCGGCTGGGCACGAAAGTAGCCGCTGGTTGCGGTCCAGAGTTCGGTGAAGGCGTCCTCCCGGCCCTCCGGCACCGCAAAGGAATTGATCAGGGTAACAGGCCCGGAATGGGGGCTATCCGGCGCACTCGCGGTACGGCGGGAGGGATCGACGGTATCGGCCATGAGAAACTCCTTAATTGCACATAAATGTACTTATTGCACATCTGTGCATTTATATTATTCTGGCTCTATGTCAACGCGGACGAAGGCGAGACAAATATGGGCGCGACGGATGATGACGATCACAGGGAAATCCGGAGTCCCGGTGGGCGGCAAGGCGAAGATACTGGCCGTTACCGGCAGCGCCGGCGCACCCGTGCCGCCATCGTTGCGGCAACCATGGGATTGCTGAAATCGGGCATGACGCCCTCGGTTTCCGACATCGCGGAAGCGGCAGAGGTCTCGCGCCGCACCGTCTACCTGCATTTTCCGACGCTCGAACAGCTCCTGATCGACGCCAAGCTCGGTTTGCTTTCCGAAAGCGCCATCGACGAGGCGATCGAGGCCGCCGATCCCGGCGGCGACGTCGAAGCACGCGTGACGGCGATGATCAGCACGATCGGCGCGATGGCGCGGCAGACGTTACCGCTGGGACGATCGCTGATCCGGCTCACCGTCGATACCGCCGACAAGCGCGAACCCGGCGTTCCCCGCCGCGGTTACCGCCGCATCGGATGGATCGAAAAAGCTCTGGCGCCGCTGCGCGACCGGATCGAGCCCGGAGAGTTCGAGCGACTCGTCTCGGCGCTTGCGATGGTGATCGGCTGGGAGGCACTCGTCGTCCTCGAAGATGTCCGCGGCCTGTCTTCGGACGAACAACTCGCGACGTCGCTCTGGGCGGCGCGCGCGCTCATTCGGGCTGCCCTGGATAAAACGACGCGGCTTCAGATCGCGTAGCGCCGATGTCGCGGCGCGGCGTGCGGTCACGCGTCCATGAAGACCGGATAAAGCGAGGCCAGAAGCAGCACGGCCATGACGATGTTGAAGGCCCGCACCGCCCTGGGCGAGGTCACCAGCGAGCGCAACGAACTGCCGGACAGCGTCCAGATCGACGTGGACACCACGCCCAGCAGGAGACTCAGCATTACCTGGATGACGATGTTCCAGGGGAAGCTCGCGATGCCGGCATAGGCGGTAATGGTCCCGATTACCATGACCCATCCCTTGACGTTCACCCACTGAAACAGCACCGCGCCCCAGAAGGACATCGGGCCACGCCCATTGTCCTGCCCCGGCGTGACCGGTTCCGACATCGCGATCACGGCGGCCAGATAGATCAGATAGGCCGCGCCGGCATATTTGAGAATTGTCTGCAGGACGGGATAGGCCGCGAAGATCGCCCCGAAGCCGAGGCCCACCGCCGCGATCATGAAGGCGCAGCCGATCGTGATGCCGGCGATATGCGGCAATGTGGGGCGGAAGCCGTAAGTCAGCCCCGAGGACAGCACCATGATGTTGTTCGGCCCCGGCGTGAAATACATTACCGCGGCGAAGACGACGAAGGCGATCAGGAGCGAGTGCGACATGGTCTCGCCTCACGCGATCTTCGGCACGGCCTGGGGACGCTTCGACAGCAGCATCACGGCGATGCCGCCGACCACCGTGATCATGCCGGCCAGCCGCAGCGGCCCGAAGGTTTCGCCGAACACGACGCTCGACGCGGCGGAGCCGACAAACGGCACCAGCAGTGCGAACGGCACCACTTGCGCCGGGGTGTAGTCGCGCAGCAGCCGGCCCCATATCCAATAGGCGGCCAAGGTCGTAACCAGGCCGATAAAGAGCATCGAGGCCACCGCCGTCAGTGACATGTTCCAAAGCGAATGCCAGGTCGCCTGCGGACCGTCGACGGCCAGCGCGATAGTCAATAAAGGCAGCGGCGGCACCAGACAGAGCCACGCGAACAACTCCAGCATCGGCACGTGCCGTGCCCGCCGCAGCAACAAATTGCCGATCGCGAAGCTGACCGGCGAGATCAACAGTACGGCGAAGGCGCCGGCACTGAAATCAAAGCCGACGGTGCCGCAGATCATCAGCAGGCCGATCGCGGCGACGCCGATTCCGGTCATCTGCAGACGCGTGGGAATCTCGCGGAACGCCAACGCTGCAAATGCCACCGTGAACAGCGCCTGGCTCTGCACGATCACGCTGGCAAGACCGACCGGCACATGGTGCGCAATGGCCCAGGATTGCGCCAGAAACTGTCCGAGAAACAGCGTGCCGCTGATCGCTATCAGCACCGTCCAGGAAACATTCGGCCGACGCACGAACAGGCACGGCAGGGCCGCGATGGCGAAGCGCATCGCCGTCATCAGCGCAGGCGAGAGTTCGTCGAGCGCCAGCCTGCTGGCCACGAACCCGAGACCCCAGGTGACCGCCACCAGGACGGCCAGGAAAACATCGGCGGGCTTCATCGACGACGTTCCTAGCTCTGCTCACCGTGTTTCGGTTTCCGCAACAGGTAAGTGCCGTGCAGCGGCGCGTGATAATCGGCCGAGGTCAGCGTGAAGCCGGCATCGGTCAGCAGGCGTTCGACCACCCAGCCGAAGGTCGAGTATTCGTCGCGCATATGGGTGATGACGCTGTCGCGGTCGAAATCGTGGTTCTTGATGCTGAAATCAGCCCATGCCTCGACGTCGCGCTCGACGCCGTCGGGCGTGCTGGCGAAAACGATGTCGCGCAAATAAAAATTCGCGCCCGGCTTCAGCGCAGAAAAGATCCGCGACAGCGCCACGGCTTTCCAGAAATCCGGCAAATGGTGCAGCGTGAATTCGCTGACGATCAGGTCATAGGAATTCGGCTTGTAGGCAAAGCTCAGGAGTCCGGCGGGCTGGGTGCGGATCACGACCTTGCGATCCCTGGCCTGGATGCTGGCCAGCGCCAGCATCGCCGGCGAAATATCGATGGCATCGACCTCGGCGCCCATCAGCGCGGCCTCGCAGGCCAGCACGCCATTGCCGCAGCCGATGTCGGCGATCCGCCAGCCCGGCTTGACGCCCAGCATGGTCAGCGCGGCACGGGCGCGCAGATCGCTGTCGTCCTGGCGGTCGTAGATCGACGCAACGGCGGAATCGAGCCCACGCCGCCGTCGTTCATTGTAATACCAGTCGCGCGCCAGCATGGCTCACATCCCCTCGGCCCCTCGCCCGATCGCGGCAACCCCTGTGCGCGAAACCTCGACCAGACCGAGCGGACGCATCAGGTCGATGAACTGGTTGATCTTGGCGGAGTTGCCGGTGATCTCGAACACGAAGCTTTCGGTGGTGGCGTCGATCACGCGGGCGCGAAACGCTTCCGCCAGCCGCAGCGCCTCGACGCGGTGCTCGCCGGTTCCACGCAGTTTCAGCATCGCCAGTTCGCGCTCGATCGAGCGCCCGCTGAGCGTCATGTCGACGACCCGATAGACCGGGATCATGCGATCGAGCTGATGCTTGATCTGCTCGATCACCATCGGCGTGCCTGTGGTGACGATGGTGATGCGCGAGAGGTGCTTCTGGCTCTCGGTCTCGGAGACGGTGAGACTTTCGATGTTGTAGCCACGCCCCGAGAACAGCCCGATCACACGCGCGAGCACGCCCGGCTCGTTCTGCACGAGCACAGAGAGCGTGTGGGACTCGTTCGGATCGTGGCGCTCTTCCATGAAGTAGGCGGATGCGGGCTGGCTCATTTTCTGTGTTTCCTTTGCGCTCACGCGGGCACCCTGGCGCCAGCGGGGGCGGTGCTCTCCGCAACGACCCATCGGTTGAACAAATCGAAATCAATATTGCCGCCACTCAGAACAAGGCCAACGCGCTTGCCGCGGATTTTTGCCTTCTCCTGCAGCGCCGCGGCGAGCGGCGCCGCGCCGGCGCCCTCCGCAAGGTTATGGGTATCGATCCAGTAGGCGCGTATCGCCGCCGCTATTTCGTCGTCGGTGACCTGCACGATGCGCGAGGCGCCCCTGCGGATGACGGCAAGCGCATCGGCGTCGGGGACCCGCGTCGCCATGCCGTCGGCGAGCGTATTGCTGCTGTTCGTCCTCACGACAGTGCCTGCCGCGAACGAGAGCGCATAAGACGGCGCTTCCGTCGACTGCACGCCGACGATTTCGGTGGTCAGCCCAAGCAGATCGCGCGCCAGGATGCAGCCGCAAATGCCGGATCCCTGTCCGATCGGCACATAGAGCACATCGAGGTCCGGCACCTTGCGCAGGAGTTCGAGCGCGTAGGTCGCAACCCCCATCACCAGATCCGGATGAAAGGCCGGCACCGGTTCGAGCCCGTCGCGTTCGGCGTGGCGCTCGGCCTCTTCGCGGGCGGACTGAAAATCCTCGCCGTGCTCGACGAGCTTTGCGCCGAACGCCTGCATGGCGCGGTTTTTCTCGATCGAATTGCCGCGCGGCACATAGATCGTGACCGGCAGGCCGTAGCGGCCCGCCGCGTAGGCAAGGCTCTGTCCGTGGTTGCCGCGCGTAGCGGAGATGATGCCCGCCGTGCCGGGCCGTTCACGCTTCAGCCGGTCGACATAGACGAGCCCGCCGCGCACCTTGAAGGCGCCCGTCGGCGTGTGGTTCTCGTGCTTGACCACGACATCGGCGCCAAGCCGCGCGGAGAGCAGCGGCCACGAATGCGCCGGCGTCGGTGGCATCGCCGCGCCGACGACGCCGTGGGCACGTTCCAGTTGGTCGAGGTTAAACATCGAAGTGCCTCACGATCACACCAGCGCCTTGCCGCTGGCGAAGGCCGCGGCGGTGGCCTCGTCGTTGGCTTCCGCCGGCAGCAGCATTTCATTGTGCGCCTTGCCCGAGGGAATCATCGGGAAGCAATTCTCCAGCGCCGCCACCCGGCAATCGAACAGCACCGGGCGCTTGACGCTGATCATCTCCTTGATCGCGCCGTCGAGATCGCCGGGCTTGACCGCCTGGATGCCGACGCAACCGAAGGCGTCCGCAAGCTTGACGAAATCCGGCAGCGCCTCGGAATAGGAATGCGACAGCCGGTTGCCGTGCAGTAGCTGCTGCCACTGCCGCACCATGCCCATATACTGGTTGTTCAGGATGAAGATCTTGATCGGCAATTCATATTGAACCGCCGTCGACATCTCCTGCATCGTCATCTGCACCGACGCATCACCGGCGATGTCGATCACGAGGCTATCGCGGTGCGCCACCTGCACGCCCAGCGCCGCCGGCAGGCCATAACCCATGGTGCCGAGGCCGCCCGAGGTCATCCAGCGGTGCGGTTCCTCGAAGCCGAAGAACTGCGCCGCCCACATCTGGTGCTGGCCGACTTCGGTGGTGACGTAGACGTCGCGGCCTCGCGTGGCCTCGAACAGCCGCTGGATCGCGAATTGCGGCAGGATGATATCGTTGTTCTTCTTGTAGGACAGCGAATTGCGCGCGCGCCACTTCGCGATCTCCTGCCACCAGGCCTTGAGATCCGGCCGCGACGCTTCCGCCTTGAACACCTGCAGGAGATCGCCGAGCACATTGCCGGCATCGCCGATGATCGGAACATCGACGCGGATGTTCTTGTTGATCGAGGAGGGATCGATGTCGACATGGATTTTCTTCGAGCCCGGCGAAAACGCGTCGGTGCGCCCGGTGATGCGGTCATCGAAGCGCGCGCCGACGCACAGCATGACATCGCAATCATGCATCGCCATGTTGGCCTCGTAGGTGCCGTGCATGCCGAGCATGCCGAGCCAGCTCTTGCCCGAGGCCGGATAGGCCCCCAACCCCATCAGGGTCGAGGTGATCGGAATGCCCGTGACCTCGACCAGCTCGCGCAACAGCTTAGAGGCCTCGGAACCGGAATTGATGACGCCGCCGCCGCTGTAGATCACCGGGCGTTTGGCGGAGGCCAGCAAGGCAACCGCTTTGCGAATCTGCGCCGCATCGCCCTTGACCCGCGGCGCATACGACACGTGCACGTCGGATTTGCGCGGCGGGTGATAGGTGCCGGTCGCGAACTGCACGTCCTTCGGCACGTCGACCACGACCGGACCGGGACGCCCGGTGCTCGCGACATAGAACGCCTCGTGCAGCACCTTGGCCAGATCGTTGACGTCGCGCACCAGCCAGTTGTGCTTGGTGCAGGGCCGGGTGATGCCGACGGTGTCGCACTCCTGGAACGCATCGTTGCCGATCAGATGGGTCGGCACCTGCCCGGTGATGCACACCAGCGGAATCGAATCCATCAGCGCGTCCGTCAGCGGCGTCACCATGTTGGTGGCGCCCGGCCCCGAGGTCACCAGCACCACGCCCGGCTTGCCGGTCGAGCGGGCATAGCCCTCGGCGGCGTGCCCGGCGCCCTGCTCGTGCCGCACCAGGATGTGCTCGACCTCGCTCTGCTGGAAAATCTCGTCATAGATCGGAAGCACCGCGCCGCCGGGATAGCCGAAAATGTGCTGGACGCCATGATCGATCAGCGCGCGCACGATCATCGCGGCTCCCGTCATCTGGTTCGGATCTTGGCTCTTGTCGCTCATGGCTGGCTCCGGATGCGCTGCTCTCAGGCTGCTTCTTGATTTGGAGGGTGGGACTTTGTCGTCTGGAAAATAAAAAGGGGCCCGGAAGAGGCCCCATGCACACCGCCCGTAATTGGATGGCCTCTAGCCATCCCCGGCGGTGCGCCTGGGTACGACGACGATAAGCAGTTTGGTAATTTTATTACGCATATTGCCGCCCATACTTCCCAAAGGTTGCGCGAACATACCGCCCGAGCCTTGAAAGTCAAGTCACAGGCCGCGATTTGCGCTTAATTTCAAGTTTAGCGGGGTTCCCCGCATTCGACGAGGGTGAATTTCGGGTATCCAGCCATGCGCCGGGCTACGTTGATGACGTCATTCCGGGATGGTCCGAAGGACCAGACCCGGAATCTCGAGATTCTCCGATGTGCAATTGCACATCGTGGTTCGCTTCGCGCCCCGGAATGACACTGGAAAGCCACTCCGCCGCCGCCGCCGGCTTCACCCAGGCAAATTCCGGCAGTTGATGCCGGAACCAGGTGAACTGCCGCTTGGCGTAATGGCGGGTATCGGCGCGGCCGATCGCGGCGGCTTCCTCCAGCGTGATCTTGCCCGCCAGGTGCGCGATCAGCGCCGGCACCCCATGGGCTTTCATCGCCGGCAGCAGAGGATCGAGTTGTCGCGCCGCCAGCCGCTCGACCTCTTCCAGCGCGCCCGCTTTCAGCATCGCATCGAAGCGCGCATCGATCCGCGCATAGAGTTCATCACGATCAGGTTCCAGAAACAGCGCGCTGAACGAGCCCTGCGGCAACAGCGGCGGCAGGCCGTCGCGGTGCCAGTCCGACAGCGAACGCCCGGTGGCCTCGACGACCTCCAATGCACGCGCGATGCGGGCGCGATCGCGCGGTTTCAGGCGTTCGGCAGATAGTGGATCGCGCCGTGCGAGTTCGGCATGCAGCGCTTCGACGCCATCGCGCTCCAGCCGCGCACGCACGGCCTCACGCACTTCGGCCGGGATCGGCGGCACCGCCGACAGGCCGCGCGTCAATGCCTTGAAGTACAGACCCGATCCGCCGACGAAGATCGGCAGCCGGTTTTGCGCGCGAACTTCGGACAACATTCTGGCGGCATCCACCACCCAGCTTCCTGCGGAAAAATTCACCGCGGCATCGACGTGACCATAGAGCCGGTGCGGAACAAGCGCTTCCTCTTCCGCCGTCGGCCGCGCCGTGATGACCCTGAGGTCGCGATACACCTGCATGGAATCGGTATTGATGACGACGCCGCCGGTTTTTTGCGCGAGCGCGAGCGCCAGGGCCGACTTGCCGCTGGCGGTCGGCCCTGCGATAAGCACGGCATTGTTGTTCTCCGGTAGCGAATTCACCGCATGTCTCTCGTCGTCACGCTCATCTGCAATCCCGCAAATCCCGCGCTCGATAGCACGGTGATCGACGGCGCGCGCGCCATTTTGCCCTCGGCCGGCCCGGCGCGGTGGCTGTTCGACGAAGTGGCGGTCGACATCCCCTTCGTCGCCGAGGGCAACGTCCATACGATCGAAGCGCACCTGCGCGAAGTGCGCGGCGATCTGCCCATCGACATTGTCGTGCAGCCTCAGGCTTTCAGGCGCAAGAAGCTTTTTCTCGCCGACATGGATTCCACCATGATCGGCCAGGAATGCGTCGACGAGCTCGCCGATTTTGCCGGCCTGAAGGCCCATGTCGCCGCCATTACCGAACGCGCGATGCGCGGCGAGATCGCGTTCGAGCCCGCGCTGCGCGAGCGGGTGGCGCTGCTCAAGGGCCTGCCGGTCGGGGTGGTCGACGAAGTCCTGAAAAATCGCATCACGCTGACGCCGGGCGGCCGCGAGCTGGTCGCGACCATGCGCGCCCATGGCGCCTGGACCTGCCTGATCTCGGGCGGCTTTACCCTCTTCACCAGTGCGATCGCCACGGCAACCGGGTTTCAGGAAAACCGCGCCAATGAACTGCTCGTGCGCGACGGAAAACTGACCGGCGAGGTTGCCGAGCCGATCCTGGGCCGCGCCGCGAAACTCGCGGCGTTGACCGAGCTCACCGAATCCTTCGACCTCGACGAGATCGACACGCTGGTGGTCGGCGACGGCGCCAACGACCTCGGCATGATTCAGCAGGCGGGCCTAGGCGTCGCCTTCCACGCCAAGCCCGCCGTCTCCGCCGCCGCCGCGGCGCGGATCGATTACGGCGACCTCACGGCGTTACTTTATGCGCAGGGGTATCATAGAGACGAGTTCGTGGGGACGTGATCGTTTGCGTCGTCCCCGCGGACGCGGGGACCCATAACCACAGTCGTGTATTGGGGCCCAAGCCGTTTGCCAGCGTGCCAAAACGCGAGACCGCGGCGTATTGGTCCCTGCTTGCGCAGGGATGACGCATTCAATTGGGGCCGATAGCGGTCTCGACCGCCACTACTGCACGCTCAACGCCACAAAGCGCAGCTCGCCGTCGGCGTTCGCGACCAGCAGCAGCACGGATTTCTTGCCGTCCTTCTTCAATTGATCGACGCGCTTCTTGATGTCGGCGGCGCTGCTCACCGCCTCCTGCGCCACCTCGACGATGACCTCGCCGGGGGCTAAGCCGCTTCTCGGCGGCGTCGGAAGTGCCGTCGACATTGGTGATGACGACGCCCTTGACGCTATCCTTGATCTTGTAGCGGCTGCGCAGGTCCTTGCTCAGCGTCGCGAGGTCGAGGCCGAGCGCCCGTTGCGTCACCGGCTTTTCGGTGGACTCAGGCGACTTGATCGCCGCCGGAACCGGCTTGTCGTTATCCTCGAGACGGCCAAGCGTGACCTTCCTGGTTTCTTCCTGCCCCTTGCGGATGATGACGACATCGACCTCCTTGCCGACGGCGGTGTCGGCGACGACGCGCGACAGATCCTTCGGCTCCTTGATGTCCTTGCCGTCGAACCTGACGACGACGTCACCGGGCTCGATGCCGGCGGGCTTGGCCGGGCCCTTGTCCTCGACGCCGGCGATCAGGGCGCCGCGCGCGGGCTTGATGTTGAGGCTTTCGGCGATCTCGTCGGTGACCTGCTGGATGCGGACGCCGAGCCAGCCGCGGCGGAGCTCGCCGAACTGCCTGAGCTGATCGACCACGCCGGCCACGGTCTTGGAAGGCACGGCAAAGCCGATGCCGATCGAGCCGCCGGTCGGCGAGATGATCAGCGTGTTGACGCCGATGACTTCGCCATCGAGATTGAACAGCGGACCGCCGGAATTGCCGCGATTGATGGCGGCATCGGTCTGGATGTAATTGTCATAGGGCCCGGAGGCGATATCACGGTTGCGGGCCGAGACGATGCCTGCCGTCACCGTGCCGCCGAGGCTGAACGGATTGCCGATCGCGATCACCCATTCGCCGAGCCGCAGCTTGTCGGAATCGCCGAATTTCACCGCGATCAGCGGTTTCACCGGCTTGAACTTCAGCACGGCAAGGTCGGTCTTCTTGTCGACGCCGACCAGCTCGGCCTTGATCTTGGTGCCGTCGTTCAGGATGACGTTGATCTCGTCGGCGTCGGCAATGACGTGATTGTTGGTCACGACGATGCCCGACGTATCGATGATAAAGCCGGAACCCAGCGAGCTGGTCTTGTGCGGCTGCGCATCGCCGCCCCTCGGGCCACCGGGACCCCGGCGATTCTTGAAGAAATCGTCGAAGAATTCCTCGAACGGCGAACCCGGCGGCAATTGCGGTGTCGCGCCCCTGCCCTCGCCGCCAGGGCCACCCTTGGCTTCGACGGTTTGCGAGGTCGAGATATTGACCACCGCATCGATCACTTTCTCGGCAACGTCGGCGATGCCGTCCGGACCGCGCGCCTGGGCCGGCGCCGGGGTCAGAACGTCAGCGGCGCCAAGCACAGCGCTGAGGCAGATCGCGGCCATCAAAGGGCGCAGGCGATGGCTCAGGGCTGGGGTCGCAGCGGTCATATTGGCTCTCTCTATCTCGAAACCAGCGTAATTTAACGTCCACAGTGCGCCCGAACGGGGTGACCGCGCAAGCGTTTGAGCCCAGCATTTCGGCGAAAAACAGACGCCCGGCTTCCGGCGAAGTTGATACTTCAGCCTGTTTGAACAACTCCTGTTCCGTCATTCCGGGATCGTCCCAACGGGTCCGCGCGAAGCGCGGCCCGATGACAGGCTCCGGACCAGACCGCGGATGCGCGATTGCGCATCGGGGAACCCCGAGATTTTCCGAGGAACGGCGGTGGTCCGCCTAGCGCCGGACCACCCAAATCAGGATCAACCCGGCCACCGCCGAGCCGATGCCGACCGCCCTGAGAATATTATCTGGCGTGGCCTGGGCACTCTTCATCGCCCGGCGCATCCAGTCAGGGCTCGCCGCGAACATCAGGCCTTCGAGCACAAACAGAATTCCCACACCGATGAGGAAGTCGGCGAACGCAATGGACCTCATCGGACTGAAACCTCCCCTTTGATTTTTTAATTGAGGCCGAAGCAGCGTCCGCTTCGGCCCCTGTCCCGACCCAAAGCCGGCTTAGGGCTTCGGCGATACCGCGGGTGCGGCCGCCTCAGGCGGCTTGCCGGAGGCGTTGCTGAAGAATTTGAAGAAATCGGAATCCGGCCGCAGCAGGAAGCGCGTGTCGTTGCTCTTCAGCCCGTTCTCATAGGCCGCCATCGAGCGGTAGAACGCGAAGAAACCCGGATCCTTGCCATAGGCTTCGGCAAACAGCCGGTTGCGTTCGGCGTCACCCTCGCCGCGCACCTGTTCGGCGGTGGAATTGGCTTCGGCGACGATCACGGTCGCCTCGCGATCGGCGTTGGACCTGATCTCCTGCGCCTTCTGGCCACCCTGCGCACGGAATTCGGCGGCCTCGCGCTGCCGTTCGGTCTGCATGCGCTGGTAAACCGCCTGGCTGTTCTGCTCCGGCAGATCGGCGCGCCTGATCCGCACGTCGACCACCTGGATCCCGTAACCACCGGCCTCCTTGTCGAGCTGGTCGCGAATCCGCGCCATCAAGGCTTCGCGCTCGTCGCGCACCACCTGGATAAAGGTGACCTCGCCGAGCACGCGGCGCAGCGACGCATTCAGAAGCGTCGTGAGCTGGAGATTGGCCGCCTGGATCGAGCCCACGCTTTGATAGAATTGCAGCGCATTCTTGATGCGATAGCGGGCGAAGGCGTCAACGACCAGCCGCTTCTGGTCCGAGGCGATCACTTCCTGCGACGGGTTTTCCAGATCGAGGATACGCTTGTCGATGTCGATCACGGTGTCGATGAAGGGGGCCTTGAAGTGCAGACCGGGGTCGGTGACGACATCGACGGGCTTGCCGAGCCGCACCACCAGGGCCTGTTCGGTCTGCGTGACCGTGAACACGGAGCCGTAGCCGATGACCACGAGCAAAAGCAGCAGGAACAGCGCGACAATACCTGTGACGGGGGATCTCATCTTGCGCCTCCGGTTCCCTGTTGCGGCTGGGTCGAAGCCGGGGGAGCCGGACGTCGCGGCGTCAGCTCGCTAAGGGGCAAATAGGGCACGATGCCTTGTCCGGACGACGATCCACCGCCATCATAGACCAACTTCTCGGACCCGCCGAGGATACGCTCCATCGTCTCCAGATAGATGCGCTGGCGGGTGACGTCCGGCGCCTTCCTGTATTCGTCGTAGACCTTCAGGAAGCGCGCGCTCTGGCCCTTGGCTTCGGCGACGGCCTGCTGCTTGTAGCCCTCGGCCACCTGGATGATCTGCGCGGCGCGTCCCTTGGCATCGGGAACGACGCGGTTGGCATAGGTCTGCGCCTCGTTCTGCAACCGCTCGAGGTCGGCGCGCGCGGCCTGGACGTCGCGGAAGGCGTCGATGACCTGCGCCGGCGGATCGACCTTCTGCATCTGCACCTGCTGCACCAGGATGCCGGAGCCGTAATTGTCGAGCGTCTTCTGCATCAGCTCCTGCACGGCGAGCTCGGTCGAGGTACGCGCGCCGGTCAGGATCGGCTGTATGTTCGATTTGCCGACGACTTCGCGCATCGCGCTTTCGGCGACCGCTTTTACGGTGCCTTCCGGATTCTGGATGTTGAAGAGATAGTCGGCGACGCCCCTCGGCTTGATGCGCCACAGCACGGTGAAATCGACGTCGACGATGTTCTCGTCGCCGGTCAGCATCAGGCTCTCTTCCGGCACGTCGCGCATGGTCCGGCCGCGGCGGGCCGGATCCTCGATCAGCGTCATGCCGATCGAGAGCGTGGAAACCCGCAGCGCCTTCGGCAGCAGCACGGTCTCGATCGGATAGGGCAGGTGATAATTCAAGCCGGGCTGCGCATCGCGGACATATTTACCGAAGCGGAGCACGACGCCGAGCTCTTCGGATTGAACGCGGTAAAAGCCGGACATGGCCCAGATCGCGACCGCCGCAAGAAAGAGAATCGCTATACCGAGACCGCTGAAATAGCCGCCCGGCAATAATTGCTGCAGCCGGTCCTGGGCGCGGCGGAGAAGGTCTTCAAGATCGGGCGGCCTCGGCCCAGCCGGTTGCGGGCCGGAGCCCCACGGCCCTTTCGGACCCGAGCCCCATGGCCCTCCGCCTTGATTCTTCCACGGCATCAACAGTCTCCTTCGCGGGCTGTGGGGCCAGGATGCCCGCCCTCGCAACTTCCGCACGGCTTTATAGGGGACGACCCCGGCCCTTACAACGCAAGCTTGGTGCCCGCAGGAGCTATGCCTGAGCCGGTAATTGTCAATGTAAACATTGGGAGATGGGGTTAATTCGACCTTCGCCGGCGATAGGTGACAAAGGAGAAGTCGGCGCTGTCGTCGGGCCCGGCCGAATTGCGGACCCGCGCGACTTCCTCCCAGATAGCCGCGTCGATTGCGGCGAAACGGGTATCGCCCTCGGGCCGGGCGTGGACTTCGGTGATTTCCAGACGGTCGGCGCACCCCATCCACTGCGCGTAGATTTCCGCGCCGCCGATCACGGCGATTTCAGTGACGAAACGCCGCAGCGCGTCGCCGGTCGCGACCGCACGGGCGTCCGCGAACGACGTCGTCACGACCGCGCCGGCCGCGCGAAAATCGGGGTCGCGGGTGAGCACGATATTGGTTCGTCCAGGCAAGGGGCGGCGCAGCGAGATGAAGGTCTTGCGGCCCATCACGACCGGCTTGCCCATGGTCATCGTCTTGAAGCGTTGCAAATCGGTCTTCAGCCGCCAGGGTATCGCCCCGCCGGCGCCGATCACGCCGTTGTCAGCTACGGCCACGATAAGGACGATTTCCATTAGCCGCTTCCTTCCGCGAGCGCCGTCAGCGCCGGACCGGAGACCTTGCACATCGTCCATTCGTCAAGCATCACGGCACCGAGCGACTTGTAGAATTCGATCGAGGGCGTGTTCCAGTCCAGCACCGCCCATTGCAGGCGCGACCAGCCATTCGCCACGCACTCCTTCGCAAGGTGCGACAGCAGCGCCTTGCCGATACCGTTGCCGCGCAGCGCGGGGCGCACGAACAGGTCCTCCAGATAGATCCCGGGGCGGCCGCTGAAGGTCGAAAAATTGATGAACCAGACCGCGAAGCCTGCCACTTCGCCGTTCCATTCGGCGATGTCGCAGAACAGCCGTGGGTTGGCCGCGAACAGCGCGTCGGCGATCATTTGCTCGGTGGCTTCGACCTCGTGCGAGAGCTTCTCATAGTCGGCGAGTTCGCGGACCAGCGACAGAACCAGCGCCGCTTCGTCGGGACGCGCGCGACGGATAACAAGCGACATTCAATCACTCATACCGCGACCTCGGCCCGGATATGCGGGTGCGGGTCGTAGCCTTCCAGCACGAAGTCCTCGTAGCGGAACGCGAAGATGTCCTTCACCTCGGGATTGATCTTCATCGTCGGCAGCGGCCGCGTCGGTGCGCGTCAGTTGCAGCCGCGCCTGATCGAGATGGTTCGAATAGAGGTGCACGTCGCCGAAGGAGTGAACGAAGTCGCCGGGCTTCAGGCCCGTCACCTGCGCGACCATCATGGTCAAGAGCGCATAGGAGGCGATGTTGAAGGGCACGCCGAGAAACACGTCCGCCGAACGCTGATAGAGCTGACAGGACAATTTGCCGCCCGCGACATAGAACTGGAACAGGCAATGACACGGCGGCAGCGCCATCTTGTCGACGTCGGCCGGATTCCACGCGCTCACGATCAGGCGGCGCGAATCCGGATTGCGCCGGATCATGTCGATGACGTTCGCGATCTGGTCGAGCTTTCGCCCATCCGGCGCCGGCCAGGAGCGCCACTGCGAACCATAGACGGGACCAAGATCGCCGTTGGCGTCGGCCCATTCATCCCAGATCGTAACGCCGTGATCCCTGAGATATTTGACGTTGGTGTCGCCTCTGAGAAACCACAGCAATTCGTAAATGATCGATTTCAGCGGCAGCTTCTTGGTGGTCAGCATCGGAAATCCGGCCGCGAGATTGAAGCGCATCTGGTGGCCGAAGATCGACAATGTTCCGGTGCCGGTGCGGTCGGACTTCTCCGCGCCGTCACTGAGGATCCGTTCGAGCAGGTCGTGATACTGATTCATGGCGTTGCTTCAGGCGCCCCGGAGATGAGGAAGGCGGGTTTTAGCGGCCGGCCCGGCCGTTCGACACGCCGATTCGGCCGGCCGCGTCGATTATACCCCGAAAAATGAGCATCCGGCCCGGCCACGGCAAGAGCCGGGCCGGCGATGCCAACGGTGGAACGCGCCCTCTCCAGCCCGCCCTCCCCGGCGAGACCAGCGATTTTCACCCGATCAGGCCGGCAAAACCGAGACATCCCCCCGCCAGCAGCATCCAGAGCGGATTGAGCCGCGTCACGGAGGCCAATACCGCGGCGCCGGCGGTGACGAGTACGGCGGCCAGGGTCCGGTCGGAGGTCCGCGCCAGAATGAAGCCGCTGGCCCCCATCAATCCGATCGAAAGCGGAACCAGCGCTGCCTGAATAATGGCGGGCCAGCGGGCATGGCTGGATCGCGCAAGAAACCGGCTCACGCACAAGGCCAGCACCGCCGTCGGCACGCACATGGCAAGTGTTGCGACCAGCGCGCCGGGCACCCCGGCGACGGAATAGCCGATCAGGGTAACGATCAGGACGTTCGGTCCCGGCGACAGCTGCGATATCGCGTACACGTCGCTGAACTGCTTGTCGGTCAGCCAGTGCTGAACGTCGACTGCGACCCGGTGCATCTCTGGAATGGCCGAATTCGCGCCGCCAACCGCGAACAGCGACATCAGGGCAAACGTCCCTGCCAACGCGAGAAGCGGGTTGCCGTCTGAATTCATGCCGCCCCCCGCCGCCGCATGGCGAAGGTGATGGCGATGCTCAAGGGAATCGCCACCAGCAACACCGAGGCCAGCGGCAACCGCAGCAGGCCGATCGCGACAAACACCGCCAGCAGAACCAAAAGTCCAACCACGTCGCGCCGCTTGATCAGCGGCCACATCATGCGGAAAACGACCGCGATCAAAAGGCCGACCGCCGCGCACGACACGCCGGCCAGGATGCGCCGCAACGCATCGATTTCACCATAGCGCTGATAGAGCGCCGCCAGCACCGTCACGATCACGACGGGAGGACCGACCAGTCCCGCGAACGCCGCGATGGCGCCCGCAATGCCGCGAAAGCGCGATCCGAACACAAAGGTGAGGTTGACGATGTTGGGACCCGGCAGAAAATGGCACAGCGCGAAGGTCTCGTTGAACTCGTCCGCGGTCATCCACTTGTGCTGATCGACAATGCCACGCCGCGCCCATACCAGCACGCCGCCGAAGCCGGCGAGCGACATCTTCGCGAACGCGACAAACAGCGCGATCAGGCTGGGCGGAGATGATGACGGGAGATCGGACGCCGGAACGGCGGCCGGCGGCGAATCCGGAGGCATGATTTGAAATTTAGAGCGGCGGCGACGCCAGCGCCAACCGATATTCCGGGTATTCCACCCCCTGCCTGGGGCTTTCCGCCCCGGACGGGTCTTGATGGCTCTGTTTTTCTCAACTTTTGCACCCTATATTGGGGGTGCCGGTTCGCCGGCTATGGAAATAAATTGCCGTCGCAATAAACCATTCGGACCCGGGGGCAGTACCCGGCGCCTCCACCCAAGCCCGCGCGCGAAAGCGGCGGGCTTCGGCGGGGGCGAAACAGGATCGACGAGGGCGTAAAGGACGTGTTTTTTCTCGGTATGGTTCCGCCGTTATCGGGCTATGCAATAGTTGCAAACGACAACTATGCTCCGGTTGCTCAGGCCGCGTAAGCGGTTTGAAAAACCAAGTCTAAAGTCCTAGCGGGTTAAGCTCCGCTAGGCGGGGTTCGGAGGCACCTGGCAACAGAAGCCTCCACTTCAATTTGCTTGTCTTTGGCTGGCCCGCCCTATCCCGCGGTCTGCCGGAATTTTCACCGGCGGCGGCAACGCCTGCTGACCTCGGCCCTCCGGCGGGGTAGCATGGCGGATGGGGGCGAGTTGGATAGCCGGCAGCGCTGCCGATTCCGGCGGCCGTATTTGAGCGCGACAGGACTGATAATGGCGACCGATCATATCCGATACGACGTGCTGGCGCGCGACGCGCTGCGCGGGGTGTTACGCCGTGTATTGACCGACGCCGCCGAGCACGGCCTGCCGGGCGAGCATCATTTCTTCATCACCTTCCTGTCCACCGCGGAGGGCGTGAAACTGTCGCCGCGGCTGCTCGCGCAATACCCGGAGGAGATGACGGTCATCCTCCAGCACCAGTTCTGGGACCTGGTGGTGACGGAGGACCGCTTTGAAGTCGGCCTGTCGTTCGGCGGGGTTCCCGAGCGGCTGGTGGTGCCTTTCAATTCCATCAAGAGCTTCTTCGATCCCTCGGTGCAGTTCGGCCTGCAATTCGAACCATCCGAAGGCGCGACGGAAGCACCTGCGACCAGTCTTCCGGCGGTGCCCACCACTGCCGGCCTGCCGGTTCCGGCGCCAGCGACCGAGACCACCGGCGAACCGGCAAAGCCCAGCGAGGGCGCCGAAGTCGTGCGGCTGGATCGCTTCCGCAAGAAATGATCCGCGCGAGCGCCGTCTCGTTGTAGAATGACGGTTACCAGCGGCCCCCGCGCTGCCCAGGCGGCTCGCGCGTCACACATGTGATTCATGGCTCGATCGACACCCTCCCCCACTCACTCTTCCACGCGCACCGAGACCGACAGCTTCGGTCCGATCGAGGTCCCAGCCGATCGCTATTGGGGCGCGCAGACCGAGCGGTCACGGCAGAATTTCCGCATCGGCCAGGACCGGATGCCGATGGCCATCATTCATGGGCTTGGCATCGTCAAGCTTGCCGCGGCGGAAACCAATCGCGAGCTCGGGCTGCTCGACCAGCGCCGCGCCCGCGCCATCATCCGCGCCGCGCGCGAGGTGATCGACGGCAAGCTCGACGATCATTTTCCGCTGGTGGTCTGGCAGACCGGGTCCGGCACCCAGACCAACATGAACCTCAACGAGGTGATCGCCAATCGCGCCAATGAATTGCTCGGCGGCAAGCTCGGCGCCAAGGCGCCGGTTCATCCCAACGATCACGTCAATATGAGCCAGTCGTCGAACGACTCGTTCCCGACCGCGATGCACATCGCGGCCGCGACGCGCATGACGGACGATCTCATTCCCGCCCTCGAGATGCTTCACCGCGCGCTGCGCAAGAAGGAAAAAGCGTTCGCCGATATCGTCAAGATCGGCCGCACCCATACCCAGGATGCGACGCCGCTGACGCTCGGCCAGGAATTTTCCGGTTACGCCGCGCAGGTCGAAAGCGGCATCGCGCGGTTGCGGGTGACGGTCAGGGATCTGTACCCGCTCGCGCAAGGCGGCACCGCGGTCGGGACCGGTCTCAATTCAAAACCGAAATTCGCCAAGGCGTTTGCCCGGCACGCAGCCAAAATCACGCGGCTGCCGTTCACCAGCGCCGCCAACAAGTTCGAGGCGCTGGCCTCCAACGACGCCTATGTATTCGTGCATGGCGCCATCAATGCGATGGCGACCGGTCTGTTCAAGATAGCGAACGATATCCGTTTGCTGGGGTCGGGTCCGCGTTCCGGCCTGGGGGAATTGATTCTCCCTGAGAACGAACCCGGTTCCTCGATCATGCCCGGCAAGGTCAACCCGACCCAGTGCGAGGCGGTCACCATGGTTTGCTGCCAGGTGTTCGGCAATCATGCCGCCATCACTGCCGCCGGCAGCCAGGGCCATTTCGAGCTGAACGTCTACAAGCCGGTGCTGGCATATTGTATGATGAATTCCATACAACTGATGGCCGACGTCGCTCGCTCGTTCACTGACCACTGCGTCGAGGGAATACGCGCCGACGAGAAACGCATCCAGGAGCTCATGGAACGTTCGCTGATGCTGGTGACCGCGCTCGCGCCCAAAATCGGCTACGACAATGCGGCGAAGGTCGCCAAATCGGCGCACGCCCGCGGAACCACCCTGAAAGAAGAAGCGTTGAGGCTGGGCTTTGTTTCCGCTGATGAATTCGACCGGCTGGTGAAGCCGGACAAGATGACGCGCCCCGGATGAACGGCCCATTGCGCCTTGGAAAAGACTGTCTGGCAGGAAATAGTTGTGGATCGTATCGCCTAAAGAATTAGGCTAGCCGGCTATCGCCACGGAGCTGGCTCGTGGTAGAGCAAAAATATTTGAAGAACGAAGCACTTATGATCCTGCCAGAGGGCATAACGGGGAATTTCTCGAATGAGGACCGAGCTGGCTAGCGCGAGTCACCCGAGATCGGATACGGGTGCCATCGGAATCCGCGCACGGTTATCGATCGAATGCATTCTCTTGCGGCCAACCGCAATGCCCGACACGGCCGGCATCCGCTCTGACAGCCGCGGCGATCATTTCCGTCCGCGTTCCGCATACCCTGCGATCGGATAATGGGGGCCGGCAATGGGGGACTTGGTCAATCTGAAGCAAGTTAGGAAGCGGGCCGCGCGAGATCAGTCGGAGAAAAAGGCTGCGGCGAATCGTGCGCGGTTTGGCCGCACCAAGTCCGAGCGCATTCAGGACGAGCGTCGCGCAGACCGCGCCAGCGACTTGCTGGACCAGCATCGGATCGACGGCGAGGAAGCATCATGAAATCGCCTGTCGTGAAGCGATCGATCGTGGTCGCGGGTCACAAGACCAGCGTCAGCCTCGAAGAGGCATTCTGGAACGGCATGAAGGAAATTTCAGGCCTTCGGAACATGACCCTGTCCGAACTGGTGGGCGAGATCGACGGCAACCGCCAGCAGGGCAATCTGTCCTCCGCCATTCGCCTCTTCGTGCTGGATTATTTCCGGTCGCGCGCCTCCACTCCGGCATCCGCACCGGATTCAAAAGCATCCGCACCGGATTCAAAGCCGCAAGCTTAGGCTCCTTGTTTTGACGCGTTCTCTTCGCGCGAAAACGCCCTGCCAAACGCTGCGGGCATTGCGCGCCTCGCAGCGTCACTCCGTCTTCATGTTCAGGGCGTGACAGGCATTGCAGCGCTGGCGCAATTGTCCGATCAGCGGCCTGAATTCATCGGCCCGCTTGGCGCGGCTCGCGCTCCAGGCGATCTTCGAGGCCTCGGCGGCGCGCCGGTAGAAGTCGGCAAAGTTCGACCACAGATCGGGATTGGCGAACGTATCGGTCGCGGGATCGCGGTCGGCCCCTGGCTTCCACTGATTGGTGGGCGGCGGGAACAAATGCGGGAACGCCATCAGCATGGTCGAGATCGTCTCCGCATGCTCCTCTGCATCGGCGAGCACGAGCTTGCCTTCCGGCGCCAGCATGGTCTCGATCTCGTCCATGTTCATGTCGATGGCGCCCATCAGGATCTTGCGGGCGAAGATCGTGTCCCTGGCCGCCGGCTGGTCCTGAGCCGGCGCCGGGTTCGGGAGAAGGGCCATCGTCAGCGCCACGATGGCGCCGGCCAGCGCGCCCTTCAATCGAAAATGCAATCGCATAGGACCAAATCTGTTCCGGCTCGAAGCCTATTCGAGGCCAGGCTTTTCCTGGTCGCGGATATTGGCGGCGAACACTTCGCCGGTCGCAAGCACCGTGAGCTGTCTCATGAGACCGCTCTTTTTGTCGGCGTCACGCAACGGATGGAACACGACCTCGACCTGATCGCCCGGCTTGACCACGTCGCGGCGCCAGCCCCCGACCCGCACCAGATTTCCGGGGCTGGTCGTTTCCATCAGCCACTCGGCGGGCGCTTCGTCCGCGCTCAACGAACCAGTGAGGGTCATGGTGACATGGGGATTGACCCAGCGCAGTTCCACCACGCTGCCCTTCAGCGTCAGCGTCCTGGAGAAATCGAACATCGACGCCGAATGGTGCGCCGCGACCTGGGATATTCCCGCGGCCAGTACCGCGACCGCGGCCACCGCGCCGATCGCCTTCACAAGTTTACGCATGGATACCTCCTGTTTGTTCTTGCCGGCTATTTCCCCGGAACGGCTGTGGTGTGGCCCCATTCGGACTTTTCGACGGGTACGAAAATGTGGTCGCCCTCGGCATTGACCCGCTCGACCAGATCGCCGGTGGCGCAGACACCCTCGACGATGTCGAACTTGCGCGCCCGCTGCCGGAAAAAGATGCGCGTCGTCTTCCACGGCTTTGTCAGGATCTTCGGCGCGATGATTTCCAGCTCGTCATGCAGGATGTCCTTGTCGGCGAGATGAATGCGCTCGATGACGTGCATGTCGCCATTGTTGGGCAGACCGGCGGCCTCGCTGACGGCAAGCGGCGCTTCCGGCATGATGTCCACGGTATCGACGACAAGCGTATCGCCTTCCCAATGCCCGATCGAATGGCCGTGAAAGGTCGGATCGGAAACTTCCGGGTGACCACGGCCGTCCGTATAGATGCGGCGGATCCGGTTGCCGTCCGACTCTCCGAGCATGGTGACCCGCCCGGGCGTAAACAGGATCTCCATGGCGTTGTGGGTGACCAGCATCCAGGACGGATGCGCCTCGGGCAGACAGTTGGAAAAGATCAGGCGCGGCTTGCCGGCCTTTTCGTCGGCGAACATCTGCTGGATCTTCCTGGCGGCAACCTCATTCCAGGGCGGCGGATTGGTTTTGACCTGGGCGTCCTGGTCGCTGATCTTGGGATTCCAGACGCCGCTCCAGTCCGGCAACTTGGCAATATCAGCCCAATCCTGGGCCGATGGCGGCGGGTTGATAACGGTTGGCGGCTTTTTGGGCGCTTGCGCGGAGGCCACGGAAGGGACCATCAGCGACGCAAGCAGACCAGCAACGACAATACCGAGTGGACCAGGTTTCACGCGCAATTCTCCGAAAAACTGGATGGCCCGACGAGACAATCAGCGTAGCGACAACTCGTTACATTGTGAAGTCAGTGCATCGTGAAACCGATCTCGCGACCGAACGCGACCACGGCGATCCATACCAGCAGCGAGACGATCGCGGCGGCCTTGGCGGCCATCGGCGTGTGGCCGGTTCCCGTGTCCCAACGCTCGATATCGCCAACTCCGACCAGATGAAACACCGCCATGTTGAGACCGGCCAGCGCGAGCAGCACGAGCTTGCCGCGAAAGAAGAAATTGTGGGCGTAATGCACGGCGTCAGACGAGAACAGCAGCAAACCGGTCATCGCGGCGATGGCGAACGCTCCCCACGTATAGGGGATCACGTCGCGCATCAGGCGGCGAACCGTCAGATCGAGCGAAGCAACGCCCAGCAGCCGCAGGTCGACGATCGAGATCGTGCCGACCACCAGCACGATCGCCAGAACGTGAACGGATTCGATCCACGGAAAGAGGATTTCGTTTTCGCCGATCGCGCTGGCGATGCGGGTTGTCTGGAGCCACCCCAGAGCGCGGTCAATCTCCACTGAAAAAATCCCCATGATTCGGCATGCTGGCTGACGAATTCGATCCGCTCACGCGTAATAGGCGATCCACCGGCCTGCGAAGATGATCGAGGACCACAGCAGCATCGAGACGATGGCAAGCGTAGCGGCCGCGGCGCGCGGTCCGGAGCGCAGATCGCCGAACGTGGCGTTGCGCCGCTGGAGAAATTGAAACAGCCCGGTAACGATCAGCGCCGCGATCAACAGCCCCATCTTGAGCTGGAAAGCCGGATTTTTCAGGGAACGCGCCGGTTCCGCGGTGATCATGACGGCGCCGGTGGCGAGCAGGATGAGCAAGGGCCACCAGACCAGCGGCAAAAACCGCGACGTGACGTCTTTCATCGGCCGGCTCGCCCAGAACACGCCGATCAGGCGAAGATCGATCATCAGTGCCGAACTCGCGACGACCGCAATCGCCAGGATATGAATCGTCTGCACCGCCGGCACCACCCAGTTCGCGGCCTGGATCGCCTGGCTCAGCGCCGTCTGGTCGATCCAATGGCAGACCTCATTGAGCGTGAGAGCCATGTCAGCAAGCCGGAATCAAGAAAGAACCCCATCGTGACGAATGTGGCCACACGGTACATCCGGCGCCGCGAAGCGAGAAGGCCCGTTTTTCACATGGACGCATGTACGCGGTGACGGGCCGGCCATAACTGTTTTTTGAACCCACCGAATAAGGATGCCCTGGGGCGGCCCGCGATCTGGAGAAGCGGATCGTGCTTTCAAGCGCCGTCCCGGTGCCCGGCACAAGGGCTGGACGGCACGTTTTAGGAGCGCAGCAGCTTGCTATCGGAGGCTGGAGTAGCCATCTGATGAATTAGCGTAATTGGATCGCGGCAACAGCGCGTGTCCCGAAACGCGATGCTTTAGCCACGCCAAATCCAGTAGACGATTTCGACCAACGGGATATCGCTTCGATATGCCCGTGATGGGGCAGGACACCTATGGCCATCGAACATGCCACCGTGCAGGTCGTGCGCAAGCCGTGGGGGGTCGCTGACCTCCGTCCCTGGAACGGCATCGACGGTTCTGGCGACGCAGTCGGCGAGTTGTGGTTTCAGCGCGAGGACAGGAATGCACCCATCCCGGCCCTGCTGCTCAAATTGCTGTTCACCAGCGCGCCGTTGTCGATCCAGGTTCATCCAAACGATGAATTCGCGCGCTCGATCGGCCTGCCTAATGGCAAAACCGAAGCCTGGTACATCCTCGCAGCAGCCCCGGGCGCGCGGGTTGCGCTGGGACTGAAGCGGCACCTCACGCCACAGGCCTTACGCGCAGCGATCAGGGACGGCTCGATTGCCGGTCTCGCGCATTGGCGTCCTGTCGCGAAAGGCGACATCATCTTCGTCCCTGCCGGCACGATCCACGCCATCGGCGCCGGCATCGTGCTCGCCGAAATCCAGCAGCACAGCGACGCGACTTTCCGTCTGTTCGATTATGGCCGGAAGCGCGAGTTGCACGAGGACAGCGCCGTCGCCGTTTCCGATGCCGGACCGATACAAGCTCAAGCCGGCCTTCGGCCCCTCACCGCAGTGCGAACGGTCCTCGTCGGAAGCCCGCATTTTGTACTTGAGCGGATCGATCTTCCGGCGAATTCGCACTGGGGCCTCGATGCAAAGCGCGAAACATGGATCCTCGTGATCGAAGGACAGGCGCGGATCGGACTGGCGAGCATGACCGTCGGCGACGCTGTTTTCGCCGAAGCCGATCGCGCCGGGATCGACGTTGGGCCCGATGGAATGAGCGCTTTGCTGGCCTATCCAGGACCAGATCCAGTTGTTGAATTGCTGGAAGAAAGTAAAGAACACATGACCAAACCCGCTGGCACGCTCGCTGCGCGCTCGTCGAAACCGGAAGAAATCGTCGAGGTGCAGACATGACGCCGCTCCGCCGTATCGCCGTCATCGGCAATTCGCTACCCCGCCGCTGCGGAATCGCAACCTTTACGACCGACCTGCAGCAGGCGATATCGACTTCACGCCCGAATCTCGAGACCTGCATCGTGGCGATGACCGATCATGGTCAAACCTATGACTATCCCTCTTCGGTCGCCTTTCAGATCAAGGACGACAACATCGAAGAATACATGCGCGCAGCAGATTTCCTGAATGCCGGCCGGTTCGACACGGTGTGCCTGCAGCACGAATTCGGAATTTTTGGTGGCGAAGCCGGCGCCCACATCCTCGAGCTGTTGTCGCGCCTCACCATGCCTGTCGTGACAACGTTCCATACCGTGCTGGCCAATCCGACGGCTATTCAACGCGGGGTCATGGAGCGCGTCGTCGATGCGTCGTCGACGATCGTGGTGATGGCCAACAAGGGCCGCGAGCTGCTGCGTAGCGTGTATCAGGTGCCGGACGACAAGATCGAGGTCATTGCCCACGGCATTCCCAATGTCGCATTTGTCGCACCCGATGCCGCGAAGGCCAAGCTCGGATTTGGTGGGAAGTCGGTCATTCTGACATTCGGCCTGCTCTCCCCCAACAAGGGCATCGAAGTCATGATCGACGCCATGCCGTCGATTCTGAAGCGCCGCGCAGATGCGGTCTATGTCGTGCTCGGCGCAACGCATCCCAATCTGGTTCGAGACCAGGGCGAAGCCTATCGCGAGAGCCTGATGGCGCGGGTGCGCGAGCTTGGCGTCGAAGACCACGTGGTGTTCCTCGACCGGTTCGTCGATCAGGCCACGCTGCTCGAATTCATCTCGATGTGCGACGTCTATGTCACGCCCTATCTCAACGAGGCGCAGATGACGTCGGGAACGTTGGCCTACAGCTTCGGACTGGGGAAGCCGGTCGTCTCGACTCCTTACTGGCACGCGCGCGAGCTGCTGGCTGATGGACGCGGCGTTCTTGTGCCTTTCGGCGACGCGGCCGCGATCGGCAGCGAAATCGCCGAATTGCTCACCGATGACGCTCGCCGGCAAGCGATGTGTCGGCGCGCCTATGCGGTCAGCCGGGCCATGACATGGGAACGCACGGCCGAGCGTTACATGTCCATCTTCGAGAATGCGCGGCAGGGTCACTGGCTCAAGGTTGTCGCCCGCTCCGAGGACGGCTCGCCCGAACCGCGCAGCCCGGCGGCGCCGGACATGCAAATCGGCCATTTCCTGTCGATGTGCGACGATGTCGGTCTGGTCCAGCACGCGGTGCATTCGGTGCCCGATCGCTCGCACGGCTATTGCGTCGATGACAACGCCCGCGCGTTGTTGCTGGCCTGCGCCCTCAACAATCCGGGCGAACAGCCCCTGTCGGAAGTCCTGACGGCCCGCTTTGCATCCTTCGTGCAGCATGCCTGGAATCCCGACACCGGGAGGTTTCGCAATTTCATGGGCTTCAATCGAACCTGGCTTGAAGACCGAGGCTCCGAAGACAGTCACGGGCGAACGCTTTGGGCCCTGGGAGAGTCCGCGCGCAGAGACGCAAGCCCGTCGCGGCGCCGGTGGGCTGCTGCCTTGTTCGCCCAGGCATTGTCGACCGCGGAAAGCTTTCGCTCGCCCCGAGCGTGGGCGTTCACGCTGCTGGGCTTAGGCCCTTATTGCACCGTGGCTCCGGATGATCTCCACGCCCAGGAAGTCCGGCATTCTCTTGCCGACAGGTTGATGTCCTGTCTGGCGTCGGTCGAGACGCCGGACTGGGTGTGGTTCGAGGAAGGGCTGGCTTACGACAACGCACGTTTGCCGCAGGCTTTGATGATGACAGGCATGGCGACGCAAACGCCTGATTACGTCGATGCCGGATTGAGGTCTCTGCGCTGGCTGATGACGCAACAAACGACGCCGGCAGGTCGTTTCCGGCCGGTTGGCACCGCCAGCTTCGGCGAGCAGCGGCAGCAGCCCCGCGCCTTCGATCAGCAGCCCGTGGAAGCCACGGCGACGATCGCTGCCTGCCTCACGGCATGGCGGGCGGATGGCGATGCCGAGTGGAAAGCCCTCGCAACGCGCGCTTTCGCGTGGTTTCTCGGCAGCAACGATCTGTCCGTGGCTCTGGTCGATCCGCACACCGGCAGTTGCCGCGACGGACTGCACCCCGATCGCGCCAACGAAAACCGCGGCGGCGAGTTGGTTGTGTGCTATCTCCTCGGACTCGCGGAAGTTCGTCAGCTTGCGCACGTCAGCGCGGGCCCGACAAAACCCACGGCACTGCGCGCCGTGGGCGCCTGAATCTCACCTCCCACTCAAGCGAGCCGAGGATACCGTGTCACAAGCCACCTTCTTGAACCGGCAGGCGCTTTATCTGCGTCCGGACCCCACTCGGGTGATTGTACGTCCGTTCAGGCCGACGACTGAACCGCGTGATCTGAACCCGACCGACAAAACGCGCGCCAACCATATCGTCGACCGGGTTCTCGCACTCGATTCCGAAGCCGTCGCCGTCCAGCTTGCAGACGTCCTGGAGAATTTCCAGGGCCGGCATCGTAACCTGCTGGAGACGTTCGAGGCCCGCGCACATGAAATGGAGGGGGCTTTCGCAAGGCACGGAGTCTTTTCAAAGATCCAGTGCCAGCTGATCGGCGCCTATTTTCTCCATGAGTATTCGTTCGAAGCCTCGGCCCTGTTTAACCCCAGCATCGTGCCGCACCCCGACCAATCGGACGCGCCGAAAGGTGGCCTGCGCTTCATTCTTAGTCTCCGCGCCATCGGCGAAGGGCATGTGTCGTCACTGACGTTTCGAGCCGGCACCATCGCAGCCGATGGCAGCCTGACCGTTGATCCGACGGCTCGCCTCGCCTCGAGCCCCCGGATTTGCCATCGCGCACCCGGGTCAAACGGCGACCATGTTGAGTTAATTTTCAAACCCCAGGAAGACCTCAGCGAGCGCGTCATCTTTCCCGTCACCGAATCCCAATCCAACGGCATTGAGGATGCGCGCTTTGTCGAATTCAGCGATGACGGTCGGAAAACCTACTACGCGACCTATACCGCCTACAGCGGACGCGCGATCCGTTCGGAATTGATCGAGACCAGCGATTTCATGTCGTTCCGGCTGGCGCCCTTAAGGGGGACCGCGGCAGGGAACAAAGGCATGGCGCTATTCCCGCGCAAGATCGGCGGCAAATACGCCATGATCGGGCGGCAGGATAACGAGAACCTGTATCTGATCTATTCCGACGACCTGAACACATGGGACGGCGGTCAGGCCATTTTGAAACCGGAATTTCCGTGGGAGTTCGTTCAAATCGGCAATTGCGGATCGCCGATCGAACTCGATGAAGGCTGGTTGCTGCTGACGCACGGCGTCGGCCCGGTTCGCAAATACTCGATCGGCGCGGCGCTGCTCGACAAGAGCGACCCCTCCAAGGTACTGGCCCGTTCGCGCGAGCCGTTGGTGCGGCCGGAACCATCCGAACGTGAAGGATACGTTCCCAACGTCGTCTATACCTGCGGCGCCATCCGGCACAACGATCAGATCATTTTGCCCTACGCGATATCGGACACCTTCTCCAATTTCGCGACCATCAAGATTTCGGCGCTGATGCGCGCAATGCAGAATTGATTGCCGCTGAGCATGCCGACCCACTGATCCATGGTGGACGGCTCGTAAAAATGAAATTCGTACCTAAGTACGAAATACAGGATTAGACACAGAAGCGTGTCAGTGAGGTTGACCTAATGAAGGCTTTGTTGAAATTACGCCATCACATTGAGGCGCAGTGGGCTGAACAGCTTCAGTCGCTGAGACAAATCCATCGTCGAGTTGTTGTTGCGGCCGAGCGAGCGTTGCAAAGCCTATTCGACAATGACCAATCGCTGATTCCAGCCCCGGTCAGAGCGGGCACGAACCGGCGGCGATTTGATCGGTCTCGATCACGTGATTGATTTTCCAAATCACAGTCGTTCTTATGACCAGACCCGGCGCGCAGTGCGTTTTTGGGGATACGATAGCGCCATCGAAGCATCGTTTTTCATAGACGAAGAAGCATTGAGACGAATCCAGCCGGATACCCGCCCGGATGAGTCGGGCTTCCTGAATGCGTTCGATTCCAACCGTGATTTGATCTGTGCCGCTGCGGCGAAGGTCTATTTCCGCGGAAGCAGAGGTTCTTATGATCTGGTTGCCGCTCATTTTCATGGCGATTGAAGGCCGCTGACCGAAGTCAGGGCGCGCCTGGACCGGCTCATCGGATGATCGAGGATTCCAAAGGGTTCCTTCGGATACCCGTTTGCCCCGTCATGGTCACGACTTGCACACCTTTCGAAGGCAACGCGCCCCCGCTGAATCTCTCACCGACGAATTTCGGGGACACCATGACGACTGTGAAACTCCGCGCGTCGACCATCCTCTCCGCGTTCGGAGACGTGGAATCTGAACTCGTCGGGAAAGTCGTCGTTCTCACCGATGGAAAGGCCGGAACAGTTGAGAATGTCTGGCTGGATGAACTTCACGGCGTACGGCTTTCCATCAAGGGACACGATGGAAAGTGGCCGATCTCGACCATGAAAATCGAGCAGGGCAGCCAAAACGCCTAGCGAACCGCTCCGTCTATCTGGCTCAGGATACCGCGACGACGAAGTGTCAGGCTGTCAGTGGCCTGCCCGCTACTGACATGCCTCATCCGGGCGGCACGCCTGCGTTGAGCTAAATCAAATGCACCCGGCTTTTTTGGGATCATCATCAAGTGCATTGGATACCAGGCAAAAGTGAGCGGTCCGATGAAAAAAAGAGTTCGCCCGGTTGAGGAACCTGAGCAAAAGACGTTACCACGCGCCGACAGGATTCCTGCCGAAGGGTTCGTGATAGTTGTCGATGGCCATTTCAAGTCGGTGTACGACAGCGTGACCGCGGCTGAAGCTTCGGGTCGAAAGCTCAAGTCGACTTATCCAATGCTTCAGGTCCAGATCTATGACGCCGCCACCAAGGTCCGCACCTCCTTGAGCTAGAACATGATCCGGACCCGAAGGGCCGCGTTAGCGCAAGGCGGACACCGGTTCTCCCTCGCCACAGGCGCGAAAGCGTTTGCGCGGACGTGACAACTCGCGACATCCTCGCCGTTCATTCTTTATCGCGCACGGCGTCTCCATGAGTCAGCGCTTTGGGGGGCCGATCGCTACGGATTTGCAACCGGCGGCGTCAGCACGAGCGGCGGCTTCGGCTTCGGCGGCCGGGCCGTGACGCCAGGTGCCGGGCGGACTTCGATCGGCGGCGGGAGCGGCGGGACCTGCTGGCTCACGACAGGAGCGCTGGTGACCGGCGGCGCAGCCAGCGGGTGCGGCCCGTTGGTTTTCGGCTTCGGTTGAAACCGGCGCGGATCGCGCCCTGGAAGCGGCGCCTCGGATGAGGGTTGGCCGGGCAGAGTCGCCTCCGGCGCGGCAACCGGGGGCTGGGCGACCTCCGGCGGAATCGACGCCGGCGTGACCGCCGCCGGAGTCTCTCCGCGCTCGATCGAATCCAGCCTGCGCGTCTCGCGATCGATCGCCCTCACCGCCAGCCATGACGACAACGCCGAGACGTCGACCGTGCGATCAAGCGCATCGGGCGAACCCGCGACAAACACCTGAATTTCCGGGCGGCTGGTCGTCTGTCCGACCGCCGCCAATGCAAGGGTCGCGCGAATATCGGCCTGATCCGCCGGAATATCATATCCACCTGAAACGACGGCGCGGGCGACTTCGGCATCGAGCGTGGTGGCGCCGACGCGAAGCCGGCCATCCCTGATCGTGAACGGAATTTGCGCGGACGCCACCAGCAACGCGCCGCCCGACAATACCGGCTCGACGATCTTGCGCAGCCGGATGTCGTCGGTCGCCTGGCCAGCGTCGCTGGCGCGGATCGCGACATCGAAGGCGCGCGGATCGAGACCGGCGATCGCAGCCGATTCCAGCGTCACGGCTCCGCTTCCGGAGAGCGCGCCGGTCAGAGCGGACGCGCTGCGGCCCTGGCTTTCAAGCGTCATCTGCATCGAGGCACGACCCGCGGGCATCGCCAGCGCGCGATAATGCAAGGCGCCGCCATCGACGGCGCCGAGTTGAAGGCGCGCATGCAGCGCAAGGCCGCTTGCGGTCTGCCGGGCGTCGATACTGGCACTCGCCTCGCCGCCGCCGATGCCGCCCTTGATGGCGTCGAACGCCAGCGATTGACCATCGCTTTTGACGGTGCCGCTGACGGGACGCAGTTCGGCGCCGCCTGGAAGCAGGCCGCGCAGCGCCTCAAACGCGATTTTCCCGCGCCAGCCCTTCAACAACCCGGAACCGAGCGGCTCGGCCGCGTCGCGTCCCGCCGCACCGATCACCAACGCAAAGGCCGGCGCAAGCTCAAGCGCGTCGAGGCCGACCTCGCCCTCGACAGTGCGTTCGCCGTCCAGCGTCACCGCCACGCGCCCGCGCAGCCGCGAGCCCGCCATCGCGCTGTCCAGGTCTTCGAAGGTCAGCTTGCCGCCCTGTAGCGACACGCGCGACGAAAGGCTGATGTTTTGGGTGAGCCTGTCGGATGGCTTGAGATCGAACAGTGGCGCGAGATTGACGCTGCGCGCCTTCAAGGTAACGCTGCCCCCGGGCTGTGGCGCCCAGGGCTCGGCGGTGCCCTGCGCCTCGGCGTCCAGTCCCGTGCCCGATATCCTGACGTTCAGCCGCAGCGGCGCGCCCCATACGCCGGTCACCGATCCCTGGAATTGCCCCGGACCGTCTCCCGCCGCGATTGTGCCGTCCAGTCCCAGCAGTGCGAGCAAGGATCCTCCTTGCTCCGACGACAGTCTGGATTCGAGGCTGATTTCGCCGCGCCGGAGCTTGTCGAAGTCGATCCCGCGCAGCGCCGCGGCCTCCGGCTTCGCCGTGATCGTGGCGGATCCCTTGAATTGCGGCGCGTCGAGATCGAGGGCGGCGCGCAGGCTGGCCCGATCGGCGCGATCGGCGTCCTTGTCGACGGCGAGCGCCAATTTGAGGCGCGCCGGGCCCGGGCGGAGCCCCATCGAATTCAGCCGCGACGCAACCGATGGCGCCAGCGGAGCAATAAGTCCGGTGATCTGCCCCAGCGACGCGGCGCTCGAGTTCAGCGCGAGTTTTCCGGTCGCGTTGACCCGATCGAAGGCGCCTGTGCCCTCCACCATGACCCCATCGGCCTCGCCGATCCTGAGACGGTCGAGCGAGATCGTCCTTGGACCGTAACCAAACTTCGCGTTGAACGGATGCAATTCCTGGCCGGCCGAAACGGCGCGAGCGATATCCAGCGAAATCATCGCCTGCTCCGGCCACTCGGACTGCGGGCCCAGAAGCGCGCGCGCGAGTGCGGCGGCGGCATCGAGATCGAGGCGCTCGGCTTTCACTTCCGCGTCGAGCGAGGCGCCACCGCTGACCTTGTCATGGGCGACCGCGATGCGCCCCTCGACGGCCCCGCCGTCGATCTCAGCCTTGATGGCGTCGATCGCAACGCGATCCGTGGTGACATTGACGTCGCCGCGCAGGCGCATCGGCTTCTGACTGCGATAGGTCAATTCGCTGCGGCCCTGCAGCCACATCACCAGCGCATCGGGATCGGATGACTCGACGCTGAGCGCACCTTTGAAACCACCGGATGGGCCAACCTGCGCGTTGGCGCCGCTCAGGGTCAGGCGGGTTGCGCCCGGCGCGCGAAAATCCAGCCGGTCGATGGTCCACGATTTCGCGTCGGTACGCACATCGGCGGCAAAACTCTGCAGCGGACGTCCGCCCAGCATGATCTGCTCGGCGCGGAGCTCGATCTGCGTCGGGACCGGCGGCTCCGGCGCCGACGCCATGAGCGCGCGCAAGGCGGCCAACACCCTTGGCGGCTCGGTTGCGGCATTGTCCTTTGCGCCATCGCCCCTGGCGGCAAACTTGTCGGCATCCAACTGCCGGGCGGACAGCGCGGCATGAAGCAGCGGCGAGGCGCCAAAGCGAACGTCCCCAAGGCCCGCGAATTTCAGCGCGGTGTCCTCGGCGCCATAGCTCGCTTCGATCTGCTCGAGCTTTGCGGCCGCATGATCGGCCTTGACCCTGGCGGAAACCCGCCACGGCGTTGGCGACGGATCAGCATCGCCCTTAGCCCTGGGCCCGGCGGAGGCGGCGAGCGTGACCGCGCCTTCGAAGCGCGGAGCACGGGCCTCGAAGCTCAGCACCCCGTCGAGATCTGCGGACAGGGCGCGCGCGCCGGGATCGATATTGAGATGAACGCGGGTGCCGCTGCCGTCGGCACTCTGCCCGGACGAAACACGAAACGGATAGCGGGTGCCCGACAGCATGAAGTTGCCATCGCCCCGCACCGCGCCCGCCAGCGAGCGCACGTCGCCGGAAAAGGCAATATCGCTCAGCTCGAGCGTTCCGTGGCTCAAGGCATCATGCAGCGCGACGCGGCCGGTCAGGTTCAGCCGGTCGATCGAAAGCGTCCCCAAATTGAACTTGCCGGTCGACGCCGGCCAATCGATCCCGCCTTTCGGATCAAGCCCGAGATCGAGCGCCATGCCGTTGATCGTGAGCTCCGTGGCGCGCCATTCGCCCCGCATCAACGAACCCAGGCTGAACTCGACGTCGAGCTTGTCGGCGCGGACCTTGCCGAGATCATTGGCGCCGCCGACCACCACCGATCGCAGCCGCAGCGACGGCGACGGCAACAGCCGCGCTTCCAGCTCGCCCGCCACCCGCACCGGGGCACCGATCACCTTCGTGGCTTCGGCTTCGAATTGCGGCCGAAACTGATTCCAGTCGATGAAGTACGGCCCGATCAACGCGGCGATCAGCGCGATGATGAAGGCAATCGCCAGTCCGAGCAGCGTCGTCTGCACGGTGTCTCCCCTTGAACACACCCCGGCTCACCCGGCCTGCGCGGCATGGCGCGTCCCCTCCGCTTCGGCTTTGCTCGCCATTGCGACAGCGATCCGGAGCGCCCCCGCCGCCGCGCTGAAATCAGTGCCGGAGCAAAGACATATATAGGGCCAACTGTGGCGAAGTCACAGCAGCGTCACGCGGCATCGTCGCGCGGGCGGCCATCACCAGCTTGCGGGCAGTGTTTTGAGCCCACGCAGGACAAAGGTCGGCCGCCATTCCGGATTTTCGGCGTCGTCGAGCCGCAGGTCCGGCAGGCGGCGCAGCAGGGTCGCGATCGCGACCTCCGCCTCGATGCGGGCCAGCTGGGCGCCAAGGCAGAAGTGAATGCCGCCGCCGAACGAGAGCGGGCGCACATCGGGGCGGGTAATATCGAGACGATCCGGCCGGTCCGGATAGACAGCAGGATCCCGATTGGCCGAGCCCAGAAGACAGAGCACGGTTTCGCCCTTCGGGATTTTCCTGCCGCCGAGGTCGTCGATGTCCTCCAGCGTCACCCTGGCGCCCATCTGCACCGAGGAGTCGTAACGCAGGAACTCCTCGATCGCGGTGGTGATGAGGGCGGGGTTCGCCTTGAGCAGCGCAAGCTGGTCGGGATTGCGGTGCAGCGCCAGCAGCCCGTTTCCGATCAGGTTGACGGTGGTCTCGTGCCCGGCGCCGAACAGGAGGATGATGTTGGCGCTCAGTTCCTCGTTGGAGAGCTTGCTGCCATCCTCCTCGGCCTGCACCAGTTGCGTGGTGAGGTCATCGCCGGGGTTCTTCCGCCGCAGCTCGAACAGCTGCTGGAAATACATCTGCGCCATCGCGTTTCCGGCATTGGCTTCGGCGATTTCCGCCGGCGAAAGCGGCACCGGGTCGAGCAGCCGTCCGCCGTTACGCGAGCCGCTATAAAACGCTTCGCGATGATCCTCGGGTATCCCGAGCATATCGCAGATGATCGTGACCGGCAGGCGGAACGCAAAATCCTCGATCAGATCCATGTGCCCGCGGGCGGCGATGCGATCGAGCGTCTCATCGACGACCTGCTGGATGCGCGGTCGCATGTCCTCGACCCGGCGCGCCGTGAAGGCCTTCACCACCAGGCCGCGCAGGCGGGCGTGGTCGGGCGGGTCCTGCTGCAGCATCCAGTGGCTCATGCTGCGAAAGACCGGCTCCTCCATGATCTTCGGTCCATACCGCCGCGTCGAGCGCTCGACGAAATCCTTGCCGAACCGCTTGTCGCGCAGCACGAGACTGGCCTCGGCGTGCCGGCTCGCGAGATACATGCCGTGCGGCGTGAGATGCATGGGATCGGTGCTGCGCAGCCGCTCATAATGCGGATAGGGATCGCGAATGAACTCCGGCGCCAACGGATTAAAAAGCGGCTCGGTCGTCGCAGCCTGAACATGCTCGTTCATGGGCGCCCTCGGATCATGCTATGCACGCGGGATTAAACCCACATACCGCCGATCACGGCAAGTCGGTAGATGGTGGTATCCGGTCGCCAGTCCTAGGTCGGTATCCGGTGCAACCGGCCCGCGACCGCGCGGATTTTTCCCGGCGATGCCAGCCAGATCGCCAATGCGGAAAGACCGCTCACTCCGATGCCGATCAGAAAGGCGAGCGTGTAACTCCCCGACAGGTCGTGCAGCACGCCCGTCACCAGGGGGCCCGCGGCGCCTCCGGCGAGCGCCGCGACCATGATGGTGCCGAAAATACTGCCGTAATGTTTGCCCTGAAATATCTCGACCACCACCGCTCCCATGATGGAGGTCAGGCCGTAGCCGAGCGCGCCCTGCGCCAGAACCATGACATAAACCAGCGTCACTGTCGGATAGTGCCCAAGCGCGATCAGCGCCGCAAAACAGATCGCAAAGCCTGCGCAGCTCGCGGCCCAGATCGATTCGCGCCCGACCCGGTCGGAGAGGTGTCCAAGCAGGATCTGGCCGGGAATGCCGAGGAGGCTGACCGCCCCCAAGGCCCCCACCGCGACGCCGGGGCTGAAGCCGATGTCGAGAAGATATTTGGTCTGGTGCACCTGCACCGCGTACCAGATGTACAACCCGCCGAAATAACCCGTGGCAAGCCACCAGAAGCGCGAGGTCGCGAGCGCCCGCTTCAGCGTCCAGTCGATGCCGGCCCAATCGGGGTCGACGACATTCGATACCGGCTTCACGGACGAGACCGAAGGCGCGGCATCGCCATCGGGCCGCAGGCCGATATCCTCCGGACGTTTTCGCAACAAGAGGTTGATCGGCGCGAGCACGGCCAGAACCAGAAGGCCCATCGCCGTGCAGGCGGTTCGCCACCCGGTTTGTTCGATCATGAGTTGCACCCACGGCAGCAGCGTGACGGAGCCGGCACCGACGCCGGCGAATGCCAGTCCGATCGCGAGGCCGCGCCGGCGATGGAACCAGTTCGGCAGAAACAGGGATTGACCGGAATAGCCGAGACAGATGCTTCCGGCGCCGACCAGCACGCCGAGGGTGACATACAGATGCCATGGCTGCGTCGTCAGCGGCGCCAGCAACAAGCCGCTCGCCATCAGCGCGACGCCGAGTTCCATCACACTGCGCGGACCCAGCCGGTCCATCAGGCGACCGATCAGCGGGCTTACGCCCGCGGAAACCACAAAGCCGAATGAAAAGGCGCCGGCGGTGACGCCGCGCTCCCATCCGAACTCGTCTATGATCGGCGGAAAGAACAGCGAAAACGCGGTGCGCGCGTTGACGCCGATCGCCATGGTGACAAACGTCACCGCGATAATGATCCAGCCGTAAAAGAAGGGAAGCCGCATCGAGGACCTTGGCTGTGGAGGCTTGGAGGACGCCGCCGACGTCATGGCGCCCGCCGGGGGAAACCTGTATATCGTCACGCAACGCGAAGGTTCGTTCAACTACCAAGGAGGTAAAGATGGCGCTGAGTGTCAAGGAAATGATGGAGGCCGCCAACGCCGCGGTGCCGAAGAT
The DNA here is from genome assembly GCA_963786045.1 of uncultured Alphaproteobacteria bacterium. Taxonomy (GTDB): domain Bacteria; phylum Pseudomonadota; class Alphaproteobacteria; order Rhizobiales; family Xanthobacteraceae; genus Bradyrhizobium. The sequence goes on along the minus strand of CAWAXR010000024.1, from coordinate 179,648 downwards.
CACGCCGGCCCAGGCGAACGAGATGATCGGCAAGGGCAACGCGCTGGTGGTCGACGTGCGCGATGCGCCCGAGGTCGAGAAGAGCGGCAAGGTCGCCGGCGCCGTGCACGTCTCGCGCGGCATGCTTGAGTTTCGCGCCGACCCCGAGTCGCCCTACCACGACAAGAACTTCACCAAGGACAAGACCCTCATCCTCTATTGCGCGTCCGGCGGCCGCGCCGCGCTCGCCGGCAAGCTGCTCAAGGACATGGGTTACGGCCAAGTCTACAATATCGGCGGCTTCAAGGACTGGGCCGAAAACGGCGGCGAGATCGAAAAGCCGATCGAACCCGGGATGTGACACCTCAAGGCGGCCGCCCGAAAGCGGCCGTGCCAGCGAAGGGAGCAGGTGGCCGTCGAGGGCTCCCTGCTATCTCGCTCTATTTTTCTTGTTTGAGCATGATCTTTTCGGAAAACCGGTGCCCACTTTTCCGGATCATGCTCTAGCCGCGCTGCCGGATGGTCGGCGGGGACGGCTTGACCCTCCGCAGCGTGATGGGCGAGCCGTCGGATACGAAATGCAATTCGTATTTCCTGCCGTTCTTGTCTGTCGCGGTACAGGCGATGCTGGAAACCTGTCCCGCCGCTATATTTCCGAGCTGCGTGCACATTCCAGCCGATAGTTCGACGAATGGCACCGGCAGGCCATCGACCTTCGGCCTGTTCTTGGAATTCAGCAGCATCCGGTCGACCGTCAGCTCGTACAGATTATCCTGTGACCTGCGGCCATTCTCCCCCGAAAACGAGATGATGTGGTCCTGGTCGGCCGGGTCATCGAGCGCGATCGTGAAATAGGCCCGGCCGTGGGTGCCGTGGGCGTATGCGACGGTCCGGCACGCGAAATCGCGCCCGGCGACCTTAAGTGTGCTGCACGTCCCCGACATCAGCGCCAATAAATCCGTGTCCGGTTCCTGCGGCTTGAGGTCGTTCGCGACATCTTCCGCGTAACGCGCCTTCGCATTTGGCGGATTCTGCCTGAAGTTCCCGTCATGCCCCGCGAGTGGGCTGACATGGGACGGCTCGGCAAGAGCCGGCACGGTAATCAGGACCATGGCAGCGACGAAAATTGGCCAGCAGAGGCGCATCATAATGCTCGGTTGATTAGTATTGAAAACGTGCCGCGTAACAGTTGAACCACAGAATAACTGAAATCGCCGGCGTTGTGCCAGCCTCAGGCGGCCTTTTCGGACTCAAATGAGGCTTGTTCCCTCCCGAAGCAGGAATTGGCGCGGCCCAAGTTGCCTCAGGCCGCCGGAATGATTTTGCCGGGGTTGAATATGTTCTGTGGATCGAGCGCCCGTTTGATCGCGCGCATGGCATCGATGGCCTCGGAACCCAGCTCGGTCTCGATGTATTTCTGCTTGCCCTGCCCGATACCATGCTCGCCGGTGCAGGTGCCGCCCATCGATTGCGCCCGCTCGACGAGCCGATGCATGAATTCCTCGCCGCGCGCCATTTCGTCCGAATCCTGGACGTCGCACAACAGCGAGCAGTGGAAATTGCCGTCGCCGACATGGCCGACAATCGGCGACTGCAGTCTGAGGCGCTTCAGATCGGCTTCCGTCTCGGTGACGCAATCGGCGAGACGCGAGATCGGCACGCAGACATCCGTCGCGACCACGCCGGCGCCGGGGCGCAGCGCCTTGACCGCCCAATAGGCGTCGTGCCGCGCCTGCCAGAGCTTGGTGCGATCCTCGGGCCGCGTGGTCCAGGTGAAGTCGCCGCCGCCGCATTCCCTGGCGATCTCGCTGAAATTCTTCGACTGCTCGGCGACGTCGTTTTCGCTGCCGTGAAATTCCAGCAGCAAAAGCGGGGTCTCGGGCAACGACAATTTCGAATAGGAATTGCAGGCGCGCACCTGTTCGGCGTTGAGCAGTTCGATGCGCGCGACGGGAATGCCGGTCTGGATCGCCAGTATCGTCGCCTGGCAGGCGCCGCGCACGCTCTCGAACGAACACGCCGCGGCCGCGATGGTTTCAGGAATGCCGCGCAGCTTGATCGTGAGTTCGCTGATGATCCCGAGCGTGCCTTCGGCGCCGACGAACAGATGGGTCAGGTCGTAGCCGGCCGAGGATTTCTTCGCCCGCGTGCCGGTCGTGATGATCTCGCCGTCGCCGCGCACGACCTTGAGCGCCAGCACATTCTCCCGCATCGTGCCGTAGCGCACGGCATTGGTGCCGGAGGCGCGCGTCGAAGCCATGCCGCCCAGCGAAGCGTCGGCGCCGGGGTCGATCGGAAAGAACACGCCCTGGTCGCGCAAATGCTCGTTCAGCGCCTTGCGGGTGACGCCGGGCTGGATCACGCAGTCGAGATCCTCGGCGTGGACTTCCAGCACCTTGTTCATGTCGCGAAGATCGATGCAGATGCCCCCGGCCGGCGCGTTGACCTGTCCCTCGAGCGAGGTCCCGGTGCCGAACGCGATCACGGGAACGCCGTGACGAGCGCAAATCCGCACCACATCCTGGATGTCGGAGGTTTCCTGCGCCATAACCACCGCGTCGGGCGGCTGTGATTCGAGCCAGGTCGTGGTATGGGCATGCTGCTCGCGCACCGCCCGCGATGTGATCAGCCGGTTGCCGAACCGCGCGGCGAGCGCTTCGATGGTGCTCGCCAGGGCCTCAGGCTCCGGCCGCTTCAAATTGTTGGTTATCTTCATTCCCAAGACAAAATTCCCACGGCAAAATCCTCCCGCAAAAGTACCGTGGCAAAGGATATATAAGGGGTCAAGGGATCATGTCCCCAAAGACGGAATGGACACCATGACGACACCTTCTGCCGGCGACGATCTGCTGCTCCGGCCCGCGCCATTCCTGTCGTCGGTGATGCAGATCGAGCCGCAATGGATCGACTACAACGGCCATCTCAACATGGCCTATTATAATGTGATGTTCGATCGCGCCATCGACGAATTATGGCTGCAACTGGGTATCGGCCCCGCCTACATGAAGGCGCGCCACGGCTCGACCTTCACCGCCGAATGCCACGTGCGCTACCTGCGCGAGATTCATCTGGGCGATCCCGTGCAGGTTTCGATCCTGCTCGTGGGCGCGGACGAGAAGCGGCTGCACACCTTCGAGGAATTGCGCCACGCGAGCGAAGGCTGGCTGTCGGCGACCTCGGAAAACATGACCATCCATATCGACATGAACGCGCGCAAGACCGCGCCGTTTCCGCCCGACATCCGCGCCCGCATCGAGGCCGTAGCGAAGGCGCATGCGGCCGTCCCGCGTCCCGACGGTCTCGGCCGAAGTGTCCGGCTCCCGGTTAAACGCTAGCCCTGCGCCACCCATGCAGGCAGCCGGTCGAACCACGGCCGCGCCGCTTCAAGCTGGCGCGCGAGCTGCAGGAGCCGATCCTCCTCGCCGAAACGCGCGACGAATTGCACCCCTAACGGCAGTCCCTCCGCCGTCCAGTGCAGCGGAACGCTCATGGCCGGCGTTCCCGTGAGGTTGGCGAGCTGGGTGAACGGCACATATTGCAGGCTGTCGCGCGCGATCTTGTCAACCGCGCCATCGAGCAGACCGACGCGCGCGAGGAGGCCGAGCAGCCCTGCGCGGTCGAGAAGGTCGAGCGCCGTCTGCTCCATGGCCGTCGGGTCGCCCTGTCCATGACGGATCGGCGGATGCGCGAGCGTCGGCGTCAAGAGCATATCGTAACGATTCAGGAAACGTGCGAGCACGCGCGCGAATTCGTTCCACTTGAGAAGCTGCGTCGTCAGCGCGCCCGCGGAGATCGCGCCCCCGATCGTCGCGAGCACGCGCGTCAGCAGCTCGAAATCCGAACGCTGCGCTCCAAGCGCGCGCGCCTGCGCCACCATGGCCGGGACCTGGCCGAAATAGATGTGCAGGAAGGCTCTTGCGAGCTCGGCACCATCGATGTCGGGCGCGGCCTCTTCGACCTCGTGGCCGAGGCTCCGCAAGAGTTTCGCCGCCCCGTTCACGGCGGCCACCGCCTCCGGGTGGACCTCGGTTCCGATCGGCGAGGCCGACGTGAAGGCGATGCGCAGGCGACCCGGATCGCGCCCCATCGCCTCGGCGTAAGCTTCAGCCGGCTTGGCAATTACAAAGGGATCGCCGGGCTCTCCGCCGGACAGAACATCGAGCGCGAAGGCCGTGTCGCGCACGCTGCGCGAGATCACCCCTTCGCTCGACGCCCCGTACCAGTACTCGCTATAGCCCGGTCCCGCTGAAATACGCCCACGCGACGGCCGCAAGCCAAAGAGGCCGCAACATGCGGCTGGAATGCGGATCGAACCTCCGCCATCGTTGCCTGCCGCCATCGGAACGACGCCGGATGCGACGGCGGCCGCCGCGCCGCCGCTGGAACCGCCGGGGGTGCGATCGATGTTCCATGGATTGCAGGCACGGCCGAAGACTTGCGAATCCGACACCCCCTTGAGCGCCAATTCCGGCAAATTGGTCTTGCCGAAAATCACGAGCCCAGCCTCGAGATAGCGCCGCACCACATGGGAATGTTCGGGTGCGGCAATTGCGAGCATCGACCTGCTGGCGTAACTCGTCGGCAGGCCGGCATAATCCTGCGCACAATCCTTGATCAGGAACGGAACGCCGGCGAAGCGACCGGATAGCGGCTTGGCCAGTTGAGAGCGGGCTTCGCTCTCCATCGGTCGGCAAATCGCATTTGTCTTCGATTGTGCCCGCCGGCTCTGTTGCAGCGCGAGCTCCAGCAACTCCTCCGCCGTCGTCTCCCCGCGCGCGACGCATTCCGCAAGCGCTACGGCGTCGTGCTTCAGATATTCGGTGAAATTCATGACGTGCCCCCGTCGGCCGGCGTGCCGCTATCGTAGCGCCTTTGCAGGGGTATGCCAGTCATCCGGCACCTCGGAAGGGAAGCCCCCGCGGTGATGTCTGCTGCCTGCGCGAGATCCATCCCAGCGATCCCGGGCAGATTTCGATCCTCTGGTCGGTGGCATCGATCGGAAGGTCGCGATCCCACGAAATAGCTGGGGGCTCAGAGCGGAAGCCCCGCGTCGTGCAGGGCTTCGACTACCAGATTGCAATAGGTTTCCGGCAGCGGCGGCATTCCGCGCTGCACCTCCGGCACCGTCAGCCCCGGATAGTGCTGTCGCAGCGCCTGAAGGCTTCGACGGGCCTCCGGTCTGGCGCCGCCAAGCACATAGGCCGGGCAAAGGGTTCGATGCACCCAGGTTGCCGATGGATGCTCCATCAGCCCACGCTGCTGCCACCTGGCGGCCTCGGCATAATTGCCGGCCGTGAAGTAGGCACAGCCGATTCCGACCATATTGTTGAATGCGAGGGGATCCTGCGGCGCGAGGTCGAGCGCGATCTTGAAACGTTCGATGGCGGATTCGGCGTCGCCTCGATAGGCATCGATCCATCCGCTGCGGCTCCACGCCCACGCCGATCCACCGTCGAGGGAAAGCGCCTTGCGAATGAGCAGATCCGCGGCGTCGAGCTCGTTGAGAAGTGTCAGCGCGTTGCCGAGGATCGCAAGTACGGTAGCGTCGCCGGAAAGCGCCCGCGCCTTCTGCACCAACTCGACGCTTCGGGCGCGCTCATCCTGCGGCTCGGCGGTGAAATGATAGACCACGCGCTGAATGCGGGCCCAGGCCGCAAGCGCTTTGGCCAGCGCATAGTCGGGATCTTGCGCCATCGCGCGCTCCAGCATTTCGAGCGCACGAGCATTTCCCTCGGCGTCGAGCGAGAGCACGCCCGGCATGGCCCTGAGCGCGAGGTCGTGCGGACCGAGTTCGCTGCCTGGTTTTCGTAGCGCGTGATTGATCTCGGCAATTCGAAGGTGCGATTGAAGTGCCGCGGCAACCCTGATGGCGAGATGCTCGTCCACGCCGACGGTGTCGCCCAAGACGCCGTCGGAACGATCTGCCCAGATCTGGCAACCGGCTTCCTTGTCGATCAATCGAAAGATCAGGCGCGCCTGCCTCCCCGATCCCCGGATCGCGCCGATCAAATGATAACGCGCCGATCTGGGCTCCCTTCCGACCGAAATTCCGGCGCGCATCAGCGCGAAGGAAAGATCGTCGGCAATATCGGCCGCGATCTCGAAATGTTCCGGACTCGCTTCGATCTGGCCGAGCGCGACCGTCGGCCCGTCGCGAGACGGCACAAGGCACGAAGGCGTCGACGCGAAGGCGGCGGCGAGCACGGCCTGCCGTTTAAGGGTCTGGGACGGCGTCTCGCCGTAGCGGCGGCGATATTCGACGGAAAAGCGTCCGCCGTGGGGAAAGCCCGAACGCAACGCGATGTCCGTGACCCTGGCGTCCGCCGCCCCCCGCAGCAGTTCGCGCCGCGCGCGCTCGAAGCCGATATCGCGAAGCATGGCGCGTGGCGTCTTGCCGACAAAGGCGAGAAATTGCCGCTGCAACGTCCTGCTGGAAACGCCCGCGACAGCGGCCAGTTCGGTTACCGTCCGGGGCTGCCCGACACTCGCACGTATCGCTTCGAGCGCGCGCCGAACGCTACGCGGCAGCAGCAGCATTCTGTTCGATGATTTGTCCGGGCCGGCAAGCATTTCATAATCCCGAAAGCCCCGATCATGAGTCTCGAATGCGGCAAAAAAGTTCAGGTTCCGGATAGCCCTGTCGCAAACTGGATAGGCATCTGCCGGAGCCAGGCTTAAATCCGGCCATTCACCCCGGATTCAAAGGGAGAACAGCATGATTGCCTCACCAGCCGCGCAAAGCCAGCAGCCCGTCCAGCCCGATCTCAAGGCCTTGAAGGTCCGTCAGCAAGGAGCCTGGTCCTCCGGCGACTATGCCATCGTTGGCACGACCCTACAGATCGTCGGCGAACAACTCTGCGAAGCCCTCGATATTCGCGCGGGGCAGAAGGTGTTGGACGTCGCCGCCGGCAACGGCAATGCCACCCTGGCCGCGGCGCGGCGCTGGTGTGATGTCGTCTCCACGGACTACGTGCCGAGCCTGCTCGCGCGCGGTCGAAACCGCGCCGCGGCGGAGGGTTTGTCGATCAGGTTCGAGGAGGCGGACGCGGAAGCACTATCCTTTGCCGACGCCAGCTTCGACGCGGTGGTTTCGACCTTTGGAGTGATGTTTACGCCCGATCAGGACAAAGCTGCGGCGGAACTGCTCCGGGTATGCAGGAGCGGCGGCAAGATCGGGCTGGCGAACTGGACGCCGGAGGGCTTTATCGGCCAAGTCTTCAAGACACTCGGCAAGCACCTGCCGCCGCCAGCCGGCGCGAAATCGCCGGCACTGTGGGGGACCGAGGCGCGCATCAAGGAAATGTTCGGGCCCTCCGCCGCTTCCATCAAGGCTGAGCGCCGCAATTTCACGTTTCGCTACCGATCAGCGGAGCATTTCCTCGACGTCTTCAAGAATTATTATGGCCCCATGTTGAAGGCTTTTGCGGCGCTTGACGCCGCAAACCAGCAAGGACTGCAAAACGATCTGATGGCACTCGTTGGCCGGATGAATCGCGCCGAGGACGGAACCATGGTCGCTCCCGGCGAATATCTGGAGATCGTGATTGTAAAGCGCTGAAGATATGCAAGGCGAAGCCGACCCAATCGCCCACGATGTCGGCTGCTGAAAAATTTCAGCACGCCAGCCGCGCGGCCGCGAATTCGATCCCTGGGCCTGGGCCACTCACCGCGTCAGCCATACCGGCTAGACGCGGGTGCGGCCGCGCGCCAGGCCGACCAAGGCCGAGACCAGAAACAGCACCACCGCGATGAAGAAGATGGTCTTGGCGATCTCGATGGATACCCCGGCAATGCCGCCGAAGCCGAGAACACCCGCAATCAGGGCAATGACGAGGAATGTAACGACCCAACTCAGCATGACGGGGATCTCCGCTTTACAGGTTCGGTTTCCGTTCAGCGCAACCGCGATTGCGCATCACTAGCGGGATTAATCCGGCACTGGAACGAACGTTCCGCACCGTCCGGCGTCGCCAGCTTTCAAAAATACCGGAATCGAGGGAACAAAATCGCGCTCTCGCGGTGGCCGGCGGGCTAAGCCAGGCCGGGATAACTCCTGTCAAATCCATCCCAAAACCCCTATATGCCCCCCAATCCTGCTATCAAGGCTCCCCTTCGCGGCCCCGCGGTGCCATCGTGGGGCGCAAAACGAATCGCATATGACCGAGCTGAACAAGCTGACCCATCACGGCGTTCCCAACCACCAGCCCGCGGCTGGCGGCATCGCCGCGCGCGCGCGCGCCTCGGCGACCCCGCAATATCTCGCAGGCCTCAATCCAGAGCAGCGCGAGGCGGTGGAAACGCTGGACGGTCCGGTGCTGGTGCTGGCCGGCGCCGGCACCGGCAAGACGCGCGTGCTGACCTGCCGCATCGCCCATATCCTCTCGACGGGCCGGGCCCGGCCGGGGGAAATCCTCTCGGTCACCTTCACCAACAAGGCGGCGCGCGAGATGAAGCTGCGCCTCGGCCACATGCTCGGCCAGGCGGTGGAGGGAATGCCGTGGCTCGGCACCTTTCACTCCATCGGCGGACGAATTTTGCGCTCCCACGCCGAGCTGGTGCAGCTGAAATCCAATTTCACCGTGCTCGACGTCGACGACCAGATCAGGCTGCTCAAGCAGCTGTTGCAGGCGGAGGGCATCGACGACAAGCGCTGGCCGGCGCGGATGCTCGCCGGCCTGATCGACAGCTGGAAGAATCGCGGGTTGACGCCGGCGCAGGTGCCGCCCGGCGAAGCCGCGGTGTTCGGCAACGGCAAGGGCGGCAAGCTCTACGCGAACTATCAGGAGCGGCTGAAGATCCTCAACGCCGCGGACTTCGGCGATCTGCTGCTGGAAAACATCCGGCTGTTCCGCGAACACCCCGATGTGCTCCGGCAATACCAGAACCGCTTCAAGTTCATCCTGGTGGACGAATACCAGGACACCAACGTGGCGCAGTACCTTTGGCTGCGGCTCCTGGCGCAGGCGCCGTCGAAGCCGGGCGCGCCGTTGTCCTCCGTCATTCCGGGGCGCATCGAAGATGCGAGCCCCGAGGTGCAATTGCACATCGGGGAATCTCGAGATTCCGGGTCTGGTCCTTCGGACCATCCCGGAATGACGACGCAAGCGACCGGAATGACATCGCAAGCCCCACCAAAAAACATCTGCTGCGTCGGCGACGACGACCAGTCGATCTATGGCTGGCGCGGGGCCGAGGTCGACAACATCCTGCGCTTCGAGCACGACTTTCCCGGCGCCAAGGTCATCCGGCTCGAGCGCAATTACCGCTCCACCGGCCACATCCTCGCCGCCGCCTCGCATCTGATCGCGCATAATGAAGGCCGGCTCGGCAAGACGCTCCGCACCGAAGACGTCGACGGCGAAAAGGTCACCGTGACCGGCGCCTGGGATTCCGAAGAGGAAGCCCGCGCCATCGGCGAGGAGATCGAGGAACTGCAGCGCGCCGGCCACAGGCTCAACGATATCGCCATTCTGGTGCGGGCCTCGTTCCAGATGCGCGAATTCGAAGATCGCTTCGTCACCCTCGGCCTGCCCTATCGCGTCATCGGCGGCCCCAGATTCTACGAGCGCGCCGAAATCCGCGACGCGCTGGCCTATCTGCGCGTGATCAATTCCGCCGCCGACGACCTCGCCTTCGAGCGCATCGTCAATGTGCCCAAGCGCGGCCTCGGCGACGCGACGGTGCAGATGCTGCACGACCATGCCCGCAAGCGGCGCATCCCGCTGTTCGAGGCCGCCCGCGCCGTGGTGGAAACCGACGAGTTGAAGCCGAAAGCCCGAGGCTCCTTGCGCGGCCTTCTCGCCAGTTTCGATCGCTGGCGCGCGCAGCGCGAGGTGACCTCGCACACCGAACTCGCCGAGATCGTGCTCGACGAGAGCGGCTACACCGAGATGTGGCAGAAGGACCGTTCGGCCGATGCCGCCGGACGGCTCGAGAACCTCAAGGAACTGGTCCGCTCGATGGAGGAGTTCGAGAACCTGCAAGGATTCCTCGAACACATTTCGCTGGTGATGGACCGCGAGGGCGGCACGGAGGACGATGCGGTGTCGCTGATGACGCTGCATTCGGCCAAGGGGCTTGAGTTCGACAACGTCTTCCTGCCCGGCTGGGAGGAAGGCCTGTTTCCAAGCCAGCGCACGCTCGATGAGCAGGGCCGCGCCGGCCTCGAGGAGGAGCGGCGTCTGGCCCATGTCGGCCTCACCCGCGCCCGCCGCCGCGCCAAACTCTATTTCGCCACCAACCGGCGCATTCACGGCACCTGGTCGACCACGATCCCCTCCCGCTTCCTCGACGAATTGCCGGCGCACAATGTCGAGATCACGGAATCCAAGGGCGGCTCGGGCTGGGGCGGCGCCAGCGGCTACGGCCCCTCGCGCTTCGACAATGTGGAATCGTTCGGCTCAAGCTACACGACGCCGGGCTGGCAGCGCGCGCAGGCCAACCGCGCCCGCGGCCGCCACGGACAGGCCGGCGGCGGCTTCAATGAGAGCCAGTCGCCATTTTCAGGTTCGCGCAGCGATACCTCAGGTTCGCGCAACGATGCTTCAGGCTCGCGCGGCGCTGCGTCTTCACGAGGGGACGCCGGCGGCTTCCCGCGCAACAAGCGCGCGCCCATGGTGATCGAAGGCGAACTGATCGCGAAATCCACCGGCGCCACCTCGGAGTTCGCGCTGTCCGACCGGGTGTTTCACCAGAAATTCGGCTACGGCAACGTCGTCAGGATCGACGGCAACAAGCTCACCATCGCGTTCGAGAAAGCCGGCGAGAAGAAGGTGGTCGACAGTTTTGTCGAGCGGGCGTGAACTCGCCGCATCCGATCCCGGGGCCAGACTCTTGATCCGATTGCAAATGCCTGATGAGGACCGTGCGCGTCCACTTGGACTGCATCATCCCCAATCGGAAGGCTAACCGAATCCACCGCATTTGAACGAATTTTGATAGGCAATACTTCCGCGCCGCGTTTACCGAAAACTCGCGCGTGGGGGTGTACCCTCCCCGGCAAATATCCTTTGTCCGCATTTTTTGCGATTCAGGGCTGGGAATAATGAGTTTGCAATTCAAGACCGCCAAGAAGACCGAGGCGACGTCATTCTTGCGGGATCTCGACGAGGCGGTCACGCGTGGGACGCCCGAGAGCCGCGCCCGGGCGCTCTGGCATACCACCGACCTGTTGATCACCGGCCGGTTCAGCGAGGACGAGATCTGGACCTTTGGCGAGGTCATCACGCGCCTGGCCGATGAGATCGAGGTTGCGGCCCGCGCGCAGCTGGCCCAGCGGCTGGCCCGCTTTGACGGCGCTCCCGTCAACGTCATTCACAAGCTTGCCTTCGACGACTCGATCGAAGTCGCGGGACCCGTCCTGCGGGAATCCACGCAGCTCGAGCCTTACGCGCTGGTCGCCAACGTCTGCACCAAGAGCCAGAGCCACATGCTCGCGATCTCGAAACGAAAATCGATCGAGGAGAGCGTCACCGACGAACTCGTGACGCGCGGCAACCAGGAAGTGGTGAACTCGGTTGCGGGGAACAAGGGTGCGCGCTTTTCCGACTTCGGCTTTCTGCACCTGATCAAGCGAGCCGAGGGCGACTCCATTCTCGCCGAGCAACTCGGTCTGCGCCAGGACATCCCGCGGCACGTCTTCCAGCAGCTGATCGCGAAGGCGTCGAATGATGTGAAGAAGCGGCTCGAACACGAACGTCCCGATATGGCCGAGGACATTCAGACGTCGGTGACCGACGTCGCAGGGGTGCTGCAGTCCAAATTCGGGCCGGTATCGCGAAGCCATTTTGTCGCAAAACGCGTGGTGGCGACGCAGCACCGGCTGGGCAACCTGAATGAGAGCAGCATATCCAGCTATGCGATTTCCCACAGGATCGACGAGGTAACGATCGGACTGTCCCTGCTGTGCGCATTGCCGGGCGATGTGATCGAACGCGCGCTTCTGGACAAGAACCGGGAAATGCTGCTGATCCTCGCCAAGGCCCTCGACTTCTGCTGGGACACGACGATGGCCCTGCTGTTCCTCGGCGCAAAAGATCACCGCATCACCGCGCAGGACCTGAGGGAGCTGGAAAGCGAGTACAGCCGTCTCAACATCGCGACATCGCGGAGCGTTCTCGCCTTCTACCAGTCTCGAAAGAACGGCGGAGCTGCGGATTCCGGCATGCAGCGGCAGCCCGCTCTTGCCGCGCAATAAAGAGGCCAACGAACATGAATGCGATCACATTTGGCAAAGGCGTGCCGGCATTCGGCAAAGCCGCGGCCGGCGGCTTCGGCAGGAAAGGTGATACCGCGAACAGGAAAACCGAAGCATCCAAGAAGGATGGAGCACTGGATGCCGCCCGGACCGTTCTCGAAGCCGCCACCGATTTCAGGGACGAGGCGACCGCCGAAGTCTGCCGGCGGGTCATCGAGGCGAGCTTGAACGGGCGGCAGCCCTCCACGTCCGACCTGCTGATCATCAGCAAGTATTTCCAGTGAGCGGTCCGGAAACCCGATCGATCCGCTGAACTCAACCGGCGAACAAGCTATTTCTCGCCAAGGACATCTCCGAACAGTACCCAGGACCTTCCGTCAAACCGCGCCATCTGAATCTGCCGGATCGGCGTGACGTTGTGCGGATCGGTATGGATCTTGATGCCTGGAAGCAGCATCGGCAACGTGACGCCATTCAACGATGCCGCCTGTTTGATGATGTTGTCGCGGGAAAGATCATCGCCGCAATTTCGCAGCACCAAAGCCATGATCTGCGCGGCCGTATAGCCCTGCACATTGTATAGATCGCCGGTAGAGGCGTTCGGTTGATATTTCTTCATCCAGGCGAACCAGTCCCTGAGCGCGGGATCGTCCGTCCACCGCGCATCGTTGGGGTCTTTAAGGTAAAGCCCGGTCACCACACCGACCGCGTTCTCGATGCCGGCCGGCTCCAGCACCGCGGAGAAGGAATTCGAAACCGACGGCAGGATGATCAGCGGCTTCCAGCCCATGCTCGCCGCCTTCTTGATGGCTTGCGCCGCGAATTTGGGCGTCGCCTCGGCGAAGAAAACATCCGCGCCGGATTCACGCATGGTGACCATCTGGGAATCGATCGTCGGATCGGCGGTGAGGTAGGTCGTCTCGGAGACGAGCTGATCGACATGCTCGCCGAGCCCCGCCTTGAAACCCCTGACGTAGTCCTTTCCGGCATCCTCGTTCGGCGCGATCACCGCGATCTTTGCGTTCGGCCTGGCCTGCAAGATATATTGCGCATAGAGACGGCCTTCGAGTTCGTAGGTCGGATTGAACCCGACCGTCCACGGGAAATGTTCGGGGTCGTTCCACCTCGTCGCCCCCGATGAAACGAAGAGCTGAGGGACGCGTTTGGCGTTGAGATATTTCTGCACGGAGATATTCGGCGCGGTACCGACCGAACTGAACATCGCCAGCACGTCGTCCTGTTCGACCAGCTTGCGGGTCTGTTCGACCGTCTTGGCGGGCGAGTAGGCGTCATCCAGGGTCAGGAAATCGATTCTGCGTCCATTGATGCCGCCTTGATCGTTCAACATCTGAAAGTAAGCCGCCTCGGCGCGGGCGATCGTGCCGTAGGCCGACGCGGGTCCACTGTAGGGCGCGGTATTCCCGAGTTTGATGGCGGTTTCGGCCGCGCCGCACATCCCGGCCGGCAGCATCGCGAGCGCCGTGGCGACCAGCGATCCAGCGAGAATTCTGTCGTAAAATGACAAGGTGCGGCGCCCTCCCCGGCGGTCGTGTGATTTTATTTTGGTTTGCGCAGCATATTTTGATTGGCCCGGCGCGGGCAATCGCGGAAAATGCAACGCCTCGCCGGCACCTGTTGTTTGTCTGCATATCTTTCGGAAGGCGCGTCGAGCCGATTGCGCAACCGCGCCTGCTTTCCTATCTGTAGTTGCCTCGCCAGCCTCCGCCGCGCGGGCCGGCTGAAACGCCGCCCTGATCCTTTCACGCAATTCCCGTCCAGACCGGCAATCCGCCCATGCCTTCAATGATTTCCGTCTCAAATCTATCCAAAACCTATGGCTCCGGTTTCAAGGCGCTGAACAACATCAATCTGGACATCCGGCGCGGCGAGATTTTTGCGCTGCTGGGGCCAAACGGCGCCGGCAAGACCACGCTGATCAGCATTATCTGCGGGATCGCCAATCCGAGCGAAGGCCGCGTCACCGTCGGCGGCCACGACATCGACCGCGACTTCCGCGCCGCGCGTTCGCTGATCGGCCTGGTGCCGCAGGAACTGCACACCGACGCCTTCGAATCGGTGTGGGGGACCGTCAGCTTCAGCCGCGGCCTGTTCGGCAAGCCGAAAAATCCGGACCACATCGAAAAGGTGCTGAAGGACCTGTCGCTGTGGGACAAGAAGGACGCCAAGATCGTCACGCTGTCGGGTGGCATGAAGCGCCGGGTGATGATCGCGAAAGCGCTGTCGCACGAGCCGCAGATCCTGTTTCTCGACGAGCCGACGGCGGGCGTCGATGTCGACTTGCGCAAGGGAATGTGGGAGGTCGTGCGGACACTGCAGGCCTCGGGCGTCACCATCATCCTCACCACGCACTACATCGACGAGGCGGAGGAGATGGCCGACCGGGTCGGGGTCATCAACAAGGGCGAGATCATCCTGGTCGAGGACAAGGCGAACCTGATGCAAAAACTCGGCAAGAAGCAACTGAAGCTGCACCTGCAAGGCAGGATCGATGCGGTTCCGCCATCCCTCTCCGCCTACAATCTCGAACTTTCAGACGGTGGTTCCCGACTGACATTCAACTACGATACCAGGGGCGACCGCACCGGCATCACGAGCCTGCTCAGCGACCTCAGGGACGCCGGCATCCGCTTCTCGGACCTCGACACGATCCAGAGTTCGCTGGAAGACATCTTCGTCAGCCTGGTGCGCGCGCCATGAATTTCAGGGCCGTCCGCGCGATCTACAAATTCGAAATGGCACGTACCTGGCGCACGCTGGTGCAGAGCATCGTTTCGCCCGTGGTTTCCACCTCGCTGTATTTCGTGGTGTTCGGCGCGGCGATCGGCTCGCGCATCACCTCGGTGGAAGGCGTCAGCTACGGCACCTTCATCGTGCCGGGCCTGGTGATGCTGTCGGTGCTGACACAGAGCATCGCCAACGCCTCGTTCGGCATCTATTTTCCAAAATTCGTCGGCACGATTTACGAAATATTGTCGGCGCCGATCTCCTATTTCGAGGTCGTGCTCGGCTATGTCGGCGCGGCTGCGACCAAATCGATCATCCTCGGCCTGATCATTCTGGCCACCGCCGGACTGTTCGTACCGCTGCAAATTCATCATCCCTGGTGGATGCTGACCTTCCTGGTGCTGACGGCCGTGACCTTCAGCCTGTTCGGTTTCATTATCGGCATCTGGGCCGACGGCTTTGAGAAGCTCCAGATGATCCCGATGCTGGTGGTGACGCCGCTGACGTTCCTCGGCGGCAGCTTTTATTCGGTGAACATGCTGCCCTCGGGCTGGCGCACGATCACGCTGCTCAATCCGGTGGTCTATCTGATCAGCGGCTTCCGCTGGAGTTTTTACGAAATCTCCGACGTCAGCGTGACCTTGAGCATTGGCATGACGCTGTCATTTCTCGCCATCTGCATGATCGTGGTGTGGTGGATCTTCAAGACCGGTTATCGGCTGAAGAATTGACGCGCGAAAGCGCGTCATTCGGGAGCAATCACTTGGACGGTCATTCCGGGGCGATGCGGAAGCATCGAACTACGATGCGCGATTGCACATCGGAGAATCTCGAGATTCCGGGCTCGCATGCTTCGATGCGCCCCGGAATGACGTCGAGAAATAATCTATCGATAGCAGCGGAAGTGGCCGTAGCGATTGTAGTAGCCCCGGCAATGATAGCGCCCCCGATAGGGAATCCCGAGCACGCCGTCCACCGCGCCCACCGCCCCGCCAACGCCGGCGCCGATCGCGCCGCCAACCACACCGCCCACCGGACCGGCGGCCCGGTTGCCTTCGTACGCACCTTCCTGCGCGCCGCGCACGATGCCCTGGGCGTGCGCGGCATGAGGGATCGCGAGCAGGGCGAGAGCCAATGCCGCACCGGCAAGCAGGCGCGTCATCGGAAAAACTGCCGGCAGCGTCAAAACCGTAATCTTCGCCGTCTTCGTCATCGTTCTCATGTTGATTCCTCATGGCCGGCCACGTCGGGCCCGCAGGGGCGGGCCTGGGTAACGTCAGTGTGACCCATGAGTTCCGCTTTCATCAAGAGCCCGCGATGACCCGTTCGGTGGAGATGCGAAAAATCGCACCACCCGCCCGATTGGGCCGCGCCTCCGCGTTGTTTGCGCCCGCCGTATCGTTAACGATTCCCCCGCGCGCCACTGGAACCAGGGCCGATTTTCCTGCATATTGGGTACCGGGGGGCGGTGAGCGGCGCGGCAGTCAAGGCTCGGAGGCCAAAAGTAAAATGCGTTCCTTCCTCATCGCTGTCACGGGTCTGGTGTTGTTCGCCACTGACGCCGCGCAGGCCAAGATCTCCATCACCGTCGACAAGGATGCGCAGATGATGACCGTCGCGGTCGACGGCATCGAGCGCTACCAGTGGCCGGTCTCGACAGGCAATCCCTCGCACGAGACGCCCAACGGCACCTTCCGTACCTTCCGCATGGAGGAAGACCACTACTCCAAGGAATTCGACGACGCGCCGATGCCGCACTCGATCTTCTTCACCAAGATCGGCCACGCCATCCATGGCACCGACTCCGAAAGCCGGCTGGGCAATCCGGTTTCCCATGGCTGCGTGCGGCTGTCGCGCGCCCACGCCGCGACGCTATATGCGCTGGTGGAACAGCAAGGCGTGCTCAACGCCACGGTGACGCTTACCGGCTCTTCCCAGGTCGCGCTGGCGCGCAATCCGCGAACCCGGCTGGACAACGCCGTCGCGCGCCGCGACCCGGCCCAGCCATACGCTCCGCAATATGACAATGTCGGCGATCCCGTCGCACTGGCGCCGCTGCAGACCGCGCCCCGCCAGCTCGTGCCGCAGGCCCGCGTCGACGATGGTTACATCTATCCGGCCGACGGCAGTTCGAGCGACGCGCGCTACCCCGCTCCGCGCTCGAGCCGGCGCGTCTATGACGGACAGGTCTATTATCAGCAGCAGCCCGGTTATGATAACCGCGGCTACAACGACCCCCAATATGCGCGGCGGCCATCCTATCAGCGCGGATTGTTCGGCTATCAGAATTGACGCTTGCTAGCTTGCACCCTTGAGCTTGCACGAGGTGTTGCAGGTAACGACGTTGCCGTTCATGCAGGCTCTGCACACGTCAACACACTGGTTAAGCTGCCTTGCGTCATAGTTCGTGTAACGCTGGGCGATGCACGCACGCTGCTGATCGGTGTACTCTGCTTCCCGCGAACACGACGCGAGGCCAAGAGCCAGCACTGTCAAAGGAATGAGCCTTCGCAATCGCACGGGAAGCTCTCCAGATGCTTGTCGTTGAACGCGCATGGATCGGCCCAGGCCGCCCAGCCCATCAGTCCTGTAATCCCTGCCAGAATCGCGTTCAAGACCAGCGCTTAAGGCCGGCATCGTTACGCGATTCGCGGAAATTGGCGATGGCCCGCGGCCCGGAAGGAACATAATTCCATGGGCCCGCCACCGGGGCCTGTCCCTCTTTTCCTGCCGCGAAACGGTGTCCACTTCGCCGCAAAGCGCTTTGTCCCGTCACCACGCGATTGAAATGAGCCGGCGCACGATTCCGCCGACGCTGGCATGGTGGCGCCGGCGGTAATGACGCGTCGGTGCTGCCGGGGATTCATCCGATGACGCCATGCGGCCCGGACCGATGGCTTCGAACTGCGCCTTCTGCTCGTCGGTCAATTCTCCGTAGAGATCATCGAGCGCCGCGCGCACGATCTCGACCGCCTGCAGCATGGTGTCGAGCCGTTTATCGACGGCGGCGAGCCGCGCCGGCGGCGTCAGCGCGGAGTCGGGCTCGCAGGAGACCTTGAGCATATCCGCCGCCCTGGCGCTGGCGTCCTTCAGCGCGGCGAAACTCGCGCGCTGCGCCTCGGTCGGATGCACCTGTGCCTCGATCTCGGCGGCCGGCCAATCCGCCGCACCGGGCTGCGCCGTGCCGCACGTCCGGGCGAGCGTGCCCTCGGCGTTGCGGGCGGCGGGTCCGCCGCGCCGATCTCTACGCTGGTCTCCACGCTGATCCTGGCCGAGCGCGGTGAGCCGGGCCTTCTGCTCGTCGTTGAGGAGGTCGTAGAAACGATCCAGCGGCGGCTGCACGATATTTACCGCCGCGATCATCGCTTCGATACGCGCCTGCATGGCGGCGAGCCTGGCCGGCGCGGTCAATGCGATCTTGGCCGGACATGCCGCCTTGATGCTCTGCGCAGCCTTCACCGAAGCATTGGCAAGATCATCGAGCGCCGTGCGCTGGGCATCGTTAGGCTGGATGGCCTGCTGGATTCGATCGATCGGGAGGCCCGCGATGTCACGGCTGTCCTCGCCGCACATTTGCGACAGCTCATCCGTTGGAGGATTTGCCGCCAGCGCCGCGGACGACGACGGTGCCGAGCCACCGGAATAGCCGCCGCCACCCCGCGGCAGATAGCCGCTCAGGTCGTCATAGCCGTAAGGGGCGAAGATGCCCGCATAGAGGTCGCCATAGCCATATCCCCAGAACGAAGGATCGTAGCCGTAACCCCACATCGCGTAATCGGAGATGTCGTAATAGGCGAACGGCCAAAACAACGGACCGACCCAGCCATACCCGCCATTGCCGTGCTGCCACCACCCGCCCCGATTGCGCCATCCCGCCGTTGCCGCGCTGGCCGCGATTTGCGCGCGCGTGCCCGGATTATGCAAAGCGCCCTGGTGGTGCAATGCGCCCGCGACGGCGCGCGAGTTCAGCGCGTTGTGGACGGCCCGGGACCTGATGCTCGCGTTCCGGCCTGCCAGGGCGCCCGCGGAATTACGGCCCGCAAATGAATGATTGCCGGAGAAACCGGATCGCCCGGCCGATCGCGACATCGCGGATCCGGCTCCGAAGCGCCGCCCGCCGCCGCTGAATCGCGCCCCGCCGCCGCGCATGCCTCCGGCGTGTCCGCCGCCGAAATGGCCACCTCCGAAATGCCCACCGCCTCCGAAGTGACCGCCGCCGCCGTGACCACCACCGCCGTGGCCGCCACCGCCACCATGTCCTCCACCGCCTCTGGCATAGGCCGCGCCCGAAAGCGCGATCGAGAGAACAATCACGGACAGGATGTTGAATTTTGACATGACACCCTCCTCAAGCGGCTGCGCAAGATGGAAGCGGCACAGTTAGGATAACGTCACGCTATAACACCTGAACAACGCCTGAACGGCAGGTGCAGTTCCAGTAGCCGCGCGCCTCGGCACGGCGTCGCTTGGCGCGGCATTTACGCCTCGAAGTTTATTGCTCGCCGTCGCGCAGCCGCCGGTACACCGCGCCAAGCACGTTGGAGTAATCGTCGGTCCAGACCCGCTGCTTCGCGTCGGCTTCGGTCTCCGCCCACTGATCCGACGATGCCAGTTTTCCGACATCGGCCTCCTCGCGCGCCGATACCACGACCGAGGTCGAGAAAATGTATTCGCTGTCCCGCCCGGAATCCTCGCTGTAGACCCAGCTCTCGAGATCGTTGGCCCCGGCGATGCCGACCACGACGCTGGACAATTCCAGATGCCGGTTCGAGACATGCATCAGCACCGCGCCGTGCGGCGCGAGCTTGTCCTTGTAGATCTTCATCGCCTCCCGGGTGGCGAGATGGATCGGGATCGCGTCCGACGAATAGGCGTCGACGATGATCAGATCGTAGATGCCGTCGGGTTCGCGGGCGAAGGTCAGCCGCGCGTCGCCGATCACGGGCTTTAGATCCGGCTCGCAATTCCTGATGTAGGTGAAATATCTGGGATCGCGCGCGGTATCGACCATCGACTGATCGATCTCGAAGAACTTCCAGGTTTCCCCCGGCCGGGAAGCGCAGGTCAGCGTGCCGGCGCCAAGGCCGATCACCGCCACGCGAAGCGGTGCGCCCTTGCGCTCGCGGATCGCCGTGATCGCCTGACCGATGCCGCCGTCCTTGTGGTAATAGGTGATCGGTTCGGGTCGCCCCGGAACAGGCGTGCCGTCGTCATTCTGGAATTTCTCGGCACCGTGGATCGTGGTGCCGTGCATCAGCACGTGATACTGGCCGTGCGGTGTCACGACGATCTTGTGGACGCCGAAGAAGCTGCGCACGGTTTCCACCCGCCCGTCGTCGGCCGGATAGATCCGCATCAGCACCAGCGCCAGCATCGCGAGCGCTGCGAGCTTCCATCGATCCGCCTTCAGCCCGAGTGCCAGCAGCATCCCGACCACAGCGACCGCGCCGACCACGTAAACCCGCTGCTCCTCGAGCCAGTCGAACGTCTTGCCGGCGCCAAGGGAAGGCACGATCAGCCCTGCCGCCACGGCGGCGAGAGCCGGCCAGTACCAGCGGCTCCAGCGCGGCCAGCGCTCGTCGCCGGGCGGCCGGCACAACACGGCCAGGACCACGAGGATCGGATATTCCGCCACCCATGAAAACGCATACGGCGCGACCAGGCCGGCGAACAGGCCGCCGACCATGCCGCCGAACGACAGCGCGACATAGAAGCCGGTGAGATATTTCGCGGCGGGGCGGGTGCGCGCCAGTTCGCCGTGGCAAGCCATCGCGATGACGAAGAAGCAGAGCTGATGGCCGCCGAGCGTCAGCAGCAGGTTCTGTTCGCCGCCGACCGCCAATAGCCCGATGACGCCCGCGATCGCCACCGGCTGCAGCATCAGCATCCATTTGTGCGGCAACAGCGGACGCGACTGGAACACCAGCACCCAGGTCAACAGATAGAGCGAGAGCGGCAGCACCCACAGCAAGGGCGCCGCGGCGACGTCGGTCGAAATATGCGCGGTCACCGCGATCAACAGGCCCGACGGCACCGCGGCGAGAAAGATCCAGCGCGCGCGCAGGATCCAGGCCGGCGCCGGCGCATCGATATCCGCCGCCAGCGTATCCACCGCGGCCGACATCGGCGAGCGCAGCAACAGTACGCCGCACGCCGCGATCAGAACGATCAGCAGGCCATAGCCGCCGGTCCAGATCAGGTTTTGCGTGCGCAGCGTGAACATCGGCTCCAGCAGCACCGGATAGGACAACAGCGCGAGGAAGCTGCCGATATTGGAGGAGGCATAGAGGAAATAGGGATCGGGACCGTTCGGATGACCCGTGCGGACGAACCATGCCTGCAACAGCGGGTTGTTCGCCGCCAGCGCGAAGAACGGCAGCCCGATCGAGACCGCGAACAGGCCGAGCAGCCACAGCGCGTAGCCTGAGTTCGGCGGTTCGCCCCAGCCTCCCGCAATCGACAGCGGCAGCGTGGCCAACGCGACCGCCAGCAACACCAGATGCACCGCGACCGGAAGCATGCGGCTGCGGAGCCGCATCAGGTAATGCGCATAGGCATAGCCGGCGAGCAGCAGCGACTGGAAGAACACCATCGCCACCGACCACACCGCCGGCGAGCCGCCGAGCCGCGGCAGCACCATTTTCGTGAACAGGGGCTGCACCGAGAACAACAGCAGCGCGCTGACAAAAATGGCGGCCGTATAGACAACCAGCACGAGCCGGTTTCGGCGCGCGGAAGGCCGGTCCGCGACCACGGACGGATCAGGGTGCATCATGAAGACCCCGGCAAGGCGTTTTCAGACAAAAACGCGTCAACCAAAATGGACCCGGCGGGCGCCGGGAGCGGCAATGGAGCATAGGGCAACGGAGCCGGCAATGCCGGGGTGGGGTAGCAAACCGGTGACTTCATGCTGTGCCAATGTTCACATCTTCGCTATGAAATGACGGGAGCACTAGATCGTCATTCCGGGATGGTGCGTTAGCACCAGACCCGGAATCTCGAGATTCCGGGTTCGATGCTTCGCATCGCCCCGGAATGACAGAAGCATAATGAAGCGGGCATGAACGAAACGGACGTTGTCATCATCGGCGCCGGGCATAACGGCCTCACCTGCGCGGCGTACCTCGCGATGGCGGGCCTGCGCGTGAAAGTCGTCGATCGCCGCAAGGTGGCGGGCGGCGCCGCGGTCACGGAGGAGTTCCATCCGGGGTTCCGCAATTCCGTCGCGGCCTATACGGTCAGCCTGCTCAATCCGCAAATCATTTCGGATTTGAGACTGGCCGAGCACGGATTGCGGATCGTCGAGCGCCGCGCGCAGAACTTTTTGCCTTCCCCCGATGGCAGCTACCTGCTGACCGGCGAAGGCCGCACCCATCAATCCCTGGCGAAGCTCAGCGAACGCGACGTCGAGAGCATCGATGCGTTCAATCTGAAGCTCGAGGAGATCGCCGACGTGCTGCGCGCGTTCGTGTTGCGCGCGCCGCCGAACATCGTGGAAGGGCTCGGTACGGGCGCGATCCGCGAGACCCTCAACGCGCTCGGCACCGCCAACATCCTGCGCCGGCTCTCGCTGGAGCAGCGTCGCTCGCTGCTCGATCTGTTCACGCGTTCGGCCGGCGAAATGCTGGACGAGGTTTTCGAGAACGATCTGGTGAAGGCGCTGTTCGGGTTCGACGCCATCGTCGGCAATTATGCGAGCCCTTATGCGGCGGGCTCCGCCTATGTGATGCTGCATCATGCGTTCGGCGAGGTGAACGGCCGGAAGGGCGTCTGGGGCCATGCCATCGGCGGCATGGGCGCGATCACGCAGGCGATGGCGCGCGCCGCCAGCGGGCATGGCGTCGAGATCGCGCTTCAAGCCGGCGTCCGCGAGGTGATCGTCGAACGCGGCCGCGCCGCGGGCGTCATCCTCGACGACGGCGAGACGATCCGCGCCAGATATGTCGCTTCAAGCGTCAATCCGAAGCTGCTGTACACGCGGCTGGTGCCCTCCGATGCGCTGCCCGGCGAATTCCTCGCGCGCATCAGGAACTGGCGCAACGGCTCCGGCACGTTCCGGATGAATGTCGCGCTCAGCGCCCTGCCCTCGTTCACGGCGCTGCCCGGGCCGGGCGACCATCTCACCGCGGGCATCATCATCGCCCCGAGCCTTGGCTATATGGATCGCGCCTGGCAGGACGCGCGCGACCAGGGCTGGAGCCGCGAGCCGGTAGTCGAGGTGCTGATCCCCTCGACGCTCGACGAGACGCTCTGCCCGCCGGGCCAGCATGTCGCCAGTCTGTTTTGCCAGCACGTCGCCCCGGAATTATCGGGTGGACGATCGTGGGACGATCATCGCGAGGAGGTCGCCGATCTGATGATCGCGACGGTGGACAGATATGCGCCGGGTTTTTCGGCCAGCGTGATCGGGCGGCAAGTCCTCTCGCCGCTCGATCTGGAGCGGCAGTTCGGGCTGCTGGGTGGCGACATCTTCCACGGCGCGCTGACGCTGAACCAGTTGTTCTCGGCGCGGCCGATGCTCGGCCACGCCGATTATCGCGGACCGCTGAAAGGGCTCTATCATTGCGGCAGCGGCGCGCATCCCGGCGGCGGCGTCACCGGCGCCCCCGGCCACAACGCCGCGCGGGTGATCCTGGGCGATCACCGGGCGCTGTTCAAGTGAGTGGATGGATGGGACTGCGAACATAAGGAGGCGTGAACAAATGGCACCTCGTCTTGCCCATCAGGCCCTGATCGCTGGCCTGCTGGTGTCCTGGTCAACGGCTTCAAATGCCGCCACGACCGGCGAACTCAGGAGCCGGGGCAAGGCCCTGCTCCAGGAAAACTGCAGCCGCTGTCATGCCATCGAAGCCCGAGGCAAAAGCCCGCTCGAAGGCGCGCCGCCGATGCGCACCATCTATGCCCGGTTCGCGCCACGCGAACTGCAGGCGGAACTCCGTCAGGGCATGGTGTCGCGGCACCGGGCGATGCCGCAGATCGAATTTTCCGACGAGGACGTCGATGCGATCCTCGCCTATCTGTATGCGCTGGCGGTCAAGAAATAACGTCAAGACGGGAATTCGTGATCGGCCCCTGTATGTCCCGGTTGAAAGGCCCGTGGACAACCCGTGGATAAGTTGTGGAAAAGCCGTTGATGGCTGTGTGGAGAAGCCGGTGGAGTTGCCGTGCAAATCAATGGCAGCGGTTGTGGAATGTCATGGACACCACCGAATAGCGACACTGCTCCAGTTTAGACAGCCAATTCAAAACGATCCGGGGCGGCCTTTAATTAAGACTTCATTACCGGGAGGCCAAACCTCACATAGCCTGTGAGACGATTAAGATGGCGAGCAAACACCTTCAGCAAGGAGGTTCAAAACTGCCGCCATGCCTTTGCATCTTAATCGATTTTTAAGAAATGACGACCGCAGCAGCGGCCGGAATGCTCAAGGCCCGCCCACCCTATCGGAAGGCAGTTAATAAAATGACACATCAGGTGGCCGGCGAAACGTCTGGATACACTTTTATATAATTCCCCTGGAACGATCCCCTGGCCGACGCGTCTTGCATGCGGGGCATCAAGGGGGAAATCCGTTGTGCTAGGTCGGAACTATCTCACGTGGCGGGCGGCAACACTTCTCAAACTGGCTCAATCGATCAGGGACCCGAATGTTGCGGGCGCCCTTGTCGCGAAAGCCGCCGATCTCAAGTCACAGCTTGACCAGGCTAATCTTCCGGACCTTAGCCCCCGGGCTCCGGATGTAGAGTCCCAACGCAGCCATCCCGGCGATGCCCCGGAATCCCTTCCGGCTTCGTCACATCGGTCGGATCGGGGCTGATCCGGAAAAGCGGCAACCGGTCGAGCGTCAGTCGTCGGCGAGCCGCTTCAGCGTGGCGCGAAAGCTCAGGCTTTTTGTCCCGACCAGCGAGGTGCCGAACACCTCCGCTTCGTCCCCCGCAAACGTCCCCGAAAACCCGCTGGTGACTTCCTGCCCGCCGGACAGCGGGCGCAGAAAAGGATCGGCCAGCGGCGTGTGCTGATTGGTGGTGAACTCGCCCTTCCAGGTGCCGTTGCCGACGGTGTAGGTGCCGGCCGACCAGAAATAGGGGCCGCCGCCGAGAAGGCGGCCGTCGCGCAGGATAATCACCCCGCTGTCGCGGCCCTTCACGCCGTCGAGCATATGCATGTGGAGGGAATAGAGCCCGTTCCGCATCGGCCGCCCCTTCGCGGCGGAGGATACAGCCCGACAGAAGGGGCGTCGAGCAGCGCGGATGTCGTATGGCCTGTGGAAACAGCCGGGCACACCCACTGAATTGGCATGGTATGTTCCGGTGTATAAGCCTGTGAACAAGCCCCCGTAACAAACGAGAAGAAAATCCAATGTCAGGGCGCATCGACAAATCCTGGACCGTGTTTGTCAGCGTCGAAAATTCCGAGCACGACCGCTGCGTGGATCTTTTTTCGCGGCCGGACGGCAGCTACGGGTTCGAGGAATTCCGCCGGGACGTCGAAGACCGGGGCCGATGGACGCCCGTGACCTATTATTCCGATGTCAGCCATGTTTCCGCGGCCGAGGCCCTGAACACGGCGGAGCGGTGTGTCTCGTGGCTGACCGGCGTTCTCGCCGGCAAGCCCGAAATCAGAAGGCGTATGCTTTAGATTTCAAACCCGGATACAATCGCCCGAACATCCACCCCCGCCCCTCACCTCCCGAATCCCCCGATGACCGCCACCCTCACGCCCGCTACCCACCGCGCTACCTTCGCCATCGGCAAGGAACACGTCGCAAAACGCGTGGTCGATCTGTTGACCGAGAGCTTTTTCGAGGGCCAGGCCGCGATCGCCGCCTTCGAGGGGCCGGGCGGGCGCTGGGACATCACGGTGCATTTCGCCGAGGCGCCCGATCAGGGCTCGATCCGCGAACTGGTCGGCATCGCCGCCGGCGACGAGGTCGCGCTGGCGATCAGCTTCGACACGGTCGACGCAAAAGACTGGGTCAAGGCGACGCTTGAGGAACTGGTCCCGGTCCGCGCCGGCCGATTCATCGTGCATGGCGGGCATGACCGCTCAAGAGTGCCGCCCAACAAGCTCGGCATCGAGATCGAGGCGGCGCTGGCGTTCGGCACCGGCCACCACGGCACCACCCGCGGCTGCCTGTTGCTGCTCGACGAGGTGTTGAAGGCTTTTCGTCCCCGGCGCGTGCTCGATCTCGGCACCGGCACCGGCGTGCTGGCGATCGCCGCGGCAAAGGCGCTGCGCGGCAAGGTGCTGGCGAGCGATATCGATCCGCTCTCGGTGCGGGTCGCGGCCGATAATGCAAGGCTCAACGGCGCGGGCGACCTGGTGGAGACGATCCGGGCAACCGGGTTTTCGGCGCCGCAGTTCAAACAACGCGCGCCCTTCGATCTGGTGCTGGCGAATATCCTGGCCAATCCGCTGCGGCAGATGGCAACGCCGATGTCCCGGCATCTGGCGCCCGGGGCGCTTCTCATCCTGTCCGGACTATTGCCCCCGCAGGCCAGCGCCGTCGTCGCCGCCTATCGCGCGCGCGGGCTGGTTCTGAAACGGCACATCCAGATCGAAGGCTGGAGCAGCCTGTTGATGTGCAAGGCAGGGTGAAAGCCTGCCTTGTCATTCCGGGGCGATGCGCGACTGATGCGCGAGCCCCGGAATGACGGCATTTAAGAGAAATTATTCCGACGATTTCGGCTCGCGGCGGGCGATGGCGCCCTTTTCCTCGAGCTGCGCACGCCTGAGGCGCGCCTCGACGAAACGATCCAGAATCTGGACGATGACGCCGCGCTGCTTCTTGGCAATCGGAGGAAGCGGCCCGCGCCGAACCGGCGGCGAGATCTTCTCAAAACTAAAGGCAGGCATCGTGGTTCCCCTCGTCGTTGAGTTGAAACACCCTTGGACTTCCCCCGGAACCATGATTGACGACAGCCTTGGACCAGCCAGCCGTTCAAACCCGTCTAACGCAGGTGCAGCAATTCAAGCACAATAAAGGCCGAACCGGAAGCAATTTGCGTCGATTGCGCAGTTCTCCACCTAATCTTAAAGTAGTCAGGCAGAGCGTTTTCGAGCGAAGTATGCCCTCGGACTTGATTCGGGGTGGGAACCCTTTCGCGTGAAGAAAACGCGTCAAAGAAGATAAAAAATGTTCGAAGCCCTGTTCCAGACGTTCGAAGAACCCGAAACCGGCGTCGCGCTGACCGCGCGGCTATCCGCCTTTCGCGAGGAACTGGCGCGGCGGAACTTGACCGGGTTCGTGGTCCCTCGCGCCGATCAGCAGCAAAACGAATATGTCGCGCCGTCGGAAGAGCGGCTGGCCTGGCTGACCGGTTTTACCGGCTCCGCCGGCCTCGCCATCGTGCTGAGCCGGGAGGCCGCGGTATTCGTCGATGGCCGCTATACGCTGCAGGCCGGAAAGCAGGTCGACGCCAAGGCCTGGCGCGTCGAACCGCTGGTGGATCCGCCGCCCGAGGCCTGGCTCGGCAAGCATCTGGCCGCCGGCGACCGCCTCGGATTTGATCCCTGGCTGCATACCTCGGCCGCGGCGGAGCGGCTGGCCGCGGCCTGCGCCAGGGCGGGCGCGGAGCTGATCGCCGTCGACAGCAATCCGCTGGATTCGGTGTGGACCGAACGCCCTGCCCCGCCACTGGCGCCCGTCACGGTGCACGGAACGCAATTTTCGGGCGAAGCGGAAACCGACAAGCTGAGGCGGATCGGGATCGAGATCGGCAAGCTCGGCGTCGATGCGCTGGTGCTGTCGGATTCGCACGCGGTGGCGTGGACCTTCAACATCCGCGGCGGCGACGTCTCGCATACGCCGCTGCCTCTGTCCTATGCGCTGGTGCCGAAAGCCGGCCGTCCCACCGTGTTTGTCGATCACCGCAAATTGTCGAACAGCGCCCGCGACCATCTCGAACGAACGGCCGACGTCGCCGAGCCGGACGCGCTGACGCCAAAGCTCACCGAGCTCGCGCGGAGCGGCGCGTCGATCGCGCTCGACAGCGCGACCGCCGCCGATGCCCTGAGCCGGTTGATCTCGGCCGCCGGCGGCAAGCCGGTGCGCGGCAACGACCCCGTCAGCCTGCTCAAGGCGGTCAAGAACATCACCGAGATCGAAGGCACCAGGGCCGCGCATCGGCGCGACGCGGTGGCGCTGGCGCGCTTCCTCGCCTGGATCGACCGCGAGGCGCCCACGGGCGCGCTGACCGAAATCGACGCCGTCGAGGCGCTGGAGACATTCCGCCGCGACACCGGCGCGCTGAAGGACGTCTCGTTTCCCACCATCTCCGGCACCGGGCCGAACGGCGCCATCGTGCATTACCGCGTCACCCGCAAGAGCAACCGGCGGATCTCGCCGGGCGACCTGCTGCTGATCGATTCCGGCGCGCAATATGAGGATGGCACCACCGACGTCACCCGCACCATCGCGATCGGCCAGCCGACGATGGAAATGCGCGACCGCTTTACCCGGGTGCTGCGCGGCCATATCGCGATCGCGCGCGCGGTGTTTCCCGACGGCACCACCGGCGCGCAGCTCGATACGCTGGCGCGGCAATTCCTGTGGCAGGCCGGCATCGATTTCGAGCACGGCACCGGCCACGGCGTCGGCAGCTATCTCTCGGTGCACGAAGGCCCGGCGCGAATATCGAAACTCGGCACCACGCCGCTCCGGCGCGGCATGATCCTCTCCAACGAGCCCGGCTACTACAAGACCGACGCCTTTGGAATCCGGATCGAGAATCTGGAACTGGTGATCGGCACCGAGGTCGCCGGCGCGGAGAAGCCGGTCAACGCCTTCGAGACGCTGACGCTCGCGCCGATCGATCGCCGCCTGATCGATCTGAACATGTTGACCGGCGATGAGCTGAGCTGGCTCAACGACTACCACGAAAAAGCGCGCCACGCGGTGCGTCCCCATGTCGACGAGGCCACCAAGGTCTGGCTCGACGCCGCGACCGCGCCGCTGTCGCTTTGAGCACGCAATATTGAACTGTCATTCCGGGGCGCGCGTCTTCGCGCGAGCCCGGAATCTCGAGATTCCGGATATGGTCCTGCGGACCATTCCGGAATGACTAGCCCACTTGCATTCAACGCATCCCGAAAAACGAATAGCCGCATTCCGAAACGCCCGTATTCGCGATGCGGAATAACGTTAGAGTTTGATTCAAGAGATTCGGATCAGACCTCAATGCACGGAGTGATGGGCAGACCGCCCGCAGCGGCCGCAGAGACCGGCATCGCGACATCCCGCATCATGCTGTTGCTGCTGGTGGCGATGACCGGCGTCGCCCCGATCTCGCTCTATATGCTGGTGCCCGCGCTGCCCCGGCTTGCCGCCACCTTCGGCCGCGACATCTCGATCGCGCAGATGACCGTGTCGCTCTACATGGTCGGCATCGCCTGTTCGCAGATCATCATGGGCCCGCTGTCGGATCGCTTCGGACGCCGTCCGGTGCTGCTGGCGGGTCTCGGCCTGATGGTGCTCGCCAGCGTGGCCTGCATCTTCGCGGAGACCCTGCCGCAACTGATCGCCGCGCGTTTCCTGCAGGCGCTGGGCGGCGCCACCGGGATGGTGGTGAGCCGCGCCATCATCCGCGATCTCTACAGCCGCGAGCGCATCGGCGCCATGATCAGCCTGGTGATCGCGGTGATGATGATCGCGCAGATGCTGAGCCCCCTGACCGGCGGCCTGCTGGAGACGGCGTTCGGCTGGCGCGCGATCTTCTATGTCATCACCGCCGCATCGCTGGCCATCGCGGTGGCGATTGCCGTCACCTTGCCGGAGACGCGCCGCGGCCGCCGCGAGTCGAGCGGATTTCGCGGCGATGTCGGCAACCTGCTCAAGAGCCGCGCGTTCATCGGCTATGTGCTGTGCCAGGTGCTGGCCTCGCAGATCATCTTCGCCTTCGCCGGCGGCGGGCCCTATGTGGTCGTGACGCAGATGGGCCGCTCCAGCGCCGAATATGGCGCGTGGTTCGCGTCCACCGGATTCGCCTATCTGATCGGCAACCTGTTCTGTGTGCGGTTCGCGCCGCGGCACTCGCTGGAACGACTGATCTGGTTCGGGCTCGCGCTGCAACTCGCCGGCAGCTTCCTCAATCTCGTCTGGGGCATCACCGGGCTCAACCAGGCGCCATCATGGCTGTTCGGCACCCAGATGCTGGTGATGTTCGCCAACGCCTTCGTGATGTCGAACTCGGCGGCCGGCGCCATCAGCGTCCGGCCCGAGGCGGCCGGCACCGCATCGGGCGCGATGGGATTTCTGCAGATGGGGCTCGGCTCGCTCGTGTCGCAATTCGGCGCTTATCTCGGCGGCCATTTTTCAACGCCCGCGCCGCTCAATGCCGCCGTCTTCGTGCTGTCGATCGCCTGCGCCTCGACGATGGTTTTCCTGGTTCCGCGACGCGACGTGGTCGTCAGCGCGGCACTGATCGAACAGGCGGAAGAGGAAGAGTTGGGGATGCTGGGCTCGGCGCGATTGCTTCGCTGCGAACGCGAGCGAGGTCGTTCACTCCCCGACCAGCTTCACGCCAGCTTCGCCACTCCTCGGTCAGCACCTCGACGCCGTGCTTTTTGGCCTCCGCCAGTTTCGAGCCGGCGCCGGGACCGGCGACGACATAATCCGTCTTCTTCGACACCGAGCCCGCGGCCTTGGCGCCCAGCCGCTCGGCCATCGCCTTGGCTTCGTCGCGCGTCATCTTCTCCAGCGCGCCGGTGAAGACGACGGTCTTGCCGGCGATCGCCGAATTGCTCTTCGGCTTTTCGGCATCGAGGATGGTGACTTCGCTGGTCAACCGCTCGACGATGCCGCGATTATGGCTCTCGCCGAAATAGGCCTTGATGCTCATGATCACGGTGTCGCCGATCTGGTCGAGCGCATCCATCTCGGCAATCGCCTCCTCGTCGCCCTTGACGACCTTGAGGCAGGCGTCGTGGAAGGCTTCCCATGAGCCATAGCCGCGCGCCAGCGCCAGCGCCGTGGTCTCGCCGACATGGCGCATGCCGAGGGCGAAAATAAACCGCTCCAGCGAAATCCGCCGCCGCTCCTCGATGGCCGCAAACAAATTGCGCACCGAAGTCTCGCCGTAGCCCTCGACCTGCTCGAGCTTGAGCTTGCCGTTGCGGGCGGGCAGCGTGAAGATCTCGGCCGGCTCCTTCACCCAGCCTTGCTCGAAAAAGAATTCGATCTGCTTCTCCCCCAGCCCCTCGATATCGAAGGCGCGGCGCGAGGCGAACAATTTCAGATGCTCGATCTTCTGGTAGGGACAGGCGAATTCGCCGGTGCAGCGCGCGCGCGAGCCCTCCTCGCCGGTCGCGGTCTCCTCGCGCACGACGTCGGTGTGCAGCGGGCACGGACATTTCTTCGGAAAATGATAGGGCTTCGCATCCTTCGGCCGCTTGTCGATCACGACATCGACGACCTGCGGGATGACGTCGCCGGCGCGCTGGACCACGACAGTGTCGCCGATCCTTATGTCACGGCCCTCGCGCAATTCCTCGCCGTCGCCGCCGATGCCCCTTATATAGTCCTCGTTATGCAGCGTGACATTCTGCACGATGACGCCGCCGACGCCGACCGGCTCGAGCTTGCCGACCGGCGTGAAGGAGCCGGTGCGCCCGACCTGGATCTCGATATCCCGGAGCACGGTGGTGGCGCGCTCGGCGGGGAATTTGTGCGCGATCGCCCAGCGCGGCGTGCGCGAGACGAAGCCGAGCCGCTCCTGCCAGTCGATGCGGTCGATCTTGTAGACGACGCCGTCGATGTCGTAGTCGAGCCGTGAGCGTTGCTCCTCGATCTTGCGATGAAACGCGATCAACTGCTCGACCGAGTGACAGATTTTCGTCAACGGATTGGTCTTGAAGCCGCAATGCTCGAACCAGGAGATCATGCCGGATTGCGCATCCGCCGGCATCCCGCTCATCTCACCCCAGGCATAGGCGAAAAATCCGAGCGGTCGCGAGGCGGTGACGGACGGATCCTTCTGGCGCAGCGAGCCCGCCGCCGAATTGCGCGGATTGGCGAAGATGGTGCTGCCTTCGGCCTTCTGCCGCTCGTTGAGCGCAAGGAACGCCTTCTTGGTCATGTAGACCTCGCCGCGCACCTCGCAGATCCCGGGCACGTTGCGACCCCTGAGTTTCTTCGGCACGTCCTCAAGCGTGCGGATATTGGCGGTGACGTCCTCGCCCTCGGCGCCGTCGCCGCGCGTCGCCGCGGTGACGAGTTCGCCGCCCTCGTAACGCAGCGACATCGAGAGCCCGTCGATCTTCGGCTCGGCGCTGAAGTCGATCCGCTCGTCCTCGCCGAGTTTCAGGAAACGGCGGATGCGGCCGACGAAGTCGACCACGTCTTCTTCGGCAAAGGCGTTATCCAGCGACAACATCGGCACCGCATGCCGGACCTTCTTGAATCTCCCCGATGGCGCCGCTCCGATTTTCTGCGACGGAGATTCGCCACTGACGAATTCCGGAAACCGCGCTTCGACGGCATTGAACCGCTTGCGCAACGCGTCGTATTCGGCGTCGGAAATCTTCGGCGCGTCTTCCTGGTAATAGGCCCTGTCGTGGCGCTCGATCTCGAGCGCCAGCCGCATGTGCTCGACCTTGGCCTGGGCTTTGGTGAGGGTGGCGACGTCGGGCAGCGCCTTTTTGTTTAGTTTTGCTATCATGATCGAAATCTATGGCTCGTCATTCCGGGATGGTCCGAAGGACCAGACCCGGAATTCGATGCGCAATGGCACACCGTAGTTCGATGCTTCGCATCGACCCGGAATGACGATGCAGTGAGGATCAGCGCTCATGAGCTACTACGTCTACATGCTGGCAAGCAGGAAAGATGGCGCAACCTACATCGGCGTCACCAACGATATCGTGCGCCGGATTTATGAGCATAGGATCAAGGCCGTCCCCGGGTTTACGTCAAGATACAATATCACACGGTTAGTTTGGTTCGAAATCTATGACGATCCTGCTGCTGCGATTTCCCGCGAGAAAGAATTGAAGAAGTGGAAGCGGAATTGGAAGACTCAATTGATTGAAGCACAGAATCGCAGTGGGAGGATTTATACGATTTAATCTGTAGTTAATTCGTCATTCCGGGATGGTCCGAAGGACCAGACCCGGAATCTCGAGCTTCCGGGTTCGTGCTACGCACGCCCCGGAACGAGAATTGCGCCGTCTTACGCCGTCGCGGCGCGCAGCAGCCGCTCGGCGGCGGCGCGGGCTTCGGCGGTGATCTCGGCGCCCGCCAGCATGCGGGCGATTTCCTCGCGGCGGTGATCGGCGGCAAGCGCGTTGACGCGGGTGGCGACGCGCTTGCCCTTGTCGAGCGCATCCTTGGAGATCAGCAGGTGGAGGTCGGCGCGTGCGGCGACCTGCGGCGCATGCGTCACCGCCATGACCTGAACCTTGGAGGCCAGCCGCCCCAGCCGCGCGCCGATCGCGTCCGCCACCGCGCCGCCGACGCCGGTATCGATCTCGTCGAACACCAGCGTGGGCGCCGAACCGCGATCGGACAGCACCACCTTGAGCGCCAGCAGGAACCGCGACAGTTCGCCGCCGGAGGCGACCTTCATCAACGGGCCCGGCCTGGTGCCGGGATTGGTCTGAACCCAGAACTCGACGCGGTCGTAGCCTTGCGGCCCCGGCGACTTCGGATCGGAATCAACTTGCGTCGTGAATTTCGCTCGCTCCAGCTTCAGCGGCGCCAGTTCGGCATTGACCGCCTTGTTGAGTTTTTCGGCGGATTTTACCCGCGCGGCGGAGAGTTTTGTGGCGGCGGCGCCGTAGCGGCTGTCGGCCTCGGCGGCGGCGGATTCGAGCTTTTTCAATTGGTCGGCGCCGGCGTCGATCAGCGCCACGTCGGCGGCGTATTTCGCGGCGAGCTGAGCGAGGCCATCGACCGGCGTCGAGTATTTGCGCGATGCCGCGCGCAACGCGAACAGCCGCTCCTCGATGCGTTCAAGTTCGCCGGGGTCGAAATCCGCCGCGATCAGCGCGGCGTTGAGGTGCTGGTCGGCCTCCTCCAGCGCGTTGATGGCGGCATCGATCGCCTTCACGGCGGGCTCGACCAGCGCCGGCGAATTGGCCGCCCGCCGCTCGAGCCGGCGCACCGCCGCGGAAAGCGCCGACACCGGCGAATGATTGCCGCTCACGGCCTCCTGCGCCTCGCGCAGATCGGCGGCGATCTTCTCGCCCTGCATCATGGTCGCGCGGCGTTCGGCGAGCGCGGTTTCCTCGCCGTCCCTGGGCGCGAGTTTCCTCAATTCGTCCGAGGCGTGCCGCAGATAGTCCGCCTCGCGCGCGGCGCGTTCCATGCCCGCGCGATGCTCGTCGAGCACCGTGTTGGCGGCGCGCCGTGCCTCCCAGAGCCGCTCCAGCGCGGCGACGTCTTTCTCAAGGCCGGCAAACGCATCGAGCAGGCGGCGGTGGGTCGAGGCATCGACCAGCGCGCGCTCGTCATGCTGGCCATGGATTTCGACCAATGCCGAACCGACCGCTTTCAGGGTCTGCACGCTGATCGCCTGATCGTTGATGAAGGCGCGGGTACGCCCGTCGGCCAGCTGCACGCGGCGCAGGATCATTTCGCCGGAATTTTCAGAACTCGTGTCCTCGAGCCCGTTGTCGCTGAGAATCACGGACGCGGGATGCCCCTTCGGGACATCGAACACCGCGGTGACCTGGCCCTGCTCCGCGCCATGCCGGACCAGGCCCGCGTCGCCGCGGCCGCCGAGCGCGAGCGCGAATGCGTCGAGCAGGATGGACTTGCCCGCGCCGGTCTCGCCGGTCAGCACCGCAAGCCCGCGGGAAAACTCGATATCGAGCCGTTCGATCAGGACGATGTCACGGATCGAAAGACGCGCCAGCATGTGAAATCAATTCCTAGTGGTCCGGTTCTGACATTCGCCCCCGACCGGGAGGCACTTTGCGAATGTTAGAATCAAAAGGACCACTAGCAAACATTAAGCTGGCAGTGGAGCCTTGTATTTGACATTCGCTTCACGAGGCCACGGCACTCACCGAGCGAATGTCAAATCCGCTCCGCTAGCCGAGGCCCAGTTTCTTGAAGGCCTTGGAGATATAGGAGCCCTGGTTCTCGCTCGGCTCGACTCCGCCGGACTTTACTAGATTGTAGGCGTCCTTGTACCAGGGGCTGTCGGGAAAATTATGCCCGAGCACGGCGGCGGCAGTTTGGGCCTCGTCGACGATTCCGATCGCCATATAGGCTTCCGTCAGCCGGGCCAGCGCTTCCTCGACATGCCGCGTGGTCTGGTACTGGGTGACTACGGTCTTGAAGCGGTTGATGGCCGCGGTGTAGTTGCGCTTTTGCATATAATAGCGGCCGACATTCATTTCGCGGCCCGCGAGCTGATCGCGCGCGGCTTGGAGCTTGGCCTTGGCGCTGACGGAATATTCCGACGTCGGATATTTGCGGACCACCTCTTCAAGCGCGGCGATCGCCTTCTCGGTACGGGTCTGGTCGCGCGTGATGTCGGAAATCTGGTCGTAGTGCGAGGCCGCGATCAGGAATTGCGCGTAAGCCGCATCCGGGCTTCCCGGGTGCAAGGTAACGTAGCGGGTCGCCGCGCCGATGCAGCTGTCGTAATCGGCGGACGTGTAAAAGGCATAGGCGGACATCAGCAGCGATTTGCGGGCCAGATCGGAATAAGGATGCTGGCGATCGACTTCCTCGAATTTCTTCGACGCGCCCTTCGGATCGTGCTTCTCGTTCATCAGGAACAAGCCCTCGTTGTAGAGCTTTTCCGCGGGCTCTTCGACGAAGGTGTCGTCCTTGGCGAAAACCTTGTCCCACGCCTCGGTGGCGGAGCTGCATCCGCCCAGCGGGATCGCGAGAAGGGCAAGGCCAGCCGCCAGACGAAGCGGCCCGGCAAGCCGCCGGAAGCCCGAACGAGGGGATAGTCCGTGTAATGCGAGCGTCACGCGCTTTGTCGACATAAATTAAGACCTGACGCCTGTGCTGTGGTGCGGTGCCCGCCGTGCGCCATGAGCGTGGTCACGGACGCAGTGAATGCCGAGCGGCGACGCCCCTGGCGACGCGACCCGGCGCCTTTTAGCTTAAAAAAGTACCTTAACCAACCGATTACGCAGGCATTTCGCCGGGATTAAGGCGATCCAAAGCGACTGCGGCCCTCTCAGGGGCGTCCAACGGCGGCTTGAGTGAAGGCTTGGAAGCCGAAGGTCAGGAAACGTCGGGACCGTAGGCCGGGGCAACCATGCCGCCCACCATGCCACTGCCGACCTCGGCGTGCGTGCGCGACCGGCGGGCCGTTTCGGCTTCGATCACCCTGTAGGCACTGCGGTCGGCCAACATGGCCGTCAGCACCGCATGGTTGAGCTTGTGGCCGCCGCGCACCGAGCGATAGGCGCCGAGCAGGGGCAGACCGGCGAGCGCGAGGTCGCCGATCGCGTCGAGCACCTTGTGGCGCGCGGGTTCGTCGCTGAAGCGCAGCCCCTCGGTGTTCAGCAGGCGGGTCTCATCGAAGACCACGGAATTCTCGAAGGAGGCGCCGAGCGCAAAGCCCGCGCTCCACAGCCGCGCCACGTCATTCATGCATCCGAAGGTCCGGGCGCGGCAAATCTCGCGGCGGAACCTTTCGGAGCTGAGATCCAGCGCGTATTTCTGGCGGCCGATCACCGGGTTGGCGAAATCAATCTCGACCTCGGCGCGGAAACCGGCCGCGTAGGGCCGCAACTCGCCGAATGATTCGCCCATCACGACCTGCACCGGCTTCAGCACCTGGATGAAACGGCGCGACGCCGACTGGGCGACGATACCGGCCTGATCGATCGCGGCAACGAAGGCCGCGGCGCTGCCGTCCATGATTGGAACTTCCGGGCCATCGATTTCGATGGTGGCGTTATCGACACCCATGCCGCGCAAGGCAGCCAGCACGTGCTCGGCGGTGGAAACCAGCGGCCCCTCGCGGTCGCCCAGCACGGTGGCAAATTCGGTGGAGATCACGGCCCCTGCCGTGGCCCGAACCTCACGGTCACAGCCGTCGAGACCGGTGCGGACAAAAATAAAACCTGCATCGACAGATG
Organism: uncultured Alphaproteobacteria bacterium; assembly: GCA_963786045.1. GTDB lineage: Bacteria > Pseudomonadota > Alphaproteobacteria > Rhizobiales > Xanthobacteraceae > Bradyrhizobium. The sequence goes on along the minus strand of CAWAXR010000024.1, from coordinate 142,677 downwards.
CAGGCCCAATGGTCAGACTTACCGGTAAGCCGGAATGCACGCCGACACCCATCACGGTGGCTTGCGACCGAAGCGTTGTCTGCCGGCTAAACTTCATTCGAAAACTGCCCACACTGACTTACCAGGAGATTGAAACGCCACAAATTTTGCGCCGAATCGTCTCGAAGGTTCCCCAAGTCACGGCAGACAATAGCATCGCTCCAAAACACGCCAACTCACGCTTTTTTACCGATTGTTACCCTATCTCTGCCGCATTCGCGCCAAAGCTTAACCAAACTCCGACGCGGATCGGGAACATTCCGGACAGCTATTCGAGCATAAAAGGCATAATTAATCATTTAATATCAGTTGCTTGGACAATCATCCTTGTCAGCCCCGCCTCCAAATGAAAAAGGCCCCGGCTGCTGCAGCCGGGACCTTCGGTATCGCCAGATTGTAACAGACTTCAGTTGACCTGCCGGCGCAGGAAGGCCGGGATATCAAGATGGTCATCACCCTGTGGCGCTGGAGCAACAGATGCCGGGCGGCCATGCACGTCCAATCCCTGAGGTGCCGGCCGACGGGCGTATTCCGATACCGGATCATGGGCTGCGATTTGTTGCGCGACCGTGCGTTGTGGCTTCCGCTCCGGTAGCGGCGCCATGGCGGGACCCGAGGCGCGCGCCGCGATCGGCGGCTCGGTCTCTTCGTCACGACGGCCGAGACCGACATTGGCCAGGCGCTGCAAGAGCGACATCCGGGTTTTTTGCGGATGTTCCTCCTCGACTTCGCCGCGGGCCTGCCGGATTTCGTTCTGCGCGGGCATCGGCAGCTCTTCGAATTTCGGCATCCGCGGGGCGCGAACCGGCGGGCGTTCGGCCGCTTGCGGGATGAAGGTTTCGGGCGGCGCCGGCTCCGCGGCCGCGACGGGCGCGACTTCAGGGTCCGGGAACAGTGACGGCTTCTGCGCGATCGGGCGAACCGTGACGTCGCCATAGGACGCGGGCTGCAGCGGTGCCGCTGCCGCCGGCTTCGGGGCCTCCGGTGCGACCGCCGCGGCAATGGCGGCAAGCGCCGCACGCTCGACGTTGCCGGAGGCGCGCGGTGGCGCGGCCTGAGCCGGCTGCCCTGCGCTCACGGCATCCGGCCGCTGGGCGCGTTCGGCAAGCCGCGCATTTTCAGCGCGAAGCCGCGCGGTCAGCTCGGCAAGACGGGAGTCCGGAGCCGAACCTGGGCCCGCGGCGTTGGTTACGGGCGCCGCCGGCGCGGCGGCGTTGCGCGAAATCAGGGCCTGTTCGATGCCGGTGGCGACGACGGACACCCTGATGATGCCATCGAGCGTTTCGTCAAAGGTGGCGCCGACGATGATATTGGCGTCCTGATCGACCTCCTCGCGAATCCGGGTCGCGGCTTCGTCGACCTCGAACAGCGTCAGGTCCTTGCCGCCGGTGATCGAGATCAGAAGGCCGCGGGCGCCCTTCATCGAGGAATCGTCGATCAGCGGGTTGGCAATCGCAGCCTCCGCCGCGGTCAACGCGCGCTTGTCGCCGGAAGCCTCGCCGGTGCCCATCATCGCCTTGCCCATTTCGCGCATCACGGCGCGGACGTCGGCGAAGTCGAGATTGATCAGGCCTTCCTTGACCATCAGGTCGGTGATGCAGGCGACGCCCGAATAGAGCACCTGGTCGGCCATCGCGAAGGCGTCGGCGAAGGTGGTCTTTTCGTTGGCGACCCGGAACAGGTTCTGGTTCGGGATGATCAGAAGGGTGTCGACGACCTTGTGGAGCTCGGCGATGCCGGATTCCGCCGTGCGCATGCGGCGCTGGCCCTCGAAGTGGAACGGTTTGGTCACCACGCCGACCGTGAGGATGCCCATCTCGCGCGCGGTCTTGGCGATGACGGGTGCCGCACCCGTGCCGGTGCCGCCGCCCATGCCGGCGGTGACGAACACCATATTGGCTCCGGAAAGATGGTCGCGGAGTTCATCGATGACCTCCTGCGCCGCGGCCGCGCCGACATCGGGCTGCGAACCTGCGCCGAGGCCCTGGGTGACCTGGGTGCCCATCTGGACGATGCGCTGCGCCTTCGACATCGTGAGCGCCTGGGCGTCGGTATTGGCGACGACGAAATCGACCCCCTGCAGCCCGGCGGTGATCATGTTGTTGACGGCGTTGCCGCCGGCACCGCCTACACCGAATACAGTGATGCGCGGCTTCAGCTCGCGAATGTCAGGGACGTTGAGATTGATGGTCATGGTTGCCTCTCGATTACGCGCGCGTTGGTTCGCCCCGGCCGACGGCCGCGGGGGTTGGTGAAAGTCGAATGGGCCGGAAAAGATTCATCAGAAGCCCTCTCGAAGCCATCGTCCGACTTTTCCGAAATAGCCGTCAGTCCCTGTCCTGAGCTGCCGCGTATGCCGCGGTTCGACGTGTTCAAGATGAGCGTATTGGGGGTAGACCAGGAGGCCCGAGGGAACCGCGAACGACGCGCTCTTCGCCTCATTGGGAAGCCGGCCGAAGCCGAGCGGACGGCCGATACGCACCGGCCGGTTGAGAATCCGGGTTGCAAGTTCGAGGGTGCCGGTGAGCTGCGAAGCCCCGCCACTCAATACAACTCGCGCCTTCGGCTCTGCCGCAAAGGGGGAATCCGCGAGTCGGTCCCTGACCATCTCAAAAATCTCCTCGGCACGGTGCCGCACAATGTTCGCGATCGTGGCGCGCGATACGATCTGCGGAACATCCTGCTCGTTGTCGCCGGCAGATGGCACGGACATCAACTCACGCGTGTCGGACCCGCCGGTCAGCACCGTGCCATATAACGTCTTGATTCGCTCGGCATCTGCAATGCATGCGCTCAGGCCGCGTGCAAGATCCATGGTGATGTGTTGCCCGCCGAGCGCAAACCCGCTCGCATGCACGAAGCGGCCCCCGGAATAGGTCGCGATCGTGGTGGTGCCCGCCCCCATTTCCACGACCGCGGCCCCGATATCGGCTTCATCGTCGGTCAGGACCGCAAGACCCGCCACATAGGGGCTCGCCGCCATGGCTTCGACATTGAGATGGCAGCGCTCGACCACCAGCATCAGGTTCTTGGCAACCGTCGCGTCCACCGTGACGACGTTCATGTCGACACCGAATTGCCGCGCCACCATCCCCTTGGGATCGCGGATGCCCTTGACGCCATCGAGCGCATAACCGACCGGCAGCGCGTGCAGCACGGTGCGGCCCTCGCCGGTGGCGTGGCGCATGCCCGCGGAGGTGATGCGCGCGACGTCGGCCGATGTGACGGCGCCGCCCCGAACGTCGGCCGCGGCCTCGATCAACTGGCCCTGCACCCGCCCGGCCGAGACCGACAGCAGAACGGATTCAACCCGGACCTTCGCCATCCGCTCGGCGAGCGCGACCGCCTGGCGGACCGCCTGTTCACATTCGGCGAGATCGACCACCGCCCCGGCCTTTACGCCGCGCGACTGGATCTGGCTGTACCCGATCAACTCGACGGCATGGCTGCGCCCACGCAGGGTGTCACTCGGCGGGCACGGCCTCAGCCGCGCGATCATGCAGGCGATCTTGCTGGTGCCGATATCGAGCGAAGCGACCAGCGCGGTGCGCTTCTGCGGCATCGGGCGCGTTTTCGGCGTCTGGTTGCGATCCAGGCCGGTCATGCGTCGCCGACCTTCTTCTTCGGCTTCTTCTCCTTGAACAATTCCTCGCGGGCCTTGGCCGCGTCCTCGGACAATTGCACGGTCAGTCGATCCGGCAGCCGCATGTCGACGGCGACGATGTCGCGGGAGAACAGCCGGTCGTCCTTGTCGAGCGTGCTCAACGTGGCCAGCGCGTTGCCAACCTCGTTTTCCGGCAGGCGGACGTCGAGACCGTCCCTGAGCCTGAGATTCCAGCGCCGTTCGCCGACGAAGACAGCCGCCTTGGTCACTGAATTGACCCGCGGATAGCGCGCCAGCAGCGCGAGGAAATCCCTGGCATGGGTTTCCGCGCCCTTGCCCACCACCAGCGGCAGCGACAGGAAGCGGCTCGACACATAGGGCTCCAGCACCGCGCCGTCATCCGATATCACCGACAGGCGGCCGTCCCGCTGCCACAGCGCGAACGCCGTGCGTTCGACGATGTCGATCCGGAGCTCGCCGGGATAGAGCTTCAACACCGTTGCTTCTGAAATCCATGGATTGGTTTTCAACTTGTCGCGCACCGTGGCGGCGTCGAGGAACAGAAGCGAAGAGCGTCCATTGACCCCGCCGATCGCGAGCACCTCGTCCTGGGAGAGCTGCCGGCGGCCGTTGATCGCCACCGTCCTGATCCGGAACCCGGCCGAGTTTGCCAGCGCATTGCGGGTATCGCTCAGGCCTGTGGTCAGTTCAGCGACATGGCCGCCCTTCACGACACCGAAGCCGGCGCTGCCCAGGAGCAGCAGCACGGTCGCGGCGGTGCCGGCACGGCGCGGCAGGTAACGTTCCAGAAGCGCGATCAGGCGGGGCGGTTCTTCCACCCGGTCGAGACGCACCCTCGCGGGCGCGCGCTTCGCGGCCAGCCACTCGCGCAGCAGGACGACCGCGCCCAGGGCGGCCGCCTTCAGGTCAATTCGGGGCCCCGGCGATCTCAGCGACCGAGCGAGACGTCCTCCACCATCCATTGCACGAGCTCGTTCAACGTTGTGCCCGCAAACATTGCGAGCCCGGCACAGGTGACGTCTCGGTCCTGCCGGGCTGGGTGAACGGACCTCAATGCAGAAGAGGCCACCTGTTCCCTCGATGCGGTCGTCGAAGCGGAAATCCGCCACAGCTCACGCCCCGGCAGCCAAACGCTCCATGCGCCGCCAGCGTTAACCTTCGGACTTCCTGGTAAACAAAGGGTAAATTCGGTCCGAGCAGGGCACGATTTGATGTGCCCGCTGAAGGCTTTGACCGGTAACGTTAAGATTTTGGTAAGAATTTGATGCCGCCACCTGCTGAGGCGGCACTTTAGCTTTCACGATTTTTGCGTACGTCTCTCGGCCAGCACAATCTGGTCCCGCAGGAAGTCGACGAAATCGATCCCCCGCGCCTTGAGCGCCTTCGGATAGAGCGAGGCCTTGGTCAGGCCCGGCAAGGTATTGGTTTCGAGATAGACCGGTCCCTTCGCCGAGACGATGAAATCGGTGCGGGAATAGCCGGAGCATGACAGCGCCCGATGAGCCCGCAGCGCCAGGTCCATGATCTGCCCGCTGATCTCGGGTGAAAAGCGGCCCGGGCAGATCTCCTGGGTCGACTTGAGCAGATATTTGGCCGTGTAGTCGAACCCGCCCTCCGCCGGAACGATCTCGATCGGTGGCAGCGAAAAAACCGAGCCGTCCGACTGCTCCAGCACGCCGCAGGTGGCTTCCACGCCGGCGATGAACGGCTCGATCAGATACTCCTCGAGCCGGGCGGCGTTGCGGACGGCGACAAGGTCCTGCTCTGAATTGACGTAGATCAGTCCGTAGCTCGAGCCATCGCGCGCCGGCTTGGCGATCAGCTTGCCGTAGTCGGCGAACGCCGCCTCGATGTCCTCCAGCAGGACGCCTTCGGGCGCCTTCACGCCCGCAATCGCCGCAAAGCGTTTTGCCGCCACCTTGTCGAAGGCCAGATGCGACGACGCCGAACCGGAGCCGGTGAAAGGTATCTCGCGCACTTCACACATCGCTTGAAGTTCGCCGTTCTCCGCCGTGCCGCCGTGCAGACCGAGCACCAGCAAGCGGTTCTCGGCCTTCGCCCTGTCCAGCGCCTGTTCGATGCGCCCGAGGCTGGGCGTGCCGGGCCTGAAGGGATCCTCGAACGGCCGCGAATGCCGCAGTAGCGTCTCCGACGGCGTCTCGTGCACGGTGTCGTCAACGTCCCAGAACCACAGATCGGCCTCGGGCAGCGCCGAATGCAGCGCCTGGGCGGTCGCCACCGACACCAGACGCTCCTTGTTCGTGCCGCCGAAAAGAATGGTGATCCGCATCAGTTCTTTCTTTCGTCTTCCGCCGATGTGCGTTGCATTCCGGGATGGTCCGAAGGACCAGACCCGGAATCTCTTTCTACATCACTTCGAGATTCCGGGTTCGCGCTCGCGCGCGCCCCGGAATGACAACTATGGGGTTATCCCGATCCGCTTGATTTCCCAGTGTAGCTCAATTCCGGAATTTTCCTTCACCCGCGCGCGAACGGTTTCGCCCAGGGTCTCGATATCATGGCCGGTCGCCTGCCCGGTATTGATCAGGAAATTGCAGTGCATTTCCGACACCTGCGCGCCGCCGACGCGCAGGCCCCGGCAGCCGGCGGCATCGATCAGCTTCCAGGCGCTTTGGCCCGGCGGGTTCTGGAAGGTCGAGCCGCCGGTCTTTTCGCGGATCGGCTGCGCGGTCTCGCGATGGGTTTGCACCTCGTTCATCCGCGCGCGGATCGTCTCGGGCGCGGCGACGCTCCCGCGAAAGCGCGCGGAAGTGAAAATGATGGAAGGATCGATGCCGCTGTTGCGGTAGACGAATTTCATGTCCGCGTTGGTGAAGCTGAGTTTCCTGCCGTCGCGGGAAACGCCGGACGCCTCGATCAGGACGTCCCGGGTCTCCGCGCCATTGGCGCCGGCATTCATGCGCAGCGCGCCGCCGATGGTACCGGGAATGCCGAAGAAGAATTCGAGCCCGCTGATGCTGGCCGCCGCCGCCGCCTCGGCCACGCGCTTGTCGAGCGCGGCGGCGCCGGCGCTCACGACATCGCCCTCGGCGCGGATCTCGCCGAAACCGCGCGGCGACAGGCGGATGACCACACCCGGCATGCCGCCATCGCGCACGATCAGGTTGGAGCCGACGCCGACGACGTAAATGGAAAGCTCGGCGGGCAAATGCGCGAGGAAATATCCGAGGTCGTCTTCATCCATTGGCGTGAACAGCACCTGCGCCGGTCCGCCGACCCGAAACCAGGTCAGCTCCGCGAGCGACTGGTTTGCCAGCAGCCGCCCGCGCAGCTGCGGCATCGCGGCTTTGAGCTCGGGCGTGATGTCGGGGAAGGCCGCCACCCTTACCCCAGCGCCTTCAATTCGCCCGGCAGGGCGTAGGCCCATTGCGTGATATTGCCGGCGCCGAGACAGACGACGAGGTCGCCGCGGCCGGCGATGCCGCGAACCACCCTGGCGAGCTCGGCCGAACTCTGCAGCGGAATCACCTCGCGATGGCCGTGCGCGCGCAGGCCCAGCACGAAATGGTCGCGGTCGATGCCCGCGATCGGCGCCTCGCCGGCCGGATAGACCTCCGCCACGACGACGGCGTCGGCGTCGTTGAAGCAGGTGCAGAATTCCTCGAACAGCGATTGCAGGCGGGTGAAGCGATGCGGCTGCACCACGGCGATGATCTTTCCGTTCGTGGACTCGCGCGCCGCCCTCAGCACCGCCGCGATCTCGACGGGGTGATGGCCGTAGTCGTCGATGACGGTGATGCCGTTCCACTCGCCGGTCCTGGTGAAGCGCCGCTTCACGCCGCCAAAGCCCGCGATCGCCTTCCGGATGACATCGTCGGAGAGTCCGAGTTCATGCGCGACCGCGATCGCCGAGGTGGCGTTGAGCGCGTTGTGCCGTCCCGGCATCGGCAGCTGAATATCCCCGATCTCGTGCACGGCGTCGGTCTTGCGATCGCGGAACGCGACCTTGAATTTCGAGCCGCCGCCGGACGGACTGAGATCGACCAGCCGCGCATCGGCCTGCGGATTTTCGCCATAGGTGATGATGCGGCGGTCCTCGATCTTGCCGACAAGCGTTTGCACCACCGGATGGTCGATGCACATCACCGCGAAGCCGTAAAACGGCACGTTCTCGACGAAATGGCGGAAGGCGTCCTGCACGGCCTCGAACGTCTTGAAATGGTCGAGATGCTCCGGATCGACATTGGTGACGATGGCAACGTCCGCCGGCAGCTTCAGGAACGTGCCGTCGCTTTCGTCGGCTTCCACCACCATCCAATCCCCCGCCCCGAGGCGAGCATTGGTGCCATAGGCGTTGATGATGCCGCCATTGATCACGGTCGGATCGAAATCACCGGCATCGAGCAGGGCTGCGACCATCGAGGTCGTGGTGGTCTTGCCGTGGGTGCCGGCGATCGCGACGCAGCTTTTCAGCCGCATCAGTTCGGCCAGCATTTCGGCGCGGCGCACCACCGGGATGCGCTGGGCGCGCGCCGCCATCAGTTCCGGATTGTCGCGCTTGATCGCGGTGGAGACCACCAGCACGTCGGCACCCGCGACATTCTCGGCCTTGTGGCCGACGGAGATCTTGATGCCCTTGTCGCGCAGACGGTTGACATTGGCGCTCTCGGAGGCGTCCGAGCCCTGCACGGTATAGCCGAGATTGCTCAAGACCTCGGCGATGCCGCTCATGCCGATGCCGCCGATCCCGACGAAGTGAATGGGTCCGATCTCGCGCGGCAGTCTCATGGGTATTTTCCTAAGTGATCATCGCCAACGGGTCGGCGCAGCGCGGCGCCCGATGACAGGCTCCGCCGGACGATCCGGTATTCCGTGAAGCCGGCGATTCAAATCAGGCGCACGGAGTATGTACTGGATGCCCCGCTTTCGAAGGCGCTGACAAGGGTTTTTTCCGTCAGATTCCCGCCACTTTCATCACCAGATCGGCCAGCCGCTGGGCCGCATCGAGCCGGCCCACGGTACGGGCGGCAGCCGCCATCGCCGTCAGCTTTGCGGGATCGGCCGCCAGCGCGGAGATTTCGGCGGCCAAACGGTCGGAGGTAAATTCGGCTTGCGGGATCCGCAGCGCGCCGCCCACCTGGGCCAGCACGCCGGCATTGGCGAACTGGTCCTGATCGATCGAGCCGGGCAACGGCACCAGAATCGACGGGCGGCCGATGGCGCCGAGTTCGGCGACGGTGCCGGCTCCGGAGCGCGATACCACCAAATGGTGGGATGCCAGCTTCGCCGGCAGGTCAGCAAAGAACGGCGCCAGTTCCGCCTTGATCTTGAGCCGGTCATAAACCGCGCGCACGCGCTCCATGTCTTCTTCGCGCACCTGCTGGGTGAGGATCAACCGGCTCCACAATGAAGGTTCAAGCCGCTCGATCGCGCCGGGCACGATATCGGCCATGATGCGCGCGCCCTGGCTGCCGCCGACCACCAGCAATCGAAACGCCCCGGCCGGTTCGGGGGCGGCATAGTTCACCGCGGCCGCGGCGAGGATGGCCGGGCGCATCGGCGTGCCGACGGTCGTGGTCTTCGCGGCGAGCGCCGGATCGCGATCGAGCACGCCGGGAAGCGAGGTCGCGATCGCATCGGCGCGGCCGGACAGGAATCGGTTGGCACGTCCAAGCACCGCATTGGAGTCATGGATGATGCCGGGAATGCCGAACAGTCTGGCGGCCAGCAGCGGCGGCAGCGTCGGATAGCCGCCGAAACCGACGACGGCCGCGGGCCGCAACTTGCGCATCAGATTGAGCGCCACGGCCGTGCCGGCGGCGAGCATGATGCCGGTATAGGCCAGCGACCACGGCGTGCGGCCGCGCACGGTCTCGCTCGGCACCACATCGATCATGTCGCGGGAGAACAAACCGCTGTAACGGAGCGCGCGGGAGTCGGTGGCGAGGCGCACGCGCAAGCCGCGCTTCATCAACTCGACGCCGAGCGCCTCGGCGGGAAACAGATGGCCGCCGGTGCCGCCCGCGGCCAGCAGAATCAGGGGCGCAGTGGTCATTGGGGCAATCTTTGCAGGTTAAAATGTCACCGTCTTTGCGAACAATGACGAAAAGCGCGTCTTTCCCGCCAGGTCAAGCGTAGCCGTGCGCCGCGCTGGCGTTCATGGATTCGGTTTCGGTGCGCGGCCGCTGCCGCGTCAGCGCCAGCATCATGCCGACGCCGTAAGCCAGCGAAACCATCGACGAGCCGCCATAGGAGATGAACGGCAGCGTCATGCCCTTGGCCGGTATCAGTTGAAGATTAACCGACATGTTGATCGCGGCCTGCACGCCGAACAAGATCGCCAGCCCCGATGCGGCAAACCGCGCGAACATATCCTCGGTCGTGTAGGCGCGCGACAGCGCCCGGATCACGACGAAGGCGAACAGCGCGAGCAGCACGAGGCAAAGGATGATTCCGAATTCCTCGGCCGCGACCGCGAACACGAAATCGGTGTGGCTGTCCGGCAGGCTGCGCTTGGCGATGCCTTCGCCGGGCCCCAGGCCGAACCAGCCGCCATTGCCGAAAGCTTCCATCGCGGTATCGACCTGAAAGGTATCGCCGGAAGCCGGATTCATGAAGCGCTTGATGCGGCCCGCGACGTGCGGCACCAGAAGATAGGCGCCGAACAATCCGGCGCCCGCGGCGCCGGCAAGCCCGGCTACCCAGATCATCCGCATGCCGGCGATGAAGAACAGGGCCCCCCACACCATCAGGATCAGCATGGTCTGGCCGAAATCAGGTTCCATCACCAAAAGCGAGACCAGCATCATCAGCAGGACCAGCGCCATCGAGGTCGCGGGCATTTCCGGCCGCCGCGTCGATTCCGCAAACAGCCATGCCGCCAGCACCACGAAGGCGGGCTTGGCGGATTCGGAAGCCTGGATGTTGACGCCGATCAGGGTGATCCAGCGCCGCGAGCCCTTGACCTCCGGGCCGAGCAGCAGCGTCGCCAGGATCAGCGCCATGCTGACGGCGAACACAATGAGCGCGGTCCGCCTGATCTGCCGCGGCGACAGGAACGACACCCCGATCAGGACAATGAAGGACGGCAGCAGAAACAGGACGTGGCGGTTGAAGAAGTGAAACGGGTCGAGCCCGATCCGGGTCGCCACCGGCGGACTGGCCGCCAGCGACAGGATGACGCCGCCCAGGATCAGCGCGAGAATCGCCGCAAGCTGCAGGCGGTCGACCGTCCACCACCAATCGCTCAAGGGGTTGCGCTGTTCGCGGGAGAGCATGGGCATTCCAAAGGCCAAAGGTCGGTCCATTGGTCGCCCATGACGGTTTCCAAGGGGTTAACGGACTCCGGATATCTCGGGACTTCGGTGCGGCTGCCTGCGCGCCAACTCTCGTTGGTCGCAAGGCGCCATTCCATGGAACGGGTTGCGACCCGCAACGGGAGCCCCTACGATCATGCGAAAGATCGAAGGTGCGGGGGGAGGAAACCATCCATTTACTTGCTCGCCTCGCTGTGGCGTCGCTGCTCGTAGCATTGCCTCTGGCCGCTTCGGCCCGCGATGGTGAAAACTGGGTGGTGTCGTGGACGGGTTCAGTCCAGGGGCCGTATCCCGTCGGCAACCCGTCTGCGCAGCCCGACCAGAAATTCGCCTTCCCCGACCCGGCGACCGGAGCGCGGGACCAGACCTTTCGCCTGATCGTGCGGCCAGATCTGTGGGGGCGCCAAACCCGCATCCGGCTCAGCAATGCTTTCGGCACCAGGCCGGTGACGTTCGACGGCGCCTATGTTGGCCTGCAATGGGGCAGCGCTGCGCTGGTGCATGGCTCCAACCGCGCGGTGAAATTTGGCGGGAAGTCCACGGTCACCGTCCCCCCGGGGAGCTCGGTATGGAGCGATCCGGTGGCACTGCCGTTCGTCAGACAGCCCGATGACCTCGCAGGTCGCCGGCTCGCGGTGAGCTTCCACATCTCGGGCGACAGCGGCCCCATGACCTGGCACGCCAAGGCGCTCACCACCTCCTACGTCACCGCACCCGGCGCCGGCGCCAGGGGCGCCGCGGAGGACGAGGCGGCATTCCCCTACACCACCGCGTCATGGTTTTTCCTCGATGCCGTCGAGATGACCGCGCCCGCCGACGCTTTCGCCATCATGGCGTTCGGCAATTCGATCACGGACGGCACCGCCTCGACCATGAACGGCGACGATCGCTGGCCCGACGTGCTGGCGCGGCGCCTGAAGGTTCTCCACGGCAACAAGGTCGCGGTGGTGAACGGCGGTATCGGCGGCAATCAGATCGCCGGCCCTCCCGACTACGCTCCCGACAAGCCGTTCCCCGGCGGCCCCGCCTCGGGCCAACGGCTCGATCGCGACGTCCTCGCGCTCTCCGGTATCTCCGCCGTGATCTGGCTCGAAGGAATCAACGACTTCAGCAAGAACGGCAATGCCCCAATCGACCGGGTCGTGGCCGCGATGAAGGATGGCGTCGCCCGGCTGCGCGCGAAATGGCCCCATATCCGCATCATCGGAGCAACGGTGACTTCCGCGCTGGGCAGTTCGAGCGCGGCCCACGGTTTTGCGGAGCAGGACACCAAGCGGAAGGCGCTCAACGACTTCATTCGCACATCGGGCACGTTCGACGGCGTCATCGATTTCGACAAGGTGACGCTCGATCCGCAGTCGGGAGGCCTCAAGCCGGAGTTCATCCCCGAGAGCACGACAGGCGGGCCCGGCGACAAGCTTCATCCCAATCGCACCGGGTATCTGGCGATGGGCCAGGCGATCGACCTCGATCTGTTCAGGCCAGGCCACCCGAGCCGCAGCCCTAAGTAACGGGACTGACACCGTCCAGTTTCAACACCGTCTCGCGAAACGCCGCACCGCGGATTTCGAAATTGCGGTATTGGTCGAACGAGGCGCAGGCCGGCGACAGCAGCACCACAGGATCGGAAAGTCCGGAAGCCTCCGCATCGCGCGCCGCGTGCGCCACCGCGACGTCGAGCGTCTCCGAGATCTCGTGCGGCACGCTTGTGCCGAGCGTGTTGGCGAATTCCTTCGCCGCCTCGCCGATCAGATAGGCCTTGCGGATGCGTGGGAAATATCCGGTCAGGCTGGTGATCCCGCCGAGCTTCGGTTTTCCCCCGGCGATCCAGAAAATATCGGAGAAAGACGACAGCGCATGCGCGGCCGCATCCGCGTTGGTGCCCTTGGAGTCGTTGACGAACAGCACGTTGCCGCGGCGGCCCACCTGTTCCATGCGGTGCGCGAGGCCCGGAAAACTGCGCAAGCCGCCCTGCAACACTTCGCCGGAGACGCCGAGCGCCAGCGCGCAGGCCGACGCGCACGCCGCGTTCTGCGCATTGTGCAAGCCGCGCAGCGAACCGATGCCGCCGATCCGCGCGACCTCGCTGCGCGCGCCGCCGGAAGCACGCCAGACAGTTTCGTGATCGACGTAGACGCCATCGGGCAACGGATTCTTCACCGAGACCCGGACCACGCGCCTGCCCGCCTGCTCGATCCGGTCGGCGGTGCCGCGGCTCCATCCATCGTCGACGCCGACGATCGCGGCGCCCTGTGGCTGAACGCTGGCGACCAGGCGCTCCTTCACGGCGGCATAATGCTCGAGCGTGCCGTGGCGATCGATATGGTCCTCGCTGACATTGAGCAGGATGCCGACGGTCGGATCGAGGCTCGGGGTGAGATCGATCTGGTACGACGACATCTCGATGACGTGGACCCGCCCCATGCGCGGCGGCTCCAGCGACAGGATCGCGGTGCCGATGTTGCCGCCCATCTGGGTGTCGTAACCGGCGACCCGCATCAGATGCGCGATCAGCGCGGTGGTGGTCGATTTGCCGTTGGTGCCGGTGATGGCGACGAACGGCGCATCCGGCGCATGACGCCGCCGTTCGCGGCAGAACAATTCGATATCGCCGATCACCTCGACGCCGGCCTTTTGCGCCGCAAGCACCGTCCAGTGCGGTGCGGGATGGGTGAGCGGCGCGCCGGGGGTCAGCACCAGCGCTGCGAAACGCGCCCACGATTCCTGGCGCAAATCCGCGGTGACAAAACCTGCTTCGGCCGCTTCGGCGAGTTTTTCCGCGCCGTCATCGCCGGCGATCACCTCGGCTCCGCCTGCCCTCAAGGCGTGGCAGCTCGCCAGCCCCGAGCCGCCAAGACCGAATACCGCGACCGTCTTGCCCGCGAAGGAAGTGACAGGGATCATGATCTAGCCCGTCATTCCGGAAACCGCGTAGCGGTTATCCGGAATCTCGAGATTCCGGGTTCGTGCTTCGCACGCCCCGGAATGACTGAGGGAAAAGCGCCGCGACACGCTCACCGCAGCTTCAATGTGGAGAGGCCGGCCAGCGCCAGCATCACCGAGATGATCCAGAACCGGATCACGATTTGCGGCTCGGTCCAGCCCAGTTGCTCGAAATGATGATGGATCGGCGCCATCCTGAAGATACGTTTTCCGGTGAGCTTGAACGAGGTCACCTGCACGATCACCGAAACCGCCTCCAGCACGAACAAGCCGCCGATCACGGCCAACACGATCTCGTGTTTGACCGCGACCGCGATCGAGCCGAGCATGCCGCCGAGCGCGAGAGAGCCAGTATCGCCCATGAAGATCGACGCCGGCGGCGCGTTGAACCAGAGAAACCCGAGGCCGGCGCCAAGCACCGCCCCGCACAGCACCGCGAGTTCGCCGGTACCGGCGACATAGTTGATCTGCAGGTAGTCGGAGAACACGACGTTGCCGGCGAGATAGGCGATGAGGCCAAAGCTTGCGGACGCGATCATCACCGGCACGATGGCGAGCCCGTCGAGGCCGTCGGTCAAATTCACCGCGTTGCCGGCGCCGACAATGACGAAAGCGCCGAAGATGACGAAGAACCAGCCGAAATTGACGATCACGTCCTTGAAGAACGGGACCGCAAGCGAAGTCGATTGCACGTCGCGGCCGAGCCGGACCAGCGCGTAGCAGGCGGCGAGCGCGATCACCGCCTCGAGCACCAGGCGGATGCGCCCGGCAAAGCCGCTGTGGCTCTGCTTGGTCACCTTCAGGTAATCGTCGTAGAAGCCGACAAAGCCGAACCCGAGCGTTACCGCCAGCACGATCCAGACATAGGGATTGAGCGGGTTGGCCCACAGCACCGTCGCGACCACGAGCCCCGAAAGGATCATCAGGCCACCCATCGTCGGCGTGCCTTTCTTGGTGACCAGATGTGACTGCGGTCCGTCGGTGCGGATCGGCTGCCCCTTGCCCTGACGAAGCCGCAAGTGATCGATGATCCAGGGCCCGAACAGGAAGACGAACAAGGCCCCGGTTACCATCGCTCCGCCGGTGCGAAACGTGATGTAGCGGAACACGTTCAGAAAACTATGCAACCCACCCAGACCGGGAACGGTATTGGAAAGGTCGATCAGCCAGTAAAACATTCAATCAGCCCTATACCGCGGCTTCGTCGAGCGCGGCTTTTCCGGGAAAGCGCTTTTCGAGCGCGTTGACTATCGTCTTCATCTTCGAGCCGAGGGAGCCCTTGATCATGATCGCGTCGCCGGCGCGAATGGCGGCGGCGACGAGCGGCTCGAGATTCGCCGCGCTATCGGAATAGCCGCCCCGCTTGCCCGTGGAAAGAGCGTCCCACAAGTTCCGCATCAGCGGACCACAACAAAACACCAGATCGATCTGGTTGACCTTGATGGCCTCATTCAGGCCACGGTGCAGCTCGGCCCCGCTCGGACCCAGTTCGAGCATGTCGCCGAGCACCGCGATGCGCCGGCCTTGCGGGCCGACCGCGGCGGCGCCAAGCACGCTCAGCGCTGCCGCCATCGACGCCGGGTTGGCATTATAGCTTTCGTCGATCAGCGTGGCCTCGCCGCCGCCGGCAGCCTCGAGCGTGCGCCGCACGCCGCGGCCCGCCGCCGGCTCGATCTGCGACAATGAAAGTGACGCCAGCGCGAGATCGGCGCCCGCGAGCGAGGCGGCCGCCAGCACCGCCAGCGAATTGATCGCCATGTGACGGCCGGGCACGCCGAGCTTGTAGGTGACTTCCTGCCCGAGGATGTCGGCGTGCACCGCCGAACAGGCGGCATGCAGCGACACGTCGATGAGCCGCGCATCCGATTTTTTGTTGGCGCCGAACGAGACGATGCGCGAGACGCCGAGTTTCCTGGCGCGGCGCTGCAGCCGGGCGAACTGCGAATTGTCGCGGTTGAGCACCACGGCGCCGCCGGGCTCCAGCCCTTCGAAAATTTCCGCCTTGGCGTCGGCGATCGCCTCGATGCCGGCGAAGAACTCCAGATGCACCGGCTCGACCGTGGTAACGATCGCGACCTGCGGCCTCACCATTTTCACCAGGGGTTCGATTTCACCGGCGTGGTTCATGCCGATTTCGAACACGGCAAAGCGCGCCGTCGCCGGACAGCGCGCCAGCGACAGCGGCACGCCCCAATGATTGTTGAACGACGCCGCCGAGGCGTGGGTTTCCCCCTGCGCGCCCAGCACGCGCCGCAGCGCCTCCTTGGTGGAGGTCTTGCCGACCGAGCCGGTGACCGCGATCACCTGCGCATTGAGACGCGCGCGCGCCGCATGCGCGAGATCGACAAGGCCTCCAAGCACGTCATCCACCACAAGCAGCGGCGCGTCGGGGGCGAACTTGTCGCGCTGGGCTCTCTCGACCACCGCAAGCGCGGCGCCCGCCTTCAAGGCGGCGTCGACGAAATCATGGCCGTCGTGGACGGCGCCCTTGATCGCGAAATAGGCGTCGCCCGGCGCCAGCGAGCGGCTGTCGATGGAAATTCCTGTCACGAATTCCGGCAACACCCCGCTGACCTGCGCACGCATCGCCGCCGCCATCGCAGTCGAAGTCCATAACGGCAACGCGCTCATGCGACCCTCGGTGCAAGCGCGGACGCAACCGCCTCATGGTCGCTGAACGGCAGTATCCGGTCGCCGACGATCTGCCCGGTCTCATGGCCCTTGCCGGCGATCAGCAGCGCGTCACCTGCCTGCAGGCCGGCGATCGCGGTCCGGATCGCTTCAGCGCGATCGCCGATTTCGCTGGCGCCCTTCGCGGCGCTCAGAATCGCGGCGCGGATCGCCGCCGGATTTTCGCTGCGCGGGTTGTCGTCGGTGACAATGACATGATCGGCATTCTCGGTTGCGATCGCGCCCATCAACGGACGCTTGCCGGCATCGCGGTCGCCGCCGGCGCCGAGCACCACGACGAGCCGGCGCCTGGCATAGGGCCGCAGCGCCTGCAGCGCCTTCGCCAGCGCATCGGGCTTGTGCGCGTAGTCGACGAAGATCGGCGCGCCGTTGCGCTCGCCGACCTGCTCGAGCCGGCCCCTGGCGCCCTCGAGATGTTCGAGCGCGGCGAACACCTCGCCCGGCTCGCTGCCGGTGCCGATCGCAAGACCTGCGGCAACAATCGCATTCTCGATCTGGAATTCGCCGACCAAAGGCAGACGGATGGAATGAATTCGTCCGCGATGTTGAAGCTCAAGCCTCTGCGTGAAGCCGTCGACATCGGCCGCGACAACACGAATGCCCTCGCCCGCGCCATCGCCGCCGCGGCCGACCGTGATCAGCCGCAGGTTTTTCCCACGCGCGGCATCGATCACTTCCTGCGAGCAGTCATGGTCGGCCGAGATCACCGCCGCGCCACCGGCGGCGACGAGATCGCGGAACAGCCGGAGCTTGGCGGCGAGATAATGCGCGACATCCGGATGGTAATCCATGTGGTCGCGCGACAGGTTGGTGAAACCGCCGGCGCCGATGCGCACGCCATCCAGCCGAAACTGGTCGAGCCCGTGCGACGAAGCCTCGAACGCGAGATGGGTAACACCCTCGCGCGCGATTTCGTCGAGTTGGCGATGCAACGCAATCGGATCCGGCGTCGTCAGCGATCCGTAGACGGTGCGCTTCGGCGACACCAGCCCGATGGTTCCGATGCTGGCGGCGGCATGACCGAGGCGCTGCCAGATCTGGCGCGCGAACGCGGCCACCGAGGTCTTGCCGCTGGTGCCGGTAACGGCCGCGATCGTCGACGGCTGTTGCGGATAGAATTTGGCCGCGGCGAGCGCCAGCGCGCGGCGCGGATTGGGCGTGGTGACGAACGGCACGCGGCGTTCGCCTGGAGGCGGATGGTCGCCCGCCACCGCGACGGCGCCGGAGGCAATCGCGGAATCGATGAAGCGCGCGCCGTCGGTCTTGAGACCTGCGAGCGCGAAGAAAAGATCGCCCGGCCTGACCGCGCGGCTGTCCACCGCCAGTCCGGTGACCGCGACCGCTTCCGCCTGCGGGTCGATCATGGCGTCAGCGCCGAAAAGGTCGCGAAGTTTCATGGTGTTCCAGTCCGGCCGGCGCACCGGTGCCCCGTTATCCGAATTTCATGGTCCGTGGCGGCACCGGGCTTGGGCACGCCTTACTGGGTTCCTTTTGATGCCGCAAGAATAAGGCGGTCGGACGGCGGCAGGTCGAAACGCGGCTCGATGCCCAGAAGCGGTGCAATGCGTGCGATCACATTGCCGCCTGTCGGCACCGCGTTCCAGCCCGAAGTGATGAATCCGTAGGTCTCCTTCAGCGACTGCGGCTCGTCGAGCATGACCAGCAGCTGGTAGCGGGGATTGTCGGCGGGCAGGATCGCGGTGAAGGCGGTGAGCACGCGTTTCTTGGCGTAGCGGCCGTTGATGACCTTTTCGGCGGTGCCGGTCTTGCCGCCGATGTAATAGCCCTTGACGTCGGCCTTTCTGGCGGTGCCGATTTCGGCGTTGAGCCGCATCAGGAATCGCATCTTCTCCGAGGTTTCAGGCTTGATCACCCGCTTGGCGACCGCCATGGCCTCCTCTTCGGTGCGCTTCATGAAGGTCGGCGGAATCAGGTAGCCGCCGTTCACCAATGCGTCGATGCCCATCACCGCCTGCAGCGGCGCCACCGCGATGCCATGCCCGAAGGCGATCGTCACCGTGTTGAGCTCGGCCCAGCGTTTCGGCACGAGCGGCGAAGCGCTCTCCGGCAATTCGGTACGCAGCCGGTCGAGCTGTCCGAGCTTGCGCAGGAATGCCTTGTGGGCCTCGACGCCTTGCGACAGCGCGATCCGCGCCGCGCCGACGTTGGAGGAGAAGGTGAAGACCTCTTTCATGTTGAGGTAGCGGCCCTTCGGCTCGTCGTCATAAATCGCGAACTTGCCATAGTGCAGCGGGCCCCGCGCGTCCCACAGCGAGTTGAGATCGTATTTGCCGGTATCCAGCGCCATCGCCAGCGTGAAGGCCTTGAACGTCGATCCCATTTCGTAGACGCCGGTCGTCAGACGATTGATGCGATCGGGATCGTGCGCCTCTTTCGGACTGTTGGGATCGAAATCCGGCACCGACACCATCGCCACGATCTCGCCGGTCCTGACGTTGGAGACGAGGCCGGAGGCCGCCTTGGCGTGAAATTTTTCCTTGGCCTTGATCAATTCGTCGCGCAATGCGTGTTCGACGCGCAGGTCGACCGACAATTCCACCGGTCGCTGCAGCCGGTCGGTGGCGAAGCCCGCGCGATGCAGATCGGCAAGACCATTGCTGTCGAGCCATTTTTCCATCCCGGCGATGCCCTGGTTGTCGATGTTGACCAGGCCAATCAGGTGCGCGACTTCGTTGCCGGTCGGATAGACGCGCTTGTTCTCGCGCAGGAAGCCGATGCCGGGGATGCCGAGGCGGTGAATCTCCTGCTGCTGCGACGGGGTGATTTCGCGTTTGAGCCAGACGAAGCCCTTTCGGCTCGAAATCCGCTCCCGCACTTCGCCGGTGTCGAGATCGGGCAACGTCGCGGTGAGAAGCTCGATCGCCTCGTCCTTGTCGATGATGCGGCGCGGTTCGGCGAACAGGCTCGGCGTCTTGAGGTCGGTGGCGAGAATCTCGCCGTTGCGGTCGACGATATCCGGCCGCGCGGTCGCAATCGCATCCTGCGATGCGGTACGGCGCGCGCCGTGGCTATCGCTCCCGGTCGCGAACATGACCAGCCGTCCGCCGATCACGCCATAGATCGCGACGAACGCCAGAATGGCAAGGCCGACGCGGGCGCGCGCCTTCGCGGCGCGATCGACGTTGCGCCCATACAGCAGGCTGCGGACCAGCCGCCGCCGCCATGGTTCTGTGGACTTCACCTTGGTGAGCGCGGGATCGGTCATCGCCGACCCTCCGGCGGCGGCACAGAGCCCGTCACTGTTGGTGACGCATCGATGGTCTGGATCATCGCGCCGATCGGATCGGGATCGCCCGGCTTGACGAAGTTCGGCGGCCGATCGGGCAGGTTCTTCAGGGAATCATATTGCGTGGCGCTGAGCGGCTTCAGCTGCAGATGGCGTTCGGCAAGACCCTGCAGCCGCAGCGGGGCGTCAAGCCTGGCCCATTCCGCCCGCAGCACCGCGATGGCGTCGCGCTGTTCGCGGATTTCCGCCCGCAGCCGAAGCACGCGCTCGGTGCGATCGGTCAATTCCATCTTGATCCGGTAGACATAGGCGGCGGCGAACACCAGGACGCCGATCACGAGGAGATGGAGGATCCGCATGGTCAGCCTCCCCTCATCACATCATCGAGGGTGGGCCAGGCCGGCAACGCGGCGGCGGCATGCGCGGGCGCAATGGTGCGCTCGGCCGCGCGCAATTTGGCCGAGCGCGCGCGCGGGTTGGCGGAAATCTCGTCGTCATCCGCCGTCACCGGCCGCTTGGTCAGGACGACAAAACTTGGCGGGAGTTGCGCGATCTCCGGCTGATGTCGCGATCCGCCGCCCGCCTTGGCGCGCTCGCTCAGGAAATTCTTGACGATGCGGTCTTCCAGCGAGTGAAACGACACCACCACGAGCCGGCCGCCCGGTTTCAGAACACGCTCCGCCGCCGCGAGCGCCAGATGCAGTTCGTCGAGTTCCTGGTTGACGAAAATCCGCAAGCCCTGAAAGGTTCGCGTCGCCGGGTGAATTTCACCCGGTTTCGAGCGCACCACTTTGGAGACGATATCGGCCAGCGCCCGCGTGGTTGCGATGGGCGCTTGCTTGCGCGCCGCGACAATGGCCCGCGCAACGCCCCGCGAATGACGCTCTTCGCCGAAGATGTAGATGATATTGGCTAGATCGGTCTCGGACGCCTTCGCGATGACGTCCGCCGCGGTCGGACCGTCGTGCCCCATCCGCATGTCGAGCGGGCCATCGTTGCGAAACGAGAAACCGCGCCCGGCCTCGTCCAGCTGCATCGAGGACACGCCGACGTCCATCACGACGCCGTCGACCGACGGGAACCCGCAGGCCGCGCAAATATCGGCGAGGTTGGAAAATCGGTCCTCGACCAGCGTGAGCCGGCCGGCCGATCGGTCGACGAGATCGAAACCGCCCGCGATCGCCGACCGGTCGCGGTCGATGCCGATGACACCGGTTCCAGCGATTTCGAGGATGGCCCGGCTGTACCCGCCAGCCCCAAAGGTGGCGTCGACATAAATGCCGCCCTCACGCGGGTTCAAAAGCTCGACCGCCTGGCGGCCAAGGACAGGGATGTGGCGCGGGGCAGAAGGATCTGGGGCGGATGGATTCATGCCGTCCCTCCCGGCGAAGTCCGGGTGAAAATGCGGAAATCGGACGCGAAGAAGCCCATTGCGCCTCAAAAGCTTACGTTTCGCCGGGCTTTCCGATTGCGTTTGGCGGCCTGCCATCGGATTTCGAGCGTGAAGGAAAGCCGCCGGTGTCCTGAATCCGAAGCTCGCCACACCTTGCGGCCCCCTTTGTAGCGAACCTGGGATTCGAAAGGACACTGGAAACCTATGATTCTAGCGTCGATCCTCGATCTGAAGTTCCTGATCCGAACCTGGGGCCCCCGTGCCAAGAACTTCAAATCGGCGGCGCTGGCCGTCCCCCGAAACCGGGGTTCGGCTCTTCACCACTTAGTAACGTCAGGTAGCGTTAAGAAAGCGTTGACGGTCCGCGGCGGGATCGGTGAGGTTTTTGATTCTTCTACCCTGGCCGGAGGGGCAAAGCGGCCGTCCACGGCCGCCGTGCGTCAGGTGATGCGTTCCGCACACACTCGCTCAAAATGCACCGCGACAACCGGATACCGGATTGCACGGACGGCGTCATGGAGGCACGGTTCATTTTGAAAACTTACTATTGCCGTTCTCCTGCCCGGTTTGAGCAATCCTATGTCACTCGGTTCGTTCGCATCTGTCGGTCCTGATTCGAAGCACCGCGCCGCCCCGCTCCCCCGGCCTATCGCGAACATGAAGACATTCTCCCCGGATTCCTCGGTCGCTTCGGACGTCATCCCGTCGCCGAATTATGGCGAGCGGAACAGGGGCCTTTTGCCCGACATGATCGTGCTGCACTACACCGGAATGCCCGACGTGGAAGCGGCGATCGCGCAACTCTGCACGGCGGGCACCGACGTCTCGGCGCATTACGTCGTTCTGGAAGACGGCCGCATCGTGCAATGCGTCCCCGAAGCCAAGCGCGCCTGGCATGCCGGCGTGGCGTACTGGGCTGGCGAAGACGACATCAATTCGCGTTCGATCGGCGTCGAGATCGTCAACCGCGGCCATGACTGGGGCTATCCGGAATTTCCGCTGCGCCAGATCGCCGCCGTGATCGCGCTGTGCCGGGGCATCATGCTTCGCCGCGAGGTGCCGGCCCATCGCGTGCTGGCGCATTCCGATGTCGCCCCCTCCCGCAAGAAAGACCCCGGCGAGAAATTTCCGTGGCATTCGCTGGCCAATTCGGGGGTCGGCCATTGGGTTCAACCGGCGCCAATCGTGCGCGGCGAAGCCCTCAAGCTGGGCACCATCAACGACAGCGTTCGCGATCTGCAGCAGGCGCTCGCCAGATATGGCTACGGCATCCCGATCAATGGAAAATACGACGGTGCGACCATGGAAGTGGTCACCGCGTTCCAGCGCCACTTTCGTCCCGCCCGCGTCGACGGCATCGCCGACCATTCGACGCTGGTCACGCTGCAGGCGCTGCTGGCGAGTTTGCCGGCCGAGACCACGGCGGTCGCGGCAAGATAAGCAGCAACGGATCGCAATCCTTATTGGCGATCCATTTCCGCCAGTCGCCTGGCGTAAAGCCGCCGCAGCGGCTCGAGCCGGGTCGCGGCGGTCGCCGCGAGATAGGCGTCGCGGGCCGCCTCATGCCGGCCGAGCCGGCGCAACAGATCGGCGCGGACCGCCGGCAGCAATTCATAACCGTCAAGTCCACCGCGCGCCTGCAGCGCTTCGGTGAGGTCGAGGGCGCGCGCGGGCCCGTCCACCATCGAAATCGCCGCGGCGTGATTGAGCTCGATTACCGGCGACGGGCTGATCCGCAGCAGCACTTCGTAGAGACCGGCGATCTGTTTCCAGTCGGTGTCTTTATAATTGGGCGCGCGCGCATGAAGGGCCGCGATCGCCGCCTGCACCGCGTAAGCTTCCGGGCGGCCCGGCAGCCGCAACGCCTCCTCCACGAGCTTCAGCCCTTCGGCGATCTGGCCATGGTCCCACAGGCTGCGATCCTGCTCTTCCAGAAGCACGATGTCGCCACCATCGGTCTGGCGTCCGGCGCGACGCGCATCATGCAGCAGCATCAGGGCCAGCAGGCCCTTGACCTCGCCGCGTTGCGGCATCAGTGCATCGAGCAGCCGACCGAGCCGGATCGCTTCGCGCGCGAGATCGGGCCGCATCAGATCCTCGCCCGAGGTCGCTACATATCCCTCGGTGAAAACCAGATAGATCACGGCGAGCACCCCGCGCAGCCGTAGCTCCAGCGCGTCACGGTCCGGCACCTCGTAGGGAATGCCGGCGAGCCGGATTTTCTGCTTGGCGCGGACGAGGCGCTGACCCATCGCGTCCTCACTCACCAGAAAGGCGCGCGCCACCTGCGCCGTGGTCAGTCCGCAAACCGTTCGCAGCGTCAGCGCGACCTGGACTTCGGCGGCGAAGGACGGATGGCAGCAGGTGAAGATCAGCCGCAGCATGTCGTCGTCGAGCCCGGCGCTGTCGTCGTGTGAGGCTTCCGCGTCGCGCAGCAATGCGTGCGTCAGTTCTTCCTGCTTGCCGCGAAACGCGATTTGCCGGCGGACCCGGTCGATCGCCTTGTTGCGTCCGACATTGACCAGCCATGCGCGCGGATTGCTCGGCGGCTCGGCGGCGGGCCAGCGTTCCAGCGCAACGGCAAAGGCCTCCTGCAAAACGTCTTCGGCGAGATCGAAATCTCCGACGAGACGGATCAGCGTCGCCAGCGCCCTCGCCGCCTCGTCGCGGAATATTTTTCCGATTTCGTTGGGGGTCATTTTCTTGCCGTCGTCATTCCGGGGCCTGCGCCTTGCGGCGCATCCCGGAATGACAAGTTGAGACGGATTCAATTATACACCCAGATCGGTCGAACCTCGATCGAGCCGAGCCGGGCACCGGGGATCCGCGCGGCAATCCCCAACGCTGCATCGAGATCCCTGGCCTCGATCAGGTAGTAGCCGCCGAGTTGCTCGCGGGTTTCTGCGAACGGACCGTCGGTCGTCAGGGTCTTGCCGTCGCGAATGCGCACGGTGGTCGCGGTCGTCGTCGGCTGCAGCCGATCGCCCGCCTTGAAATTGCCGCTCTGGATGATGGATTGGGTGAATGCACCATATTCTTCCACCATTTTCTTGCCGGCGGCCGGATCCATTTTGCCGTACTCGGCTTCGTTCTGATAAATCATCAGCAAATATTGCATCTCGTTACCTCTCTTGATCGGCTTGATCGCCGACAACCAGTCGAACGAGCCAACGGCAGAACGACATCTTCAGGATAATTTATTTTCGGCATCGGCGCGGCGCTTATCGGCTTGACGCGGCCCCTCCCAACCCCCATGCCTTGAAGGGTCAGTCGGCCGGACGGCCGCTCCCGCTATGGCCGAAAGGCTGCGGGGGAGGAAAGTCCGGGCTCCATCGACATACGGTGCCGGATAACATCCGGCGGGGGCAACCCCAGGGACAGTGCCACAGAGAACGAACCGCTTCCCCACCCCGAAAGGGACGGGCAGCAAGGGTGAAAAGGTGCGGTAAGAGCGCACCGCGGGTCCGGCAACGGAACCGGCATGGCAAACCACACCGGGAGCAAGACCGAATAGGGACGGCAACGCGGGCTGTTCGCGCAAGCGATAACGCCGCGGGAGCGATGTCAGGCTCGCCGTTCGGGTAGGTTGCTCGAGGCAACGTGCAAACGTTGCCCCAGAGGAATGGCCGTCACGTATCGTCCGTGCAAGCGGGCGATGCCCTACAGAACCCGGCTTACAGGCCGGCTGATGCTCTAAAGCGTTTTCGAGCGAAGTGGACTTCCGTTTCGCGTGAAGAAAACGCGGTCTAATGGACCAGAATGAGGGGTTCGGCGTAGCGCGCCGGACCCCTCGCCATTTTGCGGGGTAGCGAGCCGGCCCGCGCCTCCCGTCCTTTGCCTTGCGAGCGCCATATCCTGGCTTTAATGCTAGCGCTGGACCGATCTATGGGTCAGGGGGATCGTCTTGAATCGCTCGTCGCTTTACTCCCGCGTCACGACAGCGCTCGGCGCCGTGGCGATCGTTGTTGCGGGATGTGCGGATTCGCGGATGACGTCGAACAACGCCGCGTCGGATCAGGGCGAGCAGCCTACAAGACGGGTTACGGCTTGACGAGCGACGGACCCACCACCGACCTGTACACCGAGCTGTTCGGCTCCCGCAAAACCGAGGCGGCGCCCGCGACAGCGACCGCGGCGACCCCGCAGATGCAGCCGGTGACGGCGTCGACTGCAATCCAGCCGGCTCAACCCGCGACTGCCTCAGCTTCAGCCCGGCAGAGTCAGACTCAAGACCGCAAGCACCGCAACCCGGCAGGTTCAAGCCGCGCCAGCTCCCGTCGAGGTCGCGCAACAGCCGGCTGCGCCTCAGCCTCCGCCTGAGCCCGACGTTCCCGTCGCCTATGGCATCACAGCCAACGGACCGACGACCGATCTGTACACCGAGTTGTTTGGACCCAGGCGCCGCGACGGCCAGTAAGCGTGAAAAGCCGCGCTGAGCCCTCGCCCGGGATCCGGCAACGATGAGCACGATCGCGTTCGCGGTTCTGTTGCTGGGCGCGCTCGCCGGCGGTTTCGTGTCCGGCCTCGCCGGTTTCGGCACCGCGCTCATGGCGCTCGGGATCTGGCTCTATGTTTTGCCACCGTCGATCGCGGTGCCTCTCGTCCTGATCTGCTCCATCGTTGCGCAAACCTCGACGCTGCCGACAATCTGGCGGTCGATCGACTTCAGGCTGGTCTGGCCGTTTCTCGTCGGCGGTCTGATCGGCGTGCCCGTGGGGACCTGGCTTGTCGCCTACGCCGATCCGCATCTCTTCAAATTGAGCATCGGCGCGCTGCTCCTGGTATTTCCGACCGCGCTTTACTTTCACCGCAGGCCGATGGCGTTGAGCTTCGGCGGCCGGGTGGCCGACACGGGAATCGGATTCGCGGGTGGTGTGCTTGGCGGCCTTGCCGGTCTGTCCGGCCCGATTCCAATTTTGTGGGCCAGCCTCCGGGGCTGGGGCAAGGAGGTGCGGCGCGGCGTGTTCCAGTCCTTCAACTGGACGGTGCTGACCGCGGCCCTCTGCGTGCAGGCGGGCACCGGTTTCATCACATCGGAAATCATGTGGCTGGCCTTGCTCGTGCTGCCGGCAACGGTGGCGGGCGCCTGGCTCGGCGCGCGGACCTATCACGCGCTGAGCGACGGCAATTTCCGCGACGTCGTGCTTGGCCTGTTGTTCCTGTCCGGTGTTGCGCTGGTCTGGAACAGCGTCGGTTAGGCCAGACCCGAGCGGACCAACAATCGACTCAGAACTGAAAATACAGAAATTCCAGCCGCTGCCACATGCCAAACAGCGAGATCGCCAGCGCCGAAGCCGACAACAACGCCCACGCCGCGTTCGGCCGCCATCGCAGCAAGCCGGCTCGCTCCGGCGCGCGGCGGTATTCGCGATAACCAAAGAGCTGGGGAACATTGGGCAGGCCAAGCGCTACTCCGAGCGCCAGTGCCACCGCGCCGCCGCCGATCAGGAGCAGCCGCTCCTCGCCCACCAGTAGCGGCAAGTCCATCAGCCGCAGGATGCCCGGCGAAACGTAAGCCGAGCTGCCGGCTTCAAAACCGAACAGGCCGCCCAGCATCTGCCATGCCCCTGCCGCGGTCCGCGCGCGGAAAAACACCCAGGCGATGACGACCGCGAAAAACGTGACCGCCCAGGACAATCCTCTCGCAAATCCTTTCGCCAATCCCCTGGCGGCCGGGACGTTCTTCCGCGCGCCGCGCCACGCCTGCCAAAGATGATTGGCGCAGAGATAGAGGCCGTGCAGGCCGCCCCAGATGAGGAAATTGAAGCCCGCGCCGTGCCAGAGCCCGCCCAGCAGCATCGTCAGCATGAGATTGAAATAACGGCGCTGTTCGCCGAGCCGGTTGCCGCCGAGCGGAATATAGAGGTAATCGCGCAGGAAGCGCGACAGCGTGATGTGCCAGCGCCGCCAGAATTCGATGATCGATGCCGCCTTGTACGGCGAGCGGAAGTTCACCGGCAACCGGATGCCGAACAGCATCGCAAGCCCGACCGCCATGTCGGAATAGCCGGAGAAATCGAAATAGATTTGCAAGGTATAGGCGGATGTCGCGAGCCACGCCCAGGACGTCGTGACGCCGCCGCCGGCATCGAGATGCGCGAACACCGGCGACACGAACTGCGCCAGATTGTCGGCGATGACCACCTTCTTGAACAGGCCGGCCGCGAAGATCGCCAGTCCCCGCGCCGCCAGCACCGCCGATCGGG
Source organism: uncultured Alphaproteobacteria bacterium (assembly GCA_963786045.1). Taxonomy (GTDB): domain Bacteria; phylum Pseudomonadota; class Alphaproteobacteria; order Rhizobiales; family Xanthobacteraceae; genus Bradyrhizobium. Next base: position 115,256 of record CAWAXR010000024.1, on the reverse strand, counting down.
AGGTGCGGCCGCGCTTGAACTGCGGGATCATCTCGGCGTGATGAACCAGCGGGCCCGCGATCAGATGCGGAAAGAAGGACACGAACAATGTGTAGCTGACGATGTCGCGCTCGACCCTGGCGCCGCGCATCACGTCGACCAGATAGGCGATCTGCTGAAAGGTGAAGAACGATATGCCGAGCGGCAGGACAATATTGAAGAACGGCAGCGGCGCGCCGGTCAGGACATTGAGGCTGTCGAAGATGAAGTTGGTGTATTTGAAATAGCAGAGCAGCGCGAGATTGAGCGCCACGCCCAGGGTGCCGATGGCTCTGCGGCGCAGCGGGTCCTCCATCCGCAGGCCGAGCGAAAAATTCACCGCTACCGAGGCGATCAGGAGCAATAGATAGACCGGCCGCCAGGCGCCGTAGAAAAACAGCGACGCGCCGGCCAGCACCATGATGCCTGCACGCGGGGAATGCCGCCGCGCCGCGGCGAAGGCCAGCACGACCGCGGGGAGAAACTGAAACAGGAACGTGTAGGAGGAAAACAGCATCGGACGCGGCTAACGCTTCAACCGCGACACGAGATAGCGGGTGTAGATCGGCACGCCCGAGGCGTTGACATGCATCTCGTCGGCGTAATTGGCCTGCTCCAGTCCGGGGACCGACTGAATGTTGAGGACGTCGAAACCGCAGCGGCGGCCTGCGTCGGTGACGAGCGAAGCGTATTGATCGTCCCTGGTGCGCCATTGCGCATCGCGCGCGCGGTCGTAGCGCGGCGCCCATGGCGGCACGACGACGGTCACTTTCCGCGCCAGCGCCACCATGTCGCACAGCGCGCCGATCTCGAAGCGCGCCTTCGGGCCTGACAGATCCCAGTTGGCGTAATGCGCGTGCGATCCGATGTCGGCCGGCCAGCGGTCTTCGGATTGGGTATGGTCGATGATCTTCACGCCGAACGCCGCGGGCGGGGGTCCGGCATCGGCGAGGTGCTGGTCGACCGCAAGTCGCGCGGCGAAGGCCTCGCGAATGAAACGGATCAGCGTGCCCACGCGCAACGGCAGGAAGGAAACCATCTGTTCGACGACGCCGAGCCGGGCTGCCACGTCCTGCGGATAGACCGCTGCCGACCGCACGCCTTCATTGAACAGGAACGGCGCGACGCTGACGATGACATGGGCCTTGCGAAAGCGATCCGGCTCGCGGCGCATCGCGGCCAGAAGCGCCAGCGGCTCGCCGGCGTCGTAGGCGATGTTGACCGCGCTGGCTTGCGGCTTGCCGATCAGCTGCGCGGCAAGAGCGGGATCGACCTGATAGACGGTGCGACTCTCGCCGGCGAAGATCAATTCGGGACCCGAGGCCAGCAGCGGCAGCTTGACCGCCAGCAGAACCGGCACATCGTCATGCACGCGATTGGCGATGGCGAGCAGCCCCGCCAATGCCACAAGCCACGTCGCCGCCGTCAGCGCCAGCGCGGCTGCGATCCATCGCGCGGACGCCGCCTGCACACGCCGGAGCGAGCCGGAATCGGAGATGGAAAGGCCGCGCATCATGCCGCCCATCAAGCATGAACGGAAGCGGCAGACAATATCGGGGCGTTTCGAGCCTCTAATGCGCCGGTTCGGCCGACGCCGAAGCCGGCTTTTTCACGAAAATGACCAGCAGGCTGAGACCGAGATAGAACAGCGTCAGCATGAAGAAAGCGTCGCCATATCCCATCACCACCGCCTGGCGGTGAACGATCTGGGACAATTGCTTCATCGCCATCAGCGCGGCGTCGCCCATGCCCTGCAGGCGCTGGGTGAACTGGTTGAGCATCTCGGTCGCGGCGGTGTTGCCCCAGGTCACCCGGTCCTGCAGGCGCGAGATATGCAGGTCGGTGCGATCGTTCAGCACCTGATTGATGAGTGCAAGCCCGACCGCGCCGCCGAGATTGCGCGTCAGGTTGAACAATCCCGATGCGTTCTTCACCCGATCCGGCCGCAAGGTACCAAGCGCGATATTGTTGGTCGGCACCATCGCGCACATCATGCCGATGCCGCGCAGGATCTGCGGCACCAGCAGTTCGTAAAAATCGTATTCGCGGGTAATCCACGTCATCTGGTAAGAGCCGAGCGCGAAGATGACGAGCCCCGCGGCGATGATCAGGCGCAAATCCACCTTCAGCATCAGGCGCCCCACGACCGGCGCCATCAGGAACATGGTGATGCCGGAGACGAACATGGTCTCGCCGATCATCAGCGCGCTGTAGCCGCGCACTTCCGCCAGGTATCGCGGATACATGTAGGTCAACCCGTAGAGGCCGATGCCGACGCAAAACGAGATAACGCAGCCGATGCCGAAATTTCGGTCGGTGAAGGCCCTGATGTCGACGATCGGTTCTTCCGCCGTCAGGACGCGATAGAAGAAGGCGATCGCGGAGATTGCGCTGATGCAGGCGCAGACCGCGACGGAAGTATCCTGCAGCCACTCATATTGCGGCCCTTCCTCGAGCACATATTCCAGCGCGCCCAGAAATCCCGCCATCGCGATCAGGCCAAACCAGTCGAAGCGATCGAGCAATCCGAAATTCGGCCGATCGAAATCGACCAGCGCCAGCACGCCAACGGTGATGCCGATGCCGGGAACGACGTTGATGAAGAACAGCCAGTGCCACGACATCGCGTCGGTGATGAAACCGCCCACCGTCGGGCCGATGGTCGGCGCCAGCGTCGCGACCAGCCCGATCATCGGGCCGACGATGTAGAATTTCGAACGCGGAAACACCGTATAGGCGGATGCGAACACCGTCGGGATCATGCCCGCGCCGAGAAACCCCTGGATCGCGCGCCACAGGATCATCTGCTCGATCGAGGATGCGAATCCGCACAGGAAGCTCGCCACCGTGAATCCGGCCGCGGAAATCGCGAACAGGAGCCTCGTGCCGAGCGCACGCGAGAGAAAGCCCGAGAGCGGAATCGCGATCACTTCCGCGATCAGATACGCGGTCTGGACCCACGACACCTCGCTGGAGCTGGCCGACAGGCCGGCCTGGATATCGGTGAGGGAAGCCGAGACGACCTGGATGTCCAGGATCGACATGAACATCCCGAACAACATGATGAGAAACGCAACCAGCCGCCGCGGCGCGATGCGCTCGGACGGCGCCTGGGTCGCGCTCGTCATTGCAGGGGGAGCGGTAGTGGCTTCAGCCATGATGGGCTCGGCTCAGGGGCGGAATCGAACCGGGCGCGCCGCCCGATGCGCGGGACCTATTGCGGATGAATCATCGTCGGCGCGTCGAGGTCGGCTTCGCTGTCGGCGTCTTTGGCGCCCTCGGTGGTATCGACGGTGGCATAGACCGACATGCCGGCGCGCAGCAGGTTTTGCCTGGCGACATCCTTGGGCACGCGAATGCGGACCGGAAGCCGCTGCACGATCTTGGTGAAATTGCCGGTGGCGTTGTCCGGCGGCAGCAGCGTGAATACCGAGCCGGCCGCGGGCGAAATGCTCTCGACGACGCCTGCGAACTTGCGATGGCCGTAGGCATCGACCGAGATCGTCACCGGCTGGCCCGGACGGATCCGCTTGAGCTGCGTTTCCTTGAAATTGGCGTCGATGAAGACGTCATCGAGCGGCACGACGTTGCCGAGCCGCTGTCCGACCACGATGAAATCGCCGGTGTTGACCATGCGGTTGGAGAAGGTGCCGTCGATCGGCGCGCGCACCGACGTAAAGGCGAGGTCGCGCTCGGCCTTGGCGAGCGAGGTCTGCAGTTCCGCCAATTGGGCGCGGGCCTCCGCCTGCTGCGCGCGGGTCACCTCGACATTGTCGCGCGCCGCGTCATAGGCGGCCTGCGCGGCCTTCACTCCGGCCATGCCCTGGTCGCGTCCGGCCTCGGACTGTTCGAAGGTGGCGTGCGTGGCAAAACCCTTGGTGCTCAGCGTCTGCTGCCGGTCGTAGTCGAGGTTCGCCCGCTTCAGGCCGGCCTCCGCGGAGGCGAGCTGCGCCTTGGCCTGCTCGGCCGCGCTCTCCTGCGCGGCGACCTGGCGGCCGATCCGGTCGATGGTGGCCTGCTGCGTTTCGATCTTGCTGCGCGCGGCATCGACCGCGATACGATAATCGCCGTCATCGATCCTGAAGATCACGTCGCCGGTGCGGACCAGCGCGTTGTCGCCGGGTAAGATAGCGGCGATATGACCCGACACGCGCGCGCCGAGCGTGGTGTTGTTGGCGCGCACATAGGCGTCGTCGGTCGAGACATGGAAACGTCCGACCAGAACCCAATGCACGCCATAGGAAGCGGCGGCGAGCGCGAGCAGCAAGCCCGCGCCGATCAGGACGAATTTGCGCTTGCCCGGTTTCGGCGCGGCCGACACGGCGGGAGCCTCTGGCGCCGGCGGCTCGGCGGTCACCGGTCCTTCGGGGACTTCCGCGGGGCGGCGAGCGATGGTCTCGTCCGCAGGATGGGCCCGCACTGACTTAGGAAGATCAGCGGAGGCGTCGCGCCCAGCCCCGTCCTCAGCCGCATTCGGCCCGGCGCGAAGAATGCGCGCGGCCTGATCTCTCGCTGCGGCCATAAAGGCCTCCCCGTTACCCGTTACAAAATCATGACGCAGACGAGGCTCGAAAACAGCGCCTGCCAAGTATCCTGTCCAACTCAAATTAACATTGACCGAACCGTTCGGTCAAGATATATGTAACCAAACGACCATAGGCCGAAGTTCCTACCGGGGCATTGCCGGGCCGCGATTTTTTCCAGAGAAGCTAAACCAATGGTTGCATCTCCATCCCCCAACCTCCATCTGGTCGGCGACGAGGATTCTTCGAAGCGTCGCCAGATTCTCGAAGGCGCGCGCAAGGTTTTCCTGGACCTGGGCTTTGACGGCGCCAGCATGGGCGAAATCGCCCGCGCCGCCGGCGTTTCCAAGGGGACGCTCTACGTCTATTTCGCCGACAAGAGCCGATTGTTCGAAGCCATCGTCGAAGAGGAAACACTCTCGCAGGGCAAGGTGGCGTTCAATTTCGACCGCGAACGGGACGCCATCACGACGCTGACGGAGTTTGGACAGGCCTATATCCAGATGCTGTGCCGGCCGGGCGGCGGGTCCGCCACCCGCACGGTGATGGCGATCGCCGAGCGAATGCCCGAGGTCGGCCGGCGTTTCTACAACAATGTCGTGGCCCAAACGATCGCCCGGCTCGCGACCTATCTCGAGGCGCGAACCGAAGCCGGCGATCTTGCGATCGAGGACTGCCAGCTGGCGGCAACGCAGTTCATGCAGATGTGTCAAGCCTCGCTGTTCATGCCGTTCATCTTTCAGGCCGCGCCCGCCCCATCGGCCGAGCGCATCGCCGAGGTGGTCGGCAGCGCGACGCGGATTTTTCTTGCGGGGTATCAGGCGACGAAGATCTGATCGCGGAGCGCGCGCTCCGCAACGCGCATATCCCGCGCCGCTATTCGTCCTCGAACTCGTCTTCCTCGTTGACCTTGGCGCCCGCGTTGCGCGGGTGGGCGGCTTTCCGGCCGCCGAGCGATCCCGTCACGAACGGTTCGCGCGAGGCGTAGGGGCTGCGCCGTGAGGCGCGCGCGGCGACTTCCTCGCCGGAGACCGCGGCCGGCTCGCAGATCAGACGCCGCGAGGCGCGGCGCATCAGATCGACGTGGATGTGATCGTAGTGATAGGCGTTGGAGCCCGGCGCCAGCACGGTGGTGAACTGCTGGCACGCCGCCGCCTCGATGTCGCGCAGGAATCCCTGTTCTTCCGGCAGGCCCCGCCAGCCGTCCCTCACCGTCACATGCCTTCCGTCGGCGAGCGTGAAGCCCGCGATGTCGAGCGCGTTGCCGAAGGCGTGCTCGGATATATGCGCGTACGAATTGCCGTTCATGCCGCGGCAGGAATAGGCGGAGATCTGCTTGATCTCGACGACCCGCGTGCCGAACCAGCGCTGCGCCGCCGGCTGCACGGCCTCGGCGAGCCAGCGATCGAGCACCGACACGATCGGGCATGCCAGCGTCGCCGCCGGCCTGACCGCAACCGGCCCGAACGCGCCAACGGAATTACCCTGCGCCGGGCCGAGCCGCGGCAGGTTATCCGCCGGTGGTGGAGCCGCTGCATCGCGCCGGCCGGGATAGGGCTGCGAATAGCCGGCGCGCGGGGAAAAGGACTGCGATCCCGGATACGCGCCTCGCATGGCCGGGCTCTGCGGCCCCGGCACACCCTCGGGCGGCAGATTGATTTCATCTTCGTCCGGCGCGACGCCCGGCGCGCTTAACGAGATCGGACCGCCCGACGAAGCGCCGTAGCCCGGCGCGGATTGTCCGCTATCCGGATAATAGGGTGTCCGTGACGGAACCGGAGCCGGCTGGCCCATCGGCCAGCGCGGCTGATTGCCGACATTGGCGGGCGGCCGCAGATCCTCATCGGCGAAACCGAACGTGCCGCTGCCTTCACCGAGCGCTGCGACCTTGAGCGGAAACTCCGCGCCGCAAGCGCCGGGGCCCGAAATCGGGCTCATCCGCACCAGCTCGGCGGTCTCCCTGACGGCGCCGGATTTCAGGCACGCGATCTCGGCCTCGGTTCGCCACGGCTCGCGCTCCTCGGAAAAAAATCCGCGACCGCAGCCCGCCAGCGAGACAAGGACGAAGGAGCCGACGAGATACAAACGAACTCCGCGCGCCATGCGCGAGAACTTCAACGAATTTATTTAACGACTTATCAACGCCTTGATTTCACGACTCTTTAACCACGTCGCCGGCAGCAGGCGCTGCCGAAAGGCCGCGGATAGACAGCCACGCTGACTTTTTTGGCAGGGAACGCGTTGCTAGTTGATCCGTTAGGGCAGGCGGAGACCTGACCTTTGGGAGGATTCAATGATCTATCGTCCTGTCGTCGGCAGATTGGGCGTCGTCACCGCGTATCTCGCTTTCGCCTTTGTCGGCGCGATCATCCTCGGCGTGTTCTAGCGCTCCCGGAATTCCTGATTGCCCGGCGATCTGGATCGGTCCAGACGCCGGGATTTTTTGTGCCGTGGACCGCGTGGCGCGTTACCGCCAAAGCCTGATTTGCCAAGGCCTCGGAGCCAGACTGAAAAGTGGATCCAGACAGCTGGGTGCGGTGCGCATTGAGCCATCTCAATCATTTGAACCGCTCTGCGGGATAGAAATCGACATCCCTGTTGGGATGCCCGTCTCATTTCGCGTAACGGCAACTGAATGAAGGAACGCATGATGAAACTCAAAATCCTCGGCGCCGCGGTGGTGCTTGCCTTGGCAGTAGGGCCTGCAATGGCCAAGCGCGCAACCTCCAGCCGAGGCCACTACGCCCAGAGCATCTATTGTGCGACCAGAGAAATGGGAAATCCATACAGCAAGTATTGCGATTACCTCGCCTGGACCGAGTGGCGGCGGCGAGGCGGCTGGGATAGCACACTTGACAATGCCTGCCTGCGCAACCCTCGTTATGTGCCGGCAGGATGCTTCCGGCATTAGGCTTCCGGGGTGAGGCTCGATGGCGGCTGCAAGGCCGCCCTCTTTTCATGCCGTCGCCCATGCTGCCGAAGCGGCCGCCGGCGCCGAAAGGCAAGCCGCCGAAGGAGAAGAAGCGCTAACGCATCGACCTCGACCTTTTGAGACGGCCGATCAAACCGGCTTTCGCAGCAAAGGCTGGCCGGCCAGTATTCGCGCGCCCTCTTTGACATTGTCGCAGAATTCAAAGTGGTCCGGCGCCAGCACGATGATGGTCGATCCGTGCTCGAACCAGCCGAGTTCGTCGCCTTTGCGCACGCTTGCATCGCAGGGAAACACCGTCGGTCCCCGTGTCTGCGCATTCAGCACGATATCCAGAAAATGCAGCCGGATGCTCGCCACCAGAATCGCCGCGACCGGCACCAGCGTGAGGGCCTCGCCCGAGACAAGCCGGGTTTGAATCACCGCGCGCTCGTTCTTGCAGAACAGCCGCTCGATTCTCCTCAAGGCGATCGGATTGACGTTCCAGGTGTCGCCGCTGATGAAGGTGACCTGCTCGATCCGGCAATCGTGTGGCGCGTGAAAGCGGTGATACATGCTCGAGGTCAGCCGCAGCGTGACGAAGCGTCCGTTGCGGTGGGCGTCGACCAGTTTGGGATCGCCGAGCAGATCGAGCAGCGAATAGGCCGCGCCCTTGATCTGAAACAATTCGGTGTCCGCGATGGCGCCATGCGCGCCGATGATGCCATCGCTTGGGCTGACCACGATCGACGGGTCGGGGTCGGGGTTTCGCAGTCCCGGCTTGAGCTCGCGCGTGAAGCAGTCATGCAGGCTCCTGAACCCGGTCTTTTTGGCCTCGCTCAAATCGAGATCGGAAAACATCCGCCAGCAGGCGATCGAGGCGTCGCGTACAACCGGATTCTCGATCTTGCTGAACCAGCCCATGAACCGCGTCAGCGCCGCCCGCGGGATACGGTTGGTCAACAGGAAGTTCAGGTCTTCCTGCTGTGTCAGGGCCGAGATGAGGCCCCGGATTGTCATTAATCTGTTAGATGGACCGGCTAGCGCTGGTGGCATGGATTCGTCTCTCCCGATTCTATCCCTGTCCGCCGCTGCGGTCGCTTCCGCCGCGGCCGTGTTTCCGAAACTGCAGGCGCGGCTGGCGCTGTCGCGAGCCAAACACCGCTCGCTGACCGGACATTCGAAGATGTCGCGGCGGGTGGCGCGGCTGATCCCGTTCTATGAATTCTCCGCCAGCGAATTCTTCCGCTCCGACGGCGCGCCGGCCGAGATCGCCAGCCGGCGAAAGGACGCTTTCTTCGCGCTGGCCCGCCTCTACGAGGAACGTTACGCCAAGGGACGCCAGATGACGGCGGAGGCCGCCACGCGCATCTCCGACCTGCAATTCACCGAATCCTACCGGGTGCCGTTTCAGTACAGCCGGCTGGTGCGCGAGCATCTTTCGACCAGCGCCTTCGTGCAGTCGTCGGCCGGCGTCACGGTTACCGATGTCGACGGCAATGTCTCCTACGACCTGACCGGCTCTTACGGCGTCAACATCTTCGGCAACGACTTCTACAAGGAGTGCATCCACGAGGCGGAGGCGCGCGCGCATGCGTTGGGACCGGTGCTCGGACCCTATCACCCCGTCATGACAGATAACGTGCGCCGGCTGTGCGAGATTTCGGGGCTCGACGAAGTCTCGTTCCACATGTCCGGCACCGAGGCGGTCATGCAGGCGGTGCGGCTTGCCCGCTACCACACCCGCCGCACCCATCTCGTCCGTTTCGCCGGCGCCTATCACGGCTGGTGGGGCGACGTGCAGCCCGGCATCGGCAATCCGGTTTCGCCGCACGAGACCTATACGCTGGCCGAGATGTCGGAGCGGACGCTGCATGTGCTGAGGACACGCCGCGACATCGCCTGCGTGCTGGTCAACCCGCTGCAGGCGCTGCACCCCAACGCCAACGCGCCCGGCAATTCCGCGCTGGTCGACAGTTCCCGCTCCGGGAATTTCGATCGCGCGGCCTACAGCCAGTGGCTCACCTCGCTGCGCGAGGTCTGCACCGAGCGCAAGATCGTGCTGATCTTCGATGAGGTCTTCGTCGGCTTTCGTCTCGCCGCCGGCGGCGCGCAGGAATATTTCGGCGTCCGCGCCGACATGGTCACCTACGGCAAGAGTCTCGCGGGCGGCCTGCCCGTCGGCGTCGTGTGCGGACGTAAAGAGCTGATGCGCCGTTTCCGCGACGATCGTCCCGCCGACATCTGCTTCGCCCGCGGCACCTTCAATTCGCATCCCTATGTCATGACGGCGATGGATGAATTCCTCAGCCGGCTCGCCAGTCCCAATTTCCGCGCGGTCTATAACGGCCTCGACGAGACCTGGAACGAACGCGCCGGACATTTGAACGACGCCCTCGCCGCCGCGAACCTTCCGGTCCGGGTCGCCCACCTGTCGTCGATCTGGATGGTGCATTATACCGAGCCGTCCCGCTACAACTGGATGTTTCAATACTATCTGCGGGCCGAAGGGCTCGCGCTGAGCTGGGTCGGAACCGGCCGGCTGATCTTCAGCCTGAATTACACCGACGCCGATTTTGCCGAGGTCGAGAAGCGCATCGTGGCCGCGGCCGAAAAGATGAAGCGGGATGGCTGGTGGTGGCACGACGCTTCCCTCACCAACAAGACCATCCGCCGCCGGATCCTGAAAGAGATGATCGCAAGAAAATGGCTGCGGTGAGATAACCGCAGCCTTCTTTCATTTCGTCCGCGCTCAGGCGTGCTGCTCTTTAAGATCGTGCTCGACGATATCGAGGCCCGGATCGATCAGCTCACCCTTCATGAGGAACAACGGTGCCTTGTAGTAGAGCCGGAGATCGCTGAACGGGTCGGTCAGGATCTTCGTCATCCAGACCAGACCGGTCTCGACGTCGCGGATGAAGAACAAATGGACGGTGCGGAACAACAGCCCGCCGATGCCGATCGCGAGCCAGATCTTGGCGACCTGCCGCATGAAGTCGACCGGCGAGACCCAGGGGGTGAAGATGCCGAACAAGGTCGGGTCGAAGTACAGCACCAGCGGAGACAGCGCCCAGATCGTCATCAGCACGATCTTGCGTTGCAGATTGTAGCCGACCTTGATCTCTTCCTTGTGCTCATGCGTCGCCTGGTTGAGATGGTCGTAGCCCTTCGGCTCGAAAAAGAAATGACCGGCCTGGCGTGAGGTCATGGACACCAGCCAGCCGATCAGGGCCGCCACCAGCGGATCGAAAAAGATCATGACGTAGCCGACCAGAAAGCTCGCCGCGCTGACGAAGTGCAGGCTCTGGTTGATGCGGCTGTGGTGATAGTAGCGATGGTCGTCCCAGCGCTGGGTTCGCAATTGCTCGAGAAAATCCTTGATCATTCTTTCCCCCATGAAGGTGGCCTGCATTCGGTCTACAGGGATTCGATGTAGGGCATGTGACATCATGATATTGTCACATGCCGTTTCATGACGACGCGTTACGCGGGTTACGCCAGCGGCTTTGGCCCGATTCAGGCGGCGGCCGCCTTCTCGATCTTGCGGAAACGGACCAGCGAGAAGTGGCCGAGCGGCGGAATCAGGCGGCGCTCCACCAACTCCACCCCCTTCGAGCCCGAAAGCCAGCGCGTGTAACGTGCCCAGGCGAACTCGGCGGTTCGGAAACCAAGCCGACGCACCACCGGCTGCAGTTGCTGCTCGATGAAGCGGCGCACGCCGGCATCCGCGCTGACGCGCGTGAGGATGATCAATTCGCCGCCCGGCCGCAGCACGCGCGCGAACTCGTCCAGCGCCACTTCCGGATTCGGCACCGCGGTCACGACGTATTGCGCCATCACCACGTCGAAGGAGTCGTCGGGGAACTCCAGCTTCTCGGCGTCCATCACCGCAAGCCCTTCGATGTTCTTCAGGCGCAGATCGGCGACGCGCCGCTTCGCCTTCTTCAGCATCGCTTCGGAAATATCGGTCCCGAAGATACGGACATGCGGTGCGTAGAGCGGCAGCGAAATGCCGGTGCCGACGCCGACCTCGAGCACGCGGCCACCGATCTTGTTGGTCGCCTGAATGGCGGCGTCGCGGCCCTTGCTGAATACGCCACCGAACACGAGGTCATAAATCGGGGCCCAGCGGTCGTAGGCCTGCTCGACCATTTCGCGGTCGAAGTCCAGCCGCGTCGCGCCGTCCAGTTTGATGAGTTCTGCCATAATACCCTTGCCTCGTTGGTTTCAACGGCCTGCTCCGGCGGCGCCGGATCGGGCCTGTTGCCTGTTGTCCTCAGCCGCGTACCGCGCGTCTTCCCGCCACATAGGGAGCGGGCCGCAGTGAACGGCTCGGCTGCAGCGCACTCAGATTGCCGATGAACTGCCGTGCACTGTTTTCCCAGGAGCGCTCCAGCGCAAACCGCCGGCATTCATCCCGGGACATGCCGAGGGCGCGCAAGCACGCGCTGCGGAGATCCTCGTCGAGCGCCCCGACAGGATGATCCGCGATCACATCGAGCGGGCCGGTCACCGGGAACGCGGCAACCGGGGTGCCGCAGGCCAGTGCCTCGAGTTGCACGACGCCGAAGGTGTCGGTGCGGCTCGGAAAGACAAAGACGTCCGCCGCCGCCAGATGCGCGGTCAAATCCGCGCCGGTCTTTTCGCCCAGAAATGTCACGCCGGGATATTTGTGCGCGAGCTCGGCCCTTTGCGGTCCATCGCCGACCACGACCTTCGAGCCCGGCAAGTCGAGCGAAAGAAAGGCCTCGACATTTTTTTCGACGGCGACGCGGCCCATCGTCATGAAGATGGGCCGCGGCAGATCGAGCGCGGCCGGGTGAGCCGGATTGAAGAGCTCGGTATCGACGCCGCGCCCCCAGTAGCCCAGCCTGCGGAAGCCGCGCGCGCTGAGTTCGTTATAGAGAGAACCGGTCGCCACCATCGTCATCGCGGCCGCCGCATGAAAGTTGCGCAGCACCGCATAGACCAGCGAAGCCGGAATGATGGAGCGCACCGCGATATATTCCGGAAAGCGCGTCGTATAGGAGGTCGTGAAGGCGAGCTTGCGGCGGCGGCAATAGGCCCGCACCGCCCAGCCGATCGGCCCCTCGGTCGCGATGTGGATCGCATCCGGCGAAGCCGCCTCGATCCTTCTCGCGATCTCGCGCCGGTTCGGCAAGGCCATTCGCAAGCCCGGATAGGTCGGAACACCGACGGAGGGAAATCCCTCCGGGGTGAGAAATCCAATCTCGGCCCCGAGCGCCGGCGCGCTGCGTGCCAGCGAGGTAAGGGTGCGCACCACCCCGTTTACCTGCGGGCGCCAGGCGTCGGTCGCAATCAATATCCGCATCACGGGAACCCTGAGGGGTTGTTGATTCTCTGTTCCCGACGTTCACTTACGGATATTTCAAGCGTGTGACGTCACAGAGGTTAATGCCTCCTTTTTCACATTGCCCTCGCCCTTTTTCCGGTTCCCGCGACGCCAGAACGAAACAATTCCTGAACGGGATGAAACGATTTTGGCCCTTTGGCGAAAACGTCCCGAAACGTTTTTTCGTTAATGCTCGCCCCAACGACGCACCAAAATGACGCGCGCGAGCGATCCAACAGGGGACGCCAGATGTTCAATCTCGGGGCTTTCAGGCTGAATTCCTGCCGTGCCGTCGCCTTCGCGGCGCTGGCGATCGGCGCCGTTGTTTCTTCGGGCGCGGCCTCGGCCGCGCCGTTGCAGCTCTTTCCGTTCGCCAGGGCGCCGGCGCAGCCATCACCGCCGCCGCCGCTGGTGCAATCGGTCCCATCCGAAGACGAGGGCACCACCGCCGAGTTGCCCGCGCGGTTCAGGCGTCAGATCGTCGGCTACCCGACCCGCGAGGCGCCGGGGACGATCATCATCGATACGCCCAACACCTATCTTTATTACGTACTCGGCGGCGGCCAGGCGATCCGCTACGGCATCGGCGTCGGCCGCGAGGGCTTCACCTGGTCCGGCGTGCAGTCGATCACCAGGAAGGCCGAGTGGCCGGATTGGACCCCGCCACCGGAAATGATCGCGCGCCAGCCCTATCTGCCGCGTCAAATGGCCGGCGGTCCCGGCAACCCGCTTGGGGCGCGGGCCATGTATCTCGGCGGCACCGTGTATCGCATCCACGGCACCAACGCGCCGCAGACCATCGGCACCCGCGTCTCCTCCGGCTGCATCCGTCTCACCAACCAGGACGTCAGCGATCTCTATTCGCGGGTCAATGTCGGCACCAGGGTGATCGTGCTGCCGATGGACCGCCGCGCCGAGAACGCGTCCGGCAAGCGGGGCTGATCAAGCGAGAAGCCCGCATGAGCGTAGCGATATGCGGGATGGCAAAGGCCCCGGTTATCGCTTGGCTCAATCGGGCTATGCGCCGCTGGTCCGGCTACATCGTCGCTGACAGGGCGGCTATCTTCAGCATTTTTGGATCTCGCTCGCCTTTCGCGGCACATGCCAGAATCCGGGAAGCAATTTCAGCTTTCATGTTCGACGTGCGCTCTGCCTCGGGAAGCGTCGACGCGACATCCTCAAGGACCCTCTTCATCAATGCGATTAGCTCGGGATGAAAACCTGCTCCTGTGAGATTCACGGCTGCTTCCTCCAGAATCCGATTGCGTCCACGAACAATGCAAGTCTAGCAATTTTGAATTCTGATGATGCCTAAAGAGCACTTTAGGTTTTCGCCGATCCTTGCCGCAACGCTGCATTCCGTATCGGATCGCATATCGGGGTCTTTGAGGCTGGGAGCCCGCATCGAGAGCCCCGGTTTCCGACCAGAAACAGATCAAACTTCGGCCTGTCGTTGCCGCGGCGACCTCACCTTGCCGGCTGCCCGCTTCGCACGAGCATAGGCGCGCACTTGCAGGAACGCTTCCCGCATCGATTGTCTCGCGGAGTTGGTCTCCAGATTATCCATCACCGTGGTGAGTGCCCGCACGACATCTTCGATCTCTTCAATTGTCATATGGGATTGACGCCGGGCCGACCGCGCATCACGGCGAGGGCTCGCGCTGAACAGTGCGCGGCACCTCGCCGCAAGGGATGCTACCAGCCGGAAGCGTCGCAACTTTGGAACCGATGGTTACCGAGTCCGTTCCCCCTTCTGGCGGGAGGATGTGGCTTCGGGGCAATGGCCCGGTGATGCGCTGGGATTATCCAGCCGGTATCGAATCCTATTCCCGGCCGACGACAAACCGCACTAAAGAAATGTTTAGCTGGTCGCTCAGCGCAGCTACTGCGATCACTTTGAGGTGTGGACCACAAGCGCAGCCTGATGCAGCGCATGAATCCGCAGTCACGCCGGTGGGGCGTTCGGTTGATGATGAGTGCGCCACCCGTCAGGGAGGAACGGCGCGGCCTGCTACGCCATTTCCTGTTTCTGGCCGGCAATCATTCTCCCTCATTGCGTTCATGCCGTGTGCCATATCGCAGTGTCCGCCGATCGCAGCGCGGCGCGCAACTTCACCGGTGCCCCCTGGGCTTGCGCCACGGTACGCGGCGGCTGGATCTGGCGAAACGCACAGCGCACCGGACGAAAGAGCACCGATCATTCGCCGGCAAGTTGATTCGATCAGCGGCGCGACATGGGTGCCGTTACGCGTCTGGAGATAATAACAGAACTTTAATCCGCCTTTGGGCGGCGGGGGTAGCGCCCGCCCTGCCCGGCCTGTAGGGTTTCTGGCCAATTTGATCCGGGGGGATGATGCGTCTGCCGATTCCGATGCGGCCCATAACGATTCTGCTCGCCACCGCGATGATCGCGGTCTCGTTCTTCATCAGCCTGAAGGTGATGGACTGGCTGTCGCCGCGCGGCTCAGTCCCTGCTCCCGCGCTTGCTCAATTGCCGCCGCTGCCGGCGGCGCCCCGCAGCTCGGTCATCCTGGCGCGGGTCGCCATTCCGATCTCCGCCATTCGCGACGCCGCCGATCGCGGCGCGGCACGCAACTTTACCGGCAAGGCCGACAACCCGATTTCGCAAATCCTGCAAGACGCCGACATCGGCTGGACCGCCTCGCGGGGGCCGATCGCCGCGACCGGCGGCCAGGACGTGTTGTCACTGAGCACGCCGCTGACAGGAAAGCTGAACGTCACCGGTTCGCTGTCCTCGAAGGCAACCGGCGCGGTTGGCGACGCCATCGGCAGCCTGCTCGGCGGCAATGTCGCCAAGCAGATCGGCAGCGTTAATATCAAGGCATTCAATGCCAGCGCCGAGATCAAGGGCAACATCACCGTCACCTCGCGCCCCAAGCTTGCGGCGGCCTGGCACCTCGAACCGAATTTGGGCGCGCAGGTAACACTGGGCGACACCAGCGTTTCGGTGGCGGGCGCGCGCGTCAACGTCCCGGCGCAGATCAAGCCGGTGATCGACAGGACGGTCGCCGACGAGATCGCCGCGGCAGGCGCGCGGATTCGCAACGACCCCTCGCTCGAACGCAATGCGAGGATCCAGTGGGCCAAGGCGTGCCGGTCGATTCCGCTGCAGGGCGAAGGCGCCGCCGCGTCAATGCCGGCGCTCTGGCTGGAGCTGCGGCCGATCCGCGCGGTCGCGGTGCAGCCCTATGTCGACGCTGCCGCCGTCACGCTGACGCTCGGCGTCGAGGCGGAGACCCGCATTACGCCGGCGCAAACCACGCCGAACTGCCCGTTCCCCGAAAAGATCTCCATCGTCCCGCCGACCCCGGCACAGGTCAGCATCGGCATCCCGATCGACGTGCCCTTTACCGACATCAACAGGATCGTGGAGACGCAATTCGCGGGCCGGACATTCCCCGAGGACGGCTCCGGCTCGGTCAACGTCACGGTGAAGCGGGCGTCGGTCGCCGCGTCAGGCGACCGGCTATTGATCTCGCTGCTGGTGAACGCAAAGGAAAAGACGAGCTTCTTCGGCTTCGGCGGCGAGGCCAATGTGCATATCTGGGGCCGGCCGGTGCTCGATCAGGCGCAGCAGACCCTGCGGCTGACCAACATCGAACTGGCCGTCGAATCGGAAGCGGCGTTCGGACTGCTCGGCGCGGCGGCGCGCGCGGCGATGCCGCATCTGCAAAAGGTCCTCGCCGAGAAGGCGACCGTCGATCTCAAGCCGTTCCTCGGCGATGCGCGGAAAAAGATCGCCGCCGCGATTGCGGAACTCGAGAGGAACGAGGAAGGCGTGCGGGTGGCGGCGGAAATCACCAGCCTGAACCTTGCCGACATCGCCTTCGATTCCAAAACGCTGCGGGTGATCGCGGAAGCCGCCGGCACGATCAACGTCTCGATCACGGCGCTGCCGGGGCTTTGACCGTTGCCCCGATCTCCCCGCGTGCGGGGAGATGTCATGAAAATCCGCCCGCCTTTTAATCAAGATTCAAGTCGCACTCCCCCCGCCACCTTCGGGCTTTGCGGGTCCGCCTGAACCCGGGTAGAAGGAGAAGAAGGGTTCATACAAGCCCCAGCAAGAACCAAGGGAGAAGAGACCATGAGATCGCTTGCAGCCACATTGGTGGCCGCCCTCGCATACGCTGTGTCCGGCGGAGTGGCGAGCGCGCAAATCTCCGACGACGTCGTCAAGATCGGCGTGCTGACCGACATGTCCAGCCTCTACGCCGACGCGACCGGCAAGGGCTCGCTGGCCGCCGTCCAGATGGCGGTCGCCGACTATGGCGGCAAGGTGAAGGGCAAGCCCGTCGAGGTGATCGCCGCCGACCACCAGAACAAGCCCGACGTCGGCGTCGGCATCGCGCGCAACTGGTACGACAACGAGAAGGTCGACGCGATCTTCGACGTCCCGACATCGTCGGTCGCGCTGCCGGTCTCCGCGCTGACCCGTGAGAAGAACAAGATCAACATCAATTCCGGCGGCGGCTCTTCCGACATCACCGGCGTCGCCTGCTCGCCCAACACGGTGCACTGGACCTACGATACCTATGCGCTGTCCAATGTCGCGGGCCGGGCGATGGTCAAGCGCGGCGAGGATACCTGGTTCTTCGTCACCGCGGACTACGCCTTCGGCATGGCGCTGGAGCGCGACGCCGCCAACGTCGTCAAGGAGAGCGGCGGCAAGGTGCTGGGCAACGTCCGTCATCCCCTGAACTCGTCCGACTTCTCTTCCTTCCTGCTGCAGGCGCAAGCCTCCAAGGCCAAGGTGATCGGGCTTGCCAACGCCGGCGGCGACACCACCAACGCGCTGAAGCAGGCCTCGGAATTCGGGATTACGCAGGGCGGCCAGAAGATGATCGCGCTGCTGCAGGAAATCACCGATACCCACGCGCTCGGCGTCAAGGCAACGCAAGGCCTGATCGTCACCGATGCCTTTTACTGGGACATGAACGACGAGACCCGCGCCTTCTCCAGGCGATTCAACGAGAAGGTCGGCCACATGCCGACCATGATCCAGGCGGGCCTCTATTCGGCCACCATGCATTACCTCAAGGCGATCGAAGCCATCGGCACCGATGAAGCGCCGAAAGTGATGGCGCAGATGCGGGCGACGCCGGTCAACGACTTTTTCGCCAAGGGCGGCAAGATCCGCATCGACGGCCGCATGGTCCACGACATGTATCTGTTCGAGGTCAAGAAGCCCGAGGAGTTGAAGAATGAGTGGGATCTCTACAAGCTGATCGCCACCGTCCCCGGCGACGAAGCGTTCCGTCCGCTCGACAAGGGCGGTTGCCCGCTGGTCAAGACGAATTGAGGTCGAAGTCGGGTGCCCCTCATGGTGAGGAGCGCGGCTTCGCGCGTCTCGAACCATGAGGCCCCGGGACGGTAGAGAGTCCTCCGGCCATCCTTCGAGACGCGCGCCAAGCGCACTCCTCAGGATGAGGTCTTCCTGCGTGGAAACAGAAGCGCGCCCGGCAAAACCGGACGCGCTTTTTTGGTGACTCAATCCGGCTTCTGGATCACGTCGAATATTTGAACTCGGGCATCGCCTTCAGTTCATCCTTGGTGGCATTGAACAAGGCGTGGTCCGGATACCACGGCTTGGTTTTCGACGACGTGGTGCCTGTGGACCCGGTGGTCATCTTGCTGCCAGAAGTATTCGCTGCGCCGGTGTAGGCCACCGGCTCGTTGACGAATTTGATCCTGTCGAAGGGCACCGCGACCAGGTGCTCGCCGACGCCAAGGAAGCCGCCGACGCCGAGCACCACCGCCTTGATGTTTCCGCTCGTGTCCATGAGCAGATCGTTGATCGAGCCAATGCTTTCATTCCTGTCATTATAGACGCTGAGGCCGACGACTTTCGACGCCCGCCAATCGCCATGCAGCGATGATTCCGATGTCACCGGGGCCATATTGGCGCGGTCGGTGCTGGCGGCCGGCGTTTGCGCCGAGGCAACGGTCGCAAGCAATGCGGTTCCAGCCAAGGCGGCCGCGATATACTTTGTCAACATGTGGTTTCTCCATGATCAAACAATGTGAGGAGAGAACCCGTCACCGCGAAGACCGTTCCTTCGTCGGTGCATTTTCGATGGCTGCGATGCGAGACAGGCTTCACGGAACTTTACGCGTTTCCCTGACGCGAGCCGGTTTCCACTTCGCGCGAAAATGCTTTTGGCGGTAGCGGCGCAGCTTGCGCTTCCTTCGGACGATCGTCCCCGTCGAATCTTTATCGGCGCGAAATGACGGCGCGCCAGGGAACGCGCATCAATCGATGCCAATGTTTCAGGCGAGACGGGGTTCCAGCGCGGCCAGCATCGCCGGATCCAGCTCCGACCCGTGCGGGCTGTCCGTCGGCTGAATGGGAGGGGCGATCACGAACTCGATCCCATGCAGGTTGACCGCCGGTGACATTCCAAAGTGATTGCCGCCGAATATCCTGATGCGCCGATCGAGTTCACCCCTGGAAATGTCGAGGGGAATTTCGCACATCGCGCGATAGGCGCTGCGAGTGTATTTCCTCGCTCCCCATTTGATCGGGAGAGGCGGCGGCGGCTCCGGATCCACAGCAAGCCATTTCGCCATGCGCCCGAACATGAGCGCGAGGCGAGCATAGGCCTCTCCTTCGAGGCCAAGGACCGGGATATCGGCTGGAATGGGAAACATCTCGACTTCGACAATCGGACCGGCATCGACCCGTTCGACCATGACGTGGGCCGTCGCGCCGAATTCCGTTGCCTGATTGTAGAGTGCAAAATGCGCGGGCGCCCATCCGGGATAGCTGGGCGGACCGGGGTGAAAATTGAAGGCGCCATAGCCAAGCTGCGCAAGGAAGGTCTGCGGCACGATCACGGGCGTCGCAAACGCGACCAGCCGCGCCCGGACCAGCAGATCCGGGCTCAGCGCGGCGAGCTCCGCGAAGGTCTCGACCGGAACGACGGCGAGATGCGGATTGTGCCCGCGCAACACAGACGGGAACACGGCTCGCTCGGAGACACCTGCCAGCAGGATGACTGTATCGAACATGCGCCGCCTGGTTGTGTAGCCGCCTCTCGTGGCTGGTCGATGAAGTCAGGTCTGGTAGTCGATCAGAATCGCCGAGACCGAGGTCGTGCCGGCGTTGCCGGTGCCGGGGCTGCCGGTCGCGCCGTAAGATGAAGTCGACGAGGACGATTGCGAATCCTGCAGCGACTTCAAAAACTGCTGCAGAATATCGGAAACCGAGCTGGTGCTTGATGATCCGCTCGTCGTGCTGGTCGACGACGAAGTGTCGGGACCGTCGTGGTCGCCGTGATGGCCATGGTGCGCGGCGCCATTGGCGAACGCGGCCTTGAATACCCCTTGCAGTTCGGTGGCCTGTGCGGTGGTGAGTTTGCCGCTGGACACTTCGTTGGAAATCAGGCCGTCGATTTTCGACTTCAGATCTCCGGGAGGCAGATTTGTGCCGCCGGCCGGAGCGCTTGGGCTGCCGCCCTGCAGCGAGGAATTGATATCCGTCAGCGCGGACGAGAGCGCGGACTGATCGGACGAACTGACCGCACCGGAGTTTGCTTCGGATTGCAGCTCGGCCTGCAGCTGCTGCAGCGGTGTGAGGTAGTTGTTACTGGACGCGGCGGAGATCGAGGTCATGATGGCTCCAAAGGTTCTTGCCAGACGCCACGACGTTAGGGTTAATCATCTTAACGAGGTATTTTGATCGCGCCGCGGACATATTGCCCGGTGTTGCGCGAGCCGCTCCGGAAACATTTGGAAACAAAAATAATTCTTTTTGTTGTCCCGAACCTCAGGCAAAGGATTCCGCATGTCCACCGCGCCGCCAAACATTCTCGTCGTTGAAGACGACCGCGAGACGCGGGCGCTGATCGCGAAATACCTGCGCGGCAACGCCTGTAATGTGACGACGGCAAATGACGGCCGCGAAATGGTCCGCGCGATGACCGATCATCGTGTCGATCTTCTCATCCTCGACGTCATGCTGCCGGGCGAGGACGGCCTCAGCCTGTGCCGCAAGATCCGTACGGAATCGCAGGTGCCGATCATCATGCTTACCGCGCGCGGCGAGGACGTCGACCGCATTCTCGGCCTCGAAATGGGCGCGGACGACTACCTTGCAAAGCCGTTCAACCCGCGCGAATTGCTGGCCCGCATCAACGCCGTGCTGCGTCGCCAGGCCGCGGCACAGACCGTCAGCACCGTCAACGGCGCGAGCGCCCTCGCCTTTGCCGGATGGCGGATCGATTTCAGGTTGCGCGAGCTGCGCAATCCGGCGGGCGCGCGGGTCGCGATGACGAGCGCCGAATTCGACCTGCTTCGCGTGTTCTGCGAACGGCCGGGCCGCGTGCTGTCGCGCGACAGCCTGCTCGATCTCACCCAGGGGCGCAATGCGGGCTCCTTCGAGCGCAGCATCGATGTGCTGGTCAGCCGGATCCGGCGCAAGATCGAACCCGATCCGCAGGACGCCACCATGATCAAGACCGTCCGCTCCGGCGGCTATATGTTCACTCCGGCGGTCGAGGCGATCACCGCCCCCGTCAACGGCCCGTCATGAATCCCCTCGGTTTTCTGAATCTGAGAAATATCAGCGGACAGATCGCGGCCCTGGTGATTGCCTCGATCATCGCTATCCACCTGATCCTCACCGCGATCTTTCTCGTCAACCGCCCGGACCAGCCCGATCCGATGATCGATCGGGGTCACGCGCAGTTCGCCGCGGCGGTCCTGCTGCTCGGCGCGGCGTCGGCCGCGGATCGGCCACGGCTTTTCGCCGACATCGGCCGCGCGTTCCCTCAGCTCAAGGTCGAAAGCCTTCCGGACGGTCCGGTTCCCGCGGCGGGCGATCCGGAAGGCCTGGACCTGCGGAGCCTGCACCGGAGGCTCGACTCGCGCTACCGGATTTTTCCGCTCGGCCACGACCAGGGCAGCCACAGGGTCGGCATCGCGCTGCCGGACGGCGCCATGATTTCCGCGAGGGTCCTGCCGGACCAGCGGCCGCGTTCGTTCTGGGGCAGCCCGTGGGCGGTGACGTTGCTGTTTGCCGTTGTCAGCGTCAGCATGCTCGGAGTGTGGGCGGCGCGGGCCTTGACGGCGCCGCTGTCGTCGTTCGCGAAGGCCGCCGAAAGCTTCAGCCTGAACGGCGCCGCGGCGCCGTTGCCCGAGCGCGGCCCCGAGGAAATCCGCTCCGTGGCGAAGGCGCTCAACCGGATGCGGGAGCGGATCACGGCCCTGATCGACGACCGCACCAGGATGCTGGCCGCGATCAGCCACGATCTGAGGACGCCGATCACGCGGATGCGGCTGCGCTCCGAATTCATCGAGGACGAGGCGCACCGCCGCCGCATGATGAGCGACCTCGACCAGATGCGATCGATGCTGGAATCGGTGCTTTCCTTTCTGCGCAACGACCGCAAGCTGGAGGCCATGACATTGACCGACATCGCCACCACGCTGCAGCTGGTCGCCGACCAGTTCGCCGATGTCGGACACAAGGTCACCTATGACGGGCCGGAACACGCGATGGCGACCGTGAGGCCTGACGACCTCAGCCGCAGCGTCACCAACCTGGTGGAGAACTCGGTGAGATTCGGCGCGATCGCCACCATTCGACTCAAGCCCTCGCCGGATATCGTGACGATCGAGGTCGAGGACGATGGCCCCGGAATTTCCGACGCCCGCAAGGAAGTGATGCTGGAGCCATTCGTGCGCGGCGACGACGCGCGGAATATGGATCAAGCCGCGGGCTTCGGTCTCGGCCTCTCCATCGCGCGCACCATCGTGCTGGCCCACGGCGGCAAGTTTTCGCTTCTTGACCGGCAGCCTCGCGGATTGATCGTGTGCATCCAGTTGCCGGTTCGCCAGCCAAACCGGCCGTCGACCGCCTGAACCCCTGATGATGACTACGCCGCGAGCGGTTCCCGCTCCGGCTCCGGATGCGCGAAGAAAGCCATCGCCCCGAAGCGGTAGTCACAGGAGCGGCATCGCCAAAGGTAGGACATGCGGCCAGGCGCGGCCTCGATCCATTCCGGAGCGGCAATCGGCTTGCCGCATTGGGCGCAGGGATTTTCCCGGGGCAAGGAGAAGAACTCTTGTCCGGCCATGGCGCACCTCCCTTTTTCTTTTTTGTTTGAACACGAACTGGATACGGGATCGCCGCCGGATGCCGGCGCTCCGATATGTCGTTTCATGATCGATCAATAGGGCAACCATGCGGCAGAGTCACTGCGACGCGCTGCAGCAGCGAAAAAATTCATCTCGTTTCGTGGAACCCGTGTTCCGGGTGCCGGCCGATGACGTTCAATGTCGAATGAACTTCACTTCGCCTTCGGATCCACCGCCGGCTCGATCGTATGGATCGCGCCCGCCTTGCGGAGATGGATGGTGGCGACGTCGTCGGCGTACACCTTCTGCCAGCCGTCGATGTGATCGAGCAGTTTCGTCGCCGCGCTCTGGGTCCGCATCAGCGTCGCCTCGATCCTGTACTCGTCCAGCAGCCGGAACAGGTTTTCGGGTTCCATCAGGCCGGAGGCCGCGTTGTGGTCGACGAAGAATTTCTCGCCGTAGAGTTCGGTGCGGCCGTCGATGAAGGGCGCGACGCCGCTGGCGATCAGATAGCCGCCGAAATCGTAGTCGTTGAGCACCCGCGTCAGATTGAGTTTCTTCAGCTCGGTCACCGCCGCGACCGGCGAGTTGGTGGTGTTCGGCGCGAAGCGATGCACCGATGCGAAGGCGAGCGTCCCCGTCACCAGCACGGCCGCGACAGCGGCGAACAGCGCGCCGCGGGCCGGCGCCGCCGAGTCTGAGCCCGCGACGTCCGCGCCGCCGATCTGCCGCGCAAGCGGCGCGGCAAGGACGAGCGGCGCCAGCAGCGCCAGGATCTCGCCGGCGCGGGCCTGCGCGAGCGCCATGTGAATCAAACCGAGCAGCAGCACGATGCGCAGCGGCGGCAACTTGACGCCACGCAACAGCGCCAGCCCGATACCGCCAAGCAGGCAGATCTCGAATGGACCGAGGGTGCCGAAATCCGCCGGCCGCCATTCGGTGATCAGCGGCAATGCGCTGCCAAGCGCGAGGATCTTTCGCGACGCCAGCAGCGCGTTCCAGCCATAGGGCGTGCAGCAGCTCGCGACCAGCGCAGCCGCCGCGAAGCCCGCCCAGCGCAGCACGAGCTGTCGGCGTAAAGGCGCCTGCGCGTTCACGACCGCGTCGAGCGCGATCGGCGCGATCATCACGAGGCCGAAGACAAAACCGCCGTGCAGATTGGCCCACAGCGCCATCAGCGGCAGCAGCCGGAACGATGGCGCGCCATGCCTGTCCGCGGCCGCGATCAGCCCGCCGATCCACGCCACCATGACCGGCAAGGCCAGCACGTGCGGCCGCGCCAGAATATGCGGCGCGGTCAGCGCCAGCGCCACGGACACGAATACGATAGCCGCGCTTTCGCTCAACTGCCGGCTCAGGAACCGCGCGAGCAGCGCGAAGGTCGCAGCACTCGCGGCCGCCGCCAGCACGACCGGCCCGGTCCATCCGGCCCAGGCGTAGGCCTTCGCATACAAAACCTGCGCCAGCCACTGCGTCGAGATCCAGGGCTGGCCGCGCATGGTGAAGGAATAGACGTCGGTCTCGGGCACCGCGCGATGGTCGAGAATCCACTGGCCGACGGTGATCTGCCATTGCGTGTCGGGATCGATCAAGAGCCGGTCGCCGGCGAGAAACAGCAGCGCATAGGCAAGGACGCCGACCCATAGCGGCAAAAGCCCGCGCATCGGGCTTGCATCCTCGGCGGTGTTGACGACGGCCATGGTCATGGGTACGGGGTCCGGGATTGCCCTTTGGTTTCGGGGCGATCGAACCACGCCAGGGCATAATTCCAGGTAAACCGGCGATGGCGGATTCGGCCGAAAGCCCGGGAAAACCCGCTTTTCGCCACATCCGCGCCCCGCCGAACGCAACCATTGCCGGGCTTGCGCATTCAATCCGTGGTTAAACCCGCGCCCCACCCGGAGGTCGTCTGCCATGAAGCGTCTGTTAACCCTCGCCGCGCTTTCCGCCATGGCGCTGCTGCCGCTGCCGGAAACCGCGCGCGCCCAGCGCGCCGACTACAATGAAATGGTCGCCCGGCACGCCCAGGCCAATGGCGTTCCCGAAGCCCTGGTGCACCGGGTGATCGTGCGCGAGAGCCGCTATCAGCCTCACCTCGTCGGGCGCGGCGGCACCATCGGCCTGATGCAGATCAAGCTTTCGACCGCGCGCAGCCTTGGCTACACCGGCACGGCCGAAGGCCTGCGCGATCCCGACACCAATCTCACCTATGCCGTGAAATATCTCGCCGGCGCCTATCGCGCCGCGAACGGCGATCATCAACGCGCCATCCACTATTACGCCAGCGGCTATTACTACGCGGCGAAACGTCAGCATCTCACACATATCAGGCATCCCGAGTCGGCATTCGCCAGCGCGCCCGCGCAATAGGCCGTGAAAGCGGCGCCGATGTCAGAGCGGATCGGGTTCCGGCGCGCGGGACCGGTGCAAAGCGGCGCGGGGCGCGTTGACACCACCTGCCAAGGGCCTACATTAGGAGCTGTTCCGAGGGGAGCTCCGACGAGGAGCTGAGAGACCGCACGCTCAAGTCCTTGTCAGGGAGGCGAGACCGCGGTGACCCTTTGAACCTGATCCGGGTCATGCCGGCGAAGGGACAGGGATGTACCAGAGTTCGACACCACAGCGTGGGCATTTGCCCGTCGCGCCCCCGGGGGAATCTCCGGTTTCCATCATCGGCGCCGGCATCGCCGGCGCGTGGCAGGCGCTGTTGTTCGCGCAGGCCGGACACGCCGTCACGCTGCATGAGCGCAGCGACGAGGCGATGATGCTCTCCACCAGCCATTGGGCCGGCGGCATGCTCGCGCCCTATTGCGAAAGCGAGGTGGCGGAACCCGTCATCAGCCGGCTCGGCCTGCGCGCGCTCGATCTGTGGCGCCGGGAATTGCCGGACACCCCGTTCAACGGCTCGCTGGTGGTGGCGCATGCGCGCGAGCGCGGCGATTTCGAACGCTTCGCGCGGCTCACCTCCGGCCATCGCCGGCTCGATGCCCGCGCGCTGGCCGAACTTGAACCCTCGCTGGAGGGGCGTTTCCGCGACGGCCTGTTCTTCGCCGATGAAGGCCATGTCGAGCCGCGCCGCGTGCTGCCGAAACTGCACGAGCGGATCATCGCCGCCGGCGGCACCATCAAGTTCAACAGCGAACCGGCCCCCGGCGATATCGAGGGCCTCGTGATCGATTGCCGCGGGCTTTCCGCGCGCGACACCCAGCCCGAGCTGCGCGGCGTCAAGGGCGAGCTGATCCTGATCGAAACCGACGAGGTCAAGCTGGCGCGCCCGGTGCGCCTGATCCATCCGCGCTGGCCGCTCTACGTGATTCCGCGCGAGGACAACCTGTTCATGCTGGGCGCCACCTCGATCGAGTCCGAGGACACCGGCGTCAGCGTGCGCTCGGCGCTCGAGCTGTTGAGCGCGGCCTATACGGTGCATCCGGCATTCGCGGAAGCGCGCATCGTCGAATTCGGCTCGGGGCTTCGGCCGGCGTTTCCCGACAATCTGCCGCGCATCGCCATCGACAAGAACCGCGTCACGGTGAACGGGCTCTATCGCCACGGCTTCCTGATCGCGCCGGCGCTGGCGGAATTGACGCTCGCCTATGTCGAGCGCGGCCGGATCGACAACGAGGTGATGCAATGCGCGTGATCATCAACGGCGAACAGCGCGAGATCGCCTCCACGCGGGTCGACGCGCTGCTCGGCGAGCTCGACTATGAGGGCACCCATTTTGCGATCGCGCTGAACTACGACGTGCTGCCGAGGAGCCGCTGGGCCGAGACGGCGCTCAAGACCGGCGACGAGATCGAGATCATCACGCCGCGGCAGGGAGGGTGAGGATGGCTTCGTTCACATCTGCCCGCTTCCTTCACCTCGCCCCGCTTGCGGGGAGAGGTCGGATTTTACGCGAAGCGAAAAATCCGGGTGAGGGGGATTTTCCGCGAGTCCTTCTGTGTGGAGAGTCCCCCTCACCCCGACCCTCTCCCCGCAAGCGGGGCGAGGGAGCGCAGCGGCGCTTGCGGAGACCACCATGCTGAAACTCTACGACCGCGAATTCACCTCCCGCCTGCTGGTCGGCAGCGCGCTGTATCCGTCGCCGGCGATCATGCAGGGCGCGATCCGCGCCTCCGGCGCCGGGATCGTCACGGTGTCGCTGCGGCGCGAATCCGCGGGCGGCAAGACCGGCGACGCGTTCTGGTCCCTGATCCGCGAGCTCGACGTCACGGTGCTGCCGAACACGGCCGGCTGCCGCAGCGTGCGCGAGGCGGTGACCACCGCAAAACTCGCGCGCGAATTGTTCGGGACCTCCTGGATCAAGCTCGAAGTCATCGCCGACAACGACACGCTGCAGCCGGACGTGGTCGGGCTGGTCGAGGCCGCGGATATTCTCATTAAAGACGGCTTCGAGGTGTTTCCCTATTGCACCGAGGATCTTTCCGTCGCGATGCGGCTGGTGGACGCCGGCTGCAGGGTGGTGATGCCGTGGGCGGCGCCGATCGGCAGCGCCAAGGGCATCATCAACCCCGACGCGCTGAAGCTGTTGCGCGACCGCCTGCCGGATATCACGCTGGTGGTCGATGCCGGGCTCGGCGCGCCGAGCCACGCCGCGCGCGCGCTCGAGCTCGGCTTTGACGCGGTGCTGCTCAACACGGCGATCGCCAAGGCCGCCGACCCCGTGGCGATGGCGAAAGCCTTTCGCGGCGGCGTCGAAGCCGGCCGCGCCGCTTACGAGGCGGGCCTGATGGAAGCCCGCGACTTCGCCTCCCCTTCAACCCCCGTCGTTGGGACCCCGTTCTGGCATGCCGTATCCTGATCGATTCTATCCCGTCGTCGACAGCGTCGCCTGGGTCGCGCGGCTTGCGCTATTGGGCGTGGGCACGATTCAACTGCGCGCCAAGAACCTCGGCAATTCCGACGCGCTGCAGACGGTGAAGGACGCGCTCGAGGTCATCAAGGGCACGCCGGCCAGGCTCATCGTCAATGATTACTGGCGCGCGGCGATCATGGCGAAAGCCGGCCACCTGCATCTCGGCCAGGAAGATCTCGCCGGCGCCGACCTCAAGGCGATCCGCGCCGCCGGCCTCACGCTCGGCATCTCCACCCATGACGACGAAGAACTGGAAACGGCGTTGCGCGTAAAACCGGACTACATCGCGCTGGGGCCGATCTTTCCGACCACGCTGAAATCGATGCGCTTCGCGCCGCAGGGCATCCCGAAGATCACCGAGTGGAAGAAGCGCATCGGCAATATTCCGCTGGTCGCGATCGGCGGCATCAAGCTCGAACAGGCGCCCGAAATCTACGCCGCCGGCGCCGACTCGATCGCCGTCGTCAGCGACGTCACGCAAAATCCCGATCCCGACGCGCGGGTGCGCGCCTGGCTCGGCCTGAACGCGAAGGCCGCGTGAGATGATTTTACGACTGCTACCAACCGTCATTGCGAGGAGCGCAAGCGACGAAGCAATCCATTCCTCCATTCGCATCGCCATGGATTGCTTCGCTGCGCTCGCAATGACGGAAAACACGATCGGCATTATCCGGAAATGCACATCCGGAATGACAGCAATTACAAGGAGGATCCCATGAACATCCGCTCCAACCCGGACACCACGCTTCCCGCCGTGACCACCGGCCCGCTGCCCGCGTCGCGCAAGATCTTCGTCACGCCGGATGAAGCGGCCGATGTGCGCGTGCCCCTGCGCGAGATCATCCTCTCGGAAGGCGCCGGCGAGCCCAATCTTCCCGTTTACGACACCTCGGGCCCCTATACCGACCCGAACGTCGTGATCGACGTCAATGCCGGCCTGCCGCGCCAGCGCATCGCCTGGGTGAAGGAGCGCGGCGGCGTCGAGGAATATCAGGGCCGCGACATCAAGCCGGAAGACAACGGCAATGTCGGCGCGTCACATGCGGCGAAATCCTTCACCGCCCATCACCAGCCGCTGCGCGGGCTCGACGGCCACATGATCACGCAGCTCGAATTCGCCCGCGCCGGGATCATCACCAAGGAGATGATCTACGTCGCGACCCGCGAAAACCTCGGGCGCAAGCAACAGCTCGAACGCGCCGAGGCCGCGATCGCCGACGGCGAAAGCTTCGGCGCTGAAATCCCGCCCTTCATCACGCCGGAATTCGTCCGCAGCGAGATCGCGCGCGGCCGCGCCATCATCCCCTGCAACATCAACCATGGCGAACTCGAGCCGATGATCATCGGCCGCAACTTCCTGACCAAGATCAACGCCAATATCGGCAACTCCGCCGTGACCTCGTCGGTGGAGGAGGAAGTCGACAAGATGGTGTGGGCGATCCGCTGGGGCGCCGACACCGTGATGGACCTCTCGACCGGCCGCAACATCCACACCACCCGCGAATGGATCCTGCGCAACGCGCCGATCCCGATCGGCACGGTGCCGATCTATCAGGCGCTGGAGAAGTGCGACGGCGATCCCGTCAAACTGACCTGGGAGCTCTACAAGGACACGCTGATCGAGCAGTGCGAACAGGGCGTCGACTACTTCACCATCCACGCCGGCGTGCGCCTGCCCTACATCCACCTCACCGCCAACCGCGTCACCGGCATCGTCAGCAGAGGCGGCTCGATCATGGCGAAGTGGTGCCTGGCGCATCACAAGGAGAGTTTCCTCTATACGCACTTCGAGGAGATCTGCGATCTCATGCGCAAGTACGACGTCTCGTTCTCGCTCGGCGACGGCCTGCGTCCCGGCTCGATCGCGGACGCCAACGACCGCGCGCAATTCGCCGAACTGGAGACGCTCGGCGAACTCACGCAGATCGCCTGGAAGAAGGGTTGCCAGGTGATGATCGAGGGCCCCGGCCATGTGCCGCTGCACAAGATCAAGATCAACATGGACAAGCAGCTCAAGGAGTGCGGCGAGGCGCCGTTCTACACGCTGGGGCCGCTGACCACCGACATCGCGCCGGGCTACGACCACATCACCTCAGGCATCGGCGCGGCCATGATCGGCTGGTTCGGCTGCGCGATGCTGTGTTACGTGACGCCGAAGGAGCATCTCGGGCTGCCCAACCGCGACGACGTCAAGGTCGGCGTCATCACCTACAAGATCGCGGCCCATGCCGCCGATCTCGGCAAGGGCCACCCGGCGGCGCAACTGCGCGACGACGCATTGAGCCGCGCCCGCTTCGACTTCCGCTGGGAGGACCAGTTCAACCTCGGCCTCGATCCCGTCACCGCGCGCAGCTATCACGACGAGACGCTGCCGAAGGAAGCGCACAAGGTCGCGCATTTCTGCTCGATGTGCGGCCCGAAATTCTGCTCGATGAAGATCACGCAGGACGTGCGCGACTACGCGGCGACGCTGAACGATCCGGCGAGCGTGGGGATGTCGGTGTCAGGCACCATCGAGGACGGCATGGCGCAGATGTCGCGCAAAATTCAAGGAGATGGGGAGCAGGTGTATCTGGATGCGGAGAAGGTGAAGGAGAGTAATCGGGTGTTGTGAGATTGAGCCTCATGGTGAGGAGCGCGGCAACGCCGTGCGTCTCGAACCATGAGGCCGCCATCTCCTTGTCATGCCCGAGCTTGACCCGGGCATCCATCGGAAGAAGTGGAAGGCCGGGCGAAAGCCCGGCCTTTTATATCAGGTACAGCAAGCGTAGCCCGGATAAGCGGAGCGACATCCGGGGCTGGCCGTGAACCCGCATATCGCTGCGCTCATGCGGGCTACGTCACCACCCGCTACGCCGTAGCTCGTAGCGACCGGTTAAAGCTAAGCGGCTTTTTCGGTCCATGGCGTTCCGCGTCTGGACGACGGTGCTTGGCGTAGATCAGAAGCTTTCGGGACGCATGCGATGACGGGCTGCGTTCGTGGACTTTGCCTTTTGCGATGAGGCGAGCATAGAGAGCGATCAAGGCCTTGTTCCAGCGGACAGGCCGGCTCGGGAGCGCCGCGCCGCGAACAAGGACCGGCGTAAGCGGCCACGGCCGCCGGCGATTCGTGGCGTTGGCCCCTGTGTTGTCCGCTATCCGTCGTCGAACGGTGCGAGCCCGTGCGAGGGCCGCAGCTTCCTCACGGCTGATTTCGTCACAAGTTCGCGGCATGACGGCATCGCAGTGAGCGTCCACGCGCGGTGCCTGCTCGCCGATCGCCGCGGAATGCTCAGCACAAGCGCAAGCCTCTTGGCGAGGTCGTCGTGGCCACGAAGATGCTTGGCAATGTCCCGTATCGTGCGCCGCCCGTCGTGCCTTCAGCCGCACGATGTCGCTGCTAACCAGGCGCCGCAGCCTGGGCTCATCGATATGCTCGAGCCGGGTCTTGAAGCGTCGCGATGTCCTCCTCGATCTGCTCGAGAAACGGTCAGGTTTCGGGCCAATTCCGCCAGTCTCGGATCGGGCGCGATCTTCGGCTGATCGAGCGTTGCCGCGCACGCCGCGATCAACGCCGCATCGAGATCATCGTTCTTGGCGCGACGCAAATGCACCCGGCCAAATGCCTTGACCTGGATCGGCCTGCAGCACCAGTACGGTGAAGCCTGCCGCGCGCAAATGCTCCACCACGCCGCGCTCGTACCCACCCGTCGCCTCGATACCGATGCGGGTGACGCCAGCCTTGGCCAGGTTGGCGGCCAGCACGCGCCAGCCAGGCAGGGTGTTGGCGACTTGCCAGCGTTCGGTTCGATTATGAACCGCGACATCGAGTTTAGCTTTGGACGTATCGATTCCGGCCGTCGTTGTGTTAATCTTCGTCATCTTCCTCGCCCCTGCCTTGTAAAGCGAACCAAGTTGTTCCGGCAACCATCCGGGTCCGATGAAGGTGCTGGCGCGATCACGCTACGGGGCAGCCACAAACTGCTCAGGATGGGTTCGATCCGATCGCCAGCGGCCTGCCGCGGAGTGCAATCCGCGGCAGGCCATTCCTTTCGGAACACACTGACAGTAATCGATTTCGCTATTACAAGGGTGGGTTAGCGAAGCGTAACCCACCGCTTCGCTTCCGCAAATCCGGCGCGCGGTGACATGGTGGGTTACGCCGCGTTGCGGCTAACCCACCCTACAGGCCTTCTGACACCGTGCTACGGCATCGTGATCGCGAGCCCGCTCAGATCCGCGTTCGCCATCAGGCCGACCTGCGTGCCCGACAATTCCAGCACCGCGCCCTTCTGGTTGGCCAGCACGATCGCGCGCGCGCCGCCGCCGATCGTCAGGCCCGCGCCGGCCGCGCCGTAGACGCCGGTGATATCCGACGGCCGCCAGATGTTGTGCACGCGGCCGTGCAGCACGGTCCGCGATCCGCCGAACACGAAGCCGTAGTCCAGCCCGCCGGTGGACAGCGGATAGGCCCTGCCGTGGAAATACAGCGTGCCGCCGCCGCCCGAGCCGCCGATGATCCATCCCGCCTTGTAGATCACGAGAGTCACGGTGCCGTCGTCGGCAAAGGCGGCGGAGGGCAGCGCGGCGCCGGCGAAAGCCGCAAGCGCGAACAGCGCCACACGAATGGCGGATAATAGTTTCATTGAAAGTAGTCCCCCTGGGAGTTGGTGAGCAGGCATTGCGATCAGGATCAATTCCGTACTTTACTGACGGGAGCAAGCCTGGCCCGGACGGGCGAAGCGATATCTCACGCGGCCTGCGGCCAAAAAATGACGAAGGTTCCCCCATGGCCCCGATAAAGCACTTCCCGCCGCCTGCCGGGGTCAAGGCCCCGCCGCTGTCCTTTGCCACCCGCGCCGGCGATCTCCTGTTCGTCTCCGGCATTCCCGGCTTCGACGAAAAAGGCGCGCTGCCGGAGGGCTTCGAGGCGCAGTTCGGCTTTGTCGTCAAAAACATCGGGCGGGTGCTCGAGGAGGCCGGCGGCTCCTTCCGCGATCTGGTCAAGGTCAACGTGCTGCTGACGCGCGCCTCCGACGTCGCGCCGATGAACGCGCTGTATGCGGGAGCCTTCGGGCCGCCGCCCTATCCGGCGCGAACGACCTGCGTGGTCCAGGCGCTGCCCGACCCGAGGATGCTGATCGAGATCGAATGCGTGGCGTCGCTGGCGGCGCGGTGATCCCTTCGCGGGCGCACTCGCGAACGATCACGGCCTTTCGACTTGCAACCGCCACGCTTTTGCCGCACCGCTTGCCTATTCGCGCCATCACAGGATGGCGCCGCCGCGACACACGCCGCGGCGTGGGGACAATATTTTTCCTGCAGGAGATTATCATGCGTCGCGTTACCGCTTTCTGTACTGCTGCCGGCATCGCCGCCTCCAGCCTCGCCGTCGTCAGTCCCGCGCAAGCCGGCTATTATGTGATCCGCTGGGACAACACCGGCATCTGCCAGATCTGGAATGAGGACCTGACGTCCAAGCCGTGGCAATGGCCGTCGACCTACAAGGTCGTCAGCAAGCCGATCCCGACCTTCACCGCCGCGGCGGCCGTGCAGGAAAAGATGCGGCAGGAGCGCCACTGCACGCTCTGAGCGTCCGCACGGGGGCGTATCTCGCAATATCCCGTAGCCTGCCCCTGAATCCGAAAACTCCGATGTCGTCCCGGGCAAGCGAAAGCGCGACCCGGGATCCATAACCACCGGCCGTAATTGTCCGGGCACGCCGGGGGCGCGGATTCGCGCAACAACAACATCCCGTGGTGATGGGTCCCTGCTTTCGCAGGGACGACACCGAGCCCAGGGCGGATGAGCCAAGCGTAATCCGCCATCTTCTTTCGCACATCTGGCTGCAAACGGCGGGTTACGCTTCCGCCTTCGCTCGTTGAGCTTCGGCGGACAGGTCGCCTCACCTGCCCTGCCCAAATCCGAAAACTCCGATGTCGTCCCGGGCAAGCGAAAGCGCGACCCGGGATCCATAACCACCGGCCGTAATTGTCCGGGCACGCCGGGGGCGCCGGCTTCGCGCAACAACAACATCCCGTGGTGATGGGTCCCTGCTTTCGCAGGGACGACACCGAGCCCAGGGCGGATGAGCCAAGCGCAATCCGCCATCTTCTTTCTCACATCCGGCTGCAAACGGCGGGTTACGCTTCCGCCTTCGCTCGTTGAGCTTCGGCGGACAGGTCGCCTGCACCTGCCCTGCCTAAATCCGAAAACTCCGATGTCGTCCCGGGCAAGCGAAAGCGCGACCCGGGATCCATAACCACCGGCCGTAATTGTCCGGGCACGCCGGGGCGCCGGCTTCGCGCAACAACAACATCCCGTGGTGATGGGTCCCTGCTTTCGCAGGGACGACACCGAGCCCAGGGCGGACGAGCCAACGGCTTCGCCCGCAGCAATCCTTCTTCCGCCCCGCCGCCCGGCTAATTTCTGATTTTCCGAAATTTCTGTTGACGGCCGGGTAGAAACAGGATTATTGCGATTCGGTCCCGCTCCACTGGAGGGGCGTATCGCGATCGTCACGAACGACGGATGCGGGATGCGGTGGACGCCGATGGCGCGACTGACGAGCGCGCGGATCGGCGGACGGCGAAGTCGTGTGGTTCTGATGCCCCGACGCTGGCATCAAGCTCCTGAGAAGCAAGCTTCTCGGGGGTGACGGTGGCAAGAAAGCCCGGTCACCGGGAAGAGCGCGAAGGAAACCGTTAAAACCATTGCGCGGGGAATGCCGGGTGTTTCCGGTGTGACCGTGGTGACTAACTCGCGTGTTTTCTACACTGCACGCGAGGCTGCGGGCGCACCAGGCGCCCGGCATTCCCTGCGCCCTCCGATCATCGAGGGCGAGACATCAAAGCAAAACTCGCGCGAAATTGCGCGGCGAGATCGCGAAGCTGTGGCCGCGAACAATGCTGTTTGAAATTTTAATCGGTAATGCAACCACGCTTATCTCTTGGGTGAGCGCGGATCATCATGCTCCGGCCACCAACTCCGCCTCACAGCTTCTCACGCCTTCTCCGCCGCCTCCAGCTTCGTGTACTCGGCCTTGACCAGCGCATGAAACGCGGGCTTGTCGAGCACGCCGGATTTCCGGAATGGCGCGGCCGCGAGCGCGTTGATCACGGCATCATGGATCTCGAGGCCGCCCTCGCTGTGCTGGACCATGCCCCACTTGATGAGTTTCCTGTCGCCGACGATTTCGGAGAATCGCTGCAGCCGCAGGCTCAGGCTCTGGAATTCAGTCGCGTCGGGAAATTCCTTCCTGACCGCGACGATGCCGCGATTGCCGCGAGGTTCGGCCGACGGGGCCGCGGAACCCTGCTGTTCGCTCGCGTTCGCCTCGGAGGCTTCGGCGGCAAGGGCCGCCTGATAGATGCCCAACGCCAGATGAAGCCGCTCGGGATCGACGGGGCTGATTTTCTCTTCGCTGTCTGAACTCATCTCGATCCTCCACGTCCGGCCTTCGCTTTTCGAGCCACGGCGGCCAGGTCGCCTTGGCCCGCCCTATGCTCTTTCAGGAGCGAGTTTGCAACCTTCTCGATTGAACCCTTTTGCCCCTCGCCGATACCTAAGTTCATGCCGGGCGCATCCCCCGCCCCGGCGCCTGTCCCGGCGCGAAAGCACGTCCCCCGCGTGGCAAAAACCGGATCGATCGGCGGAAGGGTGGGCACGCGCGCAGGCCGCCGTGCCCACCCGTCGTTTTCGCAAACCCTGCGGAGTTCGCCGGTTCGGCTTCGCGTTCCCTCATCTGCGCTTTTACGCGCGGTGGACAGCCAGCGCCGGCAAGCTCAACGACGGTTTTCGTTCCGGTCTCCGTCATTTTGAATTAGCCTCGATCGAAAGCATCAAGACCAGCAACATGAGGAAACCGCCATGCCCCTTCTCGAAAACCATATCGCCGTCGTCACCGGCGCAGGCTCCGGAATCGGGCGCGCGATCGCGGCCGGCTACGCCCGCGAGGGCGCGCAGGTGGCGCTGCTCGACATCAACGCCAAGGCGGCCGAGGAGGCCGCGCAGGAAATCCGCGAGGCCGGCGGCCAGGCGGCAAGCTTCGCGCTCGACGTGACCAGCCGCGAGGACTGCGCCGCCGTCGCCAAACGCGTCGCCGCGCAGGTCGGGCGGGTCTCGATCCTGGTCAACAATGCCGGCATCAACCGCCGCAACCCGTTCACCGGCGAGGCCGCGGCCGTGTTCAAGGATTGGGACGACATCATATCGATCAACCTCAACGGCACCTTCAACGTGACCCATGCCTTCCTCGAGCCGCTGCGCGCCAGCAAGGGGCGCATCGTCAATATCGGGTCCATTCAGTCCTTCGTGCATGTGCGCACGCCGAACTCGCCGGCCTACACCACCTCCAAGCACGGCGTGCTCGGTTTCACCCGCGCGCTCGCCGCCGAACTCGGCAAGCATGGCGTCCGCGTCAACGCGATCGGCCCCGGCCTGATCGAAACGCCGCTGAACGCGCAGGTGCGCGCCAACAGCCCCGATCTCGTGAAGATCTTCATGGACCACACCCCGCTCGGCCGCGCCGGCAAGCCCGAAGACATCGTGGGTCCGGCGATCTTCCTCGCCTCCGATCTGTCAGCCTATGTGACGGGATCGATCGTGATGGCGGATGGCGGCTACCGGACGATTTGAAACGGACGGTCCGGTGTCATTCGATCGCGATTGGTGTTGATCAAGTCCGCGCAGGGGAATCGTGCAATTGCCGCTGTCGCCGATCCTCTGCTAGAAATCCCCAAGACATCATCGGGAGAACGCGAAGGTGGCCAACGACAAAGTCCAGGGACGATCGGGGCCGCAGGGCCCTCGCGGGCGCCCCGGCGAGCCGGGACGCCCCGGACCGCAAGGCCATCCCGGAAGAGCCGGAGCGGAAGGCGCGCGCGGCAAGGCCGGCCCGCAGGGCAAGCCCGGTCCGCAAGGCAAGCCGGGCCTGCAGGGCAAACGCGGCGAGCCCGGTCCACAGGGCAAGCCCGGCGTGAGGGGCGAGGCGGGTCCGCGCGGCGAGCCCGGTCCGCCCGGCCAGTTGCCGTCGATCGAGCAGGTGATGCCGTGGCTGCATCTGCTGTTCGACGCATGGGAAGACTACAGGCGCCGGCGCGAGCGCGAGGCTTCCGAGGCCGCCGAACACGAAGCCAGCACCTTCGCGGCCATGGCCATGGACGAGCACGACGAGATGTTCGACGACGACGAGGGCGATGGCGATAAAGAGCACCGCAAAAAGAAGAAGAAAAAGAAGCACCGCAAGAACAAGGACAAGCGCAAGAAGTAGATCGGCGCCGGCCTCATGGTTCGAGACGCGCGGGATTGCCGCGCTCCTCACCATGAGGGTTTAAGACCTCATCCTGAGGAGCATCGTGAAACGATGCGTCTCGAAGGATGAAGCCCCGGCGTCGAAAACCGGGTCCGGCCCGGAAGCCAATCGCGACCTCCGGTGAATTACGTAAGTAGCCCCCCTTAAGATATCGAGCGAAATTTCAGTCTCCGGCGATCCCGCCTACACCTCCACTGGAAGATGAGGCGTACAGGTTCTGCGATCGGCCCTTGGGCGGAGGCTCAGATGAATCATTCCTTTTACAGTATCGACCGGACCGCGCATGCGAAGATCGTGGTTGTCGCATTGATCTTCGCCACGGCGGTAGCCGGGATCGGCATCGCCGCTCATTCCAGCGCCGGCGACGGTCTGGAGCAGACCCGGCAGGTCAGCATCATCAAGGCCGGCAAGCCCGCGATGGTCGCCTCGGACACTGAAATCACCGTTCGCTAGTTATCTCCCTCACCCGAACCTCAGCCTGGAGCGCTCCTTTGCTTTTTCGGCCTCGATTTCGCGGTCGCGTGCCGGGGCATGCGTGTGCAGCGAGGCCAGGAGCCGCCGGGCGGCGGCCGAGACCTCCGCGACCGCGCGGTCGAACGCCTCCGCGTTGGCCTGCGACGGTTTGTTGAAGCCGGACAGCTTTCGCACGAACTGCAGCGCCGAGGCCTCAATTTCCTGCTCGGTCGCGGGCGGCTCGAAATTGAACAGCGTCTTGATGTTGCGGCACATTTTTTTCTCCTTGACCAGGGACCGCGCCCGTTCGCATTGGGCCTTGCGATCGGGGAAAACGCAAAATCCTTTAACGCGGCCGATTTTGTCATAGACTAAGCGAGACGTTCACCCCCTGTCGCGGTGACCGAGCCGGAAAAAACGCCAACAAAAAGCGAGTTCCCGATGAGCCATGTCACCTACAGGATCGTCCAGCATGATGGCGGCTGGGCCTACACCGTCAATGGCGTGTTTTCGGAAACCTTTCCGACCCACGCCGCCGCCCTTGCCGCCGCCAAGCGCGCCGCCACCGAGCAACGCGTGCCCGGGCGCACCGAGGCGATCGAGTATGAGACCGCCGACGGCAAGTGGCACACCGAGACCGCCGCCGGCAGCGACCGCCCCGAAACCGATGTCGACGACAAGCCGTAAGCGGGCCAGGCGCGGCTCTGCCGGACAATTGACCTCGATTCCCGGGCGCCGGACTCTCGGATCGTCTCGCGCGGCGTGCTAGATTCGTCGCGCGGAAAGCGGCCCGGACAACGCGGTCGCCCCTTGAGGAAATGCACCATGAAATGTTCGCGCGCGGCGCTTTCGGTTTTCCTTGCGATGATCCCTGCAATGACTTCTTTTACCGCACTGGCGGCAGACTATCCCGCGCCGAAGCAAGGCGACTTCATCGCCAGGGATTTCAAATTCCACACCGGCGAGACGATGCCGGAACTCAGGCTTCATTACACCACCGTCGGCGAGCCGACCGGCCAGCCGGTGCTGGTGCTGCACGGATCCGGCGGCTCGGCCGCGAGCATGCTGACGCCGGGCTTCGCGGGTGAATTGTTCGGCCCCGGCCAGCCGCTCGACGCGTCCAGATATTACATCATCATTCCCGACAGCATCGGCCACGGCAAATCCTCGAAACCGTCGGACGGCATGAAGACGGCGTTTCCGAAATACAATTACGAGGACATGGTCGATGCGCAGGTTCGCCTGGTCAGGGAAGGCCTCGGCGTGAAGCATCTGCGGCTCGTGATCGGCAATTCGATGGGCGGCATGCACACCTGGATCTGGGGCGTGAAATATCCCGATCTCATGGATGCGCTGGTGCCGATGGCGGCGCAGCCGACCGAGATGGCGGCGCGCAACTGGATGCTGCGGCGGATGATGATCGAGACCATCCGCAACGATCCGGATTACAACGGCGGCAATTACACCACCCAGCCTAGGATGATGAAATACGCCGTCGCCGCTTACGGCATCGCCACGGCCGGCGGCACGCTCGGGTATCAGACGCTGGCGCCAACGGCGGCCAAGGCCGACAGGATGGTCGACGATCGGCTGGCGACGCCCATCACCGCCGATGCCAACGACTTCATCTATCAATGGCAGGCTTCGCATGATTACAATCCGTCAGCAGGGCTGGAGCGGATCGAGGCCACGCTGCTTGCGATCAATGCCGCCGACGACGAACGCAATCCGCCCGAAACCGGCGTGATGCTTGCGGCGATGAAGCGGGTCAAGAACGGCAAGCTCTACCTGATCCCCGCCAGCACCGAGACGCGGGGACACCTCACGACCGGCAACGCGGCGTTCTACAGGCAGCCGCTGCAGGAATTGCTGCAGACGGCGCCGCAGCGCACGATGTGAGATCGCAGGATTTCGCATCGCATCAATTTGCCGCGCCGCGCGGACCGCATATTTTTTGAGCATGCATCCGCCGGATAGCTCGGGCCTAATCGCGTTCAATTGTTGATTCGTAACTTGCCGCGACGGCGGCGCGCGACGATGATGCGACAAACGCGGTGGAGGATCGGATGCGAAGGTTCGCAGAGATCGCCTTGCTGGCGTCAAGTTGCGTGCTGGCGAGCGCGGCGCTCGCCTTCGACAACGGCCAATACGAAGATGTCCCCGCCGACATCC
This sequence comes from uncultured Alphaproteobacteria bacterium, assembly GCA_963786045.1. Lineage (GTDB taxonomy): Bacteria > Pseudomonadota > Alphaproteobacteria > Rhizobiales > Xanthobacteraceae > Bradyrhizobium. The sequence continues at coordinate 75,581 of CAWAXR010000024.1, read as the reverse complement.
GCGCCTGGTTCAAGGGCGTGGTCGCGCCGAACGGCGTGCCCTGCTGCGACATCTCCGACGGCCACCGCACTGAATATGATTTTCACGAGGGCGCCTATTGGGTGCCGATCGAGGGCCAGTGGATGCAGGTGCCGGCGCATGCCGTCATCCGCGACCGCGGCAATCCGGTCGGCGAAGCCGTGGTGTGGTATGTGCACCACCGCGGCAGCATCGTCATCAGCTGTTTTGTGCCCGCGGACGCGGTGTGAATTTCGCGATGCGCCGATGGATGGCCTTGCCTGCCGGCAGACGTTATCTGCGCGCATGCCGTCTGCGGCGGCTCCGGAGATAGAGGTAGCTGCCGCCTGACCGCGATGCTAGCTTCGGCACGTCACGTGCTGGAGACAGGCCCTTGAGCGATCTCGATTTAAGCGACCTCGAGAAGATCTACCAACAGCCCACGCCGCGCGTGATTGCGAAAGCGCGCCCGCAGATCGACGTTCACGCGAAAAAATTCATCGCGATGTCGCCGTTCTGCGTGCTCGCCACGTCGGACACTGACGGCAGCGTCGATGCCTCGCCGCGCGGCGGCCATCCCGGCTTTGTCAGCGTCGCGGGTCCCAACCTGCTCCTGATGCCGGATCGCGCCGGCAACAACCGGATCGACAGCTTCAGGAACATCGTCGAGGGCTCGGGCTTCGTGCAACTGATCTTCTTCGTGCCCGGCATCGACGAGACGCTGCGCGTCGGTGGTGCGGGCAGGCTCTCGGCGGAGCCGGAGCTGCTGGCCACGATGGAGGAATTCGGCAAGCCGCCGCGCGCGGTGCTGCGCGTCGACGTGCGCGAGGCCTATTTCCATTGCGGCAAGGCCTTGATGCGCTCGAAACTGTGGTCGAAGGAGGCGCAGGTCGAACGCGCGGCGTTTCCGAGCATCAGCCAGGTGATCCACGACCAGACCAAGCTGGGCGAGCCGGAGTCTCAGACCGAAGTCGAGGCGCGCTACCGGACGCAGCTATGACGGCGGATGGCGCCAAGTTTAGCCGTCATCACCCGAGAAAGCGGGTGATGACGATGTCACGCGTTCTCAGTGCTCGCTTTCGAGCCCGCCGACATGCTTCTGGGTGTAGAGCTCAAGCCCGATCCGGCCGATCAAATCGAGCTGGGTTTCGAGGAAATCGATGTGATGCTCCTCGTCCTTCATCAGGCTTTCGAACAGGTCGCGCGAGACGTAGTCCTTGACGCTGTGGCAGTAGGTCGCCGCCTCCTGGTAAAGCGTGCGCGCGCCGATCTCGGCCGCCAGATCGCACTCGATGATTTCCTTGACGTTCTGGCCGATCCGCAGGGGATCAAGCACCTGCATGTTGGGAAATCCGTCGAGAAACAGAATGCGATCGGTGAAGCGATCGGCGTGGTTCATTTCCTCGATGGATTCCTTGCGCCAGGTCTTGGCCATCTCCAGCAGGCCCCAATTGTTCAGCAGCCGATAATGCAGCCAGTACTGGTTGATGGCGGTGAGCTCGCTGCGCAAACCCTTGTTGAGATAATCGATGACCTTTGCGTCGCCCTGCATGATGCACTCTCGCTGCCGGGGCCATGCGGGATGGCCCGTGGTAAGTTAGCCTCAGACGCTACTAGCGCATGATGGGCCAAAGTGTAAGCGGTTTGGCGGTTCTCGCGTTCAGGCGGCAGGTTCGAGCGCCAACGCGTCAGGGACGTGCCGATGGGTACCCGCGCCGCTGTGCGGGCAGCCGGCGCCGCAGGCCCTGGCGCAAGCGCCCAGAGCCTCATCGATGATGGTCTTGATGGTGCGCGCGCATCGCCCGCATTCGGCGCTGCAGCCAAGGCATCCGTAGATCTGCTTGGCATTGCGAGGAAGGTCTTGCGCTGACTCGACCGCACTGCGGACATCGTGGTCGCTAAGCACGTTACAGGAACAGACGATCATGAAAACGACAGGCCCATCAGTGGAGCGGTCCCTTTCGATAGTAAAGCGCCCAGCAGGATGCAAAAGGAAAAACGGTCTTTTGAAGTGATTCCAAACTGATCCCGGGTTCGAAACTGGAACGAATTTAAAGAGCCGCTGTTGCGGCAGATCAAAATGCTGCAGGCTTTTCGCGGCAAGCACCATTAATCGCCGCCACCATCACCACCGCCGGCTCCCCCGCTGTCCCCGCCTCGCCAGCCGTCGCTTCCCTCCGAATGGCCGGGGCTATCGGACGCGGACTGGTCGCCGCCGAACCAACTCCAGAAATGGCCCCCGGTGTCGCCGCTGGAATAAGTGCCGCCGTCCGATCCGTCGCCGTGGCGCGAGGTCCTCCGCCCGTTCCTGTGGCGCCCCGCGCGGGCGATCAACGCGAAACAAACCAGCGACGCGCCGCTGACCGAGATGGCCGATGCCGCGAGCGCACCCGTCATCGCTGCCTGCCGCCCGAAAAGCCAATTGTGCGTCGCAAAAAAATACCTACAATCGCCACGATTTGTCGCCAAATATGGCGAGCGCATTCATTGATCGTTCAAATGAACTATGGAAATTTCGTGAGGAGAGACCGCTTTGTCCGCTGTCTTGCTCCATCAGAAAGGTGATGCCATGAGGAAAACATTGGTGGCACTGGCCGCCGTAGCCACCCTTGCCGTTTCTGCCGCGGCGCCCGCCCATGCCCAGCGCGGTCTCGGCGCCGCTGTTGCTGGCGGGATCATCGGCGGTGCCATCGTCGGCGGCGCGATCGCGGCCAGTCCCTATGGCTACGGGTATGGACCCGGCTATGGACCTGGCTACTACGGGCCCGGCTATGGATATTACGGCGGCCCGGCCTATGTCGCGGCTGACCCCTATGGCTGCTACTGGCAACGTCAGCGCTTCTGGGACGGCTATGGCTGGCGGTTCCGCCGCGTTCGAGTTTGCGGCTGACACCCGTTCACCTGCATTAAAAACGAACCCGGTTATCCCCAAACCCGTTTGTTTTTCAAAAAACGCCTTCGGATATTGGCCTGAAAAAACCGTTTTTCAGGCCAATGCGTTGTCGGCGTTTACTTGGGATTGACCATTGTGCGCTTTTTTAGCGACAGGGGAAATTCAAGTTCGGCGTGCGAGTGATCTTAAACCCCGGCGCTGACCAGGCGCCGCCATCTCCAGGAGAGTCCAAGACATGAAGAAGACATTTGCTGCCCTCCTCGCGGCTGCAACGATCGCCGCCTCGCTCGCCGCGACCCCGGCCAGCGCTCAGCGCGGCCTCGGCGCTGCGATCGCGGGCGGGATCATCGGCGGCGCGATTGTCGGCGGCGCCGTCGCCGCCAGCCGGCCGGCCCCGGTATATGTGGAACCGGCCCCGATGTATGTGGACGAGGAACCGCCCTGCCGCTGGGTGCGCCAGCGCTATTGGGATGGTTACGACTGGCACTTCCGCCGCATCCAGGTTTGCGACTGATCTGACCGGCGCGAGCTTCCGCGCCTTGATTTCGAAAACCCGGCCGGAACATCGGCCGGGTTTTTTCATGTCCTCAGCCCGGAACGAACTCGAAGCGTGATCAGCGCGCAGCAGCGATCGAACGCAGCACGGCTTCGCTCGGCCAGCAATCCACCTTGAGGCCGGCCTTCTTCTGGTAGGCGCCGAGCGCCGCGCGGGTCTTCATTCCCGCCTTGCCGTCGACCTTGTCGGCATAGAGACCGATGCGCGTCAGGTGACGCTGCATGGCCTCGACATCGGCGGTGCGCAGCTGGCTCGATGCCGACCACGGCGTCGCGAAGGCCAGCGGGCTCACCATGCGATCGGCGAGATGGCCGACAAACAAAACATACAGATCCGAAAAATTATATTCCTTGATCACAAAATAATTTTTTGTGGTCAGAAACGCCGGACCGTAGATGCCTTCCGGCTGCAACAGCGAGGCAGGTTGCGCCTGCTCGGTCGCGCTCAGTTGCTGTCCGCGCACCGGCGTAAAACCTTCGCGCAGCCATTCACGAAGCGGCTTCGTCACCTCCGGCACGCCGATCGTGCAGTCGACATTGGCAGGCGAGCGCACCTCGTAAGCCCAGCGCAGGCCCGGCTGCCATCCCTTGTTGACGAGTTGCTGCGCGGCGGAGGCGAGCGCGTCCGGCACCGAATGCCAGATATCCTTGCGGCCGTCGCCATCGAAGTCGACCGCGTGCTTGTAGAATTCCGACGGCAGGAATTGCGTCAAGCCGGTGGCGCCCGCCCAGGACGCGCGCATGTCCTTGCGCGTCACCTCGCCGTCATTGATCAGTTTCAGCGCCAGGATGAACTCGGTGCGGTACTGGTCCTTGCGCCGGCCGACATAGGCCTGGGTCGCCAGCACGCGCAGCCCGTCGTAAGGCAGCGTGTAGCGGCCATAGTCGGTTTCGCGGCCCCAGATCGCGAGCACGATCGGCGCGGGCACGCCGAAGCGCGCCTCGATCCCGTCGAGAGAAGTGCGATACTTCGCCATCAGCCGCTGCCCTTCCCCGGCGAGCCTGACGATGCTGGCTTCCTTCACATAATCGGCCGGCACCTGCACGAACTCGGCCTGCGCCGGCGCGCCGGTCGCAGGCCGCCCCGGCAGGATCAGGTCGGGCAGTTTGTAATCCGGCTCGAGGCCGCGCGTCTCGGCATCGAAGGTGGCGCGCGAGACACCTTCCGCTTGCGCCTCCGGCCACAGCGAGGCGATGAATTGCGTGAAGGCGGCGTCGCCGGCAAAGGCGGGGAGCGACGGCATCAAGGCCGCCACGAGCGCAAGCGCACTGAACGCATCCTTCAAGCGCCGCAGTAAGAACCGATATTGCATCAGCGCCTCGCTTTGTATATATTGAACATATACAAAATGATCGACCTTGACCAGATCGCGGGTTTTGACTGGGACGACGGCAACCGCCGCAAGAGTGCGGATAAACATGACGTCAGTCAGGCCGAAGCGGAAAGTGTCTTCTTCAACGACCCCCTGATCGTTGTCGGGGATGCCAAGCACAATGCCACGGAGCAGCGTTTTAATGCGCTGGGAAAGACGGCCCAAAATCGCCTGCTGCATATCACTTTCACGCTGCGGCAGAATGGAACCGTGATCCGGGTGATATCGGCGCGAGACATGCACCGAAAAGAGAGCAAAGCTTATGAGCAAGCTTAAACCAATCCCCGCATTCAAGACCGAAGCCGAAGAGCGGAAATTCTGGGAAACCCACGACTCCACCGATTACATCGACTGGAGCAAGGCCGAGCGCGTGCGCTTTCCTAACCTGAAGCCCTCGACCACGGCGATTTCAATTCGGCTGCCACTGGGCTTGCTGGAGCAGATCAAGATCGCCGCCAACAAGCGCGATGTGCCGTATCAGTCGCTGATCAAGATGTGGCTGGCGGAGAAGGTGGGATAGGCTCTCACCGCGTCAGCTTCTTGTACTTCATCCGATGCGGGATGATGGCGTCCTGGCCGAGCCTTCGCATCTTGTCTTTTTCATAATCCTGGAAATTGCCTTCGAACCATTCGACATGGCTGTCGCCCTCGAAGGCCAGCATGTGGGTGGCGATGCGGTCGAGGAACCAGCGATCGTGGCTGATGATCACGGCGCAGCCGGCGAAATCCTCCAGCGCCTCTTCGAGCGCGCGCAGCGTGTCGACGTCGAGGTCGTTGGTGGGTTCGTCGAGCAGCAGGACGTTGGCGCCGGACTTGAGCATCTTGGCCAGATGCACGCGGTTACGCTCGCCGCCCGACAGCGCGCCGACCTTCTTCTGCTGGTCGGCGCCCTTGAAATTGAACGACGAACAATAGCCACGCGAATTGACCTCGCGCTTGCCGAGAAGAATCAGCTCGTTGCCGCCGGAAATTTCCTCCCACACCGTCTTCTTGCCGTCGAGTGAGTCACGCGACTGGTCGACATAGCCCAGATGCACGCTCTCGCCGACCGTGATGGTACCCTTGTCCGGCTTCTCCTGTCCGGTGATCATCCGGAACAGCGTGGTCTTGCCGGCGCCGTTGGGACCGATCACGCCGACGATGCCGCCCGGCGGCAGCTTGAAGGTGAGGTTGTCGATCAAGAGGCGGTCGCCATATCCCTTGGTCAGGCCCTCGAAGTCGATCACGTTCTGACCGAGCCGCTCGGCCACGGGAATCGTGATCTGCGCGGTCTGGGTCTGCTTCTCGCTCGCCTGTTTCAGAAGGTCTTCGTAGCGCTGGTAGCGCGCCTTGGATTTGGCCTGGCGCGCCTTCGGCGAGGCCGCGATCCATTCCTGCTCGCGGGCGAGCGTGCGCTGATGGGCGGCTTCCTCGCGGCCCTCCTGCTCGAGCCGCTTCTGCTTCTGCACCAGCCAGGACGAGTAATTGCCCTCGTAGGGAATGCCCTTGCCGCGGTCGAGTTCGAGAATCCAGCTGGTCACATTGTCGAGGAAATAGCGGTCGTGGGTGACGATCAGGATGGCGCCGGGGTAGTTGCGCAGATGGCCTTCCAGCCATGACACCGATTCGGCGTCGAGGTGGTTGGTCGGCTCATCCAGCAGCAGCAGGTCGGGCTGATCGAGCAGGAGCCGGCACAGCGCGACGCGGCGACGCTCGCCGCCCGAGAGTTTTGTCACGTCGGCGTCGTCGGACGGGCAGCGCAGCGCGTCCATCGCCTGATCGACCTTGCTGTCGAGATCCCAGAGGCCCGCGGCCTCGATCTGGTCCTGCAATTTGGTCATCTCGTCGGCGGTTTCGTCGGAATAGTTGACCGCCAGATCGTTGTAGCGATCGAGGATCGCCTTCTGCTTGGCGACGCCCAGCATGACGTTCTCGCGCACCGACTTGGCGGGGTCGAGCTGCGGTTCCTGCTCGAGGTAGCCGACGCGCGCGCCCTCGGCGACCCATGCCTCGCCGGTAAATTCCTTGTCGAGGCCGGCCATGATTCGCAGCAGTGTCGACTTGCCGGAACCGTTGACGCCGAGCACGCCGATCTTGGCGTCCGGGTAGAACGACAGGTGGACGTTATCGAGCACCTTGCGGTTGGGCGGATAGGTCTTGGACAGGCCTTGCATGAAATAGACGAACTGACGGGCCATCGCGATCCCTGAAAACGAGAGGATTTAAGGAAATTTGCTCGGGCTGATGTAGCGGCGCGGCCCCCAAAGGGCAACCGCGAGGCCGGGCGTTTTCCATCTATTCACCAGTACGACCAGGAATAGCGACAATTGAAACCTTCTTTTAACAATTCGCGCCCGAAACTCCCCGTCAGCGCCCCAGAAAGCGCGCCGCGCGACAGAAGCCGCCGGAAAAACGACAGGATTGGTCATGGCGATCATTACCTCGGGCTCCCTCCCCTCCCCGACCCGCCACCGCGACAGACGGTCGGGCGCCCTCGCCGAAATCCGCACCTTCTGGCGCCAGTTCTTCGCCAGGACCTTCAACCCCTACCGGCCGGAGCTCCATTATATGCGCGGACCGGGTCCGGCCTGCCGCGCCAAGCAGCGGCGTCGCAACGGCGCACGGGCCGATAATCCCTGAGATTTGCCGCCGCAGGTCCCTTGAGGCCCGCGGACCACCCACCCATTCGCATTTTTGATAGACCGCGAGCTTGCGTGAGAAAGCGCGGCGCGCGACCATGGCGTGTTTTTCGAAGACGGCGCGTTTCCGCGACCGTCACCATCGCCATGAACGGACTTAATCCATGACGCGGCTGCGCTGTGCAATTCTCGATGACTACCTCAATCTGGCTCTCACGGTCGCGGACTGGTCGAAGATCAAGGACCGCGTCGAGGTCACCGTCTTCAACCAGCCCTTTGCTTCCCCCGAGGCCGCCGCCGGCGCGCTGAAGGATTTCGAGATCATCTGCGCGATGCGCGAGCGCACGCCGTTTCCGCGGGCGATGTTTGCGGCCTTGCCCAACCTGAAACTCCTGATCACCTCGGGCATGCGCAACAATTCGATCGACATGGAGGCCGCCAAGGAGAAGCAGGTCGTGCTGTGCGGCACGCAATGGTCCCGCGATCCCACCGCGCCCCTGACCATGGGCCTGATCCTGGAACTGACCCGCAATATCGGCCGCGAGAGCGCCCGCATGCATGCCGGCGAATATTTGCAGAAATTCGTCGGCATCGAGATCGAGGGCAAGACGCTGGGAGTGGTCGGGCTCGGCAAGCTGGGGGCCAAGGTCTCGGGACTGGCGAAAGCGTTCGGGATGAACGTGATCGCCTGGAGCCCGAACCTGACGCCGGAGCGCTGCAAGGAAGTTGGCGTCGGCTACGCCACCAAGGAGGAATTGTTCTCGACCGCCGACATCATCACCGTTCATGTGGTGCTGAGCCAGCGCTCGCGGGGCCTCGTGGGAGCAGCCGATCTCGCCCGCATGAAGCCGACCAGCTACCTCGTCAACACCGCGCGCGGGCCGATCGTCGACGAAGCGGCGCTGCTGGAAACGCTGAAGGCGCGCAAGATCGCCGGCGCGGCCGTGGACGTCTTCTCGGTCGAGCCGTTGCCGGTCGATCATCCCTTCCGCAAGCTCGACAATCTCGTGGTGACGCCGCATCTCGGCTACGTCACGAGGGAAACCTTTGTCGCCCACTACAGCCAGATGGTCGAAGGCATCGACGGCTGGTTCAAGGGCGAGCCGGTGCGGAGGCTGGCGTAAGAAGGGTTCAACCGGGCCTTATCGCTCGCGGCAACGCTTCCGGCCGGCCGGCAGATTGGGCGCTGCCCGGGCTATCACGCGGTTTTTGGCGTGAACTTCTTTACACCGAGCGAAAACGTCTGGTGCCCGGGGGCCGGGAATGTCAGCTTGCCGTTCAATCCATCGGCGACCGAGAGCACCACCTTGCCGAAAATCACGGCATTGTTGACGACGTCGCCGACACCCGTGCGGCTCTGCCCATCGATGGTATATCGGACCTGGGCATCCCGCCCGTTGATCGAGAGGACCTGGAAGGATGCGCTCTGCGTGGTCGAGGCGCCGGTCCAGCTGCCAACCAGCGGATTCTGGTCCGTGACAGGGGCGGCGGCCTTGGACAGAATGGCGTCCTGTTTCACCGTCCCGAACGAAAATTCCAGCGCGGCCTTCTTTCCATCACGGGTCGCGATCGTGACATTGCCGAAAGTGATGAAGTTCTGGTCGACGCTGGCGGTGCCTCTCTCCGTACGCCCGTTGTGAGTATACTCGACCTGAGCCGTGCTACCGTTGATGCTCACGACCTTGAGTTCGATGGCTTGGTGGGTGTTGGAGAACGAGCCTTTCCAGTCGCCCAGCAGATTACTCTGGTGATAGACCCGCTCATTGACAGGCGAGATATGACTTGCGCCCTGTGCCGTAGCGATTGTGCTCACCGCCAGCTCCCTCCGGCCCCGCGAGATATGGGAGGCCATAGCTCCGCGATCTGCGGAAAGACCAGACAATCCGACTTCTATGAACGAACTGTTAATTGCGTCTTGTCGAACGAGATTAGGGCGGTGGCGATCGCAATAAAAAGGCGCGCTACCGCGCGCCTTTCGGGATCATGTTTTTCCAGCCGATCGTTGCGCCCTACCGCACTGTCACGGGCGGGGGCAGCGGCGGAACCACGGTCGGCTGGGCGCCGGGAACGCCTACGGGAGGAAGCTGCGCTCCGGCATTCGACGCAGCACCGGACCCCGGCAGCGGCGCGGCCGAGGCGGTCGTGGTCGATGCCGGCGGCGGACCGCCGGGAAGCACGACCACCCTTGTGCCGACCTTGACGCGGTCGAACAGGTCCGAGACGTCCTCATTCAGCATGCCGATGCAACCCGAGGAGACGAACTTGCCGATCGTCGACGGCTGGTTGGTGCCGTGGATGCGATAGACGGTGTTGCCGAGATACATCGCCCGCGCGCCCAGCGGATTGCCGGGGCCTCCGGCCATGAAGCGCGGCAGATAGGGCTGGCGTTCGATCATCTCGGTCGGCGGATGCCAGTCCGGCCACTCGGCCTTTCGCGAGATTTTCTGCACGCCGGTCCAGGTGAAACCATCGCGCCCGACGCGGACGCCGTAGCGGATCGCGCGGCCATTGCCCAGCACGTAATAAAGATAGGTGTTCGGCGTATCGACGATCAGCGTGCCGGGCGGCTCTTTGGTCGCGAACGCGACTTCCTGCCGGCGCAGGTTCGGCGGCAGATTGGCCGGCGCAGCCTCCGGCTGTTCCTCCGGGGGCAGCGCGGACAGCACCATCGGCGCGCCATCAGATCCCTGCGGCGGTTGCTGCTGCACGGTTCCGGTGGCGTTGCCCGGTGCGCCGACGGCTCCCGGCGGCCGAAGCCCGCGATTGTCCTCGTCGGGATAGGCGTAGCCAGATCCCGGAACCCGATTATCGCCATAGGCCTGCTGCGGCGAACCGGCGGGCCGATCGGAATAGATCACGGGCGGCGGATCCCTGCGGCCATAACGCGGGTCATCCGGCGAAAGGATCGGCCCGCGGTCTGAATACACCGGCGGAGCCCCGGCAGGACGGCCATAGCGGGGATCGTCGGGGGATAGCACGGGACCCCGGTCGGAATATACGGGTGGCGCGATCATCGGCCGGCCGTAACGGGGATCGTCGGGCGAGAGCACCGGGCCGGGTGGCGGCAGCGCCGTCGAACTCTGCCTGCTTGGCGCGTCATCGTCGTCCAGGACGTCGAAATCCATCGGGCGCGGCGCGCGATAATCGGCCGGCGGATAGGACTGCGGATTCGGCGAATAGACCGCGCCGGGGGAGATTGGATAACCTTGCGCCGAAGCCAGCGAGGTTCCCGCCACCCCCGCCGCCCAGGCGGCAGAAACGGCGGCGCAAATCGTCAGAATTCGTTTGGTCATCATCGCTCTTGTATAGCCCCAAGCCCACACCGGATCGTTAATGCCAGATGGCGGAAGATAGAGGCGCATTCAAGACAAATCCGGTCAATTCGCGCCCGACTCGGGCATTTGTGATGATGCCGAAGGCAGCCCTTTGGGCCGGATCCCGCCCCCTGGCAGCCCCGCGCGCCGCCGATATTTAACGAGCGTCCGGAAACGGTTGCGGTATTCTTGAACCGGCCTGATTCGCAGCGCCGGGGATCCGGCTGTGCCGCGAAACCGGCCAGTATGGTGGTCACCGCGTTCCCGAGGGCTCAAGCGCCTTCGCAAAATATCCCGCCAAGGCAGAACTCGCGTCAAATGCTCCCCGGATTCCGCTTCCTTTTCGCCGCCATCATGTTGTCGATATCGCTCATGGTCTTCGGATTGGGCGCGGCGGCGCTGCTGCGCGCGGCCCACGAAGAATTTGCCTCTAACCCGTCATGGCGCGCCGCTCCCGAGGTGATGTTCGCGCAGCAGACCGAAACCGCAAAACCCGTGCTGGCGATGCTGCAGGTCGGCTTGCCGGCCGCGGAGAACGCGCAGGACAATTCGCCCGCGACCGATGCGCCCGCGGAACAAGCGGCGATCGCCCCGGCTCCCACCGAATCCGAACCGATCTCCGCGCTGAAACCGGAGGATTCTTCACTGGCAGCGACCGCGACGGAAGAAACTGCAAAAGCGGAAATCCCGGTCGCGGAAAGCCCGAAGGCCAGCGAGGCCACACCGCCTCAGGCGGAGACGGCCGCTTCCGCCGACCAAGCGACGATCGCAACGATCGTGACCGGCGAAGTCACGCACGCGGAGAACCCGGCGGTTTCGACCCAATCCGGACAAACGGCCGAACCGGTTTCGCCCGCTGACATTGCCGCGACGAAAATCGCTACGCTGGGCGGACCGCCGGTCAGCATCGAAACACCGATTCCTGCCAAGGCCGGCGACGCAAAACCTGATGAGAGCGCCATCAGAAAACAGCAACAGGAAAAGCGCGCGGCGCAACAGCGCAGGATGGCGGCACGCGCGGCCGCGCAAGCGCAGTTGCAGGCGGCCTATCCGTTCGGCCAGTTGGCGCCCGCCGTTCGCACGCGCTGAAGCCTTTATTTCTGACGCGTTTTCTTCACGCGAACCGGTGCTCACTTCGCTCGAAAACGCTTCGTATTTCCGACGCGTTTTCTTGACGCCAACGGGCACCCACTTGGCTTGAAATCGCTATCTCAGGCTCAGGCCGGACCGGTTGCGACCGGCGGTCCGTCGGGCAGTCCCCATTCGGACCACGAACCGTCGTAAAGCGCGGTGCCGCGCACGCCGAGCCGATAAAGCGCGAGCGTCAGCACCAGCGCGGAGACGCCGGAGCCGCACGTCGTCACGATCGGCCGGGTCATGTCGACGCCGGCGCCGGTGAAGACCTTGCGCAGTTCATCGAGCGGCTTCATCGCGCCGGTCCTGGCGTCGAACAGTTCGGGGTAGGGCACGTTGCGGCTGCCCGGAATGTGGCCGGAGCGGAGACCCGGCCGTGGTTCCGGCACGCTGCCCGCGAAGCGATCGCCCGCGCGGGCGTCGATCACCTGCGCATCCTTGGTTGTCAGATTGGCGACCATTTGCTGGATGGTGCGCACACGCATGGCGTCGAAAGCGGCCTTGAACGTCGCCGGCCTTGACGTGACCGGTCCGCTCTCTACCGGACGCCCCTCGCCGATCCACTTCTTCAGTCCGCCGTCGAGCACACGAATATTGCTGTGGCCAAAAGAGAGAAACATCCACCAGGCGCGCGGGCCCGCGACCCAGCCTCCGGCATCGTAAACCACGACGGTATCGTCGTTGCCGATGCCGAGCGCGCCGACGTCGCGGCCGAACTGATCCGCGCCCGGAAACATATGCGGCAACGGATCGGCATGATCCGATACGGCGTCAACATCGAAGAACACCGCGGCGGGGATATGCGCCTTGAGGTAGTCGTCCTTCGGCAGCGGCAGCACGCCCGGCATCTTGAACGAAGCGTCGACGATCCTGACCTTGGGATCGTCGAGATGGGCGGCGAGCCAATCGGTGGAGACCAGCGGATCGTCTGCAGGCGATGTCATGGGTCTGAAATCCTTGTTGTCATTCCGGGGTGCGCGAAGCGCGAGCTATGATGTGCAATTGCACATCCGGGAATCTCGAGACAATAACTTCTGGATTCCGGGTTCGCAGCTCGCGCGCGCCCCGGAATGACGGAGGAACATTCAACCCTTCGGCTTCTTCGGCTCGAACTTCTCGGTCGGACCGCCGGCGTCGCGCCAGGCGGCAAATCCGCCCGCGACATGCGCCACCGGTTTCAGCCCCATATCCTGCGCCGTCTTCGCCGCCAAGGCCGAGCGCAGACCGCCGGCGCAATAAAAAACGAACTTCCTGTCCTGCTGGAAGATCGGCTTGGCATAGGGGCTCAATGGATCGATCCAGAACTCCAGCATGCCGCGGGTGCAGGAGAACGCGCCGGGAATCCGCCCCTCGCGTTCGATCTCTCGGGGATCCCGGATATCGACGATCACGACATCGTCGCCTTGCGCGGCCTCGATCGCCTCGGCCGCGCTCAACGTTTCAATCTCTGCATTGGCCTCGTCGACCAGCGACTTGATGCCACGATGGATGGTCTGGGGCATGCGTCTCTCCTTCAATTCGTCATTCCGGGATGGCCCGAAGGACCAGACCCGGAATGACGACGATTATTACCGCACCAGTTCCTTCATCGCGCCTTCGAGACCTTCGATCGTGATCGGGAACATGCGATCCGAAAACAGCCGGCGAATGATGGTGGTCGATTCCGAATAATCCCAGTGCCGCTGCGCCACCGGATTGAGCCACACCGCATGCGGATAGGTGCGCGTGATGCGCTCGAGCCAGACCGAGCCCGCCTCTTCATTGACGTGCTCGACCGAGCCGCCGGGCACCATGACCTCGTAAGGCGACATCGAGGCGTCGCCGACGAACACCACCTTGTAGTCGTGCGGATATTTATGCAGCACGTCCCATGTCGGCGTACGGTCGGTGAAGCGGCGGCGGTTCTGCTTCCACACGCCTTCATAGAGGCAGTTGTGAAAGTAGAAATATTCCATGTGCTTGAATTCGCTCTTCGCCGCCGAGAACAATTCCTCGACCTGCTCGACGTGCGAATCCATCGAGCCGCCGATGTCGAAGAACACCAGCACCTTGACCGCGTTGCGCCGCTCGGGACGCATATGCACGTCGAGATAGCCGTGGTTGGCGGTCTCCTTGATCGTGGTGTCGAGATCGAGTTCATCGGGCGCGCCGGTGCGGGCGAATTTGCGCAGGCGCCGCAGCGCGATCTTGATGTTGCGGATGCCGAGTTCGACATTGCCGTCGAGATCCTTGAACTCGCGCCTGTCCCATACCTTCACGGCGCGGAAATTGCGGTTCTTCTCCTGGCCGATGCGGATGCCTTCCGGGTTGTAGCCATGCGCGCCGAACGGCGAGGTTCCTGCGGTGCCGATCCACTTGTTGCCGCCCTGATGGCGGCCCTTCTGTTCCTGCAGCCGCTGGCGAAGCGTCTCCATGAGCTTGTCCCAGCCCATCGCCTCGATCTGCTTCTTCTCTTCCTCGGTGAGGTATTTCTCGGCGAGTTTCTTCAGCCATTCGGCGGGAATGTCCGCCTTTTCCATGGCGTCGAGCAGGCTCTCGAGCCCCTTGAACACGGTGCCGAACACCCGATCGAACTTGTCGAGATTGCGCTCGTCCTTCACCAGCGCCGCGCGCGACAGGTAATAGAAATTCTCCACCGTCTGCTCCGCGAGGTCGGCGTCGAGCGCCTCCATCAGCGTCAGATATTCGCGCAAGGTCACCGGGACCTGGGCGTCGCGCAGCGATGTGAAGAATTGCAGGAACATGGGTCACAGATTGCCCGCCCGTCCGCCTCCGTCAAGGGCCGGCGGCGCGGGTCAGGGCAGCATTGTTTGGCCAAATGGGGCCCCCGGCAGTCTGGACCTGAAGCGTTTTTCAACTAGAATTGAGCGGTCAATGTTCGAAACGGGGCTGTGACCATGGGTATTCTAGCTGCGCTCATCATCGGCGCGATCGCCGGCTGGCTCGCCGGCCTGATCGTACGCGGCGCCGGTTTCGGGCTGATCGGAAACATCGTCGTCGGCATCATCGGCGCGCTGGTCGCCGGCTGGGTGTTGCCGCAACTGCACATCGTGCTGGCGTCGGGCACGCTCGGCTCGATCCTCGACGCCACGGTCGGCGCAGTCATCGTTCTCGTCATCCTCACGCTGATCAAACGCGTTTGATCGACACCCAATTCCCGAAAGCGACCGCCCGGCCGGCGGTCGTTTCCTGTTCGGCCAACAGCGCTCGCGTGCGCCCAAGAACAAGCAACAAGGCAACTATTCGATGAAATTTACCGGCACCAAGGACTACGTCGCCACCGATGACCTCAAGGTTGCGGTCAACGCCTCGATCGTGCTCGAACGACCGCTTTTGGTAAAGGGCGAGCCCGGTACCGGAAAGACCGTGCTGGCCGAGGAAGTCGCGAAAGCGATCGGCGCGCCGCTTCTGACCTGGCACATCAAGTCCACCACCAAGGCGCAGCAGGGCCTCTACGAATACGACGCGGTGTCGCGCCTGCGCGACAGCCAGCTCGGCGATTCCAGGGTTTCGGATATCTCGAATTACATCAAGCGCGGGAAATTGTGGGAAGCCTTCACCCACGAGAAGCGTCCGGTGCTCCTGATCGACGAAATCGACAAGGCCGACATCGAATTTCCCAACGATCTCCTGCTCGAGCTCGATCGCATGGAGTTCTTCGTCTACGAGACCGGCGAGAACATCAAAGCAAAACTGCGGCCGATCGTGATGATCACGTCGAACAACGAGAAGGAACTGCCGGACGCCTTCCTGCGCCGCTGCTTCTTCCACTACATCAAGTTTCCCGACGCCGACACCATGAGCCGGATCGTCGATGTGCATTTTCCCGACATCAAGAAGCGCCTGGTGGAAGAAGCGTTGCGGATCTTCTTCGAGGTGCGCGAAGTGCCCGGCCTGAAGAAGAAGCCCTCGACATCGGAGCTGCTGGACTGGCTGAAGCTCCTCTTGAACGAGGACATCACGCCGGAAATGCTCAGGGAGCGCGACCCGCGCAAGCTGATCCCGCCGCTGCACGGCGCGCTGCTGAAGAACGAGCAGGACGTGCACCTGTTCGAGCGGCTGGCGTTTTTGAGCCGGCGCGAGGTTTGAGCGTTTTGGCTGGGTAATCTCTCCTTGTCGTCCCCGCCAACGCGGGGGACGACGCTGATGGATTCGAATTTCAAACAGCGGAGTTTACGGCCACAACTTCGCGATCTCGCCGCGTGTTTCGCGCGAGTTTTTCCTGTAACTTCCCACCCTCGAGATCAAGAGGGCGCAGGGAATGCCGGGCGCCCGATGCGCCCGCAGCCGCGCGTGTATTGGTAGTAAGCACGCGCGTTAGTCACCACGAGTACACCGGAAACACCCGGCATTCCCCGCGCAATGGTTTTAACGGCTTCCTTCGTGCTCTTCCCGGTGACCGGGCTTTCTTGCCACCGTCACCCCTGAGAAGCTTGCTTCTCAAGGGCTTGATGCCAGCGTCGGGGCATCAGAACCACACGACTTCGCCGTCCGCGCCCGTCTCCGAAAAAGCCACTCGACGGTCCTGGTACCAGTCCCGCCGAAGCTTTAGCGAAGGCGGATCAGCGTCGTTCGTCTTTCGACACTGCCGCGTCCACCGCATCCCGTCCCGCGTTCGTGACGATCGCGAAACGCCCCTTTGTCGGGCGGGATGAATTTTCTCTATTGCTGTTTCTACCAAACGACCAAGCGAAAAATTTTTCGCGCGAGGGCTGGACACGAAAATTGACGGGCCGCCCATCGGGCAAATCACGCAGAGGTCCATCGGGGCCAATCCATGCTTGACCTGCATCAATAGCAGATCGGCGAGGCCGTGCCTGAATATCAGAAATGACGGAGGCCGGTCGCGATGGCGAGGTTAGCGTTCTTCATCCTGGTTCTCACGATACCGTTTTCAGCAACGGCGCAGTCTGCCGAAGGCGACCCCTCGATTGGCCGTCGAACGGCGGCGGCCCTTTGTGTCTCCTGCCATCAGATCGGGCCGACCCGTCAAGACGGTCCCCCGAGCTTTGTGGATGTCGCCAATATGCCGTCCACCACGGCTCTTTCCTTGAAGGTGTTTCTCCGTTCAAGTCACAACAAAATGCCTAATCTGATAATCCCTGACTCCGAGACCGACGATTTGATTGCCTATATCCTCAGTCTCAGGCAGCCGCGCGCTCCAAAACAACGGTAATGTCGGCAAGGGCGTAGCGCGTGAGCGGCCCAAGCCGGGCAAGACAGCGTCGTGGCGGCATGTACAGAACGGCAGGACCGGCAAGTGGGCTACCGACGGGCTCGCAATGCATCACGGGTTTTCTTCCGCCTTGGCGTGGCACGCGGCTTTGCGCGGACCTGCTCTCCCACTCCCTGGTGGCCTGTTCGATTGCGGCACCAACCTCGTTTTCAGCAACGGAAACGTGCAGGCGATTGCCTTTTGCTGCACGGTTTATCTCCGGGAAGGCAATTGCATGTGCCGTTGATTTGACCACGACCGTGGAAGACCCGGCGCTGCGGATAGCGCCGCTTGAAACAGGGGAAGCATCGACCGCGGCTGTACCAGCGACGAATCCGGCCGCAACCGCAACCGCTGCAAAGATGGCGGCGGCGACTATCCATTTGGACTTGTCCATTGCCGCAGTCGGGCGCCGTCTGTCGATCCGCGCCAGGTCGATCGGCCGCACGCCTCGGCCTTTCGGCTCCAAGATCCAGGCAGCCTTGGCGAACCATTCATGCCCGGTTTCGCGGATCGGGCGCGGGGTACGGGTGAAGAACACCGGCATGTTTTGGGGTGTGGACCGATCCATCTGAATGCCCGTGGAAACCTCACGTCCCGTTTTCGGGCATTTGAACATTAACGTACCCACTCCGACCTCCGTTCACGACCAGCCTCTATGCGGCGCGGCTTCCCCGCCATCCAGACGCAGCGGTTGCCGGTCATCCGCGCAGCCTGGCAAATTCCATTTTCAGCAACCGGAGAATCGTCCGCCGTTGGTTTTCATCCGTTTCCGCATCATTTAACTGCCGATAGCGGGCGATATTCCGCTCGCTGAAAAACATGTCGAGATCATTTGATTTCGCTTTTTGATTCTCTCCGATGGCATCCATTCGCGCTCCTTGCTTGATCTGCATCAATAACGACGATGAACACTCACATTAGATGGAAAGAATTCACATAGCTCGAAGGGACTGTTTTTTGTCGCCGACGGGCTCCAAAACATTCGTCAGCGCAGGCTGCAGGAACTTTCGCAACAAACGCATCAATGGAAAGATTCCGACCACCCGTGATGCGCATCAGGTGCAAATTGGCACTACCGCCAATGTAGGCAGGATCGGTGCGACCATGGAACGCACGGCATTGGAAATGCTCCCGCCGCAACCAGATACGACGGCACCGAATCACGGAGTTGCTGGCATTTGGTCATGAAGGGCGCGATCGAGACATTAAAGGAGCTGAAAGCGCTTCCCGTGAACGCGGTAATCCTGGATGCGTCCGGAACGATCGTAGCCGTAAACGACGCGTGGAAGGATTTCGCGCGGCAGAATGGATTGCAGATTCCGAATTTTGGGATTGGCTCGAACTACCTGCAGTTCTGCGGATCCGACGGGCCGTACCCGTCACTGTTCGCAACGGACCTGACAGAGTTGCTCGCAAGACGGCGGAAACTTTTGACTCTTATCTATCCTTGCCATTCGCCGACGGAGAAACGGTGGTTTTCCCTGATCGGGCTGCCACTCTCGCCGGACAAGCAGGCTGGCGTAGCGCTCCTGCACATAAACCTCACAGATACGCTTCCGCTCCCGATCGAAGCGCATCGGATGAAAATGGGAACTACCGCCAATCTGGACGCGATCAGTACGACCATAGAAAGTACCGTATTGGAAACGCTCTCGTCGCAACTGGACGCGATGCTCTCGGACACCGATCAGATATCTGCGCGCGCCGGCACCTCGGCACCTCTTGATACCGAGGAAGTCCTTTCCGGCACCCAACTTAGCAAACGCCAGATCGAGGTCCTCCGCCTCCTGGGCGAGGGCAAATCGAATAAGGAGATTGCCAAGGAACTCTTTCGCTCACCGCACACGATCAAGCTGCATGTGTCCGCGATCCTGCAGCAATTGAAGCTGAAGAGCCGTACTCAAGCAGCTCTTCTCGCATCGAAGATTTACAAAAAAGGTCCGGGCGATTCGCCGGGCAGTGATACCGAACCGCGGAAGAAGGCAGGTGCTGCGCGAACGCCGCACAAGCCTGGCCGCTCGGTCCGTGAAAAAACGTCTGTCGATTGACGATGCGGAAGCGTCAAGGAAAAGCGGGAGAACACAAAGGGCAGGACAGACCGCAGGCCGATCCGCGTCTCACATCCGCTCCAGCCAGGCGTGGAGGGCTGCTGTCGCGGATTTCGCCGCCCGCGTCATTCCCTGGCGTACGCCAAAAACAAGAAGAGACCCGACCTACCTCAGAGCATTCAAAGCGGAAGCATGAAATCATTTAACGAAGTCGGATGAGGGCATGATGCGTGCATTATTTCTGGCATTTTTAGTGGCCGGCACATGTTCGGCGCCCGTCATGGCACAGACGCCGCTGGCCAGCAGCGTCTCCGATGATGTGCAGAACGGTCATTACCTGGCCGTTCTCATGTGCTCGAGCTGTCATGTTGCCAGCCCCGATCAATCGGTCGAACCGGTTCTGCAACCGCCGGCGCCGTCGCTCGAATCCATTGCCAAACGCGGCACCACCAGCTCCGATACGATACGGGAGTTTCTGACCACGACGCACCGCAGTATCCGCAACCCCGCAGGTATGCCGAACCCCGAACTTCTCGACGTTCAAACAAGGCAAGTGGTGGCCTATCTTTTGAGCCTGCGCGAAGCGTCTGCCGCCGCCGTTGTTCGCAAGCCGCCTGCGGCTCAGAAGGGATCATGCCGCGCGGAAATCACGCGTTTGGAGCTGGTGCTCGGCCAGGCCCGCGCGCGCGGGCAGCGTGCGGGAAACCTGCCCGAATCGTCCGCGGCACGGCTTCACCGCCAGCCCACCGTTCAATCCGTGGAGCAGGCGACGAGTGAGGCCGAAAAAACGGTCGAAACGGCGCTCGCGCTCGCCCGGAAACTGGAGGCGGAAGGTCTCGACGCCGAATGCGCCGCAATGCTCGGGAAGATCGAGCCGCCGAGCAAATAGCTCGCTACGGCTTGACCTCGCGCTGCCCCCTTCTTCGCTCGATCGTGATCTCCGCCAGGATCGACATCGCGATCTCCTCGGGCGTGATCGCGCCGAGGTCGAGACCGGCCGGCGCCTTGACGCGGTCGAGGGCGGAGGGGTCGATGCCCTCCGAAATGAGTTTCTCGCGCAGCGCCGCCATCTTGCGGCGGCTGCCGACGAAGGCGTGGTAGGCGGCATCGGTCTTAACCGCCGTCCGCAGCGCGGCCTCGTCGCCCTTGCCCTGGGTCGAGACCACGACGAAGCGTTTTGCCTCATTCAGCTTTCCCAGCGCAAAGCCGTCGATCAGCAAATCCGCATCCGGCGTCGCCGGCAGGTCGGCCGAAGGCGCCGCGACGGTGACGTGGTAACCGAGCTGGCGGGCTTGCGTCGCCAGCGACAGCGCCACCGGGCTGCCGCCGAGAACGACCAGCGAGGGATGCGGCAGCACGGGTTCGACGAACACGTCCATGGTGCCCTTGCTCGGGCACATGTTGGTCGCGAAGCGCACGCCATCGCGGTTCTCGCCGGGCTTGACGCCGAGCTCGGCGAGCAGATTCTCCGGCTGCACCGAGACCATGCGCGGCTCGCCGTCGGCGAGCGCGTCGCGCGCGGCTTTCAGCACCGCGCCGCGGGCGCAGCCGCCGCCGATCCAGCCCGCGACGATGCTTCCGTCGGGGCGAATGATCGCCTTGGCGCCGGCCTTTGCCGCCGTCACCGACACCGTCCGCACCACGGTAGCGAGCACAAAGGATTCCTCGGCGGCCTTCATCTGCGCCACCAGATCCATCACTTCGACATGCCTGGTCATGGGCGAGTCTCCCGACTTCACAGCTTCGCCAGATAGGGTTCGAGCTCGGTCAGGCTTTTCAGCGTGTTGGCGGGCGCATAGAGATCGATATGCGGCAATGCTGCCTTGATGCCCGCGGCTTCCGGCGCGTAGCCTTCCCACGCCATCATCGGATTGAGCCAGACGATGCGGCGGCAACGTTTTGCGAGCGCCGCCATCTCGCGGCCAAGCAGCCTTGCGTCGCCGGTTTCATAGCCGTCGGACACGATCATCACGCAAGAGCGCGAGTGCAGCACGCGTGCGGCGTGCCAGCGATTGAAGGTCGCCAGGGATTCGCCGATTTTGGTGCCGCCGCCCGCGCCTTGCGCCATGATCGAGAGCCGGTCGAGCGCGCGGCCCGCATCCTTTTCCTTCATCGCGTCGGAAACGTGAGCGAGCCGGGTGTGGAACAGGAACGCCTCGGCCTCGCGGAATTCATCCAGCACGCCGTGGATAAAGCGCAGGAACACCCCGGTATACATGCTCATCGATCCGGAAGCGTCGAGCAGCATCACCAGCCGCAGCGGCTTTTCCTTGCGCTGCCGCTTGACGAGGGAGATCGGCACGCCGCCATGGCTGATATTGCCGTGGATCGTTCGCCTGAGATCGAGCCGGTAGCCGCGCCGCCGCGCCAGGTCGCGCCGGGTCAGCCGCGTGCGCATGGTTCTGGCGAGCCGCGCCGCGACTTCGTGGGCCTGTTCGATCTGCGCGGGGTCGGCCATCCTGCGGAAATCGATCTCCGCCAGATTGTCGGCGCGCGAGGCGCCTTCCTTGCGGCCCTCGCCGGCGCGATCCTCGGGTGCTTCGTCGTCAGCCGAGGGAATCCGGTCGGGGGCGGCCTCGCCCGCGGCCGGTTCCGATTTCCTGTCCTGCAAGCTCTTCAGCGAGGGACTGTTGGCGGCCTTCGCCGCGCCAATCGTCAGCGAGCGCGACCGCACGCGTTTGCCCAGCCAGAACGCATCGAACAGCCCGTCGAATTTGTCCCAGTCGGACTTGCGCGTCGAGAACAGATGCTTGAAGGCTGACCGCAACAGCCCGGGCTTTTCGGCATAGCCCGCCGCCATCAGCGCGACCGCATCCCGGCCCTCCGGCAGGCCGACGGCAAAGCCGCTGTCGCGCAGGGTTTTCAGAAACGCGGCGAGTTTCGCGCCGACGAGGCGGGAGACCTCGTCGATCTCGTCATAGCCGGGATTGCTGCCGCAACAGCTCATGCGACCTTCCCCAATATCCGTTCCGTGACCTCGCGGGTCAGGCGCGACTTGTCCTCATGGGTCTTGACCAGGCACATCAGCGTCTCATGCACCGTCTCGGGGCGTCTCGAGCAGGTCGCGCACGCCGATCCCGACCAGCGCCGCGGCCCAGTCCAGCGTCTCCGCCACGCCCGGCACCTTGCGCAGTTCCTCTTTCCGGATGCCTTCGACCATGCGCGCGATCTGCAGCGACAGCGACGCGGTGGCGCCGCCGATCCGCGCCATGATGATGCGGGCCTCGCGATCGACGTCGGGATAATCGACATAATGATAGAGACAGCGGCGGCGCAGCGCGTCGGACAATTCGCGGGTGCCGTTCGAGGTCAGCACCACATGCGGAATAGCGGTCGCGGTAATCGTGCCGAGTTCGGGGATCGACACCTGGAAATCCGACAACAGTTCGAGCAGGAACGCCTCGAATTCGTCGTCGGCACGATCGATTTCGTCGATCAAGAGCACCGGCGGCCTGTCGCGCCGGATCGCGGCGAGCAACGGCCTTTCAAGCAGGTATTTTTCCGAGAAAATCTGATCTTCGATGGCGTCGGCATCCTCGCCGCGATGCGCCTGGATCGAGAGCAGCTGCCGCTGGTAATTCCACTCATAGAGCGCGGCCGACTGGTCCAGCCCTTCATAGCATTGCAGCCGGATCAGCTCGGTGGCGTGCACCGAGGCCAGCGCCTTCGCCACCTCGGTCTTGCCGACGCCCGCCTCGCCTTCGAGCAAGAGCGGGCGCCGCAGCAATTGCATCAGCGAGACCGCGGTCGCGAGTTCGCTGTCGGCGATGTAGCCGCTGGCGGCCAGCGCTTGCGCGATCTCCTCGCGATTTTTCATGGCCAGAGCAATCTCCGGTTCTGTCGAATCATTGCCGCTTGTCCCGTGGCCTCATGGTTCGAGACGCGCGAAGTCGCGCTCCTCACCATGAGGGTCTGAAACCACATCCCGAGGATCGCCTCCTCGGGTCCGAGACCTCATCCTGAGGAGGCGCGAAGCGCCGTCTCGAAGGATGAAGCCCCACAATGGACGATCACGCCGCGAACACTCCCAAATTCTTCGCCGCCCGCCAGTTGCGCCAGTAGTCGTGCGGCATCTGGATGTGGGTTGAGCCCAGGAACGAGAAGGCGTCGTTGACGGCGTTGGAGAACGCCGGCACGCCGCCGACATTCGGGCTCTCGCCGACGCCCTTGGCGCCGATCGGGTGATGCGGCGACGGCGTCACGGTGAAGTCGGTCTCCCAGTGCGGCGTCTCGACCGCGGTCGGCATGAAGAAATCCATGAACGAGCCGGTGACGACATTGCCGGTGTCGTCGTAACGAATCTCCTGGCCCATCGCGATGGCAAAAGCTTCGGTCAATCCGCCATGCACCTGGCCCTCGATGATCATCGGGTTGATGCGGGTGCCGCAGTCATCGAGCGCGTAGAAGCGCTTGATCTTGTAGACCCCGGTATCGACGTCGATCTCCATCACGCAGATATAGGCACCAAAAGGATAAGTCATGTTGGGCGGATCGTAATAACTCACCGCCTCCAGGCCCGGTTCCATCCCCGGCGGCACCGAATTGTAGGCCGCCCAGCAGATATCCTTCATCGACATGGTTTTCTCAGGCAATCCCTTGACGCGAAAACCGTCGATGTCCCATTCGAGGTCGTCTTCGTGCACCTCGAGCTTGTAGGCGGCGATCATCTGCGCCTTGGCCTTGATCTTGCGCGAGGCCATCGCGATCGCCGCGCCGGCCACAGGTGTCGAGCGCGAGCCGTAGGTGCCGAGCCCGTAGGGCGCGGTATCGGTATTTCCCTCCTCGACCATGATGTTGTCGGCGGGGATTCCGATCTCGGTGGCGATGATCTGCGCCCAGGTGGTCTCGTGGCCCTGGCCGGTGCTTTTGGTACCGACCCGGGCAATGCCGGCGCCGGTCGGATGCAGGCGGATTTCGCAGGAATCGAACATCGCAATGCCGAGGATGTCGCAATTTTTCGACGGCCCGGCGCCGACGATTTCGGTGAAGAACGAAACGCCGACGCCCATGATCTCGCGGGTCTCGCCGCGCTTGAACGCCGCGCGCTTCTCCGCCTGCTGCTTGCGCAGGCCGGCATAGTCGACCGATTCCATCATCTTGCGCATGGCGGTGTGGTAGTCGCCGGAATCGTACTCCCACCCGAGCGCCGAGTGATACGGGAACTGCTCGGCCTTGACGAAATTCTTCAGCCGCAGTTCGGCCGGATCCATCCCCAGCTTCTGGGCCAGAATGTCCATGCCGCGCTCGATGCAGTAGGCGGCTTCGGTGACCCGGAACGAGCAGCGGTAGGCGACGCCGCCCGGCGCCTTGTTGGTGTAGATGCCGTCGACCGACAGATGCGCGGTCGGGAAGTCGTAGGAGCCGGTGACGATGTTGAAAAAACCCGCCGGCCATTTCGACGGGTCGGCGCAGGCGTCGAACGCGCCGTGATCGGCGAGCACATGGACGCGCAAGCCGGTGACCTTGCCGTCCTTGGTCGCGGCGATTTCGGTCGTCATGTGGTAGTCGCGCGCAAAGGAAGTGGCCGTGAGGTTCTCGATGCGATCCTCGACCCATTTGACGGGCTTGCCGGTGACGATCGACGCCACCGCCGCGCAGATGTAACCGGGATAGGCGCCCACCTTGTTGCCGAAGCCGCCGCCGATATCGGGCGAGATCACATGGATCTTTTGTTCCGGAATCTTGGCGATCAGCGCCACCACGGTGCGGATCACATGCGGCGCCTGGAAGGTGCCCCAGATCGAAAGCTCGCCCCGGATCTTGTCGAACGAGCAGACGCACTGGCAGGTCTCCAGCGGCGACGGATGGGTGCGGTGATAGGAGATCATCTCCTTGATCGTGACCTCGGCCTTGCGGAACGCGGCATCGGTCAGATCCTTGTCGCCGACGGTCCACTCGAAGATGTGGTTGTGATGCTTGCGCGGCCCGTGCGCGCCTGACGTCTTTCCGGCGAGGTCCTCGCGCAGCACCGGCGCATCCTTGTCCATCGCCTTGAACGGATCGATCACGACCGGCAGCGGCTCGTATTCGACCACCACCTTGTTGATGCCGTCATCCGCCGCATAACGGTCGGTGGCGACCACGAAGGCAACCTCCTGGTTCTGGAACAGCACCTTGCCGTCGGCCAAAACCATCTGCACGTCGCCGGCGAGCGTCGGCATCCAGGCGAGGTTGACGGTCTTCAGCGTTTCGGCGGTGATCACCGCCAGCACGCCCGGCACCTTCAGCGCCTCCTCGGAATTGATCGATTTCACCCGCGCATGGGCATGCGGCGATCTGACGAAATCGCCGTGCAGCATGCCCGGCAGCTTCAGATCGTCGACGTAATTGCCCTTGCCCTGGGTGAAGCGGGCGTCCTCGACGCGCTTGCGCTTGCAGCCCATGCCTTCGAGGGCGGCGGTGCGTTGTTCCGGCGTGGGGGTCAGGTCGTTCATTCCGCGGCCTCCTTGAATTCGACGCCATTGATCTTGTCGGCGGCGTACTGGATCGCCTTGACGATGTTCTGGTAGCCGGTGCAGCGGCAGATATTGCCGGAAATGCCCATGCGGATTTCCTCTTCCGTGGGCCGGGGGTTCTCCTGGAGCAACCGCTGCGCGCGCAGGATCATGCCGGGCGTGCAGAAGCCGCATTGCAGCCCGTGCATCATGCGGAAGCCTTCCTGCAACGCCGACAACGAACCGTCGGCATTGGCGACGCCCTCGATGGTCAAGATCTCGGAGCCTTGCGCCTGCACCGCGAACACCGTGCAGCTCTTCACCGACATGCCGTCGAGATCGACGGTGCAGGCGCCGCAATGGGTGGTCTCGCAGCCGATATGGGTGCCGGTGAGCGACAGGTTTTCGCGCAGGAAATGCACCAGCAGCGTGCGCGGTTCGACGAGGCCTTCGACCTCGGCGCCGTTCACCTTCATGGTCACATGAGTCTTTGCCATTGTTCGATCCCTCTCATTTCGCACGTGAAGCGGCGCGTTGCAGCGCCCGCGTCACCATGATGCCGCCGACATGCTTGCGGTATTCGACCGGCCCGCGGGCGTCCGCGGCCGGCGACATGATCGCCTCGGCCGCCGCGGCGGCCTTTTTCAGCGTCGCCGCGTCCAGCCCCGTTCCGATCACCGCCTTCGCGGCATCGGTGGCGAGCAGCGGCGTTTCGTGCAGGTTGGTCAGGCCGATCGCGCAAGACGCGACCTTGCCGCCGGACATCGTGAGCACCACGGCGGCCGCGGCCGTGGCGTAGTCGCCGACCTTCCGTTTCAGTTTCTCGTAGGCGTAGCCGTGACCGGCGGCCGGTGCGGGAATCGATATCGCGGTCAGGATCTCGCCGGGCTCGAGCGCGGTGAAATAGGCGCCCTGGTAGAATTCGCCGGCCGCGACCTCGCGCGAGCCACCTGCTCCTTCGAGCCGGTAAGTCGCGCCGAGCGTCATCATCAGCGCCGGCATGTCGTTGCCGGGGTCGCCATTGGCGACATTGCCGCCGATCGTGCCCATGTAGCGCACCTGCGGATCGGCGATCAGAAGCGCCGTCTCGTGCAGGATCGGCAGCGATCCGGCGATATCCTCCGACGCCAGCAGATCATGCTGGGTGGTCATGGCGCCGATCACGATCTTGTTGCCGTCGCGGCGGATGCCCTTCAGCCCGTCAATTCCATGCAGATCGACCAGATGTTCGGGGGTCGCGAGCCGCAGCTTCATCATCGGGACCAGACTGTGGCCGCCGGCAAGCGGGCGGGCTTCGTCGCCCAATGTCGAGAGCAGTTTGACCGCGTCGGCCAAGGTCGCGGGCCGGTGATAGCTGAACGGGCCAGGAATCATCGTCTCCTCCATGCGTCTTTATGTTTTTGAAAACAGACGTTGGCTGGAGGCTCTTCCCGGAATTTTCCATAGACAAGGCGGCGACCGCCGCTCCGTCACAAAATGGGGAAATTCGCACGAGTTGCGGATGAGCACGCACGAAATGCGTCAGGCTTCGCGACCTAATCCTGCGTGGTGATTGCGCCGGGCGAGGCCAAGCCGGGCCTTGACCTCGGCGATCTTGGCCCGGCTGACGGGAACGCGATGCGGCGTCGGGCCGTCGAGTTCGATCACGGCGCCGTCACCTTCCTTGCGGACGAAGGTGACGTGCGGGATCGCCACGATATGGCTGCGGTGCACCCGGACGAACAGGCCGGGATCGAGCTGCGCCTCGGCCTCCGAGATCGACCACGGGCACATCCGCTCCCGGGTGCCATCATGGATCCGGGTATAATGGGCGTCGGCCCGGACGCTGCGCACATCGGTGATTTCGATGAAGTGGGTGCCATCGGCGCCCTCGACCGGGAGCCGGGACGTCGGCGCCGGACGCGGCGGCTGCCCGAGACCGCCGAGTGGGGCCGACGTCAGCCGCGGGAAGCTGGCGGCGGCGGTTCCCGCGCCGGGCGGCGCCCCGGGAAGCGTCGCTTCCGCGGCCGGGCCTGTCGTGACGGCGGCCGTGGCCGTTTGCCGCCGCGGATCCGGCACCAGCGACAGCAGGAAGCCCGCCGCGATCACGAAACAAAGCACGGCCACGACCACCGAGAGGATTTGCGGCGACGCGGCCAGTCCCCCGGCCAACTGGTGATGGGCGGCTTGCGAGCGCGGGACGAAATGCATGCCGTACATCGCGGTGTAGTGCATGCCGGATACCGCGATGCCGAACGCGATCGCGCTCAGCGTCAGCCGGATGCCGTCCTGCCGGGCGAGGAACGCGCGCAGTCCGCCATAGGCCGCGGCGATCGCGATCAAAACCGACAGCAGGACAATCGCGCCATCGTGCCGAATCGCGAAATTGCCGGCAAGTCCGTGAATGCCGACATAGTGCATGCTCACGATCCCGGCCCCGAGCAGCACGGCCGAGGAGATCACGCGGCGCTGCGACGGCTCGCCGATGCTCAGGAAGAACAGGGAAACGCCGACCACCAGCGCGCAGATCAGGAACGAGACGATGGTGGGAAGCACGAGATAAGCGGCGTCCGCCGGGATCGGCGCCGCCAGCATGCCGACGAAATGCATGGTCCAGATGCCGACGGCGAGGAAGCCGGCCGCGCCCGACAGCAACACACGACGGCTCACGCCCGGCGTCCCGCGGATGCGCGCCGCGAGGCCGAAGCCGGTGTAACCTCCCAGGATCGCGATCACCACCGAGAGCGCGACGAGATAGGGATCGTGTCCTTCGAACATGACCTTCCCGGCCGCCCGTCTCCACGGGCGTGCCTCCTCCCGGGCAAAGTCTATAGGCGGCTATGGAAATGACAATGCGTAGCGAGAAGTGCGAGCGCGCTCGCTGAATCCGACCGAGGCTGATTTTTTTGTTTCGACGCGTTTTCTTGACGCGAAGCGGTTCCGTTTCGCCGGAAAACGCTATCGGCCTACACGATCCCCGCGGCGACCTGTCCGCGCAGCCGCTCCAGACTGAGCAGCGTGTTGGCGCAGGCCTCCGCGACCTCGACGCCCTTGGTCGCGAAATGCTTGCGGAAGAATTCGAAATGCGCCGCGGTCTCGTTGAACTGCTGTGGCGTCACCACCGCCGAGAACACCGGCACCTCGGTGCGCAGCTGCACATCCATCAGCGCCTTGATCACCGTTTCGGCGATATATTCGTCGTCGATGACCAGTCCCGCCGCGACGATCGCGGTGTAGCGCCTGGTCTTGGCGAGCAGCTGCACATGCAGCGGGATCTCGAACGAGCCCGGCACCTCGAACACATCGATCTGCGCACGCGCGATGTGGCGCGCCTCGATCTCGGTGAGGAACGCAAGGCGGCATACTTCCACCACGTCGCGATGCCAGGCGGACTGCACGAAGGCGACCCGTTGCGGCTTGGCAAATCGCGGGTGTTCCGGCGCGGAGGCTTCGGCGGATTCTTTTGCGTCGGCTGGTTCTTGCGACATTCGATGGATGGCTTATCGGCTGGCCGCCGCGACGCGGACGATCTGGAGGGAACTATGCCCAAGCGTGGCGCCCGCAGCAAGGCGCTCCGTGATCGGGAACCGGCATGTCCCCATGACGCCAAAGCCAGACTCCGCGAAACGACTCCAAAGCGGGATTTCCGCCGCGAAAGTTAACGATCAAGCGCGCGACCTACGAATCCGATTCCGGTTTGTTCTCATCGCAAAAGTTAACGGCCGCGAAGAGCTGTGGACGATTTGAGGTTTGCCTGTGGATGGACTCAGCCCGCCGTTGCGCCGATTCCGCAAATCACATCAGTTCGTCCGGGCAGGCGCCGATCCCGACATCCGTCGGACCGTCGGGGAATTGCAATTGGCGGCGACGCGTCAGGCCAGCGCGTGTCTGCGCGCTGTGTGCGTATCACACTTGTATCCGATTTTTTTAAAGGCAAGGTCGAGACGGCATGTCCCTCCTCGAAGGCATTATTGATTCCCAGAACAATCCGCTTGCGGTGGTCGAGGATATCGCCGCCGACAACAACTGGTCGTTCGAACGCTCCGGCGAAGACGAAGTGACGATCGTCTCCAGGGGCAGCTGGACCGATTACCAGCTTTCCTTCACCTGGATGGGCGAGATCGAGGCGCTGCATCTGGCCTGCGCCTTCGACATGAAAATTCCGGAGCCGCGCAGGGCCGAGGTGCAGCGGCTGATCGCGGCGATCAACGAGCAATTGTGGGTCGGGCATTTCGATATCTGGACCCATACCGGCATGATCATGTACCGCCAGGCGCTGGTGCTGCCGGGCGGCCTCACCGCCTCGACCGCGCAATGCGAGACCATGCTGGTCAGCGCGATCCACGCCTGCGAGCGTTATTATCCCGCATTCCAGTTCGTGGTCTGGGCCGGCAAATCCGCGACCGAAGCCATGAGTGCGGCGATGTTCGACACCGAGGGCGAGGCGTAGGGCGCGCGTTAGGCCCGCTGCCCCTCCCCATTTTCGGCGTCGTCCCCGCGCACGCGGGGATCCATACTCCGTGACGGCAATTGCGTCGCCCGGCGCTTGTTGCAGATATCTCAATGAACTAGAACCGCTGGTGGTTATGGGTCCCTGCGTTCGCAGGGACGACTTCATTATTTGTGGTGATGGTTGTGAGCTCCGCTAACGCTTTAAGAGATATCAAAGGCACCATCGTCCTCGCCGGCGCGGGCAAGATGGGCGGCGCGATGCTGTCGGGCTGGCTGGCGCAAGGCCTCGAGGCCAAGAACGTCGTGGTGATCGAGCCGCATCCCTCCGACGATGTCCGCGCGCTTGCCGCAACAGGCGTCCGCCTCAATCCGGCCCCCGAGGATGTCGGCCAGGTCGCCACACTCGTGGTCGCGCTGAAGCCGCAAATATTCCGCGAGGCCGGGCCTGGCCTGAAGCCGTTCGCCGGTCCGTCCACGCTCGTCGTCTCGATCATGGCGGGAACCACCATCGCGGGGATCGCCGATGTCTGCGGCGGCAGCGTGGTGCGCGCCATGCCGAACACGCCGGCCGCGATCGGCCGCGGCATCACCGTGGCGGTGGCGGCGAAGAACGTCGGCGCCGCGCAACGCGCGGTCGCCGATGGCTTGCTGCGCGCCACCGGATCGGTGGAGTGGGTCGACGACGAGGGCTTGATGGATGCGGTGACCGCGGTCTCCGGCTCCGGTCCGGCCTATGTTTTCCTGTTGGCCGAAGAGCTGGCGCGCGCCGGCGTCGCGGCCGGCCTGCCCGAGGCGCTCGCGACCAAACTCGCGCGCGAAACCGTCGCAGGCTCCGGCGAACTGTTGCATCGCTCGGAACTGCCTTCCGCGACCCTGCGCCAGAACGTCACCTCGCCCGGCGGCACCACCGCGGCGGCGCTGGGTGTGCTGATGGGAGCGGACGGCCTGCAGTCGCTGCTGACGCGCGCGGTCGCCGCCGCGACGACAGCGATCGAAGGAACTCGCGAAGTGATTTTGCTTTAATCCTCATCCTGAGGAGCCGCGAAGCGGCGTCTCGAAGGATGGGCCACGGCGTATCGCCATCCTTCGAGACGCGCGCAAGTGCGCGCTCCTCAGGATGAGGCTGGCGTATGGGGTTTCGCTAACCCGCGCCCAGACGCTTGGTGAAGGCCTCGACATTGACGAGGCCGCGGGCGTGGCGGCCCTCGCCGATGCGGCGCTTGTCGTCGAAAGCTTCGACCTCGAACCGGATCACCCGCCGCTCCACCGCGATCACCCGCGCCGTGGTGCGCACGGTCGCGCCGACCGGAGTTGCCGCGAGATGCCTTATATCGACCTCGGTGCCGACCGTGATCCAGCCCGCTTCGAGATGAGGCTTGATGGCGTCGGCGGAGGCGAGTTCCATCTCCAGGATCATCATCGGCGTCGCATAGACCATCGGCATGCCCTGGACGAAATGCCCGACGGTGCGCTCCGCCGGCACCACCAGCCTGCGCTCGGCGCTCATGCCGATCTTGATGACGTCGCGTGCGTCCATGGGATGATCCAGGAATGGTGGTGTGTCGTCCCGGCGAACGCCGGACCCATACCGCGTGATGTCGCGTCAGGGCAAGAAGACCGCATGCCCGGCGTTCGCCGGGACGACGGTTGGCGAAAGGAGCGCTATTTACCCTGCATCGCCTTGCGCTCAACAAAAGTCTTGCCGCCCTTCATCTTGTGGGCCAGCGGCGCTTCGTTGATCTGGATCACGACGGCGTCGGCATCGACGCCGAGGTTCTTCACCAGCGCCTGGGTGATGTCGCGCATCATGCCGGCCTTCTGTTCGTCGGTGCGGCCAGCGGCCATGCTGATGGTAATTTCAGGCATTCTTGTCTCCCTTTTCTCTTGCTACGGCAGGCTTGCCACGAACACGAACCTCATCCTGAGGAGCGGCCTCCTGGCCGCGTCTCGAAGGATGCACCTATTGTCCTCATGGTTCGAGACGGCGCAAGTGCGCCTCCTCACCATGAGGGGCTAATTCCACTTCACTCCGTGCTTATCGAGAATCTTGCGCACTTCGTCGACCAGCGCGGCCTGTGGTACCTTGGTTTGGGCCTCGCCCTGCTTCTGCAGATATTCCTCGCGATCCTTTTCGAGTTTCGCGAGCTCGGCGCCCAGGATCAGATCCTTCAGCAAAACCTGCGGCCCGGCGGGATCGTCCTTCTCGTCACTGCCCTGAATGATCACGCAAGGCGAGTTGCGGCGGTCGGCATATTTGAGCTGGTTGCCCATGTTCTTCGGGTTGCCGAGATACAATTCGGCGCGGATGTTTGCCGCGCGCAAGACGGCGACCATCTTCTGGTAATCGGCGACGCGGTCGCGGTCGAACACGGTGACCACGACGGGGCCGAAGTCGGGCCTGGTGTCGAGCTTGCCGAGCATCGTGAGCGCCGCCTGCAGCCGCGACACGCCGATGGAAAATCCGGTCGCCGGCACCGGCTCGCCGCGAAAGCGCGACACGAGCCCATCATAACGCCCGCCGCCGCCGACCGAGCCGAAGCGGACGGGACGGCCCTTTTCGTCCTTGGTGTCGAGCAGGAGTTCTACTTCGTAGACCGGGCCGGTGTAGTATTCGAGGCCGCGGACCACGGAGGGATCGATGCGAATGCGATCCGTCGTCGTAACCACGCCGCAGCGAACCAGTTCGCTGATCTCAGACTAGCTCGGCACCTCCTTCATCGCTCCCAAGAAGTGATCTGTCCTCGACACGAGTCTCGCAAATTCGCGAGCGTCACTAGCGTTCGATAGAGACTTGCTCTTTGAGCACGGCAATCTGACGTCTTCCGAGCGCAGTAAAATTGATGACACGAGATATTCCGCATCGTCGTCAAGCCCAGCGCCTTTGGTGAAATCACCTTTTCCTTCTTCACCGCCATCCCATCGTCCCGGCCGAGCAGCTTGGCTACTTCGTCGAGCGAAAATTTATCCAACTTGTCGATCGCCCGCAGCACCGTGAGTCGGCGTCCCGCATTCTCCTCGCCGCCAAGTCCGATCGGTCTCCATCACCCCATCGAGCACCTTG
The DNA here is from genome assembly GCA_963786045.1 of uncultured Alphaproteobacteria bacterium. GTDB lineage: Bacteria > Pseudomonadota > Alphaproteobacteria > Rhizobiales > Xanthobacteraceae > Bradyrhizobium. The sequence continues at coordinate 42,505 of CAWAXR010000024.1, read as the reverse complement.
CGGTTATTCACCTTCACCACATAGCTGCCGCGGGGAATGCCCAGCGCTTCCATCGTATCCGCCGCCATCATGCACATCTCGGCGTCGGCGGCGGGCGAAGCGCTGCCCACCGTGTCGGCGTCGAACTGCATGAACTGGCGGAAGCGGCCCGGTCCCGGCTTCTCGTTGCGATAGACGTAGCCTTCGCGGTAGCTGCGATAGGGTTTTGGCAGTGAATCGAAATTTTCCGCGACATAGCGCGCCAGCGGCGCGGTCAGATCGTAGCGCAAGCTAGATCCACTGCTCGTCGTCGTCCTGGAACGAGAACACGCCCTCGTTGGGCCGGTCCTGATCGGGCAGGAATTTTCCCAGCGCGTCGGTGTACTCCATCGCCGGCGTTTCCACCGGCTCGAAGCCGTAGCGCTCGTAGACTTCGCGGATTTTCTCGACCATCGCGCGCGTCGCCGCGATCTCGGAAGGCCCGCGATCGGCGAGCCCGCGCGGCAGGCGGGCTTTGAGTTTTTGCGGTTTTTTCGGTTTCTCGGCCATCTGGGCTTAAAAGGCTTGGGCGGCGTTGGTATCAGCCGAGAAGCGGCGCGGCAACCGTGGTGGCTTCTTCCCTTCTCCCCCTGTGGGAGCCGAGACGCGCGAAGCTCGCTTTGGGGTGGCGTGATCGAGCGGAGCGAGGTGGAGCCGGATGGAGGGGTTTGTATCCGCGGAGAGAACCCCTCACCCGCCCTCGCGTTGCTCGGGCACCCTCTCCCGCAAGGGGAGAGGGAAGAAGAGCGAGCCCGCCTTACGCGGCCGCCGCCTTGCCCTTCGGCTGCACTTCGGCGGTGTAGTCCTGCATCAGCGCTTCCGAAATCGAGCCCGGGGTGAACTTCCACTGCGCGATTTCCGACACCGGCGTCACCTCGGCGGCGGTGCCGGTGATGAAGCATTCGGAAAAGCCGGTGAGTTCCTCCGGCATGATGCGGCGCTCGATCACCTCGATGCCGCGCCGTTTGGCCAGATCGATCACGGTGGCCCGCGTAATGCCGGCCAGAAAACAGTCGGCGGTCGGCGTGTGGATCTTGCCGTCCTTGATGAAGAAGATATTGGCGCCGGTGCATTCGGCAACCCGGCCCTGCCAGTCCAGCATCATCGCGTCGGCATAGCCCTCGCGCTCCGCCTTGTGCTTGGAGATGGTGCAGATCATGTAGAGCCCGGCGGCTTTCGCGAGCGCCGGGATCGTCGCGGGATCGGGCCGGCGATATTCGGCGAGTCCGATCCGGATTCCCTTCAGCTTCTGGGCCGGATCGAAATAGCTCGGCCATTCCCAGGCGGCGACGGCCAGATGGATGGTATTGGTCTGCGCCGACACGCCCATCATTTCCGAACCGCGCCAGGCGACCGGACGGACATAGGCATCGGGAAGATTGTTCTTGTCGATGACGAGCTGCTTGGCGGCGTCGATTTCGGCCACCGACCATGGAATCTCGAAATCCAGGATGCGTCCGGAATTCTTCAGCCGCTCCGAATGTTCGGTGCTCTTGAAGATCTTGCCGCCATAGGCGCGCTCGCCCTCGAACACGCAGCTCGCATAATGCAGCCCGTGGGTCAGCACATGGACGTTGGCATCGGCCCACGGCACCAGTTTGCCGTCATACCAGATGACGCCATCGATTTTATCGAACGAAACTCCCATGGGCTCTCTCCTGGATTGACGCTGCTACTGCTGCGCCTCGCGCCGCGGCGCGGTTGGTTACGCCTGGGCCCCGTATGTGACCGGCCTTGCGGCCGGTTTCCACGCCAGCATCTTCCTTAGGACATGCTTTTGTGAAACGCGGAAGTCCAGTATGGTTGCCGAAATGCCGCTCGACAATCGTACGGTCAACAGATTCGCGGCCTCGCCGCCACCTCTGGGCTTTCTCAGGCCGCTTGCAACATCGCCACGGACGAAACGATTTATTATTTCTCCCTGACTGGCTGTTTTGTAACATTGAACCCGGGATACGTCAATATGGCTGACATAAATTTCCCGAGCCCGTCCGCCGCCGATTCGAGCGAGCGGCTTGCCGCGGCAGCCGTACCGGCCGGTTTGCGCTGGGACATCATCGAACTCCTGTTCTTCGCCTACCGGGATTTCGTCGGCGATGCCGACCAGGAGCTGGAAGCCTTCGGCTTCGGGCGGGCGCATCACCGCGTGCTGCATTTCGTCTACCGCTACCCCGGGCTGAAGGTGGCCGATCTCCTCGACGTGCTGCGGATCACCAAGCAATCGCTCGGACGGGTGCTCAAGCAACTGCTCGATGAAGACTACATCATGCAGAAGGCCGGCAATAACGACCGGCGGCAACGCCTTCTTTTCGCCACTGCAAAGGGCGAGGCGCTGGTGGCGAAACTCGCGGGGCTGCAGACCGGTCGGCTGAGCCGCGCGCTGCGCGACATCGCCCCGTCAGGCGAACAGGCGATCCGTGATTTCCTGCGCGCGATGATCGATCGCGACGATCCCGACAAGGTGCTGGAAGCCATTTTTGGAATCGGCAGCGCGACCGTAAAGGCAAAGGAATAATGATAGCTCTGGCTGCAACCGCCGCACGAACGCCGCCGCGACCGGCCGACGACGCCCCGCATCTCCTGCTGGTCGACGACGACCGCCGCATCCGCGATCTGCTGTCGCGCTTTCTTTGCGGCGAAGGCTACCGCGTCACCACGGCGATGAGCGCGCAAGACGCCCGCGCCAAGCTCAACGGGCTGCATTTCGACCTCCTGATCCTCGACGTGATGATGCCCGGCGAAACCGGTTTCGATCTGGCCCGCTTCATTCGCACCTCGTCATCGGTGCCGATCATCATGCTGACGGCGCGCCATGAGGCCGAAAGCCGGATCGAGGGCCTGCAGATCGGCGCCGACGACTATGTCGCCAAGCCGTTCGAGCCGCGCGAACTGGTGTTGCGGATCGGCAATATCCTCAAGCGCAGCGCGCCGCCGCCGGTGGAGACGCTGGAGCAGACCGCGTTCGGGCCCTACATCTATCATCTGGAACGCGGCGAACTTCGCCAGGACGAGGAAGTCATCCATCTCACCGATCGCGAGCGCGACATGCTGCGCATTCTCGCTTTCGCGCGCGGCGAAACCGTGCCGCGCAGCGCCCTGACAGGCGGCGGCACCGTCAACGAGCGCGCGGTCGACGTCCAGATCAACCGCCTGCGACGCAAAATCGAGCGCGATCCCGCCAGCCCGCTGTTCCTGCAGGCGGTGCGCGGCATCGGCTATCGCCTGGTCGCTTCGCCTTGAGCGCATCCTGATGAATCCTGTCGGATGAATTTTGTGAATCTTGCCCGATGAGCACGCTCGACACCGGCCTCACGCTGATCCGCACCGCCGCCGGCCGCGTTTCCGCGGCCAATGGCTGGATGGGCAACGCGTTCAAGGGCTGGATGCCGACCGGGCTTTATGCCCGCGCGCTCCTGATCATGATCGTGCCGATGGTGGTGCTGCAATCGGTGGTGGCGTTCGTGTTCATGGAACGGCACTGGAACACGGTGACGCGGCATCTCTCGGCGGCGGTGGTGCAGGATATCGCCGCCCTGATCGACGTCTACAAGGGCTATCCGCAGGACAAGGACCGCGCGCAGCTCCGGCGCATCGCCCAGCAGCGGCTGGGGCTGGTGGTGGACTTTCTCCCCGTCGGCGACATGCCGCCGCCCGGCCCGAAGCCGTTCTTCTCGCTGCTCGACCAGACGCTCTCGCGTCAGTTGGGCCGGCAAATAGCAAAACCGTTCTGGATCGACACCGTCGGCCGCTCCAACCTGGTCGAAATCCGCATTCAGCTCGATGACGCGGTGATGCGCATCTTCGCCCAGCGCAGCGCCGCCTATGCCTCGAATTCCGAGATCTTCCTGTTCTGGATGGTCGGCACATCGTCGATCCTTCTGATCGTGGCTGTGCTGTTCCTGCGCAACCAGATCAAACCGATCCTGCGTCTGGCGGATGCCGCCGAGAGCTTCGGCAAGGGACGCGAGGCGCCCAACTTCCGCCCCCGCGGGGCGCGCGAGGTGCGCCGCGCCGCGCAGGCGTTCCTGGAGATGAAATCGCGCATCGAGCGCTCGATCGAGCAGCGCACCGCGATGCTGGCCGGCGTGTCGCACGATCTGCGCACCATCCTGACCCGCTTCAAGCTCGAACTGGCGCTGATCGGCGACAGTCCGGAAGTCGACGCCATGCGCAAGGATGTCGACGAGATGTCGGGCATGCTGGAGGACTATCTCGCCTTCGCGCGCGGCGACAGCGGCGAGCAGGCGCAGCCGACCGACATGGCGCAGGCGCTGGAGGAACTGCGCAGCGACGCCGAGCGCAACGGGCACACCGCGACGGTCTCGTTTCACGGACTTCCCGTCGTGACGGTGAAGCCGGCCGCGTTCAAGCGCTGCCTCGCCAACCTCGTGTCCAACGCGGCGCGGCATGCCGACACGATTGCCATCACCGGCCACCGCGATCATCGCTATCTGACGGTGACGGTCGACGACGACGGACCGGGCATCCCGCCGCCCATGCGCGCGGAAGTGTTCAAGCCGTTCCTGCGGCTGGACGACGCCCGCAACCAGGATGAGGGCGGCACCGGCCTCGGCCTTGCGATCGCCCGCGACATCGCGCGCTCGCATGGCGGCGATATCATGCTCGGCGACAGTCCGATGGGCGGGCTTCGCGCCACGGTGCGGATACCGGTGTGAGGTTCGCTACTTCGGCACCAGGGCCTTGAGCTTTTCCGCGTCCTTGATGTTGAGCTTGAAGCCGCCGGGCATCACGATGTCGCCGGGTTTCTGGTCGGGCTTGCAGGCGCCTATCCACGTCGCCTCGATCGTGGTGGTGGCGTCGCGCGGCGACCCGGCGGGGCCGTGTTCGCTGTGCGAGGTGGTTTTCACGGTATAGGCGGAATTGAAATCGCCCGCGATCTCCGAACGCGATGTCATCGACACGCCCGCCACGCTGCACACGGAATCGGTGACATAGCCAGCCGGGGTTTTCTGAATATCCTGTCTGGAACAGGTTTCCTTCGACATCGGCGAGAACGAGGTCACCATGGCCTTGTCGGTGGTCTCGTCGGTGCAATGCTGCATCGTCATCGCGGGCAGCGGCGAGCCGGTCCGCGCCAGCTTCATTTCCCAGAGGCCGGCCTTGCGAAGCGGCAATTCCACCGCGCCGGCATCGAGCGCCGGCACCATCGCCAGCAAGCAGGACCCCAACCAAAACGGGAGAACCCGTCGCTTCATGCCCCGCACTCCCGCCGGATTGCTTCCGCAGAGAGATAGCCTGGTTCAGTATCTGGCGCGCAGCGGCCGCTCGTCGGCGCCATAGGGCACCCAGCGGCAGGCAAAGGAAACGTAACCGCCCTCACGCGCATCGACGGCAAGGAATTTCACCACCTTGTCGTATTTTGCGCAGTGATCGACCGCGAGCTGGCGGGCGTCGGTCTGGGATGCCAATGAATAGGCGACGATGCCGCCGGTATCGTTGCCCTTGAAGGGCGGTACCCAATCGGCCAGCGCCGGCGAAGAGGCCAGCATTCCGCAGACGGCAACCAGGCCCGTGGCCCCAATGATTCGCATCGCAAACTCCGTTTTGCTTGAAGCCCACCTTAGAGCGCCCCGGGTGCCGTGAAAAGAACGGCCGCGGCCGCGAGGCGGACTTATTGCCAGGTGTTGCCGCGTTGCACTTGACCCGGGGTGTTTGCCGCTATCGCCGCGGTAACCCCTTCTGCGCCAAGAATTTCCCGGAAGAGCGCCTCATCGCCCGGTCCTCATGGCAGGCGGTCGGCCGCACGGCGATGCCGCCCAACACGGAAGCCAATGACGACCTCCCCGCCGCAAGTTTCCGCGAGCCAAGGGAACTTCGCACAGCTTGATGCGCCGCAAAGGCGGCAGGCACAATCGGGTTTTTAGTCTTTCCAAATGTTGAAGTGGTCACGGATCGGCGCGTTAACAGCCTTGCTGGTTGGCATCCCGCTATCGGCCAACGAGCCGTTCGGCCTTGCGACGGTTCCGGCCCCGGAAGGTCAGCTCCGGGAGATCTGGCGATGGCTCGACCCGGCCATCCGCGCAGACGAAGCCGTTATTGCCGCCTGCCGTACCGATCCGGCCTGCGGCTCGCCAGCCGCCTTGCGGATCGCCGCCATCGTTGATGACGCCATGAAATACGAGGGCCGCGGGCGGGTTGCGCACATCAACCGGGCGATCAACGCGGCCATCCCGGCGACACGCCATGACGTGGCATGGATGTCCCCGCTCGAAGCGATGGTGCTGCCCGGCGACTGCAAGAGCTACGCGGTGGTGAAATACGCCGCGCTCGCCGAGGCCGGGATCGCGGCGGCCGACCGGCGACTGGTCATGATTTGGGACCGGGCGCACCCCCAAGAGAACCACCTGATCGTCGTGGTCCGGGTCAAGCGGCAATGGCTGATCCTGGACGACCAGACCCTGACTTTGGTCGACAGCACCAGCAAGCCGACCTACGAGCCGCTGCATACATTCGACGAAACCGGAGTCTGGGACTTCGCGCCGGCCGCCCATGGGGCGGGGAGCTAACGAGGCCACGAAAAAGCCGTCCCCAAGGGCGGGTTTCTCTTCGCCGTCGCGGCCGAAACAACGCCAGCGCGTTTCAGGCCGCCGCTCGCCAGCGCCCCGATGAAATCACATTATCTTGGTTGCTGTGATAATGCTGCACTTGACCTCATCTCCCCTTCACGGCACGGTCTTTCCTGCTCGATCATCCGGCGGACCGACCATGCGCGACCTCTTCACGTTCTCTACATTCTCTCGGAAAACCAGTTTTGGAATCAGGCTTGGAATCAGGCCTGGAATCTGGCTCGGTGCCGTGCTCGGCCTGTTCATCTTTGGTCAGGCGGCCGAGGCGGCCAATCCGCTCGAGCTGAATTTCTGGTTGTCGGGTCCGAAATATGAGGGGCGGGTCGCGGCTTGCGAGTCGGCGCTCGGAACCATCACGTCGCAATTCCAGGAAAAGGAGAGCACCTTCTGGAATTCGTCGCTGCAGATCACGGCCTATGGCCGGATTCACGAAACCGCCTTCCGGCCCTGGCAATCGGATAATATTCCGCGCCGCTACTGCAGTGGCGACGTGATGTTGAGCGACGGCAAGCTGCGCACGGTCCATTACTCGATCATCGAGGATGGCGGTTTCGCCGGTTACAATCAGGGTGTCGAATGGTGCGTGACCGGGCTTGACCGGGACTGGGCCTATAATCCCGCCTGCAAGGCCGCGCGGCCCTGATTTCCCGGCGTTTTTTCCATCCAGCGGTCGCGGCGCGTCATCCGTCCCGGCCTGATCCCCATTTTTGTTCTTGAAATGTTCTCATCCGATGCTAGGCTTCCGCCGCAGTCTGGCATGAGGGCATCGACATGTTCGAGTTTCGTTTCGGTTGGATGACGCGGATTTCGGCGGGCTTCGGCCAGCTTCTCTTGATGGCGCTGATCGGCATCGGCGCGGCGGCGACCGCTTCGGCGCAGGATCGCCGGCAGAACACGCCCGGTGAATTCGATTTCTACGTGCTGTCGTTGTCGTGGTCGCCCTCCTTCTGCGAGGAGGCGTCGGATCGCGGCAATAGCGGGCGTTCGCAGGCCCAGTGCGGCGGGCGGCCATTTTCCTTCGTGGTGCATGGCCTGTGGCCGCAATACGAACATGGCTTTCCCGATTACTGCGAGCGCCCCTCGCCACGGCTTGATCGCAATATCATGGCGTCGATGCTGGACCTGATGCCGGCACCCGGGCTGATCTTCAGCGAGTGGGACAAGCACGGCACCTGCTCGGGGCTCGGCCAGCGGGCCTATTTCGAGACCATCCGCAAGGCCCGCTCGGCGGTGAAAATTCCCCCCGAATTTCTGGACCTGCCGGACCCGAAGACGGTCGCGCCGTCGGAAATCGAGGACGCGTTCATCAAGGCCAATCCCGGCCTCTCCAACGACGCGATCGCCGTCACCTGCAACAGGACACGGCTGAGCGAGGTGCGCATCTGCATGAGCAAGGATCTGCAGTTCCGCGCCTGCGAGGAAATCGATCGCCGCGCCTGCCGGCGCGAGCAGGTGGTGATGCCGCCCATGCGCGGCGGCTGAGCGGTGACGTCATTCCGGGATGGCGCGTCAGCACCAGGCCGGGAACGACATGGGTTACTTTCACCGCCTGATGTCGTAACCACTCCGCCATGAACTACCGTCACGCCTTTCATGCCGGCGGCTTTGCCGATGTCATCAAGCACATCGTGCTGGTGCGCATTCTCACCTATCTGCAGGAAAAGCAGGCCGCGTTCCGGGTGATCGACACCCATGCCGGCGCCGGGGTCTACGACCTCACCGGCGCGGAGGCGAGCCGTGGCGGCGAATGGCTCACGGGCATTGCACGCATCATGCAGGCGCGATTCTCGGAAACCACGCTGCCGCTGATGAAGCCCTATCTCGACATCGTCAGGGCCTTCAATCCGCAGGCCCCGCTCAAGACCTATCCGGGATCGCCGCTGATCGCGCGGGCGATGCTGCGGCCGCAGGATCGCCTGACGGCGTGCGAGGTCGAGCCGAAAGCGCGCCAGCAGCTGATCAATGCGCTGCGCCGCGACACCCAGGCCCGCGTCGTCGACCTCGATGGCTGGACCGCGCTGCCGGCCTTCGTGCCGCCGAAGGAACGTCGCGGCCTGGTCCTGATCGATCCGCCCTACGAGCAGAAGGACGAGTTTGACCGTCTGGCCCACGGCTTCGCGGAAGCCTTCGCCAAATGGCCGACCGGCAGTTATTTGCTGTGGTATCCGGTCAAGAGCCGGCGCGTCACCGACGACCTGGCGCGGCATGTCGCGCGGGCGGTTGCGGGCAGCGCGCCCCCCGGAAAGGCCTTGCGTCTGGAGTTCAGCGTCGCGCCCGGCACCTCCGAGGGCGGCCTGACCTCGACGGGCCTTTTGATCGTCAATCCACCGTGGACGCTGGCCGGCGAACTCAAGGCCATCCTTCCCGAACTTGAAAAGCCGCTCGGCCAGGGCGGCGCTGGCCGCTTCAGGCTCGAGGCGCCGAAGCCTTAAGACTGTCCTCGCCCGGCGCGCCCTGAAAAGTCCAATATGCAATTTGCCGGGAACCGTATTATGCTCACGGCATTGAGATCGGCTTTACGTTCCGCTTCCGTAACCGGTAGCGGCGGAGTGACAAGGCCTCAGATATTTTAAAGGCGGATCGAAGCCCATCGCCCGATCCGCCGGGATGGCCAAGCTTTCCGGCTGCGAATGTCCGGTCGGCCGATACGCCAGCGGGCGTGGCGGCGGAGCAATGCGGGGGAGGAGTTTCCCGATGGCCATGACTGGAACGATCAAGTTCTTCAACGGAGAACGTGGCTATGGCTTCATCAAGCCCGACGACGGCGGTCGCGATGTTTTCGTCCACATCACGGCCGTGGAGCGGGCGGGGTTGAAGGACCTGGCCGAAGGACAACGCATCACATTCGAGGTCGAGCCGGACAAGAAGGGCAAAGGTCCCAAGGCAGTCAACCTCGTGATTTCTTCCTAGCGTGTGATCCCGAGTAGAACCCGATGTCCACTTTGCGCTAACGCGGCCCTCCGGGTCCGGAGCCTCATGCAAAAAAATCCCGGCCACGATGGGCCGGGAGTTTGCGTCCGATATTTTCTTGTTGCCCTCAGAAGTGATAGTTGACGCCGGCGCGAACCAGTCCGAACCGGTAGCCGTTCGAGAGGCCGGTGATGGTGAAGTTGCTGTCCGCGAGATCGACATAGAGATATTCGAGCTTGGCGCTCCAGTTCGGCGCGAAACCGAATTCGGCGCCGACGCCCGCGGTCCAGCCTGCATTGGTGTGCGTTTCCGACAGGCCGAATGTCTCGCCGCGCAATTCTCCGAATGCCAGACCCGCGGTGCCATAGAACAGGACGTTGCCGAACGCGTAGCCGGCCCGGCCGCGCACCGTGCCGAACCACGGATTGGAGAACTTCCACGGGGCGAACGTGTCGGAAGCGCCGGTGACCTGGATGTCGCCTTCGACGCCGAACACCCACGGGCCCGTCTGCCAGTTATAGCCGCCCTGCACGCCGCCCACGAAACCCGAAGGATTGGTCGGATTGTTGTCGACCGAGCCCCAATCCCAGCCGATATTGCCGCCGAGATACGGACCGGCCCAGCTGTACATATTGAGCGGTTGGTTGACCGTGTAGGGAGCCCGCGATCCGTAGGAAAGGTCGGCGGCCTGTGCCGACGCTATCGATCCTGCAGCGATCAACGCCGCCGCGCCCAAAACGATCCTGCTCATCTCACTCTCTCCAACACAACTGCCGTGGCCGCTCGCTTCACCCGTGCAACGACGCGACGCGGACCGGTATGGTTACGGAATTCCACTTTTTACCGATGGGATTTATCGAGACCTTTAAGTTAAAGGCTTGTTAAGGCCCGCCGCCGGCCGCTTCTTAGTCTTAAGAGAGTGTTACCGGCGCGCGATCCGCAAAAAGGGCTTCCCCGCTTTTGCGCCGTTTCGCGCCCAAATTATCCGGCGCGACGCAGGTCCCGGCCGCCCGGCGACGCTGGCGATCAGCGAGACCGGAGCTTAAATTCAAGACCATGGATCACGATTCCAGCAACAGCCCGGCAACCCAAGGACCGAAGGCCTCAGGCCGGCGGAAGGCGCGGCCCGGTTCCGAGCCGCCCGGCGTGGAGCCGGATTTGTCGCCGCAAGACCGGGCCCATCAAGACTTGCCCGATCAAGACCTGACCTCTCAAGATCTGGCCTCTCAAGACCTGGCCTCTCAAGACGCTCAAAACCTGACCGCTGAGGATATCGACCCGGCCACCGTCAACACCGAGGAGGACGACGAGGCGCGGCTGCCCGAATTTGCCGAGGAGAGCGGCGAGACGGTGGCTGAAGGCCGGCTTGCGATCGGTCACGCCGCGATCGAAAACGCGGTCCGCCTCGCGCCGACCTCGCCCGGCGTCTATCGCATGCTGAACACGGCCAACGACGTGCTCTATGTCGGCAAGGCGAAGAACGTCCGCAAGCGCCTCGCCTCCTATGCGAGGGTGACCGCGCCCCTGCCAGCGCGCATTCTGCGCATGATCGCGGCGACCGTTTCGGTCGAGATCATCTCGACCTCGACCGAGACCGAGGCGCTGCTGCTCGAGGCCAACCTGATCAAGCAATTGCGCCCGCGCTTCAACGTGCAGCTGCGCGACGACAAGTCGTTTCCCTATATTTTGATCACGGGCGACCATTGGGCGCCGCAGATCCTCAAGCATCGCGGCGCCCAGACCCGGCCCGGGCAGTATTTCGGCCCGTTCGCCTCGGCGGGCGCGGTCAATCGCACCATCACGGCGCTGCAGCGCGCCTTCCTGGTACGCTCCTGCACCGACGCGTTCTTCGAGAGCCGCACGCGGCCCTGCCTGCTCTACCAGATCCGCCGCTGTTCGGGACCGTGCACCGGGGAGATCGATTTTCCCGGCTATACGGAGCTCGTGCGCGAGGCCAGGGATTTCCTGTCCGGCCGCAGCCGGGCCGTGAAGCAGGAGCTCGCGGGCGAGATGGAAAAGGCTTCCGCCGAGCTCGAATTCGAAACCGCGGCCCTTTACCGCGACCGACTCGCGGCGCTGTCGGCGATCCAGTCGCAGCAGGGCATCAATCCGCGCACGGTCGAGGAAGCCGACGTGTTCGCCATCCATCAGGAAGGCGGATATTCCTGTGTCGAAGTCTTCTTCTTTCGTACCGGGCAGAACTGGGGCAACCGCGCCTATTTTCCGCGCGCGGAGAAATCTTTCACGCCCGAGGAGGTGCTGGCCTCGTTCCTCGCGCAGTTCTACGACGACAAGCCGCCGCCGAAACTCATCCTGCTGTCGCACGAGATCGAGGAACGCGAGCTGATGGCCAACGCGCTGTCCGTCAAGGCCGGCTTCAAGGTCGAAGTGGCAATGCCCCGGCGCGGCGAAAAGAAAGAGCTGATCGCGCACGCCCTGACCAATGCGCGCGAAGCCCTGGGACGCAAGCTCGCCGACACCGCGACACAGGGCCGGCTGCTGGCCGGGCTCGTCCCCACGCTCGGTTTGCCGCATCCGCCGCGGCGGATCGAGGTCTACGACAACAGCCACATCCAGGGCACCAACGCGGTCGGCGCCATGATCGTGGCGGGCCCGGACGGCTTCATCAAGAACCAGTATCGCAAGTTCAACATCAGGTCCGAAGGGCTCACGCCCGGCGACGATTACGCGATGATGCGCGAGGTATTGCAGCGGCGATTCAAGCGGCTGGCAACACCCGCGGCCGAGAGCGACGCGGCCAAACCCCGGCCCGACGACGATTCGTTTCCACAATGGCCCGACCTCGTCATCATCGATGGCGGTCGCGGCCAGCTCAACGCGGCCCGCCAGATTTTCGAGGGGCTCGGATTGAGCCAGGTCGCGCTATTGGCGGTGGCAAAAGGACCGGACCGCGACGCCGGTCGCGAAACGCTGTTCATGCCGGACCGCGAGGCCATCAAGCTCGAGCCGCGCGACCCGGTGCTGTACTTCATCCAGCGGCTGCGCGACGAGGCGCACCGCTTCGTCATCGGCTCGCACCGCAAGCTGCGCAAAAAGGACATCCGCGAGGCCGGATTGCAGGAAATTCCCGGCATCGGCCCCTCACGCAAACGTGCCCTGCTGCACCATTTCGGAACCCTGAAGGAGATCGAGCGGGCGTCGATCGCCGATCTCGGCAAGGTTCCGGGCGTCAGCGCCGAGAGCGCGCGCAAGATTTTCGAGTTTTTCCACGCCCAGCCGGGGTAAAATCACACCCGGGCGGGGTAAAGATGCGTTTCGAATCATCCAGGCGTCGCCTCCGGCAAATCAGGCGTGTCGCACGGTTGACCTTCATGCTTCAGCGGTATTTGTAAGACGGATGAACATCGCAACGACCCGGGGACAGGCAAAAACCCTCTCCCTCCCTAATATTCTGACCTACGCCAGAATCGCCGCCATCCCGGTGGTGGTCGGCTGCGTGTTCTGGGAGTCCATCCTGGAGGGCCCGATGTGGCTGCGCTGGGTGGCGCTGGCCGTATTCATCGCCGCCGGAGTTACGGACTATCTCGACGGCTATTATGCGCGAATCTGGGATCAGCAGTCGGCGTTCGGCCGGATGCTCGATCCGATCGCCGACAAGCTCCTGGTCGCGTCCTGCCTCTTGATACTGGCGGCGGACAACAGCATCCATGGCTGGACGCTGTGGGCCGCCATCGTGATCCTGTGCCGCGAAATCCTGGTTTCGGGCCTCCGCGAATATCTCGCTGGTCTGCGCGTAAGCGTACCGGTCACGAAGCTTGCGAAGTGGAAGACAACCATTCAACTGATTGCGATCGGCTTTCTGATTGCCGGCGAAGCCGGCGAGCAGATTATCCCCGCGACCACCCTGATCGGCATCGTCCTGTTGTGGGTGTCGGCGATTTTCACGATCTACACCGGCTGGGATTATTTCCGCGCCGGCATCCATCACCTTATCAAGGAGGATGGGGGATGAAGGTCAAATATTTCGCCTGGGTGCGCGAGCGGGTGGGCAAATCCGAAGAGACCCTGGAGCCGCCGCCGAGCGTTCAGACCGTCGAAGACATGATGGCGTGGCTGGCAAAGCGCGGCGAGACTTACGCCCATGCCTTCGAGACGCCGCGGGTGATCCGTGCCGCAATCGACCACACCCATGTCAAGTCAGATGCGGCAATCGCCGGCGCCCGCGAGATTGCCTTCTTCCCGCCGATGACCGGCGGATAATTCGTTGCAAAGCGTCGCGATACTCTGATGACCGCCAATGTGACCATTCGCATCCAGCAGGCCGATTTCGACATCGCGCGCGAAATTGCGGCGCTGACGAACGGACGCACCGATATCGGCGCGGTCGTGAGCTTCAGCGGAATCTGCCGGGGCAGCGAAGGCAGCGAGACCATCGCGGCACTGACGCTCGAACACTATCCCGGCATGGCCGAAGCCGAAATAGCGCGCCACGCCGACACCGCGATGTCGCGCTGGCCGCTGACCGGCGTGAGCATTATTCACCGCGTCGGCCGCATCGTCCCCGGCGAAAATATCGTACTCGTCCTGACGGCATCGCAGCACCGGCAGGCGGCATTTCAGGCCGCCGAGTTCCTGATGGACTATCTGAAGGCCAACGCGCCGTTCTGGAAGCGTGAGGAAAGCGCCGGCGGGACCAGTTGGGTCGACGCGCGCCATCACGACGACGACGCCGCGGCGCGCTGGACCAGATCGTGATGGCCAAAATCCTGAAGGCGAAGCGCGCCAAAGCCCCGGTGAAGCGTGCCCGCGCCGCATCGGAATTTCCGAAGGTGTCATCCGGCGAACTGGTGACGCTACTCGATTTCGTCCGCTACGCGGTGAGCCGCTTCGTCGAGGCAAAACTGACATTCGCCCATGGCACCCCCGATCCGGTGGCGGAGGCGGCATTCCTGGTCTGCGAGGCGCTGCATCTTCACCCCGACCAGTTCGAGACGTTCGCGACCGCGCGGGTCACCGCGGGCGAGGCCAAATCGATCCTTGAATTGATCGCCCGCCGCGTCAGCTCGCGGAAACCGGCCGCTTACCTCGTCAACAAGATCTACATGCGCGGCCTGCCCTTCTATGTCGACGAGCGCGTGATCGTGCCGCGCTCCTTCATCGGCGAGTTGCTGGATTCTCATTTCGGCGGCGAGAGCGACGAAACCGGCGCGCTGATCGACGATCCGGGCGCGGCGGAAAACGTGCTCGACCTCTGTACCGGCTCCGGCTGTCTCGCCATTCTCGCGAGCCGGACCTTCCCGAACGCGCAGGTGGACGCGGTGGATATCTCCAAGGACGCCCTCGATGTGGCCGCCCGCAACGTCGCCGATTTCGGCCTTGAAGACCGGGTGACGTTGTACCGCGGCGACCTCTTTGGGCCGATCGGCGACAAGCGCTACGACCTGATTATTTCCAACCCGCCCTACGTCGATGCGGAGGGCATGGCCGGACTGCCGCGCGAGTGCCGGGCGGAACCGAAGCTCGCCTTCGACGGCGGCGCCGACGGGCTCGACGTGATCCGCCGCATCCTGAACGAGGCCGGACGTCACCTGACGCCCGAAGGCGGGCTGTTGTGCGAGATTGGCCGCTGCCGGCCCGCGCTTGAGGCGGCCTGTCCGGACACCAATTTTCTCTGGCTCGACACCGAGGATTCGCAAGGCGAAGTGTTCTGGATTGGCGCCGCCGACCTCTGAGCCTGGAGCGTGATCCGGAACAGCGGCAAGCGGTCTTCCCGCGGGACAAACGCGTAGCGTTTGCCCGGAGATCACGGTCCTGCAAAGATCATACAAAGAGATGAGATCGAATGCCGCAGGTTCGCCCTGAAAACCGCCTGATTGCACGGAAATAGTCCACCTCGTGGCGTTCCAGTCCTGCGCCGAAGCTGCTAGCGTGCTGGACAACCGCCACGCCCCAAAACTTGAAGAGGCCACCATGCTGGACAAGAGCCCACGCCCCGCCGCCGTCAATGTGCCCAACGACCTTGCCGCACACTGGATGCCATTCACCGCCAACCGGGCCTTCAAGAAGGCGCCGCGGCTGCTCGCCGGCGCCAAGGACATGCATTACATCACGGTCGATGGCCGCAACATCATCGACGCCGCCGCCGGCATGTGGTGCACCAATGCCGGTCATGGCCGGGTGCAGATATCCGATGCCATCGCCAAGCAGGCCGCGGCGCTGGACTATGCGCCACCCTTCCAATTCGGCATTCCGCAGGCCTTTGAACTGGCAAGCCGGATCGCCGATCTCGCGCCTGCCGGCCTCGATCACGTGTTCTTCTGCAATTCCGGCTCCGAAGCGGCCGACACCGCGCTCAAGATCGCGCTGGCCTATCACCAGATATCGGGCCAGGGCAGCCGCACCCGCCTGATCGGCCGCGAGCGCGGCTACCACGGCGTTGGCTTCGGCGGAACCTCGGTCGGCGGCATCGTCAACAACCGCAAGCTGTTCGGGACGCTGCTCGCCGGCGTCGACCATCTCTCCCACACCTATGACCGCGAGAAGCAGGCTTTCACCAAGGGCGAGCCGGAATACGGCGCTCATTTTGCCGACGAGCTGGAACGTCTGGTCAATCTTCACGGCGCCAACACCATTGCCGCCGTCATCGTCGAACCGATGGCGGGATCGACCGGCGTTCTCCCGGCGCCCAAGGGCTATCTCAAGCGGCTGCGCGAGATCACCCAGAAGCACGGCATTCTCCTGATTTTCGACGAGGTCATCACCGGCTTTGGCCGATTGGGTTTTGCCTTCGCGGCGGAGCGTTACGGCGTGCTGCCGGACATGATCACCTTCGCCAAGGGCGTCACCAACGGCGCGGCCCCGATGGGCGGTGTCGTGGTGCGCGATACCATCCACGACGCTTTCATGAGCGGCCCGGAACATGTCGTGGAGCTTACCCATGGCTACACCTATTCGGCCCATCCGCTGGCCTGCGCCGCGGGCCTTGCCACACTCGAAATCTACCGCGACGAAAAGCTGTTCGAGCGTGCCCGCGCGCTCGAGCCGAAATTCGCCGACGCCGTGATGTCGCTGAAAAATGAGCCGAATGTGCTGGACATCCGCACCGTCGGACTGACCGCCGGGATCGACCTCGCCTCGCGTCCGGACCTGCCCGGCAAGCGCGGCTTCGACGGGTTGAACAGCGCGTTTTTCGACAACGACCTGATGCTGCGTGTCGCAGGCGACACCCTGGCGCTGACCCCGCCCCTCATTGTCAACGAAGACCAGATCGGCGAGATCGTCGAGAAGGTCGCCAAGGTGATCCGCGCGGTGGCGTAACGGGGCTTCGCCCCTCTCCCCCTCAGAGAGTTCGGAGCGGGGAGAGGGAGCACAACGGCAACCGCAGCCAATGCGAGGTTCCCGGTGGACGAACAAGAAGATTGATCCGCCGAATCAGCAATGGTGCTAGGATCGGAAGCCTGCGCCGCGAGAGCAGGCACCGGTTCTGGGGGACGGTTGCGTTAAAATGATCCGCATTTCCACGATTTTCATCGCCATTTGCATGGTGCTGGTCGCAGCATCCCTCGGCCTGATCCTGTACTCCGTTGCAGGTCTTTCCGGATCGGAATCCGCGATCGTCGCGCTCACCACGCTGACTTTCCTGATCCTCTACAACGCCGTGTCGATGCGCCTGCGCGACCGCACCGACGTCGGCGGCCAGATCGCGGATTTGTCACGCGGCACGGCCGATCTTGCACGTCAGGTCGCAGAATTCGGCCGCCGTCTTGCCGCGGTCGAGGGCCGCCTGGCATCGGCCAATTCCGCGGGCGCCGACCGCATTCAGGCGATGGTCGGCGAAATCGGCGAACTCGGCGTGCTGGTCAAGCAGCTTGCGGTCTCCGTCGCAAGCCATGAGGACGTGCTGTCGGCGGGCGTGCCGCCCGCCGCACCTGCAAACGCTGCGGCGAGCGAGCCTCCGGAAGAGCCGTCGTTGCCCGCGGAGGGCACCGGCACGGCAGCGGCGGCGCCTGCGGTTGCCGCCTCGCCGGCTGCCGTCGCCACCGAGAAACCCGCCCCTTCCCGCAGCGAGGTGCAGATCCTCAACTCGGTGAAAGCCGCAATTGGGGAAAATCGATTGGACATTTACCTGCAGCCGATGGTGACCTTGCCGCAGCGCAAGGTCCGCTTCTACGAAGCGGTAACACGGCTGCGTGGCGAGAATGATCTGGTTCTGGCAGCCGACGATTTCATCGAAATCGCGGAAGCCGCCGGGCTCATCGCGCGTATCGATCATATGGTGATGCTCCGCTGCATCCAGGTGCTGCGCCGGCTGATGGTGCGCAACAAGGATGTCGGAGTGTTCTGCAACATGGCCGCGGCGACGCTCGGCAACCCGGTGGCGTTCGCGCAATGCCTGGATTTCCTTGAAGCGAACCGCGCTCTCGCGCCTTCATTCGTGATCGAGTTCAAGCAAGCGACGTTCCGCAATCTCGGCCCGACGGAGACCGAACACCTCGCGGCTCTGGCGCAGCGCGGCTACCGTTTCTCCATCGATCACGTCACCGACCTGCGAATCGAGCCGCGCGAACTGGCCGACCGCGGCGTCCGCTTCATCAAGGTGCCCGCCACGCTGCTGCTCGACCCGAAGCGGTCCTCGACGTCGGACATTCACCCCTCGGACCTTTCGGATCTGCTCGGCCGGTTCGGCATCGACCTGATCGCCGAACGGATCGAAGGCGAGCGCGCTGTCGTCGATCTGCTCGATTACGACGTGCGGTTCGGTCAGGGCTTCCTGTTTGCGCCGCCCCGGCCGTTGCGGCCCGAGGGAGCATCTGCTACCGGGGCGGCTTCCGCGAACAAGGCGCAGGAACCCAATGACTTCTGGCAAACCGGCTTCCGTCGATGGCCCGGCCATCGCCGCCCCGCGGGCAGGCAACGCCGCGCTGGCGCGGCGCGCCGCCGGTCCGGGCTGACCGGCAGGCCGCACCATGACGGCGCTGAAGTTTGCCGGGCGGCTGCGCGACCTTGTCGACGGCGTGGATGTGCTGCTCAGCGATATCTGGGGCGTGGTTCACAACGGCCTCGTTGCGTTCCCCGAAGCCTGCGAAGCCCTTCACAGCTTCCGCGCGCAAGGCGGCACCGTGATCCTCATTACCAATGCGCCGCGGCCGGCGGATTCGGTGCAGCGGCAATTGCGCAAGCTCGGCGTCCCGGACGGGATCTATGACGCCATTGTCAGCTCAGGCGATCTTACCCGTCGCTTCGTCGCCGACCACCCCGGCCAGAAAATGTTCTTGCTCGGCCCGGAGCGCGACAGCTCGATCTACCGCGGGCTCGATACGGTGTCCGCGCCACTGGAGCAGGCCGATTACATCGTATGCACCGGCCTGTTCGACGATGAAACCGAATCCGCCGAAAACTATCGTGCGATGATGTTGCAGGCGCGCGAGCGCAAGCTGACACTGGTCTGCGCCAACCCGGACATCGTCGTCGAACGCGGCGACCGGCTGATCTACTGCGCCGGCGCCATCGCCGAACTCTATCTCGAACTCGGCGGCGAGGTGATCTTCTACGGCAAGCCGCACCGGCCGATCTATGAGCGCGCCATCGCGCTCGCCGCCCAACGTCGTGGCCAGGCTGTGCAGCTCAGCCGCGTTCTTGCGATCGGCGATTCCGTACGAACGGATCTGGCCGGCGCGCACGGCTTCGGGATCGATTGCCTGTTCGTGACCCGGGGCATCCACGCCGAGGAGTTCGAAGGCGTCGATCAAATCGACCCCACCTCGATCAAGGAGCTGTTCGGCCATCCGCCGCGGGCGCTGATCCGGGACCTGTGCTGGTAACCACCGGCGGATCGGTACGAGAGGCTGGGGGCCCATCCCGCGTACGTGACAGATACCGGCGGCCAGATCCCTGCTTCCGCAGGGACGACACCGAGGGTGTGGAGCGGGGTGAGGTGAAGAAAGACCTTACGCGCTCGCCATGTCCGGGAATACCGCCTCGATCTTGGTCTTCAGCGTGGCCGCATTGAAGGGCTTGACGATATAGTTGTTCACGCCGGCCTTCTTGGCGGCGATCACGTTCTCGGTCTTGGATTCGGCCGTGATCATGATGAACGGCGTGGTGGCGAGATTGGGGTCGGCCCGGACCTCCCGGAGCAGGTCGTAGCCGGTCATCGGCTCCATATTCCAGTCGGAGATCACCAGCCCATACTTCTTGCCGCGCATCTTGTTGAGCGCCGCCGATCCGTCGCTGGCATCGTCGATGTTCTCGAAGCCAAGCTGCTTGAGGAGATTTCTGATGATGCGAATCATGGTGTTGTAGTCATCCACCACCAGAACCGACATCGACAAATCAACTGCCATCTTCAATCCCCTACGCAACTCTTGAATGCCGAGAAAACCATCTGTGAGTCTGCCAAGGGCTGAAAGCGCCCCGCAGTCCGCCACAAGCACTACCATCAGCCATTAAACAGCCCGTTAACCGACGGCCGCCGGAAAGTGCGATGCCGGCCGCGGGTAACACGAATCGGGTCCGGCTTGACTTCGTCGGGCGCCCCAAGTCACGGTCCCGCCCCCAAACCGATCAAGTTGAAGAAATTCCATGACGTCTGATTTTACCGTAATTCGCGATTCTACCCCGGCGGCCGCGATCCCCAGGGGAATGGTGGTTGCGATGGGTAATTTCGACGGTGTCCATCTCGGCCACCGCGCCGTTATTGATGCGGCACTCCAGATGGGACGGGCGCATGGCCGGCCCACGCTGGCGGTCACATTCGAACCACACCCGCGCAGCTTCTTCAGCCCGAACACCCCCCAATTCCGGCTCACCGACGAGCGGGGAAAGCTGCGGCTATTGGCGGGAACCGGGCTCGCGGGCGCCGTGGTGATGACGTTCGACCAGCGCCGCGCCGGGACCACCGCGCAAGATTTCATTCACCACGATCTCATCGAGCGCCTCGGAATCAGCGGCATCGCGGTCGGCTACGACTTTCATTTCGGCAAGGGCCGGGTCGGCTCGCCGAGCCTGCTGGTCGCCGAAGCCCCCCGGCTTGGCATCGAAGTGGATGTGCAGGCCCACATCGACATCGCCGAACGGCCGGTATCCTCCAGCGCGATCCGCATGGCGCTCGCGGAGGGGCAGATCGAGGACGCCACCGCGATGCTGGGTGGTCCGTGGTTCGTTTCGGGCGAGGTGATCCATGGCGAAAAACGCGGCCGCGACCTCGGCTATCCCACCGCCAATCTCCGCCTCGACAAGAACTGCGGATTGAAGCACGGCATCTATGCCGTACGGGTCGGCCTTGGCGCCGGAAAAGACCAGGTGCGCGTCGAGGGTGTGGCCAGCTTCGGTCGCCGCCCGACCTTCGACAATGGCGCGCCGCTGCTGGAAGTCTTCCTGTTCGATTTCAGGGACGATCTCTATGGAAAAAGCCTCGACGTCGCCTTCATCGGCTTTATTCGCGACGAACTGAAGTTCGACAGCATTGACGCGCTGATCCGCCAGATGGACGACGACAGCGCCCGCGCCCGCGCCCGGCTGGCCGCCGCCCCCGACGCCTTCCCCAAGCTGGGAACGGTCACGTTATCCTGAGGTGCGAGCCTTTCGGCGAGCCTCGAAGGATGGGCCGCCGGATAAGGCAAGGCTTTGCGATTTCGTCTGCCGGCTGCTAAGGAAGCCCCATGTTTGCGCGGCGCACCATCAGCATTAGCGGCCCGGCTTCCGCCTGAGCTTCTCGAGCTCGGCGCAAGACCGGGATTTCTCGTTCACCCGCGACCGATCGCGTCTCTCGCGCCCTTTGAGCCAAACAGAGCATTCATGTCCGAACAGCCACAAAAGTCCGACGCCGCCGACTATTCCAAAACCCTGTTCCTGCCGCAGACCGAATTCCCGATGCGCGCCGGCCTGCCGCAGCGCGAGCCGGAAATCCTCAAAAACTGGAACGAGATCGGCCTCTACGACCGCTTGCGCAAGGGCTCCGCGGGCCGCGCGAAATTCGTCCTCCATGACGGCCCGCCCTACGCCAACGGCAACATCCATATCGGGCACGCGCTCAACAAGATCCTCAAGGATGTCGTCACCAAGAGCCAGCAGATGCTCGGCTTCGATTCCAATTACGTGCCGGGCTGGGATTGCCATGGCCTGCCGATCGAATGGAAGATCGAGGAAGAGAACTACCGCTCCAAGGGCAAGGCGAAGCCGGATTTTCGCGATTCCACCGCGATGGTGGCGTTCCGCAAGGAATGCCGCGCCTATGCCACGCGCTGGCTCAACGTGCAGCGCGAGGAATTCAAGCGGCTCGGCATCATCGGCGACTGGGATCACCCCTACGCCACCATGGATTATTTCGCCGAGGCGCAGATCGCGCGCGAACTGATGAAGTTCGCCGCCAACGGCACATTGTATCGCGGTTCCAAGCCGGTGATGTGGAGCGTGGTGGAGAAGACCGCGCTCGCCGAAGCCGAGGTCGAGTACGAGGATTATACGAGCGACACGGTGTGGGTGAAATTTCCCGTCACCTCGCCCGCGCATGGCGCGCTCGCCAATGCCAGCATCGTGATCTGGACCACGACGCCATGGACCCTGCCGGGCAACCGCGCCATCAGCTTCTCGCCGAAGATTGCCTATGGGCTCTATAAAGTCATCGACGCGCCGGCCGACAATTGGGCCAAGAACGGCGACCTTCTGATCCTCGCCGATGCGCTCGCGGAAAGCGTGTTCAAACAGGCCCGCGTCGCGGCGTATGAGAAAGTCCGCGCGCTGCCGGCCGAGACGCTCGACGCGGTGGAATGCGCGCATCCATTGAAAGGCTTCGGTGGAGGCTACGAGTTCAAGGTGCCGCTGCTGTCAGGCGATCATGTCACCGAAGACACCGGCACCGGCTTCGTCCACACCGCGCCCGGCCACGGCCGCGAAGACTTCGACGTCTGGATGGCGAATGCGCGTGAACTGGAAAGCCGCGGCATCAGCGCCACCATTCCCTACACCGTCGATGAGAACGGCGCCCTGACCGATCACGCGCCCGGCTTCACCGGCAAACGCGTCATCAACGACAAGGGTGAGAAGGGCGACGCCAACGACGCGGTGATCAAGGCCTTGATCGATGCCGGCATGCTGCTGGCGCGCGGGCGGCTGAAGCATCAATACCCGCACTCCTGGCGCTCGAAGAAGCCGGTGATCTTCCGCAACACGCCGCAATGGTTCATCGCGATGGATAAGGATATTGCGGATAACGGCAAAGCCAAATCCGGCGACACGCTGCGCGCCCGCGCGCTGCACGCGATCTCGGTCACCCAATGGGTGCCGCCCGCGGGCCAGAACCGCATCAACGGCATGATCTCAGGCCGCCCCGACTGGGTGATCTCGCGCCAGCGCGCCTGGGGCGTGCCGATCGCGGTGTTCATCCGCGAAAAAGCCGACGGCTCCGCCGAAATCCTCAAGGACGATGCCGTCAACCGGCGCATCGCGGACGCCTTCGAGCAGGAAGGCGCCGATGCCTGGTACATGGACGGCGCCCGCGAACGCTTCCTCGGGCCGCTTGCCAACCAGGAATGGAAGAAGATCGACGACATCTGCGACGTCTGGTTCGATTCCGGATCGACCCACGCCTTCGTGCTGGAAGATCCCGTGCACTTCCCCGGCCTCAAGGGCATCAGGCGCAAGATCGATGGCGGGGCCGACACCGTGATGTATCTGGAGGGTTCGGACCAGCACCGCGGCTGGTTTCATTCCTCGCTCCTGGAGAGCTGCGGCACCCGCGGCCGCGCGCCCTATGACGTCGTCCTGACGCACGGCTTCACGCTGGATGAGAACGGCCGCAAAATGTCGAAGTCGCTCGGCAATACCGTCGAGCCGCAAAAGGTCATCGCGCAATCCGGCGCCGATATCCTGCGGCTGTGGGTCTGCGCGACGGACTATGCCGACGATCAGCGCATCGGCCCGGAAATCCTCAAAAACACCATCGAGACCTACCGCAAGCTGCGCAACTCGATCCGCTGGATGCTCGGCACGCTGCATCACTTCCAGCCGGGCGACGCGATTGCCGTGGCGGAGATGCCCGGACTCGAACGGCTGATGCTGCACCGGTTGAGCGAAATCGATGCGGTCGTGCGGCAGGCCTACGCAAACTTCGATTACAAGACCGTGGTCGCCGCGCTTTCGAATTTCATGAACACCGAGCTGTCGGCGTTCTACTTCGATATCCGGAAAGATGCGCTGTATTGCGATCCGCCATCGTCGGTCACGCGCAAGGCGGCGCTGACGACGGTCGATATTCTGTGCGACGCGATCCTGAAATGGCTGGCGCCGATCATCAGCTTTACCGCCGACGAAGCGTGGCTCAACTACCGGCCCGGCGGTTCCCCCTCGGTGCACCTGCTGACGTTCCCGGAAAATCTCGCGGGCTTCCGCGACGACGCGCTGGCCGCGAAATGGGAGACCATTCGCCGTGTGCGCCGGGTCGTTACCGGCGCGCTCGAACTCGAGCGCGCCGCCAAGCGCATCGGCTCTTCGCTCGAGGCCTCGCCACTGGTCTACATTTCGGACAAGACGATCTTCGACACGCTGTTCGATATCGATCTCGCCGAAGTCTGCATCACCTCGAACGCGATGGTGACCAATGAGGACGCGCCGGCAGATGCGTTCCGGTTGAACGACGCGCCTGACGTCGCCGTCGTGGTCGAAAAAGCCGTTGGCACGAAATGCGCGCGGTCGTGGAAGATACTGCCGAGCGTGGGCGAAGACGCCGAATATCCTGACGTGTCGCCGCGCGACGCAAAGGCGCTGCGCGAATGGAAAGCGCTGGGGGTTACCATCTGATATCTATCGTCGTCCCTGCGAACGCAGGGACCCATAACCACCGGGGTTTGAGACAAACGAGGACGATGACCCAGAGGCTTTCAAATAATATCCGACACGGCGTAGGGGTCCCCGCGTTCGCGGGGACGACGTCGGGTGTGTATCGGTCGTCAGATGACCGCTAACCTCCGCGCCGGCGTCATCGCGGCCATCGCCGTGCTTGCGCTCGATCAGGCTTCGAAACTCTGGCTGCTGCGCGTGTTCGACATCGCCCACCGCGGCGCGGTGAAGGTCACCCCGTTCTTCGATCTGGTGCTGGCCTGGAACACAGGCATCAGCTACGGCTGGTTTCAGAACGAAAGCGCGGCTGGCCAGGCAGTCCTGCTCACGGTCAAGGCCGTCGCCGTGGTAACATTGGCCATCTGGATGGCGCGGTCGCGTACCCTGATCGCCGCCATCGCGCTCGGCCTGATTATCGGCGGGGCCATCGGCAACGCCATCGACCGCCTTGCCTATGGCGCGGTGGTCGATTTTGCCCTGTTCCACGTCCAGATTGGCGGAAATACCTTCAATTGGTACGTGTTTAACCTTGCCGACGTGGCAATTGTTGCCGGAGTTGCGGCCCTGCTGTATGATTCATTTCTAGGGATACCCGCCGCAAAAGCGCCCTGATCCCGGCAGATACGAACCCTCTGAGCTAGAGCTCGCGGGTGTGTTACATTGTGCGCCTAAATCGGTGGGCCGCGGGAAATTTTGGACAGGATGAGCGCGATGCGCCAGACCAAAGCTAGCGGTTGGATTGTACGGAATTCGTCGGGAGCGGCGATGCGGGTCTTGCGGCTCGCCGTGGTCCCATTGGGCATCGCTCTGGTCATGGCAGCCGGCACCGCGCGCGCAGGCGACGATCAACAAGATGATAGAACCATCACCGAAAAAATCGTCGACGGCTTCAAATCCACGATCCGTGGCACCAATATGGATAATCGCGGGATCGACTATCGCGAGCGGTCTCCGCTGGTGGTGCCTCCGAAACTCGATTTGCCGCCACCGGCCGCCTCGACTGACGATGTGAAGATTACGAACTGGCCGAAGGATCCGGATGAGCGCCAGCGCAAGGCCGTGATCGCCGCGAAGAAGAAGAACGCGCCGCCCGTGGCCCGTGTCCAGCCCAGCGAAGTCGCGGCTGCCGGCGCGGCCGCTGCGGGTCCGGCACGCCCGATCAACATCGCTCCTCCGACCGAAGCCCCCACCGTCCCCGTGGCCGGCACAAGCCGCCCGGCCTACGCCAGTGATAACAACGGCACAGCCCTGATCGATCCCGTCTACGACAAGCCAGGCGATTTGTTCAAGGGCGGGGCCAGTGTGATCAGCGACTCTATCGGGGACCCCTTCGGCCTTTTCGGCAGCAAGAAGGCCGAAGCGGTGACGCCCGGCAGTGAGCCGACACGGGAAGCGTTGACACAGCCGCCTGCCGGCTATCAGTCGCCGTCCCCGAATTACCCGTATGCTCCCGAGTCGAAGGGATTGTTGAGCGGTGATTCGAACCCCGATCACAATCCGCTCACCCAAAGGTCCAGCGCATCCAGCGTCGTGCGATAGCGCCGTCGGTCTATTCGCGACTTCGTGACGCGCTCATGGCAAGCCGCACATTGTACGATGCCAGGATTTCTTCCGGACGTTCACTGTTCGGACCTTCCAGATAGGCCATGATGCCGTTACGCCGCTCTGCCGCTTCGCTCTCCGCCACCCTGCTCTCGGGTCTCGCCATCTTTGCCAGCGGCGCTCTCGCTCAGACCACCGTGACCTCGGCACCGCCTGCCACATTTACCCTCGGCAACGGCCTCCAGGTAGTGGTGATCCCGGATCACCGCACGCCGGTCGTCACGCAGATGATCTGGTACAAGGTCGGCTCGGCCGACGAGACGCCGGGAAAATCGGGGCTTGCTCACTTTCTCGAACACCTGATGTTCAAGGGCACGAGCAAACATCCGGCGGGCGAATTTTCCCAGACCGTGCTGCGGATCGGCGGCAACGAGAACGCCTTCACCTCGACGGACTATACCGGCTATTTCCAGCGGGTGCCGAGCGAGGAACTCGGCAAGATGATGGAGTTCGAGGCCGATCGCATGACCGGCCTGATCCTCAAGGACGAGAACGTGCTGCCGGAGCGCGACGTCGTGCTCGAGGAATACAACATGCGGGTGGCCAACAACCCGGAAGCGCGGCTGACCGAGCAGATCATGGCGGCGCTTTATCTCAATCACCCCTATGGCCGTCCCGTGATCGGCTGGCACCAGGAAATCGAGAAACTCGATCGCGAAGATGCGCTGGCATTCTATCGGCGCTTCTATGCGCCAAACAACGCAATCCTGGTGATCGCCGGCGACGTCGATGCCACTGATGTTCGCCCGATGGTGGAGCGGACGTTCGGCGCCGTCGCCGCGCAGCCGGCGATACCGGCGCGGCGCCTTCGTCCCCAGGAACCCGATCCGGCTGCGCCGCGCACGGTGACGCTGTCCGACGCCAGAGTCGAACAACCCAGCTTGCGGCGCTATTATCTGGTTCCATCCGCGGCCACGGCCGCCGCCGGAGAAAGTGCGGTGCTCGACGTGCTCGCGCAACTGATGGGCGGCGGCAGCAACTCCTATCTTTATCGGAAGCTGGTGGTCGACCGGCCCCTCGCGATCAACGCCAGCGCCGCATATCAGGGAACCTCGCTCGACGCGACGCAGTTCACCGTATCGGTTTCTCCAAGGTCAGGCGTCGAGTTCGCGCAGGTCGAGCAGATGATCGACGACGTGATATCGGATATGGGACAGAACGCGGTTCGCGCCGAAGACCTCGATCGCGTCAAAACCCAGCTTATCGCCGAAGCCATCTATGCCCAGGACAACCAGGCCACGCTGGCCCGCTGGTATGGGGGGGCACTCACCACCGGCCTTGGCATCGAGGACATCCGAAGCTGGCCGGACCGCATTCGCGCCGTCACCGCCGAGCAGGTCCGCGAAGCCGCGCAAAAATGGCTGATCAAGAAACGTTCAGTGACCGGGTATCTGGTCAAGGATACCCAGCCGAAACGCGAGGAGAAGCGGTCGTGATTCATCCCAGGCTTGGCGCGCGGCGCGTTGGGTTCATCATTGCCGCCTGCCTGGCAATGACGCCGGCTTCCTCGAACGCCGCAACGAAGATCCAGCGTCTGATTTCGCCAGGAGGTATCGAGGCCTGGTTCGTCCAGGACGCAACGGTACCCCTGGTGGCGATGGAATTCGGCATCAGCGGCGGCGCGGCACAGGACCCCGCCGGCAAGCCCGGTGTCGCCAACATGGTCGCCGCTCTCATTGATGAAGGCTCCGGCGATCTGGATTCCCGGACGTTTCATGAACGCCTCGATCGCCGCGCCATCGAATTGAGTTTCAGCGCGACGCGGGATTATTTCCGTGGCAGCTTGCGCATGCTGAAGGACAACGCGGACGAAGCTTTCGATCTGCTTCGGATGTCGCTGACGTCGCCGCATTTCGAAAGCGCCGATGTTGAACGCATTCGTGCCCAGATCCTTTCGGGTCTGAAGCGCGATACTTCCAATCCTGGTGCGCTTGCGAGCCGTAAATTTCTGGAGATCGCCTTTGGCGACCATCCCTACGGCCGGCCGACCAGCGGCACGCTGGAAAGCGTTCCAAACATCGCCGTCGCCGATATGAAGGACTACGTCCGTCGCGTGCTGGCGAGGGAGAACCTGAAGATCGCCGTGGTCGGCGATATCGACGCCGCCTCGCTCGGCAGGCTGCTCGACCGGACATTCGGCGGCTTGCCGGCCAAGGCGAGCCTCACGCCGGTCGTCGACGTCGTGCCTGCGAGGCCGCCGCAGCGCGAATTCATCGCACTCGACGTACCGCAGACCGTGGTGACGTTCGGCGGCCCCGGCATCAGGCGCGACGACCCGAATTTCATGGCAGCCTATGTCGTCAACCACATTCTCGGCGGCGGATCGTTGTCGTCGCGGCTCTACCGCGAGGTCCGGGAGAAGCGCGGCCTCGCCTATTCCGTCCATGAATCACTCCTATGGATGGATCACTCCGCGGTGTTCGTCGGGAATACCGGAACCCGCGCCGATCGCGCCGGCGAAACGGTCGATGCCGTCAACAAGGAAGTCAGCCGCATGGCCGAAGACGGCCCGACCCGGCAGGAACTGGATGAGGCCAAATCCTATCTCAAGGGCTCGCGGATGCTGTCGCTCGACACGTCCTCGAAGCTGGCGTCGGCCCTGCTGCAATATCAGCTGGACCATCTTCCGATCGACTATCTCGAGAGACGCAACGCCATCGTGGACGCCGTGACCCTCGATGACGCAAAGCAAGCCGCCCAAAGGCTATGGGGCCGTGGTCTTCTCACCGTGATCGTTGGCCGCGCCCTGCAGACCGCCGCCCAGCCCGCGGCCGCGACCTCCTCCAGGGCGAACTGAGCCTTCGCGTTCAAACGGCCGCCACACGGCACGTTGCGCTATCTCCCCGCTTGCCGGCACCGCAAGCGCGGGAGAGAACGAGTTGATTTCGCGGTAACGCACCCCCCACAAAACCCGCTATCCTGTCTCCGCCCGATTCCCGCCAGGAATCACTTCTGGTTCATCATTTTCGGTTCGGTGACGTCATGCTGCGGATTTCCCGCGACCTCACGATCGATGAGAACGACATCGACATCTCCTTCGTGCGCGCCTCGGGGCCGGGCGGTCAGAATGTCAACAAGCTCTCCACCGCCGCGCAATTGCGTTTCGATACGCGGCGAATAACGCTGCCGGCGGACGCCGAGGCGAGGCTCGCCCGCCTCGCGGGGCAGCGCATGACCAAGGACGGCGTGATCGTGATTCAGGCACAGCGGTTCCGCACCCAGGAACGCAACCGTACCGATGCCATCGGGCGTCTGCTCGACCTGCTGCGCGAGGCCATGACTCGACCGATCCCGCGGCGACCCACGCGGCCGACGCTGGGATCGAAGAAGCGCCGGCTCGAAGGCAAAAAGCGCCGCGGCGACATCAAGGCCAGGCGCGGCTCGGGCGGCTTCGACGACTGAACGTCAGCCCGCCAGTAAACAGCGGGGAGAGTTGCCGAAACCTTTGGGTTTGACAGCCCTCGCCCTCCCGCCGGGCCGAAAAAGCCCCTAAATTGCGTCTCCAGTCCACGAGTTGCATCAGGCCCATGCCCGTCCGCCAGCTCCCCGAACAGGTCGTCAACCGCATCGCCGCCGGCGAAGTGGTCGAACGTCCCGCGAGCGTGGTCAAGGAACTGGTCGAGAACGCGATCGATGCCGGCGCCAGCCGGATCGACATCTTCACCGATGGCGGCGGCCGGCGGCGGATCGGCATCACCGACGACGGCAGCGGCATGCCATCGCCCGATCTTGCTCTGGCCGTCGACCGCCACGCCACCTCCAAGCTCGACGACGAGGATCTGTTGCGGATCCGCACGCTGGGGTTTCGCGGCGAGGCGCTGCCCTCGATTGGTGCCGTGGCAAAACTCGGCATCATCACGCGTCACATCAGCGAGCCGCATGCCTGGTCGCTGTCCGTCGAAGGCGGGATGAAATCGGCCATCATGCCGGCGGCGCTGTCGCAAGGTACCCGCGTCGAGGTCAGCGATCTCTTTTACGCGACGCCGGCGCGGCTGAAATTCCTCAAGACCGACCGTACCGAAGCCGAAGCGATCCGCGAGGTGGTCCGGCGGCTGGCGATGGCGCGGCCCGATATCGCCTTCACGCTGGCCGGCGAGGAACGCGCACCTGTCACCTGGGCGGCGGCACTGCCCGGCGCCGCGGGCCGGCTGACCCGGCTTGGCGATATTCTGGGCGCCGATTTTCGCGCCTGCGCGATCGAAGTGCGCGCCGAGCGCGAAGGCGTTGTGGTCGAGGGGTTTGCCGCGGCGCCCTCGCTGACGCGGGCCAACGCGCTCGGGCAATATCTGTTCGTCAACGGCCGGCCGGTGCGCGACAAGCTGATCTTGGGGGCGGTGCGCGCGGCCTATTCCGACTATCTGCCGCGCGACCGCCATCCCGTCGTGGCGCTGTTCGTGACATCAGATCCGCAAGAGGTCGACGCCAACGTGCATCCCGCAAAAACCGAGGTCCGCTTCCGCAACGCCGGTCTGGTCCGCGCCTTGATCGTGCATGCGCTGAAAGAGGGGCTTGCCCGCGAGGGCCGGCGCACCGCGGCCAACAGCGATGGTGCGGCGATAGCCTCGTTCCGCCCGTCCTTCGCCCCGCGCCCGACGAACTGGGACTGGCGACGCTCGCCGGCCCACCCGGTCGAACCACCGCCAGCCTTCGAAGGCGCATCGGCGGCCTTCGCCGAACCCGGCCAGGCGGCGTTCGACGTCGGGCACCCGACCGCGGACATCCGCTTTCAGGAAACGCCCGCATCCGATTTGCTCGACCGCCCGCTCGGCGCGGCGCGGACCCAGATTCACGAAACCTATATCGTGTCGCAGACCCGCGACGGCCTCATTGTCGTGGACCAGCACGCCGCGCATGAGCGCATCGTCTATGAAAGACTGAAGGCCTCGCTGGCGAAGAATGGCGTGCAGCGGCAGATCCTGCTGATCCCGGAAATCGTCGAACTCGATGAGGCCACGGTGGAGAAGCTGCTCGCGCGCAGCGAGGAGCTTGCATCCTTCGGGCTAGCGATCGAATCCTTCGGCCCCGGCGCGGTCGCGGTGCGCGAAACGCCGTCGCTGCTCGGCAAGACCAACGCCGGCGCTCTGTTGCGCGATCTCGCCGAACACATGGCCGAATGGGACGAGGCGTTGCCGCTGGAACGCCGGTTGATGCATGTCGCGGCCACCATGGCCTGCCATGGCTCGGTACGCGCCGGCCGGATCCTCAAGCCCGAGGAAATGAACGCGCTGCTGCGCGAGATGGAAGACACGCCCAATTCAGGCCAATGCAATCACGGCCGGCCGACCTATGTCGAGTTGAAGCTGTCGGATATCGAGAAGCTGTTCGGGCGCAGGTGAGATCGAACCGGCCCTGTGAGCGATCACTCATGGGCGCCTCTAGAGAGAACTTGCATCTCAGGATGGCGCCGTCAGCACTGCGACCCCCGCAGTAGCAATTCGTGCATCTTGAGACGACTGCATTCCCGACACACCGATTGCGCCAACGACCTTCCCGCTCACGACCAATGGCAGGCCGCCTTCAAGCGGCATCAAATTGGTCATTCCCAGCAGGCGGAGGTGCATTCCACCTTCAGCCAGTGCGCCTTCGAACACGCTGGTGGGGCGCCGGAAATCCACCGCTGTCCGGGCCTTCTGCTGCGCAACCAGCACGCTGCCATGCTGTGCCTGATCCATCCTGTGCAAGACGACAAGATGCCCACCGCTGTCGACGACGGCAATAACCATCGGCCAGCCTTGAGCCTCGGCTTCGGTTGCAGCGGCTTCCGCGACCTTGATCGCCAGCGCGAGCGAAACAGGGGCACCGTATCGCAAGGGTTCGTCCTTCTCTTCCATTAACATCGTACTTTCCGCTCTCAATGAAGCGCGATCGACGCGATGCCTCCTACCTACTTCATCTCGCTATTGTTGATAATGTGACATGCACGCCATAGTCTCTCTCGAAAATCGGGAGAATAGAGTTGTGGCTTCTATTGAGAACTACGAGGTCCTTCTAGCGGTCATCGATTGCGGCAGCCTGACCGCAGCGGCAAGAAAGCTCGGCAGGTCCCTTCAATCCACGAGCCGCGTGCTTGCCACGCTCGAACAGGAGTTCGGCGTCCAACTGGTAGCCCGCACGACCCGCAAGTCGGCGCCGACCGCCGCTGGGCTCGCATTCTCCAACCGCATCCGAGGTGCACTGGCGGATATCCAGTTTGCACGCGAGGACCTTGCAGATGCCAGGCAGAAAATTGGAGGACGAATCCGTGTTGGGGCTTCGACGTTGTTTGGACCACGGTACGTGCTGCCTGCCCTCGCCGCCGCCACTGAAAAACACCCGGACCTTGAGATCGAGCTTGCGTTGGCCGACCAGCACGCGGACCTCATTTCGGAAGGAATCGACATCGCAGTGCGGATAGGCGTGCTACCGGATTCTGATCTGATCGCCCGGCGAATCGGCGGATTGCGCCGGGTTCTCTGCGCCGCGCCAGGCTATCTCGCCAAACACGGGCGACCTCTCCGCCCGGCCGACCTGACCCAGCATGCATGCATTCTTCGTCTCGACACAGGAGCGAGCGAAACCTGGACATTGCGGGAGGACGGCGCGTCGGCTCCCGTCGCTGTCCGCGGCCGATTCCGATCAAACAACGCCACGGCCCGCAACGAAGCTGCCGCGCTCGGCGCGGGGATTAGCCTGGCGCCACTTTGGCAGATACGCCCGCTCCTTGACGAAGGAAGGCTGGACCTCATCCTGACCGAGTACGAACCAGAGCCTATATCGCTGCATCTGGTCTGGCCGGCAGGCCCGAGACTACCTCGACGTACCCGCGTGTTGGCCGACCTTCTCGCTTCGAGGCTCCGGGAGGCAGCCATGCCCGCGCAGTAGGACTGCAAACGGGTTTGCGCGTGCAAGAGAGCTTTAGCCCGAATGCAGGAATACGAACTCCGTATCGTCATACACGCGCCGGTCCAGTTCCTCGAAACCTTCCGGCGCCTTGAACGCCGCCGCCTTGGCTTCCTCCACCACCAGCAGCGCGCCCTGAGTGAGCCACCCGCCATCGCGCAATGAGATCAGCGCCTTGTCCGCCAATCCCCTGGCGTAGGGCGGATCGAGAAACACCAGCGAGAACGGTTCCATCGGATGCGCGGGGCCGAGATTTGTCGCGTCGCGACGATAGACCTTTGTCACGCCGCCGAGGCCCAGCGCCTCGACATTGTTGCGCAAAAGCGCGCGCGCCTCGGCGCCGTTGTCGACGAACAGCGCGAATTTGGCGCCGCGCGAGATCGCCTCGATGCCGAGCGCGCCGGTGCCCGCGAACAGGTCCAGCACCCGCGCGTCCGCAACCGGATCGTCGTAGGCGTGGATCAGAATGTTGAACAGCGACTCGCGCAAACGGTCCGCGGTCGGACGTATGTCGCGCGATGACGGCGACGCAAGGTTGCGACCCTTCAATCTCCCGCCGACGACGCGCATTAGTTCAGGCCCCGAGCGCGAACTTCGACATGACGCTCACTCGTCCCGCGGCTTCAGGTCGCGCTTGCCGTGATAGCCGCGCTGCGGACGCCGCGGCGGCCCATAGCCGTTGGCCTCGGCTTCGTTGCGCGCGCGCGCCTCCTCGCTGCCGGTGCGCTGAACGAGAACGCGGCGACCCTTGCGGTCGGCGATCAGGCCGCTCTTGCCGGCCGGCTTGAACGGCTTCTTGCCGCGCGGCGACTCCGTTTCCTCATCGTCGGATTTTGCTTCCGCCTCGCCCGGCATCGGCCGGTTGAAATCCGCGCCCGCCAGTGTGGCGATCTTTTCGCCGAGCTGCTCGCGCAGCACCCGCGTCTTGACCTCCTCGACCGCGCCTTCGGCGAGTTCGGCCAATTGGAACGGACCGTAGGAGATCCGGATCAAGCGGTTCACTTCGAGACCGAGATGCGCCATCACATTGCGCACCTCGCGGTTCTTGCCTTCGCGGATCGCAAACACCAGCCAGACATTGGCGCCCTGGTCGCGCTCCAGCGTCGCGTCGATCGGGCCGTATTTGACGCCGTCGACCTCGACGCCTCTTTTCAATTCGTCGAGCTGGGCCTGCGTCACCTCGCCATGGGCACGGACGCGGTAGCGCCGCAGCCAGCCGGTGTCGGGCAGTTCGAGCGCGCGGGCAAGCCCGCCGTCATTGGTCAGGAGCAGAAGGCCCTCGGTGTTGAAATCGAGCCGGCCGATCGAGATCAGCCGCGGCAGGCCTTCGGGCAGGTTGTCGAACACCGTCGGCCGCCCTTCGGGATCGGCATGGGTGGTCATCAGGCCGCGCGGCTTGTGGAACAGAAACAGCCGGGTGCGCTCGCGCGGCGGCAATGGCTTGCCGTCGACGGTGATGACGTCGTTGGCGGTGACATCCAGCGCCGGCGAATTGATCACGCGGCCGTTGACCGTGACGCGCCCCTGCACGATCCATTCCTCGGCGTCGCGGCGCGAGGCCAGCCCTGCCCGCGACACCACCTTGGCGATACGCTCGCCGGATTTCTTTTCGCGCGGCGGACGCGGCGCGCGCTTGTCGAACTCAGGCTTATGCTCACGATACGCGCCGCGGCCGCCGAAGGCCGGGCGTTTTGCAAAGATCCTGCTGTCATCCTCGTTGTCGCGGCGCGGCCGGTCCTCACGCGCGTCACTGCGCGGATGCTCCTGCCAGTCGGTGCGACCCTCGGAGCGCTGACGCGGACGGTCGAATTTCGGACGGTCCTCGCGCCCCTCGCGGGGGCGGTCGAACTTCGGCCGCTCGCGAAACGGGCGGTCGCCGTCTGGACGACTGCGCTGGGGCCGATCCTCGCGCGGGCGCGAGAACCGCGGACGCTCCTCGCCGCCGCGCTCTTCGCGAGGCCTGTCGAAGCGCGGCCTGTCGAAATTTCGGGCGCCATCGCGCGGGGGCCGCGAATTGCGTCCGGCATGATCGGGGGATGAGGCGTCGCGCTTCTGCCACGGCTTGGAATCGCCGCGATCAGCCCCGAAATCCTTGTTGCGATCCGGGCGGCTGCCAAAATCCTTGCGCGGTCCCCTGTCGGGAGCACCGCGCGAAAACTTCTTGTCGCCGCCAAATTTTCTCTCGGGACGATCTCCCCGGGGCCGGTCGCCGTCGCGCGGCGGCCTCGCGCTATACGGACGGTCTCCGCGCGGCCGGTCGCCGTCTTTCCGAAAACCTTCGCCACGCGGGGTGTAGGGACGCTTCTCTCCGGCACCTTCGCGGGGCGTGTAGGGCCGCTTGTCGCCGAATTTCCTGTCCTGGAAGCGCGAGGCCGGACGGCCTTCTCCACGCGGCGTATACGGACGCTTTTCGCCGCCACGGTCGTCGCGCGGGCGAAAATCCTTGCGATCCGGACGATCGCCACCACCGCGCGCCGGGCGGTCGTCGTAATCCCGGCGCGGCGGAGCACCTTCGCGTTTGCCGGCGTAGGACTTGCCCGAACCCGAATAGGGCTTCTTGGCATACGATCGCTCGCCGTCGGGCTTGCCGGCATAGGGCCGCCGCTCGCCCTCGGGTTTGCCGGCAAAGCCGCGCTTGGCGAATTTCTTCTCCGGTCCCCTCGCGGCGCCGGAGCGCCCTTTGCCGCCGGATGGGCGGTCGCGCCGGCCGCGGGAATCGTTGTTTTTGTCGCTGTCGCGGGGCATGAAGGGTCTCTCGTGTACGAATGAATTGGCGATCAGGCGGATGTGGGCAAGCTGTCATGGCGATAACGCGCGCGCTCTTGGCTCGAGGCGCATTCTCACGCAAAATCGGCATCCACTTTTGCTGAAGGCGTATCTCATAGCAGGTTTCTTCCGATGATACGAGGCATGACCGCCCCTTCTTTCATGGATTTGGCGCTGAAAACGGCGGAAAACGCCGGAAAATCCGGCGAAGTCCCCATCGGATGCGTGATCGTGCGCGATTTCGAGGTCATCGCCACGGCCAGCAACCGGACGCTGACCGACCGCGACCCGACCGCGCATGCCGAAATATTGGCAATCCGGCAGGCCGCCGACGCCATCGGCACCGAGCGGCTGATCGATTGCGACCTCTACGTCACGCTGGAACCGTGCACGATGTGCGCGGGCGCGATCTCCTTTGCGAGGATCCGGCGGCTCTATTACGGCGCCGCCGATCCCAAGGGCGGCGCGGTGGAATCCGGCGTGAGGTTCTTCGCGTCGCCGACCTGTCATCACGTGCCCGAGGTTTATTCCGCCGTCGGGGAAAGCAAGGCCGCGTTGCTGCTCAAGGAATTTTTCAGGGAGCGGCGGTGAGCACCATCACTTCAAGGTCGTCATCCCGGGATGGTCCGCGAAGGACGAGATCCAGATGTGCAATTGCACATCGGTGATTGACCGATAGTCCGCGGTCTCGACGCTGCGCGTCGCCCCGGAATGACGTGCAAAATCTACCCCGCCACAAAAAATTCCCGCAACGCCTTCGCCGTCGCGTCCGGATTTTCCTCGGTCAGGAAATGACCGGAATCGACGGGGCTGCCCGAAACATTGGTCGCCCATGTCTTCCAGGTGTCGAGCGGCGTCGCCGCGGCGCGCGCGATGCCGGCATCGCCCCACAGCGCCAGCATCGGGATCGTGATCTTCTTTCCCGCGTCGCGATCGGCCTTGTCGATGTCAAAATCGGCGTAGGCGCCGGCGCGGTAATCCTCGCACATCGCATGCACGCGCGAGGGATCGCGGAATGCGGCGAGATAGTGCTCCAGCGCGCGCGGATCGATCGCATCGAGATTTTTCGATTTGGTCTGGCTCGCCATCTTCTGCTTGAGAAAGAAATCGGGATGGCCGCCGATCAGCGTTTCCGGCAGCGGGAAAGGCTGCGCCAGAAACGTCCAGTGGTAGATCTTCAGCGCGTAGAGCCGGTCCATCCGCGCCCAATAGTCATAGGTCGGCAGAATATCCAGCACCGCGAGCCGCGACAGCCGGCCGGGATGATCGAGCGCAAGACGATAGGCGACGCGGCCGCCGCGATCGTGCCCGGCGAGCGCAAAATGCACATGGCCGAGCTGTTCCATCGCCTCAACCATCGTCTGCGCCATCGCGCGCTTGGTGTAGGGCGTATGATCCTTGTCGCTCTCCGGCATATCCGACCAGCCGTAACCCGGCAGGTCCGCGACGATCAGCGTGAAGCGATCGGCCAGCTGCGGCGCAACGCGATGCCACATCACATGGGTTTCGGAGAAGCCGTGCAGCAACAACAGCGGCGGTCCCTTGCCGCCGACGCGGGCAAAGATCCGCCCGGATCGGGTGTTGATCCATTCCGAGGCATAACCGGGGTAGAGGTCGGCGAGATCGGGCATGTTCACACTCATTTCGAGGTTGCGATTTAGTTTAACCGTCATTGCGAGCGAAGCGAAGCAATCCATGGAGCGGCATATGGAACGGAGCAATGGATCGTGATGCTTCGCTTCGCTCGCAATGACGCCATGACACAGCTTCGCGACCTCGCCGCGCATTTCGCGCGAGTTTTGAGAGGAACGTTCCGCCCCCGGTAGTCAGAGGGCGCAGGGAAAGCCGGGTGCGCGCTGCACCCGCGGTCTCGCGTGCAAAATTGTGCAAGAATAGCGCACACGAGCATACAGGTTCAGCGGAAGCAGTCCGGCCTTCCCTGCGCGGTGGTTTACGGCTTACTTCGCGCTCTCCTTGGTGACCGGGCTTTCTTGCCACCATCGCCGGCGGGAAATTTTCCCGCCGGCTTGAACGCCAGCGTCGGGGCGTCAGGACCACACGACTTCGCCGTCCGCGTCCGTGCCGTTCGTCAGGGGCACTTCCACGTCCACCGCATCCCGCACCCAACGTTCGTGACGACCGCGAAGCGCCCCTCTTGTGGGCACGAGACGGCGATACGTTGGACTGATTTGGCATTTCTGAAAATCAGAATATTTTTTCAGAAGGGGCTGGACAGAGGGGTCGAGAAATCGCCCAGGTGATTTGCCCGTCGGGTCGTTTTTCCGAACATCCGCCTTGCACGGACTTGACCCGGGTATCCTGTACGAGCCTGGGGTCGCGTGAGACGCTACGAGAGACGGACATGCGAGCGATCGAGATTCTTATCGGTTAGTGAATCTTCGGATAAGCTATGTCCGCGTATCAGCGCATCTCGGACTCGAGTCGTAGATCGCGTGAGGTCCGAAAAGTGCCAGGATCGGAAGAAGGCTATCAGACCCGCACAACACGATTTTGTGGCGCTATTCCGAGACCCATCGCAGGGCGGTTAACCATTGCATACGAGGAAGCCTTGGCAGAGATCGAGCTGGCTAATTCGTTCTTGGCGGCCAACGCCGGGCCGCCAACCAGCCCGCCAGAGGCGCGCCAAAGGCCAGGCACCACATGAATTGTGCAACGAATGGAGCGACGGCGGCCATCACCGTTGCGAACACGAGTGCGAAGACCGGAAAGACTGCGTTTGCCAGCAACTCGGAATTGCGGCGACCTCGCAGCGCGAGAATCCACAACAGCGCGTTCAGCGTGGCGATCGTAGTCAGGTGAACGCCGTACATCACGGCGACTACGCCGTCGAGCCGATAGCCGCCGTAGAGGCCGTTCGTCACCGGCAGGATGATGATCGACAGAAGAAAAAGCAGATTGAGGAACACCACCCCGCGGCTGCCTTCCGGCGCAACCACGAGCCGCCGGTGATGGCTGAACCAGAACAGGCCGGCGACAATGAAGCTGATCATCAGCGCGATCACCGGTTGCGCATAGACGTTCAGCAGGTCGATCCAGTTCGGCGCGCTCTTGAAACTGCTGGCCTTCGGCAGATCGTAGGCCAGCAGCGTCATGGCAACGCCGAAGATCGTGTTGCTCAGCATTTCCAGCCGGCGCATTTCGAAGAGACCGATCTGCTTCAACCTCGCCCCCCTCAAAGCCGCCGGACACGAGACCCGGACATGCTTTCAGCTGTTGGATTGTCGGACATAGATTGCCCCTTGTGGGCAAGATAAGAAGTCGCGACACTTCTATAGTGATCATCAAAGCACGTTGGTTGCTATTGGGATAGGCCGCCATGTCCGAGTTGGGTCCAGCCTGTGTGAAAACGCCCCTCAATGATATGGTTCCTCGGTGATTTGCTCGGAGGATTCGATGACGCGCTTTGTCGTTGGCGATGATCGCAGTCAGAGCACATTGTTTCCCGAGCGATTGGACGACTATTTGGGCGAGGACAATCCGGTCCGGGCGGTCGATGTCTTTGTCGATGAGCTTGACCTGGCGGGGCTGGGCTTCGGCGGTGTTGAGCCGGAGGCAACAGGAAGGCCAGCCTATCATCCGGCGACGCTGTTGAAGATCTACGTCTACGGATACCTCAATCGGGTGCAATCGAGCCGGCGCCTGGAACGGGAATGCCAGCGCAACATCGAACTGGTTTGGCTGACCGGCCGCCTGATGCCGGACTTCAAGACCATAGCCGACTTCCGGAAGAACAACGGCGAGGCGATCCGCAAGGTCTGCCGCGAGTTCGTGGTGCTGTGCCGCCGCCTTGAACTGTTCAACGAAGCGAGCGTTGCGATCGACGGCAGCAAGTTCAAGGCCGTCAACACGCGGGATCGAAACTTTACCCAGGCCAAGATGCAACGCCGTCTGGCGCAGATTGACGAGAGCATTGCCCGCTATCTCTCGCAGCTCGACAGTGCCGACCGTCAGGGGGAAGCGGTGCCGGAGGCCAAGATCACCCGGCTCAACGAGAAGATTGCGGCGCTGCGCCAGGAGATTCGACGCCTGAACGCTCTGAACAGTGAGATGATGCAGACTGAGGACAAGCAGATCTCGCTGACCGATCCCGATGCACGCTCGATGGCCACCAGCGGCAGGGGCAGCGGGATGGTTGGGTACAATGTGCAAAGTGCCGTCGACACCAAGCATCATCTCATTGTTGCTCATGAGGTGACTAACGTTGGTTCTGATCGGAGCCAGCTATCCCGCATGTCTGAGCAGGCGCGTGCAGCTATTGGTTCGGAGGCGATCGAGGCTGTAGCAGATCGCGGCTACTATAGCGGCGAGGAAATTGTGGCCTGTGAGCAAGCCGGCATCACAGTTTATCTGCCGAAGCCGATGACCTCGGGCCTTCTTGCCAAAGGCCGCTTCGGCAAGCAGGACTTCGTCTATGTCGCTGCCGACGACGTTTATCGTTGTCCCGCCGGTGAGCAGCTAACCTATCACTACACCAATGAGGAAGAGGGCAAGACACTACGTCGCTATTGGACCACTGCCTGCCAGGCCTGCGCGCTGAAGAGCAAGTGCACAACGGGCAAGGAGCGGCGGATCTCACGATGGGAACACGAAGCCGTCCTTGAGGCTGTGCAAGCGCGGCTCGATCGGAACCCGGCTAAGATGCGAGAGCGCCGCCAAACTGTCGAGCATCCCTTCGGTACGATAAAGTCCTGGATGGGAGCCACGCACTTCCAGATGAAAACGCTCAAGAATGTCGGCACCGAAATGGCGCTACACGTCCTGGCCTACAACATGAAAAGGGTAATCAGCATTCTGGGCGTGGGTGGTTTGATGGAGGCGATCCGGGCCTGAGCCAAGCCCGGCGTCACCATGTCGATCTTGCCCGCCAGAAAAATCGCGTTTTCACACAGGCTGGGTCACACTCGGAAGTGGAGAGCCATTCGCGGAGAGTCCGTTCTACCCTATGAACGGACATCGTCAGATCGAGTCGGTTGGTCCGTTTCGTGCCATGAGCTGAAGGAACGCGCTCCTGCCGCATTACTCCGGATTCCCACCCAGATTGACCGGCTTACCCTGAGCAAGGGACGTGACATACACAACGAGGTCCGTCATTTGTTCGCTGCCATTCGCCGGTGGCTTCCCCTGCAGTGCACCCGCTACGCAGTTTTGAATCTTTTCTTCCAAAGTGATCACTTTATTCTTCCTGACCTCGAATCGCGGGTAAATCGTCGCAGCGTTCGTCAGGCTGGGAATAGTTTGCCGTTTTGCCGTTTTGCCTGATCCTACGCCGCCATTCAGGTGACACCCATCGCAGGTCATTCCGTTGCCACCGAAAGTCTCGTGAACAAAAATAGCTTTCCCGTCTTGGATCGCTTTTTCCAATTGAGGATCTGCGGCCGCAGCATGCTGAATGCCGAATGCATAAAGAGCTGAGATTAAAAGAAGCGACCCCATTAGACGTACCGTTTTACGACCGCATGTAATGACAAGGTTCATTTTGCTGTCCTTTCAGATGGGAACGTCAGGACCGAGGTCACCCAATGCCCCGCGAGGTATTCACAGGCTAACCGACTGCAATATGTGTTTAAAGGGTGTCTGTAGGGATATGAACGTCCCGGATGGGTCAAAGCCCCGCAAGCAGGCCAAGTGATTTTTTGTCCGCTCAGGGTCATTCGCGTCGAATCCTGACGTGTCCGTCGATGTCCGGTCAGCGGGCATCTCCGGACATCCTGCCAATCAGGATCAACCGGCCAAAGTAATTCCGGCCTATCCCGCCGGGGGCGGCCGCCTCTATTGCTTCTCCCGCTCCACCGCCTGCCAGCCGATGTCGCGGCGGCAAAAACCTTCCGGCCATTCGATCCGGTCGACCGCCGCATAGGCACGCGCTTGCGCTTCGGCGACGGTCTTGCCTGAGGCGCAGACGTTC
This sequence comes from uncultured Alphaproteobacteria bacterium, assembly GCA_963786045.1. Taxonomy (GTDB): domain Bacteria; phylum Pseudomonadota; class Alphaproteobacteria; order Rhizobiales; family Xanthobacteraceae; genus Bradyrhizobium. The sequence continues at coordinate 1,021 of CAWAXR010000024.1, read as the reverse complement.
AGTACCCGCCCGCCATTGGCGAGAATGTTGCCGTCCTTCGCGATCGTGCCGGCGTGGAAGATTTCGACGCCTTCGACCTTGCCGCCTCATCCAGCCAAGTAGCCCGCATGAGCGCAGCGACATGCGGGAACCATAGCCAGACCCCGGATATCGCTTCGCTCATCCGGGCTACGCTTGCTGAAATACTTATATAAATGCCGGGGGCGCATGAACTTCCTTTTTCGCGCCACATCAGCCGCCTGGCGGCTCCGGCTCCCGTGCCGCATGGCGAACGCCGATAATCACAACTTCCTCGGTCGTCACTTCATAGAAGATCAAATAGGGGTAGGGCGGCGTCACGATCCGGCGCAATCCGCTTTCGCTGGTGGGCTGGCCGGAATGGGGGTGTTGCACCAAAAGGGCGGTGATTGCCTGGATGCGCGCCTGAACGTTGCGCGCGCCTTGCGGTGATCGCTCGGCAATGTAGGCGAGAATGTCGGCCAGCTCGGCGAGTGCCTTCGGGGTGTAGCGTAAATTCAAAGGCCGTGCTTCGCCCAAACGGCGCGCACCTGGTCATCAGTCGCAAACTCACGGCGCGAAGCCTGGGCGCGGGATTCCGCGAAAGTAGCCGCTTCTTCCGACGTAAGCTGAATGGCGGGCTGTTCCTCGCCCAGAAATTGCAGCAACAGCCGCGCAACATCGTCCTGCATCGCGGGGGGCAGGGTGCGAGCGGTATCAACCGCATGTTCAAGTAGTTCCGTCATAAGATCAGTATAGCATAAAACGGACATGGCGCGAATCTGCCGCTTTCGCGCGGAAGGGCCGCGCTTTTGGCTCGGCCCTTGCCTCGGTTGATGCTATGCGGCCTGCCCCCAAGAAAAGGCCGCGTCTGCGGCCACAAAATGCGGAAAAGTGAGCGCCATAATTCTTGATTTTTGCACCTAAACCAAATCAGCGCGGGGTCCGTTCAGGGACTTCCTAACAATCGGGATATAGCGGCCAAACCTGAACTTCCGGCCTATCCCGCCGGGTTCGGCCGCCT
>CAWAXR010000023.1:0-223795 GCA_963786045.1 uncultured Alphaproteobacteria bacterium | reverse complement strand
TGCATCTAATAGCAAAGTCCAGACTACCATTACCACCAGCTTCAATAATAAGTATTTTCATTGTTCCCATTTCTTTCTTAGAGCTTCAAGTTTTTTCTCTCTTTTAATTGCAAGAGCTTCAGGACTTTTACCAGCACGTTTCCCTGCTCTAATTGCTTGTGCTCGTTCTTCTCTAGTCATTCCATAAGTAGGCATTCCTAGAGTACTCATAACAGCTCTTTCTAATTTCTTCCCTTCTGGAGCTTCTATAGCAGCAGAAAACTGAAAAGGAATGGCGAGTTTCCCAACAGCTTTAGCTCTGCCTAAAAAGGTATTGTCTCTAATTTTAGGAGCTTTAGGACTTGGATATTGTACTCCTGTAAAAGAAACAGAAGCAGCTTTTGGAATAAACCCAAGCTTATTCCCCAGAGTCTTTTCTGGGTCTCTTAACCACTCAGCAGCTTCCATAGAATGTTTAGCAGGTTGCATAGTAGTACCATCACCTAAATCTATTCTAGTTGGGTCTTCATTCTGCCATATAGGATGATGCGACATCATCATATTAATAGCATTTAAAATAGTTAAATAAGCAATGGCTGTATGCAAAACATATTTACGGGCAAAGTCACCTTGAGTTTTAGGATTGAAAACTCCTTTAATCCCGTCTCGTAATGTCCAATTCTTAGGTTTGAATATTTCTTTTGGTATAGCTGTAGTAAAAGCACGGATAGTAGAAACAGTCCAATCAGGAGCAAAGAGTAAGACTTGACCCCAAGCCCTTCCCCTTATATTAGCTGCCTTCATAGCAAAGGCTTGCATATATTTATTGTCTACTTGACTGGCTACTTCTAACCAATCAAGACCACCAAAAGAGTTATTGATAAAAGAAGAAATTTCTTTTTGCAATACTTCATCTGGAATATTAGGGTTCTTGCTCTTTGCTTTTTCAAAGAGATGGTTAGCTAAGTTAATCTTTTGCCCTGTGTGCATGTAATCCCAAGTAAAGGTATTAAGTTTTTGTAAGATGTGAGTATCCAATGGGTCTGTAACTCTTTGTAATATTCTAGCATCTTTACTTATTGGATTAAATCTATTGATAACTTTATCAACAGATTTTCCTACTTCAGGAATAATAGTCTTTTGAATATCTTCTGTAGTAGCCATTAAACCATTACGAATAAAACCATCAATGAGCTTATCTTCTGGTCCACCATGTTTAAAGTTGTCAACAGCCTTCCGTATACCAGCCCCACGAGAAAAAACTTCTTGAGCAAAATGTAATGGGTCAACAACTGCATGGGCTGTTCCTAAAGAATAAGCATGGAAAAAAGAACCAACTGTATTTAAAGATTTGGTTAGATAGTTTATCCCTCCTAAAGTACGAAGAATAAGACTAGGGTCTTCCTGCTCAAAAAGAAATCCCATGGCATCTTTTAAGTCTGGATGAACCAAATAGTTTTGTAATACTCTAGCACCACGACCTTGAAAAGCAACATACTTTTCTTTAAGAGCTTCTACACTAACAGGAACAAACCAATTCTTACATCCCAGCCATTTGGGCGAATCTGCCCCGCATTCCTGGCAAACATATATAGTTTTTGCCTTTTTCAAAAGAGAATGTTTTTACAAATATAAGGATTGGAAAGGGATTAAATTTAATCAATTTGGTAAACATGTTAAAAAATAGTTATTTAACTCCATTAATTTTAGTACCTTTGCGGTCAAATTTCTTTTTAATTATTCACTTTGTGATTTTTGGTTCTGTTTTCTCTTCGGCAGATTTCTGGTTCTATCCCCTCACTTCCTATCAGATAATGAAATCAAAGACACATTTTATTTACAAAACGTATGACATTTGAAGAAACAGGTCTAAGACCTGAATTAGTAAAAGCTATTGATGAATTAGGCTTTGAATCGCCCATGCCGATACAAAGAAAGTAATTCCTTTTTTTATTGACAGACGCGCGATCTGGTTGGTTTAGCTCAAACAGGTACCGGAAAAACAGCAGCCTTTGGTCTGCCGTTGCTGCAACAACTTAACCTTCGAGACAAAGGTACACAGGCACTTATTTTATGCCCTACCCGTGAGTTATGCATGCAAATTACCAAAGAACTTACAGCCTATGCTGTGTTTATTGATGATGTTGATATTGTAGCTGTGTATGGCGGAGCCAGTATTGAAAACCAGATGAAGGCAATTAAAAAGGGAGCACAAATAGTAGTAGCCACACCCGGCCGTATGATTGACCTTATGAAACGCAGGAAGGTTAATATATCTCGTATACAATCGGTGGTGATGGATGAGGCAGATGAAATGCTAAACATGGGGTTTCAGGAAGATATTAATACTATTTTGGCTGAAACTCCGCGGCTTAAGTGACCTATCTTCTCAGCAACAATGCCCCCCTGAGGTGGCCTCCATTGCCAAGAAATACATGAAGGATCACATTGAAATTAGCGTTGGAAAAAGGAATATAGGCGCTGAAAATGTAAGCCTTCTATGCCAACGCCGCCTACGCCCGGGCGACCGACGCGGTCAACGTCGCAGATGCGATCGATCGCAACCTGGAACTGCTCGACAGCGGCGACCGCGGCGATATGGACCGCACCTTGAATGATGCGGCGGCATTTGCCGCACGGCTGCCGATCGTGGTCGGCGGCGAGCGGCGCTTCTACGATGTGCATGCGCTCAATGTCGTCGGCGGCAGCGTCGGCATCGCCATCGACGCCAGTGAAGCCACCGCGCTGAGCGCGGCGCTGGTGCGGATGGCGGAGGCCCATCGCCGCACGCTCGATCAACTATCGTCCGGCGTTGCCGTGTTCGACGGCCAGCGGCGGCTGGCATTCCACAACAATTCCTATCGCCGCCTGTGGGACCTCGACCGCGCCTTTCTCGACAGCAATCCCGACGATTCGAGCGTGCTCGACCGGCTGCGTGCCGCGCGCAAACTGCCCGAGCAGCCGGATTTCAGGGCCTGGAAGGCAAAGCTGCACGAGGCTTACCGCGCCGTCGAGCCCGAAAAGGATACCTGGTATCTGCCCGACGGCCGCGCGTTGAGCGTCGTCACCACGCCAAACCCGGAAGGCGGCGTCACCTATCTGTTCGACGACGTCACCGAGAGCCTGGAACTGGCGCGCAGGTTCGACGGCCTGATCCGCGTCCAGCGGGAAACGCTCGATAATCTCGCCGAAGCCGTCGCGGTGTTCGGCAGCAATGGCCGCGCGCAACTCTTCAATCCGGCCTTCGCCAGGATGTGGAAGCTGTCGCCGGAGGCGCTGCGGGAGCAGCCGCATATCCAGACCGTGGAAGCCTGGTGCAGGCCGCTGTTCGACGATGCGGCGACGTGGCGCACGATTCGCGAAGCGGTCACGAGAAAATCGAGAACCGGGTCGAGGTGCCGCTGAAGCTGGAGCGCAAGGACGGCAGCGTGCTGGACTGCATGACGATGCCGCTGCCCGACGGCGCCACCATGCTGACATTCCAGGACATCAGCGATACCGAAAACGTCGAGCGCGCGCTGCGCGAGCGCAACGAGGCGCTGGAAACGGCCGACCAGATGAAGGTCGATTTCGTCCACCACGTCTCCTACGAATTGCGCTCGCCGCTGACCACCATCATCGGCTTCGCGCATCTCTTGAACGATCCGACCACCGGTCCGCTGGTGCCCAAGCAGGCCGAGTATCTCAATTACATCACGACCTCGACCAATTCGCTGTTCGCCCTCATCAACAATATTCTCGATCTCGCCACCATCGACGCCGGCGCCATGACGCTTGAACTCGGCCCGGTAGACATTCGCAAGACCATCGACAACGCGGCGGAAGGAATCCAGGACCGGCTCGCCCGCGACCGCATCAAGCTCAAGGTCGAGGTCGATCCCAACATCGGGAAATTCGTTGCCGATGGCAGCCGCGTGGTGCAGGTGCTGTACAATCTCCTGGCCAATGCCGTCGGATTCTCGCCCCAGGATTCCACGATCACGCTGAGCGCCAAACGCACCGAACACAATGTGGTGTTCGCCGTGACCGATCTCGGTCCCGGCATTCCGCCCGACGTCAAGGACAAAGTGTTCGACTGGTTCGAGAGCCACTCCAACGGCTCGCGCCACCGCGGCGCCGGCTTAGGCTTGCCGCTGGTGAAATCCTTCGTCGAACTGCACGGGGGCAGGGTGCGCGTCGAATTCGATCGTCGGCAGGGGAACGACCGTCACCTGCGACTTTCCGATCGATCAGGCGGCGCATCGCAACGCCGCGGAATGACGGGGCCCGCGACATTCTCGCTTGCGCTTGCGAACGAGACCGCGACCGCTCACCTGATGGCCGACCTTGCGCTGCTGATCGGCCCCGGCGATGTCATTACCCTTTCGGGCGATCTCGGCGCCGGCAAAACCGCCGCGGCGCGCGCCTTGATCCGCTATCTCGCCAGCGACGATTCGCTCGAGGTTCCAAGCCCGACCTTCACGCTTGCGCAAAGCTACGATCTGCCGGCTTTCCCGCTGGTCCATGCGGATCTCTACCGCATCAACGATGCCGCGGAGCTGGAAGAGATCGGCTTGTCGCCATTGCCGGAAGGCACTGTGGTGCTGATCGAATGGCCCGAGCGCGCGCCTGCCGCGCTCCCGGAAGACCGAATAGACATTGCGCTGAGCCATCGCCCGGCGCTGGGATCGACGGCCCGCGCCGCTGAAATCACCGGCTACGGAAAGGCCGCCGCGCAAGTCGCCCAACTCAAGGCGCTGCAACAGTTTCTCACTGAGGCCGGTTTTTCCGATGCCAAGCGCCAGCGCATGGCCGGCGACGCGTCGACGCGTTCCTACGCGCGGCTGGTCCGCGACGACGGCGTCGTCATTCTGATGAACTCGCCGCGGCGGCCCGACGGGCCGGCGATCTATGGCGGCAAGAGCTACAGCGCGGCGGTGCATCTGGCCGAGGACGTCAAGCCGTTCGTCGCCCTCGCCAAGGCCTTAAGCGAGCGCGGCTTCTCGGCGCCGGCGATCCATCATGCCGACCTCGACGCGGGATTCCTGATCACCGAGGATTTCGGCAGCGAAGGCGTTATCGAAGGCGACCCACCGCGGCCGATCACTGAGCGCTATGAAACCGCTGTCGACGTGCTCGCAGCATTACACCGTGAAACGCTGCCTGAAGTCCTGCCGCTGGCGCCGCAAATCACCTATGCCATTCCCACGTTCGACATCGACGCCATGCTGGTCGAGATCGGATTGATGCTCGAATGGTATCTGCCGGATCGCGGCGTCGATCCGACGAACAATATGCGCGCCGAATTCGTCATGCTGTGGCGCGATCTGCTGGCTAAACCGGCCGCGCTGCCCAAAACCTGGGTGCTGCGGGACTTCCATTCTCCCAATTTGATCTGGCTCGGCGAACGATCGGGAATCTCGAAAGTCGGCATCATCGACTTCCAGGATGCCGTCCTGGGCCCGGCCGCCTACGACCTCGTCTCTCTGCTGCAGGACGCGCGGATCGACGTGCCCGAACAGCTCGAACTTGCGCTGCTGACGCGCTATATCAAAGCGCGGCACGCCGCGGACGATACGTTCGACCCGGCGGGTTTCGCCGAGATTTATGCAATCATGTCGGCGCAGCGCAACACGCGGCTGCTCGGCACCTTTGCGCGGCTCAACCGGCGCGACGGCAAGCCGCAATACCTGCGCCATCAGCCGCGAATCTGGACCTATCTAACGCGTTCGCTGGCGCACCCGGTTCTCTCCGGCATTCGCGAGTGGTATTCCGCCAACGTCCCTCCGCCGGGCCCGTAGTTTACCGGTTATTAGCCACCTGTCCTCTAATCTGTCCTCGATCCCTGCTCTGGAGCGCAGGGAACGGCTGCTTGAGGGCGGAGCGAGACATGGTGTCAGAACGGCGCAAGGGCGAGCGCGTCACATTCGAGCGCGGGATCGCCGCGCATATGATGGGCATCGACGGCACGTGGCGGCGCGATTGCACCATGGAAGACATTTCGGAAACCGGCGCCAAACTCACGATCGAGGGTTCAGTCGAGGGATTGCACCTGAAGGAATTCTTCCTGCTGCTGTCGTCGACCGGCCTCGCCTACCGCCGCTGCGAGCTGTCCTGGGTCAATGGCGACCAGATCGGTGTCAACTTCCTCAAGACGGGCGACAAGAAGAAAAAGACGGCGCGGCGCGCAGCCGCCGAGACTTGAGCCGGTTGATTGGCGCCGTCTTACCGCCGTCATGTCCGACGACTATGGCGGTCAGCCAATGGTGCGCCTCCGGACTCGCCATGGTATGATTTGCAGTGCTTTTGATAACCCGCGCTTATTCCGAGAAACGTCTGAAATGTCCGTCAACCCCACTAAAGCCATGGTTCTCGCCGCCGAACTCGGCCTGCGCATGCGCCCTCTGACGGAGCGGATGCCAAAGCCCCTGGTGCAGGTAGCGGGCCGCGCGTTGCTCGATCATGTCCTCGACAAGCTCGGCGACGCCGGCGTGAACGAAGCCGTCGTCAATGTCCACTATTTACCCGACCAGATCATCGATCACGTCGCCGGACGCACCAGGCCCCGCGTGACCATCTCCGATGAACGTGACCATGTGCTTGGCACCGGCGGCGGCGTCGTCAAGGCGTTGCCCTTGCTTGGCGAGGCGCCGTTCTTTCTTGTCAATGCAGATACGATGTGGATCGATGGCGTGCGGCCCAATCTGGCGCGGCTCGCCGAAGCGTTTGATCCGGCGCGCATGGATATTCTCTTGCTGATGGCACCGACGACCAGCAGCATCGGTTATGCCGGAAGCGGCGATTATGCGATGCTGCCCGATGGCGCGCTGCGCAAGCGCAAGGAGCTCCAGGTTGTCCCCTTTGTCTATGCGGGTGCTGCGATCATGTCGCCATCCCTGTTCGCCGATGCGCCAAGGGGCGAATTCTCGCTGACCCGGATGTTCAATTCCGCCAATGAGCGGGAGCGGCTGTTCGGCCTGCGGCTGGATGGCGTGTGGATGCATGTCGGAACGCCGGACGCGGTGCATGCGGCGGAAGAGGCCTTTCTCGAAAGCGTGGCTTAAACTCTACGTCATTACGGAATGGTCCGCAGGACCATATCCGGAATATCGAGAATTCCCCGATGTGCAATTGCACATCTGAGGTTCACGCTGGCGCGCGCCCCGGAATGACGGTGCGGGAAGAACCACTCCCTCCACATTGCCGCCCATGCCATGATGCAGCCTGATCCCGAATCAGGAAGCCCATGCGCGTTTTCAGCGTTCCAGCATCAGCGCCGTTCTTGCGCACCGTCATCGCCGCATTGGTCGACGGCAGGCTGGTCGATGGTTTTGAGGCGCCGCGCGCATCCAGAACGACTGGCGCAGGCGACGCTCTACCTCCCGACCCGGCGCTCCGGGCGCATGGTACGGGAGATCTTCCTCGACGAGCTCGGCACCGAGGCCGTGCTGCTGCCCCGCATCGTCGCGCTCGGCGACATCGACGAGGACGAGCTGGCGTTTGCCGAAGACGCTGAACAGTTCGGCGGCTCGGCGTCGCTCGATATCCCGCCGAGGCTCGGCGAACTCGATCGCCGGCTGACGCTTGCCAATCTCGTCGCGGCGTGGGCAAAACGGCCGGTGTTGGCGCCGCAAGTGGTTGGCGGGCCGGCCTCGACACTGGCGCTGGCCGGCGACCTCGCGCGTCTGATGGACGACATGGTCACCCGCGGCGTCGGGTGGGAAGCGCTGAACGGGCTAGTGCCGGATCAGCTCGACAAATATTGGCAATACTCGCTGCAGTTCCTGCAGATCGCGCGACAGGCCTGGCCTGCGCATCTTGAGGAGATCCAGAAAATCGAGCCGGCGGCGCGGCGCGATCGCCTGATCGATGCCGAAGCCAAACGCCTGACCGCGCACCACGGCGGTCCGGTGATCGCGGCCGGTTCGACCGGATCGATGCCGGCGACCGCGAAATTCCTGCACGTCATCGCGTCTCTCCGGCAAGGCGCGGTCGTGCTGCCGGGGCTCGATACCGATCTCGACGACGAGGCCTGGCAGATCATCGGCGGTATCCGCGACCCACAAAGCAAATTCACGACGCCTCCGGCGTCAAATCATCCGCAATTCGCGATGCACGCGCTGCTGCATCGGTTCGGGATCAAGCGCGGCGACGTCGAGACCCTGGGCAAACCGTCACCGCAGGGGCGCGATGTCCTTGTTTCCGAGGCGATGCGGCCTTCCAACGCCACCGCGCAATGGCAGCGGCGGCTGGCCGAGCCCGACACCGCCGAAAAAATTTCGCTCGGCATGAAAAATCTCGCCGTGATCGAGGCGGAGAACTCCGAGACCGAAGCGCTTGCGATCGCGGTGGCGATGCGCGAGGCGCGGCATCTCAATAAGTCGGCGGCGCTGGTGACACCGGATCGCCCGCTGGCCCGGCGGGTGATCGCGGCGCTTGGCCGCTGAAGTCTTGCATTCGACGATTCCGGCGGCGACGCGCTGATGGACACGCCCGCCGGAATTTTCGCGCGGCTCGCCGCAGAAGCCGCTGCGAAACAGCTGGAGCCGCCGACGCTCTTGGCGTTGCTGAAGCATCCGCTGTGCCGGCTGGGCGCCGCGCAAGGCGCCTTCAAGCAGGCCACTGATGTGCTCGAACTGGCGCTGCTGCGTGGCACGCGGCCGCAGGCGGGAAGCAAGGGACTGGCGCAAGAGCTTGGCCGATTCCGCCTCGAGCTGAAGAACCTGCGGGCGGGCGAAACGTCCTCGCTGCACGGCTCCGAACCGCGAGCCAGGCTGACCGACGACGAACTCGATGGCGCGCATCGGCTGATCGTCCAGCTGCAGAGCGCGCTGGCGCCGCTCGAAACCCTCAACCCCTCGAAACCCGACGATTTTGCCGAACTGGCAGAGCGCCATCGCGACGTCTTGATCGAGCTGTCGCGCGATGAGCATGGCATAGCCTTTGTCTTCGAGGGTCATCAGGGATCGGCGCTTGCCTCGGCGTTCGATGACCTGCTCGGCGAACGTTCGAAAAGTGGCCTGATGGTCCAGCTGACGGACTACCCGGAAGTTTTCCAGACCGCCTTTGCCGACCGCATGGTGCGGCGGCCGGAGGGGGTGAACGTTCATCTGAAAATATACGGCCCCCTTGAGGCGCGGCTGACGCAATCCGACCGCGTCATCATCGGCGGCCTGGTTGAAGGGGTCTGGCCGCCGGCGCCTCGGATCGATCCGTGGCTGAGCCGGCCCATGCGCCACGAGCTCGGCCTTGATTTGCCGGAGCGCCGCATCGGCCTCTCCGCGCACGACTTCGCCCAATTGCTCGGCGCCGGTGAAGTCATCCTCAGTCACGCCGCGAAGGTCGGCGGCGCGCCTGCCGTGGCGTCGCGCTTCCTGCACCGGCTGGAAGCGGTCGCGGGTCAGGAGCGCTGGAACGCGGCGACGTCGGCAGGCCGGAAATATGTTCGCTTCGCAGCTCAACTCGATAATCCCGACAAGGTCGAACCAATTTCACAGCCCGCGCCGAGGCCGCCACGGTCGGTACGGCCGCTGAAATTGTCAGTGACCGCGATCGAGGACTGGCTGCGCGATCCCTATACGATCTACGCCAAATATATTCTGCGGCTTAACCCGCTCGATCCCGTCGACATGCCGCTGTCGGCCGCCGACCGCGGTTCGGCCATCCACGATGCGCTTGGCGAGTTCACCCAAACCTTCGCCAGCGAACTTCCCGACGATCCCGCGGGCGTCCTGCGCGGCATCGGCCAAAAATACTTCGCGCCGCTGATGGAGCGGCCGGAGGCCCGGGCGCTGTGGTGGCCACGCTTCCTGCGCATCGCCGCGTGGTTTTCCGACTGGGAGATCGCGCGGCGCGGCAACCTCACCGGAATCGAGGCCGAGATCAGAGGCGAAATTCCAATTCCGCTCGATAATGAACGCACCTTCATATTGTCGGCGCGCGCCGACCGGATCGAACGGCGGCGCGACGGCACGTTTGCCATCCTCGACTACAAGACCGGGCAGCCTCCCACGGGCAAACAGGTGCGGATGGGGCTCTCGCCGCAGCTCACGCTGGAAGCGGCGATCCTGAGGGAAGGCGGGTTTGCCGGCATTCCGGCGGGCGCCTCGGTCAGCGATCTGATTTACGTCCGGCTGAGCGGCAACAATCCGCCAGGCGAGCAAAAGCCGCTGGAGCTGAAGGTCAACAAGGGCGACACGCCGCAGCCGCCCGATGCCGCCGCCGCCGAGGCGCGAGCCAAGCTGGAGGCGCTGATTCGCGCCTTCGAGGATGAAAGCCAGGCCTACACCTCGCTCAATCTGTCGATGTGGTCGAACCGCTATGGCAGTTACGACGATCTCGCCCGCATCAAGGAATGGTCGGCGGCCGGCGGCCTGGGGATCGAGGAATGGTGAAAGTGCCGCGTCCAATTCCCCCCGCGGTCCGCGCCACCCAGGCGCGCGCTTCGGACCCTGCTGCGTCCGCGTTTGTCTCGGCCAATGCCGGCTCGGGCAAGACCCACGTGCTGGTGCAACGGGTGATCCGCCTGTTGCTCGAGGACGTGCCGCCGGAAAAGATCCTGTGCGTCACCTTCACCAAGGCAGCCGCGGCCAATATGGCGGAGCGGGTGTTTTCCACCCTCGGCCACTGGGTCACGCTCGATGACAAGGCGCTCGACGCCGCGATCGTTGAGGTCGGGATAGCCCATCCCGACGCGACGCTGCGAAAGACCGCCCGCAAGCTGTTCGCCTGCGCGCTGGAGACACCCGGCGGGTTGAAGGTACAGACCATCCACGCGCTCTGCACCCGGCTGCTGCAGCAATTCCCGTTCGAGGCCAATGTGCCGGCGCGCTTTGCCGTGCTCGACGAGCGCGACCAGAACGAAATGATGGAGCGCGCCAATCTCAAGGTGCTGCTCGACGCCTCCCGCGATCCCGATAGCGCGACAGGCCGGGCGCTCAATATGGCGATGGCGAGCGCTGCCGACGTCACTTTCAAGGAGGTGGTGCGCGAGGCATGTCTCAGCCGCGATCACTTCATGGCGTGGACCGATGCCGCCGGAAGCGCCGACGCTGCGGCGGCGCAAATGTCGGCGGCGCTAGGCGTTGCCGCAAGCGACCGTATCGAAGACATCGAGCGCGCGATGGTCGATGGGCCATATCTTCCGCGGTCGCGTTGGGAAGAAATCGCGCTCGTCCTCGATACCGGCAGCAAATCCGATGCTGACCAGGCGGCCCGGCTTCGCGAGGCACTCGTTTTTACCGGTGCCGCGCAAGTAGACGAATATCTCGGCGTGTTCCTCACCGATGAGCGCGCGCCGCGCAAAACGGTACTGACGAAGAAATTCTGCGACAACAATCGGGCGATCGCTCACCTGTTCGAACAGGAGGGGCTGCGAATCGGTCCCTTGATCGAGCGGCGCCGCGCGGTGACGGTCCGGGATCGTACCCAGGCGCTGCTGCACATTGCGACCGCGGCGGCCGCGAATTACCGGCGCGAGAAAGAGGAGCGCGGCCTGCTCGACTATGACGATCTGATCGACAAGACGCTGGAAATGCTGGACCGCGTTTCCTCGGGCTGGGTGCATTACAAGCTCGACCGCGGCGTCGACCATGTGCTGATCGACGAGGCGCAGGACACCAGCCCCCGGCAATGGGACATCATCGCGCACATTATTTCCGAATTCACCGCCGGCGAAGGCGCGCGCGACGGCGTCACCCGCACGGTCTTCGCGGTCGGCGACGAGAAGCAGTCGATCTTTTCGTTCCAGGGCGCGGCCCCGCATGAATTCGACACCCGTCGCAGATCGCTGGAAAGCAAATTCAGAAATGCCGGACTGAAATTCGATCCGGTATCCTTCACCTATTCGTTCCGCTCGGGCGCGGCGATCCTGCAATCGGTCGACCACGTCTTTCGCGACGAGAACGTTTACAGCAGCATCCATTCCGCCGCGATCGGATACCCGGTCCACCATTCGCTCGCCGATGCCGGGCCGAGCCAGATCGATCTCTGGGAATTGCAACTGCCGGACGGAAAGCAGGACATCGAAGGCTGGCGCGCGCCGTTCGATGCGGTGTCGGTGACGTCGCCCGAAGTCCGGCTTGCCAGGCGCATCCAGGCCGAGATCAGGTCACTGGTCGAAAGCGGCACCATGACCGGCAGGGCCGGCGACCGCCGCCCGCTTCGTTACGGCGACGTGCTGGTGCTGGTGCGGCGACGCGGCAACGCCTTCGACGCGGTCATCCAGGCGCTGAAGCATGCCAACATTCCGGTCGCCGGCGCCGACCGGCTGAAATTGACCGAGCACATTGCGATCATCGATTTGATGAATCTCGCCGACGCCTTGCTGTTGCCGCAGGACGATCTGGCGCTAGCGGTGGCGTTGAAGAGCCCGCTGTTCGGCCTCGACGACGACGACCTGTTCAAATTGGCATGGCAGCGCAAGGGATCGCTGCGCGACGCCTTACGCCTTCATGCTGCGACGGACGAAAGATTCAGGACCGTACTGGAACGCCTGGAGGCCTGCGCGCACCATGCCATCAGCGAAACGCCGTTCGCCTTCTATGCCTGGCTGCTTGGCGGCGACGGCGGCAGGAATTGCATTCTCCGGCGGCTCGGACACGAGGCCAATGACGCGCTCGATGAATTTCTCGAACTCGCCTTGGGTTATGAGCGCAAGGCACCCGCCTCGCTGCAGGGTTTTATGGCTTGGCTTCGTACGGCGGACCTCGAGGTGAAGCGCGACATGGAAATTTCGCGCGATGAAGTCCGCGTGATGACCGTGCACGGCGCCAAGGGGCTGGAAGCGCCCGTGGTCTTTCTGGTGGATACGACGTCATCGCCGTCGGATACGCAGCGATTGAGGCTGATCCATCTGCCCCCGGACAACGCAGCGCCTTATCTGCCCGGCGTCGTCGTCTGGGCCGGCAGGAAGGCCGACGATCCGCTTGCCGTCGCATCCGCCCGCACTTTGATGCTTGGCGAAACCGAGGATGAATATCGCCGCCTGCTTTATGTGGCGATGACGCGCGCTGCCGACCGGCTGATTGTCGGCGGCTGCATGCCGGGCAACATGAAAAACGTGCGAGAATTCTCCTGGTACGATCTGATCGTCAAAGGTCTCGAAAACTCCGGACTGGATCTGCAGACAATCGAGACTTCAGACAGCGTGGTAAAGCGCTACGCGCGGCCTGAAGATGCCGTTACCGCCACAGGCGCCGCCACGACAACGACGACCGTGGAAATCGAGGTCCCATCATGGCTGCACATGCCGGCACCGCCGGATGCCGCCGCCGATATCCTGCTGCGCCCCTCGGACCCTGCCGCGGATGAAGGCCGTCGTTTCCGAACCGGCGAATCCCTTCGGGCGCGTGCTGATGCCTTGCGTCGGGGCACGCTGGTGCACCGGCTGCTGCAATCGCTGCCTGACGTCGCAGCCGAGCGGCGAGGAGACGCGGCGCTGAACTTTCTCGCCCGTAATGCCGCCGATTGGGACGACGGCGAGCGTGATGCGCTCGCCGGACGAGTGCTTGCCTTGATCGGCGACAGACGATTCGCACCGGTTTTCGGCGCCGGCAGCCGCGCCGAGGTCTCCATCATCGGCCGGCTGGAACGGACCGAACGGATACCGGCACTGGTTTCCGGGCAAATCGACCGGCTGGTGGTGACCGCAAGTGAGGTCCTGATCGTGGATTTCAAGACCAACCATGCCCCGCCGGGCTCTGCCGCCGAGGCGCCTTCGGCCTATATCCGCCAGCTCGCACTTTATCGTGCGGTGCTGCAGAAACTTTATCCCCAACAGCCGGTCCGCACAGCGTTACTTTGGACCGAAACACCTGAAATGATGGAGATTTCTGCTCACGCGCTGGACGCCGAACTGGCATCCGTCCTGCGCGGGGATGTCCGAGCTTGACCCGGCAACGGCGCGTTCATAGGTTTGATTGCATCATGAAGGCGGCGATTTTCTGAAAGCCGCGTCCTTCCCAAACTGAACGAGGTATTCCAATGGCCGTTGGCAAGGTTTCTGACGCCGATTTCGAGGCCGAAGTGCTCAAGGCGACCGGCCCGGTCGTGGTCGATTTCTGGGCCGAGTGGTGCGGCCCCTGCCGCATGATTGCACCCGCGCTCGACGAGATTTCCGGCGCCATGGGCGACAAGGTCAAGATCGTGAAGCTGAACGTCGACGAGAGCCCGAAGACGGCCTCGAAATACGGCGTGATGTCGATCCCGACCCTGATGATCTTCAAGGGCGGCGAGATGGCCTCGCGCCAGGTTGGCGCCGCGCCGAAGGCGAAGCTGCAGCAGTGGATTACAGCTGCGGTCTGATCGCTTCGCTCCTTGATTCCTGAAAGCGGCCGGCGAAAGCCGGCCGTTTCGTTTTCATTTGGTCCGGCATCTCATCCCGGTGGCGTGCCGTTGGCGGATAGCACGTGGCCGGCGAGGTACAGCGAACCCGTAATCAGGATGCGCGGCGGCACTTCGTAGGCGAGCCGCGCCAGCGAACGCAGCGCCGCTTCGACGCTGGCCGCGCTTTCCACGCGCATGCCGAGTGCGCGTGCGGCGTCGGCCAGCCGGTCCGGCGGCATGGCGTTGTCGCGACCCGGTATCCGTACCGCCATGATATGGCGCGTGAGGCCTGCGAAGTTGGCGAGAAACGCGCCGGCGTCCTTGTTCGCCATCATGCCGACAATGACCACGAGCGGACGCGACACCCGCTCTTCGAGGTCGCCCAAGGCAGCCGCCACGACCCGCCCGCCTTCGGCATTGTGGCCGCCATCGAGCCAGATTTCACATCCGCGCGGCCCCTGATCCACCAGCGCGCCCGACGCCAGACGCTGCATCCGCGCCGGCCATTCGGCGTTGACGATTCCGGCTTCGAACGCCGATGGTTCGATCCTGAATGCGTCAAGCGCGCGCAGCGTCGCGATCGCAAGGCCGGCATTGTCGAATTGATGACGGCCGAACAGTTTTGGCGCCGCCAGATCCATCAAGCCGCAATCGTCCTGATAGACCAGGCGGCCGCGCTCGACGCTGACGTGCCACTCCTGCCCCGCGGTATATAGCGGCGCATGCAAGCGCTTGGCGCACTGTTCGATCACGGCGGTCGCCTCAGGCACCTGCTCGGCGCAAATCACCGGCACGTCGCGTTTGATGATGCCCGCCTTTTCGCGGGCGATTGCCATCAGGGTATCGCCGAGAAATTCGGTGTGATCCATGCTGACCGGCGCGAACACGCTCGCCAGCGGCTTGTCGATCACGTTGGTGGCATCCAGCCGGCCGCCGAGACCGACTTCCAGCAGCACCACGTCGGCGGGATGTTGCGCGAACAGATAAAACGCCGCCGCGGTTTCGATTTCGAAAATCGTGATCGGCTCTCCCGCATTGACGCGTTCGCAATGCTCGAGGGCGCTGCGCAGTTCGTCGTCGTCGACCAGAACTCCGCCGCCGATTCGACCGAGCCGATAGCATTCGTTGATTCGCACCAGATAGGGCGAGGTATAGACGTGAACGCGCAAGGTCGCGGCTTCCAGGATCGCCCGCAAATAGGCGACCGTGGAGCCCTTGCCGTTGGTGCCGGCGACATGAATCATCGGCGGCAGCTTGCGTTCGGGATGATCAAGCCGTTCCAGCAGCCGATTCATTCGCTGCAGATCGAGATCGATACGCGCCGGATGCAGGGCGGACAGCCGCGCGACCAATTCGCCGAGCGGCGGCGGCTTAGCGGCAGACGCGTTCACGCCTGGGGCGCTGCCGGCGCCATCTCCGCACCTGATACGATCGGGGCCGGAATGGCGGCCTGCATCGCAGGCTTGGACGCAGGTTCTATCGCGGGTGATTTGGTCAAGCAATCGGCAGAGCCGGGCCAGCGTCGGGCGCAGATCGTGGCGATGCACGACCATGTCGACCATGCCGTGGTCTTTCAGGTATTCAGCGCGCTGGAATCCGTCCGGCAATTTCTCGCGGATGGTCTGTTCGATCACGCGCGCGCCGGCGAAGCCGATCAGCGCGCCCGGCTCGGCGATTTGCACGTCGCCGAGCATGGCATAGGAGGCGGTAACGCCGCCGGTGGTCGGATTGGTCAGCACGACAATGTAGGGCAGTTTCGCCTCGCGCAGCATCTGCACGCCCACGGTCGTCCGCGGCATCTGCATGAGCGATAAAATGCCTTCCTGCATGCGGGCGCCGCCGGAAGCCGCGAAGACGATGAACGGCGATTTCTTTTCGACCGCGAGTTCAAGCCCGCGCACGATGGCTTCGCCCGCCGCCATGCCGAGCGAGCCGCCCATGAAATCGAAGTCCTGCACCGCGACCACGGCGGCGGCGCCTTCAAGCTTGCCGTAACCGACCTTGATGGCGTCGTTCAGCCCGGTCCTGGCCCGCGCGTCCTTGATGCGATCGGAATATCTACGCTCGTCGCGGAATTTCAGGGGATCGGCGGTCACCTCGGGCAGCGCCACGTCGAACCAGGTCTCGTTGTCGAAGATCGATTTCAGCCGTGCCACCGCGCCCATGCGCATGTGATAATTCGAGCCGGGAATGACGAACTGATTAGCCTCGACGTCCTTGTAGAACACGAGTTGACCGGAATCGGGACATTTGATCCACAGATTCTCCGGCGTCTCGCGGCGCAGGATGTTGCGTATTTTCGGCCGGACGACGTTGGTGAGCCAATTCATTCTTCGCTCCGAAACCGGTTGCCATTTTTCCGGATCATGCTCTGGCAGCATTCACATGGAATATATGGCGTTCCCGAGAGTGCCCGGCAAGCCGCTGCCTGGGGCCTATCTCCCCCGCAATTATGGCTTATTCCGCAGCCTGTTTGGCTCCCCGAACCCCATGCGCCAGCGAGGCCGCAAGATCCGCCACCGCATCGACGGTTTTGGCGGTCGCCCGGCCGTCCAAATCGAGGCTGCCGCGCAAGGCATCGACCAGCGCGGTGCCGACCACCGCGCCGTCGGCATTCTCCGCGATGGCGCGCGCGGCTTCGGGGGTCCGGATGCCGAAACCGACACAGACGGGCAGTTTCGTATGCCGCTTGATGCGGGCGACCGCCTGGCCGACGACGGACGAATCGGCGCTTGCGCTGCCGGTGATCCCGGTGATGGAGACATAATAGACAAAGCCGGAAGTATTGGAGAGCACCGCGGGCAGACGCTTGTCGTCGGTGGTCGGCGTCGCCAGCCGGATGAAGTTCAGCCCGGCCTTCATCGCCGGCAGGCACAATTCGGTGTCTTCCTCCGGCGGCAGGTCGACAATGATCAAGCCGTCGACGCCGGCGGATTTTGCATCGACGAGAAATTTGTCGACGCCGTAGATGTAGATCGGATTGTAGTAGCCCATCAGCACCAGCGGCGTGGCGTTATCGTCCTTGCGGAACTCGCGCACCATTGCCAGCGTCTTCTTCAGGGTCATGCCGGCCTTCAGCGCCCGCAATCCCGCCGCCTGGATCGCCGGACCATCCGCCATCGGATCGGTGAAGGGCATGCCAATCTCGATGATGTCGCTGCCGGCCTTCGGCAACGCTTTTACAATTTCGAGCGAGGTCGCGGGATCGGGATCGCCGGCCATCACGAAGGTGATGAAGGCGGAGCGGCCTTCCTTCTTCAGCGCGGCGAAGCGCGCATCGATGCGGGTGGTCATGGTGCGGCACCTGCGGTGCTGTGCCGCGTGCCGAGACCTGTGTCGCGGAGACACCCCCACCCCGACCCTCCCCCGCAAGCGGGAGAGGGGGGCTCACCTCGCCAAGCGGACAGAACAGTGCTGACCCCGAACGCGGTCCATTCCCTCTCCCGCTTGCGGGGGAGGGTTAGGGTGCGGCTCTCTCCCAGAACTCGACGCGAGCAACGATCACTTCTTCTTCCCCCGCAATATCTCCGCCACCTGCGGAATGTCCTTGTCGCCGCGACCGGAGAGGTTGACCACCATCAGGTGATCTTTCGGCCGCTTTGGCGCGAGCTCCATCACTCTTGCGATGGCGTGCGCCGGCTCCAGCGCGGGAATGATGCCTTCCAGCCTTGAGAGCAATTGGAATGCGGCCAGCGCTTCGTCGTCGGTGGCGGACAGATATTTCACCCGGCCGGTTTCGTGCAGCCAGGAATGTTCCGGCCCGATGCCGGGATAGTCGAGCCCCGCCGAAATCGAATGCGCGTCCTGGATCTGGCCGTCGTCATCCATCAAGAGATAGGTGCGGTTGCCATGCAGCACGCCCGGCCGGCCGCCGGCGATCGAGGCGGCGTGCAATTGCGTGAGCCCGTGGCCGGCTGCCTCGACGCCGAAGATCTCGACAGAGGGATCGTCGAGGAAGGGGTGAAACAACCCGATCGCGTTGGAGCCGCCGCCGATGCAGGCTACAAGCGAATCCGGCAGGCGGCCTTCGGCCTCCTGCATCTGCGCCCGGGTCTCGACCCCGATCACGGACTGGAAATCGCGCACCATCATCGGATAGGGATGCGGGCCCGCCACCGTGCCGATGCAGTAAAACGTGTTGTGCACGTTGGTGACCCAGTCGCGCAGCGCGTCGTTCATCGCGTCCTTCAGCGTGCGCGAGCCCGATTGCACCGGGATCACCTTGGCGCCCAGCATTTCCATGCGGATGACATTGGGCTGCTGCCGCTCGACGTCGACCGCCCCCATATAGACGAAGCATTCGAGCCCGAACCGCGCGCACAGCGTCGCGGTAGCGACGCCATGCTGGCCGGCGCCGGTCTCCGCGATGATGCGCTTCTTGCCCATGCGCCTCGCTACCATGATCTGGCCGAGCACGTTGTTGACCTTGTGCGAGCCGGTGTAATTCAGCTCCTCGCGCTTGAAATAGATCTTCGCGCCGCCAAGGTGCTCGCTCAGCCGCTCGGCAAAGTACAGCGGCGACGGCCGGCCGACATAGTGCTTGAGGTAGCCGTTCATTTCCGCACTGAACGCCGGATCGGCCTTGGCATCGGCGTAGGCCTTCTCCAGATCGAGAATCAGCGGCATCAGGGTTTCGGCGACGAAACGACCGCCGAAAATGCCGAAATGCCCGCGCTCGTCAGGACCGCTTCGGTAGGAATTGGGGAGGGGCTTGGTCATCGAACCGTTAGCTCTTGGGTTGCGCGCGCCGCACGAATGAAGGCGCGGATCATCTCGGGATCCTTGTGACCCGGCGTGCGTTCCACGCCGGAAGAAACATCCACGCCGCCGGCCCGCGTCATGCGAACAGCCTCCGCCACATTGCCGGCATGCAGGCCGCCCGAAACCATGAACGGCACGTTGATGTCCAGATTTTCAAGGACGTGCCAGTCAAACACCGCACCGAGACCGCCGGGACGCGTGGCTTCCCTGGGCGCGCGGGCATCGAACAGGATACGATCGGCGACGGCGGCATATCCGGGCAGGCCGGCGAGATCGGCCGAGGTCTCAACCGCGATCGCCTTCATCACCGGCAAGCGGAATTTCTGCTTGATGTCGCGCAGCCGCGCCACGGTCTCGCTGCCGTGGAGCTGCAAGATATCGGGCTGCAATGCTTCAACGATGTTGGCGAGCGTCGCGTCGTCGGCATCCACCGTAAGCGCAACCTTTGACGCGCGGCGTTTGGCCTGCTTGCCGAGCTCGCGTGCGGTCTCGAGGCCGAGATGCCGCGGCGACGGCGGAAAGAAAACGAACCCCACCATGTCCGCACCGGCATCCAGCGCGACGTCGAGCGTCTCGCGCGTGGACAGGCCGCAAATTTTGACGATCAGGGACATAGTTCAAGGGCACGGGTTAGAGGAACCGCGACAGGGCCGAAAGGCCTCTCCGCCTGGCGCGGGTTCTACAACGTCGCGCCCTGCTTGTCTCGCCCGGCAGCCCCATATCCGCCGCCCTGCGACGGGGCGGGCAGGCGCTGCGGATCGGGCCGCGAGGAGATTGCGGCGGCACGCAGATCGGCCAGTTGCGCCCGTGCCTGCCGCGCGGCGGCTTCGTGCTGGCGCGCGGCGCGCCGCCAATGGCGTTGCCGAATCCAGGTCGCCGAGCCACCCGCCAGCACGCCCGCGATCGCGACCACGATGATGACGACGAACAGCGGTAAGGTGACCGCGACCGATGGATCGCTGGAATTGAACGGATCGAACGACACCGTTACCAGATGACGATTGGCGACCGCGAAGACGACAAAGATCAGGCCCAGCGGGATCAACACCATAGCCATGAAAAACTTACGCATGACCCTCTCTCGCTTCGATGGAGAACGGGATCAGCCTCAGGTGCCGGCGTCCGGTCCCCCGCCCTCGCGGTTCAGCCGTTCGCGCATTTCCTTGCCGGTCTTGAAGAACGGCACGCTCTTCTGATCCACCGGCACGTGCGCACCGGTACGCGGATTGCGACCGGCGCGTGCCGGACGATGCTTCACCGAGAATGCACCGAAACCACGCAGCTCGACCCGATCGCCCCGCGCCAAAGCCGCGACGATCTCGTCGAGTATCGCGTTCACAATGTTCTCGACATCCCGCTGATAGAGGTGCGGGTTATGCTCGGCGATACGCTGAACGAGTTCGGATTTGATCATCGAGACGGGGACCCGGGAAGGTACGGTGATGCATTTCCGTGAAAATGGCTTGGACTGTCAAGACGCTAAATGAAATTTGGCGGGCGCGAAAACACGTGACAAACGGCCAGATTGGGTGTTGTGACACCGCCCACAACCGGGGCGGGCGGGGTCAAAACCGGACTTGCGGTTCAATCGGCCCCCGCCGGATGCCACAACGCCAGCATGCCGTCGAGGCCCAGACGATCGACGGCCTGCGCCATGCCCGTCTGCTCGATCTGCCGGGCGATCGCACTCAAGCCGAGCGCGTCGAGCGTCACCGCGGCCGCCGTGCGCAGGAAAGTCAGGTCGCCAAAGCGCGGCGACAATTTATAATCGCGCACCGGCAGGTCGGCCTTGACGCCTTTCTGCGCCACCAGCCAGGCGATCGCGGTTTTCTCGTCGCCGAGCTGATCGACGAGCTTGAGATCGACCGCCTGACGTCCGGTGAACACCCGTCCGTCGGCGACCTTTTCGAGCAGGCCGTCGTCCATGCCGCGGCGCTCCTTCACGAGACCGCGAAACCAGGCATAGGAATCCTTCACCAGCGAGTCGAGCGCGGCACGCGCTTCCGGACTGGTCGGCTCAAAGCCATTTGGCGCGGCCTTCAGCGGCGAGGACTTCACTTCCTCGACCTTGACGCCCACGGTTTTCAGCAATTCGCCGAAATTCGGAAACTGGAACAGAACGCCGATCGAACCAACCAGCGAGCTCTGCTGGGCGACGATATGATCGGCGGCGATGGCGGTGATGTAACCGCCCGAAGCGGCCAGTCCCTCGACCACCACGACCAGGGGCTTCTTCGCCTTCAGGCGCACCAGCGCGTCATAAAGCTGCTCGGAACCCGCCGTGGTGCCGCCGGGCGAATTGATGTGCACGATGACCGCCGCAGCACGCGATTTTTCCAGCCGCTCCAGTGCCTCGACGCGATCAGCGTTGCTGCGGATCAGGCCATCGATATGGACGCGCGCAATCGAGCCCGACGTCGTCAACGCCCCACGCCCGCCAGGCGTCACGATCACACCGACGATGACGATCGCGGCGATCGCAACCAATGCTGCGGTCACACGCCAGAACGTCAGCTTGCGCCGTATCCTGCGGCGATCGACGATGACATCTGAGTCAAGCGACATCGAAATCTCTCCCGGAAGTGGTGCTTGAAGGGTCGCACGGTATTCTCTGCATAACCCTAATATCTCGTACCCTGATTACATCAATTGCGGCGCAATATGAAGAAAACAAGGCCCATCCCCTTCTCCCCTTGCGGGAGAGGGAAACGAACGCGATACGACTTTGAATAAAAAGGCCCCGGTCGAAACCGGGGCCCGTTTCTTTTGGCAGAAAGGCCGAAAGGCTTACTTGTCGGTGCGCTGCTTGAGCGCGGTGCCGAGAATGTCACCGAGCGTTGCCCCCGAATCGGAGGAGCCATACTGCGCGATGGCCTCCTTCTCTTCGGCGACTTCCAGCGCCTTGATCGAGACCTGCACCTTGCGGGCCTTCTTGTCGAACTGGATCACCCGTGCATCGACCTTTTCGCCGACGGCGAAACGCTCGGCGCGCTGATCGTTGCGATCACGGGCGAGTTCGGACCGCTTGATGAAGGTGGTGAAGTCGGTACCGGAGATCTTCACCTCGATGCCGCTTTCCTTCACCTCGAGCACTTCGCAGGTCACGACGGCGCCCTTCTTGACGTCGCCCGGCTCGGCGAACGGATCGCCTTCGAGCTGCTTGACGCCGAGCGAGATGCGCTCCTTCTCGACATCGACATCGAGCACCACGGCCTTGACCATGTCGCCCTTCTTGAAGTTGTCGATCACCTGCTCGCCCGGAAGCTTCCAGTCGAGGTCGGACAGATGGACCATGCCGTCGACGTCGCCCTCGAGCCCGAGGAACAGGCCGAATTCGGTCTTGTTCTTGACCTCGCCTTCGACCGTGGAGCCGACCGGGAATTTCTCGACGAACACTTCCCAGGGATTGCGCATGGTCTGCTTGAGACCGAGCGAAATCCGGCGCTTGACCGAATCGACTTCGAGAACCTGCACTTCGACTTCCTGCGAGGTCGAAACGATCTTGCCGGGATGCATGTTCTTCTTGGTCCACGACATTTCCGAGACGTGGATCAGGCCTTCGATGCCCGGCTCCAGTTCGACGAACGCGCCGTAGTCGGTGATGTTGGTGACGCGGCCGGTGAAGCGGGCGCCCAGCGGATACTTCGCCTCGATGCCCTGCCACGGATCGTCCAGCAACTGCTTCATGCCGAGCGAGATGCGGTGGGTCTCGTGGTTGATCTTGATGATCTTGACCTTCACGGTCTGGCCGATGGTCAAAACCTCGGTCGGGTGATTGACCCGGCGCCAGGCGATATCGGTGACGTGCAACAGGCCGTCGATGCCGCCGAGGTCGACGAACGCACCGTAATCGGTGATGTTCTTGACGACCCCGTCGATGACCTGACCCTCTTCGAGGTTCTGCACCAGTTCCTGCCGCTGCTCGGCGCGGGTCTCTTCCAGAACCGTGCGGCGCGACACCACGATGTTGCCGCGGCGGCGATCCATCTTGAGGATCTGGAACGGCTGGGAATTGTTCATCAGCGGCGCGACGTCGCGGATGGGGCGAATATCGACCTGCGAACGCGGCAGGAAGGCAACCGCGCCATCGAGATCGACGGTGAAGCCGCCCTTGACCTGATTGAAGATGACGCCGTGCACCTTCTCGTTGTTGTTGAAGGCCTTCTCGAGCTTGCCCCAGCTTTCCTCGCGGCGCGCCTTGTCGCGCGACAGCACGGCCTCGCCGAGCGCATTCTCGATACGGTCGAGAAACACCTCGACCTCGTCACCAACCTTGAGATCGCTTTCGCGGCCGGGCCCGGCGAATTCACGCAGCGCCACGCGGCCTTCGGTCTTCAGGCCGACGTCGATGACGGCCATGTCCTTCTCAATCGCAACAACCTTGCCCTTGATGACGGAACTTTCCTGCAGGTTGCCGCCGGCGAAGGACTCGTCGAGCATGGCGGCAAAATCGTCACGGGAAGGATTATAGGAAGCAGCAGTCGAAGCCATTTGTTCTCCAGATGCGGGGTTCGCCAGCAATTCGGGTTAAGGGGCGCATCGGACGTGAAGGGTTAGAGGTCCGCAAACTCTAACGACCGCCTCGCAAGAAATCGCGAGAGCGGGCCGGCAGCTTGCCTGCACGTTCGATACGTTGATTTTTTTCCGGAACCTTGAGCTTGTCGATCTCGAAGCCTGGAGCGGGCTTTCCTCCAATGACGGCAGCGGTTTCGTTTGGAAGCCCTCAAATGAAAGCGCTCAAACCCGCTGCCGGCCCGCTCGGACGGCTTCGACAATGTCGATGGCGGCCCGGACGCCGCCTTCTATATCCAAATGGGAGTTATCGAGCAAGTAAGCATCTGCGGCCGGTTTTAAAGGCGCCACCGCCCGGTTCTGGTCGCGTTCATCACGCTTGAGAATATCCGCCAGCACGGCGGCCTCGTCGGCTCCCCGCGCCCGGCTCCAGGGTCCGGCGGCGGGCGCGCACTTTTGCGTCGGCAATGACGAAGAATCCTCCCCCCGCGCCCGCGCTTCCAGGGTCCGGCGGCGGGCGCGGACCTTGGGATCGGCTACCACAAAGATTTTGACGTCGGCGTGGGGACAGATCACGGTTCCGATGTCGCGGCCATCCAGCACCGCGCCGGGCGGATCGGCGGCGAACTGCCGCTGAAAGTTCAGTAACACCTCCCGCACCTTCGGAATCGCTGACACCACCGAGGCGGCGTCGCCCACGGCCTGGGTCTTCAGGGCGGGATTGCCGAACTTTTCGGGATCGAGCTCGAGCGCCGCGGAAACCGCCAGCATTTCGTTGGTCAGGTCGGCGCCGGCGTCCAGCATTGCCTTGGCGACCGCTCGGTAGATCACGCCGGTATCGAGATGACGATAGCCGTAATGCTTGGCGAGCCGCTTGCCGAGCGTGCCCTTGCCTGAAGCGGCCGGTCCGTCGATGGCGATGATCATGAAAACTCTGCCCCAATTGCGCGCATCATCGGGATGAAATCCGGGAAACTGGTGGCGATGAAGGCGGTGTCGTCGATCCTGACCGGCTTGTCGGCGGCAAGGCCCATCACCAGCGCGGACATCGCAATGCGATGATCCATGTGGGTGGCAACAAGGCCATCGCCCGGCACATGGCCCTTGCCCTCGACGATCAGATCGTCACCCGAGATCTCGACCCTGACGCCGTTGACGCGCAGCATGTCGGCGGTGGCCTCCAGCCGGTCGGATTCCTTGACGCGCAATTCCTGAAGACCGCGCATGACGGTGGTGCCTTCGGCGAAGCTGGCTGCCACTGCCAGCACCAGATATTCGTCGATCATTGAGGGCGCGCGTTCGGGGGGCACCTCGACGCCGCGCAGCTTCGAGGCACGCACCCGAAGCTGCGCCATCGGCTCGCCGGCATCGCCGCGAATATCGCTTTCCTCGATCGAACCGCCCATCTCGCGCAATGTCGTGAGCAGCCCGGTGCGCAGCGGATTGGTCATGACATCGGACAAGACCAGGTCCGAGCCTTCGACGATCAAAGCGGCCACGATCGGAAACGCCGCCGATGACGGGTCGGCCGGCACCACGACCTCGGCGCCATGCAGTTCGGGCTGACCTGTCAGCGCGATCTTGCGGCCGTGGCTGCCCTCCGGCGTTGACTCGATCTGCGCCCCGAAATGCCGGAGCATCAGTTCGGTGTGGTCGCGGCTGGCCTCGGTCTCGATCACGGTGGTGACACCTGGAGCGGCCAGCCCTGCCAGCAGCACTGCGGATTTGATCTGGGCCGAGGCCACTGGCGTACGGTAAAGGATCGGCAACGGGTCGCGCGCACCGGAAAGCGTCAGCGGCAGGCGACCGCCCGGTCCACTCGCGCCGACCCGCGCACCCATCAATTCCAGGGGATCGAGCACCCTTCGCATCGGCCTTGAGCGCAGCGAGGCGTCGCCGTCGAAGACAGCTGTAATCGGGCACCCGGCGACCGCGCCCATCACCAGCCGGCAGCCTGTGCCGGAGTTGCCGAAATCAAGCGGGGCATCCGGCTCGGCGAACCCGGCCACGCCCACGCCCCGGACCGACCAGGCAAAGTCACCGGTCCGCTCTACTTTGGCACCCAAAGCCCGCATGACTTTGGCGGTATTCAGGACGTCTTCGCCCTCAAGCAGGCCCGATATGCGGGTCTCGCCGACCGCCAGCGCGCCCAAAATCAGGGCACGGTGCGAAATCGACTTGTCACCGGGAACGCGGACCTTCCCGGTCAGGGGTCCGCTCGAACGGGCTTCAAGCGGCGTCTTTTGATCGGCAGGGCGATCCGAATGGGTCAAGATTGTGTCCTCTGGTGTCGCGCGGTTCTAACATTCGCGGGTGCACCGCGTCACGCGAGCCCCCATCTTCTGCAAAGCACTATTGACAGCGGCGTGCCAACTAGCCAAGTGAAGCACCGTTTTTCGAAAAATTCCCAGGATTGCACCGTGGCCAAATCCGATCTCGGAACCAAACGCATTTGCCCGACGACGGGTAAGAAGTTCTATGACCTCAACAAGAGCCCGGTGATCTCGCCCTATACCGGCGAGGTCGTGCCGATCGCGCCGATTCCGCCGCCCCGGACCCGCGCCGACGCCGCCGCGCGCGCCAGCGCCGCCGCGGCCGCTTCCGCCGCTGAAGCAACGCCGGAACCGATGGAAGCCGAAGAGTTGGTGCCGCTCGAGGAAGCCGACGCCGAGGAGAACACCGGCAAGGTCAAGGCCGTCGTTCCCGAATCGGAAGACGACATCGAGATCGACGAGACGATCGAAGGCGACGATGACGATGATTCGACCTTCATCGCCGATGAAGAAGAAGGCGACGAGGACGTGACCGATATCATCGGCGACGTCGGCGGCGACGAGGAGACTTGAGATCATCCCTGAACTGTGTTCAGGGTCTTGGCCCGCGCGTCGCCCAAGGCGTGCGGGGAGCATGATCCGGAGCCGGAGGCGCGTTAGCGCAAAGCGGTATCGGTTCTCCGAAAAGATCATGCTCAAGCGATAGAGTTAAGGGGCCATAGCTCAGCTGGGAGAGCGCTTGCATGGCATGCAAGAGGTCGGCGGTTCGATCCCGCCTGGCTCCACCACGCTTCGCCTTCGGCTACGCGTGGCGCAGCCACGCAGAGCCGAAGGGCGAAGCGTGCCCGGCGTAGCCCGAAGGGCGAAGACGGGCTGGAGACGCGTTATACGGTGCGGCACCGTGAGCGCCGATGTGGTACGTCTACATCTCCGCAGCCTCGAGTCTCCGGAACAGGAATACACAGGCGCAACCGCAGATTTGAAGCGGCGGATCCGGAGCATAATGCGGGCAAATCCGCGCACACAGCAAAATTCAAACCTTGGGAATTAGTCTGGTATTGCGCCTTTCCGCGACAAGTACAAAGCGCTTGAATTCGAGAAATATCTGAAATCTCATTCCGGCCGCGCATTTGCGAAGAAGCGGCTGTGATGATTTAAACGCCCGACGGCAGCCTCCTTCGCAACCTTCGCAAGAAACGACCATGACGACTGAAACGACCCCAGGCGCGATGACCGGATTGCGCGTGATCGACCTCACGCGCGTTCTTGGCGGACCTTACTGCACGCAAATCCTCGCCGACCACGGCGCCGACGTGATCAAGGTCGAGCCGCCGGCCGGCGACGAGGTACGCGAGTGGGGACCGCCGTTCCATGACGATGACGCGGCCTACTTCGTCGGCATCAACCGCAACAAGCGCTCGATCGGGCTCGACCTTGCCTCCGAGGGCGGCCGCGCCGTGCTGATGAAGATGCTCGAGGGCGCCGACGTCCTGATCGAGAATTTCAAGCCCGGCACGCTCGACAAATGGGGCATCGGCAACGACGTGCTGCGCGCAAAATTTCCCAAACTTGTTCACTGCCGCATCTCGGGCTTCGGCGCCGATGGCCCACGCGGCGGCAATCCCGGCTATGACGCGATCATTCAGGCCATGACCGGGATGATCGCCGCGACCGGCTCGCCGCAATCAGGCCCGATGCGGATCGGCGTTCCGCTGGTGGATATCACCACCGGACTTTACGCGGCGATCGGCATCCTGATGGCGCTGTCGGAGCGGCAGAGATCAGGCATGGGACAGTTTCTCGAAACCACGCTGTACGAGACGGGCCTCGCGATCATGCATCCGCACGCCGCGAATTATTTCATGCACGGCAGGCCGCCGCAGCTCACCGGCAATGAACATCCCAACCTCGTTCCGTATGCGATCTTCCCGACGCGGACCGACAATATCTTCATCGGCGTCGGCAATGACGGGACCTTCCGCAAGCTGGCCAAGGAGATCGGCAAACCCGAACTCGGCACCGATCCGCGCTTTGCGCGCAACAAGGACCGCATCGCCAACCGGGATGCACTACGCGCCGAACTCGCTGCCGTGTTCAGTCAACACGATGCCGGACCCTTGTGCGATCGCCTGCTTGCCGCGGGCCTGCCGGCCGGACCGGTGCAGTCGATCGACCAGGCCCTGACCAGCCCCCACACGATCCATCGCGGCGATGTCATCGAAAAGGATTGGTACAAGGGAGTGGCGTCGCCGATCCGCCTCGAACGCAGCAAGCCGAGCCTGCGCAGCGTCCCGCCCAAATTCAGCCAGCACACCACCGAGGTGCTGAAGGAGTTCGGATACTCCGACAGCGAGATCGACGCGTTGATCGCCAAGGGGGCTGTCTGCGGCAGCGAACGCCGGCGCTAAGGTGTTTTCGAGCAAAGTGGGTACCGGTTCGCGTCAGGGAAACGCGTCGAAAAAGGCCGGGGCCTCGAAACTGGCCGCGACGACACGCCGCACATCTCCCGGGCGGAGCCCCGATGGGTTGCGTTGGGGACTGTTCCGGGGGTGCTTGAACACCCCTGAATTATGCCCATATTGGTTTTGATCGGAGGGCCAAGCGGCCACCCGGTCGAAGGGGCGCCGCAAGGGCCCTGAAACTTCAAAGTCGCTTCGAGAGGACTTTGCAAAAATATGTCTCGTGTTCCTTCGTTATCCAGTCCGTTTCTGCTGGGATTCGACGAAATTGAGCGTGCGCTCGATCGCGTCGTCAAAGGCGCCGACGGTTATCCTCCTTACAACATCGAGCGCTGTGACCGCGCCAACGGCCAGCCCGAACGCCTGCGGATCACGCTGGCGGTGGCGGGATTTACCCGCGACCAACTCGATGTAACCATTGAGGAAAACCAGCTCGTAATCCGGGGCCGCCAGCAGGACGACAAGGCCCGGCAATACATCCATCGCGGCATTGCCGCCCGCCACTTCCAGCGCACCTTCGTGCTGGCAGAGGGGATGCTGGTGCTGGGCGCGGATTTGAAAAACGGGCTGTTGTCGATCGATCTCGCCCGGCCTGAGCCGGAAAAGGTCGTTAAGACAATCGCTATCAATGAACACGAATAATAGGAACGAGTAGCGGACTCGACCGCTTAGGCTCAGAAGGAGTCGAGACCATGACTGAAGGTAATGTTGCGTTGGAACCTGGCGTTTCGCTGGAAGCGCTGGCCCATCTGGGTGAAGGCCATATCGCCTATGTGAAGCAGGTCCGTTCCGAGGACGTGCCGGTGCTGTTTCCGGAGGCGCCGAAGATCGCGCCCGGACTGAAACTGTTTGCGCTCCACGCCGCCGACGGGACGCCGATCATGCTGACCGACAGCCGCGAAGCGGCGGTCGCGAACGCCTGGAGCAATGAACTGCAGGCCGTCAGCGTTCACTGAACCGACCCTTGTCGGTGTCACTGATGCGAGCGCTTGCTGGTTTCGCTGACGCTGCCGTAGCTGCCTGATGAATCATACGCGGGCGTGACCCGCGTATCGATCAATCCATCCATCTTCGTAACAACTCGATTGCTCTCCAGCGCGGACCGCAGGGTCCGCGCGCGGCAATGACAGCTGCTGGCTTACGCCGCCGTTGCCGGCGGCAGCGCCAGCACCGAATAGATCGCCGGCGCGTCGCGCGAGGCGCGCAGCTTCTTGGCGACATCCTGATCGCGCAACAGCCGCGCGATTCGCGCCAGCGCCTTCAGATGATCGGCGCCCGCGCCCTCTGGCGCCAGCAGCAGGAAAACCAGATCGACCGGCTGGCCGTCCATCGCCTCGAAATCGATCGGGCGTTCGAGACGGGCAAACAGACCGAACAGCTTTTCCAGTTTGGGAAGCTTGCCGTGCGGAATGGCGACACCGTAGCCGACCGCGGTGGTCCCCAGCTTTTCGCGCTGCAGCAGGACTTCAAAGATCGCGCGCTCGTTCTGCCCGGTCAGGCTGGCAGCCCGCGCCGCCAGTTCCTGGAGCGCCTGCTTCTTGTTGTTGACCTTCAACGCAGGGAGAATCGCCTCGGGTGCGACCAGATCGGTAATCGTCATGGGGCGTTCCGAGGTGAATTTGACCGTGAGGTTGCGAAACAGGCTTCAGCGGGTGGCATCAAGAATATGAGGCGGAAAAGGCGGCCGCCTACCGCCCGGGTCCTAGGTGGGGGGCTTCTACTCCAACGCAAGAGCGGTGCCAACACCTGCCGAATTATTCCCGGCCGCTATCGTTAAGGGCGCGGACCATAGGGAGGGTCCCGGTGGGCGTCAATGCCGATTGGCGCCCTACCCCCGGAGTTAACCACAGGGGGATCAATCCAGCCGACATTGCCGTCCGGGCGGCGGTAAATGATATTCACCCGGCCGCTTGAGCCATGCTGGAACACGAGGCAGGCGGCACCGGTCAAATCAAGTTCCATCACCGCTTCTGAGACCGAAAGCCGCTTCAGCGACGTGGTCGCTTCGGCAATGATGACCGGGCTGTAGCCGGTGACCTCGTCGTCGCCTTCGGCCGGGGCCTCCAGCACATAGCTCGGCGCATCAAGCGTCTGAGTGTCCATCCCCGCAAGCGCCTCGGACGCCGCATGCGCCTTGCGGGCCGAGCGATCCTTGAGCCGGCTCTTGTAGCGGCGCAGCCGCTTTTCGATCATCAGCAATGCCTGGTCGGCGCTGGCATAGGCGTCGGCGGCATTGGAATCCGCCTCGAGTGTAATTCCGGAATCCAGATGCAGCGCGCAATCGGTGCGGAAGCCGAAGCCATCCTTGCTCAGCGTGATGTGGCCGGAATAGTTGCCGTCGAAATATTTGCGCAGCACTTCCTCGGTGCGCTCGCTGACCCGCCCGCGCAGCGCGTCGCCGACACTGATGCTTTTTCCCGAGATCCGGAGAGTCATTTTGTGCCTCGCTTCTTGAGCGGAATCGACACTATCCCGATTCCGCCGGGACGCAATCAGGCAGGCTGTGTATCCCGGGACCGGTCGGAGGATGCGGCGGGCGCCGAGAGCGCATGACCGAGCATGCTTTGCTTGTCGCGCCGGCGCTGCACCGACGAGGGGATTCGCATCGCTTCGCGGTACTTCGCAACGGTGCGGCGGGCGATATCAATGCCCGATTCGCGCAATCGTTCCACGATGGTGTCGTCCGAGAGGATCAGCGCGGGGTCCTCCGCATCGATCAGCTGCTTGATGTGATGACGAACCGCTTCCGCGGAATGGGCTTCGCCGCCGTCGGCCGACGCAATCGACGCGGTGAAGAAATATTTCAGCTCGAAACTGCCGCGATTGGTCGCCATGTATTTGTTGGCGGTCACCCGCGACACCGTCGATTCATGCATCTGAATCGCATCCGCGACAGCCTTCAGGTTGAGCGGCCTCAAATGCGCCACGCCGTGGGTGAAGAAGCCATCCTGCTGACGCACGATCTCGGTTGCGACCTTGAGGATGGTGCGGGCGCGCTGATCGAGCGCGCGTACCAGCCAGGTCGCATTCTGCAGGCAATCGCTGAAGTAGGATTTGTCGCCGTCCTTGCGGATCGTCTTCGACAGCTCGGTGTAATAGGTCTGATTGACCAGCACGCGCGGCAACGTGTCGCTGTTGAGTTCGACATGCCAGCCGCCGTCGGGCCCGGGCCGCACATAGACATCCGGCACCATGGTCTGCGTGCGCGCCGAGCCGAATTTCAAACCCGGCTTCGGATCGAGACGGCGAATTTCGCCGATCATGTCGGTGATGTCTTCGTCATCGACACCGCATAATTTTCGCAAAGCGGCGATATCGCGTTTGGCCAGGAGATCGAGATGCTCGACCAGCGCCTGCATCGCGGGGTCGTAACGATCGAGCTCGCGCAGCTGGATCGCAAGGCACTCGCTCAGGCTTCGCGCGCAGACGCCGGGCGGATCGAATTTCTGCAGCACCGCCAGAACCGCTTCGACGTCTTCCCGCGATGCGCCGAGCCGCTCGGCGGCCTGGCCGAGATCCGGCGGCAGATAGCCCGCCTCGTCGACCAGATCGATCAGGTATTGGCCGATCATGCGCTGCGCGGGGGCTGCGAAAGCCACCGCCAGTTGTTCCGCAAGATGACTGCCGAGCGTCACCTCGGCGGCGACGAAGGCTTCGAGGTTGTAGCTGTCATCGTTGGAGGCGCCGCCGCCCCATTCGGTATAGGCCGTCGGCGCCGCATCCTGCGCGGTGCGTGCGGCGGCTTCGGCGGGTTCCTCCGAGAATACGTTGTCGAGGGGGGCGTCGAGGGTCTGCTCGATCTCGGCGCGGCTGCCGAGATCGCGGTTCATCCACTCTTCCTGGACCGGCTCGAAGGTTTCACCGGCGGAACCGTGGGCCTCACCGCCGGCGTCGTCGCCATAGGCCGCGCCCACATCGTCGGAATCGGAGAATTCGGCCCGCTCCGGCGCCGGCTCGCCGGCCACGGGAGCCTCGGGGCCGTCGCTGGTGCGCTCCAGCAGGGGATTCCGTTCCAATTCCTCCTCGACAAAGGCCGACAGGTCGAGATTCGACAGCTGCAGGAGCTTGATCGCCTGCATCAGCTGCGGCGTCATCACCAGCGACTGCGACTGGCGGAACTCTAATCTCTGCGTCAGAGCCATGGAGGCCAGAACCGATCCCTAAAAGTTGGTCCGATTCTTGCTTAAACTAGTCCAAAGCCGATGTACACGGCTTGACGAATTGGAAAATTGGACTATAGCGCGCGACCTTGTCGCCAAACCGCCCACGCTTTGGCGGGTCATGCGCCAGGCCGACCGGCCCAGATTAAAGCCGGAATTCCTCGCCAAGGTAGAGGCGGCGAACATCCGGGTCATTGACGATCTCTTCCGGGCTCCCCTCGGTCAGGATCTCCCCCGCATAGACGATATAGGCGCGATCCGTCAGGCCCAGCGTTTCCCGGACGTTGTGGTCGGTGATCAGGACGCCGATGCCGCGATTGGTGAGATGGCGGACCAGATCCTGAATGTCGCCGACCGCGATCGGATCGATGCCGGCGAAGGGTTCGTCGAGCAGCATGTAATTGGGGCGGGTTGCCAGCGCGCGCGCGATTTCGACACGGCGGCGCTCGCCGCCCGACAGTGCAATCGACGGCGTTTTTCTCAAGCGCGTGATGTTGAATTCGTCGA
Source organism: uncultured Alphaproteobacteria bacterium (assembly GCA_963786045.1). Classification (GTDB taxonomy): domain Bacteria; phylum Pseudomonadota; class Alphaproteobacteria; order Rhizobiales; family Xanthobacteraceae; genus Bradyrhizobium. The sequence continues at coordinate 190,840 of CAWAXR010000023.1, read as the reverse complement.
GCAGGGAATTGAGTTCGGCCTCGCGCTTTTTCCGCGAGGGTTCGACGACCTCCAGCACCGCGCGAATATTCTGCTCCACCGTGAGGCCGCGAAAGATCGAAGCCTCCTGCGGCAGGTAACCGATGCCGAGCCGGGCACGCTGATACATCGGCAGCCTGGTGACGTCGTGGCCGTCGAGTTCGATGCTGCCGCGATCGGCCTTGATCAGGCCGGTGATCATGTAGAAGACCGTGGTCTTGCCGGCGCCGTTCGGACCCAGCAAACCGACGGCCTCGCCGCGACGGACGTAGATGCTGACGCCGCGCACGACCTGGCGGGTGCCGAAACTCTTTTCCACGCTATGCACAGCCAGATAGCCTGCCCGCTGCGCCGGCCGCGGTGCCGCTGCCCCGCTGGTCCTGGCTGGAGATTTGGCTGGCGCCGGACGTGGCTTTTCGGTCCGCGGCACATCCTGTTGTTGCGCCGGCGCGGCGCGGGCCAGCGGCGGCGCGTCGCGCACCGGGCTCGACAGCATTTCGCCCATGCTGTCGCGGAGCGCGGTAATGTCCGCATGCGTGCGCGCAAATCCAGGCGCACTGCGCTTCGCCGGGCGGCGACGGAACATACCGAGTAAATCCACCATTCCCGCTTCGCTCAGCCTTTCAAGGTGTTCCGCGAACCGTCGCGGCGATTCGTGCGCTCGCGCAACATGAAGGAATGGATGTCCCTTGCCCAGCGAAACACCCTCGCCTTGAGGGCGGATCACGGAACCAGTGCACGATCGGCCAAAGTGTCAGCGATTTGGCGAAAAGGTCGTGCACTCTCTTGCGTCAGTAGGCAGATACAGGCTCAGGCCGGAGGCTTCAACCTCGTCGGCGGCGGCAAGTTTTCAAGCTTATTGATACTATTTAGGTTTATTTGAGCTCGCGGGTCCTGACGGGGGCGTCGGTGATGGCGAGCGCCGGGGATCACCGGGCCGCCCTGGCCCGAGGATTGAAACAGGCCCTGGACCTTGCCGCTGTCGGATTCCACCCGCGATACGCCCGTGGTCATGTCCACCATCAGCCGATCGCCGCGCAGCACATTCTTGCCCTGGGTCAGCACCACGCCTCCCAGCATGGTGACGAGGTTGGTCTTGGTGTCGAAGACCGCGGTCTCGCCGGTCACGACCTGATCCTTCTGGGTCACGACCACATTGCCTTTCGCCTCCAGCCGCTTGATCGACGAACTGCCGCCGGGACCGGGGGTCGCGGACTGGATCGGCGCCGATTTCGCCGCGGTCTTCGAATTGGCCGCGGGCGCCGGGGCTGCCGAACTCGATTCGTAGAATACCACCAGCGTCTTCGACGTCATGGTGGTGTCGCCCTGCACCACCTTCACATTGCCGGAGAAGGTCGCTTCCTTTTTCTTGTCGCGCATCTCAAGCGTGGCGGCCTCGATCTGGATCGGCTGGTCGCGATTTTGCGAAAAACCCTGCATCGCATTGGGAACGCCCGTCACCGCGCTCTGCGCGGCGGCCTCACCGGCAGCGATCGCCGCGAGCACAAAGGCGGCACAACAGCCGCCAAGCGCCATCCTCCGTGTCAGGGTGCTGCGCGCAAAAATCGTCATCGGATCATTTGGGGTTGGAGGACTTGCTGGAGACCGACCGCGTCCGGGCGGGGTGCCCCGTGGGGTCGGGCGCGGGCGTAGCGTTAGCGGGCTGTTCCGGCGCGCTCTCGGCAGGCGGCAGCTTGTCGATGTTCATCACGACGTGGCCGTCAAACCTCACCACTTCGCCGCCGCCGGTAATCTTGAGCTTGTCGGCGGACAGCGTTCCGTCCGCCCATTTCACATCGACATGTTCGTCCGACGTCACCGTGCCCTTGCCCATGTCGACAAAGGCCTGGCTCAGCCACGCTTCATAACCCGCGCTGGTCTGCAAGTAGATATCCTTATGCAAATCGAGCAGCTGCTGCTTGGTATCCATCAGCCCGTTGAGCGCGTCCAGCGTGACGGTCGACCGATCCTCCATCAACACCTTGGCCCGTAACGTGTGGAGTTCGACATGATCGGGATCGGTCACATCCTGGATCGCGGTTTTTGCCCAGACTTCGTAGGGTCGCCGATCCGGCGAGTAGCCCGACAGGTGCGGCGATTCCATCGTGATCTTGGTGCCGGAGACGACGAGGTTTCCGATCTCGAGCGGCAGCTTGGGCAACAGCATCCGGAACGGATTGAAGATCGACACCACGATGATCACCGCCAGCGACAGGATCACCGCCGCGGGAACCGCAATGCGCAGCACCCGCACGATCCGGCTGTGGCGCTCGGCGATGGCGAAGCGCGCCTCCATTCCAGCTTGATAGGCAGGATTCTGAACCGAATTCACCACTGCTCCAGGCAAAGCGAGACCTGATCATTCTACCCGGGATCGTCGGGTCGCGCAGCCGGAACCTCGTGCCAGGAGTGTGTCCGAAACGGGGCGCAAGTCGCCAATAAACCGCTGACAAGTGGCTGACAGGACGCCTGAACCGACGCCTCGGCTCACGAATGCGCGAAAATATCCTCGGCGTCCCAGCCCTGCAGATCGAGTTTTGCCCGCGTCGGCAGGAAATCGAAGCAGGCTTGCGCCAACCCCGAACGGCCCTCGCGCGCGAGCATGGCGTCGAGACGTTCGCGCAAGGCATGCAGATGCAGCACGTCGGAGGCCGCGTAAGCCAGCTGCGCCTCGCTCAGGGTCTGCGCGCCCCAGTCGCTCGATTGCTGCTGCTTCGACAGATCGATGCCGAGCACCTCGCGCACCAGATCCTTCAGGCCGTGGCGATCGGTGTAGGTGCGGCTGAGCCGCGAGGCGATCTTGGTGCAATAGACCGGCTGCGGCATCACACCGAAGTGTGTTGTAGAGCGCGGCGAGATCGAATCGCGCAAAATGAAAGATCTTCGTGATCTTTGGATTGGCCAGAAGCGCCTTCAGGTTCGGCGCGTCGGCCGGAGCCTTGCCATGGTCCTTGGGGATCTGCACGACATCGGCGCTGCCGTCGCCGTTCGACATTTGTACCACGCAGAGCCGGTCGCGATGCGGATCGAGCCCCATGGTCTCGGTATCGATCGCCACCGAGTTGGTATAGCGGGTGAGATCGGGCAGATCGCCGCGATGCAGGCGTACGGTCATGGTGTCTACGAACCTCGTTGAATCGATGCGGCTCAAACTACCGCTCAAATTCGAAAGAGGCGAGCGCGTGGTGAGCCCCAAACGGCAGCGGCGGGGCATCCAAGCACAATGGTGCCCAGGAAAGGACTCGAACCTTCACGGCCGTGAAGCCACTGGCACCTGAAGCCAGCGCGTCTACCAATTCCGCCACCTGGGCCCGGGGCGGTTAGTACGGATCGCCCGCGCGCTTGTCAAATTGGCGAAGGGCCCTATTTTTGGAGCATGACCTTTTCGGAAAACCGGTGCCCACCTTTCCGGGTCGTGCGCAAATAGGCTGTACAGTGCGAATATGATGGCGTATCGCGAAACAGCCAAATATCGCGCCTATCGACCGAAATTGACCCGCAGGAAATGACCCATGGCTTCTAATCTGGACACCCTGGTTACGGTTTTCGGAGGGTCGGGTTTTCTGGGGCGAAGCGTGGTCCGCGCGCTCTGCAAGCGCGATTACCGGATCCGGGTGGCGGTGCGGCGGCCGGAACTGGCCGGGCACCTGCAGCCGCTCGGCAAAGTCGGCCAGATCCACGCCGTGCAGGCCAATCTGCGCTACCCGGCCTCGGTCGAGGCCGCGATGCGCGATTCCCACGTCGCCATCAATCTCGTCGGCATCCTCGCCGAGGGCGGGGCGCAGACATTCGACGCCGTTCAGGCCGAAGGTGCCGGCGCCGTGGCGAAGGCGGCCGCCGCGGTCGGGGCGCGGATGGTTCATGTTTCGGCCATCGGCGCCGACGAGAATTCGCCCTCGCATTACGCGCGCGCCAAGGCCGCGGGCGAAAAGGCGGTGCTGTCCACCGTTCCCTCCGCCACGATCCTGCGGCCTTCGGTCGTATTCGGACCGGAGGACCAGTTCACCAACCGATTCGCGGCCCTGGCCCGGATGTCGCCGGCGCTGCCGCTGATCGGCGGCGGCGTTACCAAACTGCAACCGGTCTATGTCGGCGATGTCGCGACCGCGGTTGCGGATGCCGTCGACGGCAAGACAAAGGCCGGCGCGACCTACGAGCTCGGCGGCCCGGAAGTGCTGACGATGCGCGAGATCATGGAAATCATCCTTTCGACCATCGAACGTCATCGCATGCTGGTCTCGCTGCCCTTCGCGCTGGCGAAATTGCAGGCGCTGTTCCTGCAGTTCGCGCCGGGGCCGCTGAAACTGACGCCCGATCAGGTCGAGCTTTTGCGCAGCGACAATGTCGTGTCGGAGGCTGCGAAAACCGCCGGGCTCACGCTGGAAGGATTGGGAATTGTGCCGGATTCGCTGGAAGCGATCGCCCCGCAATATCTCTGGCGCTTCCGCAAGGCGGGCCAGTTCGCGCACAAGGGCGCTTGATTTCGTCGTCCCGGCCAAGCGAAGCGCGCGCCGGGACCGATTACCACCGATGTTCGCTGTTACGCCAGATGGTCGTTGCAGCTGTCGCAAAGATACACGCCGGTGGTTATGGGTCCCTGCTTTCGCAGGGACGACCGAAAGTTTTTACCGCCCCATCGCCAGTGCAATCAGACCGAGCGTGCCGACAATGACGCGCCACCACGCAAACAGCGTGAAGCCATGGCGGGTCACGTAAGTCAGAAATGTCTTCACCACGATGATCGCGGTGATGAACGACACCACGAAACCGATCGCGACGATCCCCAGATGGTCGACCGTCATTTCGCCCCGGTTCTTGTAAAAATCGTAGGCGAATGCGCCGACCATGGTCGGGATCGCCAGAAAGAACGAGAACTCCGCGGCCGCGCGCTTGTCGGCCCCCATCAGCATCGCCGCGACGATGCTGGCGCCGGAGCGTGAAACGCCGGGGATCATCGCAAGGCACTGCGCGAAGCCGATCCACAGATACATCAGCAAGGGAAATTTCGTGGCGTCGTGCTCATGCGGATTGTGATCGAGCTGATCGACCCACAACAAAATCGCGCCGCCGACGATCAGCGAAAAGCACACCACCCACGGATTGAACAGAACCTCTTTTATGTACTTCCCGGCAATCAGGCCGATGACGACCGCGGGCAGAAACGCCACCAGTACGCCGATGACGAAGCGGCGGTCATCGGGATTGGAGAACATGCCAAGCGCGATTCGCCACAGCTTGGCAAAGTAGATGGCAAGGATCGCAAGGATCGCGCCGAGCTGAATCAATACCGTGAAGCTGTTCCAGAAATTGCCCTCGCCGAGATCGAAGAACCGTTCCGCCAGCAGCAGATGACCTGTCGACGACACCGGGAGAAATTCCGTGACGCCCTCGATGATGCCGAGAATCACCGCCCTCAACGAATCAGACATCATGATCTAGTGCCTCATTTTCCAAATTCGTGATCCACCGGAGCCGCTATGATCGGTATCGGCCGAAAAAAGCCGGGTTCTTCTCGCTTATTCGCATCCCTGCCGCAACGCCAAAAGCTGAAAACTTGAGGTTGCCTCGGTCACGAGCTTCTATAGTTTGGCGCACTTCCGCCGCCGGCCTGCCGCGGTGAGAGGTTTTCTTAAGACTGGAAATCTATCAAGGGCTTCATGTTCACGCTGTTTCACCACCCGTTCTGCCCACTTTCGCGCTTTATTCGCCTCGCGCTGGGCGAACACGGTCTTGATTTGCGTCTGGTGGAAGAACGGGTCTGGGAGCGGCGCGAGGCGTTTCTCGCATTGAACCCCGCGGGAACGACGCCGGTGTTGATCGCCGAAGACGGGCCCGCAATTCCTGGCGCCGGCATCATCGCCGAGTTCCTGGATGAGACCTATGGCGCCGAAATAGGCGAGCGGCGGCTGTTGCCCGCCACGACGGCCGAGCGGATCGAGGTGCGTCGGCTGATGGGCTGGTTCAACGAAAAATTCTTCGAGGAGGCCTCCAATCCGCTGGTCACGGAGCGCATCTACAAGCGCTTCATGAGCGAGGATAACGGCGGCGGCCCGCCGGCCGCGGATGTGATCCGCGCGGCGAAGGCCAATGTGCGCTATCATCTGGCCTATATCGGCTGGCTGGCGCAGACGCGGAATTTTCTGGCCGGCGACCGGCTCACCTATGCGGACCTCGCCGCCGCGGCGCATCTTTCGGCGATCGATTATCTGGGCGACGTGCCATGGATCGAGGACGACGCGGCAAAGGCATGGTACGCGCGGGTGAAATCCCGCCCGTCGTTCCGCCCGCTGCTGAGCGAATGGCTGGCGGGCGTGCCGGCGTCGCGGACCTATGTGGACCTCGACTTCTGAACACGGCCACCCGATTTTCTCCCGCCGATCTCAAGCAGGAACTCGCCCGTCAGGCGCGCGCGCTGGGATTCGACTGCATCGGCGTGTCCGATCCGGATGCGGTTGCGGAGGCGGCTCGGCATTTCCGCGAATTTCTCGATGCCGGCGCGCATGGCGACATGGAGTGGCTGGCCACGAATCCGGAACGCCGCACCGACCCACGCGTGTTGTGGCCGGGCGTCCGCTCGGTGATCATGCTCGGCGTCAATTACGGGCCCGATGAAAACCCGCTCGCGATATTGCAGCGACGCACGCACGGCGCGATCTCGGTCTATGCGCAGGGCGACGACTATCACGACCTGGTCAAGAAGCGGCTGAAGGCGCTGGCGCGATGGCTGGTCGGCGCGACCGGCCGCGAGGTCAAGGTGTTCGTCGACACCGCCGCGGTCATGGAAAAGCCGCTGGCGCAGGCGGCAGGGCTCGGCTGGCAGGGCAAGCACACCAATCTTGTCTCGCGCCAGTTCGGCTCATGGCTTTTTCTCGGCGCTATCTTCACCGCTTCCGACCTGCCGCGCGATGAGACTGAAACAGACCATTGCGGATCATGCCGGGCCTGCCTCGACATCTGCCCGACATCCGCGTTTCCGGCGCCTTACAAGCTCGATGCCCGGCGCTGCATTTCCTATCTCACGATCGAGAGCAAGCGGCCGATCCCGCCCGAATTTCGCAAGGCCATCGGCAACCGCATCTATGGCTGCGACGATTGCCTCGCCGCCTGCCCGTGGAACAAATTTGCGCAGGCCGGGCGTGAAGCAAAGCTCGCGGCGCGCGAAGACTTGCGTGCGCCTGAACTTGCCGATCTCGCAAGGCTCGACGACCCCGCGTTCCGCACCCGATTTACAAAATCGCCGGTCAAGCGGATCGGCCGCGACCGCTTCATCCGCAATGTGCTGATCGCGATCGGCAATGCGAACGACCCCGCGCTGGCGGTCGAGGCCGAACGACTGCTCGCCGACACAAGTGCCTTGGTTCGCGGGGCCGCGGTATGGGCCCTGTCGCAATTGATGCGGCCTGAGGAATTCGCGGCGCTCGCGGCAGAGGCGATCGGCACCGAGAGCGACGACGCCGTGCGCGCGGAGTGGGCCCTTAGCCGATCTCCGCCACCGCGGCGATGATCCGCGCGATGTCCTGCGGCCGCGACAGGCGATGGTCGCCGTCCTGGATCATCGTCAGCACCACGTCGTCGGCCGGCAGCCGATGCGCCAGCGCGAAGGCGTGCCGCCAGGGCACGTCGGGATCCTGCGCGCCCTGCAGGATCCGAACCGGACACCCCGCCTCGATGGCGCCGCCGAGCAAGAGATGCTTGCGGCCCTCCTCGATCAGGGCGCGGGTGATCGGATAGGGTTCGCCATATTCCGACGGCCGCAGCCACAGGCCCCTGGTCTCGATCTGCTGCCGGATTTGCGGCGAAAATCCCTTCCACATCAGTTCTTCGGTGAAATCGGGCGCCGGCGCGATCAAAACCAACCCGGCCAGCGACGCGCGGCTGGCCGGCCGCCTGGCGATTTCACGCGCCAGCAACAGCGCCATCCAGCCGCCCATCGATGAGCCGATCACCACCTGGCGTCCCGTGCAGAACCGCTCGAACACCGCGACGCTCTCTTCCAGCCAGCGCCCGATGGTGCCGTCGATGAAATCGCCGCCGGATTCACCATGGCCGGAATAATCGAACCTGACGCAGGCGCGATTTCGCTCGGCGGCCCACGCGTCCAGCGCGATCGCTTTGGTTCCCTGCATGTCCGACTTGAAGCCGCCCAGCCAGAACAGCCCGGGCAGGCCGCCGGAGCGGGCGCGGACCGCGATGCGGCGAATGGCGCTCGCCTCGCCGACTTCAATAAAAGTGGGCAGCTGCCCGGTTGCATCGGAACTGGTCATGGACGGTTACTCCGGCTTGCCTGTTTGGGTGAGTGGGACCGATCCGTCAACGGAGGCTCATGGGGCCACTGCGGCGCTTGCGGAGCGAAGCCTTGCCCTCTATGTGGGCTGGTCTGAACATTCCGTACCGTCAGGAGTTGTTCGGCGTGACCAAAATGCCTCGCATTTGATGCTTTTCGTCGGCTGCGGCGCGAGTTTGCTTGCCCGCGCAGCCTTATTCCTTCAAACTACAGTCTTCGTTCACAACTTTGGAGAACTACCCATTCGCCGTCCCAACAGAGCCCCGCCCGCTGCCACCAAAGACGGGCCGCGCACCAATGATGAAATCCGCAATGCCACCATTCAGCTGATCGATCAGAACGGCACCAACCATGGCACCGTCGAGACGGTCGCCGCCGTCAAGATGGCGCTGGAAGCCGGCATGGACCTTGTGGAGATTTCGCCCAATACCAATCCTCCCGTTTGCAAGATCATGGACTACGGGAAATTCAAGTATTCGGCGCAGAAGAAGGCCGCGGAAGCCCGCAAGAAACAGAAGGTCGTCGAGATCAAGGAGATCAAGCTCCGGCCGATGATCGACGATCACGATTACGACGTGAAGATGCGTGCGATGCAGCGGTTTTTCGAGGAAGGCGACAAGGTCAAGATCACCTTGCGCTACCGCGGCCGCGAAATGGCCCATCAGGAAATCGGCACCAAGCTGCTGGACAAGGTCAAGGCTGATGTCGCCGAATTCGCCAAGGTCGAGCAGGACGCGCGCTTCGAAGGCCGCCAGGTCGTGATGGTTCTGGCGCCGCGCTGATTCCAAATAGATGCTGTCGGTTCGAACTCGCCGATTCATCGTCCCCGCCAAGGCGGGGACGATCCATGACGCCGGGCGGCTCTCGCGGCGCGCATCGGCGGAAAAGGCACCCAATTGGGCTGAAATCGCCATTTTTTCCTGCCGCCGCTTCCGGCGCCCGATGTTTCATCGGTCCGTACAGTTCGGCGGTTCATCGTTGCCAATCCGGCCTGGTTCTGCCATAAGCGCCAACTTCATCGCCCGGCTGATCAAGGGCTGCCGTGGCGATGGCCGTGCGGGTTGTTCCCATAGGGGATAACCGAGCATTTTCAACGCTCTAACGAGCATTTCAGCCGCGAAGGCGCCCTTTGGGCGCGTTTTTTCTGCGGCAACAGGAGAGCCAAATGCCCAAGCTGAAGACCAAGTCGGGCGCTAAAAAGCGCTTCAAGGTGACTGCCACCGGCAAGGTGATGCATGCCCAGCGCGGCAAGCGTCACGGCATGATCAAGCGGACGAAGAAGCAGATTCGTCAGCTCCGCGGCACCCGTGTGCTGTTCAAGACCGACGGCGACAACATCAAGAAATACTTTCTGCCGAACGCCTGATCGCGCTGCTGCCGAGCCGCGCGTCCGCGCGGCGATCCGTCACCCATTTTCAGATAAAGGAGACCCGTCATGTCTCGCGTCAAACGCGGTGTGACCTCTCACGCCAAGCACAAGAAAGTCTACAAGGCCGCCAAAGGTTTCTATGGCCGCCGCAAGAACACGATCCGCGCCGCCAAGGCGGCGGTCGAAAAGGCCGGGCAATACGCCTTCCGCGACCGCAAGCGCAAGAAGCGCACTTTCCGCGCGCTCTGGATCCAGCGCCTCAATGCCGCGGTGCGTCCGTTCGGCATGACCTACAGCGTCTTTATCAACGGCCTGTCCAAGTCGGGCATCACGGTCGACCGCAAGGTGCTGTCGGATCTCGCGATCAACGAGCCGGCGGCGTTCCAGGCCATCGCCGAGAAGGCCAAGGCCGCGCTGGCGGCGTAAGGCGTCGTCCGCTTGTGCTCTGCGGGTTGAAGTCGTCATGGCCGGGTAAAAGCGCGAAGCGCGTCTTCGCGCTGGATGTCCCGGCCATCCACGTCTTCTCTCTTGCAAACACCATAAGGCGTCGATGCCCGGGACAAGCCCGGGCATGACGGGCTAGGAGCATCGGCTCAGCATCCTGGCCAAAAGGGATTGCCATGACCGACCTTGCTCAACTCGAATCCCAGATCCTCGGCCAGATCGCGGCCGCGCCCGACGAAGCGGCCCTTGAAGCCGTCCGCGTCGCCGCGCTCGGAAAGAAAGGTTCGATCTCGGCGCTGCTGGCGACCCTCGGCAAGATGTCGCCGGACGAGCGCAAGACGCAAGGCGCGGCGATCAATCTCGCCAAGGACAAGGTCACGCAGGCGCTGGCCACGCGCCGCGATATCCTGAAATCGGCGGCACTCGACGCCCGGCTTGCCTCCGAGACCATCGACGTCACGCTTCCTGCACGCGAGACCCCGGCCGAACAGGGCCGGATCCATCCGCTCAGCCAGGTGATGGACGAACTCACGGCGATCTTCGCCGACATGGGATTCTCGATCGCCGAAGGTCCCGATATCGAGACCGACGACTACAATTTCACCAGGCTGAATTTTCCCGAGGGCCATCCGGCCCGCGAGATGCACGACACGTTTTTCTTCAATCCGAAGGAAGACGGCTCGCGCATGCTGTTGCGCACCCACACCTCGCCGGTGCAGGTGCGCACCATGCTCACTCAAAAGCCGCCGATCCGCGTGATCTGTCCGGGCCGCACCTACCGCATCGATTCGGACGCCACGCATACGCCGCAGTTCCACCAGGTCGAGGGCCTCGTCATCGACAAGGGTTCGCATCTCGGCCACCTCAAATGGATCCTGCACGAATTCTGCAAGGCCTTCTTCGAGGTCGATCACATCAACATGCGATTCCGCCCGTCGTTCTTTCCGTTCACCGAGCCCTCGCTCGAGGTCGACATCCAGTGCCGGCGCGACAAGGGCGAGATTCGCTTCGGCGAAGGCGAGGACTGGCTGGAGATTCTCGGCTGCGGCATGGTGCACCCCAATGTGCTGCGCGCCTGCGGCATCGATCCAGACGTCTATCAGGGCTTCGCCTGGGGCATGGGCATCGACCGCATCGCGATGCTGAAATACGGCATGCATGATCTCAGGCAGCTGTTCGAAAGCGACGTGCGCTGGCTAAGCCACTACGGTTTCAAGCCGCTCGACATCCCGACGCTGGCGGGAGGATTGAGCTCGTGAAATTCACCCTCTCCTGGCTGAAGGAACACCTCGACACCGACGAGCCCGTCGAAAAACTCGCCGACAAGCTCACCATGATCGGGCTTGAGGTCGAAAACATCGAGGACAAGGCGAAGGCGCTCGCACCCTTCACCATCGCGCGCGTGATCTCAGCCGAACAGCATCCCAACGCGGATCGCCTGAGGGTCTGCATGGTCGACGCCGGCAACGGCGCCGCGCCGGTGCAGGTCGTGTGCGGCGCGCCGAACGCGCGGGCCGGCCTCGTCAGCGTGTTCTCCGCCCCCGGCACCTACATTCCCGGCAAGAACATCACGCTCGGCGTCGGCACCATCCGCGGAGTCGAGAGCCGCGGCATGCTGTGCTCGGCGGCAGAGCTGCAAATTTCGGAAGACCACGACGGCATCATGGAACTGCCGGCCGATGCGCCCATTGGCGCAGGCTATGCGCAGTGGGCCGGCCTCGGCGATCCCGTACTTGAAATCAACCTGACGCCGAACCGGCAGGACTGCACTGGCGTGCACGGCATCGCGCGCGATCTCTCGGCCGCCGACATGGGCAAGTTCAGGGATCCCGGCATCAAACCGATCAAGGGCGAATTCCCCTGTCCGGTGAAGGTAACGGTCGAGGATGCAACGTTGTGTCCGGGCTTTGCGTTGCGGCTGGTTCGCGGCGTCAGGAACGGTCCGTCCCCGGAATGGCTGCAAAAGCGCCTGACCTCGATCGGGTTGCGGCCGATCAATGCACTGGTCGATATCACCAACTTCATGACCTACGACCGCGCCCGGCCCCTGCATGTGTTCGACGCGGCGAAAGTGAAGGGAAACCTCACCGTGCGCCGCGCGCGTGACGGCGAGACGCTGCTGGCGCTCGATGGCCGTACCTACACGCTTGACAGCGGCACTTGCGTGATCGCCGACGATCACGGCGTCGAATCGCTCGCGGGCATCATGGGCGGCGAAGCCTCGGGCTGCTCGGATGCGACCACCGACGTGCTGATCGAATCGGCGCTGTGGAACGAGATCAACATCGCCCAGACCGGCCGCAAGCTCGGCATCAACTCGGATGCGCGTTATCGTTTCGAGCGCGGCGTCGATCCCGCCTTCATGGTGCCGGGGCTTGAGATGGCCACGCGGCTGGTGATGGAGATCTGCGGCGGCAGCCCATCTGAAAACGTCGTCGCAGGCAAGGCCTTTGGCGACGATCGCGTGATCGACTTCCCGCCGACTGAAGTAAAACGCCTCGCCGGCATCGACGTGCCGCTCGCGGAGATGAAGCGCATCTTGAGCCATCTCGGCTTCATGATGGCCGGCAGCGGGGCGGTGGTGAAGGTCGCGGTGCCTTCGTGGCGACCGGACGTGCACGGCAAGGCCGATATCGTCGAGGAGATCGTCCGCATCTTCGGCGTCGACAAGGTGCCGATGACGCCGTTCGAACGCGGCGAGGAGCCGCGCAAGCCGATCCTCAAGCCCATACAGCTGCGCACCCGGCGCGCCAAGCGCGCGCTCGCCGCGCGCGGCATGGTCGAGGCGGTGACGTGGTCGTTCATATCGAAGCCGCACGCCGAATTGTTCGGCGGCGGCAAGAAAGAGCTCGCACTCGCCAATCCCATTGCCTCGGATCTGTCCGACATGCGGCCGAGCCTGCTGCCGGGTCTGGTTGCGGCGGCGCAGGCCAATTCCGATCGCGGATTTGCCGATGTCGCGCTGTTCGAAGTGGGCCAGGTGTTTTTGGGCGACCGGCCGGATGAGCAATTGACGGCCGCATCAGGCGTGCGCCACGGCTTTGCATCCTCGCAGGGCCTTGGGCGGCATTGGTCCGGCTCGGCCGAGGCCGACGCGCTCGACGCCAAGGCCGATGCGCTTGCGGTGCTTTCGGCGGCCGGCGCGCCGATGCAGGCGCTGCAAATCGTGCCGGGCGGCGCGGGCTGGCTGCATCCCGGACGATCCGGCACCATCCAGATCGGCCCGCAAAACGTGCTCGGATATTTCGGCGAACTGCATCCGCGCGCGCTGGAGGCGCTCGGCGCCGACGGACCCCTGGTCGCTTTCGAGGTGATGCTGGATCGCATTCCCGACGCCAAGCAGAAACCGACCCGCGCCAGGCCGGTGCTCGAGCTCTCGGCTTTCCAGCCGGTGTCACGGGATTTTGCCTTCATCGTCGATCGCGCCGTGAAAGCCGGCGATATCGTGCGCGCGGCGCAAGGTGCGGACCGGAAACTGATCACAGCTGTGACGGTGTTCGACGTCTACGAAGGCAAGGGCATCGACGACGGCAAGAAATCCGTCGCGATTGCGGTCACGATGCAGCCGCGCGAGAAAACCATGACCGACCAGGAGATCGACGCGGTGGCCGCGAAGATCGTGACCGAGGTCAACAAGAAGACCGGCGGCGTGCTGCGCTGAGCCACCCGTCACGCATCTTTTTCCCCCAGCACCAAATCGCAATAGGCGTAGCCATCACGCTCGACGCGCGCGCCGGCTGTGACCGGGAGACGGCGCGCAAACATCGGCCCCGCCGTCACGCAGGTGTGAAACTCGCCGTTCTCGCCGCAAGCGTCGACCCCATCGGGCAAATCGGCCAGCAGCTGCACATCGAATTTTCTTCCAGCGAATTCCGCCGGCAACTTTTTCAGATCGACGGTCGAGAGATAGGTCTCCATGCCGCTTGTGATCATCGCCTGCGCCAGCGCGAGGGTCGGCCTTTCCCACAGCGGGAACACCGGCGTGACGCCGGTGCCTTTGAGCTTCTGTTCGCGATAGGCCCTGATATCGGCGAGAAAGAGATCGCCGAAGATGATGTGGGTCACACCCTCCCGCACGGCGCCGGCCACCGCCTCGCCCATCCGCGCTTCGTAAATCTCGTTCGGACAGGGATAGGGGATCGGCACGATGCGCGGCGACAATCCCGCGGTCTCGAGTTGGGCCATCAGGATCTCCCGCCGGACGCCGTGTATGGACACGCGGCCGAAGGTCTCGGTCACCGTCGTCAATGCCCCGACGACGTCGAACTCGCCCGCGCGCCTGACTTCGTGGAGCGCGAAAGCGCTGTCCTTGCCGCTTGACCACGAGATCAGCGCCTTCGGCCGGGATGACGTCAATGGGCCGGTGCTCCGCGGTGGTCGACTGGAATTCAATTGACCGGTGCTCCCGTCCTTTGCGCGCCGCGGCGGCGTTGCTTCGGCGCGCGCGAGGGTGCCGCGATCGAATCGCTGAGCGCGCCGATCTTTCGCAACGCTGCTTCGGCCGCGCGTTCGCCGCTTTCCCAGGCGCCGTCGACCGTGCCCCACAGGGTCTCGTGGGTCGCTTCGCCCGCGAGGAACACGCTGCCGATCGGCTCGGTGAGGATTTTTCGCGATGGCTGCCCGCCGGGCAGCGCAACCGACATCGCGCCGAGCGTAAATGGCGAAGCATTCCAGCGCGTCGCGCTCGACTTCCTGACCGCGGCCGCGACATCGCTGCCGAACAGCCTGGTCAGCCATTCCACAGCGAATGCGATCATCGCCTTTTCGCCCTGGCCTGAAAGATCGCGGCCGAACGAGCCCGCGACGTCGATCGTGCATAGCGACGATCCCCAGATATTTGCGGTCAGAAGCGCCGTACGGGTCGATTTGCTTTGCTCGATGATGACGTCATCGCGGGCCAGCCCCAAGGGATTGCCCGGCAGTTGCACGGCGATGCGATCGTAGCTGCCGAGACTCAATTTTGCCGCGGCATCGAGCTGGCGCTTCGGGATTTCGGGCGTGAACCTGATATTCCCGGCCGCGAGTACGTTGCTCGATACGGTGACGACCGCGGCGCGCGCGGCGATCTTGCCCGCCGGCGTCTCCACGGCGACATCGCGGCCGCTCCAGCTGATCCGGCTTGCGGGCGTCGACAGCGCCAGCGGGACCTGCTCGCCGAGCCTGGCGATCAGGCTGCCCAGACCCTGGCGACAGCCGATCGCGGGATTGCGGTCCTGCGCCCGGGCCTTGTCCATGGCCGAGATATCTCCGAGATCCTTGCCGAAGGCACTGGCTCCGAGCACGAATTCCGCCGTTCCCGCCCAGTCGCCGAGGTCCTTCGGCAGTACCGAGGCGCAAGCCACGTCGGCCTTGCCGCGGGAGGCATCATCGATGGCGCGGTTGGCGCGCACGAGGGCTGCAAGAAACTCCTCGGTTTCCCCGGCACGGGCGTTGCGCTGGCCGATGCGGATCTTCTGGCCGAGCGGGGCGGCAGAGAAATCAAGTCCCGCGATGCGCCCGAGCCTGACCATCGGGTTGATTTCGGGATTGTGCATCCACCGCGCGCCGCGATCGAACGGGACATCGAATGCCGCCGTATCGGTGAGGCAGCGCCCGCCGATCTGGCCTGCGGCCTCCACCACGACGACCTTGCGGTTCGCGGCCTGGATACGCCGCGCCGCGGCGACGCCGGCGGCCCCCGCCCCGATCACGACAATGTCAACCTCGCGTGGCAATGGCGCCCCCCATGCGCGACCAGGGAGCGGCGCCACCGCGATCGCCGCGGAGGCCGCAAGGAGCTCGCGCCGCGTCATCGCCATTTCATGGTTTCCGGGATTTTGAATGCAGAGGGAACATCTGGCGAACTTGCCGCATCCGGGCGCAAGCGGCAACCATCATGGTAAATCAATCATGATTGATCGGCCGGTCTCATGAACCAAATTGCAACGGCTTTCGACCATGATAAAGGTCTAAGAAAAGCGGCCATAAAAGGCCGCCGGGGGGAAAACCTTCATGGGCGTGATGCTCGATACCGTCGGCAAGTGGATCGCTTCCTATCTTCAGAAGGAAGTGCCGGGGTATGAGCCGTTCACGCCGAGCGATCCGGAGCATCTGCGCGGCGTTGTCCAGCAGGGCGATGTCCTCCTGGTCGAGGGCAATAACCGGGTTTCCGGCATCATCAAATACCTCACCCAGTCGACATGGTCGCACGCCGCGCTCTTCGTCGGCCCGATCGACGGCGCGACTGAGCCTGACGGCGAGCCCCATGTCCTGATCGAGGCCAATATCGGCGAGGGCGTGACGTCGGCGCCATTGTCGAAATATTTCTCCTATCATACGCGGCTGTGCCGGCCGGTCGGCCTGATGTTTGAGGACCGCAACACGGTATGCCGCTATGCCATCAACCGGATCGGCTTCGGCTACGACACCAAGAATATTCTCGATCTGATGCGCTATCTGATTCCACTGCCGATCCCGCAGCGCTGGCGGCGGCGGATGATCGCGTTCGGTTCCGGCGATCCTACCAAGATCATCTGTTCCGCTCTCATCGCGCAGGCGTTCGACGCCGTGCGCTACCCGATCCTGCCCAAGATCACGCGCGCCGGCTCGAGGCAGGCCCGGCGCGAAATCCTGCATATCCGCGATTCATCGCTCTACATGCCGCGCGATTTCGACATCTCGCCCTATTTCGAAATCGTCAAACCCACCATCGTGCACGGCTTCGACTACACCGCCCTGCACTGGGCCGACAAACAAAAGCCGCTCCAGGAGGTAGCAGGCCAATTCGGCGTGTTTCCAGAAGCGGTCAAATCACCGCCGCTTGTTCCTGAAACGATTGACGAAGAAACGCCGCTTCCAGCTGGAGAAGTAGGGCCGGACGATGAGGAAGTGGCGCAGGCCGAGCGCGTCACCGGCTAATTATTTCGCATGCCGGGCATCTGCATCTGACCGGGTTGCATCCTCCCTGACCCCATCTGCGAACCCATCCTCCCCATCATTCCCATCCCCATATGCGGGGCGAGAAGATCGTCGGCGGCCTTCTTTTGATCATCCGACAATGTCTCGTTCAGCTTGGCGAGAGCCGCTTTCATCGTCCGGGTGCCGTCGAGCCGCGCCTGAAGCCATTGCTCTTGCTGGTCGAGCCGGTCCGCCATCGTTGAAGCCTTCGTTTGCGCGTCACCCGGCCTGGCCATCATGGATGCACGAACCTCGGCGAGCTTCCTGGCGTTTGCGCGCAGCGCGTCGGCAAAGCCATTCCAGGCGCTGGCCTGGGCATCGGTGATCTTGAGTTCGGCTCGCAGAAAAGCGATGCGGCCTTCAACGCGATCGATGGTCGCCATGCCGCCCATGCCCGGGCCCATCATTCCCATCGACCGCATCATCCCCATGTTGCTCATCATGGACATGCTGCTCATCATGTTCTTCATGTCGTTCATCATGCCCATCATGGGCATATTGCCCATGCAGCCTTGCGTCGCTCCCATGCCTGGCTGGGCCACATCCGGCGCCGGATTTGCGGGAGCGGGCGCGGATTGTGCGCTGTCCGCCGGGTGGTGCGAATCATGCTCGGCGGGGGACTGCGCCCATGTCGGTAGCGTAAGTGCCGTGACCGCAAATGCGGTCGCCATCATCAATCGCTTCATGGCTCTTCTCCAGTCGGTGATGGCGCAAGAGGCTTTCGTGGCCACAAAATATTATGACCGAAAGCCACGACCGCCAGTTGACTTAGGTCAAGCCGCCTTCGCTGAAATCCGACTTAGGCTGCATCAGGTGATGACATCCGGCGCTGCGCGCAATCCTTATTTTGCCTTTTGCAGTTTCGTGACAACGAAACCGCCGTCCGCGTTTTCGGCTTCGAATGTCACCTGGTCTCCGACCTTGATCTGCTTGAGCATTGCGGGGTCCTTCACGCGATAAGCCATCGTCATGCCCTCGTCCATGCCGAGGCTCCTGGCTGGGCCGTGCTTCAACGTGATCTTTCCCGCATTTTCGTCGATCTTCCTGACCTCGCCGCTGATAGACGCCTCTTGCGCGGTCACAGCCGTAACGAGGAAAGCCGCGGCGAGAGCCGCCCCTGCCGTGTGCAGAAATTTATTCATCATTCACTCCTTTCGACTGGCATTTCGTGTCTCATTTCACGACAACGCGACCCGTCATGCCGTATTCTCGATGGTCCGGGATCAGACACGAATATTCGAACGTTCCCGCCTTGGTGAATTTCCAAAGGATTTCGGCCGTCTTTTTTGGCGCTACGCGCACGCCGTTCGGATCGTCGTGTTCCATATGCGGATACTTCTTCATAAGCTCCGCGTGCTTCACGTTCTCCTTCGTGGTCGCGAGAAGGAATTCGTGATCCTCGGTGCCGACGTTCCGGAGCACGAAGCGTAATCTGCTCGCCGCGTTTGACCTCGATTTTATACGGCTCAAAGGCCATCTCGCTCATTGCGAGCTCAACCGTGCGGGAGGGCTTTTTCGGGTCACCGGGCTCTCCCGCCGAATAGGTCGAATGGTGCTCGTGCGAGGCTGCAATCGTTGGCCAGCCAGCGAAGAGCGCCAGCACCGTCAATAGCGCGAGTAGCCGCTTCTCGATAAGTCTCATCCTTGTTCCTTTTTCCTGTGAATGCTTTTCGGCCTTGGTGGCCGCGGTATTTACGAGACGGAGTTGGTAACCAATACGCCTAAGGCGTGATCGGCTGGGCCCGTTTCAACGCCGCCGATGTGTCGGAAGTCAGGCCTCTTTCCTTCACCAATCCATAGATCGCAGGTATCACGATCAGCGTCAGCAGGGTCGATGAAACCATGCCGCCGATCATGGGCACCGCGATCCGCTGCATGATCTCGGAGCCGGTGCCGGTGCTCCACATGATCGGCAGCAGACCCGCCATGATCGCGACTACCGTCATTATCTTCGGACGCACGCGCTCGACGGCGCCCACCATGATGGCATCCCGGAGATCGCGACGGGTCAGCCCGCGGCCCTCGGCCTCGCAGCGGGCCCTGACTTCCTCCAGGGCATGATTGAGGTAGATCAGCATCACGACGCCGGTTTCGGCGGCGACGCCGGCAAGCGCGATAAAACCGACGACGACAGCCACCGAGAGATTGAAACCGAGCCACCACATCAGCCAGATCCCCCCGACCAGGGCAAACGGCAGCGACAGCATCACGATCATGGTGTCGGCGATGGAACGGAAATTGAGATAGAGCAACAGGAAGATGATCATCAGCGTTACCGGAACAACGATCCTCAGGCGCGCCGTCGCGCGTTCAAGGTATTCATATTGGCCGCTCCACATGACGTAGTATCCGGGCGGGAAGCGGATGCTGGCCTGCACCGCCTGCCTGGCGTCGGCGATGTAGCCACCGAGATCGCGGTCGCGGATGTCGACGTAAATATAGCTGGCCAACTGGCCGTTCTCGGTCCGGATCGCGCGTGGGTCCGCGCGCGGGCTCGACCTTCGCGACCTCCCCGAGCGGCACCGTGCCGCCGGCCGGCATCGGAACCAGAATGTCGTTGGCGATGGCTTGCGGATTGTCCCTCAGGTCCCGCGGATAACGCATATTGACGGTGAAACGCTCGCGGCCTTCCACGGTCGTGGTCACTGTCTGACCGCCGAGCGCGGTGCCGATGACGTCCTGGACGTCCTGGATCATGATTCCGTAGCGCGCCAGCGCCGCGCGGTCCGGCGTCACATCGAGGTAGTAGCCGCCGATCCCGCGTTCGGCATAGGCCGATGACGTACCCGGAACGGATTTCAGAACCTGCTCGATCCGCTTGGCCAGCTTGTCGATCTCGACCAGATCGGTGCCCATCACCTTGACCCCGATCGGCGTCCGGATCCCGGTGGACAACATGTCGATACGGGCCTTGATCGGCATGGTCCAGGCGTTGGACACGCCGGGAAACTGCAACGCCTTGTCCATTTCCGCGATCAGGCCGTCGACCGTCACGCCAGCACGCCATTCCTCTTTCGGCCTGAGATTGACGATCGTCTCGAACATCTCGGAGGGAGCCGGATCGGTTGCCGTCGCCGCGCGGCCCGCCTTGCCGTAAACGGACGATACCTCAGGGAACGAGCGGATGATGCGATCCTGCATCTGGATGAGTTCGGCGGCCTTGGTGACGGAAATGCCCGGCAGCGTCGTCGGCATATAGAGCAGCGTGCCTTCGTTCAAGTTCGGCATGAATTCGGTGCCGAGCTGGCGCGCCGGCCAGATCGTCACCGCGAGCAGACCCAGCGACAGGGCGATCACGAGCCATTTGGCGCGCATCACCGCGGCGATGACCGGCCGATAGATCCAGATCAGAAAGCGGTTGATCGGATTCTTGTGCTCCGGAACGATCCGGCCGCGGATGCAGACGACCATCAGCGCCGGCACCAGCGTGACCGACAATAGAGCCGCCGCCGCCATCGAGAACGTCTTGGTGAACGCAAGCGGATTGAACAGCCGCCCCTCCTGCGATTCCAGCGTGAAGATCGGCATGAAGGAGACGGTGATGATCAGCAGGCTGAAAAACAGCGCCGGCCCGACCTCGGCGGCGGCCTCGATCAGGACGTCGATCCGCGAGCGTCCCGGCTCCGCCCGTTCGAGGTGCTTGTGGGCATTTTCGATCATGACAATGGCCGCATCGATCATGGCGCCGATGGCAATGGCGATGCCCCCGAGGCTCATGATATTCGCCCCAAGGCCGAGCAGCTTCATCGTACCGAATGCCATCAGGATGCCGACCGGCAACATGATGATCGCTACCAGCGCGCTGCGGAAATGCAGCAGAAAGACGATGCAGACGAGCGCGACGACGATGCTTTCCTCCAGCAGCGTGCGCCTGAGCGTTTCGATGGCCGCTTTGATGAGGTTCGAGCGATCGTAGACCGCGACGATTTCGACGGATTTCGGCAGACTGTCGGCGATCTCCCTGAAGCGTTTCTTGACGTTTTCGATTACATCGAGCGCGTTCACGCCGAAGCGCTGCAGCACGATGCCGCTGGCGACTTCGCCCTCCCCGTTCAGCTCGGCAATGCCACGCCGCTCGTCAGGGCCGATCTCGACCCGGGCGACATCGCGCAGCAGGACGGGCGTGCCGTTGTTTGTCTTGAGCACGATGTTGCCGATGTCGTTGATGCCCTTGAGGTAGCCCTTGCCGCGGATGACATATTCGAACTCGGAGAGTTCGACGGTGCGGCCCCCGACATCGGCGTTGCTGGCGCGGATCGCGTCACGCATCTTCTGCATGGTGATGCCGAGGTCGCGCATCCGCTGCGGATCCAGGATGACGTTGTATTGCTTGACGAAGCCGCCGATGCTAGCGATTTCCGCGACGCCTTCGGCCTTTGCCAACGCGAATTTCAAGTTCCAGTCCTGGATGGTGCGCGTGTCCGAAAGATTCAGTTCCTTCGAGATCACCGCGTATTGATAGACCCAGCCTACCCCCGTGGCGTCCGGGCCGATCGTTGGCGCCACGCCGGGCGGCAACCGCGACGCCGCGCTGTTCAGGAACTCCAGAACCCGCGAGCGGGCCCAGTAGATATCGGTGCCGTCCTCGAAGATGACATAGACGAACGACACGCCGAAGAACGAGAAGCCGCGCACGGCCTTCGAGCGCGGCACCGTCAACATCGCGGTCGTCAGCGGATAGGTGACCTGATCCTCGATGACCTGCGGCGCCTGACCCGGAAATTCCGTGTAAACGATCACCTGGGTATCGGAGAGATCCGGGATGGCGTCGAGCGGCAGATGCGTAAGCGCGTAAATTCCGGCAGCGGCGGCAAACCCCGCGCCGAAGAACACCAGCAGCAGGTTGCGTGCCGACCAGGCGATGAGACGGGCGATCACG
Source organism: uncultured Alphaproteobacteria bacterium (assembly GCA_963786045.1). GTDB lineage: Bacteria > Pseudomonadota > Alphaproteobacteria > Rhizobiales > Xanthobacteraceae > Bradyrhizobium. The sequence goes on along the minus strand of CAWAXR010000023.1, from coordinate 168,910 downwards.
GGCGTGCTCCGGCGTCGGAGAAGCCCCTGAGGGCTGCCTTCAGGTTGCTTTCGGCATCGATCAGGAAGTTGGCCGAGACGACGACGGGTTCGCCTTCGGCAAGGCCCATGCGTATTTCGACATAGCCGTCCCCGCGTTGACCAACCTTCACATCGCGCGGCTCGAAGCGTCCCTGCCCCTTCTCGACGAAGACCGTCTGTTGGCTGCCGGTATCCAGAACCGCGCTCTCGGGAACGGCGAGCACCGGCCGCGGGCTGCCTGTATCGATCCCGGCATCGACATACATATCCGGAAGCAATGCAAAATCCGGATTGGTCAATTCGATCCGGATGCGCGCGGTCCGCGTGTCCTTGTTCACCTGCGGATAAATCACGGCAACTTTGCCGGCGAACTCGCGGCCCGGATAACCTCTGGCTCGCACCACGACGGGCTGACCGACCGAAACCGCCCCAAGGTCACGTTCCGCAACGTCGATCAGCGCCCAGACCACGGAGGTATCCGCGACCCGGAACAGCACGTCGCCGGGCTGTGCCCGCATGCCCTCGATCGCATTCCTCTCGAGAACGATGCCGTCGCGCGGCGCCGACCATTCGATGGCCATTGGAACGGAGCCCGTCTTTTCCATGGCGACGATCGCCGCGTCGGGAACGTCGAGATTTATCAGGCGTTGCCTTGAGCCTCGCCCATAGAGCCCTTGTCCCCCGGTTGTCTTTGAGGTGATCGTCGCAACGTATTCGGCTGCAGCCGAGGCGACCGCCGGACTATAGATCTCCATGAGCGGCTGGCCCCTGGCGACCCTGGACCCCGTCGTCACATCTGCGACCCTCTGGACCCAGCTTTCCGATCTCATCGAGATCACCGAGATGCGACGCTCGTCGAGTTGAATGGTGCCGGGAGCACGGATCGTCGTCCGGACCACGCGCAGGGCGGCGGATTCGGATTTCACGCCGGTTCGCTGGATCTTTCCGGGCGACAGCTTCACCGCGCCGTCGTCGGTGTCCTCGCCCTCATAAACGGGGATGTAATCCATCCCCATCGAATCCTTCTTTGGAGTTGGCGAGGTGTCGGCGAGCCCCATTGGATTGCGGTAGTACTTGATCCTGCGGTCTGCCGTGGTTGCCGGCCCAGGCGCCGCGGCAGGTTCGTCATCGAAGCTGAGGTCGGCGCCGGCCGGCACGGCCCGGTAATCCCGCCCGTCCGGCGTCTTCTTCGGCGTCAGCGAATAGAACGGGCGCCCGTCCGGATCCTGATAATAGATCGGCTCACCGTTCGTCTGGGCGGCCGCTGATGCCACCAGCGCCGTGCTCGCCGCGTCAGGCGTATGAAGGTGCCCGCGGACACCGATATATCCGCCACCTCCCGCCGCTATCACAGCAGCGGTCGTGACGCCCGCGACAATGGCGCGGTTCATTTCTGCGCCGTGATGACGAGCCTGCCATCGACCGTGCCGGTCTCGCCTTGCACCTTGGCGCCGAGCGAGAGCAGCCAGCGGTCCGGCCATGCCGAAGGTAGCCTTGAACGGTAGGTCCCGGGTTCTCCACCCGGCTCGGGGCGATCCTGGTGGCCATCTCCGGCATGCCGTCGGGCGCCATGTCGAGACGGGTCGCAAAGATCACGGCGTCAGGCACCGGTTTTCCGGTCGTCTTGTTGATGAGCTGGACCGTGACAATCTTGTCCTTGCCGACGGTGACGGTCGGCTCGACGAGCTTGAATTCATAATCCTTGATGTCGGCACGGGCGAAACCGGCAAAACCAGCCACGGCAAGGCCGATGAGCGCGGCACGGAGGGCGCGCGAGATGTTGAGACCCTTCATTTTAAAATCCTCTGATGTCATGGTCGTGCCGCGGGGCGGCATGCGTCGGTCCGCGCGGTCAAGTCGCGCGGCAGCAGACGGCGTCGCAGCGCCGTTCAGACCAGCGATCGAGGCGGATGTTCCGGAGGCGGGTGACCCAGACCGTCGGGCCATGAATTGTTCTGCAGCGAAGCGATATGACCCGAGGTGGTGAGAAGCGGATGGACAACGTCCACCGATAGGCCGGCGAAGCAAATGGACGTGCAGGCAGTCATGCACACGCACTTGTCGCAACCGACCGGCGCCGGAGCCTTCGGCGGACAACACGGCATATCGTCCGCCATCTCGTCGGTCGTCGCCGATGATGATGATGATGATGATGACATCTCATCCGCCATTGCCTGCATCGAGGAATCGGAGGCCATCGCCATGACCGGCCGGGCAACTGGCGCCATCGCAAGACTGGCGGTCACAAGGATCGCGAACAGCCGGCGTATGGTGAATGGGAGCCTCACGTGGCTAGTTTCTCACAAACTCATCGCGATGCAAAATTAATATTACGGCACTTCTGTCCATCGGTGTTGATCGGGATCAAACCACCAACGCGCATTTCAGCCCAGCCTGATTTACCTGTCAGAGCGACCAATCACGGCCATCAGTTCCGATATTTTCGCCCGCTGATCGGCCTTGTTGCCGCTGGAAATCGCGTGTTCGACGCAATGGGCGACGTGATCTCTCAGCACTTCTTCCTCGACGCGCCGGAGCGCGGCGCGCACCGCGGCAATCTGCGTGACGATGTCGATGCAGTAGCGGTCCTCATCGACCATCCTGGACAGGCCGCGGACCTGCCCCTCGATCCGGTTGAGGCGTTTTTGGCACGATGCCTTGATGTCTTTTCTCATGACCTTTATATACCCCTACAGGGTATGGGTTGCAAGTGGACCGCGGAGAACTCGATGACCAGTGACGACAACGTCGATATGGGCAGCGCTTCAAAGGGTTGCGGCTGTTCGTCCCACGCGGCGGCTGCGCAGACGGCGAAGGCTGGGTGCTGCGGCGGCGGCCACGATCATTCTGCCCATGGCCACGATCACCGGCATCCCGGCGCCAAGGCCACCGTGCGCGACCCCGTCTGCGGGATGGCCGTTGACCCCGCAACGAGCCAACACAAGTTCGAATATCGCGGCGAAGCCTATCATTTCTGCTCGGCAGGTTGCCGGACCAGGTTCGCAACCGATCCCGAGCGATATCTCGATCACAGCGAACCGAAGGCCGCCATGCCGGAGGGCACGATCTACACCTGCCCGATGCATCCGCAGATCCGCCAGGTCGGTCCGGGAAGCTGCCCGATCTGCGGCATGGCGCTGGAGCCGGAGGTGGCAAGCCTGGATACGCCGCCCAATCCCGAGCTCGCGGACATGACGCGTCGCTTCTGGATCGGCCTCGCACTCTCGCTGCCGGCGGTGGTCCTGGAAATGGGTGGCCACCTCGTCGGCGGTCACGGCTGGATTGACCAGACCCTGTCGAACTGGATTCAACTGGTGTTCGCGACGCCCGTTGTCGCATGGGCGGGCTGGCCGTTTTTCGTCCGCGGCTGGCAATCGCTGCTGACGCGCAATCTCAATATGTTCACGCTGATCGCGATGGGCACCGGCGTGGCCTATGTGTACAGCCTGATTGGCACCATCGCACCGGATAGCTTCCCCGCGACCTTCCGAGGACATGGCGGCGCGGTTGCGGTTTACTTCGAGGCCGCAGCGGTCATTACCGTGCTCGTCCTGCTGGGTCAGGTTCTCGAGCTCCGTGCCCGCGAAGCGACCTCCGGCGCGATCAAGGCCCTTCTCCAGCTGGCGCCCAAAACGGCTCGCCGCATCGGCGACGATGGCGCAGACCATGAGGTCCAGATCGAAAATTTGATGGTTGGCGACAGACTGCGCGTCCGGCCAGGAGAAAAGGTCCCGGTGGACGGCGTCATCCTCGAAGGCCGCTCCTCCCTCGATGAATCCCTGGTGACCGGCGAGTCGATGCCCGTCACCAAAGAGGTCGGCGGCAAGCTCATCGCAGGCACGCTCAATCAGTCCGGCGGTTTCGTGATGCGCGCCGACAAGGTCGGCCGCGATACGCTGCTTTCCCAGATCGTCAAGATGGTCGCCGAGGCGCAGCGTTCGCGCGCACCGATCCAGCGGCTGGCCGATCAGGTCGCCGGCTGGTTCGTCCCGGTCGTGATCATCGTGGCGCTGCTCGCGTTTGGCGCCTGGGCCTGGTTTGGACCCGAGCCCCGTATGGCATTCGGTCTGGTCGCAGCCGTGAGCGTCCTGATCATCGCCTGCCCCTGCGCCCTCGGTCTTGCCACGCCGATGTCGATCATGGTCGGCGTCGGACGCGGCGCGCAGGCCGGCGTGTTGATCAAGAATGCCGAAGCGCTGGAGCGCATGGAGAAGGTCAATACCCTGGTGGTCGACAAGACGGGAACGCTGACCGAAGGCAAGCCGAAGGTCGTCTCGATCGTTCCGGCGACGGGATTCGACGAGAACGAGATTTTACGGCTCGCCGCCAGCGTGGAGCGGGCCAGCGAACATCCGCTTGCCGACGCCATCGTGCGATCCGCGAAGGAGCGTCATCTCGATTTGAGCAAGGTGGAGGAGTTCGACTCGCCGACCGGCAAGGGCGCTACGGGCAAGGTCGACGGCAAATTCATCCTGCTGGGTAACTCGAACTTTTTGACATCGCTCGGAATCGAAACGCAGTCGCTGACCGGGCAAGCCGAGCGTCTGCGGGGAGACGGCGCCACCGTCATCAACATCGCGATCGACGGCAAGCTGGCCGGGCTGTTTGCCATCGCCGACCCCGTCAAGCCGTCGACGCCGGCGGCGTTGAAGGCTCTGGCGGCGGAAGGCGTGAAGGTCATCATGCTGACCGGCGACAACCGGACCACCGCCAAAGCGGTCGCGCGACAGCTCGGAATCGACGATGTCGAGGCGGAGGTCCTTCCCGACCAGAAGAGCGCGGTCGTCACCCGGCTTCAGAAGGCCGGACGGATCGTCGCGATGGCCGGGGACGGCGTCAACGACGCGCCCGCCCTTGCCGCCGCCGAAGTCGGTATAGCCATGGGGACCGGCACCGACGTCGCGATGGAGAGCGCGGGCATCACGCTGCTGAAGGGCGATCTGGGCGGCATCGTGCGCGCGCGCCGGCTCTCGCAGGCCACCATGAGCAACATCCGGCAAAACCTGTTCTTTGCCTTCATCTACAACTCCGCCGGCATACCCATCGCCGCGGGCATCCTCTATCCCAGTCTCGGTATCCTGCTCTCGCCGATCATTGCCGCCGCGGCCATGGCGCTTTCTTCGGTAAGTGTCGTGGGGAATGCCTTGCGGTTGCGGGTGACGCGGCTGTGATCGAGACGTAGCCGCTCTTGCCGAACCCTGCGGCCATATCTAAGTCTCGCGGGGACTTCAAAGAGGACAAAACCGTCATGCTGGATGCCGCCGTCAAGGCGCTGTCGCAAATCCTGTCGCCGCCGATGCGTTCGATCCTGTGGCGATCGATCGGGCTCGCGCTGGTGCTGATCGTGGTGCTGGCGATCGGCCTGCAACGGCTGTTGAGCTGGTTTGCGACCTCGGGCGAAGGCTGGGCCGAGGCGATGCTGGGCCCCGGTTTCCAGACGCCGCTGAACGTGCTGGCCTGGATCGTCTCGATTGCGGCCGGACTCGGCGTCGTGTTCGGCGCGGTCATGCTGATGCCCGCGATCACCTCGCTGGTCGCGAGCGTTTTCGTCGACGAGGTCGCCGACCATGTCGAGCGCGAGCACTATCCGGCCGAGCGTCCCGGCACGGCGTTGCCGTTCGGCCTTGCCATGACCGAAGGCGTCAAGACCGCGTTGCTGACGATCCTGGTCTATCTGATCGCGCTGCCGTTCGTGTTCATCGCCGGCGCGGGCTTTCTCGCTTTCTTCATCGCGACCGCGTGGCTCTTGGGACGGGAATATTTCGAGCTCGCGGCGATGCGGTTTCGTCCGCCGGAGGAAGCCAAGGCGATGCGCAGGGACAACGCCGCGACGATTTTCACGGCCGGCCTCATCATCGCCGCCTTCGTCTCGATCCCGATCGTCAATCTGGCGACGCCGCTGTTCGGCATGGCGTTCATGGTCCACATGCACAAGCGCCTGAGCGGGCCTCGGCCGGAGCTCATCGAGCCGGCCCGCAAGACGGGTTTGCCCGTGGGTTGAATCGGCTGCGCGCCCTTAAGCTATTTTTGCTGAATACGGTAGAGATACTCGACCAACATGAGAACTCGGGCGCGTATGTAGGCTTCCTGAGCATACGGAAAATCGACAAAGCGTTCAGCGGCAGGTGCCGCGTACCGCATACCCCAAACAGGCATGTCACGTGGACCGTGACTGGCAATCTCCACACGTCCGTCAATCACGCCGCTGATGCGCTCGGCTGGAAATACTCCTCCATTTTTCCTGGCTAGCGTTGTCAGGTCTGGCGGCGCGACCTTCAGAACTTGATTAAAAACGCCGTCGCCCCTCGCATCCATTCCATGACAGAGGCCGCACCGCACCTCAAATTCCTTTTGGCCAGGATCGATCTTTGCCGTTTCAGCAAATGCCGTGGCGTTCAGCGATACCATCGTTGTCAGCATGAAAAGAGCCAGCGGCGTATTTTTCATCGTCGTCTCCACGCCAGACCTTTTTGAACTTCTATTTCTTGCGAGAGATACTTGGCACACTAAACACCCAGACCCGCGTAAGGGCGATGTGCGATTCTGGCACTTTTCGAGCCTCTCGCAATGTCCGGCTTGAGTCCGGATGCACACCAAAGCGGACGTCTGTCCGACCGCTTTGAATTTTTCGGTCGCGCCCCGGTCAATGCGCCACCAGCGGGCAGCCGCCTTCCGCCAACGGGCGAAACGCCTGATCGCCGGGGATGGTGGCGAGGATCTTGTAATAATCCCACGGGCCTTTCGATTCCGACGGCTTCTTCACCTGCGCAAAATACATGTCGTGAACCAGACGGCCGTCCTCGCGGAGGTGGCCGTTCCTGACGTAGAAATCGTCGACCGGCCGCTCGCGCATCTTCGCCATCACCGCCTTCGCCTCGTCGGTGCCGGCCGCGGCGATCGCGCCGAGATAATGGCGGATCGCCGAATAGACGGCGGCCTGCGGCATGGTCGGCATCCTGCCCTGCCGCTCGAAGAAGCGCTTCGACCAGGCGCGGGTTTCCTCGTTCCGATCCCAGTAGAACGCAGTCACGAATTTCAGTCCCTGCGCGGCCGAAAGCTCCATGCTGTGCACATCGGAGATGAAAACCAGCAGCGAGACGATGGTCTGGTTTTTCGTCAGTCCGAACTCGTTCGCCTGCTTGGTGGCATTGACCATGTCGCCGCCGCCATTGGCGAAGGCCACCACCTTGGCGCCCGAGGCCTGCGCCTGAAGCAGGTAAGAGCTGAAATCCGCCGTGTTCAGGGGATGGCGCACGCTGCCAAGCACCTTGCCGCCGGCCGCCTTCACCGCAGCGGTCGCATCGGCCTCCAGCGAATGGCCGAAGGCATAGTCGACGGTGATGAAGAACCAGGTATCGCGCCCTTCGGCCACGATCGCCTTCGCAAGGCTCGTGGTGAGCGCGTAGCTGTCATAGATCCAGGATGCTTCCGTCGGCGTGCATGACTTGCCGGTAAAGGCGGTGCTCCCAACCGCGCCCGCAATCGCAATCCGGTTTTTCTCGGCGGCGAGTTGCTCGACCGCAAGGGCGACCGCCGAATGATCAAAACCAATCGCCATGTCGACCTTGCCGACCTCGAACCATTCCCGTGCGATGGCGGCGCCGACATCGGACTTGTTCTGATGATCGGCGAACACGATCTCGACGGGCTTGCCGAGCACTTTGCCGCCGGCGTCCTCGACCGCCATGCGCGCGGCCACCACCGAGCCGGGCCCGCCCAGATCGGCGTAGAGGCCGGATTGATCGTTGAGCACGCCGATTTTGACGACATCGTCGGAGATCTGCGCGCGAGCATCCGGCGCCCCAAGGCCCACGACAGCCAAGGCCGAAACGAGCGCAAGTCCAGGCGCGAGCCGAAATCGCATGGCGTCTCTCCCCCTTGTGCGCGGCCCTTGATCCAGGCCCTGGCGCGCGGGCCAAGCGTAGGCTCGCCCTCACCCGGGCACAAGGTCTCGGGGGCCCGGTGCGTCCGGACGACTTCACCTCCTCATGGTGAGGAGCGCGTCTTCGCGCGTCTCGAACCATGAGGCCCCGATGCGGCCATCCTTCGAGACGCCGCGCAAGCGCGGCTCCTCTGGATGAGGGTAGAGCGCGGTTGCAGGCTCACACCGTCTTTTCCGGCCAGCGGCAGAGATCGTTGATCAGGCACTAGTTCGCAGCGCGGCTTGCGGGCGAGACAGGTGTAGCGGCCGTGCAGGATCAGCCAGTGGTGGGCGTGCAGCATGAACTCGGCCGGGATCACGCGCTCGAGCCCGAGCTCGACCTCAAGCGGTGTTTTGCCCGGCGCCAGGGCGGTGCGATTGCCGACGCGAAACACGTGGGTATCCACCGCCATGGTGTGTTCGCCGAACGCCATGTTGAGCACGACGTTGGCGGTCTTGCGCCCGGCGCCCGGCAGCGATTCAAGCTCAGTGCGGGTGCGCGGCACCTCGCCGCCGAATTCGGCGATCAGTTTTTCCGACAGCGCGATGACGTTTTTCGCCTTGTTGCGGTAAAGCCCGATGGTCTTGATGTAGTCGCGCACTTTTTCTTCGCCGAGCGCCAGCATTTTTTGCGGCGTGTCGGCGACCGCAAACAGCGCGCGCGTGGCCCGGTTGACGCCGGCATCGGTCGCCTGCGCCGAGAGCACGACCGCAACCAGCAGCGTAAAGGGGTTGAGATGTTCGAGTTCGCCCCTGGGCTCGGGATTGGCTTTGCGAAAGCGGCTGAAGGCCTCGCGAACTTCCGCTGGCGTCCAGGGCTTTACCGGTTTTGGTTCCGCGCGGGATTGCCCCGATTTGGCCGCGGTTTTTGCGGCTGATTTATCGCGCTTCGGCTTCGCCGCCGATGGCACCCTGGAGTTTTCAGCGCGTTTGGAAGCCGTTGACTTCGATTTGGGCAGAGGTCTGCGGGTGATTTTCGGCATGATCCGGGTATACTGACCTGCCATGACCACAGGCAATGATTTTGATCCGGACACACAGCCGGAACTGTTCTCGGCGCTGCTGACCCCGCATCGCTCGCTCAATCGCGCCGGCTTTCTGGCGGTGATGGCGTTTGTCTGCGTGGTCAGCTTCGCCGCTGGCCTCGCGTTCCTGCTGATGGGCGCGTGGCCGGTGCTCGGCTTCTTCGGGCTCGATGCGCTCGCGATCTATTGGGCGTTCCGCATCAATTTCCGCCGCGCCAAAGCCAGCGAGGAAATCGTGGTGACGCCGTCCGAACTTCGCCTGCGCCGGGTCAGCCACCGCGGCCATGTGATGGAATTCGTGCTCAATCCGCTGTGGGTGCAGCTCGATCGGAAGACCCATGCCGAATTCGGCATCGAAAATCTCTATCTGGTTTCAAAAGGCCGCCGGATCGCCATCGCGAGTTTCCTCACGCCTGACGAAAAAGCAAGCTTTGCCAATGCCTTGGTCGGGGCACTGCACGCCGCCCGGCGCGGCCCGACCTATAATCCGATTGTATGAAATCGCATCGGAAATCGGGTGGTTTGGGCGCCGCTTCCGTCCTACATCGGCCGCATGATGAACCTCGCAATCCATGACCATCGCCTGACCAAACCCGGCCCGCGGGATGCGGCGCTCCGCGATTATGATTCGGTGCGGCGCGCCATCGCCTTCATCTCGGAGCACTGGCGCGCGCAGCCGACCATCGAATTGATAGCGGACGCGGCAGGCGTCACGCCCGACGAGTTGCACCATTTGTTCCGCCGCTGGGCGGGGCTGACGCCGAAGGCCTTCATGCAGGCGCTGACGCTCGACCATGCCAAGGGCCTGTTGCGCGATTCCGCCAGCGTGCTCGACGCCGCGCTCGACTCCGGCCTCTCGGGTCCGGGGCGGCTGCACGACCTGTTCGTTACCCATGAGGCGATGTCGCCGGGCGAATGGAAGAATGGCGGCGCCGGCATGACGCTGCACTTTGGATTTCACCCCTCGCCGTTCGGCACCGCGGTCGTGATCGCCAGCGGACGCGGCCTGGCGGGTCTGGCGTTCGCCGACCCCGGCGAAGAGCCGGCGGCATTCGCCGACATGCAGCGGCGCTGGCCGCGCGCGACCTATGTCGAGGACCGTGCCGCGACCTCGGCGCTCGCGCAGCGCATCTTCGACACAAAACTCTGGCGGCCGGACCAGCCACTGCGCGTCACCCTGATCGGCACCGATTTCGAGGTCCGGGTGTGGGAGACGCTGCTGAAAATCCCGATGGGTCGCGCGGTCTGCTATTCCGACATCGCGGCCAAAATCAACAGCCCGAAGGCGTCACGCGCGGTGGGCGCGGCGGTCGGAAAAAACCCGATCTCGTTCGTGGTCCCCTGCCATCGCGCGCTCGGCAAGAGCGGCGCGCTGACCGGTTATCACTGGGGCATCACCCGCAAGCAGGCGATGATCGGCTGGGAAGCCGGCCAGGTGGGGATGCAGTAAGACGCGGCCGGCGATCGGCTCACGCCGCCAGATCGAGCTTCGATGCGACGGTGGAATCCGCGTTCAGCCGGTAGATGATGGGAACGCCGGTCGCCAGTTCGCGCGCCAGAATGCCTTCGGGCGAAAGCTTCTCCAGCACCATGATCAGCGCGCGCAGCGAATTGCCGTGGGCCGCGACCAGCGTGCGCTCGCCACGCAGCACGCAAGGCAGGATCTCCTGGACGTAATAGGGCAGCGTGCGCGCCAAAGTGTCCTTCAGGCTTTCGCCGCCGGGCGGCGGCACGTCATAGGAACGGCGCCAGACGTGCACCTGTTCCTCGCCCCATTTCTTGCGGGCGTCGTCCTTGTTGAGACCCGACAGATCGCCATAGTCACGCTCGTTGAGCGCAAGGTGCTTGCGAACGGGAATGCCGGTCTGGCCAAGTTCGGCCAAGCGTCAGGTCGAGCGTGTGCTGGGCGCGCTGGAGTGCCGAGGTGAAGGCGATGTCGAACGACAGCCCCTGTGCCTTTAATTTGCGGCCGGCATCCCTGGCTTCAGCGATCCCCTTCTCCGTCAGGCCGGGATCCTTCCAGCCGGTGAAGAGATTTTTCAGATTCCATTCACTCTGGCCGTGACGCACCAGCACGAGAAGACGATCGCTCATTCCCTTGGTTTCCGTTCGATACGAAAGATTAAAAATCACCGAGACCGAGCACGTCGGCCATCGAATACAATCCGGGCTTTTTGCCGCGCGCCCACAGGGCCGCCTTGATGGCGCCTTGCGCGAACATCGTGCGATCCTCGGCCCGGTGCGTCAGCTCGATGCGCTCCATGGGACCGGCAAAAATAACGCTGTGATCGCCGGTGACGCTGCCGCCGCGCAGCGACGCAAAGCCGATGTCGCCGGTCCGGCGCGCGCCGGTGAGGCCGTCGCGTCCCCGCGCCGAATGAGTGTCGAGCGCAATTTTGCGGCCCGCCGCGGCGGCTTCTCCAAGCATCAATGCCGTGCCCGACGGCGCATCGATCTTGGCCCGGTGATGCATCTCGAGGATCTCGATGTCGAAGCCATCGTCCAGCGACTGCGCCACCCGCTTCACCAGCGCCGCCAGCAGGTTGACGCCGAGGCTCATATTGCCCGATTTGACGACGACGGCGCGCGAGGTAACGCTCTTGATCACGGCGTCGTCCGACGCCGAGAGCCCGGTGGTGCCGATGATGTGCGCAATGCCGCGCTCGGCGGCGATGGCGACATTGGCGATGGTCGCGCCGGGCACGGTGAAGTCGAGAATGCCATCCGCGTTCGCCGACATCGTCCACAGATCCGCCGAGAGCGCCACGCCGTTGGCGGGAAGGCCCGCGAGCACGCCGGCATCCTTGCCGAGCAGTTCGGAGCCGGGCGCCTCCAGCGCGCCGGCGAGCACGGCGCCCCTGGTTTCGGAGATGACACGCGTCAGCGCGCGGCCCATCCGGCCGCCGGCCCCCGCAACGATCAAGCGCATGTCGGACATATTTCAACCCTCGCCCCTGCCGTATAGCCGGGGCGGTCCCTTCCGGCAACCGATCAGGCTCCCGGCTGCGGTCCGTCGTAACCTTCGATGATCACGAGATCGCCTTCGGAATAGGGGCTGCGCAGCGCCACCAGGCGGACATATTCCGGCGAGTTGTAGCAGGCGAGCGCGGTCTCGTAGTCCTTGAATTCGAGCACCACGTTGCGCGAGCGCGACGAGCCTTCCATGGGCACGTGCCTGCCGCCGCGCACCAGAAACCTGGCGCCGTATTTCGCAAACACCGCCCCGTTCTGGGCGATATATTCCTTGTAGCCTTCCATGTCGTGGACATCGATGCGCGCGATCCAGTAGCCCTTTGCCATCTTGCACGTCTCCTTGTTGTTCAGCCCAGCGCTTGCGCGATCTCGGTTTGGATGGCTTCCGCCGCCGCTTTGGGATCGGCGGCTTCCATCACAGGCCGTCCAACCACAAGATAATCGGCGCCGGCCGCGATGGCCCGGGCCGGGGTCATGATGCGTTTCTGGTCGCCGCTCGCCGAGCCCGCCGGCCGGATGCCGGGGGTTACGAGGCTCATCGTGTGACCGACGATCTTGCGCAAGGCGGCGGCCTCTTCCGGCGAGCACACCAGCCCGTCGACGCCGAGCGCCTGTGCCTGCCGGGCGCGGGTCTCGACCAGATCGGCCACGCCGAGCCGATAGCCCGCCGCATCGAGATCGCCGTCGTCATACGAGGTCAGCACGGTGACGGCGAGGATTTTCAGGCCCGATCCCGCGCGCGCTTCCACCGCCGCCTTCATGGTCTGCGGATAGGCGTGCACGGTCAGGAATGTCGCGCCGAGCGCGGCAAGGCTCTCGACGCCGCGCGCCACGGTATTGCCGATGTCGTGCAGCTTGAGATCGACGAACACCTTCTTGCCGTTCCCGGTGAGCTGACGGACCAGCGAAAGTCCGCCGGCATAGGCGAGCTGATAGCCGATCTTGTAAAACGTCACGCTATCGCCGAGCCGGGCAATCATCGCTTCCGCAGGCGCTGTGCCGGGCAGATCGAGCGCCACAATCAATCGGTCGCGGGGAGCGATGGCTGGCTGCATGTCACCTCACATCATGCGTTGGGAAACATCGATCAGCTGCCGGACCAGCGCGCCGAGCGCCTCGATATCGGCCGGATGCTTCAACATATCCATATCATCATAGGCGCCTGACGCGAACGACAGCGCGAGTTGGTTCGGAATGACCATCGCATGGCAGGCGGACAGGATCAGGCGCAGCGCCGCCAGCGATCGGGTTCCGCCGAGCCTGCTTTCCGACGCCGCCGCGATCGCAAAGGCACGATCGCGAAACACCTGGCCGCGGGTTTCGTTCGCGTCCTCGACGCGCGTCAGCCAGTCGATGGTGTTCTTGACCAGCGGCGGCACGCACGCATTGTATTCCGGCGTCACGATCAGGACCCCGTGATGGACGCCGATCATGCGTTTGAGATTGATCGCGTTCTTCGGCACGCCCGATCTTGTCTGCAGATCGCCGTCATAGATCGGCAGCGGAAAATCAGCGAGCGAAATGCGCGTGACATCGGCGCCGGCCTGCGCGAATTGATACGCGGCCGCCGCCGCGAGCCTGACGTTGAGCGAGCCGGTGCGAAGCGAACCGGGGATCACCAGGATTTTCAGCGCGGACATGATCAAAATCGGTTCTGGAAAACCCTCCGCGCGGGAAAAGCGGACGGTATCAGTCCTTCCGATACACCCAGACGCGCGCCGGCGGAAGGTTCATCCAGATGCGCTCGGAAGCTTCCGTGGAGACGCCCGGCAGCGACTTCGGGATCGGTGGCGCGACCGAATAGGTGAACTGCACGAACGGCGCACCCGGCGCGAGCGCCAGAAAGGCATCGCGGATCAATTTCAACCGTGTGAGCATCGGCTTTGTCACAAGCGGCAGGCCCGACACGACGGCCGATGCCGGAGCGCTCAACACATTGCGCAAGGAGTCCCGCAGCGTATAGGCGTCGCCCTGCACCACCCTGGCGTGCGGATAGCGATCGCGCAGCAGCGCGCAGAAGCCCGGATTATATTCGACCAATACGAGACGCTTCTGATCGACGCCGCGCTCGATCAGCGCGCTGGTGATCGCACCCGTGCCGGGACCAAGCTCGACGATCGGACCGGCGGAATCGATATCGACATATTGCGCCATGGTGCGCGCCAGCACCCGTCCAGAGGGCATGACGGCGCCCATGTGAAGCGGCTTCTCGATCCATGAACGAAGAAAACGAACCTCATCGTCGAGACGGGGAGGCTTCTTCAACGCGCGCACGGACGATTGCAGAGGCATGTCGCTACCAGGCGGGACCGCGCTTCGGCGGCGGTGTCAGAAAATGTTCACAAACAGGTATAGGCAGCAGGCGATACGGTCAAGCCAAACGCGCTTTAGCTATTGGCGCGGTTGCCGAAGAAGTCCTTGACCTTGGTGAAGAAACCCGCTGCCTCGGGCTGGGTTGCTCCAGAGGATAATTTTTCGAACTCGCCCAGCAATTCCTGCTGCTTCTTCGTCAAATTCTGGGGCGTTTCGACCACGACCTGGACGTACATGTCACCGGTCTGCCGCGAACGGAGCACCGGCATGCCCTTTGATGCGATGCGAAAGCGCCGGCCGGACTGTGTTCCCGACGGAATTTTGACCTTGGACTTGCCCTTGTCGATGGTCGGCACCTCGAATTCGCCCCCGAGCGCCGCCGTCACCATCGAGATCGGCACACGGCAATGCAGGTCGGCGCCATCGCGCTGGAAGAATTCGTGGCTGGCCAGCGACAGGAAAATGTAGAGATCGCCGGGCGGCCCGCCGCGGACGCCGGCCTCGCCTTCACCGGCCAGCCGGATCCGCGTCCCGTCTTCGACGCCCTGGGGAATATTGACCGACAAGGTGCGATCGCGCGTCACTCGCCCGGAGCCCGAGCATGAAGGGCAGGCGTCTTCGATCATCTCGCCACGGCCCTGACAGCCCGGGCAAGTCCGCTCCAGCGTAAAAAATCCCTGTGCCTGCCGCACCCGACCCGCTCCGCCGCACATCGAACAGGTCTTCGGCTTGGTACCGGCCTTCGCACCGGTGCCCGAACAGGACTCGCAGGTAACCGAGACCGGAATCTCGATCTGGGCGGTCTTGCCGAGGAAGGCTTCCTCCAGCGTGATTTCCATATTGTAGCGCAGGTCGGCGCCACGCTCGCGTCCACCGCCACGTCCGCGCTGCCCGGCCATGCCGAACAGGTCCTCGAAAATATCCGAAAATGACGAGGCGAAGCCGGCACCGAAGCCGGGACCGCCGCCGCCCTGCTCGAAGGCCGCATGACCGAACCGGTCATAGGCCGCGCGCTTTTCGCCGTCCTTGAGGACTTCGTAGGCCTCGTTGATTTCCTTGAAGCGCACTTCGCTGGTGGCGTCGCCCGGATTCTTGTCCGGATGCCATTTCATCGCAAGCTTGCGGAATGCCGCCTTGAGTTTGGATTCGTCCGCGCTTCGGTCGACTTCAAGGGTTTCGTAATAGCAGCGCTTGGTGGACATCCGTCAAACCCGCCCAAAGTTCATCTTCATTCCGAAGCAATGCGGCTCACACAATGCCGCCTTCGGCTTAACGAAAAATGACCCCCATCCTTCGAGACACCGTTAGCGTGCCTGTCGGAACGAGGGTCATGATGTCGGCCTTCAAGCAGACTTCTTGCTGTTCTTGTCGTCATCGACCTCGGTGAACTCCGCGTCGACCACGTCATCCTTTGCGGCATCCTTGGCCGCATCGCTCTCGGCCTGCTGTTTGTACATCGCCTCGCCGAGCTTCATCGAAGTCTGCGCCAGCGTGTTGGTCTTGGCCTTGATCGCCTCGGCATCTTCGCCCTTCAGCGCTTCCTTCAAATCGCTGACCGCGTCTTCGATGGCGCGGCGTTCGGTGTCGGCGATCTTCGAACCATGCTCGGCCAGCGCCTTCTCGGTGGAATGCACCAGCGCGTCGGCGTGGTTCTTGGCGTCGACCGCCTCGCGGCGTTTCTTGTCCTCGGCGGCGTTGGCCTCGGCGTCCTTGACCATTTTCTGGATGTCGGCATCGGACAGACCGCCGGATGCCTGGATCCGGATTTGCTGTTCCTTGCCGGTCGCCTTGTCCTTCGCCGACACGTTGACGATGCCGTTGGCGTCGATATCGAAGGTCACCTCGATTTGCGGCATGCCGCGCGGCGAGGGTGGAATACCCATCAGATCGAACTGGCCGAGCACCTTGTTGTCGGCCGCCATTTCGCGCTCGCCCTGGAAGACGCGGATGGTGACGGCGTTCTGGTTGTCCTCGGCGGTCGAGAACACCTGGCTCTTCTTGGTCGGGATCGTGGTGTTGCGGTCGATGATGCGGGTGAACACGCCGCCCAGCGTCTCGATGCCGAGCGACAGCGGCGTCACGTCGAGCAGCAGCACGTCCTTGACGTCGCCCTGCAGCACGCCGGCCTGGATCGCGGCGCCGATGGCCACGACTTCGTCGGGGTTGACGCCCTTGTGCGGCTCCTTGCCGAACAATTGCTTCACCACTTCCTGAACCTTCGGCATGCGGGTCATGCCGCCGACCAGCACCACTTCGCCGATCTCGCCGGCGGTGAGGCCGGCGTCCTTCAGCGCCTTGCGGCAGGGCTCGATGGTCTTCTGGACGAGATCGTCGACCAGCGCCTCGAACTTGGCGCGCGTCAGCTTCATCGTCAGATGCTTCGGCCCGGTCTGATCGGCGGTGATGAACGGCAGATTGATTTCGGTCTGGGTGGTCGAGGACAACTCGATCTTGGCCTTTTCGGCGGCCTCTTTCAGGCGCTGCAAGGCAAGCTTGTCGTTGCGCAGGTTGATGCCCTGCTCCTTCTGGAATTCATCGGCCAGATAGCTGACCAGCCGCATGTCGAAGTCTTCGCCGCCGAGGAAGGTGTCGCCATTGGTCGACTTCACCTCGAACACGCCGTCGCCGATCTCGAGGATCGAGACGTCGAAGGTGCCGCCGCCGAGGTCGTAGACCGCGATGGTGCCGGCTTTCGTCTTGTCGAGACCGTAGGCCAGCGCGGCCGCGGTCGGCTCGTTGATGATGCGCAGCACTTCAAGACCGGCGATCTTGCCGGCGTCCTTGGTGGCCTGACGTTGCGCGTCGTTGAAATAGGCGGGAACGGTGATGACGGCCTGATCGACCTTCTGGCCGAGATGGGCTTCCGCCGTTTCCTTCATCTTCTGCAGGATGAACGCGGAGACCTGCGAGGGCGAATATGTCTTGTCGTCGGCTTCGACCCAGGCATCGCCGTTGGACGCCTTGACGATCTTGTAGGGAACGAGCTTCTTGTCCTTTTCGACCATCGGATCGTCGTAGCGGCGGCCGACCAGGCGCTTGACCGCGAAGAAGGTCCGCTCGGGATTGGTTACGGCCTGGCGCTTGGCGGGCTGGCCGACGAGGCGCTCGCCGTCGTCGCTAAAGGCGACGATCGACGGGGTCGTCCGCATGCCCTCGGCGTTTTCGATGACTTTCGCTGTCTTGCCATCCATTACGGCGACGCACGAATTCGTGGTGCCGAGATCGATCCCAATGACCTTTCCCATGGTCCTCATACCCTTCTTTTTGCGGCAGGTTGGCTGGGCCCTGACGGCGCAC
The DNA here is from genome assembly GCA_963786045.1 of uncultured Alphaproteobacteria bacterium. Lineage (GTDB taxonomy): Bacteria > Pseudomonadota > Alphaproteobacteria > Rhizobiales > Xanthobacteraceae > Bradyrhizobium. The sequence continues at coordinate 151,361 of CAWAXR010000023.1, read as the reverse complement.
CAATCCAGACCCCCAACGATCAAATACTCGCGATATTGCGACGATGAGCCTCATATAGGAGGGGGGGCAGGGCCTGCAAGGAGGCGGACGCAACCTTAACCCGCGAAAACCCTTAACCGTGAAAGATAGTGTCGGGGTGACGCCTCAAGGAAGGACCGCCGGGACAGGACCCGGCGGCAGGAACGCCGTCACGGCGCCGCTGTTGCCGGGCCGGCAAACCCGCTAAAAGCGAGCGGTCCAATCGAGGCGCCCGCAACGGGCCGACCACCTGCCGACCACCGAACGGCCGCAATGCGAACCGAGTAGAATGCCGATGAAGCACATCCGACTATTTCCAGCCGTCCTCTTCTCAGGACTGGCCCTGCTCTTCGCCGCGATCGACCCGGCCTTCGCCGCGGACCCGGTTTTTCCGCCGGGCGCCCGGGTCGGGATGGTACCCCTTGTGGGCCTCGCCCCCGCAAGGACATTCACCGGATTTGAGACCGAGGACCAAAGCGTCAAGGTCCTGGTGGCGGAGCTTCCGGCGGAGGCCTATGGCGAAGTCATGAACGCCCTCAAGGCCGGTCCGGTGGGTGGCGTCAAGCCGGAGAGCATCGAGACCGCGGCGGGAATGGCCTATTACACGGCCGAAACCGCCAGGAATGGCGCGAGCCCCGTGCGGCGCTATTCGATGATCCTTTCCGGCGGCACCTTCTCCGGCTATGTCGCCGTTCAGGTCCCGGAGAATGCCAGCAAAATCTATACCGACGAGGCCGTCCGGCAGATGTTTGCGTCGGCGGTGATCCGCAAGGAAGTTCCGGTCGAGGAGCAACTTGGGTTGATGCCGTTCAAGGTCAGCCAGCTCAGCGACTTCAAGACCGTCCGGGCGCTGACGCCGGGCGCCGCCGTTCTGCTCGCCGACGGCGATGAAGCGACCGGCTTCGAGGCCGCGCCATTCATGGTGATTGGCCTGATGGGGTCCGCCCCAGCGCAACCGGAGGATCGCGGCCGCTTCGCCGAGCAGGCCGCGACGTCGATTCCCGGGGTGAGAAACGGGCGGCTGACGATGTCCGAGCCGGTCCGTATCGACGGCATGCCCGGATATGAAACGCGCCTCGATGCGACCAGCGGCAAGGACAATACGCCGGTCACCGTGGTGCAATGGTTGCGGTTCGGCGGTGGCCCGAACTCCCTGCGAATCATCGGCAGCGCCCCGCGCGACCAATGGGCCAAAGCATTTCCGCGCTTCCGTGCCGTGCGCGATGGGGTTCAGCCGCGCTAGGCGCCGTCCAGTTGCTGCCGAAGATTCAATCACGGGTGCACGATCGGTGTCCTTTACGATCGTTCGCCGACCTGATTTGCTGGCTCCGTACCTACACGGAGATCCGACATGCTGGACCGAAGGCAGATTCTTGCGGGCTTGGGCCTGGGCACGATGGTGGTCACGACGGTCGCTTCAAGGCCTCTCTGGGCGGCGGCTTCGATCAAGGTCGATGAGACCTCGGCGCTTCTGGTCATCGACGTTCAAAACTGTTTCCTGCCCGGCGGCAGCCTCGCCGTGAAGGACGGCGATCAGGTTGTTCCTGTGATCAACCGCCTCGCCAGGGGCTTCGCAAATGTCGTGATGACACAGGACTGGCACACCGCCAGCCACGTCTCGTTCGCCTCTTCCCATGCCGGCAAGAAGCCGTTCGAGACCATCGACCTCGCCTACGGCAAGCAGGTGTTGTGGCCCGATCACTGCGTGCAGGGAACCGACGGCGCCGCGCTCTCGAAAGAGCTGTCGATACCGCAGGCGGAACTCGTCATTCGAAAGGGATACCACAAGGACGTCGACAGCTATTCGGCCTTCACCGAAGCCGACGGCAAGACGACGACGGGCCTTGCCGCCTATCTCAAGGCGCGCAAGCTGCAGCGCCTCTTCATCGCGGGGCTGGCCACCGATTTCTGCGTCGCATGGACGGCGATGGACGCGCGCAAGGCCGGCTTCGAGGCCTATGTCATCGAGGATGCCTGCCGCGGCATCGACACGCAGGGCTCTTTGGCCAAGGCCTGGGCGGATATGGCAAAGGCCGGCGTCAAGCGCATCCAGTCGGGCGATATCGCGGTCTAGAGTTTCCGAACAAGCCTTAGTTCTGTTCGGCGGCGCCGGTTTTCACGCCGCCCTTGGAAACCGCCACCAGCGCCGGCCGCAGCACGCGTTCGCCGATCATGTAGCCGGCCTGCACGACCTGCACGACCGTACCCGGCGGGACCGACGCATCGGGAACCTCGTACATCGCCTGCTGAAAATTCGGATCGAATTTCTCGCCCGCGGGATCGAATTTCTTGACGCCGTTTTTCTCCAGCGCGTTGAGCAGCGACCGCTCGGTCAGCTCGACGCCCTCGATCAGCGCCTTCAGGATCGGATCGGCCAATTCCCGGGTCTCCGCCGGAACCGCATCGAGCGCACGCTGCAGATTGTCCGCGATGTCGAGGACGTCGCGGGCGAATCCGGTGATGCCATAGGTTCGCGCATCGGCAACCTCTTTCGCCGTCCGCTTGCGCAGGTTTTCCATTTCCGCAAGCGTCCGCAGCATCTTGTCGCGCGATTCCGCGGCTTCCTTGGCCAGCGCCTCGACCGAGCCTTCCTCGGGATCGTCGGGCATGATGTAGGGCTTGGAAACCACAGGCTCGGCCGCCTGCGCCGGATTGTCCTTCTGCCCGTTGGGATCGGTCATCATACTGCCTTCTCGGAAAGTCTTGGGGATGGGTTCGGAATGGTTGGGATTGCTGGCCCGGATATCGTGCTTTAGGCACAGAAAATCAAGCGCCGGACGGTCTTCACCAAAGCCCCCGGAGCCTTAATCCGGAGGCGGACGCCGGTTTGCGCTCAGGAAAAAACTCAAAAAAACGGAGTCCGGCACATATCGGGATCGGCTCATCCACCGAGCAGGCGGCTGACGATCCGCGCCGCATAATCCACCGTCGGTATCACCCTCGCATAGTTGAGCCGGGTCGGCCCGATGACGCCGAGGACGCCGACAATATGGCCCGCGGCGTCGCTATAGGGCGCGATGATCGTGGAGGAGCCGGACAGCGAAAACAGCTTGTTCTCCGACCCGATGAAAATCCGCACGCCCTCGGCGCGCTCGGCGCGGCCCAGCAGATCGATCACGCCGCGCTTGGTCTCGAGGTCGTCGAACAGCAGCCTGACGCGCTCCAGGTCTTCCAGCGCGTGCAGATCCTCCAGCAGATTGGCGTGTCCCCGCACGATCAGCTGCCGGTCGTCGGTTTCGCCGCCGGACCAGCTCGCGATCCCCGCGGCGATCACCTTCTGCGTCAGCTGATCGAGCTCGGCGCGGTTTTGCGCCAGCGCGGTTTCAAGTTCGAGCCGCGCTTCCGCCAGTGTTCGCCCGAGAATCCGCGCATTGAGAAAATTGCTGGCTTCCGTCAGCGCCGACGAGGGAACGCCGGGCGGCAGCGTCAGCACGCGGTTTTCGACCTGACCGTCCTCGCCGACCAGTACCACCAGCGCCCGCTCCGGCTCCAGCCGCACGAATTCGATATGTTTCAGCCGCGAATTGGATTTCGCGGTCAGCACCACGGCGGCGGCCCGGGTAAGCCCTGAAAGCCGCGTCAGCGCTTCGCCGAGCGCGGCCTCGACCGATTGCGCCTTGCCGACGGAGGCAAGCTGGGTCTGGATCGACTGCCGTTCCGGTTCGGTGAGATCGCCGACCTGCATCAGGGCGTCGACGAAAAACCTCAGGCCGAATTCGGTCGGCAGCCGTCCCGCCGACGTATGCGGCGCGTAGATCAGGCCGAGCGCCTCGAGATCGGCCATCACGTTGCGCACCGAGGCCGGCGACAGCGGCACGGCGATCAGGCGCGAAATGTTTCGCGAGCCGACGGGTTCGCCGGTCGCGAGATAGCTCTCGACGATCTGGCGGAAGATATCCCGTGAGCGCTCGTTGAGCTGGGCGAGCCCGGCATGCGACGCGATCAGGCCTATCGGTTCGTGGTGGGCCAAACGGAAACTCCTGGCGACAGCCGACCCCTAATTTGTCGATCTTGGGGGCCGGTGACAAGCAGGCAATGACCGCAAAGGATTGGCCGAAAGGCCTTGCCGCTGCCCGTTCCCGCACCTACAAGCACCGCCAGCCATAACCCGAGACGATGATCCGATGGGTTGAATCGGGCCATGTCTCATCTCTTTGTTTGAGCACGATCTTTCCGGAAAACCGGTTCCCGCTCTTCCGGATCATGCTCCAGCTGAATTTTGGAGGTTCCCCATGCGGCCAAGCCGCCGTGCGCCGGACGAGCTGCGCGCCGTGTCGCTCGAACGCGGCGTGGTCAAATATGCCGAAGGTTCCTGCATGGTTAAATTCGGCGACACCCATGTGCTGGTGACGGCGACTCTGGAAGAGCGGCTGCCGCCATGGCTCAAGGGCCAGGGCCGCGGCTGGGTGACGGCCGAATACGGCATGCTGCCGCGGGCGACGCTGGAACGCACCCGCCGTGAGGCTTCCGCCGGCAAGCAGAACGGCCGCACCGTCGAAATCCAGCGCCTGATCGGCCGCTCGCTGCGCGCGACCGTCGATCTCGAGGCGCTGGGCGAGCGCCAGATCACCGTGGACTGCGACGTGCTGCAGGCCGACGGCGGCACCCGGACGGCCTCGATCACCGGCGCCTGGGTCGCGCTTGCCGACTGCCTCTCCTGGATGAAGGCCCGCAACATGATCAAGACCAACGTGCTGCGCGACAATGTCGCCGCGATCTCCTGCGGCATCTATAACGGCACGCCGGTGCTCGACCTCGACTATGCCGAGGATTCGGAGGCCGATACCGACGCCAATTTCGTCATGACCGGCGACGGGCGGATCATCGAGGTGCAGGGCACCGCGGAGAAGACGCCCTTCTCGCAGGACGAATTTCTCGCGCTGATGGCGCTGGCGCGCAAAGGCGTGGCACGGCTGGTGGATCTGCAGAAAATGGCCGTGGCGTGAATTCGAGCATAGATTGAAAACATGCATCGTCGAATCACCGGCCAGCTCGTGATCGCGACCCACAATCCCGGCAAGCTCGCCGAGATGCGCGAATTGCTGGCGCCGCACGGCGTCGAGGCGGTATCGGCGACAGACCTCGGCCTCGGAGAACCCGACGAGACCGGCGACAGCTTTGCCGCCAACGCCAGGATAAAGGCGATGGCCGCGGCAACCGCCGCGCGGCTTCCGGCCTTCGCCGACGATTCCGGATTGGTGGTCGACGCGCTCGACGGCGCGCCCGGGATCTACTCGGCGCGCTGGGCCGGGGCGAACAAGGATTTTGCCGCCGCGATGGCGCAGATCGAGCGTCTGCTGCAGGAGCGCGGCGCCACGCAGCCCTCGCAGCGAAGGGCGCATTTCGTTTCCGCGCTCTGCGTCGCCTGGCCCGACGGTCATGTCGAGGAAGTCGAGGCGCGGGCCGACGGAACGCTGGTGTGGCCGCCGCGCGGCACCGCCGGCTTCGGTTACGATCCGGCGTTTCTGCCGGATGGACACGCCCGCACCTTCGGCGAAATGACCTCGATCGAAAAGCACGGCCTGCCGCCGCTGGGAAAAGGGCTGTCGCACCGCGCCCGCGCCTTCGTCAAACTGGCGGAGATCTGCCTTGACTAGCGGCGAGGGCAGAGCCGGGAGCAGCAAGGAAGCCTTCGGCGTTTACGTGCACTGGCCGTTTTGTCTGTCGAAATGCCCGTATTGCGATTTCAACAGCCATGTCCGTCACGTCGCGATCGACGAGGATCGATTCGCCCACGCGTTCGCGCGCGAGATCGAAACCACCGCGGCGCGCGCGCCAGGCCGGGAAGTATCGTCGATCTTTCTGGGCGGCGGCACGCCATCGCTGATGCGGCCGCAAACCGTCGGCTCAATCCTGGATGCGATCGGCCAACACTGGAGCGTGGCTTCCGACGTGGAGGTGACGCTCGAGGCCAACCCCACCAGCGTGGAAGCCACCCGCTTTGCCGGCTATCGCGCCGCCGGCGTCAATCGCGTGTCGCTCGGCGTGCAGGCGCTGGACGACGCCTCGCTGAAGGCGCTCGGACGTCTGCACACCGCGCGCGAAGCGCTGGATGCGGTCGCGATCGCGCGCCGCGCTTTCGACCGCTATTCCTTCGACCTGATCTACGCCCGTCCCGACCAGACGCCGCGGATGTGGGCCGATGAGTTGAAGCACGCGATCGCGGAAGCGGCCGAGCATCTGTCGCTCTATCAGCTGACCATCGAAGAGGGCACGCCGTTCTTTGGCCTGCATGCCGCTGGCCGACTGAAGACGCCGGACGAGGCGGTGGCGCGCGCGCTGTACGACGTGACGCAGGAAGTCTGTTCGGCGCATGGCCTGCCGGCCTACGAGATTTCCAATCACGCGCGGGCGGGCGCGGAATGCAGACATAACCTGGTTTACTGGCGCGGCGAGGAATATGCCGGCATCGGTCCCGGCGCGCACGGCCGGCTCGATGTCGATGGGATCAGGCACGCGACCGCGACCGAAAAACGCCCCGAGGCGTGGCTGATGCGCGTCGAGGCCAACGGCCACGGCGTCGTGTCCGACGATCGCCTCAACAGCGAAGAGCGCGCCGACGAATTCCTGCTGATGGGCCTGCGGCTGGCCGAGGGCATCGACCCCGCGCGTTATGCGGCCCTGTCGGGCCGTCCGCTCGATCCCCGTCGCATCGCCATCCTGCGCGAGGAAGGCGCGATATCCGTCGATGACAGCGGCCGGCTGCGGGTGACGCAGGCCGGATTCCCGGTGCTCGATGCGGTGGTGGCGGATCTGGCGGCGTAACGCCCGCGAAAGCGCCTTAAGCCCCAAAACTCTTCGGCGAGCCGGCGACCGCCTCGGGGCCGCCCGAGCCGACGCGCATGACCGCAAGGCCGCGCTCGTTGGTGCCGTCGGCGCGGAAGCGGAACAGGCCGTCGATGCCCGCAAAGCCCGACGGGTTGAGCAGCACGTCGGACTGGAAACGCTGCCCGCCCTGCGTTCTCGACAATGCGGCGACCAGCGCCACCGCGTCATAGGCCAGCGTCGCGGTCCGCACCGGCTCGCTGTTGAATTTCCGACGGTAGCGGTTTGAGAAGCTTCGAAAGCCCGATGGATCCGGCGCGGCGTAGAGACCGCCCTGCAATTTGGCGCTGGCGAACACGCGTGGATTGTCCCACAGCCCTGTTCCGAGCAGCTGGACGCTCTTCAGATTGGCCCCGGCCGCGGCCAGCGCGTCGGCGACCGTCACCACCGCGTCGCCGTCGTCGGCCAGAAGCAGCGCATCGGCCTGACCGAGCGCCTGCGCCACTTTCGCCGCCGCCGCGCTGCGATCGGCGCCGTATTTCTCGAACGCCACGACCCGCCCGCCCTTGCGGGCCACCGCCTGCTTGAAGCTCGCCTCCACCACATTGCCATAGGCGTTCTCGGGCAGCAGGGCCGCGAACGATCGTTTGCCGATGCTGGCGGCGTATTCGACGATCCGGTTGACGTCCGACTCCGGCAGGAAGCTCAGGAGATAGATGCCACGGCCGGCCACGCTTGCATCGGTGGAGAACGCGATCACGTTGATGTTACGTGCGCGCGTCGCCTGCGCCACCGCCGGCACCGACAATGCAAACAGCGGACCCAGGATAATCTCCGCGCCTTCGTCGAGCGCCTGCTGGGCCGCCTGCTGCGCGCCTTGCGGGTTGCCGCCGTCATCCTTGATCAGAAGCTGGAGATTGGGGTTCAGGAATTCCGAGAGCGCCATCTCGGCGGCATTCTTCATCGATTGCGCCGCGACGCCGGCATTGCCGGATGCCGACAGCGGCAGAATCACGCCGACCTTGACCTGCCCGTTGCCGACGGTGGCCGGCTGCTGCGGCGCTCCCGCAGGGCCGGCCGCGGGCTGCGAACTGAACGGACTGGAAAACTGGCTGAGGCTCTGCTGCACGTTCGAGCAAGCGCCGAGCAGGGGCGCGCCCAGGATCAGGCCAAGCGCGTTCCGCCGGGTTGCCCGGGAACCCGGAACCGCGGACTTCCAGGGGTCGAGATTTGGGATCGAACGCGTCCACCATCGTATCTCTTCTCTTGGCCGACAGGGATCGTCCAGGACGTCACGCTCTCCCGGGATCAGGAGGCGTGGATTCAGGCATATTGTCGGCGAATGGTTAACTAAAACAAAAGGATTATGGCCTCCCGGCACCGACGCCGGTTGCAGATCCGCCTCGTCCTCGCGCACGAGGAGGCCTATCTGGGGCAGCTATCCTTTAGCGCAAGCCCTGCGTTCCCTCCAGAGCCTATTTGCCTGTCGCGTTTTCGACCGCGGGCCCGTCCGCGCGACCGAGGGAAAACCGGTTCCCACTTTTTCCGATCATGCACTAGATTGCCCCGATGCGCGCAAAAGCTGCCTCCACAGACGCCTCCGAGGGCCTGCCGGGAACCTCGGCCCGGACATTTTCGATCCACGGCCAGGTCCTGACCGCGCCCAAGCCGGTTCCGGGTCTCTATCTCGTGGCAACCCCGATCGGCAATCTCGGCGACATCACGCTGCGCGCGCTGGAAACCCTGGCCGGCGTCGACATCATCGCCTGCGAGGATACCAGGATCACCCGCCGGCTGACCGAGCGTTATGGCATCGCGGCCCAGCTGAAGCCCTATCACGAGCACAACGCGGCGCTGGCGCGGCCGAAGATCCTCGAGCGGCTGGCGCAGGGGGCCTCCATCGCGCTGGTCTCCGACGCCGGAACGCCGCTGATTTCCGATCCCGGATTCAAACTGGTGCGCGAGGTCTGCGCGGCCGGACATCGGGTGATCGCGCTGCCGGGGCCCTCCTCCGTGCTGGCGGCGCTGTCGGTCGCGGCGCTGCCGACCGACCGTTTCTTCTTCGAAGGATTTCTGCCGCCGAAGGAAACCGCGCGCCGCGCGCGGCTGACGGAGCTCGCGCGGCTGGAGGCGACGCTGGTGATGTTCGAATCCGGCAACCGCGTGCAGGATACCTTGCGCGATCTCGCCGACATCATGGGCGGGCGCGATGCCGCGATCTGCCGCGAGATGACGAAGCTGCACGAGGACATCCACCGCGCGCCGATCGCGGAGCTGGCGCGATCCGCCGGCACGCTGGAGACGCGCGGCGAATTCGTGCTGGTGGTCGGGCCGCCGCCCAAGGGCGCGCAAGCCATGACGGAGGATGCGCTCGACGACCTGCTGCGAGAAAGGCTCAAGCGCGACAGCGTCAAGGATGCGGTCGCCCATGCGGTCGAGCTATCGGGAAGGCCGCGCCGCGAAATCTATGCCCGCGCGCTTGAACTTGCCAGGAAAAGCGACCAGCAAGCCGGCGAACACGGCGAGAGGGACGGCGATGGCCAAGACTAGCGCAAAGGCTGACGGCCTCGCGCCGCCCGGCAAACCGGCAAAATCCGCCTCCCCCGAACGTGTCGCCGCGTTTCGCACCGGCCTTTCCGCGGAAACCCGCGCCGCCGCCTTTCTGATGGCCAAGGGCTATCGCATCCTGGCCAAGCGCTTTCGCACCCGCTATGGCGAGATCGACATCGTGGCGCGACGGCGCAATCTCGTGGCCTTCGTCGAGGTCAAGGCCCGCGCCAGCCTCGATGAGGCCGCCTATGCGGTGACGCCGCGCCAGCAGGCGCGCATCATCGATGCCGCGCAGGCCTGGCTGATGGCGCATCCCGAACATGCCGAATTCGAGCTTCGTTTTGACGCCATGCTGATTGCGCCCAGGCGTTTGCCGCGCCATCTGTTGGCGGCATTCGACGCCAGCACCTGAAACCCGATCCAACCGAGCCAGCAAGCGGACCCGCCCATGAAATTGAACGTCGCCGTCCAGATGGACCCCATCGCCCGCATCAACATCCGCGGCGACTCGACCTTCGCGCTGCTGCTGGAAGCGCAGAAGCGCGGCCACGGGCTGTCCTATTACACCCCGGACAAGCTTTCCCTGAAAGGCGAGGAGGTGGTCGCGCCGGTGCAGATGCTGACCGTGCGCGACGAGGCCGGCGACCATTTTACGCTTGGCGAGCCGCGTCGTGAAAATCTCGGCGCGTTCGACGTCATCCTGCTGCGGCAGGACCCGCCGTTCGACCTCGCCTACATCACCTCGACGCATCTGCTCGAACGGCATCCATCCGAAGACGCTGGTGGTGAACGACCCGGCCAGCGTGCGCAACGCGCCGGAAAAGCTTTTCGTGATGGATTTCCCGCATCTGATGCCGCCGACGCTGATCTCGCGCGACCTCGACGAGATCAACGCGTTCCGCGACGAGCACGGCGCGGTGGTGATGAAGCCGCTGCACGGCCATGGCGGCGCGGCGGTGTTTCGCATCATGCCGCAGGACATGAATTTCGGCTCGCTGTTCGACATGTTCTCGGTGACCTTCCGCGAACAATGGGTGATCCAGCGCTTCCTCCCCGAGGTCAAGCATGGCGACAAGCGCATCATCCTGGTCGACGGCGAATTCGCCGGCGCCGTCAACCGGGTGCCGGCGCCGGATGATCTGCGCTCCAACATGGTGCGCGGCGGCGCGGCGCAAGCGACCGACCTCACCGACCGCGAGCGCGAAATCTGCGCGACGCTGGGCCCGGCCCTGCGCGCGCGCGGCCTGCTGTTCGTCGGCATCGACGTCATCGACGGCAATCTCACCGAGATCAACGTGACCTCGCCCACGGGAATTCGCGCCATCGCAAGGCTCGGCGGGCCGGACATCGCGGCGAGGATCTGGGACGTGATCGAGAACAAGCGCGCGGGAAAATAGTTTTCTTCACCCCGTCATGCGGCTGACACGTTTCAGCTGCTCGTTTTTCAAACAGCAAATCCCTCTTGCCAGCTTGCGAAAGCGGGCGCAGCCTGTTGCTGCCCGTATCATCGAGCGGAGGATCAATCCGCCTGGGCGCAAAAAAGCACAATTCAGCAAAACAGTGGAGGAAACGCATGACATACGATGTTTCGCGACGGTCCCTGCTCGCGCTCGGTGCCGGTTTGGGCGCCTCGACCTTGCTCGGCGGCAGCGCTCTGGCGCGAGCGCCCAAACTCGGGACGCAATCGGCCTATTTCTACCGCTTCAATCTGGGCAACGCCGAAGTCACCGTCGTCTCGGACGGGCCGTTGCCGCTCGGTCCGCCCAAGGGCACCTTCATCGGCGTGCCGGACGACGAAGTAAAGAAGATGCTGTCCGACAATTTCCTCTCCCCCGAAAACGTCGTGCTGGAGCAGAACTCGCCGATCGTGAACACCGGCGACAAGCTCGTGCTGTTCGACACCGGCATGGGAACGTCGAAGGCGTTCGGACCGACCACCGGCCGTCAGCAGAAAAGCATGGCGGAAGCCGGCATCAAGCCGGGCGACATCGACGCGGTGGTGTTCTCGCACGCCCATATCGACCACATCGGCGGCGTGGTCGACGACAGCGGCAAGGTGCTGTTCCCCAACGCGCAGTACTACATCGCCCAGAGCGATTTCGATTTCTGGACCGATGAAGGCAAGCTCGGCAGCCCGCTGAAGGATTTCGTGATTCACGCGCGCAAGAATCTCATGCCGATCCGCGATCGCCTGGTGTTCTTCAAGGACGGCCAGGAATTCCTGCCCGGCATCCAGGCGATGTCCGCGCCGGGACACACCGTGGGCCACACCATGTTCATGGTCACGTCGGCGGGAAAATCCTTCGCCTTCCTCGGCGATCTCAGCCACCACGCGATATTGCTGCTTGAAAAACCGCGGATGGAATTCTCCTACGATACCGATCCGAAGCAGGCCGCGAATACGCGCGTGAGAATGCTGGACATGCTGGCGGCCAACAAGATCCCCGTGATGTCCTATCACTTCGCCTGGCCCGGATACGGTCACGTCGCCAAGGCCGGCGAGGGATTCCATTATTATCCCGAGGCGATGGCGATGAACCTCTGAAGGGACGCGAATGCGGGGCGGCTGTTTGGGCCGCCCCGCTCTTTATGCTCAGCAGGGAATAGCGACCACGAAAGCGAAGATGTCAGCGGCGATCCTGTTCGCCGGCGGGATCGTGATCGGGGCCGGCTCATCCGAGATCATCCACGCACAGGCTCCGGCGCACGCGACGAGGCAGGTGATCCAGGCCGAGCTGAAGAACCTGCCCGGGCAGGAAGTGTTGCTGTTCGCATCGACCTGGCAGGCCGGTTTCGCATTGCCTTTGCACCTGCATCCCGAAGGACACGAGATCACCTATGTCGTCGAGGGTGAACAGACCTTTGAGATCGACGGCGTCGGCACCAAAATCGTGAAGGCCGGCGAGGCGATCTACACCCCGCCGAACACGCCGCATTTCGGGCGCAACGCCACCGACGGGGTGTCCAAGACCATCGTGGTCCGCATCAAGGCCAAGGACCAACCTGTGGCGGCCGAGGTGAAGCGGTAGGCTAAGGTACAGATTATCGGGAGCGCCGTCGTTGACAGTCGGTATAACTGCCGACCTCCACCCGTGACAGAGACTGTTATTCTGGTGATACCGGAAGCCGATCTGAATGCGCGGGTTAGTCAGATGCCGACGCCAGATCATTCCGACGTTAGATGGCTAACTCATCTTTCGAAAGCAATCAGAGGATAGCGCAAGAAAGCACGCATTAGAAACGCACTAGAGCGGTTTCCACTTTGCTTTTGGATTTCCGAGGTCGGATTCCCATCGGCCCGCGAATGATTCTGATAGCCTTCCCAAGCTGAGGAGGCTGCGATGGGGTATCCGAACGATCTGCGATTTGGAGTTATTCCAGGGGCTGACGGCGGTGATGGCGCCGACGGGCCGCCGCTCGGGACTTTGTTATCGGCTATGATCCTTGCGACGGCGAGCCGATGGGGCGATACGGCGCCGGAACGACCGGTTGCTCATTGAGGGCAAATACCAGCAAGGGCCAGAACTGGTGCTTCCTCATGAGGGCACGAGGAGTGGATACTTGGGGTGGTGCAGCAATATCGCGGCCAGCTCTGGAGGAAATCCAGCGCGGTCTACTGCCGGAGGACTGGGCAAAAGATAGCGGGCGTCGGCGCAAGACGGGCGTGCCCGAGGAAATCAGCTTCAAGACCAAGCCGGAAATCGCGCTGGAGCAGATCACGGCGGCCTGCGCGGCCGGACTTCCTCGCGGCGTGGTGCTGATGGACGCCGGTTATGGCAACAACAGCGAGTTGCGTGCCAGCGTCAGCGCGCTCGCGTTGCTATATGTCGCCGGCATCTTGTCGAACACCACCGTGTGGGCGCCGGGCACGGGACCGCTGCCGCCCAAAAAGTGGTCGGGCCACGGGCGGGTGCCGACGCGCATGCGCCGCAACGCCAAGCATCGACCGCTCTCCGTCAAGGAACTTGCTCTCGGCTTGCCCAAGCGTGCCTGGCGCTCGATCAAGTGGCGGGAGGGAAGCGCTGATTGGCTTTCCTCGCGCTTTGCTCGTGTGCGCGTTCGGGCCGCGCACCGTGATTACAATCTCACCGACAGCCGGCCGGAAGAGTGGCTGCTGATCGAGTGGCCCGAAGGCGAGAAGGAGCCGACCAAATACTGGCTCTCGACCCTTCCGCAAGGCATCGCGTTCCGCCAGTTGGTCGATATGGCCAAGCTGCGTTGGCGCATCGAACGCGATTATCAGGAACTCAAGCAGGAGGTCGGGCTCGGGCACTTCGAAGGGCGAGGATGGCGCGGCTTCCACCACCACGCCACGCTGTGCATCGCGGCCTACGGATTCCTGGTCTCCGAGAGGGAGACGATTCCCCCCTCAGGACCTCGTTCCGCCGCGTTGTTCAAGGAACTTGCCGTTCCCGACGGTTACCGACCCAGAGGCTCCGCCATTGCGGCCTGAACGCCACGTCCCGAACTCAGTCGCAACCATGCGACGACGTTTGATCGTCGCGCTCGTCAACACCTTGTCGCGATGCCCATGCTGCTCGGTTCCGATCGGCAGAAAAACCTCGCGACGAAATTTGTGATGCAGTAGTACTAGAGCATTTTCCACTTAATGCGAAGCATATCCGGAATTGCGGAAGTAGTTGGCGCATTCGTCTGGCGGAAAGATGTCGAGCAGAATGGCAATTCTGTTCCAGAGGCTCTCCACTGATCGCTCTGCGGCCTTTCGTAGCGCGGCTTTGAGTTTGGCAAAGAGCTGTTCGATCGGATTGAAGTCCGGCGAATAAGGCGGCAGATAGAACAGCCTTGCGCCGGCGGCCTCGATCGCTTCGCGTATCGCGGGCAGCTTGTGGGAGCTGAGATTGTCCATAACGACAATGTCGCCTGGTTTGAGGGTCGGCACCAGGATTTGCTGGACATAGGCGAGGAAAGCATCGCCGTTCATTGGGCCGTCGATGACGCACGGGGCGGTGAGCGCGTTTGTGCGCAGCCCCGCGACAAAGGTCGTGGTTTTCCAGTGGCCATGCGGGACTTTACTGACCAGCCGTTCGCCGCGCGGCGCCCGACCGCGCAGTCGTGCCATGTTGGTTGAAGTGCCGGTTTCGTCGATGAAGACCAGGCGCTCGGGATCGAGCTTGGGTTGATTTTCAGCCCATGCCGTCCGCGCTGCGGCGACGTCAGGCCGATCCTGCTCCGCCGCGCGAAGGCTTTTTTTTGAAGCTGATGCCGTGACGGTCGAAGAACCGCCAGACCGAACCAAGCCCAGCCTTATGTTGATGCTCCGCCAGTAGACGGCGCTGGATTTCCTCCAGTGTCAGGTCGGGTTCTTGCTTCACCAACCCAAGTAACCACTCCTCGTGCTTCCTCAGCGGAGACCGGCTCTGGCCCTTGTTGGTTTTGGCTTCAAAGCTACCGGTCTCCCGCCAGCGTTTGGCCCAGCGGATCGCCGTCGAATCTCCGATAACAAATTGGCGGGCGGCGGCCCGCGCCGCCGCACCGCCTTCAACCACCTGGATCACTCGAACTCGCAGATCGTTCGAATACCCCATCGCAGCCTCCTCAGCTTGGGAAGGCTATCGAATCTTATTCGCGGGCCGATGGGAATCCCCTCGATTCATAAAAAGTGGAAACCGCTCTAGTACCTCGGCACAGTGATTATGACTCTTTGGGCGTGACGGGATAGGTGCGGCCCATTTTGGCGCGGGCCTTATCGGTTGTGAACATCCATTTGATGCGGGCGCCAGCATCGTTTCGTTGTTTTTCCCATGCAGCGATTTCACGGGTGAGGCGCTTGGGGTCGTCGATCCTGCGATCGAGGCACTGGCCGCGCAGCACGCCGATTTCGATCTCGACCATGTTGAGCCAACTGGCATGCTTGGGGGTGTAGTGGAACTCGAGGCGTTGCAGAATGCGGCGGGCTTCGGCGGGAGGGAATGCCTCATAGAGGGCACCGGCCGAATGGGTCGACAGGTTGTCCTGCACGACCCGGATGCAGGCGGCATCGGGATAATGGACATCGACAAGTTCGCGCATGCAGCGGGCGTAATCTTCTGCCGCCCGCCGTTCGGTGACCTTGACCTTGCGCCAGGGCCGATGCACGTCGATGCAGACGAAGAGATTGACGGTACCGTTGCGGCGATACTCGCAATCGTAGCGTTCGAGCTGACCCGGCTCGGCCGGGATCGGCTGGCGGACCTCGCCGATGAGCTGGACCGGGCTCTCGTCGAAGCAGACCACCGGCCGGTCGGGATCGGGCGCCTGGGCGTAGAGGTCGAGCACGTCTTCCATGCGGGCGACATATTCGCCATCGACTTTTGGAATGCACCACATATCCTTGCGCCAGGGCTTGAGGCCGTTTTCAGCCAGCCGCCGGCGCACCGTCTCGCCCGACAGGCTTTCATGCCCGGTAAGCTTGACCATGGCGTCGGCCAAAAGCTCCAGCGTCCAGCGGGCGCGACCTTCGGGAGGGTTTGCGCAAGCCGTTGCCACCAGCAAGGCCTCTTCCTTGCCGGTGAGCTTGCGTTCTGCCCCAGGACGCGGATCCTCGCTCAGCGCCCGTTCCAGATTGCCTTCCACGAAGCGCCGCTTGGTCCGGTACACGGTGGAACCGCCCACCGACACCGCGCGCGCAATCTCTTCATCGCTGCGGCCGGCATCCGCCGCCAGCAATATCTGGGCGCGCTTCAGTTTGCGGGCAGCCCGTTTGCCTTTGCTTAGCATCGCGGTGAGCTCACCGCGTTCGGCTTGGCTCAATTCGACCCGATAACGTACATTCATCCCGACCTCCTTGTTGGAGGACCGGACGAATTGACAAATGAATTGAAAATCAGGCGCCGCTCGAAGCCTCACGGCTCAAGGATTCACTGAAAAGCAAGGTCAGTACCTCGCTTTCATCTATACCTACGCGCACATGTTCCGGCGCCCGCCCGCTGAAGCCGACATGCAGCGCCACTTTCAAGTCAGCCCGCCATCGGTCCACCAGATGATCGTGACGCTCGAACGAAATGGTCTCATTCGGCGTCAACCCGGCGTCGCCCGCAGCATCCAGATCCTCGTTGCTCCAGAAGACTTGCCCATCCTAGATTGGCTCGAAATCGACCAGTCATAATCACTGTGCCGAGCTACTAGCCTAATACTGCGATCCCGTTCGCCGAGACTTGCTTATCAGATTCAAATTTAGCTTGGAATTCGAGTACCCGTTGGATTGCGATACCGTACGATTCCTCAAAAACCCTATCCCATTCATTCTCATCACGCTGGATCGACTCAAGCTCTACGCTTAGCCACCTCGGATCGAGCGACTGCATGGCACAACTCCCGCTAGTGATTCGGCTTTGCGTTAGGCTATCATGAAAGTATAAATGCGTGAACATATAATGAACGATTGGGGAGGATCACTTTGCTGCCATCGGTACCTTATTGAAGCAGAAGCCGGCGGCCATTGCGCCAAACTGTGAAGCCGCGGCGTCGCGATGAGCGCAATTGCGCTCACGCTGGGGTCCCCGCGTTCGCGGGACGACATTGAGACCCGCGCGGCCCGCGTCAACCCGCCGGTAACGAGTTTTGTTTACGCTCCGCCAACCATAAGCCCTGCGTGATCCGAGGGCCGGGATAAGTGAGTAGCGTTCCATGTTGCGTATCAAGATTCTGGCTTCGGCTGTTCCGCTCGTCGTCGCCGCCGTTGTCGCGCGCGGCGGGCTGCTACCCGGTTCGCATCCCTGCATCGCGATATCGGACACTTCGGTCGAGATCTCGGACCTGCCCTGGCACGCCGATCTCCACGTCGCCTTCACCGACGACCCGAAAGCCGCGACCGTGCGGGTCCAGATATCGGATAGCCCCGAGGCCGCCGATTTCGCCGTGGTCGACGACGCCGAAGACAACGAGCCGGGGGCCTGCGAGGCCAATCCGGCGACGCGGTTTGTAGGGATTTCGGCTGGTCCGGCCGGCGGCGCGCCCGTCGTCTATCTCACGCATGACGGTCCCGCCGATTACCGCATCTTCGTCAGGTCGAAGACGTTTTCGCTGCGCGATGCGGCGGCGCTCGTCGTCGGCGCCGGCGGCGAACACCGCGCCGTGCAGGCGGCAATGCTCTAGTTTTGAGCATGATCTTTTCGGAAAACCGGTTCCCGCTTTTCCGGATCATGCTCTGGTTTTTGTTTTGACGCGTTTTCTTGACGCGAACCGGTGCCCACCCCCGGATCAAGTCCGAGGGCATGCTTCGCTCGAAAACGCTCTGAATCGATGTTTAACACGCCATCAACCATGTTCTCACCGGACGGCAGGAAGCCGTCCGTCCTCAAGCACTTCGCAAGGTCGCGAACGGCATCTTCGTCGCCAGGCAAATGATGCGCGGTGGGCACTCCCATCCCGGCCGCATCAGGCAAGCACGATGTAACTTCAGGGTGGTCGGCGATGGGGCGGTTTCTCCGGATCAAGGTGCAGATGCGCCGCTTCTCGCGGCGGCATCCCTGGATCATCTTCTCGGTCCGCTCGTTCACGATCTTTTCCGCCACGTTCGGCGGTGCGTATGGGTTCATCACCGGCAGCCGGTCCGAAAATTCCGGCTACGACCCCAACGCCTTTGCGATCGGCGCCAGCTTCCTGTTCGCGATCGCCTGCGTCGCGCTCGCCACGCTGAGCATGCGGCTGCGTTTCCTGCACAGGAAGTTTCGCAAGGTCGCGCTGCATAACGAGGCGCTGGTCGATCGCAATTGGGAATTGAAGGAAGCCGAGGAGCGCGCCCGCAGCCTGTTCGAATTGCAGGGCGACCTGATCGTGCTGCGCGACGCGGACGGCGTCATTACCTTCGTCAACGACGCCTATTGCGAGCTCGCCCGGCAGCCCCGCCGCGCGCTGATCGGAAGTCACTTCCAGCTCACCGTGCTGGAGCAGGGCGACACCGCGCTGGAGCCGAACGGCACGCGGATTCACGACCAGAAGATCGAGAGCGCGCTCGGGCCGCGGTGGATCGCATGGCGCGAAGGGCTGGTCCGGTTCGATGCCGGCGCGCCCGCCGAGATGCAATGCGTCGGCCGCGACGTCACCGACCGCACCGAGACCGAACGCGCGCTCGCCGAGGCCCGCGACCAGGCCGACGCCGCCAACCGCGCCAAGTCGCGCTTCCTCGCGATGGCCAGCCACGAAATCCGCACGCCGCTGAACGGCATCCTCGGCATGAGCGGGCTGCTCCTCGATACGCCGCTGACGCCCGAGCAGATGACCTACGCCAGGGCGGTGAAGACCTCCGGCGACGCGCTGCTGGCGCTGATCGAGGAGCTTCTCGATTATTCCAAGATCGAGGCCGGCAAGATCGATCTCGAACATCGCCCGTTCGCGCTGGCCTCGCTTGTCGAGGAGATCGCCGAACTGCTGGCGCCGCGGGCGCAGGCGCGAAAGCTCGAGATTGCCGCCTATGTCGACGAACGTCTGCCGGCGGAAGTGATCGGGGACTCCGCGCGGCTGCGCCAGGTGCTGCTCAACCTCGCGGGCAATGCGATCAAATTCACCGCGACCGGCGGCGTGGCGCTGATCGTCGAGCCCGGCATCTGGCCCAATGAAATCAGTTTCCTGGTGCGCGACACCGGCATCGGTATCGCGGTGGAAGCCCAACAGCGGATTTTCCGCGAGTTCGAACAGGCCGACGAGCGGATCGCCCGGAGCTACGGCGGCACCGGCCTCGGCCTGAGCATCTCCGAGCGCATCGTCAAGCGGATGGGCGGTCGCATCACGCTGGAGAGCACGCCCGGCGCCGGCTCGACATTCGAGGTGGCCATTCCGCTTCCTGCCTCCGCGAACGGCGGCCAGCCGGCGTTCGCCGCGCCCGATCTCGACGGCCAGTCGATCATGCTGGTGGCGCCGCCGAGCATCGAGACTTCGCTGATCGAGCGGCGGCTGCAGCACTGGGGCGGCCAGACCTGCGTGGTTTCGGATATCGCGGCGGCGCGGGCTTTGCTGCCGGAACGGACCTGGCACGCGGTTTTGCTGGATCACGCCCTGGGCGCCGAGGAAGTCGAAAAGCTGGCGGCGGCCGCGCGCGCTCACGCGGCGCAGCGCATCGTCATGTTCACGCCGGCGACGCGGCACGAGCTGCAGTCCTCCTCGACCGCCTCGGCCTTGACCGGATATCTGGTCAAGCCGCTGCGCGCGGCTTCCCTTGCGGCCCGCCTGACGGCGGCGCCGGAGATCTCCGCGCCGAACCTGGCGGGCGATGCCCTGATCGAATTGCCCGACCACGGCGGGATACCGCCGGCCGCGGCCGCGCGCGGCCTTTCGGTGCTGGTGGCGGAGGACAACGAGATCAACGCGCTCCTGATGCGCTCGCTCCTGACCCGGCTCGGGCATCAGGCCGTCATCACCACCAACGGCGAGGCGGCGCTGGAATCCTGGCTCTCGGCGAAATCCGCCGGCACGCCCTATGATCTGGTCTTGATGGACATCCAGATGCCGCAGCTCGACGGCATTGAAGCCACCAAGCGCATCCGCGCCCGCGAGGCCGGACAGCCCGGCCGCCAGACTCCCATCCTGGCATTGACGGCGAACACGCTGGTCGAGGATCGCTATGCCTGTTTCGAGGCGGGAATGGACGGCTTCCTGATCAAGCCGCTCGATCGCGACAAACTGACCGATGCGCTGGACGGCCTCGCCGCCGCGCGACATCTGGCGGCCTGAACGACGCAGACCAGCGTCCTCTCGGCCGACCTTGACGCTGCCGCCGATTCGGGTCGAGCATATCGGGCGACCGGGTCCGCTTCGGCGGTCCGGAACGTGGACTGCCGAAGAGCGGCCGCAAAATAAGAACGTCCCGGGAGGACATCGATGACCAACAGGTTTTTGCGGATCACCCTGGCTTGTCTTGTCGGCAGCATCTTTTCGAGCGCGGCCGTGCAGGCAAAGAGCCCAAGGCTGGAAGCAACCGACACCATGATCCCGTCAGGCGAGGCGGGGATCCAGCTGTTCGTGCGCAACAAGCACCCGGCCGGCAGGGAAACCGCCCGGGACAAAATTCTTTTGTTCGTGCATGGCGCAACCTATCCGGCGGAAACCGCCTTCGATCTGCCGATCGAGGGCGTCTCGATGATGGATCTGATCGCCGCGCGCGGTTACGACGTCTACCTCGTCGACGTCAGAGGCTACGGCCGCTCGACCAGGCCCGCCGAAATGAGCCAGCCGCCGGAGGCGAACAAGCCGATCGTGTCGACCGCGGTCGCGGCGCACGATCTGGGCGTGGCCGTCGACTACATCCTCAAAAAGCGCAAGGTTTCGAAGATCGACGTCATGGGCTGGTCGTGGGGCACCTCGATCGCCGGGCTGTACACCAGCGAGCACAACGACAAGGTCAACCGTCTCGTGCTCTATGCGCCGCAATGGATCCGCAACGAGCCGCCGGCGCCTGCGGCCGCCAACGCGCCGCCGCTTGGCGCTTACCGGCTCGTCTCCCGGGAATTGGCCAGGGCGCGCTGGTTGAAGGGCGTCGCCGAAGACAAGCAGGCGGATCTGATCCCGCCCGGTGTGTTCGACGCCTGGGCAAATGCAACCTGGGCAACGGACCCGGAATCGTCGAAACAGAATCCGCCGATGCTGCGCGCGCCGAACGGCGTGGTCGAGGACAGCATGAAATACTGGGGCGCGGGCAGGGCGCTCTACGATCCCGGCAAGATCAGGGTGCCGACCCTTCTGCTTCACGCCGAATGGGACGCCGACCTTCCGAGCTATCTGGCGCAAGGCTATTTCGCCCAGCTGAAGAATACGCCCTACAAGCGGCTGATCGAACTGAGCGAGGGAACGCACACGGTCATGATGGAAAAGAACCGCATGCAGTTCTTCCACGAACTGATGGGCTTCCTCGACGAGGAAAGGCCGCTGGCGTTGAAATAGCCGCCGGAAAATTCAGAGCCGGCGCAGCGCCACCTGTTCAACCACATGGTCGGCGCCCTTTTTCAGGATCAGCGTCGCGCGTGGTCGCGTCGGCAGGATGTTGTCCTCGAGATTGGCGAGGTTGGTGCGCTCCCAGATCGCCAGCGCGGTCGCGGTGGCTTCCTCGTCGGACAGCAGGGCGTAGCGGTGAAAGTAGGATCGCGGATCGTGAAACGCGGTGTCGCGAAGGGCCAGAAAGCGCCTGACATACCAGTTGCGCAATACCGATTCCTCCGCGTCGATATAGACGGAGAAGTCGAAAAAGTCCGAAACCACCGGAACGGCCTTGCCGTCGCGCGGCAGCCGGCCGGTCTGCAGAACATTGACACCCTCGACGATGAGGATGTCGGGTCTGTCGATCTCGATCCACTCGTTGGGAATGATGTCATAGATCAAATGCGAATAGACCGGCGCACGCACCGGCCGCCGCCCGGCCTTGATGTCGCTGAGGAACGCCAGCAGCGTCGGCAGATCATAGCTTTCGGGAAAGCCCTTCTTCTGCATCAGGCCTTGCCGCTCGAGCACGGCATTGGGAAACAGAAACCCGTCGGTCGTGACGAGGTCGACCCTGGGCCGCGGCGACCAGCGCGCCAGGAGCGCCTGCAGCACGCGCGCGGTGGTGGACTTGCCCACCGCGACCGATCCGGCGACGCCGATGATATAGGGCACCTTGCGATCCCGGATGCCGAGGAACTGGCGTTGCGCCTGATAGAGCCGGTGGGTCGCATCGACGTAGATCGACAAAAGCCGCGACAGCGGCAGGTAGATGTCCTCGACCTCCTTGAGATCGAGCCGGTCGTGCATCGAACGCAGCCGTTCGAACTCGCCGGGCTCCAGCGTCATCGGCGTGTCGTCGCGCAGACGCGCCCACTGTTCGCGCGAGAAAATGCGGTAGGGATTGTACTGTTGTTCCGGTGCCCGAATATCCATGACGCCGCCCTTGATGAATTATTCGCGCTTGCGCGCGGCTTTCTCTTCCAGCCCGGACATGGTCGTACGCTGCGCCAGCGTGGCCTCGACCTCGTCAAGCTTCACGCCGCGCGATTTCAAGAGCACCAGCAGGTGAAACAGCAGGTCCGCGCTCTCGGCGATGAGATGGTTGCGATCGTTCTCGACCGCCGCGATCACGGTTTCCACCGCCTCCTCGCCGAACTTCTTGGCGCAATGCTCCGAACCCTTGTCGAGGAGCTTGCGGGTATAGGACGCCTCTCCGCCCGACGCCGCCCGGGTATCGATGATGGTAGCCAGATCATGGATCGTGAAACGCGGCATCAACTCAACTCAATACGCGTGCCGAAAGGAACGCCGTCCCAAGGGGATTTAGCACTTCTGTCACAAAGAGTCGTCAGGGATCGAGCCGCATGGGCAGCCCGGCGCGGACCATATGGTCCTTGGCCTCACGTATGGTAAATTCGCCAAAATGAAAGATGGAGGCCGCCAGCACGGCGGTGGCATGCCCCTCGCGGATGCCCTCGACCAAATGATCGAGATTGCCGACGCCGCCCGAGGCGATCACCGGGACGGAGATGCTGTCGGCCACCGCCTGGGTCAGCGGCAGGTCAAACCCCTGCCGGGTGCCGTCGCGGTCCATCGAGGTCAGCAGGATTTCGCCGGCGCCGAGCGAGACCACTTCCTGGGCATATTCGATCGCGTCGATCCCGGTGGAATTGCGCCCGCCATGGGTGAAGATTTCCCAGCGGTCCGATCCGCCACCGCGCTTCACCCGCTTGGCGTCGATCGCAACCACGATGCACTGATCGCCGAACTTTTCCGCGGCTTCCTTGACGAATTCGCGGCGGCTGACGGCGGCACTGTTGATCGAAACCTTGTCGGCGCCGGATCGCAGCAGCGTCTTGATATCGTCGACTGTGCGCACGCCGCCGCCCACCGTCAGCGGCATGAAGCAGGCCTCCGCGGTGCGCCGGACCACATCCAGCATGATGCCGCGATTTTCATGCGTGGCCGTGATGTCGAGAAAGCAGAGCTCGTCGGCGCCGGCGGCGTCGTAGGCGATCGCTGCTTCCACGGGATCGCCGGCATCGCGCAGATCGACGAAGTTGACGCCCTTGACCACCCGGCCATCCTTGACGTCCAGACAGGGAATGACGCGCACCTTGAACATTGCCGAAAACTCCTAGGCCGCGGCGCGCGCGTTGCGGATCAGCGCCAGCGCGGCTGCCGGATCGAGACGGCCGTCATAGAGCGCGCGACCGGCAATCGCGCCGGCAAGTTTCTTCGCCCGCGGCGCGAGCAGCGCTTTCACGTCGTCGATGGAGGCAAAACCGCCCGAGGCGATGACGGGGATCGAGATACGGTCGGCGAGCTCGATAGTGGCATCGAGGTTGAGCCCCTTCAGCAGGCCGTCGCGGGCGATGTCGGTGAAGATGATGGCGGCGACGCCGGCATCCTCGAACCGCTGCGCGATGTCCAGCGCCGTCACCTGCGAGGTCTCGGCCCAGCCTTCGACCGCGACCTTGCCGTCGCGCGCATCGAGGCCCACCGCGACACGGCCGGGGAATCGCCTGGCGGCGTTTTTCACGAGCTCCGGATCGCGCACCGCCGCGGTGCCGATGATGACCCGGGCGACGCCTTTTGCCAGCCAGGCCTCAACCGTTTTCAAATCGCGGATGCCGCCGCCGAGTTGCACCGGCATGGTGACCGCCCCCAGCATTGCCTCGACCGCCTGCGCGTTCATCGGCTTGCCGGCAAAGGCACCGTCGAGGTCGACCACATGAAGATATTCGAACCCTTGCGCCGCAAAGCTGCGGGCCTGTGCCGCGGGATCGAGATTGAACACGGTCGCGCGCGCCATGTCGCCCTGCTCGAGGCGTACGCACTGTCCGTTCTTCAGGTCAATGGCGGGGAAGAGGATCACGGCTTCCACTTCAAGAAGTTGGAAATCAAAGCCAGCCCGAAACGCTGGCTCTTCTCCGGGTGAAATTGCGTTCCGATGGCAGTGTCCCGGCCTACGATCGCCGTTACCGGCCCGCCATAGTCGGCGCGCGCCAGCACGTCCGCCTCATTGGTCGCGTTGAGGTGGTAGGAGTGCACGAAATAAGCGTGGCGGCCCTTCGGGCCCAGCGCCAGGCGCTCAAGCACCGGATGCTCCCGGACCAAATCGAGCGTATTCCAGCCCATATGCGGAATTTTCAAATTCTGCTCGCGCGGCGATATTTTTTCGACGTCGCCGGCGATCCAGTTGAATCCGTCTGTGGTGACGTGCTCCCTGCCGCGCGTCGCCATCAGCTGCATGCCGACGCAGATGCCCAAGAACGGCCGCGCCTTGTTTCGCACGGCTTCCGTCATCGCCTCGATCATGCCGTCAAGCGCGTCAAGACCGCGACGGCAGTCGGCGAAGGCGCCGACGCCGGGCAGCACAATGCGATCGGCGCGAAACGCAACCTCGGGATCGCGGGTCACCACGATCCTGGCCGGGTTTTCCATGCTCCGCGCGGCGCGCTCGAACGCCTTGGCGGCGGAGTGCAGATTGCCGGAGCCGTAATCGATGATCGCAACGCTCAACGCGATGCTCCCGGTTCTGGAAACAGGCCGATGATCTCGTCTCGAGGCAACGGCGGCGGCTGCGAAAATGCCCGGCCGGGAATATCCCGCGTCGGCGGCGGCGCGCCGCGATCGACCGCCGGCTGATCGTTGCTCAGCCCGCGCTGTTGGGCGGTCCAGCGATCGAAAAATCGTCGTTCGGCGGCCTCCTCGTCCTCGGCGACGACGATATCGAGTTGACGCCAGTCGCGCCGCGACAACGTCCAGCGTTCGAGGCTTGCCGCTTCAAATCCCAACAGCAGCGCGAGCAACGCATCGACGAAAAAAATCGCCGACCCGCCAACGCCAAGTCGCACCATCGCGACATCGATGACGATCATCAGGACGACCCAACCGGCCGCCGCCAGCCACAGCCGATGCCAGGCAAGCCACAACCCGCCGAAAAGCGCAGCCCAGAACTGAAAGCCGTCGCGAACGAAGGTAAAGCGATCGGTCGCGCGCAAGTCCGCGTTGTTGTTCACCGGAACATGAACTGTGTAAACCGGCATCATTACTCTCCGCCGAGACCCAAATCAGCCGCCGAGCTGACCCTTGGTCGATGGCACTTCGCCCGCGGCCCGCGGATCGATCGCGACCGCCGTCCGCAGCGCCCTCGCCAAACCCTTGAAGCAGGATTCGGCGATATGATGGCTATTCTCGCCATATAGGGTTTCGACGTGCAAAGTCACGCCGGCATTGATGGCGAAGGCGTTGAACCACTCGCGGACCAGTTCGGTATCGAATTCGCCGACCTTGTCGCGCGGAAACCCGACCTTGAACACCAGCACCGGCCGGCCGGAAATGTCGATCACCACGCGCGACAGGGTCTCGTCCATCGGCATATGGATCGAGGCATAGCGGGTGATTCCGGCCATGTTCCCGAGCGCCTGCTTCACGGCCTGTCCGAGCGCAATTCCGACGTCCTCCGTGGTGTGGTGGTGATCGATATGAAGGTCGCCGACCGCCTTCACGGAGATGTCGATGCGCGAATGCCGGGCCAGGAGATCGAGCATATGGTCGAAAAAGCCGATCCCGGTCGCGACGTTGGACACGCCGGCTCCGTCGAGGTTTACGGACACCTCGATGTCGGTCTCCTTGGTCTTGCGCTTGATGGTGGCGCTGCGCATGAAACGTGCTTCCTGTGGCCGAAAACGCGGACCTTTTAACAGGCTGATGCGGCCTTCGCTACTGCGGGATGACGGTTTAAGGGCCGAACTTCCGCCTATGGTGACCGAAATACAGCCCCTTGCGCGCTTGACTCGGTTTCTTGACGCGAACCGGCGGCCCCCCCGGATCAAGTCCTAGGGCATGCTTCGCTCGAAAACGCTGTGTTGTAACCCCACGCGCCAGCCCCTAAATCGGGGTGAACGCGAGGTACTCCATGCAAGCTCCACAAGCCTCATCGCCGGTCTGGCACGGCACCACCATTTTGACGGTCCGCAAGGGCGGCAAAGTCGTGATCGGCGGCGACGGGCAGGTGTCGATCGGCCAGACCGTGATCAAATCCAACGCCAAAAAGGTCCGCAAGCTCGGCAAGGGCGACGTCATCGGCGGCTTCGCCGGCGCCACCGCGGACGCTTTCACGCTGTTCGAGCGGCTGGAAAGCAAGCTTGAGCAATATCCCGGCCAACTGACGCGCGCCGCCGTCGAGCTCGCCAAGGACTGGCGCACCGACCGCTATTTGAGGCGGCTGGAGGCGATGATGATCGTCGCCGACAAGGATGTGTCGCTGGTTCTGACCGGGACGGGCGACGTACTGGAGCCGGAAGCCGGCGTAATGGCGATCGGGTCAGGCGGCAACTATGCCCTGGCGGCCGCGCGCGCCCTGGTCGATTCCGACAAGGATGCCGAGACCATCGTGCGGCGGGCGCTGGATATCGCGGCCGACATTTGCGTCTATACCAACCGCAATGTGACCATCGAGACGCTGCAGGGCGGCTGAGCATGACGGCCTGCGCGTTCCGTCCGACGTCGGCCGCCGACCTGCTGATGGTCCGCGATCGATGAGCCTTGCGCGCAAAACGCCAGCCGCATCGGGTTTTTCAACCTGGCAGTGGGGGCTGATCGCAGCTCTGCTGATCGCCCTTCAGGCCTCGATCCTGTTTTTGATGGGACGGATTCCGATCTGTGCCTGCGGCTATGTAAAGCTGTGGCACGGCGTCGTGCAGAGTTCGGAGAATTCGCAGCATCTCACCGATTGGTACACGTTCTCGCACCTCATCCACGGTTTCCTGTTTTATGCCGCGACCCGCCTGCTGCTGCCCCGCCTCGTATGGCCCGGCCGCCTGATCGTGGCGATGCTGATCGAAGGCGGCTGGGAGCTCGTTGAAAACTCAAACTGGATCATCGAACGTTATCGCGCCGGCACGGTATCGCTGGACTATTTTGGCGACAGTATTGTCAATTCGGTTTCCGATACGCTGGCCATGGTTACAGGCTTCCTGATGGCGCGAAAGTTGCCGGTGGCGCTGACTGTGGCACTGGCGCTTTCCTTTGAAATATTGGTCGGGCTACATATCCGCGATAATCTCAGCCTGAACATCATCATGCTGGTTCACCCTTTCGAGGCGGTCCGGCACTGGCAGGCGGGGCCCCCGATCATCTAGCTCCGCTTGTGTCAGCAATATTCCGACCTACCTAGGGCCCATGACCGACTTTTCTCCTCGTGAAATCGTTTCCGAACTCGACCGCTTCATCGTCGGCCAGACCGACGCCAAGCGCGCAGTCTCTATTGCGTTACGCAACCGCTGGCGGAGGTTGCAGCTCACGGGGAGCCTGCGGGACGAGGTGCTGCCGAAAAATATCCTGATGATCGGGCCGACCGGCGTCGGCAAGACCGAGATCGCGCGGCGGCTGGCAAAACTCGCGGGCGCGCCCTTCATCAAGGTCGAGGCCACGAAATTCACCGAGGTCGGTTATGTCGGCCGCGACGTCGAGCAGATCATCCGCGATCTCGTCGAAGTGGCGATTGCGCAGACGCGTGAGCGCAAGCGCAAGGACGTGCAAGCCCGCGCCCAATTGGCCGCCGAGGAGCGTGTGCTCGATGCTCTGGTCGGCGCCAATTCCAGCGCCGCCACGCGCGATTCATTTCGCAAGAAACTCCGCGCCGGTGAGCTGAACGACAAGGAAATCGAGGTCGAGACGCAATCCTCCGGCGGAATGCCGATGTTCGAAATTCCGGGGATGCCGGGCGCGCAAATGGGCGCGATCTCGATCGGCGATATCTTCGGCAAGCTGGGCGGCCGCACCAAGACGCGCCGGCTGACGGTCGAGGGCTCGCACGAGCTTCTTGTCAACGAGGAATCCGACAAGCTCCTGGACAACGACCAGTTGACACAGGAAGCGATCAACACGGTCGAGAATAACGGCATCGTTTTCCTCGACGAGATCGACAAGATTTGCGTACGCGACGGCCGTGTCGGCGGCGACGTATCACGGGAGGGAGTGCAGCGCGATCTGTTGCCGCTGATCGAAGGCACGACGGTGTCGACCAAGCACGGTGCGGTCAAAACCGATCACATTCTGTTCATCGCGTCCGGCGCGTTTCATATCGCGAAACCCTCCGACCTGTTGCCGGAACTGCAGGGGCGACTGCCGATCCGCGTCGAGCTGGAAGCGCTGACCCGCGACGACATGCGCCGCATCCTGACCGAGCCCGAGGCCTCCCTGATCAAGCAATATGTCGCGCTGATGCAGACCGAAGGCGTGAAGCTGGATATCACCGACAGCGCCATCGACGCCCTTGCCGACGTCGCGGTCGCCGTCAACTCGACGGTGGAAAACATCGGCGCCCGCCGGCTGCAGACCGTGATGGAGCGCGTGCTCGACGAGATTTCCTTCGCCGCCCCCGACCGCCATGGCGAAACCATCCAGATCGATGCCGAATATGTCCAGAAGCACGTCGGCGATCTCGCCAAGAACGCCGACCTGAGCCGGTTTATTTTGTAGGTTTTGCAGCTAAGATCGTCGTCCCTGCGAAAGCAGGGACCCGACCACGGATGGTCGTTGAATTGGAACGAGGCGGTCGACCTTTGCCAACGCGCAAACCGATGGTTATGGGTCCCGGCTCGCGCTTCGCTTGGCCGGGACGACGATGAATCCAAAATTGCGGGTGTGGGAAAACCCCTGGCGCCTGATGCTTGCCGTCAACGCCGCCGTGGTGATCGGGGTGTTCGTCCACAAGATCGCGCTTCCGCCCTACGTCCCCTACATCCACCTCCTGGTCGATTACCATTTCGGCTTCACCAAGCGTGCGCTGATCGGAGCGGTCGTTTCGCTGTTTTCCCGGGAAGTACCCGTGTGGCTGGTGTTCGCACTCGGCGGCGCCGCCTGGCTCGTCACCGCAGGTCTGTTCGTCAGCCTGTTCCGGCGCACCTTCGGCCTCAAAGAGCAAATGCCTTTATTCGTGTTCATGGCGGGCTCGCCATTCTTTCTCAAGAACTTCATGCATACGCTCGGCCATTTCGACATCTACGGCTGCGCCTTCGCGATTTGCCTGCTGATGGTGCCGGCGCGCTCGGTCGGCTTCGTGCTCCTCGCTGCATTGGCATCGACGATCCTCATCCTGATCCACCACATTCACCTCCTGATGTATGTACCGACCATCGCGGTCATCGTGGTGTTGCGTTATTATTTGGTGCAGGGTTTGGACCGGAAGAACGCTGCGATCGGCATCGCCGCAACACTCGGCGTCGGCCTGTTGTTTCTCGCCGCGCAATTTTGGGGAACAACGGCGGTGCCCGAGGCCGAGTTCGTCCGCTATCTCGCAAGCCGCATGACTGATCCCAGCCGCACCGATCTTCTGAGTTTCAGCTACATCTGGTATCAGCCGCTTTCCAAGGAAATCTCCGATACCTGGGGGCGCATGCCCTTCAATCTCCTGGGCGTGCCTGTCTTTGCGCTGCTGGTCTGGCTCCATTCCCCACTCTGGCGATATTTCGCCGATCTGATCCGATCGCTCGCGGAGGATTTGCATCGACGTATCGTGATCGCCGGCATTATCACGGTGAGCACGGCCTATCTGGTGATGTTTGCAATCGTGTTCGATTACTCACGGTGGATTTCAAACTGGGCGGTCAGCCTGTTCCTGATCCTGCATGCGGTCAAAGCCCTGCCGGCCTCGCAAGCCGTGCCGCCGATCTCGGCAAACGAGCGGAAGACCACCATTCTTGGCTGGATCGTGACGCTGATCCCCCGCGTCGGCGTCGTCAGGCCGTTCTGATTTTTGTTTTGACGCGTTTTCTTCACGCGAACCGGCATCCACTTCGCACGAAGACGCTTTGACTTCATATCCTCGATCGCCGGATGCGGACGTAAAGCGCACCTTCGCCGCCATGACCGATATGGGCTTCTTCGAAACCGACCACCAGCGCGCGAAATTCCGGCTGACTGAGCCATTGCGGCACCTGGCGACGCAGCACCCCTCGCTCGGATTCGCTTCCCGCCTTGCCTTTGCCGGTGATGACGAGCACGAAGGTCAAGCCGTCGAGATGAGCACGCTGCAGAAAGCCCGAAAGCGCGTGATGCGCACGCGTCTGCGTCATCCCGTGCAGGTCGAGCCTGGCTTCGATCTCCTTCCGTCCGCGCGACAATTGCGAACGCTCGCGGCG
Organism: uncultured Alphaproteobacteria bacterium; assembly: GCA_963786045.1. Classification (GTDB taxonomy): domain Bacteria; phylum Pseudomonadota; class Alphaproteobacteria; order Rhizobiales; family Xanthobacteraceae; genus Bradyrhizobium. Next base: position 120,966 of record CAWAXR010000023.1, on the reverse strand, counting down.
CCCGAGTGGCGCCAGCGGCGGCACCGCAGGCTTTTGCATTCTGGGAAGGCTGGCAGAGGGGAGGGGTCCCGGCGAGGCCGCAGGCTTCGCAGCAACGCGCGCTTCCGAATCCGAAGCGGTTTCCGGCTTCGCGGCGCGTGGCTTTTTCCGCAGCGGCTTGGTCTGCCTGGCCACGCTCTCCCACAGCGCACGCTCTTCTTCACTTAGGTCGCGCTTGCGGCGCGGCCGTGCCGGCAATTCCGGGATCAAGGGCGGGGGCGGTCGCTTCATCGGCCGCGGCGATCATGACGGACGCGACGGTGATGACGCCCGACGCGGCTCGGCTTGATATTCGGCCGGGCCTCCGGCAGCGGCACCCTGCTGCGGGGCAGGGCTTGCCCGGCTCCCGCTGGAGGCTGTGGCGGCGTCGCGTTCTTTATAGGCTCCGTGGCGCTGACCGGGCTTTTCGGGCTCGGCTCGGCAGACGTGCCCGAAGGCTTCGCGCCATTCTTCCGGTCTTTCGGCTTGTCCTTCAAAGGATCAACCTGCGGAAACAACCTGGCGATCTTGGCCGAGGGCCGCGGGTCCGGCAGCGGCATCTTGCGGCCTCGGGCGACCGGATCGAGGCTCTTCGGCACAAGAATAGCGAAGCGCATGTTGTGACGGAAGCGGCCGGACACCCGCCCGGCGTCAGGGCCGGCACCATAATAAATGTCGGCGCGTGCGGGCCCTGTGATCGCAGATCCCGTATCCTGCGCCACCATCAACCGGCGGAACGGCGTCTTCGATTGTTCGGATTCAATCGGCAGTTCGCCTTCGATGAAAAACGGAGTGCCGTAGACATGCAGCGACTTGTCGACCGCAATCGAACGGCCCGGCGTCAGCGGCACGCCCTGTGCACCGACCGCTTCATCCCTGTCGGACAGCGTTACCTCGTGAAAGAACACATAGGACCGATTCTGCCGACGTAACTCCCGGGCGCCATCAGGGTTCTGATCCATCCATTCCCGGATCTTTTGCATCGACATCTGCTCTTTCGGGATGATGCCGCGATCGATCAGGATGCGGCCGACCGCCGTGTAGGGATAACCATTATAGGCGTCGTAATTGATGCGGACGGTCGAGCCATCCTCAAGCCGAACCCGCGCCGAGCCCTGGATTTGCGCGAACAACAGATCGGTCTGATCCTTGAGCCAGCAGATTTCGAGGCCCCGGCCGGCGATCGCGCCGTCTTCGATCTCTGCCCGATCGTAATAGGGCACCAGCTTGCGGCGACCGATCTTGCGAAATACCTGACCCTTGTTCGGCAGGCTGGGCGAATCCTGCTTGAAGCCGCGCACGAACAAATTCGACGGACGGCGGTAGACCGGTACGTTGTAGACATCGGTCTGGGTCCGCGAACCATCGATGACCGGCTCGTAATAGCCGGTGACGAAGCCCGCATCCTCCCCGAGCCGCGAGATTCGCAAGGGAAGAAAATATTCCTCGAAAAAGGTCCGTGCCCTGGCGCCATCGGTAATGTTCAGGGCTTTCGCGGTGCGGCAGGGCTCGCGCAGAGAGGTGCCGAGCGCCTTGGGGTCGGCGGGAGGTGTTTGTTGTCCGGCGATTGGCACGCAGCTGGCGCGAAAGGCCTTGTACGCCAGCAAATGATCGTCCCCGCTCCAGCCAGGGATATCGGTCCACGCGACCGGCGTATACTGGCTGCCGTCGATCTCGAACGGCCAGTCAAGTCGCGGATAAGGGACAGGACGGGCTTTGGGAAAATGCGACCGCGCACTGTGCGGCATCCGCGGCGGATGCGCTTTGCGCGCGGCCACCGCCGCATACGGCGCGATCGACAACGCGATAGCGATCACGAAAAGCGCGGCGGCCAATCGCCGCAAGCGACGCGCGCTGGTGCCGCCTTTCGATTTGAAGTTCCCGGCGTGAACTCGCGGCAACCACTGCAGGAGCTTCAAATCGGCGGTACTAGTGGGCGCTTCCGGTGCCAACCAGCTTCCAGTTCGGATCGCGTGATGTCGTGTCGCGGGCGAATGTCCAAACATCGGTGATATCGGCGACCTTGTCCGGATTGCCGTCGACAATGGTACCGGCTTTGTCGCGGGTGACCGAGATCATCTGCGACACAAAACGAATAGTGAGCTGCGCGGAGCGATCGCGGGCTTCGGCGCCGACAATTTCAGCCTTGTCGATCGACACAAAGCGCGTCTCGGTCTTTTGCTCCTGCTTCTCGCGCTCCTTGATCGCTGCCTCGAAGCTGTCATAGACCTCGGACGACAGGAGATCCTTCAGCGCACGGCGATCGCCGTTGGCGAACGCCAGCACGATCATTTCATAGGCGCTGCGTGCGCCGCTGATGAAATGGCGGGGATCAAACGAGGGATCTTGCGTCACGATCGCGTCGAGACCCTGGGCCAGCGGGGTCCCCGCCTCAGCCAGGCCTTTCCAGCGATCGGTCGGCGGCGCCACGTCGGCCGTCGGCGCCAGCGGCGCCTGATCGATCACCGCCCCCGGGATCGGAACGACGTTATTGTCCTGCGCACCCCGCACGACATTGCGTGCAGGACGATCATATGGAGGCCGCTCGTTGCCGGTGCGCTGCCCGAGGACGTTGCGCAGACGCAGGAAGATGAAGACGGCCAGCGCCAGGAAGATGATAGTGTAAATATCCACGTCGCATTCGCTTTCTGATTCTCACGCCGGCGCTGGATCCGGCGGTGCAGCGCTCCCCTCAGGGCCGGCAGAGATTACATCATGGATGAGTTCGCAGCATGTAGGCACGAAACCTGGCCTGGCCAATGGCGCGTCCTGACATGAAGATGTCATTCCGGTGGAAACAGGCCAAGTCGATGGCACTCACCCGTCTACCACTACATCAATTGTAGCGCGTTTTCATGGCGGGGGGAAACCCCGTTACTGGCCGGAAATCGCGTATATTCAACAATTTAGAAACCACGTTTCGCCTCTGGCCGGTCTCGATCGGCGCACGCGCCCCCTCTGCGCCAACCCGGAAATCCCGCCGCGGCGGGCTGGCCGCCATGGTCGTCCTTGTGGAAGGAGGCGAGGCTATGATAGCCACTCGCCCCGACAAGGCATTTGGTTCCTCACAGGCGAATCCGGACGCAAACAGGGCCCCGCTCGCTGAAAACGTTCCAGGAGAGACTTCCATGACCAACGGCAACGGCGCGCCTCCCGAGGCGGCCCCTCCTCCGCAGTTGAACGTACTGGCGCAGTACACCAAGGACCTTTCGTTCGAAAACCCGAATGCACCGGCCTCGCTGGCACCGCAACAGCAGCAGCCGGCGATCAACATCCAGATCAACGTCAGCGCCAACAATATCGCCGAAAATGAGTTCGAAGTGACCCTTTCGGTCGAAGGCAAGGCGGAAAACGGCGGCAAGCTGATGTTCAGCTTCGATCTCGCCTATGCCGGCGTGTTCCGGATCGTCAATGTGCCCAAGGAAAATCTGCATCCTTTGGTCATGATCGAATGCCCACGGCTGTTGTTCCCGTTCGCACGCGAAATTATCGCGACCGCGGTACGTGACGGCGGGTTCCCGCCACTGATGCTGGATCCGGTCGATTTCGTCGGTCTTTATCGTCAGAATCTGGAACGGCAGGCCGCGGAAGCGGCGGCGCAGGGAAAACCGAGCTAAGGGCCGGAACTACCCTATCCAGCGAAAAAATCATTCCAGATCGGCTTGTCGCCCAGCGTGGCGACAAAATTGCGATGAGCCGCGCGATCGGCATCGGTGATCCGGGGCGCAAGAGGCGCTTCCCGTTGCCGCCGCGGCGTTTCGCCGTATCCGCCCGCGCGGGTATCCCGGGATTCCGCGGCAAGAATCAATTGCGACTGCCGGGCCCCGATCAGATCGATGTACACCTCGGCAAGCAGCTCGGCGTCGAGCAATGCACCGTGCTTGGTGCGGCGGGAATTGTCGATCGCATAACGCGAACAGAGGTCGTCGAGACGATTTGACACACCCGGATGCTTGCGCCGCGCCAGCAACAGCGTGTCGACAAGCCGCTCGCGCGAGATCGCCGGCCGCTTGATCCGGTCGAGCTCCGCATTGATGAAGCTGATATCGAACGAGGCGTTGTGAATGACCAGCGGCGCGTCGCCGATAAACTCCAGGAAGTCCTCGACCACATGGGCGAATAGCGGCTTGTCGGCGAGAAACTCGCCGGAAAGGCCGTGCACCGCGAAAGCTTCGGCCGGCATGTCACGCTCGGGATTGAGATGCCGATGAAAAATCTGGCCGGTCGGCATGCGGTTGAAAATCTCGACACAGCCGATTTCGACCAGCCGGTCGCCGCGCAGCGGGTCGAGGCCGGTGGTTTCGGTGTCGAGAACGATTTCGCGCATGAGCAAGTCGCCGGGAACGGCGAATCAGGATCGCCGCGGCGTCATCTTAGCAGCCTCGTCCAGAATGTCCCGGATTCGCGCACGCACGGGATCAAGGCCGTGCGACGTATCCACCACGAAATGCGCGCGCTCGCGCTTTTCGGCGTCGGGCATTTGCCGCGCCAGGATGGCGTCGAGCTTTTCGTCGGTCATGTTGGGACGCGCGAGGATCCGCTGGCGCTGGATTTCCGGTGTCGTCGTGACCACGACCACCGCATCGACCCTCTTTTCGCCGCCGGTCTCGAAGAGCAGCGGCACATCCACCACGGCGACCGGCGCACCGGATTGCTCGGCGTCACGCAGGAATTTTTGACGCGAGGCACCCAGCATCGGATGAACAATTTCCTCGAGCCGCTTCATCGCGGCCGGATCGTGCACCACGCGCGCCGAAAGCTTGTTACGATCGACCTTGCCGTCCGCGGTCGTTCCGGGAAAGGCCGCTTCGATGGCAGGCACCGCCTCGCCTTCGTACAACATGTGTACGGTCGCATCGGCGTCGTACACCGGCACGCCGGCTTCCGCGAACAGCTTCGCGGTGGTCGATTTCCCCATCCCGATCGAACCGGTCAGCCCGAGAATTATCATTCAAGGATTACCATCGAGGTAGCACCACGCCGGCCTGGAGTCAGATACCGAGCTGCCGTTCGCTCCTGAAAAACGCGAGCAACGGCAGGAGCGGCAGGCCGAGGATGGTGAAGTGATCGCCTTCAATCTGCTCAAACAAATGGACACCCAGACCTTCAAGCTGGTAGGCGCCGACGCTCGATGTGACCGAGGCGCCGGTTTCATCCAGATAGGCATCGATTTCGGATTCGCTTAGCCGCCGCATGGTCATGCGCGCGATCGCGACTTTCTCGAACAATATCTTGCCATCGCGCGCCACCGCAACCGCCGAGTACAATTCATGGCTTTGGCCCGCGAGCGCATGGAGTTGCTCCGAAGCCTGCGCCCGGCCGGCCGGTTTGCTGAAAAGCCGATTTCCCAGCGCCAATGTCTGATCCGCGCCGATGACATACCGGCCAGATCGCCGCGTTGATACGAAAAGAGATTTCTCGCGCGCAAGAAGTGCTGCGATGTCGCCTGGCGCCGCAAGGCCGGATGCCTGCTGCACGGCCCGCTCGTCAATTTCAGCCGGAACGGTTTCGAAGTCGATGCCGGCATTCGCCAGCAGCATTTGTCGTGCGCGGCTTTGCGACGCCAAAATCAACGGCTCTCTTCCGCGCCACAATGTCATTCCGCAGACCGTTGCCGTTGCCTGTCGGTAAACAGTTTCAAAATGGCAGCCGCCGTTTCCTCGATCGACCGGCGTGTGACATCAAGCTGCGCCCAGTTGAATTTGGCGCTCAACCGCCGCGCGAACGCGACTTCGTCCGCGACCGCCTGCCGGTCGATATAGGTGTCGTTGTCCCGATCGCCCATGCTCAATAGCCGATTCTGCCTGACCTGGATCAAGCGCTCAGGCGTCGCGTGCAGACTGACTACCAATGGTTTCTTCAATGTCTCCAGCTGATGCGGAATCGGAATGCCCGGCACCAGTGGGACATTGGCGGTGCGGATGCCGCGATTGGCAAGATAGATCGAGGTCGGCGTTTTCGATGTGCGGGAGACACCCACCAGAATCACGTCGGCCTCCTCCAGTCCTTCGACATGCTGACCGTCGTCATGCAGCATCGTGTAATTCAGCGCGTCGATCCGCTTGAAATATTCCGCATTCAGCGTGTGCTGGGCGCCAACCCGCCCCGTGGTGGGGGCTCCGAGATAGGCGTGGAACAACTGCATGACCGGGCCGATGATCGAGAGGCTCGGGACATTGATTTCCTGGCACTTGGCCTCCAGCCGGCCAACGAGATCCTTCTCCAGCAAGGTGAAGAGTACGATGCCCGGCGCTTCCTCGATCTCACTCAGCACCCGGTCGAGCTGCTTCTGACTACGCACCAATGGATAGACATGCTCGACCGGTGTCACATTGACATATTGCGCGGCCACCGCGCGCGCCACGGTGATCAACGTCTCGCCGGTCGAATCAGAGACCAGGTGCAGGTGAAAATAATTGCCGGTCGTGGGCACCGAGACCTCTGTGTATCCTGTGAATCGCTGTGGAGCTTACCTGACACGATCGCAGACCTGGCGACCGGTCGGGGATAACCCAGCTTTTTCTTCACAGGCCTTGAGTTAGGGATAAGTCCAGTCAGTAACTACGACGATAGTGGGGTTTTGTGGATTTGTCTCTTCATAAGCTGACGACATCGATGTTCAACAGCTTGAAACAGATGATGTTATCGGGATTGGTAAATTCGGGACGGAAGATGTTGATGGATGTGAACAAGCTCTGTGAAGCTATGGGACAATTTGGTGTGGGCTAAATCCACCGCTACTTAGACTCAAACCTAAGATTCTAAAATTATTGTTTTAGATAAGAGCTGCTTGCGGATAGGTCTCGGCAAGCGCATGAGAGAGCTGCTGAGATATTTGAAATACCCGCTTGATCGGGAATTCGAAAATTGCGCGTTCGGGTGTGAATGAGGCACGATGTACGAATGGATCAAGGCGCTGCACGTCGTCGCGGTCATCGCATGGATGGCCGGGATGCTCTATCTGCCTCGGCTGTTCGTCTATCATTGCGAGGCGGAGGCAGGATCGAAGCAATCCGAGACGTTCAAGGTGATGGAGCGGCGGTTACTGAAGGCGATCATCAACCCGGCGATGATCGTGACATGGCTGGCCGGACTTTACCTCGCCTGGTCCGGTCATTGGCTTTCAGCGGGTTGGCTACACGGAAAAATCTTGTTGGTGCTGGTGTTGTCGGGTGTCCACGGCTTTTTTTCCCGCTGCGTTAAGGATTTCAGTGTGGACCGAAATTCACGAAGCCAGAAATTCTATCGTATTATCAACGAGGTACCTACGGCCTTAATGATCGGGATCGTGGTCCTGGTGGTGGTCAAGCCGATCTGAGGATGGTGCGATAGGTAGGCTGATTTTTCTCCATCTTGCGGAACGCCGGCTGATTTTCTATATTGCGTTCATCCCACCCTACGCAGGCGGATGTGGTTGCGTTCCGGTCTCTTCATTGAACCGGCCGCCGCATCAGGTTTGAAGCCTCTCCGGCACTTTCCTTGCTCAGACCTGCGGACCTTCCTGTTTGCTCGTCCGCATTTTCTAAAGCCTCCTTGCACCCCTTCCCCAGCTACTCCACAGGACCACCCCAATGCGGGAAATAAAACTTCAAGACCTTAAGGCCCAGACAGCAGCCGAACTCGTTTCATTCGCAGAAGAGAAAGGGGTCGAAAACGCCAGCACGATGCGCAAGCAGGAGCTGATGTTCGCCATTCTCAAGCAGCTCGCGATTCAGGAGACCGATATTATCGGCGAGGGTGTTGTCGAGGTGCTGTCCGACGGTTTCGGATTCCTCCGTTCGCCGGACGCCAACTACCTGCCGGGTCCAGATGATATTTATGTTTCGCCCTCCCAGATTTGCCGCTTCGGACTTCGCACCGGCGACACCATCGAGGGTCATATTCGCAGCCCGAAAGAGGGCGAGCGCTATTTTGCGTTGTTGAAAGTCAACACGCTAAATTTCGAAGATCCGGAAAAGTCCAAGCACAAGGTCAATTTTGACAATCTGACCCCGCTGTTTCCAGATCAGCGCTTCCGGCTCGAACTCGAAGACCCCACCAGAAAGGACCTTTCTGCAAGGGTTATCGACATCGTGGCGCCTATCGGCAAGGGCCAGCGCGCCTTGATCGTGGCCCCTCCGCGAACCGGCAAGACCGTGCTGATGCAGAACATCGCGCATTCGATCACGGCCAATCATCCCGAATGCTATCTGATCGTGCTGTTAATCGATGAGCGGCCGGAAGAAGTCACGGACATGCAGCGCTCGGTCAAGGGCGAGGTCGTTTCATCGACCTTCGACGAGCCCGCGGTGCGCCATGTCCAGGTCGCTGAAATGGTGATCGAGAAGGCCAAGCGGCTGGTCGAGCATGGCCGGGACGTGGTGATTCTGCTGGACTCGATCACGCGGCTGGGACGCGCCTACAACACCGTCGTGCCCTCATCCGGCAAGGTGCTGACCGGCGGTGTCGATGCCAACGCGCTGCAGCGGCCAAAGCGTTTCTTCGGCGCCGCGCGCAATATCGAGGAAGGCGGATCGCTTACGATCATTGCGACCGCCCTGGTTGATACCGGCAGCCGCATGGACGAAGTGATTTTCGAAGAGTTCAAGGGTACGGGCAATTCGGAATTGATTCTTGATCGGAAGGTTTCGGACAAGCGCACCTTCCCGGCGATCGATATTTCCCGCTCCGGCACCCGCAAGGAGGAATTGATCACCGATCCGCAACTGTTGAAGAAAATGTACGTGCTGCGGCGGATCCTCAATCCGATGGGCACGATGGATGCGATCGACTTCCTGCTCGACAAGCTCCGCAATACCAAGAACAACGCGGAATTCTTTGAGTCGATGAATACCTGAGCCGGTTCGCCGGTCTCGAATCAGGGCGCCTCGGCAGCACGCCGAGGCGCCTTTTTTTTGCGCTCAAATTCCGGCGGGTTGTGGCTGCGGCCTGTTCGACTCCGCGCGTTCGTGCTGGAGCCGTCATAAGTAATTGAAATGGTGAAGGTTTAATTCTCGGATCGCTGGCGAACTCGGCTCAATTGTCCGATTTATGCTGCAGAAATGCTGCGCGGTATGCGTGAGCATGGGTGGCGCCGTTCGTCTCCGGCCAGGGGACCGGAAGCGGGAAATTACGTTGCGTTTTCAATGCCCCGGGCACAAATAGGCGATGCATCCGCGGGACCAGACCATCTTTGCGCTGTCATCGGGCAGGCCGCCTAGCGCCATCTCGATCGTGCGGGTTACGGGACCGCAGGCGAAGACCTTACTCGCCACCCTTGCGGGCAAAGTCCCGGAGCCCCGGTTGGCGTCGCGGGTGCTGCTGCGCGATCCCAGTCGAGAGCCGATCGACGATTCGGTGGTGCTGTGGTTTCCGGGACCGGCGAGCGCGACCGGTGAGGATGTCGCCGAATTTCATGTCCACGGCGGACGAGCTGTGCTGGCGGCGTTGTTCGCGGCGCTTTCGGCTTTTGAAAACGTTCGGGCGGCCGAGCCGGGTGAGTTTACGCGCCGGGCATTCGAGAACGGCAAGCTCGATCTTACCGAGGCCGAAGCGCTTGACGATCTGATTCACGCCGATACCGATCGGCAGCGCCGCCAGGCACTGCGCCAGCTGAAGGGTCTGCTCGGCGACAAGGCGCGGGACTGGCGAACGCGGATCATCGAGGCCGCGGCGTTGATAGAGGCGGGCATCGATTTCTCCGACGAGGGCGATGTGCCGGAAGGGCTGATTGGACCGGCGTTGGCCGGGATCAGGGCATTGCTGGGGGAAATTCAGGAAGTCCTTGCGGCGCAGGGACGAAGCGAGCGTCTACGCGATGGCCTGGTGGTCGCGATCTCGGGGCCGCCAAATGTCGGGAAATCGACCCTGATGAATCAGCTGACGCGGCGGGAGGTTGCGATCGTTTCGCCGCACGCCGGGACGACGCGGGACGTTATCGAAGTCCATCTCGATCTAGAAGGTTATCCGGTGACCGTGATCGATACCGCCGGGATTCGGGAAACCGATGATCCTGTCGAGCAGGAGGGTGTGCGACGCGCCCGGATGCGCGCGGGGGAGGCGGACCTTGTGCTGTGGATGGTGGATGCGCAGCACGGGGCGGGCGGACACTCGGGTGAAGTGCCGGTATGGGTGGTGCGCAACAAGATCGACCTCGACATGCCGGACGAGGGAGCCGGGGGCTTTCGAGGGTCGGGGCAAGGGATCGATTTCACGATTTCGGCGAGGCGAGGCGATGGGGTCGCGGAATTGATGGCGGCGCTGGTCGCTTTTGCTCGGGAGTATTTTGGCGCAAGGGAAGATGGTCTGATCGGCCGGCAGCGCCAGAGAAAGTTGCTGCAGGAGACGGTGTTTGCATTGCAGCGCAGCATTGCTGTCATGGGTGGCGGCGAGGAGCTGGCCGCGGAGGAGTTGCGAGCGGCCTCACATTCGTTGGGGCGGCTGCTGGGGCGGGTCGACGTGGAGGACGTCCTTGATGTGATCTTCAGGGAATTCTGCGTAGGTAAATAATAATTCTTAATTCATTATTTTATTCATTTCTTGTTTCACGTGAAACAATGCGCTCACCAATTCTCGAGCGTTTCACGTGAAACAATCCCATTCCTCCAACTTCCCGCTTTCGGGTTGAGCTGCTGCGTTATAAAACCCCCGCATGATTGCCCGACGAGAATCAGCCCAACAATCATTTGACGTCATCGTCATCGGTGGAGGCCACGCGGGTTGCGAGGCTGCCAGTGCCGCCGCACGTATGGGCGCAAAGACCGTCCTGGTGACCCACCGCTTTGCGACGATCGGCGCGATGTCCTGCAATCCGGCCATCGGGGGACTCGGCAAGGGGCATCTGGTCCGGGAAGTCGACGCGTTGGACGGCCTGATGGGCCTCGTCGCCGATTCCGGCGGAATTCAATTTCGGATGCTCAATCGGCGCAAGGGGCCCGCGGTGCGCGGCCCCCGTGCCCAGGCGGACCGGAAGCTCTATGCAGCCGCCATGCAGGCCGCCATCAGCGCGACCGTAAACCTCGACGTGATCGAAGGCGAGGCCGACGAGTTGATTGTCGCCAACGACCGCGTCATCGGCATTCGGCTTGCGGATGGTCGCGATCTGTCTGCTGGCGCCGTCGTCATCACCACCGGCACCTTCCTCCGCGGGCTGATCCATCTTGGCGAGCGGAACTGGCCCGCTGGCCGGGTCGACGAAGCGCCGGCGATGGGACTATCGACATCTTTCGAGCGCGCAGGCTTTACGCTGGGGCGGTTGAAGACCGGAACCCCGCCGCGGCTCGATGGCTGCCACCATCGACTGGTCGGCGGTCGAAATGCAGCCGGGCGACGAACCGCCCGAGCCCTTTTCGGTGCTGACCGACCGCATCACGACGCCACAGATCCAGTGCGGCATCACCCGGACCACACCGGCGACCCATGAGGTGATCCGGGCCAACGTCCATCGCTCGCCGATGTATTCCGGGCAGATCAAGAGCAGCGGCCCCCGTTATTGTCCTTCGATCGAAGACAAGATCGTTCGCTTCGGCGACCGCGATGGCCACCAGATCTTCCTGGAGCCTGAAGGCCTGGATGACAGCACGGTTTACCCCAACGGCATCTCGACTTCGCTGCCGGAAGACGTGCAGCTGGCCATTCTGGCTTCGATTCCCGGCCTGGAGCGTGTGCGGATGATCCGGCCTGGCTATGCCATCGAATACGACCATATCGACCCGCGCGAGCTGGATCCCAGCCTGCAGGCGAAGCGAATGCCGGGGCTTTTTCTGGCCGGCCAGATCAACGGCACGACCGGCTATGAAGAGGCCGCTGCACAGGGGTTGGTTGCTGGTCTCAACGCGGCATTGGCAGCCGGTGGTTCGGAGCCGGTCGTATTCGACCGCGCTGAAGGATATCTTGGGGTCATGATCGACGATCTCGTCACGCGCGGCGTCACCGAGCCTTATCGGATGTTCACTTCCCGGGCCGAGTACCGCCTGACCTTGCGTGCCGACAATGCGGATCAGCGCCTGACGGATAAAGGGATCGCGCTGGGCTGCGTGGGGCGGACACGGTCGCTGCGTCATCGCGCCAAGATGGCTGCCCTGGATGCCGCGAAAGCCAGGACAAAATCGCTGACCCTGACGCCGAATGAAGCCGCGCGATATGGCCTGGCCCTTAACAGGGATGGTCAGCGCCGCTCGGCCTTTGAGCTTCTCGCCTATCCGGAGATCGGCTGGCCGGAGATCCACGGCATCTGGCCTGAGCTGTCGGCCATTGACCCAACGATCGCAGCCCATCTAGAGATCGATGCGAAATACGATGTCTATCTCAAGCGCCAGGTCGCGGATGTCGATGCATTCCGCCGCGACGAGGGGCTTATTCTCGACAACATTGACTACAGCGCCGTCCCCGGACTTTCGAACGAGGCCCGCTCGCGGCTCGAAGCGGCCCGGCCGCGTACGGTAGGTCAGGCCGGCCGGCTCGATGGGTTGACGCCGGCGGCGCTGGGGATTTTGGCCGCTTATCTGCGGCGGGAATCCCGAAGGAAGGCCGCGGCTGGAGCCTCCGCCGCCAGCGCCTAAGGTGTTTCACGTGAAACAAGACAACATCCGCATCGCCCGAGGCCGCTTCATCTTTCCTTGCAAGGAAAGTCTGGGGAGGGCGGTGCCATGAAGATGGCTGGCGGCGATAGACGTCGATCTCCGACCCAACCCGATGATCGGCGAGTGAAAGACGACATCTCGGACAAAGCCAGGGCGTTGGCATTGACGCCCGTTTCACGTGAAACCGAGGCACGGCTGGACCGCTACGTCGATCTGCTCCGGGAGTGGCAGGCCAAGACCAACCTTGTCGCGGCCTCAACGCTGCCAACGCTGTGGACCCGTCATATTTCTGATTCGCTCCAGCTCCTGACCATTGTCCCATCCGCCAGGATATGGGCCGATCTCGGCAGCGGCGGCGGCTTCCCCGGTATCGTGCTGGCCTGCGCATTAGCGGAAACGCCGGGCGCGCTCGTCCACCTGGTCGAGCGTAACGCCAAGAAGGCGGCCTTCCTGCGCGAGGCCCTGCGTGTGACGAACGCGCCCGGCAAGGTTCATCTGGCTGATATCGGGGATAATGTGGATAGAATCACGGGCCCCGTCGATTGCGTCACCGCCCGGGCAGTGGCTCCGCTACATCAACTCATCGGATTCGCGGAGCCGCTGGTGAGAAAGGGTGCAAAAGCGCTGTTTCTCAAGGGCCAAGATGTAGAGGCTGAATTGACCGAATCCACTAAGTATTGGAATATCGATCCGCATCTGCACTCCAGCCGCACCGGTGGACATGGCTGGATCGTCGAGCTCGATCGCATCGAGCGGCGCAACCCGTCCGCAGCAGCCATGGTAACCCGCGCATGACCGTAATTGATCAGGTATATCAAGAGGATAAGGTCTCACCCCCGCCCGGCCATCCACGTATCCTGGCGCTGGCCAACCAGAAGGGCGGCGTCGGCAAGACCACCACCGCGATCAATCTCGGCACCGCACTCGCGGCGATCGGCGAGCGCGTGCTGATCGTCGATCTCGACCCGCAGGGCAACGCCTCGACCGGACTTGGCATCGATCGCCGCAACCGTAACTGCTCGACCTATGACGTGCTGATCGGTGAGGCGCCCTTGCGCGAGTCGGTGGTGCCGACCGCGGTACCCCGGCTACATATCGCCCCGTCGACCATGGATCTGTCGGGCCTTGAGCTCGAGCTCGGTTCCACACCCGGCCGCGCGTTCCGGCTGCGCGATGCGATCGCCGCGCTGAACAACAACGTCTCCCCGGAATCCGATTACACCTACGTGCTGATCGATTGTCCGCCGTCGCTCAATCTTCTCACCGTCAATGCGATGGCCGCTTCCGACGCGATCCTGGTGCCGTTGCAGTGCGAGTTCTTCGCGCTCGAAGGGCTGTCGCAGCTGCTGCAGACGGTGGAGCAGGTGCGCTCGACGCTCAATCCCAACCTGTCGATCCACGGCATCGTGCTCACCATGTTCGACTCACGCAACAATTTGTCGAACCAGGTTGTCGCCGACGTCAGGCAGTTCATGGGGAGCAAGGTTTACAACACCATGATCCCGCGCAACGTGCGCATCTCCGAGGCGCCGTCCTATGGCAAGCCGGTGCTGGTCTATGATCTCAAATGCGTCGGCAGCGACGCCTATCTCAAGCTCGCGACGGAAGTGATCCAGCGTGAGCGCGAGCTTCGCACGCATTAGCCGACAGCATTTCACGCCCGCCCCGGAATGGTGGTGCGGTTTCTGGAAATGAAGTGAAACAGGAGCGCTCAAGTTGAATCCAAGGGAGCTGGCGATGGCCGACGAAGCGCGTTCGCGACTTGGTCGCGGTCTTGCAAGTCTGATCGGGGATGTCGGCGGTGAAGCCGCGCACCTGGATCGGCCGCGCACGCAACGCAAGGTGCCGATCGAATTCCTCAAGCCCAATCCGCGCAATCCGCGCCGCGAATTCGCCGACACCGAACTCGGCGAACTCGCCGATTCGATCAAACAACATGGCGTGATCCAGCCGATCGTGGTGCGGCCGGTCCGCGGCACGCAGGATCGCTACGAGATCATCGCCGGCGAGCGCCGCTGGCGTGCGTCGCAGATCGCCGGCCTGCACGAGGTGCCGATCGTGCCGGTCGATGTCAGCGATTCGGACGCGCTCGAAATCGCGATCATCGAGAACGTTCAGCGCGAAAATCTCAATGCGATGGAAGAGGCGCAGGGCTATCACGCGCTCGCAAATGAATTCAAACGCAGCCAGGACGAGATCGCGAAGATCGTCGGCAAGAGCCGCAGCCACGTCGCCAATATGATGCGCCTGACCAAACTGCCGGCCGAGGTTCAGGCCTATATCGCGCTGGGTCAGTTGTCGGCAGGACATGCGCGGGCGCTGATCGGCGTACCGGATCCGACGGCGGCCGCCAAACGGATCGTCGAAGAAGGCCTCAATGTGCGCCAGGCCGAGGCGCTGGCGCATGTCGAGGGCGTGCCCGAGCGCAAGCCGCAAAAGTCACGGGGCGGCAAGGTGAAAGACCCCGATACGGTCGAACTGGAAAAACGCGTCAGCGATGCGCTTGGGCTTGCGGTCAATATCGATCATCGCGATCCCGGCGGCACCGTGCACATCCGTTACCGCGACCTCGACCAGCTCGACGAAGTCGTGAGCAGATTGGAAGCAAAGGGCTGATCCGAACCCCTCCCCGCCCGAGCGGGACGAGGGCGAGGAACATCATGCCCTTCGCTTCGCATTCACCGCGATCGACAGCAGGGCGCGTTGTGCGATGACGGCCGCCAGCGGGGCCTGCTTGCGCATCTCGAGCGCCGCGGTCGCGAGCTGATCGATGATCAGAGTCAACCGCGCAACATTGAAATTGCGCAGCGCGGTCTCGACATTTCCCTTGCGCGAAAAGTGCAACCGCGGAAATCCGCTATCGAGCAATGCCGATATCGGTGTTCCGTCGGCCACCGCGAGCGCGGACTTGTGCAACCATGCCGCCTGACGCTGGGCCGCGGAAATGATCATGCCGGGGTAAGTGCCTGCCACCATTGCCTTGGCGAATTCAGCTTCCACGACTGCCGAATTGCCTGCGAAAGCACCATCGACGATCGGATCAATCTTCAGCTCGGAGGCGTCGGCAACGACTGCCATGACGTCGTCGAGCGTGACCTCGCCCTTGCCGTAGGCGTAGAGCGCGAGCTTGCGCAATTCGTTGCGCGACGCCTGGCGGTCGCCGCCGAGCAGGGCCATCAGCACCGCACGTGCATCCGGCGCGATGCGCAAATTCGAGGTCCGCAGCTCATCGTCGATCAATTTCGCAAGGTCGCGTTCGCTGTCGGGATAGCAGGCGATCGCGACGGCGGTTTTGGCGCGCTCGCAGGCCTTGCGCAGTGGCGACTCGGCCCTGAG
This sequence comes from uncultured Alphaproteobacteria bacterium, assembly GCA_963786045.1. GTDB lineage: Bacteria > Pseudomonadota > Alphaproteobacteria > Rhizobiales > Xanthobacteraceae > Bradyrhizobium. The sequence goes on along the minus strand of CAWAXR010000023.1, from coordinate 105,052 downwards.
CTCACCGGCCTCGATCACGATACGACAATCCTTCAGAGGCATTTCCGCCAAGGTGTCGATGCCGCTGGCAAAGCTGCGCGAGCCGGCGCGGACGCGAATCGCGCGGCGGCCGCCGAACAGCGGCACCGTCAGTGCTTCATCGACGAGGCGAGACGGCTCGGCCGAAAGTTCATCGCCCTCCAGCCTCACCAGTGAAAACGGATCGTTGGGATCATCAACGGCGGACGCCAATAGCGCGTCGGCGCGTTCGCGCACCAGGCCGGCATCCGGACCATAGAGCAGGATGATGGGACGCCCCGGATCTGGCCGGGCCAGGAAGGCGTCGATTTCTTTTCCGCGGAGCGCGACCATCTGATTTGAATTCACCTGGATCGGAGCGATTTATTCAAACAGCCCGGTGAAGCCGGTGCGCTCCCTCTCTCGCAGGGAGAGGGGGCGTCTCGTTCCTGAGGAAGTAGATCGAATGTCTGTCCAGCGTCACGTGCCGGCGTAGAAGAACGACGCCAGCCGCGTCTGGATGTGTTCTGCGATCTCCTGACAGGCGCGGTCCTCGGCGTCGCGGAAGGCGCGGGCGCGGGCAAACCGCTGGTAACTGCCCGGAATATCGTAGGAGACGCGTGAGAACGTCGTGCCGGTCATCACCGATTTGTTGGTGGCGATATCGATCAAATTGAATTGCGCATCGATGCCGTAATTCTCGCTGGTGGGCAGCGCGGTGGCCGGATCGGTCATCAGCGAGGTACGGCTGGTCTGGAACTTGATCTCAAGCCGGTGCGTGGGCGGCATGCCGGTGGCGTTGCCGTAGAGCTTGAACGCCAGCGCATTGCGGATTTCCACCCCGAGCCGGGCGTCGCGCGAGGCATTTGGCTTGTCGACAGGCGGAAGATCCACGCCCATCAATTTTTCCCGCAAGCCGGGCGTGCCGTCGACATGTTCGGCATACATCGGCTGAAAGCAGCCCGCCGTCAGCGCCGCCAGGGCGGCCACGGCCAAAAGCCGAGCGGCGATGCGGGTCTTAGCCAACGACATTCACGATCCTCATGGGAACAACGATCACCTTGCGGACGGCATTGCCACCCAAGGCTTGTTTTACCGCATCGAGAGCCAAAACGGCAGCCTCAATTTCCGGATTCTGGGCAGTGCGGGCCACCGTGACCTCGCCTCGCTTCTTGCCATTGACCTGAACCACCAGCGTTACCGTGTCTTCAACCAGCAAATCGCGTTCGATTTGCGGCCAATTGGCCTCGGAAACCAGACCCGACTGCCCCAGCACCCCCCAGCACTCCTCCGCCAGATGCGGCATCATGGGCGCGAACAATTGAACAAGGATGGTTGCGGCCTCCCGGACCGCCCAGACGACATCCGGCGACGGCTGCCCCGGACGGGCCAGCACCTCGCCCAGCGCGTTGGAGAATTCCCGGATATAGGCGAGGCAAACGTTGAAGTGCAGCTTTTCGATGCCGGTGGAGACCTTGTCCAGCGCGCCATGGGCCGCCTTGCGGAGCGCCAGCGCGTCGGTGCCGAACGCGGCCGGCCTGGCCGCCGGCGCGGTGGCGCCGATCTCGGCCGATTCGTTGATCAGACGCCAAAGCCGCTGCACGAAGCGCGACGCGCCCTGCACGCGCTCGTCGCTCCAGATCACGTCGCGGTCCGGCGGTGAATCCGACAGCATGAACCAGCGCGCGACGTCGGCGCCGTAGGTCGCAATGATGTCGTCGGGATCGACGGTGTTCTTCTTCGATTTCGACATCTTTTCGATGCCGCCGATAACGACATCTTCGCCTGTTGCGAGGAGGGTCGCGTTGCGGCCGTTGGCACCGGCCTCGATCCTGACCTCGGCCGGTGTGACGTAACCGCCGTCGGCCTTTTGATAGGTCTCGTGCACCACCATGCCCTGCGTGAACATGCCGGCGAAGGGTTCCTCCATGCCGATGTGACCGGTGGCCTTCATGGCGCGGATGAAGAAGCGGCTGTAGAGCAGATGCAGGATCGCGTGCTCGACGCCGCCGATATATTGATCGACCGGCATCAGACGATCCACGACCGTTGGCGTAGTCGGCGTCTTCTCGTTCCATGGATCGGTGAAACGCGCGAAATACCAGGACGAATCCACGAACGTATCCATGGTATCGGTTTCGCGCGTCGCTTTGCCGCCGCATTGCGGGCAGTTGACGTGCTTCCAGGTCGGATGATGGTCGAGCGCGTTGCCGGGCTTGTCGAAGGTCACGTCCTCGGGAAGCACCACCGGCAGATCCTTGTCCGGCACCGGCACGACATCGCATTTCGGACAGTGGATCACCGGGATCGGGCAGCCCCAATAGCGCTGGCGCGAGATGCCCCAGTCGCGCAGGCGGAAATTCACTTGCCGCTCGCCGACCGGCATGTTGCCGCGCACCTCTGATTCCAGTCGCTTCGCGACTTCTTCCTTGGCCTGCGCGATGGTGAGCCCATCGAGGAAGCGCGAATTGATCATGCGGCCATCGCCGTCATAGGCGGTGTCGCTAATCACGAACGTCCTCGGGTCCTGCCCCTCAGGGCACACCACGGGCGTGTTGCCCAGCCCGTATTTATTGACAAAGTCGAGGTCGCGCTGGTCGTGCGCGGGACAGCCGAAAATCGCCCCGGTGCCGTATTCCATCAGCACGAAATTGGCGACATAGACCGGCAGTGTCCAACCGGGATCGAACGGGTGGATGGCCCGGATGCCGGTGTCGAAACCCTGTTTCTCGGCGGTGTCGATAATCTCCTGCGCGGTGCCGATGCGTTTCGTCTCCGCGATGAATTCGGCGAGTTTTTCATTCTTCGCGGCTGCCGCCTGCGCCAGCGGGTGATCGGCCGCGATCGCCATGAACTTCGCGCCGAACAGCGTGTCCGGCCGTGTCGTGAATATCTTCAGCTCGGTCTCGCCCGCAGGCGTGGAACCTTCGGGCAAAGTTTTGGGGTCGAGCGCGAAGCGCACCAGCAGGCCTTCCGAGCGCCCGATCCAGTTGCGCTGCATCAGCCGCACCTTGTCGGGCCAGCGATCGAGCCGGTCGAGCGCGTCCAGCAATTCCTGAGAATATTTGGTGATCTTGAAGACCCACTGGTTCATCTCGCGCTGCTCGACGATGGCACCGGAGCGCCAGCCGCGGCCGTCGATCACCTGCTCGTTGGCGAGCACGGTCATGTCGACCGGATCCCAGTTGATCTTGCGCTTCTCGCGTTCGGCCAACCCTGCACGCAGAAAATCGTTGAACATCTTCTGCTGATGTTTGTAGTAGCTGGGGTCGCAGGTCGCGAATTCGCGTGACCAGTCGAGCGACAGTCCGATCGACCGCAGCTGCTTCTTCATCGCGGCGATATTGTCGTAGGTCCATGCCTTCGGCGCCACCTTGCGCTCGATCGCGGCATTTTCCGCCGGCAGTCCGAACGCATCCCAGCCCATCGGGTGGAGCACATTGAAACCCTTGGCGCGCATGAAGCGCGCCAGCACGTCGCCGAGGGTATAGTTGCGGACGTGGCCGATATGGATGCGCCCGGAGGGATAGGGGAACATCTCGAGCACGTAATATTTCGGCCGCGGGTCGTCGTTTTTCGCGGCAAAGATGGCCTTTTCGTCCCACTGGCGTTGCCAGCGCGGCTCGGATTCACGTGCGTTATAGCGTTCGGAGGTCATGGAATCGTAAGGGCTTTTCGTGGATTCGGGGCCAGCCAGAAGGAGGCCGGACTAGGCCACAAAAGCGGCTTTGGGGTCAACGGGTCGCGCGGTCGAGGCGACCGTCGTTCCTCCAGCCACCGGGTGGAACAGACTAACCCGCCAGTGCCACTGGGTCGCCGCCGTCGGCGGTCGGCCCGAGACCGTGCTCGGCCACGGCATTGCGGCCCCGATGTTTGGCGGCATAGAGACTGGCATCGGCGGCTTCGACCAGATCGCCGGGATGCTGCCCGTCGTTCGGTTTGGTGCAGGCTACGCCCACGCTGACCGTGACCGTCTGATGGCTGGACGTGGCGTGAGGCACCGCGAGATGCTGGCACCGCCGCGCGCACCGTCTCGCCGATCTCCAGCGCCCGGCTTGCGGCGGTATTGGGCAGCAGCAGGCAGAATTCCTCGCCACCATAGCGTCCGGCAAAGCCCATGGTTTCGGCAGCAATGCCGGCCAGCGTTTCGCCGAGCCGGGCGAGACAGGCGTCGCCTTCGGGATGGCCGTAGGTGTCGTTGAATAGTTTGAAATGATCGACGTCGATCATCAACAGCGACAATTCGCTGTCGTATTGCGCGGCCTTCACCCATTCGAAATCGAGCCGGCTCTGGAATCCGCGCCGGTTGGCGAGGCCGGACAGCATGTCGACCGAGGCCATCACGGTTAGCCGGTCGTTGGTGGCGATCAGTTCGCGCTCGCGTTCTGCAAGCTGGGCCGCCATCGCGTTGAATGCGCGGGCGAGAGGAACAAATTCAGCCGGCAGCCGCCTGGATTCCGCGCGCACGGCCCACTCGCCCTGGCCGAACCGTCTGGTCATCGCCGTGATCATGTCGATCGGCCGGATGATCAGTCTCTCCGCGGCGACCAGGGCACCAAGCAGCACGAACAGGCAGACGAACCCGAGCTGCAGATAGGCGGTGCGAATCTCGTGGTCGATGTCAGCCGACACCTTGGCCTCATCGACGCTGACGATCAGGCGCGATTTTGTGCCGGCAATGCGGAAAAAGTTGAGCGCCCGCTCCGAGCCCTCGGGCGTGGCGAACGAAAACGATCCTTCCGCCTGGTCCGAGCCGATTATTTTGTCGGCGACGGGGGACAACATCGGCAGAGTATTCAGCGCCTGGCCGATCGTGTTGGCCTGGTCGTCCGACGCCGCCAGTACGACACCGGCACTGTCGACCAGAACCGCCAAGATGCCGGGCCGGTCGCCGAGCTTGCCGATGAACTGCGAGATCCAATCGAGATTGACGCCAGCGACGATAACCGAATCCAGGGCGTCATTGATCACGGATACCGGTAACGCCGCGACGATGATCGGCTTGTGGTCGGACTTGGCAATCAGGAAGTCGCTGAAAACGAAGTCGCTGGCTTGCTGAGCCTTCTTGAAATAGCTGCGGTCGCTCAGACTACGGCCGACGAGCGAGTTGACCGTCGCACATTGGACCCGGCCATCCCCGCTGACGATCATCAGGCTGTGAATCCAGGGCATGTTAACCGGGAGGCTCGCGCGCATGATGTCGCAACTGCGAGCGATGCCATCCGCCGATGTGCGGATATAGGCCGCCGACTTGAGTGTCGTCTCAACCGAAGAGATAACTTCTCTGAGAGAATAGGCGCTGCGCTGGGCGAGCTCTTTCAATTCGGCGGATACGGCCGCAACCTGCCTGGCGCGCGCGTCCTGGAGTGAACGGGTACGTTCCAGCATCAGGGGCGCCACAAGGATCAACGCCAGCAGCGCCAGCCGCGCGCGGATTCCGGTCAGCTTCTTGAGTCTCACTCTCTTGCGGTTGAAACCAATGCCGAACATCTTGGTGCCCCGACCCTTTGGGAGGGTATAAGAAAGGATTCAAGAAGCCTTTTTCGAACTCGGTAAAATTGGAACCATTCCTTAAACATTGCGAATCGGCAGATGACATGGCGCCTGAAAACTCAGCTTCGGTAACCGCGCATTTACCAACCGGGCTTTGCTCGGTCGAACAAGACCTCGCGCGCGCGTGCAAGGAAGCCCGCCGGGACCGCTCGTCGGTCACGCTGGTCGCGGTCTCCAAGACGTTCAATGCCGATGCGATTGCTCCGGTGATCGAAGCCGGCCAGCGTGTTTTCGGCGAAAATCGCGTTCAGGAGGCCAAGGCAAAATGGCCGGAGTTAATGTCCATTTACCCCGGCATCGCGTTGCATCTGATCGGGCCGCTGCAATCCAACAAGGCGAAGGAGGCCGTGGCGCTGTTCGACGCGATCCATTCGGTCGACCGCCCGAGCATTTGCGAAGCCCTGGCCAAGGAATTCGCCTCTCAAAAACGGCTGCCCGAATTGTTCGTCCAGCTCAACACCGGCGAGGAACCGCAGAAGGCCGGCGTCGCGCCGTCAGAGGCGGACAGTTTTATCGCGAGCTGCCGCGAGAAATATGGGCTGCCGATCTCCGGATTGATGTGTATTCCGCCGGTCAACGACGCGCCGGCGCCGCACTTCGCGCTGACCGCGAAGATCGCCGCGCGCAATGGGCTGAAGAATTTGTCGATGGGCATGAGCGCCGACTTCGCGATCGCAATTGCGCTCGGCGCCACCCATGTGCGCGTCGGGTCGGCGATTTTCGGGAAGCGATAAGCCGGGGTGCCGCAGCCTGCGGCTGTACCCCGGGAGCTGACCCGGATTTGACTTCACCCGATCACAATCCTGGTCTGCGGTCCCAGACGTCGCAGTAGCCGGAGCATCGCCGATTTCGTCATCGAAACACACCCTGCGGTCGGAGAAAAATTCTCGCGCGCCAGATGCAGGAATACCGCGCTGCCGCGGCCGACGATGCGCGGAGAGGTGTTGTGATCGATCTCGACGATGAAATCGTAGAGGTGGTCGTCGCGCTTGAGCCGGTCGCCGCCGTGATCGCGATCCAGCCGTATCGGCCGGTTGTAACGGCGGCTATGGGGGTCCTCGCACCAGCCGTCCTCTGGCTGGATGGCGCGAACCGGCAAGAAGGTCCGCGGCCGCGTGTGCCGGTCGGCGCGCCACCATAATCGCCGCGGCCGAAAGGTGCCTTTCGGGGTCCCGCCGTCGCCCTCGCGCTTGTTGGCAATAATTCCGCCGCGCCCAAGGGCGACCGGGATCGTTTGTCCGCCAGCCGTAAGCCAGCCCCGGCGGGGATCGCCCGCGGCGGAGCGGATCCCGATCGCGGTCAGCGGCCGATCACATCCTCTTGTTTGGTAAGTAATTGAAATACCGGAATTATCCATGAAATTCGAGGGTCTCCAGATCGCCGCGCGCCAGAAGCTCGATTTCGCGGCATTACAGGACATTCATGTAAGTGCATGCGAGTTCTGGGGTAGATTATGTTTCGGCTTGTGAATCCGTAACAGCCGCTTACCTCAAGACGAACTAGTTCTGACGGAGCCTGACTTCACCAACCAAGACCCGGGCCCCAGCCGCTTGGGCTCGCGCCGCCGCCCCAAAGGATTATACCATGCCCAACGCCCGCAAGATCCTGATCGTGGATGACGATACCGATCTGCGCGATACGCTGGTGGAGCAATTATCGCTGCACGACGAATTCGAGGCTTCCGCCGTCGACACTGGCGCCAAAGGCGCTACCGCCGCCAAGGCCGACGCTCCCGATCTTGTGCTGATGGATGTCGGGCTGCCCGATACCGACGGCCGCGAGGTCGTCCGCTCCCTGCGCAAGGGCGGCTTCAAGGCCCCCATCATCATGCTGACCGGACACGACACTGATTCGGACACTATTTTGGGCCTTGAATCCGGCGCGAACGACTACGTGGCAAAACCGTTTCGCTTCGCGGTGTTGCTGGCGCGGATTCGGGCGCAGCTCCGTCAGCATGAAGCCAGCGAGGACGCGGTGTTCTCGGTCGGCCCCTACAGTTTCCGGCCGGGTTCCAAAATGCTGACGGGCGCCAATGCCAGGAAGGTACGCCTGACCGAAAAGGAAACCGCGATCCTTCGCTTTCTGTATCGCGCCGGCCAGGCGCCGGTATCGCGTGAGACGCTGCTGCAGGAAGTCTGGGGCTATAATTCGGGCGTCACCACGCACACCCTGGAAACCCATATCTATCGTCTGCGCCAAAAGATCGAGAAAGACGCAGCCAATCCCGAGATATTGGTGACGGAAGCCGGTGGCTACAAGCTGGTGCCGTGATACGATTCGACCAACGATTCGTCATCGCGCAACTGGTTTTTCATGTCGATCGAAGATGATGTTGCCTTGCTTGAGGGTGTCCCCACACTGCGCCTGTTGGGGACAACGGCTCTGCGCATGTTGGCGATCGGCTCCGAGCAACGCGATGTTGCGCGCGGTGACACGCTTTTCAATGCGGGCGACGATGCCGATAGCGGTTTTATCGTCCAGCGCGGCGCATTTCGCGTCAATGACGGCGGTGGCGCTGCCATTGTCGCCGGCCCGGGCGCCCTGATCGGTGAGCTCGCGCTCATCACCGCGATGCAGCGGCCGTCCACCGCCATCGCACTGGAACATTCATCAGTGATCCGGATCGCGCGCAGCCTGTTTCAACGCGTGCTGGAGAGCGATCCCGGCGCCGGCGCGCCGGCTGCGCGATGAATTTGCCAGTCGTACCAGCCAGATCGCCAGCGATATCCTGATGGCGGGCGCGAAGCTGGGTATTTGATTGGCGGGTCATCGCGGGATGCCGGCGATAAGGCGCAGACCTCAACCGTGCCATTGCACATCGGGGAATCCGGGGCTTGGCACAAGGTCCCGGGTTCGCTCGCTTTGCTCGCGTCGCGGAACGACGGAAAAATTCATATCTCCAGCGTCACTGTCACAGGGACGTGGTCGGACGGCCGTTCCCAGCTGCGCGCGTCGCGCGTAATGCGGAAATCGCTGACCCGGTCCTTGAGCGCGCGCGATACCCAGATGTGATCGAGCCTTCGGCCGCGATCAGCCTGTGTCCAGTCGGCGGCGCGGTAGCTCCACCAGGTATAGACCTTCTCGGATAGCGGAATGCGCTCGCGCGCGACGTCGATCCACTCGCCCCGTGCCTGCGCCGCCAAGAGCTTTTCGCATTCGATCGGGGTATGCGACACGACTTTCAGCAATTGTTTGTGCGACCAGACGTCGTTCTCATGTGGCGCGACATTGAGATCACCGACCAGGATATGGCGGTCGTCACCGCGCGGGTGCAGCGGCTCGCATGCCTTCATCTCATCGAGGAAACGTAGCTTGTGGTCGAATTTCGGATTGAGCGCGGGATCCGGAATATCGCCGCCGGCCGGCACATAGAAATTATGCAGCACCAGGGGCTTTGACAGCTGTGCGCTGCCGCCGAACTCGACCGAGATGTGCCGCGAATCGATCTTGTCGCAGAAAGTGCGGATGTCGGTCTTCTCGAAAGGCAATTTCGAGACCACGGCGACGCCGTGATAGCCCTTCTGTCCGTTCAGTGCGACGTGTTCATAGCCGAGGCGCTTGAAGCGCTTCAGTGGAAACGCATCGTCGATACACTTTGTTTCCTGAAGGCACAGCACATCCGGCCTTGCCGACTTGATGAATTTCGCGACGAGGTCGATGCGAAGGCGCACCGAATTGATATTCCAGGTTGTCAGGGAAAGGCGCATGGCGACCGGCGGTACAGGACAGGAAGGCGTGCGGTGATGACGCACGTCTTCGCCCTGCAATCAAGAATGATTTTCTGGAAGATGATCCGGGCCCGGAAGGCCGCATTTGGCGCAGAGGGGAGACCGGCATTCCGAACAGACCATGCGCCAGAACCAGAAAAAGGCGGGGTCCGGGTCTCGTTCAACTCCGCTGAGTCTGACCCTAGCCCGGCGGTATCGAATGATCGGTGAAGTCGATCTTGAACATGCCGGGATCGACTTTCCTGGAGGTATCCAGATTATAGACCGCGACCGTGGTGTCATAGCCTTGCGGGTCGGTCACGGTCCATTGCTTGAGCTGGCCGTCTTTGGCCCCGACCATCAGCATCAGTCGGCTGGTGCCGATCAGCATCTGCTTTTCTTCGATGGTGACACTGATGAAGAGGTCGTCGGCGGTCACGCTCACGACGTTGGTGTCTCTCAACAGGTCGATGCGGTCCGACAGCAGATACCGCAGGGGTGTCTGCGATAGCGGATAGATGTCCTGGGTATCAAGCCTGCGGTCGCGCACCGCCAGCATCGATCCGTCGGCGACAATCGCGACCGGGCTCGGCGGCTCATATTCGAACCGCACCTTGCCGGGCTTCTGGATGTAGAATTCGCCCTTGGTCTTGCTGCCGTCAGGCCCGACCTGGACGAAGTTTCCGGATACGGTCTGCAACGACGATAGATAGTTGCTTACCTTGGCGGCTTGCGCCTTTTGCTTGTCATCGAAGGTCGCAAAAATACTGGCGGGGACGTTTCGGCGCGGATCGGGAATGATCGGATTGGGGGTGGTCGCCGGCGTGGCGCCGGTCGTCATCGGCCCCTTCTGCCCGTCCGCCGCGCTCGTCTGCGTGTCGCGGCCCTTTGGCGCGGGTTTGGGAACCGGAACGCCTTGTGCAAACGACGACGTCATGCCGGTGATTGACGCCGCGACAAAAAGCGCCAAGGCGTTGCGGGTGGCGCGGATCGGGAATCGCTCGGCCATTCGAGGTTTCTGATTTCTAGTCAACGCGTCTTCCTGCCTGGCTTTCGGGCCCTTTATCGCGCATTGTGCAAAAAGGAGATATCGCTTTTCCGTGAAAAGATAATAGCAGTTCCCGGGGTTGCCAGGCCCGAGGTGGCTGCTCAAAAGCGGCTTTCTTCTTCTTCGACCAGAATTTCCCGCTTTCCGGCGTGATTGGCCTGACCGACGATACCCTCAAGTTCCATCCGTTCCATCAGCGAGGCCGCCCGGTTATATCCAATCTGCAGCCGGCGCTGAATATAGCTGGTCGAGGCCTTGCGGTCGCGCTTGACGATTGCCACCGCCTGCGCGAACAGGTCGCCGCCGCCGTCGCCACCCATGCCGGTGGAATCGAACACCGCGCCGTCCTCGTCGGTCGGCTCCTCCGCGGTGACCGCCTCGAGATATTCCGGCTGACCTTGCGTCTTGAGATGCCGCACCACCTTCTCGACCTCCTCGTCGGAGACGAAAGGTCCGTGCACGCGGCTGATGCGACCGCCGCCGGCCATGTAGAGCATGTCGCCCTGTCCGAGCAGCTGCTCGGCGCCCATTTCGCCGAGGATGGTGCGGCTGTCGATTTTCGAAGTGACCTGAAACGAGATACGGGTCGGGAAGTTCGCCTTGATGGTGCCGGTGATGACGTCCACCGACGGCCGCTGCGTCGCGAGGATCACATGCAGGCCGGCGGCGCGCGCCATTTGCGCCAGCCGCTGCACCGCGCCCTCGATGTCCTTGCCGGCGACCATCATCAGGTCTGCCATTTCGTCGACGATGATGACGATGTAGGGCAGCGGCTCGAGGTCGAGCTTCTCCGCCTCATAAATGGCCTTGCCGGTTTCCTTGTCGAAGCCGGTATGCACGGTGCGTGTCAGCTCCTCGCCCTTGGATTTTGCTTCCGTCAGGCGCTGATTGTAGCCGTCGATGTTGCGCACGCCGAGCTTGGCCATCCTCTTGTAGCGCTCTTCCATCTCGCGCACCGCCCATTTCAGGGCGACCACGGCTTTCTTCGGGTCGGTCACGACCGGCGTCAGCAGATGCGGAATGCCGTCATAGACCGAGAGTTCGAGCATCTTGGGATCGACCATGATCAGCCGGCACTGGTCCGGTCGCAGCCGATAGACGAGGCTGAGGATCATCGTGTTGATGGCGACCGACTTGCCGGAGCCGGTAGTACCGGCGATCAAAAGATGCGGCATGCGGGCGAGATCGACGATGATCGATTCGCCGCCGATGTTCTTGCCGAGACAAAGCGGCAGTTTCGCAATCGAACTCGTTGCCGTCTTTCACGGAGAGCAATTCGCGCAAGTAGACTTTTTCGCGGTGCGCGTTCGGCAGTTCGATGCCGATGGCGTTGCGGCCGGGGACAACGGCGACGCGGGCCGAGAGCGCGCTCATCGAGCGCGCAATGTCGTCGGCCAATCCGATCACGCGCGACGATTTGATGCCGGGCGCCGGCTCGAGTTCGTAGAGCGTTACCACCGGGCCGGGATGGGCCTTGACGATTTCGCCGCGGACGCCGAAATCGCCAAGCACGCCTTCCAGCGCGCGTGAATTGGAATCGAGCTCCGATTTGCTGAGCGGCTGGCGATCCGAGGCTCTCGGCGCGGTCAAGACCGACACCGACGGCAGCTCGAACCGGTCGGACGATTTGCGCGCAGGCGGGCGGGCGGCGGCCTTCTTGCGCGGGGCGCGGGCGGCCGGAATTTCCTCGTCTTCCCCTTCCCCTTCGTTGTCGAAGCCTTCTTCGGTCTGTGGCGCGAGCGAGGGGGCCGCGCGGCCGCCAAGATCGGGCTCCTGGCGCTCGAACGAGGCCGCGGTCGGCGGCCGCGCGCTCGCGACCAGCGAGCCGTAAGCTGCGCTCAGCAGCCACAACAGCCGCGCCTTCGCGCTCATCAGCGCATGTACGACCCGGCCCAGTGAGACTGAAGCACCGTCATCTTCCTCGGCGAAGGGAGCCTCGTCGTCCTCGATCGGCGTCAATTCCTCTTCCTGCGGGCGCGAACCCATGCCGCTCGCAACGAGGAATGTGGCGACGGTTGCCGCGCCGAGGATGATCCCGAGCGCCAGGTTATAGACAAATCCGGGTGGACCGAACACGACGGCCGGCGCGCGCACCAGCGCGTCGCCGACGACACCGCCAAGCCCGGTTGGCAGTGGCCATGCTCCGCCATGCGGCCAGCAACTTGCAAAGCCCGTCGCCAGTACCGTGCACAAGATCCAGCAGCTCAGCCGCAGCGCTTCGCGGTCGAAGGTTCGATGGGTCAGCATGCGCCAACCCCATATCGCGACGGGCAGGATCAGCATGATCGCGCCGAGGCCGAGAATCTGCATCAAAAGATCGGCGCCGATGGCGCCGGGATAGCCGACGATGTTGCGAATCGGGCGCGATGTCGCGTGGCTGAGGCTCGGATCCTGCACCGACCAGGTTATCAGCGCCGCCGCTAGGCCGCCGGAAAGCGTCAGCAATCCCAGACCGGCGAGTTCGCGAAAGCGCCGTGACAGCGCCTCGCGGATCGCCGCCGGCAGTTGGCCGACGATGGGAATGACGCGTTCGATCGCTGGCATGTTCATCTAGGCCTTCGCGACTGGATCGTGATGCGACCGAACTCGCATCGCAATCGGAGGTTCTTGTTTGCGCATGATCATGTCGGAAAACCGGCTCCCGCTTTTCCTGACCATGCTTCAGTCCAGAATTTCGACCAGCCGGTGCAAGGCCTCGGCTGTTGTTTCACTGTCCGCCACCAGGGCCAGACGGATATAACCGGCCCCCGGATTAAAGCCGTCGGGCTGCTGCCGCGCGAGGTAACTTCCCGGGATCACGCGGACGCCGCCGTCTTTATAGAGCTTCACGGTGGCCGCTTCGTCACCGCCCTTGGCCGAGACATCGAGCCACACGCAGAAACCACCGGCCGGGCGCCGATAGCCGTAGCGATTGCCGAGAATCTGATCGGCGAGATCGAACTTGATCCGGTACAGCCTTCGATTTTCTTCCACATGCGCCTCATCGCCATAGGCGGCGACCGCGACATGCTGCAGCGGCACCGGCACCTGGGGCGCCGCGACATTACGCAGCTCATGAAACATGCTGAGGAATTTTCTATCGCCGGCGGCAAAGCCGACCCGCATGCCAGGCAGGTTCGATCGCTTCGAGAGCGACTGGAACGCGACGACATTGGTAAAATCCGCTCCGGCGCATTCCAGCATGCTGCCGGGCGCTTTTTGCGTGTAGATTTCCGAATAGCATTCGTCGCTCAAAATCATGAAGCCGAAACGATCGGCGAGCTTTTTCAGGCGGGCGAAATATTCCCTCGAAGCCACCGCGCCTTGCGGATTGGCTGGCGACGCAATGTACATCGCCACGGTCCTGGCCAGCGTGGCGTCATCGAGCGCGTCGAGGTCAGGCAGGAACCCATTCGCGACCGTGGTCGGCAGATAGATTGGTTCGCAGCCGGCGGCGCGGGCGCCCGCTCCGTAGGCTGGATAGAACGGATTGGGCATCAGGATCGCAGGTCTGCCCCTGCGCTCGCCGACATAGCGGGCGGCGGTAAGGGCCGCGAAAAACAGGCCCTCGCGGCTGCCGTTCAGCACCAGAAGCTCGGACTCGGGATCGATTTCCCGCGGCAGGTCAAATCGCCGGGATAGCCAGCCTGCCGCCGCCCGCCGGAAGGGCTCGATACCCTTGGCGATCGGGTAGCGCCCGAAATCGGCAATATGCCTGGCCAGCACCGGGCCGACGAAGTCTGGCACCGGATGCTGCGGCTCACCTAATGACAGCGTTATCAGTGACTTAGAAGGCTGGTAGGGGGCCAGCAATTCGGTGACCCGCAAGAACGGCGAGCGTTCGCTGTCCTGACTTCCGACGCCCTGCGGCGCGCGGGATGAAGCGGTCATGGCCATACTTGTAGCGCCAGCACTCTCGGGGCCGCCGATCGCGTGTTTGAGACCGGTGGGATGCAGATCAAACCACCATAGATACGGCGAGGTTAAGACGCGATTAACCATCGGCGGCCGCGGACATCCAGACCCCAAATTCCAAAAAAGAAAGGGGCTCCAACTTGCGCTGGAGCCCCTCGACGGTCGGAGCATTGCCGGGTATGTGCCCAAACCGTAGTTCTGGACGCGATCCGCGGAACAGATCGCGCCCCTCGGGAGAACTTACATATTGTAGGCGCGCTCGCCGTGATCGGTGAGGTCGAGACCTTCGCGTTCTGCTTCCACGGCGGGACGAAGACCGACGATCACGTCGACGAGCTTGTAGAGGATCGCCGAGCCGATGCCGGACCAGAGCAACGTCGCTCCGACGGCCTTGCCCTGTGCGATCATCTGGGTGGCGAAGTCATAGGTGCCGGCATTGTTGCCGGCGATGTTGGTGTAGTCGGTGATGCCGACGCCACCGAGGGCGGGATTGACCAGAATGCCGGTGCCCAGCGCGCCGATGATTCCGCCGATGCAGTGGACGCCGAATACGTCGAGCGCGTCGTCATAGCCGAGCGCGTTCTTCACCGTGCTGACGAAGAATAGGCAGACCGGGGAGACAACCAAGCCCAGCACCAGCGCGCCGATCGGGCCGGCAAAGCCCGAGGCGGGCGTGACCGCCACGAGGCCGGCCACCGCGCCGGAGCAGATGCCCAGCAGCGAGGGCTTGCCCTTGACCATCCATTCGCAGAGCAGCCAGGACAGCGCCGCGCCTGCGGTGGCCACCATGGTGTTGACGAAGGCCAGCGCCGTGGTGCCGTTGGCTTCGAGGTTCGATCCGGCGTTGAAGCCGAACCAGCCCACCCACAGCAGCGAGGCGCCGATCATGGTCATGGTCAGCGAATGCGGAGCCATCAGGTCCTTGCCGTAGCCGGTACGCTTGCCGATGATCAGCGCGCCAACCAGGCCGGCGATGCCGGCATTGATGTGCACGACCGTTCCGCCGGCGAAATCGAGGGCGCCGGCGCCGGCGAGCCATCCGACCGCACCCGTGACCTCATCGAGCTTGGCCTGGGCCGCCGTCTTGGCCGCCGCATCGGTTGCTGCGGCAAGCGCCTTGGCGGCCGCTGCGACGTCATCGGGAGCGGCGACGTACCAGACCCAATGCGCGATCGGGAAGTAGATGAAGGTGACCCAGAGCAGGATGAACAGCATCACCGCCGAGAATTTGATGCGCTCGGCGAAAGCCCCGACGATCAGGGCAGGTGTTATCATCGCGAACGTCATCTGGAAGACGAAGTAGGCGAGTTCGGGGATCACGACGCCGTTGGAGAAGGTCGCCGCCGTCGAATTGGCGTCGATGCCATGCATGAAAGCCTTGCTGAAGCCGCCGATCCAGGGCGTCATGCTGCCGCCGTCGGTGAAGGCCAGCGAGTAGCCGTAGAGCGTCCAGACGACGCCGACCATCGCGACGATCGCAAACACCTGGGTCAGGATCGAAGCCATGTTCTTGGTCCGCACCAGACCGCCGTAGAACAGGGCGAGGCCGGGAACCGACATCATCAGAACGAGCGCGCTGGATACCAGCATCCAGGCGGTGTCGCCCTTGTTGGGGACGGCGGCGGCCGGCGCCGCGGCGTCTGCTGCGGGAGCGGCAGTCTGGGCTAGCGCGGCGTCGACAAAGCCTACGGCACAGAGCGCTCCGATTGCGAGGACTGCCCATCCCGCGCTGGTTGGACGTTTGAACGTCATCTATCTAACTCCTGATTGGTAAAGTGGGGTGAGCGCGAGATCAAAGTGCCGCGGCATCTGCCTCGCCGGTGCGGATGCGAACCGCATGGTCGAGGTTGATGACGAAGATCTTGCCGTCGCCGATTTGTCCGGTTTTTGCGGCCGAGGTGATTGCCTCGATGGTTTTGTCAACCTGGTCCGTGGCGACCGCGACCTCAATCTTGATCTTGGGCAGGAAGCTCACCGCATATTCGGCGCCGCGATAGATTTCCGTGTGGCCCTTCTGTCGGCCATACCCCTTGACTTCCGTCACCGTGAGGCCGTGAACGCCGATGGCGGTCAGGGCGTCCCGGACTTCTTCGAGCTTGAATGGCTTGATGATCGCCATAACAATTTTCATGGGTCTTGTCCCCGCTTGCGCTCGATCCAGGCGGGACCGAGCATTCGTGACTGAGGTTCACCACGCGGAGAGGTTCACTACGCGGGCACAGCCGTGCCGGTAGAATCAAATGCCGTGCCAGATCGGCTCCATGTCCTAACGGACTATGAAAGCGGATCTTTTCGGGGGTCGTCGGATCCGCCTGGAACTGCGTTATTCGGTCGCGCTCAAGAATTGAGCAGATAGGCCCATCATATAGGCAGGAGAGAGCCGCCACATATTTCTGCCCACAAGCAGGGCAGGAAAATGGTGTTTGGATAGGGTTGTCCTATTGCAAGGCCTCGCCGTGCTGCGAAATATCCAATCCCTCCATTTCCTGCTGCAGGGAAACGCGGATAGGCACGAAGACGCCGACAAGTTTAAGCAGCACGTAGGTGACGGCGGCGGACCAGGCCAGGGTGACGGCGACCCCATAAATCTGGATCAGCAGCAGTTGCGGATTTCCCTCGAGCAGACCGGAGGTCCCTCCGATCGAGGCGGTCGCGAACACCCCCGCCAGCAGGATGCCGGTCAATCCGCCGACGCCGTGGACGCCGAACACGTCGAGCGAATCATCATAATTGAAACGGCGCTTGAGCCAGGTGCAGGCCCAGAAACACACCAGTCCGGCGACCACGCCGATCAGGACGCCATGCCATGGCGCGACGAATCCGGATGCCGGCGTAATCGTTCCCAATCCCGCCACCGCGCCCGAGATCATGCCGAGTACCGACGGTTTGCGCTGGACGGACCATTCGACCGCGCCCCAGGTCAGCGCGCCGGCACAGGCGGCGAGGTGGGTCGCGGTGATCGCCATCACCGCGCGCGAGTCCGCGGCGAGCGCCGATCCTCCGTTGAAGCCAAACCAGCCTACCCAGAGCAGCCCGGTCCCCACCACCGCCAACGACAGATCGAACGGCGACAGATTTTCGGTGCCATAGCCGTGACGCCGGCCCATCACTTTGGCCGCGACCAGGCCGCCGACGCCGGCGCTGAGGTGCACGACGAGGCCGCCGGCAAAATCGAGGACGCCCGCGGCGCCCAGGAAGCCGCCGCCCCAGATCCAATGTGCGAGCGGGACGTAGACAAACGTGAACCAGCCAATGGAGAACAGGAGATAGGCCGAAAACCGCATGCGGTCGGCGACAGAGCCCGCTACCAGCGCCACGGTGATGATCGCGAACGTCATCTGGTAGAGCATGAACAGGCTTTCCGGTATCGTCTTCGCCGCGGGGTTGACACTGTCCATGGTCATCCCTGCGAGAAACCAGCGATCCAGCGTGCCCAGCCACGGACCATCACCGACGAACACCAGCGAATAGCCGAACGCGACCCAGAGTATGGATATAAGGGCAACCGCCGCGAGGCTTTGCGCCATCGTCGCGAGCACGTTCTTCTTGCGCACCATGCCCGAATAGAACAGGGCAAGGCCCGGTATCGTCATCATCAGCACCAGCGCCGTGGCAACGATCATCCAGGCGGTGTCGGCGGCGCTGATTTCGGATGTTCCGGCCAAAGCCGGTGTCGCAAACAAGCTGATGGCTACAAGATTGATTAGCGCAGCGAGTTTCGCTGCACGACACGAAAGTGCCCCCATTTGGTATTCCCCACCAGATATGATTTGTTGATCGCAGGCTTGGCGCCGTTGCCGGCCGCGACGGAAGTCTCGCGAATTGGCTACCGGTTCTGACGCGTTTTCTTGATGCGAACCGGTACCTACTCGCTAAAACGCTCTTAGAGCGCGTCGCTGTCGGTTTCCCCCGTCCTGATCCGCAACGCATGATCGATCGGCGTCACGAATATCTTGCCGTCGCCGATCTGCCCGGTGCGCGCGCTGGAGGTAATGACCTCGACCGCCTTGTCGGCGATATCCGACGCGACGGCGATTTCGATACGCAGCTTCGGCAGAAAGTTCACCACATATTCCGCGCCGCGATAGATCTCCGTATGGCCCTTCTGGCGGCCGTAACCCTTGACCTCGGTGACCGTCATGCCGTGGACACCGATGGCGGTCAGCGCCTGGCGGACTTCGTCCAGCTTGAACGGTTTGATAATGGCGACAACGAGCTTCATGGTCAGGCCTTCATTTTCTCGAATACCGGTCGGCGTAGCGACTCCGCGACACTGGCATCTTTTTAAGCAAATGGCACAAAAAGATTACAGGCAAAACCGAAAAACGATTGCCGCGAACGACCTTCGTTAGTTAGCCTGCCGCCGGGGACCGTTACATTTCATCAAAATTCGATTTTTCAGCCAATGTCCCGCCGCTTGCCGTAGCACCTTGAGGGAGCAAAATGGCCGACCGATCCTGGTTTTTTGCGTCCCAGGGCCAGCAGCAAGGCCCCGTTCCGGAAGCCAGGCTGCGCGAGCTGATCGCAGCCGGCGCGATCACCGAGGGGACGCTGGTCTGGACCGAGGGCATGGCGAACTGGCAACGGGCCGGGGAAATTCCGGGCCTCGGCGCGGGCGCCTCGGGTCCGGCGGACATGCCACGACCCGGCGGCCCGCCCGCGAGCGGCGGCAGTTTGGGGGGCGGCCCGCTTTCGATCGATTTAGGGTTGTGGGACTTCACCTGGCGCAGCCTGGCTTTGCTCGTCGGCCTTGCCTTCATCATCCCGACGCCCTGGGTCATCGTGATGTACTGCCAGTGGATCGTTTCCAGCGTGCATGTTCCGGGGCGGCCAAACCTGACGTTCACCGGTCGGCCCGTGACGCTGATGTGGTATTTCGCGGCCCTGGCCGTGATTATCGGCGTGGCGTTCATCGGATCGCAATTGCTGAACAACCTGATGATCATCCTGCAGATCGTGTTGTACTGGCTGCTGATCAAATGGTTCGTCGCGAACATCAGTTCGAACGGCCAGCCGCTCGGGCTGAATTTCTCCGGCTCGTTCTGGGGCTATCTGGGCTGGAACATCCTTGCGTTCGTCTCGGTGATCACCATCATCGGCTGGGCGTGGGTCTACACGGCGCAGATCCGATGGATGTGTCGCCACATTGAAGGTACCCGTCGCGAAGTCGTTTTCAACGCGACCGGACTCGCGTTTCTGTGGCGTTCGCTTGTCACCTTCATTGCATGCGCCTTCATCATTCCAATTCCCTGGGTGATGCGCTGGTTCATACGCTGGCAGGTGTCGCAAACCGCATTGGTCGAAAGGCGCGCGTCCGCCAACGGGTGAATGCGCATCATTTGCGCTCGCGAAGCGATCCTTCCTGCGCAACCGAAGCGACCAGTGTGCCGTCCTGCTTGAAGATCATGCCACGGGTCAGGCCACGCCCGCCTTGCGCGCTCGGCGAGTCCTGGGCGTAAAGCAGCCATTCGTCGGCGCGAAACGGCCGGTGAAACCACATCGCGTGATCGAGGCTTGCCGGCATCATGCGCTTGTCGAACAGCGTCCGGCCGTAGCGCGCCATCGCGGCATCGAGCAGCGAGAAATCCGACGCATAGGCCAGCGCGCACATATGCAGCGCCGGATCGTCCGGCAGTTTCGACGCGGTGCGGATCCAGACATGGATGCGGCCGTCCTCGATCTTTTGGCCGAAATAGCGGTTAAGCTCGACCGGCCGCAGTTCGATCGGCCGGTCGGATTCGTAGTAGCGGCGGATGAATTCCGGCATCTCGCGGAATATAGGCTGCTTTGCCACTTCGTCGGCGGTGAGTTTTTCCGGCGGCGGGACTTCCGGCATCCTGTCCTGATGGTCGAACGCCGTCGGCTCATCGACATGAAAGGACACCATGATCGAAAAGATCGCATTGCCGTGCTGGATTGCGGTAACCCTTCGGGTCGAATAGCTCTTGCCGTCGCGCAGGCGTTCGACCTCATAGATGATAGGGACCTGCGGATCGCCCGGCAGGATGAAATAGCAATGCAGCGAATGCGGCAGCCGGCCCTCGACGGTACGGCAGGCCGCCACCATCGCCTGTCCGATCACCTGCCCGCCGAACACCCGCTGCCAGCTTGTCTTCGGGCTGTTGCCGCGAAACAGGTTCACCTCGATCGGCTCGAGATCGAGAATGGAAATCAGGTCAATCAGGCCTTTGGACATTGAAGCGCTTTCGGGTTCTTGGTCATTCCGGGGCGAGGCCAGGCCTCGAACCCGGAATCTGGAGATGATAACCGCGAGATTCCGGGACCGCGACGCCGGTGCGACCCGAAATGGCGGCTTGGGGGGCAAAGCGCCCTTGTTTCGCCTACCTGTTTCGCCCAGCTATAATCAGGTAGCAAGTATAGTTTCACATCGCGAGCAGGGTCCAATATGTCGGCACAGCCAAGCATTGTCATCGGCGGCGGCGCGTTTGCCGGGCTGGCGCTGGCGCTGGCGTTGCGCCAGGGCCTCGGCCCCGATCTTCCCATCGTCGTCGCCGATCCGGCGCTTGCGGCCAGGCCGAGCCGCGATCCGCGCGCGACCGCCATCGTCGCCGCCTGCCGCAGGCTGTTCGATGCCATCGGCGTGTGGGATCAGGTCGCAGGCAGCGCGCAGCCGATATTGGACATGGTTGTCACCGATTCCAGACTGGAGGATGCGACGCGTCCGGTGTTCCTGACATTCGCAGGGAACGTCGAGCCGGGCGAACCTTTCGCGCATATGGTCGAGAACCGTCATCTGATCGATGCGCTGGTCGCGCGCGCCGCGGTCGATGGCATCGAGCTTCGCAGTCATGCGGTGACGGATTTTGCCTCGCGCAGCGATGGCGTCGATGTCACGCTGGCGGATGGCAGCGTCGTCAAGGCGAGCCTTTTGGTGGCGGCCGATGGCGCGCGCTCGAAATTGCGCGAGCGCGCCGGGATCGCCACGCATGGTTGGGATTACGATCAATCCGGCATTGTGGTCACGGTCGGCCATGAGCGTGATCATCATGGCCGGGCTGAAGAACATTTCCTTCCCTCCGGCCCGTTCGCGATCCTGCCGCTGACCGGAAAACGCTCGTCACTGGTATGGACCGAGAAACGGGCCGAGGCTGCGCGCATCATAGCTCTCGGCGAAGAGGAGTTTCACGGCGAACTGGAGCAGCGCTTTGGTCTGCATCTCGGCGAGGTCAAGGCGCTGGACAAGCCGCGCGCATTTCCGCTCGGCTATTTCGTCGCGCGCTCGTTCATCGGCGAGCGCCTGGCACTGGTCGGCGACGCCGCGCATGTAATTCATCCGATCGCGGGCCAGGGGCTCAATATGGGCCTGAAGGATGTCGCGGCGCTTGCCGAGGTGGTCGTCGACGCCGCGCGGCTCGGCATCGACCTCGGCCAGGCCGACGTGCTCGATCGCTATCAACGCTGGCGGCGCTTTGACACCATGGCGATGGGGCTTGCCACCAACTCGCTTAACTTCCTGTTCTCGAACGAATCGACGCTGCTTCGCACGGTGCGCGATATCGGGCTCGGGCTGGTCGATCGCACGCCGCCGCTGAAAAGCCTGTTCATTCGTCAGGCCGCGGGGCTGGCGGGCGAGGTGCCGCGGCTCCTGAAGGGTGAGGCGTTGTAAGCATCGCCAGCGCCGCCCTGCGAACGCGGAAAATAATCAGCGCGCATCGCTGGCAAGGATGAAAGCCGCGACCGAATCGATCAGGCCGGCGTCGAGCGTTCGCTCGGGTTGGTTATAGGCGGCCAGATCGTCGTCCTCATTGTCGACATCGACCAGAACGTGATTCATTTCCGGACGCCATAGCGTTTTCGCCAGCGGCGCCGCGGCGGCAAGCGCCATAAAATCCAGCCGGGCCACCTGCCGGTCGCGGCCGCCGCCGACAATCAGGGTCGGCCGCGCGATCAATTTCAGAGGATCAACCGGGTCTTCGGTGAAGGCCGAGGCTATGCCAGGCTGCATCGATGGCGCGATCGCCAGGCCCGGCGGCGGCGGGTCGACGATCTGCCCGGACATGATGGTGTCGATCGCTTTCAGGATCGGCTGCAGCACGTCGGGGGGAATCTGCTTCCGTTCAAGCTGGGCCTTCAACAGGTCCCCCTGCCGCCGGGCCGCGGTGACCAGCAAAACCAGGCGGTCAACCGGTACCCGCCGCGCGGTCAGGATCGCGACCAGGCCGCCCTCGCTGTGCCCGACCAGCACCAGGCGCGGGAATTTTCCGCTGCTGCGCAGATAGCTCACAAGGGCTGCCGCATCGTCGACATAATCCTTGAAACGAAAATCTTCCGGCCGCCCGAATTCCGGCTTCCATCCGCCGGCGCCGCGCTTGTCATAGCGAAGCGTCGCGATCTTGCGCGCGGCCAGCTGCTCGGAGAGTTTTTTCAAGGTTGCCGGTTTGACCTGAGGACCGTTGCCATCATGGTCGGTCGATCCGGAGCCCGCGATCAACAGTGCGACGGGCGGGTGTTCGACATCCGGCGGCGTCGTCAGCACGGCGTCGATATTGCCGACGCGAATTTTGGCTTCTTCGCCGGAGGCGCTCGCCGTCATGCAGCACAAGCTGACGACTGCGAACGCGCCAATGAGCGTCCGGACGCGCATGGCTACTCTATCTTCCTTGCCTCTTCCGGCAGCATGATCGGAATGCCGTCGCGGATCGGATAGGCGAGCTTTGCCGCGCGCGAGATCAACTCCTGCCGCGCCGAATCGAATTCAAGCGGACCCTTGGTCACCGGGCAGACCAGAATTTCCAGCAGTTTGGGATCGACGGTGCCTTCGAGGCGTTCGGGCGAGGACGTCATGTTCGGGTCTCCGGCTTGGTCATACAACCCTCTAGCATATTCGATCGAGACGTGTAGCGCGCTGCTCCATCGCAAGGCCGCCCGGGGGAGGGCGGGCCCGGTGACGTGCCGGGCTGGCGGCAACGGCGGGTCCGAGGGAGAAAAGCCTAGAAAGGACCAATCAGCGGAAAAGACGGGAACAGAAATCCGGACCTAACGCGGAAGCGAGCGTTAAGGTTTGAAGGTAAAAAAGCATTTCCGCTTTCGGGATACTTGCAAAATGAAGCGTCGTCGCGGGATTTTTTCGTCGGCATTTGCGACCATTCACAGCCGTTTTAAGCTGTCCCGAGGAACTCGGTAAAAGGAATTCAAAGGGAACAGATACATTGCGAGTGGTCCTGCTAGGCAGATTCCAACACTTCTTCGCTAAGACCGAAGCAGTGCCGGACATGCCCGGAACAGGTGAAGGATCGACATGTTAATGAATCGACGTCAAAGCGAACGCCGCCTGTGCAGAAGTTTCGCGAAGATACAGTTCGGAACTGGTTCGTTACCGCGAGACTGCACGATCACGGATATATCGGTCGGCGGCGTGAAGGTTATCGCTGAACATCTCGACATTCCTTCCGAGTTCACGATCATCATGTCCGAAGGACGACCCCGCCAATGTCGGCTGGCATGGCGGATCGGTTACGAATTCGGTGCTCAGTTCGTCGACTAGAAGGTCTGGAGCGAAGTGGGTATCGGTTCGCGTAAGGAAAACGCGTCAATTCCCGGATTTGAGCCTCGGTTCTGGCTCAACCAGAACCCGATCAGGATGAGATCGAAAGAACCATCCAAACCATCGAGGCGGTCTTGTGCTCTCGTCCATGTGAGCGAGTCCGATGTCGAGGGACTCGCTCTGGTTGTCCGATCGTTGCAAACGGACGGAAAATCGCCGGCTTAACCGGAATTTAGGGTTAACCTGTAAGCATTGCTGACCAGTCGCCGACTACAGGTCAAGCAAATGCCCCCGCAATCGCTCCAGCAACACGGCTACGCCAGATTTCTTGCGTCCACAGCACTATCGGCGATTCTGGTGCTGGGGCTTTGTAGCTGCCAGACCGATGGCATGTCGGACATTACCGGGGCGCTGGGTGAGAAAACCGAGAAGAGCCGCGTCGCTGAACCCGTGCACGGGATAGAATTCTATCGTGATCGCTTTCGCGCCAATCCCGATGACGCCGACGTGGCGTTGCAATACGGAAAGGCGCTTCGGGCCGCAGGGCAACGGTCCCAGGCGGTCGCCGTGCTCGAACAGGCCACGCTCGCGCACCCCGCTGACAAAGCGCTCATTGCGGGCTACGGGCGAGCGCTCGCGGACAACGGTAATTTCCAACAGGCATTCGATGTGCTCAGCCGTGCCCACACCCCTGAAGATCCTGATTGGCGGATATTGTCGGCTCAAGGGGCCGTGCTTGATCAGCTCGGCCGAGGCGAGGAAGCACGGCAATACTATGCGAGCGCGCTGAGAATCGCGCCTGACGAACCCTCAGTGCTGTCCAATCTGGGACTTTCGTACCTGCTTTCAAAGGATCTACCCAGGGCGGAGGAGACCTTGCGTCGGGCGTATGGTCACGCGGACGCAGACGCGCGGGTGCGGCAGAATCTTGCATTGGTGGTTGGGCTGCGGGGCCGCATTGACGAGGCCGAAGGCATTTTGAAGGCCAACCGGCCGCCCGACGAAGCGGCGGCGAATGTCGCCAATTTCAGGCGCATGCTGTCCCGGAAGGCAACTGCGCGTACGGACGCAGATAAAACCCCGGCGGTAGGCGTCGCGCGGCCCGATTGAGGGTAGCGCGCTCGGTCAGCGGCGGTTACGGCTTACGAAATGTCGCGGCACGCCGGGCCTGCGCCAGACCGGGATTTTTTTCTTGGATCGTCTCCCGCTCTATCTTCGTGTTCGAGCAGGATCTCCGCCCAAACGCTTCGCATTTTTCGCGAAGGAAAACCGGCGTCCCGCTTTTCCGGATCATGCTCTCTAGGCTCTGGCTCGCAACTTCCTGATGATCGGCGACAGGAGTGAATTTCGCGGTTTTTTGGTTTCGCCGCGGCCGGTCATCTGTTGCGCGATCTGCATGAACGTCTTGCTGATGCGATGATTGGCGGAGATTTCCGCGATCATCTGGCCGTTGTTGGCTGCCGTGCCGAACATTCTCGGGTCGAATGGAATGGAGGCGATCGGCGGACTTTCGATCGCTTTCGCGAATTCGCGAGGAGAGATCTCCGGGCGCTTGGACATGCCGACCTGACTGAGGCAATAAAGCGGCGGCCGGTCGTTGGGCCGCGCTGCCTTCAGCAAATTCAGCATGTTCTTGGCGTTGCGCAGGTTGGCGAGGTCTGGCTCGGCGACGATCAAGATATCGTCCGCGCCGACCAGGGCGCGCCGGGTCCATCCCGACCACTGGTGGGGAATGTCGAGGACAATGCACGGCGTCGTCATGCGCAATGTATCGAAAATCGCATCGAAGGCGTCGGCGCCGAAGTCGTAGACCCGATCGAGCGCAGCCGGCGCCGCCAGCAGGCTGAGATGGTCGTTGCACTTCGCCAGCAGGCGTTCGATGAATGCGGTGTCGGGCCGATCGGGCGAGAACACCGCGTTCGCGATTCCCTGTAATGGATCCTTGTTGTAGTCGAGCGAGGCGGTGCCGAATGCCAGGTCGAGATCGATGACGACGGAATCCAGCGCGAGGTCGTGTGCGATGGCCCAAGCCACGTTGTGTGCGACAGTAGAGGCGCCAACGCCGCCCTTTGCACCGACGACGGCGATGATGCGACCAACGGCGACTGCCTCCGAGGCCGAGAACAAGCCGCAGATGGAGCGCACTACATCGAGGGTTTGGACCGGTCCGATCACGTAGTCGCTGACGCCACGGCGCACCAGTTCGCGATACGGCGCGACATCATTCTCGTTGCCGATCACGACGACGCGCGTTCCGGCGTCGCATACGGTTGCGAGTTGATCAAGGCCAACCAGGATATCGTTACTGCCCTCGGTCTCGAGAATGATTACGTTCGGAGTAGGCACGCTGCTGTAGGCTTCGATAGCGGCTTCCATGCCGCCCATTTTGATCGTGAGGTGGGCCTTGGCCAGGCGTCGGTCCAGGCCCGCCGACTGTATAGCCTCGGCGGTCTCCGCCGTTTCGCAGAAGGCCTGTACGGATACCCGCGGGGCCGGGGCGATATAATCGTCCGGCGGCGGCGGGGCATCCGGCTGTTCTTCGGAATTTTGACGCATATGGCTGATCATTTGCCTGAATCGCTGAGTTTGGCCTTTTCGGATTCCGGATAGTCGGTCGCGGTCGTGGTGCCCTTGCGATATTTTTCGAAGCCCTCCGTGCGCCGCATCGTATAGGCGGGGGTCTCCGGACGCGGCTGAACGAGGTCCGACGGATTGTCGATCATCGCCGCCATATTACGTTGATAGGCACAGCCGAAATTGTAGTACGACTTGTTTTCGAAATAGCCGGGGTCGTTGACTGACGGGCCCAGATCCTCGGGCCACAGCCCACACGGTCCGGCCACCGCCGCGATCTTCGGATAACTCAGCCGGATCGTCGCCAGCGTCCGGGGGTCGTCAGGATGGTAATGATGCAGCCTGATTCCACCCGCAGGTACGCCGCCTGCCGCAAGCAGTGCCTTGATCTCTCTGTACGCGCTCTCCGCAGCCCGTGCGTTCGGCGTATCCACCGGCACGTCGGCGACAATCGCGCCAGTTCCTTCGCTAACCCATACCCGGGCGAGACCGATGACGTCGGCGCGCTGTGATGCGGAGAGGCCCCCGCGCGCGTTGCCGACGAAAATCACGACGGAGCGGTCGGCCTCCTGGATCGCGATTGGATGCCGCAGGCGGTAGTCCTCGGGAACGCTGGCCGTCACGGCTTCCCTGGTGGTGTCCGTGCACGCACCGAGCGTGATCGAAAGGCCGAACAATGCGCCCAGCAGGCGCAGCGTTCGATGGCGATCGACCGATGTTCTAATTGTCATCGTTCCGTCCTCGTCCCGCTGTCTCAGTCGATGATGAAGCCAAAGTTGCCCTGATTGTCCCCAATCGATTCGGCGCGAGCGGGGATGCCGTAGATCCTGTTGATTTGGGCCAACAGTGTGGATTGTGAGTCTGAGGCGGGGGCGAACCCGTCATCGGGGCGCGACAGCTCCTTCTGGGCAACCGCTCGAACGACATAGGGCGTCACCAGCACCATCAGCTCGGTCTGGTTGTTGACGAAGTCCTGGCTCCTGAAAAGCTGCCCAAGGACCGGCAGCTGGTCTATGCCGGGCAATCCGTTGACGGCCTGCTTGGTTTGCTCCTGAATCAGGCCGGCCATCGCCAGCGAGCCGCCGGACGGAATTTCCAGTGTCGTTTCAGCACGCCGGGTCTTGACCGAAGGAATCGTCGTTCCACCAGCACCGCCGGTCAAAGCGTTTTCCTGCGAGACTTCCGAAACTTCGGTCATCACCCGCAGGCTGATCCGTCCCTCGCTCAGCACCACCGGCGTGAAGTTGAGCGAGATGCCGAATTTCTTGAAACTGACCGTCGGGACGCATTGTCCGATAGCGCCTGCCGTCGTCGTCTGGCAGGTGACGCCGGTCGGAATTGGAAATTCGCCGCCTGAAATAAATGTCGCGGATTCACCGGAGATTGCCGTCAGATTCGGCTCCGCCAGCGTCCGCACCACGCCGGCGCTCTCCATCGCGCGCAGGGTAGCGGTGACCGAGGGCAGGCCAGTCTTGGTCAAGGCCGACGTAGTGAGGCCATTGCCAGGGACGAGCGGCGCATTGTTTGCGGTGAACGGGTTGCTGTTGTTGAAATTCACCACCGCGGTGCCGTAATTCATGGAGGCACTGAGATCGACCCCCAATTGCTTGATGATGTCCCGCCGCACTTCCGCGACCGTGACCTTCAACATCACCTGATCGCGGCTGCGAACCACGATGGAATTGACGACCTTGTCGGCACCGCCCACCAGACGTGCGACGACGTCGCCTG
The DNA here is from genome assembly GCA_963786045.1 of uncultured Alphaproteobacteria bacterium. Lineage (GTDB taxonomy): Bacteria > Pseudomonadota > Alphaproteobacteria > Rhizobiales > Xanthobacteraceae > Bradyrhizobium. The sequence goes on along the minus strand of CAWAXR010000023.1, from coordinate 77,043 downwards.
CCTGCTGCGCCTCAATCGGACTTGACACCGAACCGGTCAGCATGACGCTGTCGCCGATGCCTTCGGCCTGGATTCCCGCCATGGGCAGCATCTGCTTCAACGCGGCACGTACACCGTTGAGATCGCGTTTGACGGCGATGTCGTAGGCCGCAATCTGCTGGCCATCCGCACCGAAGAACACGACGTTGGTTTGACCAACGCCGCCGCCGATGATGTAGGCGCGCTGCGGCGATCGGATGACGGCGTTTGCAATCTTGGGATCGGCGACCAGCACATCCTTGACGTCGCGTGGCAGGTCGATAATCACGGATTTGCCGATGCCGAGGGCAAGAAATCGGACCTTCGCCTGCACGCTTGCGGCAACAGGCGCGGCGTCGTCGTCGCTCGCAAAGGCCGGGGCCACTGCCGGATTGAGAGTGATCGCTGCAGCGGCGGAAAACGACAGCGCGCGGATCAGAAAAACTCGGATCGACAGCCGGTTTCCACTGCATTTCATATCGTCTGTCCTTCTGGTCACTTGCTGCCTTCTGCGCAGGGATACTGAACTCTGTCTGGGCTGCGGCCTGTTCTCCAAGGATGACTAAGCAGTAAAAGTGTAAGCGAACTTGAGAGGCGGGTGGTTTTGCGGAAGCGGACAGGGGGATTTGTCCTCATGGTGAACGCAAGGTTATCGATCGAAATGAGCGAAGCCTCGCCAACCGGCGAGACCTGAATACACCGGCAACGGCCTAGCTTGGGCAGCGAGGTCGCAGAGAAGATCGGGATCCCGGCTTGTTGCAAGGGCCAACGATCGGAGCTTGCCGCATGGCGCTCAGGCTTAGGGATTCGCCAGGCTAACGGAAGGCGCGACGACGACGCTTTGCGCCGGTCGCGCTGCTCTACCGCGAGGCCATCCGGAGCATTTCCTCCGGCGCCGCCCGCTGTTGAGCTTGCGGCAAGAGCCTGTCCGGCAGCGCAAAGCCGAGATTCGCCCAATAGAGAATTTGCGCGCGCGCCGCGCCGCAGGGGCCGCGATGGCAGTCGCCAGCTACTACCGGGTGCGCCGGATGCCGCAACTTTCCGTCGCGGCCGCGCTCACTCACGGGGCACAACTTAGAACGTCTCCAGTTTAGAGCGAGTCTTTTTGCTCCCCCGGCAGCAAGACGCTAGCTGAGGGCTTCAAATCCGAATGCAGGGCTTGCGAGAAAGAGAAACTGGTGACGATACGGTATGGACGGGGTCGCGCGCTTGCGCTTTGCGCGGCCGCCGGGTTTTTGTCGTGGGGCAGCGCTGCGCGTGCCGACGACGCCAGCTCCTGGCGTGAGATCGAGACCAAATACATTTTCGGGTTTACCCTCGGTTCAGGCATCGGTCTTGAGGGCGAGAAGGAAGTCACGGTCGAGAGCGTCGGCCGGTTCGGCAAGCGCGACGGACACTACGCGGCAACGGAAACAAAGTACGAGTTCGAATTTACCCCGTCCCAATTCATCCAGGTCGAATTCGGCGCGCTCGGATCGACCCACGATATCGGCGGCGTGACCGGTCTCGACGACCGGAGCCAGATCGCACTGGGCGGCGCCTTCGCGGAATTCCGCTATCTTGCAATCGAGCGCACCTCGAACAATCCGCTTTCGGTAACGCTGGCGGTGGAACCGACGGTGCGGCGGATCGATGAGACCGGCGGCGAGCGCGTGCGCAATTTTGAACTCGAAACCACCGTTAACGCCGATCTCGAGCTTCTGAGAAATCGACTTTATGCGGGGTTCAATTTGCTTTACGAGCCCGAGGTCACGCAGATCCCGCTGGGCGATACCCAGCGGGAGGCCACGACCGGAGGCTCGGCGGCGCTAACGTTCCGAATCGTATCGAACGTCCTCGTGGGTGGTGAAGTCTGGTATCTCAGACATTACGATGCCGCAAATTTGACGGCTTTTACCGGTGACACGGTCATGCTGGGGCCTACGCTCTATATTCAGTTCACGCCGAAGATGTTCATGACCGCGGCGTGGAATACCCAGGTCTGGGGCCGCGAGGTCGGCAATCCGGCCCCGTTCAACCTGTCGGAGTTTCAGCGCAATCGGGTCAAGCTCAAATTCGCATATGAATTTTGATATGGCTCAACACCGGAAAGGACTCAACGTGTCTGCTCAGACCATCATGCTGAAAAAACTGGTGTTAGCCCCGATTTGCGCGATCGCGATGTTTCAGGCGTCCGCGTCGTACGCGCAGCAGGCGACCGAGATTCATCTGACCTACTCCAAGGGCCAGTTTCAGCCGAGCCAGGTGAGCGCGCCCGCCGACAAGCCGATCTCGTTCCGGATCAAGAATCTCGATGCCAAGGCGATGGAGTTTGAGAGCACTTCCCTGCGGGTTGAAAAGGTGGTCGCCGCGGGCAGCGAAGGTATCGTCAACGTGCGGGCGCTGAAGCCCGGACGCTACGAATTTTACGACGATTTCAACGACAAGGCGCGCGGCGCGCTGACCGTGCAATAGGCGGGCTGAGTGCTGGCCGCCCTTATCATCGTTTTCCGTGAGGTATTCGAGGCCGGCTTGATTGTCGGCATCGTGCTCGCGGTGACGAGTTCTGTTCCGAACCGCAATCGATGGATAGGTGGCGGGGTTCTGGCCGGTGTGCTGGCGGCCTGCCTGGTCGCCGCGTTCGCCGGCGCGCTTTCGCAGCTTTTTGCGGGCATGGGGCAGGAGCTGTTCAATGCGGCGATACTCGGCGTCGCTGTCATGATGCTGACGTGGCACAATGTCTGGATGGCGCATCACGGCCGTGAAATGGCCGGAGAATTGCGCGCCGTTGGTCAAGCTGTTGTGGACGGAACGAAATCGCTGCTGGCATTGGCCGTGGTGGTCGGTGTCGCCGTCCTGCGCGAGGGCAGCGAGGTCGCATTGTTTCTGTATGGCGTCGCCGCTTCCGATGGCGGGTCGGCCCTGAGCCTCACGCTCGGCGGGTTGATTGGTTTGGTGCTCGGAGCCGCCGTTTGTCTGCTGACCTATTTTGGCTTGATGCGTATCCCGCCGCGGGCCCTGTTCGCCACCACCACCGCTCTGATTACCTTGCTGGCGGCCGGCATGGCGGCGCAGGCTGTTGCATTTCTCGAACGCGCCAATTGGCTTACCTCGCTCGACACCGTGGTTTGGGACAGCGCATGGCTGCTTCCGGAGACGAGCATCGCCGGCCGCACCATGCACACGCTGACCGGTTATACGGATCAGCCGACGGAGATGCAGCTTGTGGTCTATGCCGCCGTGCTGCTCGTTACGTTCATGCTGATGCGACTGACCGGATCGCGACCGGCGAACCGCGCCGAGGCGGTCGGTTGAACAATGGTTACTGCAGCCCCGTGTCGCCGCTGGTGCGCTTCTTGGCGAGATCCATTTCGGTGACCGCGATCAGAATCTCGGCCCGCGTCTTGAGATCGGGGGCCTCTAACATCGCCTGTTTTTCCGGCGGCCCGTAGGGCGACATCATCGCGAGCGCGTTGACCAGCGCCTCGTTGGGAGCGTTCTCGACGCCTTCCCAGTCGACCTTGAGATCATTGGCTTTCAGAAAATCCGTCAGCACCTCGAGCAGCGCCTCACGGTCGACGGCTTCCTCGCCTTTGCGCGCGGTGAAATCGTCGATGTAGGGAAAGTAGTCCACCTTGCATTGCCGGTACGGGGTCAAAACCGTGATTTCGTCGACCACCTTGAAGCGGGCGATGCCGGTGAGTTCGAGGATGTAACGGCCGTCTCCGGCCTCGGCGAGCTGGGTGATGCGGCCGACACAGCCGACGCGAAACAGCTTCGGGTGGGTCTCGTCCGGCGAGTGGGAAACGTCCGGCTGGATCATGCCGATCAGGCGATGACCGTCGCGAAACGCGTCGTCCACCATCGCCAGATAGCGCGGCTCAAAGATATTGAGCGGCATTTGCCCGCGCGGCAGCAACAGCGCGCCGGGCAACGGGAACACGGGAATCACCTCGGGAAGGTCGCCGGGCCCGCGATATTCGGCATTGATCGGCATTTGCGGTCCTGGTGCTGGCCCCTGTGCATCAGTTTGGCGCTCATGCGTCGCGCATCAGCCTACGCAATTTGCGTAACCCGATCGCGCGACAAAACCGGCGTCCACCCTCGCATAACAAGAGCTATGCAAACAAAATTGTCGACAGTCGCTTTCGTCCCTCAACCGTGGCCTCATCAGCCGGACCCCAAGCGTCAAAAAACTGTACCAACTGCTTTCGAGCGCCATCCTCGTTCCATTTGCGGTCACGCTTGACGATTTCGAGCAGCTGATGAGTTGCCTCGGCGCGCTTGCCGCTGGCGTTGAGAGCGGTCGCGAGATCAAATCTTGCCTGATGATCCAGCGGGTTTGCGGCGACTTTCTGTTCGAGTTCGGTCATTGGGCCGAGCGCCTTGGCCTGCTCGGCGAGATCTATCGATGCCTGTACGGCCTTGACCGCCGCATCGCCGCGCTTCGATTCCGGCACCATGGCCAGTGTCTGCTTGGCCTGTTCGATGGCGCCGGTCGCGGTGTAGCATTTTGCGAGCCCTGCCAGCGCGGCGATATTGGTGGCATCCGCCGCCAGCACTTCAGCATAGATCGATGCCGCAGTGGCGGGATCGCCCTCGGCCAGAACGGCTTCGGCTTCCTTCAGGACTTCCGCGATATTGGGCTCACCCGGCATCCCTGCGGTCAGCTTGTTGATAAAGGCAGTAACCTGGCTTTCCGGAACCGCCCCCATGAAACCATCGGCGGGCTTGCCATCGACGAAGGCGATCACGGCGGGAATCGACTGGATTCCCATCTGGCCGGGTATCGCCGGATGTTCGTCGATGTTCATCTTGACCAGCTTGACCTTGCCGTTGGCGGCACGGACTGCCTTTTCGAGGATCGGCGTGAGCTGGCGGCAGGGGCCGCACCACGGGGCCCAGAAGTCGATCAGCACCGGCTGGCGCTTTGATTCCTCGATGACGTCCTTCACGAACGTCTGGGTGGTCGTCTCCTTGATCAGATCGGGCGCTGCCTGCGGCGCCTGTCCGCTACCCTGTTCTAGTATCGTCACGGGAATCCTCGCCTGATGTCTTGCGGATCACGCCTCTTCTAGCACGGCCCGGCGTCGCGGTTCAGAAGTTCTGTTTACCCAAATGGCGGTTTGCCGGGAAATTTCAATCGGTTCCACCTGCCACGAGATCCCGATGCTGGGCGCGGGTGCCTTACGGCATCGGAGATCGGGTGGTCGGCGGTCTGTCCCCGGACCATGATGGCATCGCAGTCGAATCCAGCCAACGGAATTGGGAAATGACAAAGGCATATTATTCTACCGTGTTCGAACAGCCGGCCACGCAGGTCTGGAAAATCGTCCGCGATTTCAACAACTATCCGGTATGGGTCGGTGGTGCCGGCGAGAGCAGGATCGAGGACGGCAAGACCGGTGATACGGTTGGCGCTGTCAGGAGCGTGCTCTATCAGGAGCGGCACATCCGGCAGCGGCTGCTGGCGCTATCCGATAGTGAGCGGGCGCAAACCTACGAATTTTGCGGCATCGCTACGCTGCCGGTAACCGATTTTCAGGCGACCTTGCGCGTCACGCCCATCGTGGATGGGGATCGGGCCTTCGTCGAGTGGTGGGCGACGTTCGATTGCGATGCCGCTTGTCGCGATGAGCTGACCGGGACCCTCCGGGTCTGGTTCGGGAAATGGCTCGAATCGCTTCGCACCACGCTCACTAAATTGCCCTCGGGGTTCCCGCAAGAAGCGGCAATAAGGGCAAGTTAGCGGCGTTTTGGGGCGATTTCGATGGATTACCGGCGATATCGGGATTTTCGGCCGATTCCTTGCGGCTGCGCGGGGCTGTTGCATTCGACGGCCGCATTTGGCATAGCTCTGCCCGTTGCTAGCGATCGCTCGCCGGCAACCTCTCGGATGCGGGTGTAGCTCAGGGGTAGAGCACGACCTTGCCAAGGTCGGGGTCGAGGGTTCGAATCCCTTCGCCCGCTCCAGATTTTCTAGTGTGACCAGCCCGGACACATAGGTAACTGAACGTACCTAAGACAGGGTGACACCCTCGTGCCGAACGGGTTGTCGAGTGGTTGCAGGGTGTTCTGCTCCAGGTCGAAGTATCCGAGATCATAGCGCATGAAGCTTGCGAGCCAAATGCCGTCGTCGACCTCCTTAATACCCAGTCTCTGGCCGGCCAGAACGGTTCAATATTGATCTTCGGGCGTGCTGGCCGCGCGACGACGGCATGCGGTGACGAGAACGTCGCGGTCGTGGAACGGATAGGTCAGGTCCGGCAGGCCGTCATAGCGGCGTGCTGAGGCGCTGTAGAGCTCGCGCCGGGCACTTCATGTCGAGCGCCTCATGCGGCCGTTCGGCATTGAACTCGCGACGAAGGCATCGAAGCGCTCCTGCTGCTGCAGGCTGTGAAGCCTGGTGGCGCTCGGCGTCCGCAACAGAGTCGGACGTCGATCCGCGCACCGGCCGGTTCACCGAGAATGACCCGACTGGTTGAGCGAGCGATACCCGAGCGAGCCAACATGATCTCGAAGCTCGGCGAGCATTGACCAAGTGCGTTGGGGCTGCAAACGGCACGCCGTTCTCGGAGCGGATGGCCGCGGCAAGCCGGCTCGCGGAACAGCCGCTCGAAGGCTGTCAAGGCTGTGTCCGCGGGTGGACTCCAGTGTTCGCACGGGGATCGAAGGCGAGGCATCTCGGTCGCGGTCATCGGACAAGGACGGTCCATTCTTGACTCGCCCTTGGGCGGCGCATCACAAATTGATGGGCGCGGTCCTCGGGACGGACCGCAGCTTTTTGTTGACGCCGCGTGGCGATGATCCGATCGGGTTCACCGTGCCCGGCGTGGCCGGGGCATCCATCACCATGAAAAAGCCTTGCAGGAGGGGACGGGTGATGAGAAGCGTTCTTGTCGGGGCGTTATCCGCCGCAATCCTATGCGGATCATCAGCCCTCGCCGCCGACCTCGCCGCCGGCAAGGAAAAGGCCGAACTCTGCATCGGCTGTCACGGCGAATCCGGCATTTCGCAAACCGAGAACATTCCCTCGCTTGCGGGCCAGCCCGACCAGTTCATTCAATGGCAGCTGGTTTTCTTCCGCAGCGGCAGCCGCAAGAGCGAGCAGATGCAGGGAATCGTCGAGCAGATCAACAATGACGATATCCGCAATCTCGGTGCCTATTTCGCCTCGCTCGCTCCGCCGAAGGCTTCGAAGCCCGACGACAATCCCGATTTATCGCGGAAGGGCGCGCAGGCAGCCTTGGGCCGTCGCTGTGCCTCGTGCCACACCGACACATTCGCGGGCACGAAAGCGGTGGCGCGCATTGCCGGCCAGCGGGAGGAATATCTTTTGAAGGCGCTGCGCGATTACAAATCGGGTGTGCGATCCGGCGGCGGCGTGGCCGCGATGGCGGATGTCGCCTATCCCCTGAGCGAAGAGGAAATCACCGCGCTCGCGCATTATCTCGCACATCTTTGAATCGTCCCTGCATTCACAGGGATGACCGGAGACCCTATCCCCGCTGCGCCTCATACGCCTTCAGGTGCGTGTAGGCGATACGCAGCTTTGGTACGGGCACCTTCGCGGTGTTGCCGCGCGCGATCAGGTCGCCGATCACGTGATCGGCCTCGACGGGCGCGCCTGCCCTGATGTCGCGGAACATCGACGCGGTCAGTGGCGAGCCCTCCGCGGTCAGCATTCCGCGCACGCGTTCGAAGAACGGACCACTGGGGCTGTGGCCTTCGGCTGCCGCGACCGCGCTGCATTCATCGAGCACGCCGAGGATGAACGCGTCGCCGCCGGGGGCGGCCAGGATATGGCCGACCGGAGCACGCATCAAACAGGTCGAGGCCGCGAGCGAGGCGAGGAACACCCATTTCTCCCACATGTCCTGGATGATTTGTTCGCTTGCCGCTGCGCCGAACTTGCCGCTGGCCATCACTTCCGCGATGGCGCGGACACGATCCGACAATTTCCCGTCGCGCTCGCCGAAACCGAGCGACTGCATGGGCGCGAGCTGAACGATCTCGCGTTTTTCATTGAGCGTCGCGGCGATGGCGCAGAGGCCGCCGAGCACGGGCTCATGCCCGAACTCCCTGTCGAGCACATCCAGATGAAGCATGCCGTTCAGCAGCGGGATAATCGCGGTCTTTGGCCCGACGGCAGGGGCAAACGATCGGATCGCATCGTCGAGATCGAATGCCTTGCAGCTCAACAGCACCACATCGAACTTTTCGGCGAGCCTGTCGGCCTGCACGGTCGGCGGATTTTTCAGCGTGACGTCGCCGTTCGGGCTTTTGATCACGAGACCGTCGCGGACCAGTTCCGCCGCGCGCTTCGGGCGTACCAGAAACGTCACATCACAGCCGGCCTGAAGCAGCCTGCCGCCGAAATAGCCGCCGATGGCGCCAGCGCCGACCACGAGAATGCGCATCTCAGAACTCCTTTTTGTTTTTGTTGGCGAGCTTATCCTGAGGAGCGTCGTCCTCGGAGCGTCTCGAAGGATAGGAAGTGCATTGTGGCCTCATCGTTCGGGATGGCGCAAGCGTCTTACCTTCATGAGGATGAAGACAAGACCCTACCATTTCTCGCCGAACGGGCGAATTTCAAGCTCGAAGGTCCAGGCGCTGCGCGGCTGCTGGTAAAGCTGCCAGTACGACGCTGCGACCGATGCCGGTGGCATCAGCAAATCCGGATTATCCAGCACCTCCTTGCCCCAGAGCTGTTCCCGGCGCTGGCGCACCCAGGCGGTGTCGACGCCGGAATCGATGATCAGGTGCGCCACGTGAATGTTCTTCGGGCCGAGCTCGCGCGCCATCGATTGAGCCACCGCGCGAAGCCCGAACTTGGCGCTGGCGAAGGCTGCAAAACCGCTGCCGCCGCGCAGGGAGGCGGTGGCGCCGGTGAAAAAGATATTGCCCCTGCCATGCGGCAACATCAGCCGGGCCGACTCGCGCCCGGCCAGGAAGCCCGCCCAGCAGGCCATTTCCCAGACCTTGCGGAACACGCGATCGGTGGTCTCCAGGATCGGAAAGTTGACGTTGGCGCCGACGTTGAAGATGCAGACCTCCAGCGGCGCATGCCTGTCGGCATCATCAAGGAATGCCGCGACTTCGTCCTCCTTGCGTGCGTCGAGCGCGCGCGCCACGATCGACCCGCCCGCCGCCTCGATATCCCTGACCAGCGGCTCGAGCTTGGCGCCATCGCGCCGTCCGGCGAACACGGTGAACCCCTCGGCGGCGAATTTCTTTGCGATCTCGGCGCCGATATAATCGCCGGCGCCGATCACCGCGGCCGTTGCGTTGCGTTTTTCCATTGTGGCGGGTTCTCCCGAGGTCGACGCCGATGACGGTGGGGTCATTTCCCCAGAACCATCTCCTCGACCTCGCGCAACTGTTCCTTGCCGAAAAACATTTCCTTGCCGACGAAGAAAGTCGGTGAGCCGAATGCGCCGCGCTCGACCGCAGATCGGGTGTTCTCGATCAGCTTTGCCTTCACGTCGGAATCGCCGGCGCGTGCGAACAGCTTTGCAGCATCGAGGCCCGACGCCGCCAGCGCCTTGAGTGCGACCTCGGGGTCGTCCATTTTCTTCGGTTCGACCCACATGTGGTGAAAGGCGGCGTCGACGTATGTTTCGAACATGCCCTCCAGCTGCGCGGCGACGGCGGCGCGCATCAGGTTAAGGGTATTGACGGGAAAGAATGGATTCCAGGTGTAGGGGCGGACGTGAAAGCGCTTCACGAAGCGTTCGGTTTCCAGCGCGTGAAATTCGCGCTTGTTCTTGATGCCGGCCAGCGATTCGGCAGGGGATTTGTTGTTGGTGGCCTTGAAGATGCCCCCGAGCAGGACCGGCACATATTCGAACTTCACGCCGATCCGTTTTTCGATCGCCGGGATCGCCTCATGACTGAGAAAGGCATTGGGGCTGCCGAAATCGAACATGAATTGCGGGGCTGTGAGGCTCACGGCGGTCTCCCTGACACGAAAGCTTCTTATATGATATCCGTCATTCCATTGAGAATAGCGGTTCGTCTTGTCCGGATCAACAGGAGCTGGCCATCGCTTCACGATGAAAAGCGCCTTCTGCGAGCGCCAGCGTGTAATCGCGCACGTCCGCGGGCCATGCGGCGATCAATTCCTCGAAACGGGTCGATTCATCCGCGAACAACGCGCGGATGGCGTCTTCGTAGTTCGGCTTGTTGCCGGCCATCGCCGACATGAATCGGTAGGTGGCGTCCTGCGCCCGGCGGACGCGGTCCCTGTCCTCGCCATTTCGCCGCGCTTTCTCGACCAGCCTGCGTAATGCGACCGAAGCGCCGCCTGGTTGCTGCCCCAGCCATTCCCAGTGCCGCGGCAGCAAGGTGACTTCACGGGCGATCACGCCCAGTTTTGGGCGGCCGGGGCGGCGCGGCGTGGACGGCATGGCGTCCTCTGCAGACGCAGGTGCGGCGCCCTCGCTTCCCGGCAGCCGCGCCAGCACGTCAGCGACAGTGCCGCGAAAATCGATATCGATGGCACCGCCGGTCATGCCGTCGAAGATGAGGATCGAGGCATCCTTGCGTCGATCGAGCAGCTCTTTCGCCGCTCGCGCGACGTCGCCGAGGTTGCCGGCTGCGACGCGGCGGTCACCCTCGAAGGCGATGCAATCGGTCGCTGTCTGCGAGTTCATCATCACTCTCTCATCCTGAGAGATGATATTACCCGGATAAATTAGCTTAGTCAATAATACCCGGGTATAATCAGATCCTGCTGGGGTGGCGAGCTGGAAAAAGCCAGCGGATCGCCTGCAACGAGTTCATTGCCGCCAGAGTGCATTCATGCTCGCCATGCGCATTGGAAAAGGGCGGGCCGTATTCGGCCGGACGGTGAACCGGCCTAGCCCGCCTGCTGAACCCCGCCGACGGAGGGCAGCGCCTTCACGGTGACGCCGGGTGGCGGCACGTCGTCATCGGGCACAAAGAAATCCGACATCAGCGGGACCGTTGGATCGACGCGATAAGGCTCGAAGTCGCGCACGCCGCTCGCATAGAGCACCTTGTCGTCGATGCAGAATTGTCCGGTGAATTCGCGTGACGGCCTTGTGAGGATGGCATAAGCCGCATCGCCCATGATCTCGGGTTTCCGGCTGGCGCGCATCATGGCGTCGCCGCCGAGCAAATTGCCGACCGCCGCGGTGGCAATCGTGGTGCGCGGCCACAGCGCGTTGACTGCGATGCCCGAGGTTTTCAGTTCGGCCGACAGACCGAGCACGCATAGGCTCATGCCAAATTTCGCGATGGTATAGGCCGTCGAATGGGCGAACCATTTTGCCTTCATGTCGAGCGGCGGCGACAGCATCAAAATGTGCGGATTGGCGGCCTTCCTCAGATGCGGGATGCAGTATTTCGACACCATGAAGGTGCCGCGGGTATTGATCCCCATCATCAGATCGAACCGTTTCATGTCGGTCGCTTGCGAATCGGTCAGGCTGATGGCGCTGGCGTTATTGACGCAGATATCGATGCCGCCGAATTCCGCGACGGTTCTGTCAATCGCCGCCGTCACCTGCGCCTCGTCCCTGATGTCGCAGAGCACCGGGAGCGCCTTGCCGCCCGCGGCGCGGACTTCGTCGGCGGCGGTATAGATCGTGCCCTTGAGTTTCGGGTGCGGCTCCGCGGTTTTGGCTGCGATCGCGACGTTGGCGCCGTCGCGCGCCGCGCGCAGTGCGATCGCAAGCCCGATGCCGCGGCTGGCGCCGGATATGAACAGCGTCTTTCCTTTGAGCGATGTCATCGGGCGACCTCCGGTTGGCGCAACGCACTCAACTTCTGCTCTCTCCTCCTTGCGGAGAAGGGAATGTGCGATTCTTCGGCGACGACACCTCTCTACCCGTCCGCGTGCAGAACCCGACCTCGCGTTTCAGGCAGTGCAAAGGCGGCGAGGAAAAATACGCCGTAAGCCGCGACCGCGAAAATCGCAATGGCGTTGCCGAGCGACGTCTCGGACGAGAGTGCGCCGACCAGGAAGGGAAACAGCGCGCCAATGCCGCGGCCGAAATTGTAGCAGAAGCCCTGGCCCGATCCGCGCAACCTCGTTGGATAGAGCTCGGTGAGGAACGCGCCGACGCCCGAGAAGTATCCCGATGCGAAGAAGCCGAGCGGGAAACCAAGCAGCCACAGCGCCTCGTTGTTCAGCGTCAATTGGGTGTAGAGAACGATCACGGTGATCGCGCCGATCGAGAAGATCAGAAACAGATTGCGCCGTCCGATACGGTCGGCAAGCCATGCCCCTACCAGATAACCGGCGAACGAGCCGATGATCAGGGCCGCGAGATATCCGGTGGAGCTGACAATCGAGAGCTTGCGCTCGGTAGTGAGAAAGCGCGGCACCCAGAAGGTGATGGCGTAGTAGCCGCCCTGGCATCCCGTCGCCATCAGTGAGGCCAGTATCGTGGTCTTGAGCGTGGAACTTCCGAAAATCTCCCACAGCGAAGGCCGGTCGCCCGAGGCGACCTGTTTGGCGCGGGTAGCGGCCGCAATCGCCGGCTCTTCGACATAGCGGCGCAGGAAGAACACGAGCAGCGCCGGCAGTGCGCCAACCGCAAACATCCAGCGCCATGCGATGTCAGGCGGCAAAAAGGAGAACAGAACCGCCTGCGACAGCACCGCAAGGCCCCAGCCCACCGCCCAGCCCGATTGCACCGAACCCACCGCGCGGCCGCGATATTGCGGACGTATCGCTTCGCCCATCAGCACGGCGCCCGCGGCCCACTCGCCGCCGAAGCCCAGGCCCAGCAGCGCGCGGGCGATCAATAGCTGGTCGAAGTTCTGCACGAAGGCGCAAACCAGCGAGAAAACCGAGAACCAGAGGATCGTCAGCTGCAAGGTTTTGACCCGGCCGATGCGGTCCGCCAGAAAGCCGCCGAGCCAGCCGCCGATGGCCGAGGCCAGCAGCGTCACCGTGCCCGCGAGACCCGCGCTGCCCGGATCGACCTTCCACAGCGCGATGATGGTGCCGATCACAAGCGGATAAATCATGAAATCCATGCCGTCGAGCGCCCAGCCCGCCGCGCACGCCCAGAACGTTCGTCGCTCCGGCAGATTCATGTCGCGATAAAATGCGAGGAGGCTGGTATCTTCGATCGGAGCGACTTCAATCGCTCCCGATGGCTCAACTGTGTTGCTCACGATGGACGTTCCCCGAAGAAGTTTCGACCGGCGTTACACTTCCGACGGCGGTCGGTCAACGCGGAGTGGCGCAAATCTACGCCCATCCCGGGGTCAGGCAACTCCGCAATGCGCTGCAACGATTGGCTTATTGTCCAGCGGCCTCGGCGCCGCGAGTCCTTGGATCGGGCGCGCCGAGCAATCCCTCCGGCGTCACGGCGATCGAATTCGCCGAGGTCTGCCCCATCGGCTCGACCACACGATGGCCTTTGGCCCGGAGCGCAGCCAGCGTGTCCTCGGCAAAACCGTGCTCGATCCGTACCTCGTCCGGCAGCCATTGGTGGTGCAGGCGCGGCGCCGCCACCGCAGCGGCAACATCCATTTTGTAATCGAGCACGTTGACGATCACCTGCAAGACGGTCGAGATGATGCGGCTGCCGCCCGGCGATCCCGTTACCAGCACCGGCTTGCCGTCTTTCAGCACGATGGTCGGCGACATCGACGACAACGGCCGTTTGCCGGGGCCGGGCAGATTGGCCTCGAACCCGACAAGCCCATAAGCGTTGGACGCGCCGGGGGCGGCGGTGAAATCGTCGAGTTCATTGTTGAGCAGCACACCGGTACCCTCGGCGACCAGGCCGACGCCATAGCTGAAATTCAACGTGTATGTGTTGCTGACGGCATTGCCCTGGCTATCGACCACGGAAAAATGCGTGGTGTTGCTGCCTTCGCGTGGCGGCACCGCCGACAGCGCATCGGTCCACGGCGTTGCATGATCGAGATCGATGCCCGCGCGCTGCTTGGTTGCGTAATCCTTTGAAATCAGCGTTGCGACCGGCGCGCTGACGAACGCGGGATCGCCGAGATAGCGCGCGCGGTCGGCATAGGCACGCTTCATGGCTTCGATCAGGACATGCAGCGATGGCGCCGAACCCTGCGCCATATTCTGCATCGGAAAGCCTTCGAGGATGTTCAGCGTCTCCAGCAGCACCACCCCGCCGGAGGACGGCTGCGGCATCGAGACGATGTCGTATCCGCGATAGGTGCCGCGCACCGGCGCGCGGATGACGGGCTGGTACGATTTGAGATCGTCTTGCGTCATGATGCCGCCGGCATCGCCAATCGCTTTCACCAGTTTTTCAGCGACAGGCCCTTCGTAAAAACCGCGCGGTCCCTGCGTCGCGATTGCCGAGAGCGTTGCCGCCAGATCGGTCTGGATCAGGATGTCACCCTCGCGCAACGACGTGCCGTCGGGGCGAGAAAATATCTTCGCCGAGGATGGCCAGCGCGCCAGCCGCCGATGCCAGTCCGGCAGCGTGTCGGCGTTGTCGTCGGTGATGAGGACACCATCGCGCGCCAGATCGATCGCCGGCCGAAGCAGATCGGCCAGCGTGAATTTGCCCGAGCCATACTTCTGAAGCGCCAGCGCCAATCCCGCCGGCGTGCCGGGGACACCGATGCCGAGCGCGGAGTCGCGCGATTTTGCGGTATCGGGTTTGCCGTCCGGGCCCAAAAAAATGTCCGGCCTGGTCGCGCCTGGCGCCGTCTCGCGATAGTCGATCGCGACGTCCTCGCGGCTACCAGCCGAATGGATGATCATGAACCCGCCGCCACCGATATTTCCCGCACGCGGATAGGTCACGGCCATCGCAAAGCCGGTTGCGACAGCCGCATCGATCGCATTGCCGCCGCGCCTCAATATGTCGGCGCCGATTTCTGCCGCCGTTTTCTCCTGCGCCACGACCATGCCGTGTTCGGCAGCAACCGGATGAAGGGTACCGGGGGCGGGAGGCATGTAGAAGCCGCGGCGGCTCTCTTGCGCGGCCGCCGGCAGGGTGCAGGCGACCACCAGCACCATGCCTATGACGATCTTGCGTATCGCTGTTGTCACCATGGGCATCGAATTCCGTCGCGGGTTAAGCCAATCCAGGCCGGAAAAAACGAGAAGGGCGTCGCAGCCACGAATGCTATATGGGTTTCCGGGCGAAGGGCAAAAGCCTCCTCATGGTGGGTAAGGACATTTTGGTATGGCGGCCGCGCATTCGGATGTACCTGTTGCTGGTCCGCAGCAGACTTATCCTCCGCGCTCGGCCGTTATCAGCTGGATTTGCTTCGCGTGGGCGGCGGAGCCCTTTTTCACGCTCATCACCACCTTCGTCTTCGCGCCCTATTTCGCGACCCATGTGGCACCCGACCCCGCCAGCGGCCAGTCGCTGTGGGGCTTTGCGACCGCGGCGGCGGGACTGGTGATCGCGCTGATGTCGCCGGTGCTGGGCGCGATCGCGGACGCCAGCGGCCGCCGCAAGCCGTGGATCGCGGCGTTCGGGGCGATGCTGGTGATCGGTGCCTCGCTGATGTGGTTTGGCAAGCCCGGCGACGTCAGCGTCATTCCGCCATTGCTTCTCGCCTACGGCATTGCGACCATCGGCGTCGAGTTCGCCATCGTGTTCAATAATTCGATGATGCCGACGCTGGTGCCGCCGGACCGGATCGGGCGATTGTCGGGGACCGGCTGGGCCACCGGCTATGTCGGCGGTATCCTCAGCCTCGTCCTGGTGCTTGGTTTTCTCGCAGCGAGCCCGGAGACTGGCCGCACCCTGTTCGGGCTCTCGCCGTTGTTCGGGCTCGACCCCGTTACCCATCAAGGCGATCGCATCACCGGTCCATTGACCGGCATCTGGTTCATCCTCTTTGCGCTGCCGATGTTTCTGCTGACGCCCGATTATCCCGCCAGGCGGGGGATCGGCAAAGCGCTGCGTGAGGGATTGGCCGAACTGAAACGGACGCTGCTTGAATTGCCGAAGCAGAAATCGATGGCGGCGTTCCTGTTCGCCAATATGATCTACACCGATGGTCTGGTGTCGCTGTTCGCCTTCGGCGGCATCTATGCCGCCGGTACCTTCGGCTGGAACACCATCCAGATCGGTACTTTCGGCATTATCCTCGCTATCGCAGGCACGTTCGGCGCCTGGCTCGGCGGCAAGCTCGACGACAAGCTTGGCCCGCAGCGCGTGATCGCGGGAAGCATGCTGATTTTGCTGCTGGCCGTCATGGCGATCCTGCTGGTGGACCGGGATTCGATTTTGTTCGTCAGCGTCGCGCCACCCGTGCCGGGCGGCGCGCTGTTCGCAGCGAGCGCGGAGCGCGCTTATCTCGTGCTCGGATGTCTGATCGGCGCGGCCGGTGGTCCGCTGCAGGCGGCGTCGCGGACGCTCCTGATCCACATCGCGCCGAAAGATCGTATCGCGCAATATTTCGGACTGTTCGCGTTGACCGGAAAGGTCACGTCCTTTGTTGGACCACTGCTGATCGGCATTGTCACCGCGATAACCGATAGCCAGAAGGCCGGCATGGCCGTGCTGGTGCTGTTTTTCGTCGCGGGATTGGCATTGCTGGGCAGGGTGAGGGACTAACCTCTGTCATTCCGGGGCGCGCGCCAGCGCGAACCCGGAATCTCGCGCCAATGATCGCCAGATTCCGGGTTCATCGCTTTGCGATGCCCCGGAATGACGCAAACAGGTCAATGCCGGAAATGCCGCACGCCGGTGAACACCATGGCGATACCGTGCTCGTCGGCGGCCTTGATCACTTCCTCGTCGCGCACCGAACCGCCGGGCTGAACGACCGCGGTGGCGCCGGCTTCGATGCAGGCCAGCATGCCGTCAGCAAACGGGAAGAACGCGTCGGACGCCACGACCGAGCCTTTGGTCAGCGGCTCGGCGAGCTTCAATTCGGCCGCCGCGTCCAGCGCCTTGCGCGCGGCGATGCGCGCGGAATCCACCCGGCTCATCTGGCCGGCGCCGATGCCGACCGTGGCGAGATCCCTGGCATAGACGATGGTGTTCGACTTGACGTGCTTGGCGACCCGGAAGGCGAATTTGAGATCGCGCAGCTCCGCGTCGGTCGGCGGGCGTTTGGTCACAACCTTCAGCGTCATGTCGTCGACAACGGCATTGTCGCGGCTCTGCACCAGCAGGCCTCCGGCAACGGTCTTTTCGGTCAGCCCTGCCGCGCGGGGATCGGGTAGCCCACCCGCCAGCAACAACCGCAGATTCCGCTTGGCGGCGACGATGGCGATGGCTTCGTCCGTGGCGTCGGGCGCGATAATCACTTCGGTGAAGATTTCGGTGATGGCGCGCGCGGCCTCGGCGTCCAGCGTCCGGTTGAGCGCGACGATGCCGCCAAAGGCCGAGGTCGAATCGCACGCCAGCGCCTTGCGGTAGGCGCCGACGAGGTCGGCGCCTTCAGCGACGCCGCAGGGGTTGGCGTGCTTGACGATGACGCAGGCCGCGGTGCGCGCCGCATCGAATTCGGCGATGCATTCATAGGCCGCGTCGGTGTCGTTGATGTTGTTGTACGACAGTTCCTTGCCCTGCAGTTGCCGCGCGGTGGCGACGCCCGGGCGTTTGTCTGGCGTGCGGTAGAATGCGGCGGTCTGGTGCGGGTTCTCGCCGTAGCGGAGTGACTGAATCAGCCGTCCGCCGAAGGCGCGGTAATCCGGCGCCTCGGTCTTGAGCTCACGCGCGAACCAGTTCGAGATCGCCGCATCATAGGCGGCGGTGCGGGCGTAGGCCTTGGCGGCGAGACGCCGCCGCAGCGAAAGCGTGGTGGCGCCCTGATTGGCCGCCAGCTCGTCGAGCACGGCCTGATAGTCCTGCGGTTCCACGATCACGGCGACGTCGTCATGATTCTTGGCCGCCGCGCGGATCATCGCGGGCCCGCCGATATCGATGTTCTCGATGCACTCCTCGTAACCGGCGCCCTTATCGACGGTGGCCTCGAACGGGTAGAGATTGACCACGAGCAAATCGATCGGCGCGATGCCGTGGCTCTTCATCGCCTGCGCATGCTCGGCGTTGTCGCGGATCGCGAGCAGCCCGCCATGCACCTTGGGATGCAGGGTCTTGACCCTGCCATCCATCATCTCGGGAAATCCGGTCAGCTCGGAGACGTCTTTGACCTTCAGCCCCGTGGCCGCGATCGCCTTCGCCGTGCCACCGGTGGATACGAGCTCGACGCCATGAGCGGCCAACGAGCGGGCGAATTCGATCAGTCCGGTCTTGTCGGAAACGGACAATAGAGCGCGGGTGACGCGGCGGGCAGTATTGGTCATGGGCAAGATCCTCTGTTCAAGGGGTGCTTTTGCCCAGGCGCGCGGCGGAATTTCCCGCGCTTCCCGATGGTACTCCATCCAAAATCGCCAGTCGCGCGAGCGATGGCTGCTTAACAGTTTTCGGCCGCGTCCACAACGGCAAGATGCGGCTGATCCTCTACCTTGCGCGGCACTCTCTACAGCGGCAGTTCCGGCTCGCGTCGTGCGTTACGTTTCGCCGATGTGGCGGAGGCCGACGCCGTCGAGCGTACAAAACTCCAGCGGACCGACGGAGCCTGGCGTGCGTCCTGGCGGATCACGATCTGGGCGGTACGGCGGGGGCCATCGTTGCCTGCCAGGAACACGCTGTCTTCGAGTTCGACCTTGTCGTCGAGCGCCTCGAAGGTCCAGACGTCGCGGTTGGGCAATACCAGCATGACGCCCCGCGCATCGCTGAGCCGGCTTGCTTTCACCGAAGGGTGCAGATGAAACCGCAGCGCGTAGTCGCTCTCGTTGCCCTTGATCCGCCCGCCCGGGGCCGTCGACAAGGTATCCTCGCCGTCAAGCCTCGTGCCGTCATGCGTGAACATCAACATCCGGCGATGCACCACGCCGAACCGGTCGAGATAGCCGTCATGCGAGGTGGTCAGCACCACGCCGTTGGCGACGACCTCGCGATGGCTTTCGACATTGGCCGGCCCGCTGACGATCGGTGAGCCCTGCAGCAGCCGCTTCATCGCCGAGAGCTCGACGAACTGGCAGGAGGAGGCATCGTGATAAGTCAGCGTCGAATGCGCCGGCGTGCTCCGGGCAAAGCTGCGCCAGTTGTCGCGGCCGGTTGAGGGCATGCCGCAATTGATGACGATCCGGTTCGGACCCGACGACAGTTCAAACGAAAGGCAGCCGGCGTGGGCATCGTGACTCAGGCTCGGCGGCGGCGACGGGCCGGTATCCATGATGATCGTGGCGGCGCCGGCGTCGAGCCGCTGAAAGCCGGTGTGCGGCATGTTCGCCATCGGCACGCCGTGGGCGTCGTCGTAGGCGAGCAAGGTCGCCAGCACATCGGAAGGCGCGCTGCTCATGCCGTTGAACAGCGCGAAGCTTCCGTCGCCGTGACGGAAGAAGCGCAGCATCGGCATCATTCGGTCGATCGCGTTCAACAGTGCCGGAGGCGGCGCGATGTTGCGGGCCGCAAAGGTTTGCCGAAGCGGGAGCAGGTCGGTCAACAACTCGATCAACGCGCCGGGATTGCGCGAGATGTGGCCGCCATCGGGCAGGATCTGCCGCTGCAATTCGTCGGATAGCTTGCGCGCCGCGGTGCGAATGTGCCGCGCCTGGTTGGCGAGGCAGAGCGAGGCATAGCAAAGCGCGATCAACACCTGCAGCCGGGGCACGCCGTCGGGGATATCGAGCATGGTGTAGCGCAGATAGCGGATTTCGCGGGCCAGCCCGCGCAAATAGCGTCGATAGAATTTGCTGTCGGTATCGGCGAGGACGAGCGGAGCCTGCGACAATAGCGAGATGACGCGCCGGGCCAGCACGTCGGCGCGGCGGCCCACGGGCCGATTGTATCCGGGATTCGAGATCCAGTCGTCGACCAGCGCGCGGGCATTGGCGCGGGTGAGCGCGGTATCGGCCGCACGCAAATGCCGTAGCCATCCGAAACCGAGGAGTGCAACCTCCCAATCCTCCGACGGCGGCTCGAGATCGAAGATCGAGCGGCCGTGGCAGGTCACGATCTTGCCGGCGAAGACGAAGCGGCCCGCGTAGATTTCGGCCGCGCGGGTGGCGTCGGCGGTGCGCAGGTCATGCGGTGCGATGATGAGCCGGTCGGTGCGGTGCGGCCAAAGGCGCGACAACGCCACGGAGCCGCCGCTGGCACGCGACATCACGTTCCGTGCGAAGCGGCCCATGATCAGCGTCGAGATACGTCTGCGTTGAGCGACCGACACGTTTAGCCTTGATCGGGAGGATTCTCTGCCGAATCCTTTTAATCCGGAAACGCGGCCAAGACACCACCTTGATACTGCGCGAATCAGCCCAACAGGGCGAAAATATGGTGCAAAATCAGGATTTAACCAGTCGTGCGGCGTAAAAGCCGTCGAGGCCGCCGAGCCGGGGATCAAGGTGCGGCAGGTGGCAGGGCAGGGTGCGCAGATCGCCTTCCGCAGTCACGATTTCGCTGAGGCCGGCAACCTCGCTTGCCTCGATCGGCACGCGCCGCATCGCCGGTTCGGATGCGAGAAGGGCCGCGATCGCCTGCTCGCCCTCCTCCGGCTCCAGCGAGCAGGTACAATAAACCAGCGTCCCGCCCGGCCTCAGCACGGCAATCGACTTTTGCAGAAGCCGCGTCTGCGCCGCCGCCAAGGGGGCGATATCGGATTCCTGCCGTAGCCAGCCAACGTCGGGGTGGCGCCGGATCGTGCCGGTCGAGGTGCATGGCGCGTCGATCAAGATGCCGTCGAAAGCCCTGTCGTGCTCTCGCTCCAGCCATTCGGCGCCGTCGGCCACCACGGTTTCCGCTTGCAACGATAAGCGCGCCAGATTGTCGCGCAGCCGCGCCATCCGGTTGGGCGAACGGTCGATCGCGGTCACGTGCGCCCCTGCATGGACAAGCTGCGCGGTCTTGCCGCCGGGCGCGGCGCAGAGATCGACGATGGCCTTGCCGGCGACATCGCCGAACAGGCGTGCAGGCAGAGCGGCTGCGGCGTCCTGCACCCACCAACGCCCCTCGGAGAAGCCCGGCAGCATCGTCACCGATCCCTGCAACAGCGTGCGTACCGTCCCCGTGGGCAGCGTTTCGCCGTGCAAACGCGTCGCCCACTGCTCAGGGTCCGACTTCACGGTGATATCGAGCGAGGGCTCGTAGCCGATCGCAGTCGCGATATCGCGCGCGACGGATTCGCCGTAATGGGCGATCCAGCGCGCCATCAGCCACGGCGGAACGTCGAGGGTCTGCGACTTGACCTCGTCGATCAGCGGCTGTCCCTCACGCGCGCAGCGACGCAGCACCGCGTTGACCAGTCCGGCATATTTCGCGGCCCGTCGATCCGACTGCACCAGTCGCACCGAAAGATCGACCGCCGCATGGTCCGGCACGTCCATCCAGAGAATCTGCGCGGCCCCGATCAGGAGCGCGCTTTGCGCGCGCGGCGCATCGGTCGGAACGCCGCGATCGAGCAGCCGCGACAGCACATGGCCGAGCGTGCCCAGCCGCCGCAAAATCGTCGCCACCAGACGACGCATCAAGGCGCGGTCGCGATCGCTGAGATTTTTAAGTCCGGGATGCGCGCCAGCGCCATCGAGCTGGTCGTCGAGTGTGCGGTGCTTATGGAGAACGCCGTCGAGAATATCCGCTGCGATCCTCCGCGCCGCGAGACCAGGCACTTCGGTTGGCAGGGCGAATCGTTGTGGGGGCATGGAGCGGGAACATCTTGTTATATTGGATGGCAGTTCGCATTTTCAGCTCTTGCCATCAGAGATGGTAAGAATCCTTTTGGCAGCGGAATATGCCGAATATAAGAATCGTTCCTGTGAATTCACAGGTCGACATGGCATCAAACTGGACGACCTGTACGTCTGAATCCTGGATAGAGCGAGTTAATCCTGTGGCGGGAACCTGGCGATGACGGATAACCTTTCGCAGCCGGCCGCGGTTGCCGCGTCTGTGCCGGAACGAAAACCGCTTTCGCCGGCGGCCAAGCGTGCGCTCGCCGAGGCCGAAGCGCGAAGGCAGGCCGCGGCGGCCGACGCGAAGCCTTTGCCAAAGGAGATTCAGGGCCCCCAGGGCCCGGAACCGACCCGATATGGCGATTGGGAAAACAAAGGCATCGCTTCGGATTTTTGAGCCGGCGCCGCGCTTTCCGGCCGGTTCAGGGCCGAAACGAATGCTTTTCAAACCAAAAGCCGCACGTTGGTGCGAAAATTCCTGGCGAAAGGAATCAGCGCGTCACCACCACCGTCGTGCCGACCGATACGCGCTGATAAAGGTCGGTGATATCGGGGTTCAGCATGCGGATGCAGCCGTATGAGACAAAACCGCCGACCGATCCCGGCATATTGGTGCCGTGGATCGCGTACTCACCGCCCGCCAGCGTCATCGCGGCGACGCCCATCGGGTTGCGCGGCGAGCCGCCGGGAATGACGTCCGGCATATTTGGCTTGTCACGCTTCACTTCCGCGGGCGGCGACCAGGCCGGATTGAGGTATTTGCCGTCGATCTGAGTCGTGCCGGCCCATTGCTTGCCGGATTTGCCGACGCCGACGGGATAACGGACGGCGTGCTCTGGATCGAGAACGAGATAGAGCCTGCGTTCATTGGTCTTCACCACGATCGTGCCCGGCGCGTAGTCGCCCCTGAATCCGACCACGTCAGGCCGCGCCTGGGCGCCCGTCGTTCCCAACACCCCCGCCGTCCCGATGATGGCCGCCACCGCCACCGCAATTCTCAGCGACATCGATCTCTCCAATTACTCAGCTGCCCGTCCGGGGCGCTCAATTCCGCCGACCAAAACCCGTAAAATGGCGGGTTTCCGATAAATTTTTAACCGCGCGTCTTAACCAAACGCTTTCCACGCCGGTTTTCGGGACGGGTTCTGCGACGGCAGCAGAGGAAATGTTCGAAACAAAGTAAATGATCTGAAAACAACACTTCTCCGGAAACGTCCGGGAATGGCTGACAATGCCGTGAGCGGGGACGACGTGGATCGGGCGAACATGTTGCGGCGATGGGTGTGTGCCTCCTCGCTCCGCGCTTGCGAAAGGAGCGAAGCTCGTTCCCGCAGGGGGTGGGATGAGGGGCGCTTCCGCGAATTCACAAGAGTGAAATACGCGGTGACTCCGCCTCACCCGGATGGCACCGGACGATGCTTCGCATCGCCGAGGCAACCCGATCTCTCCCCGCAAGCGGGCCGAGGTCTGGGCCGCCCTTAAGCCGGCGCGTCCTTCTTGTTCTGGCGATGCTGCACCAGATCGTCCACCACGGCGGGGTCCGCCAGCGTCGAGGTGTCGCCGAGGCTTCCCGGCTCGTCCTCGGCGATCTTGCGCAGGATGCGGCGCATGATCTTGCCGGAGCGGGTTTTCGGCAGACCCGGCGCGAACTGAATCTGGTCTGGCGACGCGATCGGACCGATGTCCTTGCGCACCCACGCCACCAACTCCTTGCGCAGTTCCTCGCTCGGTTCGGTGCCGGTCATCAACGTGACGTAGGCGTAGATGCCCTGGCCCTTGATGTCGTGGGGATAGCCGACCACGGCGGCCTCCGAGACCAGCGCATGCGCCACCAGCGAGCTTTCCACCTCGGCGGTACCCATGCGGTGGCCGGAGACGTTGATCACGTCATCGACCCGACCGGTGATCCAGTAATAGCCGTCGGCGTCCCTGCGGCATCCGTCGCCGGTGAAATATTTGCCCTTGTAGGTGGAGAAATAGGTCTGCTCGAAGCGCGCATGATCGCCATAGACGGTGCGCATTTGCCCGGGCCAGGATCTGGCGATGCAGAGATTGCCCTGGCACTCGCCCTCGAGCACCTTGCCGTCGGCGTCGACGATTTCAGGGACCACGCCGAAGAAAGGTCGCGTCGCCGAGCCGGGCTTGAGTTTGGTGGCGCCGGGCAGGGGCGTGATCAGAATGCCGCCGGTCTCGGTCTGCCACCAGGTATCAACGATCGGGCAGCGACCGTCGCCGACCACGCGATGATACCATTCCCACGCTTCGGGATTGATCGGCTCGCCGACGCTGCCGAGCAGGCGAAGCGACTGGCGCGAAGTCTTCTTCACGGGCTCGTCGCCGCCCTGCATCAGCGCGCGGATCGCGGTCGGCGCGGTGTAGAAGATGTTGACCTTGTGCTTGTCGATGACGTTCCAGAACCGCGAATTATCGGGGTAATTCGGCACGCCCTCGAACATCAGCGTGGTCGCGCCGTTCGCCAGGGGCCCGTACAGGATGTAGCTGTGGCCGGTGACCCAGCCGACATCGGCGGTGCACCAGTAGATGTCGCCGTCGTGATAGTCGAACACGTATTGATGCGTCATCGACGCGAACACCAGATAGCCGCCTGAAGTATGCAGCACGCCCTTGGGCTGGCCGGTCGAGCCCGACGTATAGAGGATGAACAGCGGGTCCTCCGCGTGCATGTGCTCGCACGGGCATTCCGTCGTCACCATCTCGGCGGCCTCGTGGTACCAGAAATCGCGCGACGGGTTCATGTCGACCTTGGCGCCGGTGTGCTTGACCACGACGACCCAGTCGACGCCGCCGCTCTTGGCGAGCGCGGCATCGACATTGGACTTCAGCGGCACCTTCCTGCCGCCGCGCAGGCCTTCGTCGGCGGTGATCACGACCTTGGATTGGCAGTCGTTGATACGCTGGGCGAGGCTGTCAGGCGAGAAGCCCGCGAACACCACCGAATGGATCGCGCCGATCCGCGCGCAGGCGAGCATCGCATAGGCGGCTTCCGGAATCATCGGCAGATAGATCGTGACGCGGTCGCCCTTCTTGACGTTGCGGGTCCGCAGGATGTTGGCGAATTTGCAGACCTCGTCGTGCAGCTGGCGGTAGGTGATGTGCTTGGAGTCCGAGGGACTGTCGCCCTCCCAGATGATGGCGGTCTGGTCGCCTCGCTTTTCGAGATGCCGGTCGATGCAATTCCAGGCGACGTTGAGGACGCCGTCCTCGAACCATTTGATGGAAATATTGCCGGGCGCGAAGGAGGTGTTCTCGACCTTGGTGAAGGGCTTCATCCAGCCGATGCGCCTGCCCTGTTCGGCCCAGAAGCCGTTGGGATCGCTGACCGAGCGGGCGTACATTTCGCGGTACCTGGCGTCATCAACCCAGGCGCGCTTGGCCCATTCGGCCGATACGTCGTAGATCTTCTCGGACATTTTGATCCTCCACCGATGCGGGCCGTGAGCAGGAGGCGCCGCAAGCCGTCTTCATTGTTAAAACAATTATGCGCCGGGCCTGATGGGGCCGACAAGCGGAACAACTACGACCTTCGGCGGGGCCAGCGTCTTGCGCGGGATCAAGTCGCAGGGCGGGCCGGCACACTGGAGGCCTGCGTCGGGCCATCACGATCGCGTTTCGGGAATGGCAAATGGCCGCAGGGGAGGTCTGCGCGACCACCCAAACGGTATCCAGGAACCGTAGTCCCCGGCCGAGGGGCTAGCGCTGCCGGGGATTACCCCCTAAATGGCCCCGCCAGGGGCGAAGACCCCTCCCGGTTCACCGGAACGAAAGAAAAACAGTTGGCATTAGCAGGGTAGAGTGAGAGCAAGGCGTCTAGGATTATGATGGATCAGCAGAATTTGGAGGCTGCCGGGCCCGCTTCGGCCGATCCTGCTGTGGATTTGGCAAAGGCGCTGGGGCAATGGCCGAAGCCTGTCCCTGCCAGGCGGCCTGCCACGCCAAAAGCCCTCGCCGACCGGATGGCCGCCAGGACGGCACCCTCTGCCGCTCCCTCGGTGGAATCCCTCGCCAAAGGGCTCGGCCTCACGCTCGGTGACCAGAACGAATTGACCATCCGGCGCGTCAAGCGCGGCAAGAGCTACTCGTTTGTCCGCGCCAACGGCTCCCATGTCCGCGATACCAGAACCATCCGCCGCCTGCATTCGATGGCGGTGCCCCCGGCCTATGCCGAGGTCCGCTATTCGCCCGATCCGAGTTCGCACTTGCAGGCGGTCGGCCGCGACGCCGCGGGCCGTCTGCAATACCGCTATCACTCCGACTGGGAAAAGGTTCGCGAGCATCGCAAGGCGCACCGGCTGGCCCGGCTGGTCGCGGCGCTTCCCAAGATCCGCCGCAACGTCTCGGCGCACCTCTCCGGCGACGTGCCGACCCGTGAATTCGCGCTCTCGGCGGTGATCGAATTGATCGCGCGCACCGCGATCCGGCCGGGCAATGAATCCTATGCCCGCCTCAACGGCACCCGCGGCGCCACCACGCTTCTGAAGTCGAACGTGACGCTGGAAGACGACAGTTTCGTGCTTTCGTTCAAGGCCAAGGGCGGCAAGGCCGTGCGCAAGGAATGCGACGCGGCCAAGCTCGTGCGCGCCATCGGGATCCTGCGCGGCGTGCCAGGCAAGCGCATGTTCCAGTACCGCGACAATTCCGGCACTGTCCGCAGCGTGTCCACCACGCAGGTCAACGCGTTCCTGCGCGAGATCGCCGGCATCAAGATTTCGCTGAAGGATTTTCGCACCCTGATGGCGTCCGCCGTGGTGCTGGAATCGCTGTCGCGGATTTCGCCGGCCGCGAGCGCCCGTGGCCGCCGCAAGCAGGTGCTGGAAGCGGTTCGCGCCGCGGCGGATGAGCTTTCCAACACGCCGGCGATCTGCCGCAAGAGCTACGTCCACGACACCATCGTCACCGCGTTCGAGGACGGCATCCTCGAGCGCTTCGCGGCGACCATGAAGGGCTATCGCTCGCAGTCCAAGCGCGAGGCGCTTCTGGCGCAGGTGGTGATGGCGGCCGCGGCGTAATCGCCCGCATCTTCTGATCTGAATTTCAAAGAGCCAGGGAGTCACCTCTCCCCGCGAGCGGGGCGAGGGAGAAGACGCGACACCACCTTCCCGCGACGCAAATAGCGCCCGAGTTGTGCAGGAACAGCGTCCCTCGCAAGAAAGAGGGCACGGGGAATGCCGGGCGCCCGATGCGCCCGCAGCCTTGCGTGCAAAGGTAGAAAGCACGCAAGCAAGTCACCACGGTCACACCGGATACACCCGGCATTCCCCGCGCAATGGTTTTACGGCTTATAGCGCGCTCTCCCTGGTGACCGGGCTTTCTTGCCACCATCGCCTCGCGGATCATCCCGCGAGACTTGACGCCAGCGTCGGGGCGTCAGGACCACACGACTTCGCCGTACGCCACGGCGCCGCTCGTCTGGCGTCGCCAAGGCGTCCATCGCATCCCGCACCCAACGTTCGTGACGACCGCGAAGCGCCCCTCTTGAGGGACGGGACGGGCGGAAAGATGCTGGTGATTTGGGGGCGAGATCAACGGGAGCCGGCTGCGGCAGATTGGCACGACGGGCAAGTGGCGAACGGGAGGCCGATCGACGCCATTCGATTCTCGCCGCAGGGTTCAGAAGTTAGGCCACGGCCATCGTCTCCCACCGCGCGTCGGGCGTATGGGGCGTCTTGCGGTTGTTTGTCGTGGCCCGGCATAGCGGGCACAAAATAGGATTCGAGTGCGGTCAGGGCGAGATTTTCCCATTCCCTGGCGTGGTCCAGGAGAGAGCAGCTTTGACGGGGGCGGAAGGCTGCGGTTTGACGGTACAAGGAAGCAATCGCGCGACATCTGCGCACGTTTTCCAAGACGACTTCCCTGCTCGCATGCATGAGCGCTCTCCCCGGTCTTTCCCCTTGCTCGTGACGATTTTGGCGACAACGATTTTCAATTTCGTTAGCGCGCTGGGCAGAAAGCCCGAATGGTTTCCGAACCCTTGACTGCCCCCGCAACGAGGTCAGTGACCACTTTTGATCCCGCCCGGATTCGTGCCCTGGCACCTTTCCGTCGTGGACGACTTCTTTCAGAAATAAAAAAGCCCCGGACGCCGCCGGGGCTTTGAATGGGCTGGAGAGAGAAGTCAGTATTTCGCGACGACAGGGGTGCCCCAGTTGAAGCGGTAATTCACGCGCACGGTGACCATATCCACGTCCTGGGTGATCCGGCTGGCTGCACCGGTCAGCAGGGGATTTGCGACCAGGAACGAATAGTCCGCGCCGCCCATGAAGAGGTGGTCGTATTCAAGGCCGACGGACCAGTTCGGCGCGAAGCCGTACTCGAAGCCGGTGCCCAAGGCGCCACCCCAGCGGGTCGAGCTTGCCGAGGCGAGACCAATTCCTCCAACGGTGGAACTCACCGAGAAGGTATTGCTCGTCACCGCCGCTCCGCCCTTCACGTACCACAGCCATGTATCAGCAGCGAAACCGAACTGGCCGGTGAAAAGGCCCAGGCCATCAAGCTTGGTACCAAATGTTAAGGCAGGATCCAAAAAGCTGACGCGCGACTGGTTGAGATCCGCCCAATCTCCCTGAGCTTCCAGACCTAGAACAAAATGATTGTTGGGCAGTTGCCAGCGGTAACCGATCTGGCCACCGATCACGCCGCCGGACCTGTCGCGGCAACCGTCAATGAGGATCCCGCCACCTGCCGGAAAGACGTCCCAGCAATCGTCGCTCCTTCCCCAGCCGCCGTTACCGCCGATGTAGAAGCCCGACCAGTTGTACATCGGGACGACAAAGCGGCGGGGGTGCCTTGACCGGAAGGTCAGCCGCGAGCGCGGGAGCGGCCATTGCAACAAGACCAAGGATACTCAGCAGATGTTTCTTCATCGAACTCTTCCCTCCCCGGCGCGAACGCTTCGCTGGATCTGGAGCATTCGTGCGATTGCGAGCCGCAATAATCTCAACGTCACTGTACGCGATTTAGCGCTGCAATCGCGTGCCGCAAATATCACATCGCCTGAATCAAGTTTGACGAAAAAATGGCAATCCTTTCATTCGTAATAGTAAGAACTGCTGACCTTTCCTGTGCGCGGATGTCAGTCTGCGAATTCGAGCTCGAACCGATTCAGGCCTGTCGACTTGCTGGTGAAATTGACCGTCTTTCCCGAGAGCGCGGCGAGCGTGCCGGAAGCCAATCTGAAGGTCGCTTTTCCGGAGCTCGTGCTGCTGACGCGCTTTCCATCTTTCATGACAACGGAGCCGGTACCCTCCGACATCTGGGTAACTGCGAATCCTCCAGCCGACCGGTGGATTCCGCCCACCAGCAAGAACGTTCCCTGGGAACCGTCCCATTCACTGACGTGGATCGCGGAGTACACGGCCCCTTTCAGGAGGCCCGCCACGCCGAAGCAGGAAAACTCGTAGCTCACCACGCTATGCTCGGCACGATCGCCGATTGGCTCCGGGCTTATCGTTCCGACAACGTTGCATTCATATCGACCGATCGTTTCCGCGAACGCAAATCCATTTGCGCCGATCAAGCTGAGGGCGGAACAGACAAAAATAGCGATGGCACGCTTGCCCATTGGATTCGCCTCCTCGTTGCAAACTTGATTACAGGTCGGTGTGAGCGGAAGCCCGATGGGCGAGTTTTCGAACAACATCGCCTCCGCCGAGTACGCTCAAACGATCGCCTGGCTTCATTTTCAAGTAGAGGATGCGGTCGATTGGTATGCGTTGATTCAGATCAACCGCACGGCCATCCAGCCGTCCGGCCGCGGCGAAAATCGTCCGAATGAGACCGTCGCGAATATCCGGGTTTGGCGCATTTCGGGCGTGGCCGGTCTACCCGATGACGCCGCTCATCCGGGGATAAGGACCGTCGATCACGCCCCGCCCATCTTGCAGACGATCTTCCACTCTTCCGGCGTCACCGGCTGCACCGAGAGGCGCGAATATTTCACCAGCGCCATGTCGGCCAATCGTTTGTCGGCCTTGATCGTCGACCATCGTCACCGGCGTCTTCAGCGGCTTGTCGGCCTTGATGTCGACGCACACGAATTTTCCGGTCTTGTCGGTGGGATCGGGATAGGCCTCCTTGATGATCTCGGCGATGCCCACGATCTCCTTGCCCTCGTTGGAGTGATAGAAAAAGGCGCGGTCGCCCTTCTTCATCTTCACGAGGTTTTGCCGGGCGGTGAAATTGCGCACGCCGGTCCAGGCTTCGCCCTTGGCGCCTTTCGCGACCTGCTGATCCCATGACCAGACGGATGGTTCGGATTTCACCAGCCAGTAGTTCATGAGGATTCGCTCTCCAAGAACGGCGTCGCTTCCGCTCGCCTATGCCATCTCTTGCTTGTGACACCACCAATACCAAGACGGAGATATAAGCGACGTCAAGGGCCAGGCCGTCGCTCGGCAAACGGGAGACCATCATGTTCGTCAGTCGCCGGGATTTTGCGAGGCTGGCCGCCGGCGGGGCGGTGGCAGCGGTCGCGGGCGTCTCTGCCGAAGCTGCGAAGCCGGCGATCAAGGCGGTCGCCTTCGACGGTTTTCCGATCATCGATCCCCGTCCTGTCTTTGCCAAGGTCGAGGAATTGTTTCCGGGCAAGGCGCGGGAGCTGTCCAATGCCTGGCGGACGCGGCAATTCGAATACACCTGGCTTCGGACGCTCGGCGGTCATTATGTTGATTTTTGGCAGGTGACGGAGGAGTCGCTGGTCTTTGCCGCCAGGACCCTCGCGATTGATATGCCCGCCGACAAGCGCGATCAGCTGATGCAGACTTATCTGGCGTTGAAGGCGTGGCCGGATGTTGCGCCGGCATTGCAACAGCTCAAGGCCGCCGGCATCCGCATGGCTTTCCTTTCCAACCTCACGGATGCGATGCTGGATTCCGCGGTGAGGAATTCGGGGCTTGAGGGATTTTTCGAGCCCCATCTCTCTACCGACAAGGTCGGGGCATTCAAGCCCGATCCGCGCGCCTATCAGATGGCCCTTGATGCCTTCAAACTTGGAAAAGAGGAAATCGCCTTTGCCGCTTTCGCGGGCTGGGACGCGGCTGGCGCCAAATGGTTCGGTTATCCGACCTTCTGGGTCAATCGCCTGAACGCGCCCGTTGAGGAGTTGAGCGCCGCTCCGGACGGAATTGGCTCAGGTCTCGGCGATCTCGTGAAATTTGTGCTGGCGTAAGCCCTCCCGCGCAAGGCGCGCGCTCATCCCTCCGCCTTGAACGGCCGGGTCAGCAGACTCTCGATCGCCTCGTCGATCGTCACCGCGCCGCGCAGGATGTCCGCGACCGCGTTTGAAACGGGCATGTCGACGCCTTCGGCTGCCGCCAGTTCCATCAGCACCGGCGCGGTGAATTCGCCTTCGGCCAGTTTGTCGCGCGGTCGCGCTTCGCCGTGTCCGAGCGCCAGCCCGAGCGCGAAATTGCGCGACTGCGGGCTTGAGCAGGTCAGGATCAGATCGCCCAACCCTGAGAGCCCCGCCATGGTTTCACTGCGCGCGCCGCAGGCCCGACCGAGTCGCACCAATTCGCTGAAGCCGCGCGTGGTCAGCGCGGCCAGCGCGGAAGCGCCGAATTTCTTGCCGGCCACGATTCCCGCCGCGATCGCCAGCACGTTTTTCGCGGCCCCGCCGATCTCGACGCCGCGGACATCGGAGGTGTGGTAGGGCCGGAAGGTCGCCGATCCCAGCGCCTGCACCAGATGGCTTGCGAGTTCGGCATCTTTCGCCGCAAGGGTAACCGCGGTCGGCAGGCCGCGCGCCACGTCCTCGGCAAAACTCGGCCCCGACAGGATGGCGGGCCGCGCTTCGGGCGCGGCTTCGGCGATCACCTCGGTCATGAATTTGTGGGTGCCACGCTCGATGCCCTTGGCGCAGGCGACCAGCGGCGTCGCGCCGGCGAGATGGGGGCTGAGCGCCGCGGCCGCCATGCGCAAATTCTGCGCCGGCGTCGCGATCAGGATGAGATCGGCCGATGCGGCGAGTCCGATGTCGTCCGTCACCTCGATGTTCGCGTCGAGTTTGATCCCAGGCAGTCTTGGATTGATGCGTGTGGTGGCGATCTCGACGGCCAACTGCGGGCTGCGCGCGCAGAGAACGACCTCACGTCCGGCGCGCGCGGCGACACCGGCGAGCGCGGTCCCCCACGCGCCGGCGCCAACCACCGCTACCCGATTAAAGGTTGTCATCGCTCGACCTCGGCTCTGCTCCCTCGCCCCGTTTGGCGGGGAGAGGTCAGGACGGAATCGCGCTCTGGTTCATCTCCCATCGAGAGTCTCTAAAATCCCGCCCGCGTATTGGCAAAGCCCGCCGGCGCCGTGGCGTTTTCGTCGAGCAGCCAGCGCGCGCGCGGGGCTGCGTCCATCGCGTCGGTCAGCCCGATCGCCAGCCGCTCGGCGCCGGCCCACGCGATCATCGCGCCATTATCAGTGCAGAGCGCCGGCGGCGGGATGATGAGCGTGGTCTGCGCTTTCGCGGCGACATCCTGCAACGCGCCGCGGATCGCCTGGTTGGCGGCGACGCCGCCGGCGGCGACCAGCGCGCGCGGCGGGCCGAATCGCTCGTGAAAAAGCCGCAAGCCGACACTTAGTCGATCCGCGGTCGACTCCAGCACCGCCGCCTGAAAGCCGGCGCAGAGATCGCGGATGTCCTGCGGCTCCAGCGGCGTCAGCCTGGAGGCCTCGTTACGCACGGCTGTCTTCAGGCCCGACAGCGAGAAATTGGCGTCGGGGCGCCCAAGCATCGGCCGCGGAAATGCGAATCGCTTCGGGTCGCCGCCGCTCGCGGCGCGCTCGACCTCCGGCCCGCCCGGATAGGGCAGCCCGAGCATCTTCGCGACCTTGTCGAAGGCCTCGCCCATGGCGTCATCGACCGTGGTGCCGAGGCGCACATATTTCCCGACGCCGGTCACGGCGACGATCTGGGTATGGCCGCCGGAGGCGAGAAACAGGCAATACGGAAAAGCCAAAGCGCAGGTCAGCCGCGGCGTCAGCGCATGGGCCTCGAGATGGTTCACCGCGATCAGCGGCGTGTTGTGCACCATCGCGATCGCCTTCGCGGTCGTCAGCCCCACGATCACGCCGCCGATCAGGCCGGGGCCGGCGGCGGCTGCCACGCCCGAGAGTTGCGCGAAGCCGACGCCCGCTTCCTTCATCGCGCTGTCGACGATGCCGTCGAGCAGATCGACATGGGCGCGCGCCGCGATCTCCGGTACCACGCCGCCGAAGATGGCGTGTTCTTCGGTCTGCGACCGCACGATATTGGACAGGATCCGGCCCGCGCCGTCGCTCTGGCGCTCGACCACGGCGGCCGCGGTTTCATCGCAGGTG
Organism: uncultured Alphaproteobacteria bacterium; assembly: GCA_963786045.1. GTDB lineage: Bacteria > Pseudomonadota > Alphaproteobacteria > Rhizobiales > Xanthobacteraceae > Bradyrhizobium. The sequence continues at coordinate 44,045 of CAWAXR010000023.1, read as the reverse complement.
GTCTCGATACCCAGCACCAATATTCGCGTGTCGTTGGCCAATCTGAGCTCTTGTGCTTTCGATCAATCCGGCGTTTCCCTTGCCTCGGTAGCATTGCGGGGTCGCAAGGTGCAATCGTCCGTTACCGGGAAAACCCCGGGTTTGAGAGTTTGACGCATGGCCATTCTCGTCACACGCCCGCAGCCGGACGATGAGACCACCGCGGCCGGGCTGCGGGCGAGAGGCTTTGAGGTCTTGCTGGCGCCGATGCTGCGGTTTGAACCCTTGGCCTTCCACGAGGACCTCGACGCGCCTTACGGCGCGATCATCGTCACCAGCGCCAATGCGTTGCGCGGCATCGAATCTCAACTCAAGGGCAGCCGGTTGCTCAAGCTGCCGCTGTTCGCGGTCGGAGAGCATACCGCGACCGCCGCCCGCAAGATCGGATTCGAGAACGTGATCCCGGCCAGGGGCGACGCCACGAGCCTGCGCGATCTCGTGACCGCCAGCGTCAAGGCGAAAGGGCCGAAGAAAACCGGCCCGCTGCTTTATCTGGCGGGGGCCGAGCTTGCCCGCGACCTTGCGGGCGACCTCGGCGAGCGCGGGTTTACGGTCCTCACGCAGACGACCTATCGGATGGCTCCATTATCCAGCCTGCCACGCGAGGTCTGCGACGCCTTCGCCGCCAACCGGGTCGAGGCGGTGCTGCACTACTCCAGGCGCAGCGCGCGCGCGTTCCTGGAGTCGATTCGCGCCGCCGGCGTCGAAATATCGGCGCTTTCGATCCCGCAATGCTGCATTTCGGCGGCGGTGGCCTCGGTCGTCCGCGATGCCGGGGCCACCCAGGTCATGGTGGCGGCATCGCCAGATGAAAATGCCGTGTTCGCGGCTCTGGACCGTGCTTTGCGGCCCTGATCGCGCTACAAGCGTTTTTGAGGGACGGGTACCCGGTTCGCGCCGGGAAAGGCGTGTCGAAACAAAGGACTAGGAACAAGCCGATTCGTGCGGATTTCGGCTGGAGCCAAGAGGAACCGTTGTGATGGACGAAGAAGGGTCCAAAGACGCCTCGCCGCCGGCAAATTCGGGCCGGGCCAAGCGCCCGCCGCCGACCATCGACCTCGAGGCGTCGGAGGTATCGGGCGACACCCAGGGAACCAACCCCGGCTCCAGCGCGCCGCCGAGGCGGTTCTTGCCTTGGCCTTTGTCCCGGCCTTCGGCCGCGGCGATTTCAGCGATGCTCACGGCGGCCGTTACCGGCGCCGTCACGGCCGCGCTGGTGATCGCGATCGCCTGGGTCGCGGGATGGCCCGGCGAGACAGCTCCGTCGTCGGCGTCTTCGCAGAGCAATGCGAGTGCGGTCGACACGCTGGCGGCGCGGGTCGCCGATATCGAGGCGAGGTCGGCCAGGCCCATGGCCACAGCATCCGACCCGACGCTGGCTTCGCGGCTCGAAGCCTTGGAAAAATCCGTTGCATCGCTGCGCACGGAGATCGCCGGCGCCCGCGCGCAGTCCGAAAAACTGGCCGCGGATCTCAATGGGGTAAAATCAGCATCGCGCGAAGCCCTCTCGCCGCAGGATATTGCCGCGATCAACGAACGACTGAGCCAGATGGAACACGCGGCCCGCGTCGAAGGCACCGAGAGCGCGCGGCAGGACAGCAAGCCCGCCGACGATGCGGCGCTTCGCCGCGTCGTCGTGGCGTCCATGCTCGACGTTTCGGTTCGGCAGGGTGAGCCATTCGTCGCCGTACTGCCGGCGGCGAAATCGCTCGCACCCGATCCGGACGCGTTGAAGCCGCTCGATGATTTCGCCGCCTCGGGCGTGCCGAGCGCGGCCAGCCTCAGCCGTGAACTGCTGGCGCTGGTGCCAAAATTGTCGCCGCCCGCGCAGGAGAATGCCACCACCGGCACCGGCATCGTCGATCGCCTGCAGGCGGGCGCCGCAAAGCTGGTTCGCATCGAGCGGACCGATGTCGTCGGCAACGACCGCAACGCTGTGGTCGCGCGGGTCACGGCGGCTGCGCTGCGCAACGATTACAGCGAGGCGCGGCGCGAGTTGAACACGCTTGCGGCCGGCGATCGCGCTGCCGCTCAGGCATGGCTCGACAAGGCCAACGAGCGCGATGCGGCGCTTTCCGCCTCGCGGCATTTCGCGACCGAGGCTATGGTGGCGCTCACCAAACCGGCGCAATAGGATTTCGATGTATCGGATCATTCTGTTTCTGGTGTTGATCGCGCTCGCAGCCACCGGCGCGGCGTGGGTGGCCGACCAGACCGGCGACGTCGTGCTGTCATGGGACGGCTGGCGCGTTCACACCACGCTGCCGGTCTTCGCGCTGGCGTTGGGCGCTGCGATTGTCGCCGCAGTGCTCGCCTGGAGCATTCTGCGCGCGCTGTGGCGCCTGCCGGAACAGATCCGCCGCGGCCGGCGCGAACGGCGTCACGCCCGCGGCCGGCATGCCATCACGCAAGGGCTGCTCGCGATCGGCCACGGCGATTCCACCGCCGCCCGCATCCATGCCGATGCCGCGCGCCGCCATGCCGCGGACGATCCTCTGGCGCTCTTGCTGCACGCGCAGTCGGCGCAGCTCGAAGGCGACCGCGACGCCGCGCGGGAGGCATTCCGCGCCATGGCCGGGCGCGAGGACACGAGGCTGTTGGGTTTGCGCGGATTGTTCATCGAAGCCCAGCGCGCCGACGACCCGGTTGCCGCAGTCGGCATCGCGGAGGAGGCGATGAAGCTCTCGCCTTCATCGACATGGGCTTCGCAAGCGGTGCTCGGATTTCGCTGCGCCAGGGGCGACTGGAGCGGCGCGCTGGCCATCCTCGACAACAATCTGGCGTCGGGCCTGATCGACAAGCCGGCCTGGCGGCGTCAGCGCGGCGTGCTGCTGACGGCGCGCGCGCAGGAACTGGAAACGGTCGACCGCGATCTGTCGCGCGAGGCTGCGATGGAGGCGATCAAGCTCGCGCCGACATTGGTGCCGGCCGCGGTGCTCGCCGCCAAATACCAAAGCGAGGCGCATCAGATCCGGCGTGCGATGCGGATCGTGGAAGCCGCGTGGCTCGAGCATCCGCATCCCGATCTCGCCGACGCCTATGCCCATGTCAGGCTCGGCGATTCCGCGCGTCAGCGGCTGGTGCGGGTCGAGACGCTCGCGGCGAAGGCGCCGGGTCATCTCGAAGGCGCGCTCGCGGTGGCGCGCGCCGCCATCGACGCCTCCGAATTTGCCCGCGCGCGCGAGGCGCTGGCGCCGTTCGTCGCCGCGCCGACGCAGCGCGTGGCGATGCTGATGGCGGAAATCGAGCGCACCGAGCATGGCGACAGCGGCAAGGCGCGGGCGTGGACCTTGCGCGCGGTCCGCGCGCGGCACGATCCGGTGTGGACCGCGGACGGCTACGTTTCCGACCGGTGGAGGCCGGTGTCGCCGGTGTCCGGCCGGCTCGACGCCTTCCAGTGGCAGATGCCGCTTTCGGCGCTGCCATCCGACAAGGGCGCCGCCATCGACGCCTCGCCGTTCGAGGAGGCGATGCTCGCCGCCCCGCCATCGCCACGACGCGACGAAATATCGGGAAAGGAATCGCTCGCGCCGCCGCGGGAACCCGAGGTCGAGGTGCCGATGCCGGCGGCGCAGGACAATTCCCCGGCAAAGCCGGCCACAGCGGAATCGTTCCCCGCGCCGGCGCCGTCACCCGCCGAGGCCGCTCCCGTGGCAGCCCCGCCCGTGTTCCGCGCGCGCACCGATATTCCGAAACTGGCCGACAAGCCCGCCGCCTCGGCCATTCCGGCGGTGATTCCGATTGTCCGCGCGCCCGACGACCCCGGGATCGACGACGAACCCGAAGCCGGCGAGTTCGCCGAGCGGATAGCCCCCGTACCGGGCCAGGCCAGCGGCTGGCGCGGCTTCCTGTCCCGCTGGGGCGGGTGAGCAAAGCGTTTTCGAGCGAAGTGGGGACCGGTTCGCGTGAAGAAAACGCGTCAAAAAGCGGTTCTTGACCGCGGCGGGGGTGCTTTTTCTTGCAAAATCGGGTGCTGCCCGATATCAGGTGCGGGCGTTTTGAGGTCTTGCCGAACGCGAAGCCGCTTGGTCCGCCGCAATAGCTCAGTTGGTAGAGCACGTCATTCGTAATGACGGGGTCACAGGTTCGAGTCCTGTTTGCGGCACCAGCCTTTCCCGCCGCCTGCCTGAGAATGGTGTGTTAACGCCGGCCGGTTACCGTGGGATCATTCCTTATCCCGGGATAACCCATGACCTCGAACATCGATACTTCCGATATCGATGCCGCTTCCCGCTCTCCGCTCGCCCGGCCGGTTGATCGCGAACAGCGGTCGTTGTTGCCGTGGCTATCGATCGGCGCGGTGTTCGCCGCGGCGATGCTGCTGCGGCAGGTCGTCCCGCTTAATCTGGATGTGAGCTGGCTGCTGGTGGTCGGCGAGCGCGTGCTGGACGGTCAGCGGCTCTATGTCGACATCGTCGAAATCAATCCGCCGATGGCGGTGTTCGCCTATCTGCCCGGCATTGCGCTGGCCCGCGCCATCGGCCTCGATCCGGCCCTCGTCACCGACGGCCTGATTCTGGCGCTGGCCGCCGCTTCGTTGCTGGCGACATGGCGTATCCTGCTTCTCTCGGCGAAGCTCGACCATGTGAGATCGGCTTCCCTGGCGATCTGGGCCGCTGCCGTCGTGACGATCCTGCCGATGTATGTCTTCGGCCAGCGCGAGCATATCGCGATCCTCACGTTCCTGCCGGCGCTAGCCGCCTGCGCGCTACGCAGCAACGGCGAGCCGTTGCCGGTATGGGGCGTCCTGATTGCGGGCATCGGCGCCGGCATCACGCTGGCCTTTAAACCCTTCTTCGCCGTTCCCGTCGTGCTGTGCGTGGCCTTCGCCGCCATTCGTTCGCAGTCGTGGCGGGTGCTTTTCTCGCCGGAGAATTTGATCGCCGGCGCCCTGGTGACGGCCTACGCCGTTGGCTGCTACCTCTACTATCCCGAATATTTCACGCTCATCTATCCGATCGTTCGCGACACCTATTTGTCGTGGTCGATGCCGATGTCGGTCGTGTTTTTCAATTCCGCAACGCTGCTCTGGGCCATCGCGGCGATCTCGATCCTGCTGGTGCACAGGCGACGCCCACTGGATTCAGCAGCCCAGGTCACGGCTCTCGCCGCGCTCGGATTTGCATTCTCGTTCTTTCTGCAGCGGCGGGGCTGGAGCTATCATTCCTATCCGATGGTCGCGCTCGCCCTGCTGGCGATGGGATATGTCCTGATGGCGGACGCCGCATCGCATCTGCGCCGCGCCCGGCTGGCGGCAACGGCGGTGCTGGCTGCGACCTTCGTCCTCGGATGCCTGTGGTTCAACGTGACCGTTCACATCGGGGAGATCGAGGCGACGGTCGCCGCGATCAAGCCGCATCCCAGAATACTCGTGTTGAGCGGCGAAGCCGCCATCGGCCATCCCCTGGTGCGGACGCTGCATGGCGTCTGGGTGTCGCGCGAGGAGAATTTGTGGATCCGCGAGTTCGTGCGGCTGACGCGCGAGAAAACGACCGTGGATGCGGAGACCGACGCCAGGCTGAACGCCTATCTGGCGCTGGAGCGGAAATGGCTGATCGAGGATTTCAGGCGGCTGCCGCCCGACGTTATCCTGGTCGACAATCTGCGCGACGACTGGGGCGCCTGGGCGCGCGCCGATGCCGAGGTGGCGGAACTGCTCAAGCCCTACCGCCTCGTCCAGTCGATCGAGGGGATCGATATCCTGCGCCGCGCGGAGTGATGCCGCGGGATCGGCTGCCGAAAGCCGGGCCTGCCTCAATCCGCGAAAGACTGGAGCGGGATGCCTTTTCGTTGAATCGTCATCACGCTTCACATCTTTGTTTGAGCAGGATCTTTTCGGAAAACCGGTGTCCACTTTTCCGGATCATGCTCTAGTTCCGCGAAACGCCTATGATGAACGTGTAGGGCAGACGCGAATAGTCCTCGCGAATGGCCAGATCGACACTGGCGAACACGCCGCTCAGCACATGGTGGTAGCCGCTCCGGTCGCGGACGAATTCGCCGCGGTCATTGTCGAGCAGCCATCTGGCGATGCGCGATTGTCCCTCGCGATAGCAGCCATCGAGCGTAAACAGCACGCCGTCGCGCTTGAGAACGCCGCGCACATTGGCGAGCGTTCCGCCCAGGTCCTCGTCGGCGATGTGGTGCAGCACGCCGTTCATCATCACGACGTCCGCGCCGGCGAATTCTTCGGCAGCGGCCGCGTCGAAATAACGACAGTGAAATTTCCCGAGATGGCCGAACGAGCGGCGGGCGTGGTCGATGTAGGCTTGATCGATGTCGAAGCCGACATAGTCGATGCCCGCCGGCAGGTGACGCAGGATATAACCCGGCCCGCAGCCGATATCGATCACGCGCATTCCCGGGTGGAGCGTCAGATAATCGGCGATGGCCTTGACGCGGGCGCCAAAGAACCCGCCGGCGTTCTGGTAGGCCTGATAGAGCGCGGGATGCTTCAGGATCTCCTTCATCAGGAGATCTCGTCGAGGACCTGGCTGCGCCTCTCGGGGCCCGATTGCGCCAGCAAGGTCTTGAATTGCGATCTCTCGATCTCTTCGCTCGGGTGTGCCCGGTCATGCGGCACGGTGCCGGGCAGGCGCGCCCGGCGATGGATGTGCGAAATCACGAACAACGGGCGGTTCTTTGACTGGATATAGGTGCGGCCGACATATTCGCCGATCAATCCGAGCACGAGAAGCTGCACCGAGGAGATCATCACGACAAGGAGCGTGAGACTGGTCCATCCCGGCACGGTGCCGGAGAAGATCCAGCTGATCACGGCGCCGATGCCGACAAAGGTGAGGCCGGTCGTCAGCAGTGCGCCGACATAGGTCGCGATCCGCAGCGGAACCATGGAAAAGCTGATCAGCGCATCCATGGCGAAGCCGATCATCCTGGTCAGCGGATATTTGGTGGCACCGGCGAACCGGGGATTGCGGTCGTACTCGTAGGCGACCTGCTTGTAACCGAGCCATGCCACCATGCCGCGAATGAAACGGTCATGCTCGGGCATCTGGACAACCTGATCTGAAATACGCCGGCTCATCAGCCGGAAGTCACCGGTGTCCAACGGGATCCTGACGCGGGTTATTTTAGCAAGCAGCCGGTAAAACGCCTCCGCCGATTTCCGCTTGAACCGGCTTTCTCCGGCCCGGCTGCGTCGCAGCCCGTAGACGACGTCGGCCTCCTCCCGCACCATGAGATCGTACATGGGGCCAAGCAGCTCCGGGGGATCCTGCAGGTCCGCGTCGATCACGAGAACGACGTCGCCGCGTACCGTCGAAAGGCCCGCCGTCAGCGCGAGCTGGTGGCCGTGGTTGCGCGAGAGGCGAACGGCGACGACGTTGCGGTCCTCCGCCGAGAGTTCGTTGATGATCTTCCAGGTGTTGTCAGTCGATCCGTCGTCGACAAGTATCAGCTCGAACCTCAGGCCACATAGCGCCCGCGCGGCGGCGGCCGTCCGGCGATGAAATTCGCGCAATACGTCTTCTTCGTTGCAGCAGGGAACAACGATCGAAAGGAACATCCGTCCGGCGTTTGGCATTCCGTCTTGAATTTCCATGACTGGTGACGTCCTGTCAGACGGCGTTCATTCGATTTGGAGGCCCGATATTCGGCGAGCCCCGGTTAATTGTTCATCAATTTCTTTGTTTGCCGGTGCGACAATTCGCCAAAACACCCTGCGGATTTCGGCTTTCGGCCAAGTCTCGCAGATATGTCTTAAAGATTAGACGGTAGGTAGTTCGTGGCGTCACGATAAACCGCCGGGCCTCGGCGCACCGTGATGAAGAGGCCAGTTTAGCGCGTCAAAGCCCGCGAACCCGGATCGTGCCATGGACAAGGTCGAATTTGATCGCTTCGCCGATGAGTATTACGACCAGCACCGCGAAAATGTCGCGGTTACCGGAGAGAGCCCGGAGTACTTTGCCGAGTACAAGATCAGGGCACTGAAGCGGATCGTCGAGCGGAACGGGATCCACGTTTCCCGGATCTGCGATTTCGGCTCCGGCATTGGCAATTCGATACCATTTTTCCGAACGTACTTTCCCGAGGCGTCGCTGACGTCGTCCGACGTCTCGGAACGCAGCCTCGCGCTCAGCCAACAGCGCTATCCGGAATCCGGCAACTATCTCGTCATCGAAAAGGACCGGGTACCGTGCGAGCCGGAAACCTTCGACCTGGTGTTTTCCGCGTGCGTGTTTCACCACATCGCCCATGAAGAGCACGCGACGTGGCTGCGGGAGCTGCATCGGATTACCAGACGAGGCGGCCTGATCGCCGTCTTTGAGCATAATCCGTTGAACCCGCTCACCGTCCACGCCGTCAACACGTGTCCTTTCGACGCCAATGCGAAGCTGATCCCGGCGCGCGATCTGGCGCGACGGTTGGGGGCTGCCGGCTGGGCGTCGCCGCAGATTCGGTACAATCTTTTTTTTCCACGTCAGCTTTCGTGGCTTCGTCCGATCGAAGGCGGGCTCGGTTGGCTGCCGCTGGGCGCGCAATATGTTGCGATGGCCCGAAAATCCTAGATCGTTATCTCATCTCTTTGTTTGAGCATGGTCTCCGCGCAATCGCTCAGCGTTTGTCGCGAGCAAAAGCCCGTTCCCGCCTTGCGCTAACATGTCCTTCCGGGGCCGGATCATGCCCTGATCGTCGGATCGGGCCGGTGCTCGATTTATCGCGAGTTGTGTGAAGCCGTTCATAGCGGGGTTTTCACGGCCGCCCTAGAACACCGCGCGAACCCCTTTGCGGGAGGCGTCCATGCCGTCGCCAGCGAACAACAGCACAGCGAGCCGCCAGAGTTTCTGGCTGTCGATCATCCGAATTTTGCTGGTCGAGATTCTCGTTCTGCTCGCCTTGTCGGGCGCGATCGTCGCTTATTTGAATTGGTCGTCCGACGTCGCCTGGGCGGAGTTTATCGCCGCCAGCAAACAGTCGGCGCCCGAGCCGACAACACCGATGCAGACCGTCAAGGGCCCAAAGGCCTGCGGCCGGAGAGCGTGAGCGCGCAGGCCGGCTTGCAGTAACGGCTTTGATCTACTGCGAAACCGTCTGAACGACGCTACCCACCGGGCGGGTTGCCGCGACCGGCATCTTCATGTCCCTGGTCAGGGCCTCGTCATATTCCGGCAACGTCTGCAGCGGCGTCCTGGCCTTCATCTGCACGACCTTGTAACCGCCGGCCTTCAGGCGGCGGAGCAGGGCGGGCATGGCTTCGGCCGTATGCTTCTGGAAATCGTGCATCAGGATGATGCCCTTGCCCTGCTTGTCGAGCTTGGTCATGACGGTATTGATGATCTGGTCGGAATTCTTCGCCCTGAAGTCGAAGGAGTCGAGGTCGCACGAAAACATCGCGACGTTGCGCGTGCCAAGATAGGCCATCGCCGCCGGACCGTGCTGCAGCTCCGGGAAACGAAAGAACGGCGACGGGGCTGCGCCCAGCGCGAGCTTGACCGCGCTGTAGCCTTTCTCGATCTCGTCCTTGGCGAGCTGGTCGGTCATCTTCTTGGAATTCAGGTTGGCGTGCGACCAGGTATGCGCGCCGACGGTGTGACCGGCCGCGGCGACCTGCTTGAGAATCTCGGGATGGTAGGTGGCATGCTTGCCGATCGGGAAGAACACCGCCTTGGTGCATTCGTCGGCCAGCGCCTTGAGCACGGCGGGCGTGTTGCCCGGCCACGGGCCGTCATCGAATGTCAGCACGACTTCCTTGTCGGCGAGAAAGTCGAGCTGTTTGAAATGCTGAAAGCCGAAGCCCGGTCCGCCCGTGGTGTCGATTTCCACCACGCGGGCCACGCCAAGCGCGTCCGGGTTGGCGCACAGGGGTTTCGGTTGCGGAGCGGCAGCGGCAGGGGCCTTGTCCGGAATGGTGCCGGTCACCTCAACCTCGTCGCGTGACGCAACGGATTTGGCGGGGGCGGCGGCTGGAAGCGGAGCGGCTGGGGCGGCCGCGATGGTCTGGGGGGCGGTCAAGTTCCCGCGCGGGGACGATGTCCAAAACCACACGCCGGAGATGACAACAGCGGCCATGACACTCGCCAACATCAAACCTAACGCGTTACGCATGGTTACTCTTTCTTAAACACCACGGATAAAATCGTCGTCAGGTCATTTATGGGAAACAGTTATTAACGCCTTACCAACGCCGCCCAAGTTCCCAGGCCTTATTGGGGCTCCCCTTACCAAGGTTCCCTCGGGGCACAGCGGATCCGCCTCGCGCAAGATGATTTCCGGTGCCGGTTTGCGCGCTTATCGCGCATTGACATCAATGGCGAGGCAGAATTTGATCGCGCCTCCAGATGAAGCAAGGCACAATCAGATGTTCAGAACTCTTTTCGTTCTCCCGCTGGTTCTGATGGCCTCGGCAGCGTCGGCGCAGCAGGGCCATGACGCCTGCGCGCGCGACGTGTCGCGCTTCTGCCGGGCCGTGATGAATGATGGGGATTCGGTCGTGCTGGCCTGCCTCAAGCAGCACCGCTCCCGGCTCAGCAGGGCCTGCGACAAGGTCCTGACCGATAACGGCCAGTAGTCTGTAACGGTCATTCCGGGGCAGACCGCAGGTCTGAACCCGGAATCCAGAGGTTATCGGAACGAGATTCCGGGTTCGCGCTGACGCGCGAAACAACACCGACTCACGTGCTACCGCCCGCTGCGGAGGAGGTGACCGGCAACACCTCGCTGGCGGCGCGGTCGGGGGTGTCGTCCTTCCAGCGCACCGATCCGAACGGCCGCTCCAGCATGCGGCGGACACGCACCGGATCGGGTCCGAGATGAAAATCCATGGCGCGCTGATGCAGCGCGCGTTCGGATTGCGTCGAGCGGTTGCGCTGGCGCAGATAATCGAGCCAGGTGGGGCAGTGATAGCGCTCGGTCCACAGTTCGGGGTCGGCGATGTCGCGCGCGATCGACCAGCCATAGGCGCCGTTGCGCTGGCGGCTGAGCTGCACCTCCTGCATGACATTGTGGAAGGCGCGGGCGTTGTCCTGCGCGACGCGATATTCGATCTCGACCACCAGCGGTCCGCTGCGCCCGGTCAGCGACAGCTGCACTTCGGGATCGGCAAGCACTTCGGCATCCTCGTTGCGCGCGCCGACCCGCGGCATTTGCAGCCACAGGCCGAGCAGCGGCGAGGCCAGCATCAAGGCGGTGGAGACCAGTAGCGCATTCTCCACGCCGACCGCGTCGGTCAGACGTCCCCAGCCCCAGCTTCCGATCGCGATGCCGCCGGCGATCGACGCCTGAAATGCGGCCAGCGAGCGGCCGGCCACCCAGCGCGGCGCCGAGAGCTGCACGCCGATGTTGAACAAGGCGACGGCGAGCATCCACACCGCGCCCGCGACCACCAGCGCCGCCGCCGTCAGCACCGGCTCCCGGCTCAGCGCCACCGCCGCGATGGCGCCGCCCATCGACAACGCGCAGGCGCGGATCGCGGCTTCGCCGCTCATGCGTTTGCGCACCTCGGCGATGTTGAGCGCGCCGATTACCGCGCCCATGCCGAAGGCGCCGAGCATGATGCCATAAGTCTGCGCGCCGCCATGCAGAAGATCGCGCGCGACCAGCGGCATCAGCGCCGATAGCGAACTGCCGATCACGCCGGTTACCAGGGTGCGCGCCAGCACGATCCGGATCGAGGGCGAGTTGGCGATGTAACGCACGCCCGAGACGATGGCGCGGTTGAGACGCTCGCGCGGCAGCCGCGACGGCTCGCTGGTGCGGCGCCAGAGGAACAGCACGACCAGCAGCGGAAGATAGAGCACCGCGTTCGCCGCGAAGGCCGCGACCGCGCCGGCGGTGGCGACGACGATCCCGCCGATGGCGGGGCCAAAACTTCGCGCGATATTGTAGCTGATGCCGTTCAGCGCGACCGCCGAGGGCAGCGTTTCCGCCGGCACCTGCTCGGTGACCGAGGCTTGCCATGCGGGGCCAAACAGCGCCATGCCGCTGCCGACGACGAAACAAAACGCCAGCAGGGTTTCCGGTGTCACCAGGCCCAGCCAGGCCAGCACGGTCAGGGCGGTTGCGCCCGCCAGCGCGATCGACAGCGAAACCAGAGCCACGATGCGGCGGTCATACATATCGGCGATGGCGCCGGCCGGCATCGAGATCAGCATGACGGGCAGCATCAGCGCGGTTTGCACCAGCGCGACCTTGTCGGCGGATGACGTCATCTGGGTCATGGCCCAGGCCGCGCCGACCGCCTGGATCAACAGGCCGAGATTGGAAAGCAGGCTCGCCAGCCAGATCCGCCGGAACGTGACATGACGCAGCGGAGCGGCGACACCATCGGCCGACAACATCGAGAATTTCGACTTTACGATCATGGCCTGTTCCGTGGATACCGGTCATGGCCGGCGTGATTCCCTGGGCGTTTGCAGTGATGCCTAGGAAAGTCCTTCGCTGTCCAGAGGTCGGAGCCGCCGACAGCGGGGCCTTGCCGCGGCAAAATGCCGAAAATCGCCGTGGCGTCGCACATGCTCCAGCCTGGTTCCAGCGCAGGCGGTCAGGGGACCCGGCGCGCCTTCATGGCGCCCGAATTGCGGACCTGATATGAAGATGCTCGTAGCGGGCCCCGGACATCGCTTTGCCTTTCCGGGCCATGAACGCGAGGCTGATATGAGCATAGCCGAAGCCTGGGACATCCCGGCCACGCGTCAGCCGCTGGTCCCCCCCAGTCCGCCACGCGCGCCCGAAACCATGACCGCGCTGGGCCGTCTGGCGGCGATGCGCGAGAACGTGATCGGAACCTGGAGCCAGCGCGCCTATGAAGAGGATATCATCCAGGGCCGCTTCTTCTGGCGCTCCAGCTTTATCCTCAACACGCCGGATGCGATCCGGCATGTGCTGGTCGACAATTATGAGAACTATACGCGGACGCCCGCCGGCATCCGGGTGCTGCGTCCCGTGCTCGGAGAAGGCCTGCTGATCGCCGAGGGCCGCGCCTGGAAGCACCAGCGGCGAACGCTGGCGCCGGCCTTCACGCCGCGCGCGGTGGAGGGGCTCATTCCGCACATGATCGCGGTGACGGATGAAACGATCGCAAAGCTGCAAGCAGCCAGCGGCGCGGCCGTCGATCTGCGCGAGACGATGCAGCGGATGACGCTCGAGATTGCCGGGCGTACCATGTTCTCGTTCGGGATGGACCGTCACGGCCCGACGTTGCGCGACTTCGTGGTGGAGTATGGCGAACGGCTGGCGCGGCCGCATTTGCTCGACATGGTGTTGCCCCTGAGCTGGCCAAGCCCGCAGGATTTTTCCCGGGCGCGCTTCCGCAAGCGCTGGACGCGTTTCATCGGCATGCTGATGGCCGAGCGCCGGGCCGCCGGCAAGAAGGAAGGCGCGCCGGCGCGCGACCTGTTCGACCTGATGGATGCCGCGCGCGATCCCGAGACCGGCGAAGCCTTCACCGACGAACAGCTCGGCGATCAGGTCGCGACCATGATTCTCGCCGGTCACGAGACCACCGCGACGGCGCTGTTCTGGTCGCTGTATCTGCTTGCGCTTGATCCCGCGAGCCAGGATCAATTGGCCGCCGAGGTGCAGCGCGCACCCGCGAATGGCGCGCTCGACCTCGACCGGCTGAAATTCACCCGCGCGGTGGTCGACGAAACCATGCGACTCTATCCGCCGGCGTTTCTGATCGCGCGCGCGGCCGCAGCGCCCGATACGGTCGCGGGCCTGCCGATCCGGAAGGGCGACGTGATCCTGATTGCGCCCTGGCTGTTGCATCGCCATGAAAAGCTCTGGCCCGAGCCGAACGCCTTCATCCCCGAGCGCTTCATGCCGCCAGCGCCGCCGCCCGACCGCTTTGCCTATCTGCCGTTCGGGGTGGGCGCCCGGGTCTGCATCGGCGCGCATTTCGCGCTGGTGGAGGCCACCCTGGCGCTTGCCAGGATTATCGGCGCGTTCCGCGTCACACTTCTCGACAAGGACCCGGTGGTGCCCGTCGGCGTCGTGACGACCCAGCCCGATCGTTCGCCGATGTTCTCCATCGCGCCGCGTTGACGGGGGATTGCCCGCGCGCCCCCGCGATCCCATCTAGGCTGAGGTCATGAGCGATATACAGGCCCAGTTTTCAATTCTGAAGCAGTCCGCCGATCCGGCTGTCGCGGACGCCATCGCACAGCTGATCGACAACGGCGAAGACCACGAACTCAATCGAATCAACGCCCTGGACTTTTCGAGGCGTGCCGGTTTCGACGAAGAGCGGGTGATTTCCGGCTTCCTGCATGCCTCGCGGCTCGGCCTGTTCGATCTCACCTGGAACGTGCTGTGCCCCGGCTGCAGCGGCGTGCTCGATGCGCACGACACGCTGAAATCGCTGCGCCGTGACGACTACCATTGCGGATTATGCGCCTGCGGCTACGAGCCCTCCGTCGACGAGCAGGTCGAAGTTGCCTTTACCGTCAGTCCCAAGATCAGGCGGATCGCCGCGCACGATCCCAACACGCTGCCGCTGTGGGAATACTACAAGCAGATATTCTGGAGTTCGGGCATCGATCTCGACAGCGATTCCTTCGCCTCGCTGTCCGAGGAGGTGACGCTCGATGCGCTGGAGCTGCCCGCCGGCGAAAGGGCGGTGTTGTCGCTGCAACTCCCGCCGCAATTCATCATCGCCTTCGAGCCGGTAACGCATTCGGCGCACTTCATCGACGTTCAGGGCGAGCCGACCAGGGAACGGCAGCAGCTCGCGCTGATCTACAACAAGGCGCACCCGCCGACCGGGTCCATCACCTTGCGTCCGGGCCCGTTGCGGCTTTCGCTCGACAACCAGTCCGGCACGCGGACCCTGCCCACCGTCTTTGTCGCGGCCGACGCGCTCCATGAGCTGCTCGGCAAGCGCAGGCCGTTTCTCACCGCCAAGCGGATGTTGTCCAACCAGACCTTCCGCGATGTGTTCAAGGCCGACAATCTCGATATCGACCAGCGCCTGAAGATCACCTCGCTGACCTTCCTGTTCACCGATCTCAAGGGATCGACGGCGCTCTATGAACGGGTTGGCGATCTCGCCGCATTCGATCTGGTCCGCGCGCACTTCCGCGCGCTGCTGGAGATTATCTCGTCGGAGAAGGGCGCCGTCGTGAAGACCATCGGCGATGCCGTGATGGCGACCTTCGTCAGGCCTGAACACGCGATCGTCGCGGGCCTGCGGATGCGCGCGGCCATGGATGCGCTTAATGCCGAGCGCGGCACCGACGATCTGGTGGTCAAGATCGGCATTCACGAGGGCCCGTGCCTCGCCGTCATGCTCAATGAGCGGCAGGATTATTTCGGCCAGACCGTCAACATCGCATCCCGGGTCCAGGGCCTCGCGACTTCGCAGGCGATTCACGTGACCGGGCCGGTGATCGATGCGCCCGCCGTGGCTGCCATCCTGGAACGGGAGGCGATTACGCCGATCCAGAAGCAGGCCGCGCTGCGGGGCATCGCCGACAGGATCGTGGTTTACGAAATACCCTGAGACTGGCGACTAGATTGACGATTCGTAATGCGGATGCGCCACCGGCGCCGATTGCGCGGGTCGAGTTTCCGGCCCATATATTTACCGCGGCCGCCGATGCAGCGGCCAAGCGATCACTCGATTCCGGCAGGAAATGATGCTCGACGGACTACGCCAATTCATCGCCGACGTAATTTCTCCCTCAGCACACGCAGATCGGACATTCGACGATACCGGGTATCGTCTGGCCGCGACGGCGCTCCTGGTTCACGTCATTTCGCTCGACGGCGAACCATCCGAAGCCGAAAGGCGCAAACTTCACAGCCTTATCGAAAGCCGCTTCGGGCTTGATCCGGGAACGGCGGACCAACTGATCGCGTCGGCGACGCTGGTCGAGGGCGAGGCGGTCGACCTCTATCATTTCACCAGCGTCATCATGCGCTCGGTCGATGAGGCAGGCCGATTGCGCATTGTCGAAATGATGTGGGAGCTGGTTTACGCCGACGGCCAGGTCAGCGAGTTCGAGGATAACGTGGTATGGCGTGCCGCCGACCTGCTGGGAGTGTCCTCCCGCGATCGGATCGATCTCAAGCACCGTGTCGCCGGCAAGCAGCCCGCGCCGGCCGTGGGCGGCTAAGACACGACCTGGCGCGAGCGCCCAAAAGCCGCTGATTTCGTGCTGCCGCACATAAAGAAATTTTAATGTGGCTGACAGCGTTTGGCGCTCCAGCGGGTGTTGGCCTCCAAATGCAGCTGTTTAATTCTGCCCGATGACGGGCGCGAAGGGGCCGAAATGCTTGCAGGCGGCTTGCATCCCGCCTAAGGCCTGTGCTCTCGTCGAAAGAAGTAGCCGCAGATATTGCAATTTACGAGCATTGAATCGTGACTGAACGGGTGACGCTGATTACCGGTGCCTCGGCTGGGATAGGTACCGAACTGGCGCGTGTTTTCGCTTCCAAAGGCCACCGCCTAGCCCTGGTGGCGCGACGCGCGGATCGACTGGCGGCATTGGCGGCCGAAATTGCGGCCACCGGGGCGGGCACTCCGATCGTGATTCCCTGCGATCTCGAACAGCCCGGCGCCGGCGACAAGATTGCCGCCGCCCTCGATGCCGCCGGGGTGGAGGTCGAGTTTGTCGTCAACAATGCCGGGTTCGGTTTGTTCGGCAGCGCGATCGAAATGGACCGGGCGGAGCAACTCGGCATTATCGCGGTCAACGTCGGCGCGATGACCGATCTGTCGCTGCGGTTTTCCGATCATCTGGTCCGCCACCGCGGCGGCGTCCTCAATGTAGGGTCCATCGCGGGCTTCCTGCCAGGGCCCGGAATGGCCGTGTATTACGCCTCCAAGGCCTATGTGGTGTCATTCACCGAAGCGCTGCGCGCCGAACTCGGTCCCCGCGGCGTGCGCGTGACCGTGCTTTGTCCCGGTCCGGTGCCGTCGGAATTTCAGACACGGGCAGGGTTCGAGCCGGGATTTGATTCCGCGGTCCTCAATGTTTCCGCCGCCGATGTCGCCAAGGCCGGCTATCGCGGGTTGATGGCCAATAAGCGGGCGGTCCTGCCCGGATTCGGCATCAAGGCCGTGCCGTTCTTGCTGCGGCTGTTTCCGCGCGGGTTTATTCTGGCGGCCGTTGCCCGCTTTCAGCTGCGAAAGCGCTGACGAGCGCATCCGAAAGACTGTTTTGGCCCATGGTTTGCTTATCGATGAATATGAGCTCACCAGAAATTAACACTCGCTTAGGTATGATTTCGTTGTGATGGCCGCGAAAAGAAAGGTCGATGACGTTTCAGCCCGCTAACATCAGTGCCGGAACCGTGCGGCACCTCCCGGCCGGAGCCCGGCGATCCGTTGACGGGGCCTTGGACCGATCCCTGGCGGCCACCCAATCCCTTCTGCCGGTACTGATCGTCCTGCATCAGGAAACCTCGACCCCCGGCCGGGTAGGCAACGCCTTGCGGGCGCTCGGACACAGGCTGGACGTCAGGCGTCCGCGCTTTGGCGATGCGCTGCCGGAGACGCTGGAGGGCCATGCGGGCGCCGTGATTTTCGGTGGTCCCATGAGCGCGAACGATCCCGACGATTTCGTTCGTCGGGAGATCGAGTGGATCGCCGTCCCGCTCGGGCAACAGCGGCCATTCCTGGGAATCTGCCTGGGTGCGCAGATGCTCGCCATGCAACTCGGCGCCCGCGTGGCGCCGCATCCGCAAGGCCGCGCGGAGATCGGGTATTACCCGATCCGCCCCACGCTCGCGGGGCTTGAGATTTGCCGGCATTGGCCCGATCATGTCTACCAGTGGCATCGCGAAGGATTTGAACTTCCCTCAGGCGCCGAATTGCTGGCGGAAGGGGACGATTTCCCCATGCAGGCGTTCCGGTCCGGAAACTCCTTCGGCTTCCAGTTTCATCCTGACGTGACCTACGCGACGATGCATCGCTGGACGACGCGGGGCCATGCGCGCCTCGAATTGCCGGGCGCGCGTCCGCGCGAGCAGCATTTCGCCGACCGTGCGCTCTATGACGTGGCCGAACGCGCCTGGCTGAAGGGTTTTCTCGATGGCTGGCTGAGCCGTGCGCCGGCATCGGTCATGTCGGAGGCGGCGGAATAGCGCGCCTTCCCCGCGACGTTCCCAGGCCGCTTCCAGCAGAAGCGTTTCAACCTGCAAATATGATAGCGTCGATCTGACGGGATAGCGCTGGCGCATGGAGATGACGGCATGACCGGCGATCAGTTTGCGCGGCTGTTGAACGATTTCACGCTGTCTGCGGAATCCGGCGACGGCGCGCGCTTTGCCCGCCACTTCACCGAGGATGCCATTTACTACGACTACATCTATGGCGCCCATCGGGGCCGTGCCGACATCGCGCATATGATGGCTGATCTGTTTCATCGTGATGCGGCGGACTATCGATGGGAGATGTTCGATCCCGTATGCGAGGGCGAGACAGGGCTATGCCTGGTCGCTGTCGAGCTTCACCTCGAAAATCCCGCAGTTCGAGGGCCGCCGGGTCGTGATCGACGGCATCAGCCGGTTCATCCTGCGCGATGGCCTGATCGCCGAGTACCGCGAGTCCGTCAATGGCGGCGTCGCGATGGTGCAGCTCGGTGTCGAGCCTGACCGCATGGCAAAGGTGTTCCGGCGATGGACCGGATGGCTGAACGAGCGGCCGGAAACGCAGGATTTTCTGGCGCGGCCGAGGGGCTCGCGGTCCGGCAGATCGCCGAGGTCCGAGGGGAAATAAATTTTATGGTGAGGGGTTCGCGGCCCGTCTTCGCCCTTCGGGCTACGACGCGGCAGCCTTCGCCAAGATAGGCTTGCCGAGCCGAAGCAGGCGCAGCCTGCGAAGGCTGGTGGAGCCAGGCGGGATCGAACCGCCGACCTCGTCATTGCGAACGACGCGCTCTCCCAGCTGAGCTATGGCCCCTTCGCGGCCGCCTCGACGTGAGGAGAACGGCCGACAATCGGCGCCATTTACAATCCGCGCCAAGGCCAAGTCAAGAACGGCGAAAATCGCGGTTTTTCGGGGCTTTTGGCCGGAACTTCCCTTGTTTGGGAAGGGGGGAACCGATATTTAGCTGAAGGTCCAATCCGCGACCTCCCTTGCGAGCAAGCCCCGCCATGCGTGCCGTTCTCGACATCGTTCTCATCGTTCTGGATCTCTATGTCTGGTTGCTGATTGCCTCGGCCATCCTGTCCTGGCTGATCGCTTTCAATGTCGTGAATACGCGCAACCAGTTTGTGTCGGCCGTAGCGGAATTCCTTTACCGGATCACCGAGCCGCTGCTGGCGCCGATCCGCTCCTTCATGCCGAATCTGGGCGGGCTCGATATCTCGCCGATCATCCTGATCCTGATCATCATGTTCATTCAGCGGGTGATCACCTACTACATCTACCCCAGCGTCTTCTGATCGCGTGCGGGCATGGCTGATCCGTTGTGGCTGATCCCTGGCGTTATTCCGCGCAGGGCATCAGTGTCGCGCTGCGGGTGACGCCGCGCGGCGGCCGCGACGCCATCGACGGTATTGAGACGCTTGCCGATGGCCGTGCCGTGGTCAAGGTCCGCGTCCGCGCCATCGCCGACGGCGGCGAGGCCAATCGCGCGGTGACGGAACTGCTGGCAAAGGCGCTTGGCGTACCCAAGGCCAGGGTGCGCATTCTGTCCGGCACGACCTCGCGCCTCAAGCAAATTGCCGTCGACGGCGATCCGGAAAAACTGGGCAACGCCTTGCGAAGTCTGACAGCAGCGAAGCCGGATTAATCAAGGGACTAGGGATTGAGATGACGGCCCGGATCATCGATGGAAAGAGCATTGCCGCCGAGCTTCGGCTGCGTGTTGCGGCGGAGGTTGCGCGGGTGCAGCGTGAGAACGGGCTGACGCCCGGTCTTGCGGTGGTGCTGGTCGGCAGCGATCCCGCCAGCCAGGTTTACGTCCGCTCCAAGCACAAGCAGTCGCAGGAAGCCGGCATGGCGTCATTCGAGCATGTGTTGCCGGCCGACGTCGCGCAGGGTGATTTGCTGGCGCTGATCGCGCGGCTCAATCGCGATCCGCTCGTGCACGGCATTCTGGTGCAACTGCCGCTGCCCAAATCAATCGACACCGAAACCGTCATCAACGCCATCGATCCCGCCAAGGATGTCGACGGGTTGCATCCGAGCAACGCCGGGCGTCTCGCCGGCGGATTCGCCGCGCTGTCGCCCTGCACGCCGCTCGGCTGCATCATCCTGACCAGGAGCGTGCATGCCTCGCTCGAAGGCATGGATGCGATTGTGATCGGCCGTTCCAACCTGGTCGGCCGTCCCCTCGTGCAGCTGCTGCTCAACGAAAACGCGACCGTCACGATCGCGCATTCGCGCTCGCGCGAACTGGCGAAATTGTGCGCCCGCGCCGACCTGGTTTACGCGGCCGTGGGCCGGCCGGAAATAGTGCGCGGCGACTGGATCAAGCCGGGCGCTACCGTGATCGATGTCGGCATCAACCGGCTGCCTGATGCCGACGGTAAAACCCGTCTGGTCGGCGATGTCGCCTTTGCCGAGGTATCGCAGGTCGCGGGCGCGATCACGCCGGTGCCCGGCGGCGTCGGCCAGATGACGGTGGCCTGTCTTCTGGTCAACACGCTGCGGGCAGCGTGCGCGATTCATGGATTGCCGAGGCCTGCGGTGTAGGCGCCGTTATTCCGGGTCTGGTCCTACGGACCATCCCGGAATGACGACTATGTCATCACTTCGCCTTCGCCCGCGCCATGCCATCCGCGATCAGCCGGTGCGCGTCCTCGGGACTGCCCCAGCGCAACACCTTCACCCATTTTCCGGGTTCGAGATCCTTGTAGTGCTCGAAGAAATGCTGGATCTGCTGCAGCGTGATGTCGGGCAGGTCGCTGTAGGTTCTGATCTTGTCGTAGCGCTGGGTCAGCTTCGATGATGGCACCGCGATGATCTTCTCGTCGCCGCCGGCCTCGTCTTCCATCAGCAGCACGCCAACCGGCCGCACGCTCATCACGGCGCCAGGGACGATCGCGCGGGTATTGGCGACCAGCACGTCGCAGGGGTCGCCATCATTCGAGAGCGTATGGGGAATGAACCCGTAATTTCCGGGGTAACGCATGGCGGTATAGAGGAACCGGTCGACAACGAGCGTTCCGGCCTCCTTGTCCATCTCGTATTTAATAGGTTCTCCACCTACGGGTACTTCGATGACGACGTTGACCTCGCGCGGGGGGTCTAAACCGATCGGGATGGCATCAATGCGCATGGATTGCTCCGCGTGGCTTGGAGTTAAGTTCCGGATGGGGGTTTAAGGCGTCGACCCGGCTGGCTCAGGCGCGCTTGGGATTTGCGAGGCTCAGTTGGTCCAGGCGAAGGCTACCTTGTCGAGCGATTTGGGCCCGAATTTCTCCGAGGAGCGCGCCACCATGCGGCCTCCCAGCGCCCGGTAAAATTCCGTCGCCGGATCGTTATCGGAGAGCGCCCAGATCACCATGCTTTTCAGGCCGCTCTGCAACAAGTCGCGTCTGGCCGCGGTGAACAGCCGGCGGCCGAAGCCGAGGCCCTGAAATTCGGGCCGCAGGTAAAGCTCGTAGATCTCGCCTTCGAAGTGCAGGCTGCGCGCGCGGTTGCGGCCGTAATTGGCATAGCCCGCAACCTTGTCGCCGAACACCAGCACGCTGACCCGGCTGCCCTTGCGGATCGCGCTGTCCCACCATTGCGGGCCGCGGCGATTGATCAGCTTCTCCAGCTCGGCGCCGGGAATGATGCCCTGATAGGCCGAACGCCAGGCTTCGTCATGGGTGGACGCCACCGCCGCCGCGTCCGCAGCTTTGGCCGGTCGAACCTCGATCAGGGTTGTGCTCATGGATCTAATCAAAGCAAGTCGGCGCGCCGGCTTCAAGGTCTATCATTAATTATCGGTTAACCTGTGGATTTTCTGCATCAGTTTTCTTCCCCGGTTGTATCGAAAGTGGACAGACGGGTGCCCTGGCAAGCATTTGGCCCGGCGGATTGGCAGGATTTGGGTGGGGATAAGCAGGCCCGGCCGGGTGTTTTGCTTCCGTCCGCTTCACCGAAAAATGCTCGGGATTTGATTCGTCGTGGGTATTCTGTTCGCGGTCCGGAAATCCTCATCCCCGGTCGCGTCGGGAAAGTTCATGCCATCGTTCATGACGCTTGTCGCTCTGGTTGTGCTGGCTGCGGCCTGGACGCAGGCCGCGGATGCGCGGGGTTGAGGGCGAGGGTGATGGAGTAGCAGGCCATGGTCATTCCAGGATGCGCGAACCGCAGACCTCAGATGCGCAATTGCGCATCGGGGAATTTCGAGATTCTCCGATGTGCAACTGCACACCGGAGCTCGATGCTGACGCATCGCCCCGGAATGATGGGAATGCGATCAACGTGTCGCAATCGCTCCCATCACCTCCCCCGCCGCTCGCTCCCCCGAATCCCTTGCCCCGTGCGCGGTGGAGAAAAAATTCGGCGAGGTGGCTTCGCCGGCAAAGAACAGGCGGCCGTCGACGGGGGCGGCAAGCACGGCGCGGGCGCCGGCGTGGCCGGGCAGCGCGTGCGAGTAGGAGCCGCGTGCGAAGGGATCGTGCGCCCAGCGCGATTCCGCCAACGGTTTTAATCGGCGGCGGAAATCCGAGCCGAGCAGCGCCACGATCTCGTCGATCGCCTGGGCCGCCAATGCGCCGTCGCCGGCGTCTTCCAGCTCTCGCGCGAAGCGTCCGCCGAAAAAGCCTTCGATGCAGGCCTGGCCGAACGGGCGCAGATGATAGGCGCCCATCGCGGTGCGCATGGTGGCGCCGCGCAGGTTGCCATCCTCAGGCAAAGCCTCGGGCTGATCCAGCGCCAGCGTCACCTTGTCGGCGAGTCCAAGCGGCAGGCCGCGCGCGGCGTCGACCTTCGCAGGGCAGTGCGGGGTAAAAGCGGATCGCCTCGTCGGCGATCAGGTTGGTCGGCACGGTGACGATCACCTTGGCGGCGGAAAGCGTTCCACGCGAGGTTTCGATCCGCACGCGCGGTCCCGAATGATCGAGCAGGGTGACCTGCGTGTTCAGAGCGAGCGGGCCGGGCGCGCCATAGGCCGCCAACAGCGCGCCATAGCCGCGTCGAACCCGCCAGTTGATCTCGGTGTCTTCATAGGCGTCCATGTCGAGAATCGAGACCCGGTCGAGCTCGGCGCCGTTGACGTAGGTCGAGATCGCATCGACCATCGGATTCCATCGATTGCCGGGTTCGAGGCAGACGTTCGCCGGGCCGTCGTGGCCGGTTTTCGCGGCCTCCTCGGCGCGGTCGTAGAACGCGTCGAGCGCGCGGATGAAGTCGAGGCGTTCCTCGGGTGGAAACACCGCGTCAAAACCCTGCTCGCGCCACGGCGGGCGGGTCTTGTCGATTTCGAAATTCAATTGCCCGGCGATCTGGACAAACGAGTTCCGATCGGCCGAATGCAGCCAGCCGCAGCCGACGTCGAAGGTAATGCCGGGCGCTGCCATGATGGTGTGGCCACGCCCGCCGACGCGGTCGCGCGCTTCCAGCACGATCAGCGAAAGGCCGGAATTTTCCAGCGCCCGCGCCGCGCCAAGGCCCGCGGCGCCCGCGCCGATGATGGCGACATCGATTTCGGAGGGCAGGGACATGAAAGGGGGCGAATGGTGAGTGGCGAATAGCGAATAGGTAAGATGCCTTTGCCCTATTCGCTACTCCCCATTCGCTATTCGCGGCCCTTACGCCACCGCCTGCTTGGCTTTTTCCGCGCGCTTGCGGTCGTTGGCGTCGAGGAACTTCTTGCGCAGCCGGATCGACTTCGGGGTCACCTCGACCAGCTCGTCTTCCTCGATATAGGCGAGCGCCTTTTCCAGCGTCATCTTGATCGGCGGCGTCAGGCGCACCGCTTCGTCCTTCGAGGTAGTGCGGATGTTGGTGAGCTGCTTGCCTTTCAGCACGTTGATCTCGAGGTCGTTCTCGCGGGTGTGTTCGCCGACGATCATGCCCTTGTAGACCTTCCAGCCCGGCTCGATCATCATCGGGCCGCGGTCTTCCAGCTTGAACATCGCATACGCCACGGCCTCGCCCTGGTCGTTGGAGATCAGCACGCCGTTGCGGCGGCCCTGGATGTCGCCCTTGTAGGGCGCGTAGCCGTGGAACAGGCGGTTCATGATCGCGGTGCCGCGGGTGTCCGTGAGCAATTCACCCTGATAGCCGATCAGGCCGCGGGTCGGCGCGTAGAACACCAGCCGCAGGCGATGGCCGCCGGAGGGGCGCATCTCGATCATCTCGGCCTTGCGTTCGCTCATCTTCTGCACGACGACGCCGGAATGCTCCTCGTCGACGTCGATCACGACTTCCTCGATCGGCTCCTGCCACTCGCCGGTCGTCTCGTCCTTCCTGAGAACGACGCGCGGCCGCGACACCGAGAGCTCAAAGCCTTCGCGGCGCATGGTCTCGATCAGGATCGCGAGCTGCAATTCGCCGCGGCCCGACACTTCCATGGAATCCTTGTCGTCGGCTTCGGTGACGCGCAGCGCCACGTTGCCTTCGGCCTCGCGCAGCAGGCGGTCGCGGATCATGCGGCTGGTCACCTTGTCGCCTTCGGTGCCGGCAAGCGGTGAGTTGTTGACGATGAACGACATCGACACCGTCGGCGGATCGATCGGCTGCGCCTTCAAGGGCGTATCGACGCTGGGATCGCAGAAGGTGTCGGCCACGGTGCCCTTGGTGAGGCCGGCAATGGCGACGATGTCGCCGGCTTCGGCCTCTTCCAGCGGGGTGCGTTCGATGCCGCGGAAGGCGAGGATCTTGGTGATACGCCCTTGCTCGATCAGCTTGCCGTCGCCGCTCAAAACCTTGACGGCCTGGTTCGGCTTGATGCTGCCGGAGGTGATGCGCCCGGTGATGATGCGGCCGAGATAGGGGTTGGCCTCGAGAATGGTGCCGATCATGCGGAACGGGCCCTCCTCGACCGTCGGCGGCGCGACGTGGCGAAGGATCAGGTCGAACAGCGGCTGCATCCCGGCGTCCTTCGGACCGTCGGGGCTTTCCGCCATCCAGCCCTGCTTGGCTGAGCCGTAGAGAATCGGAAAATCGAGCTGTTCCTCGCTGGCGTCGAGCGCGGCGAACAGGTCGAACACCTCGTTGATGACCTCGGTCGGCCGCGCGTCCGGGCGATCGACCTTGTTGATGACGACGATCGGCTTCAACCCGACCTTGAGCGCCTTCGACACCACGAATTTGGTTTGCGGCAGCGGTCCCTCGGCGGCGTCCACCAGCACCAGCGCGCCGTCGACCATGTTCAGGATGCGCTCGACCTCGCCGCCGAAATCGGCGTGGCCCGGCGTATCGACGATGTTGATGCGGGTGTCCTTCCACTGCACCGAGGCGGCCTTGGCCAGAATGGTGATGCCGCGCTCGCGTTCCAGATCGTTGGAATCCATGGCGCGTTCGACCACGCGCTGGTTTTCACGGTAGGTGCCGGACTGCTGCAGCAGGCGATCGACCAGCGTGGTCTTGCCGTGGTCGACGTGGGCGATAATGGCGACGTTGCGAAGATTCATGTTGGCTCTATCTGCGTCAGATAATGGTGAAGCGCGATCTCGCCGGAAAACCGGGACCCACTTTTCCGGATCACGCCCAAAAACTCTGGAGTCAGAAGGACGCTGGAGCGCCCAAAAAGGAAGCCCGGCCAAAAGGACCGGGCACGCCTCACTCGTTGCGCTGCAATATAGTCAGAAATTGCCGGAAAACAA
This sequence comes from uncultured Alphaproteobacteria bacterium, assembly GCA_963786045.1. Lineage (GTDB taxonomy): Bacteria > Pseudomonadota > Alphaproteobacteria > Rhizobiales > Xanthobacteraceae > Bradyrhizobium. The sequence continues at coordinate 18,335 of CAWAXR010000023.1, read as the reverse complement.
TGCGTTGTTTGCAATTTGGTTAGCTGATTTTGGCGCCAAACCAGCCTCCCATCAGCCGCTATTGGCCCCGGCCGCGGGATATACCCCTCGCAAAACCTCCTCGAAGTGGTTTTTGACGGTTTCATTACAGAGGCAGGCCCGCATCTGCAGCGCCTCGCGATTGCGGACCAGGATCGAGCCGCGGCGGGTCTCCAAAACCCCCTCGGCCTTGAAGGTCTGGATGACACGGCTGGCATAGCTGCGGCCGACCCCCAACAGGGTCGCCAGTTGCTCATGGGTCAGCGGCACGATGTTGTCGCCATCCGAGCGCTCCATCGCCGAGATGATCCACTTCGCCGTGCGCTGCTCGATCGAATGAATCGCGTTGCAGGCGGTCGACTGAAACATCTGCGCCAGCATGCAGTCGGCATATCGCGCGAATACGTTGCGCAACGAGAGGGAGGTCGTTTTCGCCGCATCCAGCTTGCCGATGGGAAGGCGGACGAACGGTCCGGCAAATTTGACGATGATGCGCGTATAGGCCGGCAGATAGCCCAGGCTGACGATTCCACCGACGGCGCCCTCGCGGCCGACAAGAATGGTTTCGACGTCGCGGCCGTCCTCGTTGGGGACCAAATAGGATGCAAGGCTGGGTCCGCAGGGAAAATGGACGATGTCGACGTCATCGCCAGGATTATAAAGCAACTCGTTAGCTTCGGTCTTTTCGGGCACCAGATGCGGGGCAAGCAACGCAAAGTCACTCGCGTTGAGCCGCCGCAGCAGGTTGTTGTTGGGCCGATCGATGCCGTTGCCGGCTCCTGTCTGCAGAGTCATTCCGGGTTCCCTGGTTTCGCGGTCCCTGCCGTTCACTCATATCCAAATGTTGCGTGCACAAGTGCACAGACAAACGAAGCGGCGATGTGATGGTTTCACGATGGAACCCGCCGATGTGCCTTTTCATGCGTCGGCGGCGGGGCCAACCGGGTTTTGTTCAATGCTTAATTCTGGAACTTTTGTTAGCGACATGATGGATGCCTCTCACGATCGCATGCCCGGCGATGTCTTGATTGTCGAGGATGACCCGATCATCGCACTCGACTTCGAAGACACGATTCTGGCCTTGGGGGTGACGACGGTACGGACTGCGGGAAGCGTAACGCGCGCGCTTGAGATGATCGCCGATCGCGCCCCGGATTTTGGGGTGCTCGATGTCGGGCTCGTCCGGGAAAAGAGTTTTGCGGTCGCCGAGCGGCTGGATGCGCTGGAGATTCCATTCGCTTTTGTCACTGGATACAGCGCCGATGTCAGGCTTCCCAAAGCCTTCGCGCAAAAGCCGAGGCTGCTGAAGCCTTGTTCATCCGACGCGTTGGCCGGTTTATTTAAAGGCTGGTCGATAAACGGCGCCAGGCGCTGATCGATCTCGCGGATGGGCTTCGGACTCGCAATTCGCCGGGAATGAGAGGCAAAGGGCTACCCCTGTTTCGGATCGAGCGTCGTCGACCACAGCGCCACGTCGGCGCGATCGCGCAACGTCACCGTCATTTGCCCGCTCGCCCCGTCGATCCTGACGTGACCGAAGAACTGCAGCCCGGCGGATGGCGGGAGGTTCGGCCCGTCAGCGCGGGCGGCCTTGATGAACCTCACTTCGGGCCCGAAAGTGTTGTCGAGCTCATTCGGCCTGCCGGTTCCCGCATGCAATGGTCCGGAGACGAATTCCCAGAACGGATCGAATTCCTGAAATTGCGCCTTGTCGGGATTGTAGTAATGCGCCGCGGCGTAGTGCACGTCCGCCGTCAGCCACACGGTGTTGACGACGCCCGAGCTCTTGATGAAACGCAGGAGATCGGCGATCTCCAGTTCGCGGCCGCGCGGCGGGCCGTTACCTTGCGCAAACGCTTCGGAGCCCTTCCTGTTCGCCGCATCGTCGTAGACGATCAGGCTGAGCGGCATGTCGGAGGCGATCACCTTCCAGGTGGCGCGCGAGTTCAGCAATCCGCGTTTTAGCCATGACAACTGATCGGGCCCGAGGAAATAGCTGTCGGGGCCGTAAGTGGTTTGCAGGTTCGGACCGTTGGGGCCGCGGTAGCTGCGCTCGTCCAGCATGAAGACGTCGAGATGCGGTCCGTAGCCGAGGGTGCGATAGACCCGGCCCGGCTCGCTGATGCTTTCGCGCATCGGATACATCTCGTGGAAGGCGCGGGCCGCGCGGGCGGCAAGCAGGTTGATGTCGCGTACCTTGTAGGCGGCGGGAAGCTCCTTCGATGCCGACCAGTTGTTGGTGACTTCGTGATCGTCCCACTGGACGAAGATAGGAACCTCGGCGTTGAAGGCGCGCACATTCTCGTCAAGGAAATTGTACTTGTGCGCCGCGCGGAATTCGTCGAGCGTCTCGGCGACCTTTGCTTTCTCCGGGATGGTCACATTCTTCCACAGTCTGCCGTCGGGCAATTTCACCTCGGATGAAATGATGCCGTCGGCATAGATGGTGTCGCCGGAATGCAGCAGGAAATCCGGGGCGTGCTTGCGCATGGTGGCGAAGGTGATCATGCCGCCATCGTCGGGGTTGATACCCCAGCCTTGCCCGGCGACATCGCCGCCCCAGACGAAACTGACGTCGCGGCGATCGGCGGGCGCGGTGCGAAAGCGGCCGGTCGCCGGCTCGCTGGAAATGTCCGGATGCGACAGATCGCGGAATTTGACGCGGTAGAAAATATCCTGTCCGGCGGGGAGGTTTTCCAGCAGCATTTTCGCTGTGAAGTCGCTCTCCGGCAGTGCTGCGATCGGGGGCAGAGCTCTCGCATGGCTGAAGGACTCGGTGGTGGCGACCTCCACCATCATTTGCGAGGGCCGGTCGGCGCGCGCCCACACCACGCCGCCATCGGTGCCGACATCGCCGGATTGCACGCCATGGGTTATCCGCGGCCGGTCGGCGGCGCGGCTGAGATAGGGCATCGCCAGGGTGCCGAGCGCGCCCGCGCCTGTCGCGGCGGCGGTGGAAAGAAAACGCCGGCGGGAAAGCCCAACGGAGGGCTCAAGGGAGAGCCCAACGGAAGGCTTGCGCGAAATCCGGCGAGGGATCTTGATCGTCATGCAGGCCTTTCGGGTCGGTCGAACGAATGCGAGAGGTCGTGCGGACAGACCTGGAAAGAAAAGGTGACAGATCGATTGCACAGCGCCGCTGGTTCGTGGCGACGCCTGCTCACAAGGTTCCGGTCGCCCGGAACTGCGCGCCCGCCCTTTGCAGATTCTGCGACAGGTTCGCCAGCAGCGCCCTGCGATCGGCCACCGCGTGGTGGAATTGTTCAAGCGCGATATTGAAGGCGGTCAACGCTCCTTCCTCGATGGCGCCATTTTCGAAGGAATGCAGCGTATCCCGCAAGATAGTGTCCGCTTCCGCCTGCATGCTGTCGAGTTCTTCGGTGGAATCGCTGCGGCGCGCGGTCGCAATCATGTCCAGCAGCCGTTCGCGAAGCGACGAGTTGTTGTTGCGCTCGTCCTTTTTCAGATAGCCCGCGAACCATGCGCCGGCGGAGCCCATGGCAGACAGCGCCATCAGCCCCCACCAGATGAAATCACTGTAGCGGTCGAGGAAGGTCTTCTCCTCGCCATCGATAAAAGCCGCGGCGCCCGGATGAACCGGGATCGCTGCATCCTTGTCGGTATCCGGCGTCTCGATCTTCGCGGCGAGCGGGAATTCCGCCATCACGTTCTGCCGAATGGCGAACAATTGCCGGGTAAAGGCGGCGACTGTCGTTTCCGAGAGATCCTTGCGCGCCACAATGTGGTGCGAGAAGCTGATCGTCTTGACCTCTTCTTCCGGCCGGTCGGGTGAGCCGCCGAAGGCGCCGGCGGGAATTTCGGATGACTCGTACATCGGGTGATTTTGCGCAATTGCTTCCGCCGAATTGACCGCGAGGAAGGTCGGCGTATGGCCATCGCGCGTCGAAGCGGCAATCGCGTCGGCGGTGATCTTGCTGTTGACGGGACCCGCGGCGAGATAGGCATCCGCCTTCTGGCTGCGGATGGCGTCCGCGGCCTCATTGGTTGGAAACTGAACGATCTCGACCTTCCCCGGATCGACGCCATACTGCTGCAGGATCACCTTGAGCAGGTCGACATTGGCCTGGGTGCGGCCGACGATGCCGATGCGGCGCCCGGCGAGTTGCGCAATCTTGGTGATCTTCGGGCCGGCCTTCTTGCCCTTCGTGGCTGCAGGCACCCACAGCACTGCGACGTTCTTGCGAAGCGTAGCCACGGCCTGCGCATTTTTCGGCACGTTGAGGTCGCCGCGGATGATGGCCAGATCCGCCTTGCCGTCGGCGAGCGTCTGGGCGCTCGTGACGACGCTGTCGGTCTGAATGGGCCGCAGACGGATACGGCTGTGCGTCTGGGCAAAAGCTTGCGTCAGCGCCTGAACGACTCTGAGGTCATCGCTGTTGGGGGGGCCGACGGCGATCCGCAAGGTCACCGGCCGCATCGCAAAGTAGTAGCCGCCCGCCACCGCGCCGATGATGGCGAGGACCGCGGCCAATATCACGAACATGATGCTGCGCTTCGCCGAGCGCGCCAACGGCGCCTTCGGCGATTCGGTGAGTTCAGGGCCGCTGGTCATCGATCTGGCAAACAATCGTTTGAGGTCCAATTGCATTGGACGGGCCGGTTGAATGAATATTATAGCAAATTTCCGGCCCGCGCGCAGTTACATCGGCGTCATGGTTACCCGCCGGCTCCAAAAGGGCCATTTTGGAACGGTTTGCTGCGCCAGGTGGGCGGATCAAACCGACATCGTCCGATGTTAGCGTCAGTTTCGGGTCAAACGGGAGGCGATCATGGTGGAACGGCTGTCGGCGGAGGCGCGGAAATCGGCCATCAAGGGTTTACCCGGGTGGACCGAGGTGGCCGGCCGGGAGGCGATCGCACGAACCTTCGTCTTCACGGATTTCAACGAGGCGTTCGGCTTCATGAGCCGCGCAGCGCTGGTGGCGGAAAAGAACGGCCATCACCCGGAATGGCGCAACGTTTACAGGACGGTGGAGGTGGTATTGGCGACCCATGACGCTGGCGGTGTTACCGCGCTGGACATCGAACTTGCACGGGCCATGAACGCGATTGCGGCGCAGCTGGGTCACACCTGATCGGGTTCCCGCGCCAACCTTGCGGTGTTGACGCAACATCCCCAGCTTGAATTGCGTATTCCGCAAGAGCGTGTCCGTTGCGATCGGAATTGGAGCGGGTCTGCCGCGGCGATCGGCCGCGCAGTTTCAGGGAGCCCGGACGATGATGTCAGAGGATACCGTGGGTTTCGAGCCGGCCGAGGATCTGGCGAAAGACCGTGAAAGCGTGCGCCGGCGCTTCTGGATCAAATTGAAGCGAGTCGTGGCAAAGCTCCCTTTTGCCGAGGACTTGCTGAGCGCCTATTACTGCGCCTTCGACAAACAAACACCGCGCCACGTCCAGGCAGCGCTGTTAGGGGCTATCGCCTATTTCATCCTGCCATTCGACTTCATTCCGGACATGTTGCCGGTGCTCGGTTTTACCGACGATGCGGCCGTGCTCGCCACCGCGATCCGAATGGTTGCGGCCCACATCAAGCCCGAGCATCGCGACGCGGCCCGCGCCGCGCTGAAGCGAGGGATCGAGTCAGAGAGTTAAGCGGCCGCCGTGTTGAATTCGTGCGGGAGCAGCGAGAGCCGGGATGCGGATTCATCCCGACCCAAGGCCGAGAGGCCTAACGCTGTCTTTGGCCGGGCTGAACCTGTGCCCGGGCTTGTTCCGCTTCCCAGGCTTTGAATTGCCTGAATAGCGCTTCCTTGTCCGTATTTGCGGGCAGTTTCCCCGTCGCCGCACCCTGCTTCAGAAAGTCGTCGAAGCGGCTTCGCGCCACAGGCTCGATCCCGTGGCTGTCGAGCCATTGCTGTGCGTAGGGGAAGCGGCTCCAGCCCGCCAGCGGCGCCGACAATGAAACTTCCTTCCATTTCGGATGGAAGGGCGGATTCTGGAAGGTCGGGAATTTCGTGAAGAACGCATCCACGAACTGCGTGAGCTTGCGATAGCGATCGGTATTGGGCGCCCAGTTATAGGCCGCGAGCAGCGCCGGCACCGCGATGGTATCCACCTTCTCGCCTTCTGCGATCAGGTTCGGATAATCCTTCGCGGTGAGTGTTGCCGGCAGGTAGTCGCCCTGTAGCGGCTTTTCGTAGTCGACCTTCACGAGGTGGAAACGGCCGTCATTGCCGAAGCTGGAGACCGACTTGTAAGGCTTGCCTCCCACCACGATGACGGCGTCGATCTCGCCCGTTTTCAGTTTCTCCATCGCAATGCGCTGCTCGACATAGACCCAGTTCGCCTTGATCCCGAGTCGGTCGGCAACCGTCAGCACGGTGACGAAGGTGCTGCCGTTGGGGAGGTCGACGCTGACAGTCTTGCCTTCGAGGTCCCTCAGGCTCTGCACCGATTTCGGCGCAATGATCTGCATCTCTTCGTTGTAGAGCTTGGTCACATAGGTGAATTGTTTCTTGATATCCTTGGCGAAGCCTTTCCTCTCGAGATAGTCGAGCGTGTCGGACCGCACGATTCCCAAATCGACGCCTTGCAGGAACAGGATGTCGGCAACGCTCTGCACGGAACCGCGTCCGACGATCGGAAGTACGCGAAGCTTGTTTCCGTCGTCGAGCACGGAAGCGAGATCGGCTCCGAACTGCACATAGGTGCCGCCGATCGTGCCGGTGATCAGCGTCACCGTGTTGGCGTTCAGCGCCTGCTTGGTGGACGTCGATCCGAATTGAAAGATGGCTTTAAGACTGTCACTGACCTTGGCCGGGTCAGACACGGCCTCTTCGGCCCGCGCCGCCGGGCCGCAAGCCATCATAATGGCAACGAGTGCCAATCCAATTAAACGTCGCATATGGTTCCCCACTTGAAAGAGTTATTGCAATTGACTGAGGCGCCGCTGCGCATCGGCCGAGCCGAGTTGGGCAGCCCGCTGGTACCAGGTGCGTGCCAGTGCCGCATCGGTGTTGATGTTTCGGGTATCCTGCGTTCCCAGCACCGCGGGATCGTAGGTTTGAGCCAGCATCAGCGCGGCACTCGGCTCCTGCGCATCCGCCGCGCGTTCCAGCAACAGGCGGGCTGACGGAATATCACCGGTTGCAAGCAGGCCCTTGGCCCGCGTCATCAACGTGGTTAGTTCGTCGGCACCAAGCCTTCTTGCTGGCGGGGCAACGCTTGCCGGCGGAGCAGCATTCACAGGCGGAGCAGCGCTGACTGGCGGATCATTGACGATGGGCTGGCTGATTTCCGCCGGGGTCAGGCTCTGATGGGCTGCCCTGATCGCGAGCGCAATTTCGTCGCGGGTCGGCGCTGGCCTTGGTGCCGGCTCCGTTGGCGTCGGCGCCAAGGCCTGAACGCTGGCGGTTGGTTGAGCGGCCGGCGCCGTCGGAGCGGGAGTCGATCGAACGTCCGACATGCCGATCAGCGTCGCCGTCGCGTTCGCAAAAACAGGGAATGGATTCTTTACCGACAGGACGGCGTAGCAGGCCACCGCCGCAGCGATCAGCGCGATGCTGGTCCTGATAGGGCGCCGCCTGATGACCCCTCTCTCCCGGCCAAACGCCCGCGGCATGGGAACTTCGGGAGATTCCGAAAGAAAGAGGGGCACGGGATCATGGTCCTCCCTCACGCCGAGCGATCGTGCGGAGCGATAAGACCTGAACTGAGAGTCGGCCTCGTCCAGGTCATATGCCCCGTCCGCTCCGTCAAACTGTTCGCCGTGCGAAGTGAACCTCGATTGCCTTGACATGGTGACGCCTCCCGCTACTGCGACGCAACATCGGGCATCCCGGCTTCGGATTCTTAAAACTCTTGTTCCCAGGCCCGCCCGCTACTGGAACCCTGACTCTCATTTCGAATCAGTCCAAAAAGCGACGATCGCCGGCACGATTTGGGAGATATTTTGATTTCATTGAGGCGAGATCGGGAGGCCGACCGGTCAGGCTGGCACGACTCAAACCCGTTAACCCTGACGGAGGATGACCCGGCTCAGGGATGGAGAATCACCTTCCCCATCGCCTTGCGGCCCGCGAGCACCTTGAGGGCATCGGCGGTTTGCGCCAGGGGAAACGTGCGATCGACGTGGGAGGAGATCTTGCCCTCCGCGGTCCACTTCACGAGCTTTTCCAGATTGGCGCGATTCCTGTCCGGATTGAGCCGCGCCCAAGCGCCCCAGAACACGCCGCGAATATCGCAACCCTTCAAAAGTGCCAGATTCAGCGGCATTTTCGGAATTTCGCCGGCGGCAAATCCAATCACCAAAAAGCGGCCTTCCCATGCGATCGAACGCAGTGCGGCCTCGGCATAGCTGCCGCCGACGGGGTCAAAAACAATGTCGACCCCTTTGCCGCCGGTGAGCCGGCGCAAGCCTTCCTTGAGATCTTCTCTGGCGTAGTTGAGGCCGAGTTCGGCGCCGTGCGCTTTGGCAAATTCGAGCTTCTCATCCGACGATGCGCAGGCGATCACCTTCAATCCCAGGAGTTTGCCAAGCTCGCATGCCGCCAGACCTGTGCCGCCGGCGGCGCCCAAAACCGCCATGGTTTCGCCATATTTGGGACTGGCGCGATCCTCGAGCGCATGCAGCGCCGTGCCGTAGGTGATGATGATTCCGGCGGCTCGGTCAAAATCCAGATCGTCGGGAATCCTGACGATGGAACTGGCCGGCAATGCGATTTTTTCCCGCGCGCCGTTATGGCCGCAGGAGGCCACGACGCGGTCGCCGGCCTTGAGATCGGTCACCCCCGCGCCGACACTTTCAATCACGCCCGCAACTTCCGCGGCCGGCGAAAACGGGAACGGCGGCTTGATCTGGTATTTGCCCTGGATCATCAGCAGATCGAAGAAGTTCAGCGCGGCGGATTTGATCGCAATCACGGCCTCGCCTGGCCCGGCCACAGGATCGGGCACTTCCGCCAGCGCGAGATCGTCGGGGCCGCAATATTGCGAGCAGAGAATGGCTTTCATGGGCACACCTGAGTTTCGAACGCGCGAGTAACCCGAGACGGCTTCATGCCGGATTTGAAGCCGGGCTACAATAGCAGGCGGTCATTCGGATTCAGCGCGCGGGGCGCTGGTCCGCAATGACGGCAGCGCAGTCAAGGGACGGACCCATGTTCGAAAAAGATCTCCTGAGGGGAAAACGGATATTGGTCACCGGCGGCGGCTCCGGGCTCGGCGCCGCGATGGGGCGCCGCTTCGCCGAGCTTGGCGCCGAGCTGATCATCTGCGGCCGGCGGATCGAGGTGCTCGAGGCGACGGCGAGCCAGATGCGCGCTGATTTAGGCGCCAGGGTCGACGCGATCAGCTGCGACGTTCGCGATGGCGCCGGCGTCGATGCCATGATGGGGGCGATCTGGCGCGATGGCCCGCTCGATGTTCTCGTCAACAATGCTGCCGCGACGTTCATCGCGCAGACCGAGCAACTGTCGTTTCGCGCCGCGGATGCCATTCTCGCGCCAACGCTGCACGGCACGATGTACTGCACGTTCGCTGCCGGCAAGCGCTGGATCGAAGCAGGGCACGGGGGCGTGGTGCTGAGTATCCTCTCGACCTCGACCATCACCGGTCGCGCCTTCACGGTGCCGTCGGCCATGGCGAAATCAGCCATCCTTGCGATGACCAAAAGTCTCGCCGTGGAGTGGGGACCCAAGGGCATCCGCAACGTGGCGATTGCGCCGGGCGCGTTCCCGACCGCGGGCGCAATGGGGCAACTTCGGCCCGAAGGGCGCGATCAGAACTGGGCAGCGAGAAATCCGCTCGGCCGTGTCGGCGAGTATGGCGAGCTTGCAAATCTCGCGAGCTTCCTGATTTCCGATTCCGCCGGCTACATCAATGGCGAGATGGTGGTGCAGGACGGTGGCGCGCATTTGCGCAGTTCCGGCGCCGAGGATCTGCTGCAATGGACTGACGCGCAGTGGGAGAAGCAGCGGATGGCGCGGGGGAAAGACCGAGCGTGAATGGAACAGCGAAAGCGGAGCGGGCCACGGACGTTTCTGTTTGAAGGACCGAACTGCCTTCACAACCAGACATTTCCCGGTTATCCATCGGTCGCGCGACCATGCGGTGTCGGGCCATCTTCCAGTCACAATGATAAGGGACCAGATTTGGCGATGTCCGTGCGGCGAATCCTGACAGCTATAGGGGCGATAGCGCTGGTGTGCGGGTTTGCAAGCCTCGCGCAGGCGCAGAGCACGCCGTCGAAAGGCGCGGCCAAGCCACCATCGGCCAAGCCAGCCGCGGCCAAGCCGGAAGCGGCTGCCGTTGCTGTTGCCGCCGCGGGCGGCGCCGAGCCGACGTTGATTGGCCAGTTCGGCACCTGGGGCGCCTACACCGCGACACCGAACGGAAAGAAGGTCTGCTTCGCGCTGGCGAAACCTTCATCGTCGAAGACCAACCCGCCGAATCGCCCGCGCGACCCTGCCTACGCGTTCGTCTCGACGCGTCCGGCCGAAAAGGTTGTCAACGAAGTCTCGATCATGATCGGCTATATGCTCAAACCGGGCTCGGAATCGACGATCGAGGTCGGCGGGGCTTCCTACGCGATGTATACGCAGGGTGATGGCCTCTGGATCAAGAACGCCGCCGAGGAAGAGCGGATGGTCGACGCGATGCGCAAGTCCGCCGATGCCACCGTCAAGGGCGTGTCGGCCAAGGGTACCGAGACCATCGACGTCTTCCCGCTGAAGGGGCTTTCCCAGGCGCTCGACAGGCTGGCGCAGGATTGCAGGCGCTAGCCGGTCAACCCCGCGATCGCTGCATTTGATGCCTTTCCAGCCGGCCCGGGAAGGCCTATCTGATGTGCCATGAATGAGACAATGATCATCCCCTCAAGGGAAGCCAGCACCGGAGCCGACGCGCCTCTCGAAAAGGTCGCGCTGGAATCCTACGTGCCGCCGGCGAAGCCTTCATTGGTCGGTCTGTCGCGCGCCGAAATGGCGGAGCGGCTGGGGGCCGTCGGCGTGGCGCCCGCGCAGCGCAAGATGCGCGTGCAGCAGCTGTGGCACTGGATCTATGTCCGCGGCGCGCAAGCGTTCGACGAGATGACGAGCATTTCCAGGGAAATGCGCAAGGAACTCGAACAGCATTTCACCGTCGCGCGCCCCGAAGTGGTCGCCGAGCAGATTTCCAGTGACGGCACCCGCAAATGGCTCTTGCGCCTGCCGAGCGGCGACAAGCTCGAGAAGGCCCATGAAGTCGAGTGCGTCTATATTCCGGAAACCGATCGCGGCACGCTGTGCGTTTCATCGCAGGTTGGCTGCACGCTGAATTGCTCGTTCTGTCACACCGGCACCCAGCGGCTGGTGCGAAACCTCACCGCGGGCGAAATCGTCGGCCAGATCATGGTGGCGCGCGACCGTCTCAATGACTGGGCGGACCGCGACACGCCAAATGGCGGCCGGCTCGTCACCAATGTGGTGATGATGGGCATGGGCGAGCCCTTGTATAATTTCGACGCGGTGCGCGATGCGCTCCTGATCGTGTCGGACAATGAGGGCATCGGCATTTCGCGCCGCCGCATCACGCTGTCGACTTCGGGCGTGGTGCCGAACATCATCCGTACCGGCGAAGAGATCGGCGTCATGCTGGCGATCTCGCTGCATGCGGTGCGGGACGAATTGCGTAACGAGCTGGTGCCGCTGAACCGGAAGTATCCGATTGCCGAATTGCTGCAGGCTTGCCGCGATTATCCCGGCTCTTCCAACGCGCGGCGCATCACCTTCGAATATGTGATGCTGAAAGGCGTCAACGATTCGCTCGATGATGCCAAACTGCTGGTCAAGCTGTTGAAGGGGATTCCGGCCAAGATCAATCTCATTCCGTTCAATCCTTGGCCGGGCACGGCCTACCAATGCTCGGACTGGGAGCAGATCGAAAAATTCTCCGAATATATCTTCAACGCCGGTTACTCCTCGCCGGTGCGCACCCCGCGCGGCCGCGACATCCTGGCCGCCTGCGGGCAGTTGAAATCGGAGACCGAAAAATTGTCGTCGCGCGAGCGACAGGCGCTGCGCGCCATGGCGATGACGGATTGAGCGATGATGTGCCTCGCTTCCCAGATTGCCGTTGCGACGAGTGCAAGCGATGAGGCAATCTCGACTCGGTCATTCCGGGATGGTGCTTTAGCACCAGACCCGGAATCTCGAGATTCCGGGTTCGATGCTTGGCATCGCCCCGGAATGACTGCGACTGCGGTTTCGACATGGCGCTGATCGGCCGGCTGTTCGTCGTTCTCTTCGCATTTCTCTCCGCCAGTCTGGTGGCGGGGTTGATCGTGGTCGGCGCGATCATGTTTCCCGAATTCAGCGATCTCGGGGCCGGTCCGGTCGATCCCGGCGCGTTTGACGTCTTGATCGGTCTCGGCTTCATCTTTTTCAGCGGCTTTGCGCTGTTGCCGGCGATGGTCGTGGTCGCCATCACCGAAGCCTTTTACATCCGCAGCGCGCTGACCTACGCGGTCGGCGGCGGCGTCGTGGGCCTGGCGTGCTATCTAGGCCTCGTGCCGTTCCATCCCGAGACGCTGACGTTCGAGGGCATCGTGCGACGTCATCTCGAAATCATGACAGGCGCCGGCATCGCCGCCGGCGTGGTCTACTGGATGATTGCCGGCCGCAATGCCGGTGCCTGGCGCGAGCCGCCGCCCCCGCTGACGCCGCCGCCGCCGTTGCCGTCACAAACACCTTCGTCGCCACCTGCGGCATGAAGCGGTAATTGGCAAAGCCTTTTCATCCCGCATCTCCTCGGCTAAACCCCGCGCCATGAACCGGACCGGATTGATCATCGCGCTCTCGCTGGCGCTTGCCGTCGGATTGCTGTTCGGGATTTATCCCGAACTCGATCTGAGGCTCGCCGCGTGGTTCTACGATGCGCCGAGCGGAACGTTTCCACTCAAGCTCAACGCGCTGGCCGCCATCGCGCGCGACGGCGCGATGTGGATCGCGTGGGGCCTGGCGCTGCCGGCCATTGTCGCGTTGCTCGTGAAGCTGGCGCGCCCGGACCGGCCGCTCCTGATGTCGGGGCGGGCGATCGTCTTCCTGCTCCTCACCCTCACCCTTTCCGCTGGCGTTCTCACCAACCTCACCTTCAAGAGCTATTGGGGCCGGCCGCGTCCCGTGACAGTGACGCAATTCAACGGATCGCAGCCATTCGTGGCGTGGTGGGATCCGCGCGGTAGCTGCGGACACAATTGCTCGTTCTTCTCCGGCGAAGGCGCCACCGCTTTCTGGACCTACGCGCCCGCGGCGCTGACGCCGCCGGCGTGGCGGCCGCTGGCCTATGCCGCCGCGACGGCGTTCGGCGTCACGACGAGCCTGCTCAGGATGGCATTTGGCGGGCACTTCTTTACCGACGTCGCCGCCGCCGGACTGGTGACATTTCTGGTGGTCTGGCTGGCGCATGGCTACATCTACCGCTGGCCGTCGACCCGGCTCACCGACGCGGGCGTCGATGCCGCGCTGACGCGGCTGGGCACTCGTTTCCGCAAGGCGGGGTAATCCGGCTGCGGTCGTTCGACCGCGATTCCGCTATTAAACGCGTGCCCATCGGCGCGAAATTTGATATTCGCGCACTCAATTCGCAAGAAACAGCAGCAATTACGACCGATTGGAAGCTTGATGAGTACGATCTTGAAAGGCCTGCCCAAAGGGGAAAAAGTCGGCATTGCTTTCTCGGGCGGTCTCGACACCAGCGCGGCGCTCCTGTGGATGAAACAGAAAGGCGCCCGCGTCTTCGCCTATACCGCCAATCTCGGCCAACCCGACGAGGCCGACTACGACGAGATCCCGCGCAAGGCTCTGGGCTTGGGCTCTGAAAAAGCGCGGCTCGTGGATTGCCGCACGCAATTGGTCCACGAAGGCATCGCCGCGATCCAATCCGGCGCTTTCCACATCAGCACCGGTGGCGCGACGTACTTCAATACCACGCCCCTCGGTCGCGCCGTGACCGGCACGATGCTGGTCGCGGCCATGAAGGAAGACGGCGTCAACATCTGGGGTGACGGTTCCACGTTCAAGGGCAACGATATCGAGCGGTTCTACCGCTACGGCCTGCTGACCAACCCGAGCCTCAAGATCTACAAGCCCTGGCTCGATCAGCAGTTCATCGACGAACTGGGCGGCCGTGCGGAAATGTCGGCGTTCATGACCGCCAACGGTTTCGCCTACAAGATGAGCGCCGAAAAAGCCTATTCGACCGACAGCAATCTCCTCGGCGCGACCCACGAGGCCAAGGATCTTGAGCGCCTGGATAGCGGCATCAAGATCGTCAGCCCCATCATGGGGGTGCCGTTCTGGCGCGACGATTGTGTCGTCAAGGCCGAAACGGTCACCGTGCGTTTTGTCGAGGGTCAGCCCGTCGCGCTGAACGGCCAGACGTTCGCCGATCCGGTCGCGCTGTTTCTCGAGGCCAACGCCATCGGCGGCCGACATGGCCTTGGGATGAGCGACCAGATCGAGAACCGGATCATCGAGGCGAAGAGCCGCGGCATCTACGAAGCTCCCGGCATGGCGCTGCTGCACATCGCTTACGAGCGCCTCGTCACCGGCATCCACAACGAAGACACCATTGAGCAATACCGGATCAGCGGCATGCGCCTTGGCCGGTTGCTCTATCAGGGGCGATGGTTCGATTCTCAAGCCCTCATGCTGCGCGAAACCGCCCAGCGTTGGGTGGCTCGCGCGGTCACCGGCGAGGTCACGTTCGAGCTGCGACGTGGCAACGACTACGCCATCCTGAACACCGAGAGCCCCAACCTGACCTATCAGCCGGAGCGGCTCAGCATGGAGAAGGTGGAGGATGCGGCGTTCACGCCGGCGGACCGTATCGGCCAGCTGACAATGCGCAACCTCGACATCACCGATACCCGCGCCAAGCTGAATCTCTACGCAGAGACGGGCTTGCTATCGATTGGCGAAGGCTCCGAAATCTTCAAACTCGATACCGACAAGGGCTGACAACAGCGCGGATCCGCCCTGCGACTGTCGCGGGAACGAGCCGGCTGAGAGAAGATAAAAATGGCCGGAATCGCTCCCGGCCATTTTTTTCGATCTCGCTCTTGTCTCACCGCGGCGGAGCGATGCCCGGAGGCGGAGGCGGCAACGACACCGCGCCGCCGTTAAGCAATGGCGTGATGCGGCGGATGGTGACGCGCCTGTTGATCCGGCTTGGCCCGTCAGTCTGCTCTTTCAGGTATTGCTCGCCGTAGCCTTGCGAGGTCAGGTTCTCCGCGGGCACCCCGAACTGCTGGGTGAGCAGCGCAGCCGCGGATTCAGCACGCCGGTCCGACAGCGAGAGATTGTCGATGGCGTTGCCCACCGCGTCGGTGTGACCCTCGATCAGGAACACCTCGCGCGGGTTGCGTGCGATCACCCGATTGAGTCCTTCCGCGATTACCTGCAGCCGCGCCGCCTGATCGGGCGGAATCTCCCACGATCCGGTTTCGAAGGTGATGGTGTTGAGATCGATGCTGGGCATCAACTGCCGCACCGACGGACTGTAGCGGATCTCGTCGAGCGAATACCGCCGCTCGACCCGGTCCACCGGCGGCGCCTCCATGGTTTCGTAGATCAGGTCCGGCGACGCATCGTCGGCTTCCACGATGTATCGGTCATAGGGAATCCGGATCATCGGCGGCGGCAGGTCGACATAGAACCCGCCGGCGTCGCGGGGGTCACGGTAGCTGTTGTCGATGATGATGATCTCGCGGCCCTCCCGATCGCGGCGAATCCGGCGCAGCAATTGGCCGTCGCGGCCGACGACGGTGATGATCTCTGAGCCATCGGGACGAATCACGACGGTGCGGGTGTCGCCGCCGACCTGCTCAGTCCGGATATCGCGCGCGCCGTAACGGAACCGGTCCTCCTCATTGTGACGAATGAACGATTGACCGCCGGGATCGACCACGATGACGCGGCCGGGTTCGGTGAAGACCTTGCGGCCGCCCTGATCGCTTTCCTGCCGCGCGCCGCGGAAATCCTCCATGCGGTGTGGTCCCTGCGGCGCCGTACCCGGCGCGATCGGGGTCATCGCCTGGGACGGCGGTGGTGGTGCGGGAATCGGCGCGGTGATCGTTGGCGGCGCGTGACGCGCCAACGGCGCGGCTCCGGGCGGCAGCGTGGTCTGCCCGCCACCGGGCGCGGCTGGAGCGGTGCTCGGAGCGGGAGGGACCGGCGCAGTGTGCACAGGCGGTGGCAGCGGCGCGCCGGCGCCGGGTGAAGGCGTGACGGGTGCCGTGCCCGGCACAGGGGGAGCCGGCGGCGGCCCAGTGCGCGACGGCGGCGGGGGGGTGCCTGCGCCCGAGGGCGGCGGCGAAGGCGTCATTTTTTGCCGCTCTCTCTCCCTCTCCAATTCCCGCTCCCGCTGAATGGCAGGCCCGGCCGGAGGCCGCGGGGGAACAGGCGGAGGCGATGCCGCAGGGGGAGCGGGCGGAGTAGGACGCGGCGGGGGCGCCGCAGCCGGCGGCACATGAGGTGGTGCTGCTGCGGGCGGGACATGAGGTGGTGCTACCGCGGGCGGCGGAATATGCGGTGGTGGCGCGGCTGCAGGAGGCGGAACATGCGGCGGCGGAACGTGTGGTGGGGGCGCAGGCGGCGGCGGTGGCGTAGGTCGCTGCATAGGCGGTGGAGGAACGGGCCGCGGCGGTGGCGCGGCTGTCGGAGGCGCCTGGTGCGCCGGTGGCGCTCCCTTCGGCAGCTCCTTGGGCGGCTGTCTGGGCTTTCCATCGGGACCAAGCTCCTCCTTGGCCTGTGCCACGACCAGCGGCGCGGTCTGCGCGTGCGACGGAGCAGAGCCCAGTTGCAGCGCCGTGAGAGCTGTCGTGGCAAGCAGCAGGAGTTGAAATTTTGTCATGATGGTTCGGGACTCCGAAAAATTCTTCGCAACAAGATCTGTCAACAAGTGCTGACGATCAACAAACAGGCGTTAGGCCGGATTGTGGCGGCCTTCAAACCAGAACTTGTTTATATTTCCGACGACGCGAAGTCCGGATGCGTCTCTGTTCATTGCGCATTCAGATCATCATTTCAAATCTGCGTTTTGCAATTTGCTGCCTGCGGCTATTGGCAGCACTCCGGATACCGAGTCGGGCTTCGATGCCGCCAGTTCGATATGTCCCGTATCGGTCGCGGGCGAGGGGGTGTTCGGTCCCTGCGGTCCGCGCACCGGCAATTCGCTCGGTGTTTGGCCCGGCAACTCGTCTGGCGGGGAAGGCTCATTCGGCTCCTGCATGGGGGGCGGCACCTCGGGCCGAGGTCGTCCGGGCGGATTTTCCGGCGGTGGCTCCGACGGTTGGCCGGGCCTGATCGGCGGGTCCTCTGGCGGGTCGATCGGCATTTGGCGATTTCCGGAATCTCCTGAGATCCGGAGCCAACTGCGCTGAAGCGTCGATGTTCCGCCGCCGACACTCTAGGCACGCAGCAGCATCGTATTGCTGCGGGTCCTGGCGATTTCGGCATAACCGCGCGCCTGCATGTCGGCAATGCAGTCGCCTTGCCATTCGTTCCGCGACAGGTGTTCGATCACCACCGCGCGCGGCCACAGGCTTTGCGGCGCCTCTCTGAAAAATCCGGTCAGAACGCGATCCTCAAATCCCTCGACGTCGATCTTCAGGGCGTCGACGTGATCGGCGCCGGCTTCACCGAGAATGCGTTGCAGCCGCAGCGAAGGCACCTTGATGGCATTGCCCTGGCGGTCACCTGAAACGATGTGGCTGGCGCCGAGATTGTCACCGTCGGTCTCGATCATCAGATTGCCGTCGGAAGGGCCGGCGGCGGCAGCCACGAGATGAATTTGCGTGAAGCCGGAGGCGGCGCGGTTGAACGCCAGCCGGGCGTGGGTGACGGGATGCGGCTCGATCGCGATTACCTTCCCGGAGCCGCCGACATGCCGCGCGAGAGCCAGGGCGTAGGTGCCGACATTGGCGCCGACATCGACGAACACGCCGCCCACGGGCGTGCGCGCCCGCAGAAAGTCCAGCTCTTCGAGATTGTAGTCAGGATTGAACAGGGCGCCTCGCTCGGTGGCGCTGGCCTGGTGATAGAACCGGAATGACGCGCCCTGATATCGCACGTCCAACGGCCCCGCGCGCAGCCAGTTGATCAGCCGCGACAGCATCGGGCGGAAGGCGCCGCGCTTCAATCGCGAGCGATGCGCGAGCGCGATGATCGCCGCTTGCGCGCGCGTCGGCGCGAACGCGCCAAATGGCGGCGATGCCGGATCATTGGCAGGCGCTATGCCGGGGGGAAGAGTTGATGAGGTCACGCAAGTTCTCGCCGAGGAATGCCGCGCCTACTTAGCCGACTTTTGCCGGCGGCTCC